>NZ_CP115541.1:2102500-3363169 GCF_031834595.1 Stenotrophomonas oahuensis | reverse complement strand
CGATCCACTGGATCGCGGTGGCACGGGCGGCGGGCATCGTACTGACCTGGGACGACATGGACGAGCTGTCGCAGCTGATTCCGCTGCTGGCGCGGGTGTACCCGAACGGCGAGGCGGACGTGAACCGCTTTGCGGCGGCGGGCGGCACGGCATTCGTGTTCCGGGAGCTGATCAACGCGGGGCTGATGCATGCGGACCTGGTGACGGTGGCGGAAACCGGGATGCACCAGTACACGCAGGACCCGGCGCTGCGCGACGGTGCCCTGACCTGGATCGAGGGCATCACGGAAAGCGCAGACCTGGAGGTGGTGCGTCCGGTGGCGGAGCCGTTCGAGGCCCAGGGTGGCCTGCGCCTGCTGCGCGGCAACCTGGGGCGTTCGCTGATCAAGCTGTCGGCGGTGAAGCCGCAGTACCGCACGATCGAAGCGCCGGCGGTGGTGGTGGATGCGCCGCAGGTGTTGAACAAGCTGCATGCAGCGGGCGTGCTGCCGCACGATTTCGTGGCGGTGGTGCGCTACCAGGGGCCGCGTTCGAACGGGATGCCGGAGCTGCATTCGCTGGCCCCGCTGCTGGGCTTGCTGCAGAACCAGGGTCGACGCGTGGCGCTGGTGACGGACGGCCGTCTGTCGGGTGCGTCGGGCAAGTTCCCGGCGGCGATCCATCTGACCCCGGAGGCATCGCGTGGCGGTGCCATCGCGCGGGTGCGCGAGGGCGACATGATCCGTCTGGACGGCGAAGCGGGCACGCTGGAGGTGCTGGTGGACGCGGCGGAATTCGCGGCACGCGAGCTGGCGCCGAACACGGCACCGGCAGGTCACGACATGGGCCGCAATCTGTTCGCGCTGAACCGCCGCATGGTGGGTCCGGCGGACCAGGGCGCGATCTCGATCTCGTGTGGCCCGGCAGCCGCAGACGGCGACATCTGGAACTACGACGCCGAGTACGAACTGGGCGGCGGCGCTTCGGCGGCGGCTGCACCGCATGAGGCGAAGGACGCCTGATTTCTGTCGCGAAGAGCGGCGGTGGGTTTCACGGTGGAGGCAGCGGCGGGGGCCCTTTCCGGGACACGCCGTGAACCCATCCATGGGGGCTCGTCCAAAACATCCATGTTTTGGACGGTCCCGGAAAGGGCCCCCGCCGCTACCTCTCGACACATCGCTGCGCCTCCCCGGTAGCGCCGGCCGTTGGCCGGCCCACGCATTCTCACAACGCTCGGCCGCATACGGCCTCGCACAATGACGGAATACTTCTCCATGACCATCGCCGCACATCAACAACGCGCTGAATCCCTGCTCCACGCCGCCGGCATTCTGCCGGTGGTCACCGTGCACACCCTCGAACAGGCGCGCGCGGTCAGCGCGGCGCTGCTGGAAGGTGGTCTGCCGGCGATCGAACTGACCCTGCGTACGCCGGTGGCGATGGAAGCGCTGGCGATGCTCAAGCGCGAACTGCCGGATGTGGTGGTGGGCGCGGGCACGGTGCTGACGGTGGAACAGATGCAGCAGGCGATTGATGCCGGCGCGGATTTCCTGGTGACGCCGGGTACGCCGGCGCACATGGCAGATGCGCTGGCGGCGGCCCCGCTGCCGGTGGTGCCGGGTGCGGCGTCGCCGACGGAACTGCTGGCGCTCTACGCGCGCGGCTTCCGGGTGTGCAAGCTGTTCCCGGCGTCGGCGGTGGGCGGGCTGGCGATGATCAAGGGACTGGCGGGGCCGATTCCGGATCTGAAGCTGTGCCCGACCGGCGGCATTACTGAAACGACGGCGGCCGAGTATCTGGAGCAGAAGAACGTGGTCTGCATCGGCGGCTCGTGGATGGTGCCGAACAACTGGATCGAAAGCGGCGACTGGGAAAAGGTCAAGACCAGCGCCGCGGCCGCCGCGCAGATCGTCAGCCGCGTTCGCACACGCTAACAACGCCATCGTCCTGCGCACGTAGCAATTCGTAGTGACGCGCCATGCGCGTCAACCGCGCGCAGCGCGGCACAAGTGTCCGAAGGCTTGTCCAGGCGGATGCGAACATGCGTCCAACGCTTAGCGATGATCGAAACCCGGCGTCAGATGTTCATGACGCCGCAACGAAAAGCAGACACGCATGGCGTGTCACTACGGATCACAACGTCTGCGCGGGGTCGACCAATCCGTACTGGCTCGCCATGCGAGCCAGGGCGATGTTGTCCTGGATGCCCATCTTCTCGAACAGACGGGCCTTGTGGGTGTTGACCGTCTTGGCGCTGAGACTGAGGCGCTTGGCGATGTCTTCCTGGCGCAGGCCCTGGGTGAGCAGCAGGGCGACTTCCAACTCGCGCGGTGACAGGGTGTCGAACGGCGACTGGCTGCCTTCAACGTTGGCCAGGGCGATGTTCTGGGCAATGCTGCTGCCGAGGTAACGGCGGCCCAATGCGGCGTCGCGCACGGCGCGCAGCAGTTCCTGGGCATCGCAGGCCTTGCCGATGTAACCGGAGGCACCGGCTTCAAGCAGGCGCTTGGGCATGGGGCCGTCTTCGAGTACGGAGACGATGACGACGCGGGTGCCATGGTCGCCGCGGATCACCCGTTCGGTGACTTCCATGCCGCTGACACCGGGCAGGTGCAGGTCGCACAGCACCACGTCGGGGCGCAGCTGGCGGATGTCCGGCAGTGCATCTTCACCAGACTCGGCTTCGCCGACCACTTCGATGTCGGTCTCATTGGACAGAATCATCTTCATGCCGGTTCGCACCAGCGCGTGATCGTCCACCAGATACACTCGAATCGTCATCTACGCACCCTTGTTCATCTACTGCGTTCGGGGCAAGCCTAGCCGCGCGATATTGCGATAACAAGGAAACAGGCTCCCCGCCCGTACCCGCCAGAGCTCACCACACATCCCCTTGCAACGTCTGCGCCACTAAGCCTTGCGGCCTGCGCGCCACGCTTGAACCAGGGCCATCACAGCATGTGAAATCAGCCCTTCGATCATGCCGTTTCCGGCCCACCCGCTCCCCGGGTGGGACCTTGCCGCCGGTGCCACGGATGGCCGCGGCGGAACATCACAAGAAAGCACCCTACCACCCAAACCAGTGCGGCACACCATCCGCCGAGAATGTCAGAGGGGTAATGCACGCCGAGATAGACCCGGGAGAGGCTGACCAGGCCGGCAAACACCAGCCCGCCCGCCAGCACCGGCCAACGCCAGCGGGTGTTCCAGGCCAGCAGGATGACGACGGCAGCCAGGGTGGCCGAGCCCATCGCGTGGCCACTGGGAAAGCTGTAGGTGCTTTCCGGGGCGATCGATTCCCACAGACTGGGGCGATCACGCTGGAAGAACTGCTTGCTGCCCAGGTTGAGCAAGGCCGAGCCGCTGAAACTGATGGCGGCGAAGGCCGCCTCGCGCCAGCGGTGGAAGCCGAGCAGTGCCAGCACGATGAGGATGTCGCCGGGAATCACGCCCCACTGATAGCCGATCTTCGAAATGAATACGAAGAAGCTGTCCAGCCACGGAGTGGACACCGCGTGCATCTTCCACAGCAACGGCGCATCGAAGTGGAATTCCTCGAATTCATGCACTTCGTCGGCCAGTTCCACGAACGCCGCCAGCGGCAGCAGCACGCCGACGAACAGCAGTACGAACCGCCACGCATTGTGCGCCAGCCAGTGACGCACACCGGACGCCGCTTCCGGCGTACCCAGTGCGGGCGGCTTATCCTGCGCTTCGGACATACTTTCGTTCGACGTATTCGTCGATCAGGGTCACGAAGTCCTGGGCGATGTTCTCGCCGCGAAGTGTGACCGACTTCTCACCATCGACGAACACCGGCGCAGACGGGGCTTCGCCGGTGCCGGGCAGCGAGATGCCGATGTTGGCATGCCGCGATTCGCCGGGACCATTCACCACGCAGCCCATCACCGCCAGGGTCATGTTTTCCGCGCCCGGGTGATGCACCTTCCACAGCGGCATCTTTTCGCGCACGTGGTTCTGTACCACTTTCGCCAGCTCCTGGAAGAACTCGGAGGTGGTGCGACCGCAGCCGGGGCATGCGGTGACCAGCGGCGTGAAAGCGCGCTGCCCGGTGGTCTGCAGCAGTTCCTGCGCGACGATCACTTCCTGGGTGCGCGACTGCCCGGGCTCGGGAGTCAGCGAGATGCGGATGGTGTCACCGATGCCTTCCTGCAGCAGCACCGCCAGCGCCGCCGACGAGGCGACGATGCCCTTGCTGCCAATGCCGGCTTCGGTCAGGCCGAGGTGCAGGGCGAAATCCGAACGCTGGGCCAGGTCGCGGTACACCGCGATCAGTTCCTGCACACCACTGACCTTGGCCGACAGCACAATGCGGTCGCGCGGCAGGCCGAGTTCGACGGCGGTGTGGGCCGAGTCCAACGCCGAACGGATCAGCGCCTCACGCAGCACGCGGCCGGCATCCCATGGCTTTTCGCGGTGGTTGTTCTCGTCCATCAACCGCGCGGCCAGCGACTGGTCCAGCGAACCCCAGTTGGCCCCGATCCGCACCGGCTTGTTGTAGCGGATGGCGAACTCGATCAGCTGCGCGAACTGGGTGTCCTTCTTCTTGCCGAAGCCGACGTTGCCCGGGTTGATGCGGTACTTGGCCAGGGCTTCGGCGCAGGCCGGTTCCTGGGTCAGCAGTTGGTGGCCGTTGTAATGGAAGTCACCGATCAGCGGGACGTCGATGCCCATCATCTGCAGCTTTTCCACGATGCGCGGGATGGCGGCAGCCGATTCGGGATTGTTGACGGTGAGCCGCACCATTTCCGAACCGGCCCGCCACAACTCGGCGACCTGCTTCACGCTGGAAGCGACGTCGGCGGTGTCGGTGTTGGTCATCGACTGCACCACCACCGGGCGTCCCCCGCCCACGACGACCCCGCCGATGGACACGGCCTGGGTCTGGCGGCGGGTCCAGACGGTGGAGTCAGAGGGTTCGGTCGGTTTGGAGACGGCGTCGTGCATGCCCCATTTTACGCTCTGCCACGGCGCAATGGCGCACCCCCATTCATCCGTTGGCGGGCATCCGGGCGCGATGCGGCCGATTGTCGCAGGCGGTGCGGCGCGCCAGCGCATACGATGGACACCCATGACCGGTACCGACGCCCCCTTCCTACGCACCCTGTGCAGCCTGCGCTGGCTGGCCGTGGCCGGCCAGGCCGCCACCATCCTGGTCGCGACCTGGGTGCTGGGGCTGGAACTGCCGCAGAAGCCACTGTGGGCCGGCGTGGTCGCGCTGGCGCTGTTCAACGTGTATGCGCAGCTACGGGTCCGCGACGAGGACAACACCGCGCCGGTGACCGCGTTCTGCCACATCCTCGTGGACGTGACCGTGCTGACCTGGATGGTGGGCTGGAGCGGCGGCGTGGCCAACCCGTTCGGCTCGCTGTTCCTGATCCTGATCGCACTCGCCGCGCTGGCCCTGCCCGCCCGCTGGACCCTGGCGGTGGCGGCCACCTGCCTGATCGGCTACGCGGTCAGCGGCGTGTTCGGGCTGCCCTTGCCGAACGGCTACTTCAGCGCAATGGACCTGCATCAGTGGGGCGTGGTGGCCAACTTCCTGCTGTCAGCCGCCGTGGTACTGGCCTTCTCCACCCGCCTGGCGATCGCGCTGCGTCGGCGCGAACACGAACTGTCGCTGCTGCGCGAGCGCTTCGTGCGCAACGAGGGCATCGTGGCGCTGGCCACCCATGCGGCTTCAGTCGCGCATGAATTGAACACGCCGCTGGCGACCATGACCCTGCTGGCTGACGACATCGCCGAGCAGAGCGACAACGCCGAAGTCCGCGAGGACGTGGACACCCTGCGCGAGCTGCTGGTGCAGTGCCGTGAGCGGGTTCTGGCACTGGCCCGCCCCGCCGCCGGGCAGCACCCGGGCCGTGACACCGTGACCCTGCCACAGGTGCTCGAGCAGTGGCGGCTGGTGCGCCCGACCATCACCCTGGTCCGCAACGATGATGCGCCGCTGCAACTGCCGCTGGACCCGGGCATCGGCCACCTGCTGATGGTGCTGCTGAACAATGCCGCCGATGCCGGCGAGCAGGCACAACGGCCGCAGGTTGACTTGAGCCTGCGCATCGAAGGCGACGATCTGATTGGCGAGGTGCGCGACTACGGGCGCGGCTTCGACGCGCGCCAGGCCGTGTTGCCCGGCACCTTGTTCAACAGCGGCAAAACCCAGGGCATGGGCGTGGGCCTGGCCCTTTCCCATGCCACCATCGAGCGCCTGGACGGCGAGCTGTGGATGCGACCGGCCAATGGTGCCGGCACCCGCGTCGGCTTCCACCTGCCCCTGGCCGCCCAGGAGACTTCAGCATGATCACCCCTCCCCCCTCTGCCAGCCACGGCCTGCTGGTCGACGACGATGACCTGTACCTGCGCACGCTGCAGCGCAGCCTCGCCCGCAAGGGCCTGGAAACCATGATCGCCAGCGACATCGCCTCGGCCCTGGTGCTGGCCCGGCAGCAGCCGCCGGCGTTCGCACTGATCGATCTGAAGCTGGGTTCGGAATCCGGGCTGGCATTGATCCAGCCGCTGCGTGCACTGCGCGACGACATGCGCATTCTGCTGGTGACCGGCTACGCCAGCATTGCCACGGCGGTGGAGGCGATCAAGCTGGGCGCGGACGACTACCTGCCCAAGCCGGCAACGGTGCCGATGATCCTGCGTGCCCTGGGCGAGGAAGACGACGGCCCGGCCGATGACGGCGAGATGGAACCGCCAGATGCGATGACCCCGATCAGCCGCCTGCAGTGGGAACACATCCAGCAGGCCATGCATGAAACCGGTGGCAATGTGTCGGCCGCCGCGCGGTTGCTGGGCATGCACCGGCGTTCGTTGCAGCGCAAGCTGGCCAAGCGGCCCAGCCCGGAGAGAGATCCGTCACGGTAAGGCAGCGACGACCAACGGTCGTCGCCTACCGGTAGTTACCGACCGTTGGTCGGTACACCGCGTCAAACCAACCGGTTCAACAACTCCAGCGTCACCGGATCGGTGATGCCATGCGCTTCACCCTGCAGCGCCGGCAGCAACTGACTGGCCAGCTGTTTGCCCAGCTCGACGCCAAACTGGTCGAACGCGTTGATGTTCCACACCAGCGACTGCACGTATACCGCGTGTTCGTACATCGCGATCAGCGCACCCAGCGACTGCGGGGTCAGCGCATCCAGCAGGATCAACGTGCTCGGACGACCGCCCGGATATTCGCGGTGCGGATCATCACTGCCCTGCCCGTTGGCCAGCGCCTCGGTCTGCGCCAGCAGGTTGGCCATCAGCGCCTGGTGATTCACCGTGTACGGGTCGTCGTTGTGCACGCAGCCGATGAAGTCGGCCGGGATCACACTGGTGCCCTGGTGCAGGGCCTGGAAGAAGCTGTGCTGCACGTCGGTACCCGCGCCGCCCCACCACACCGACACGGTGTCGCTGTCGACCGGACGACCGTCCAGCTGCACGCGCTTGCCGAGGCTTTCCATTACCAGCTGCTGCAGGTAGGCCGGCAGCAGTGCCAGGCGCTGGTCGTAGGTCATCACCGCGTGGGTGGCGTGACCGAGCAGGTTGCGGTTCCAGATATCGGTGAGCGCATGCAGCACCGGCAGGTTCTGGTCCAACGGTGCGTTGAGCGCGTGTGCATCCATCTCGGCCGCACCGGCGAGCAGCTGTTCAAAGCGCTCGAAACCGATCGCCAGTGCAATCGGGAAACCGACCGCGGACCACAGCGAGTAGCGCCCGCCGACCCAGTCCCACATCGGCAGCACGCGGCCGGCGGCGATGGCAAAGGCCTTGGCGGCGCGCTCGGGGTTGGCGCTGACCGCATACAGGCGTTCACTGCCGCCCAGCCATTCGTGCAGGATCTGCCCGTTGAGCAGCGTTTCCTGGGTGCCGAAGGTCTTGGAAATCAGAATGCCGGCAGTGGTGGCCGGGTCCAGCGTGGCCAGGGTGCGCTGCATGGCGGCCCCATCGACGTTGGACACGAAATGCACGCGGAAGCGTGCACCGGTGACCGGGCGCAGGGCGTCGGCGACGAGGCGCGGGCCGAGGTCGGAGCCGCCGATACCCACGCTGACGATGTCGGTGACGTTGCTGTTTTCCAGCGCGGCGATCAGCTCGCCCATCTGCGCGCGCACCTGGGCGGCGGTGGCGTAGGCCTCGCCCGCAACCGGTGCGCCACTGAGGTCACCGCGCAGGGCGGTGTGCAGGGCGGCGCGGCCTTCGGTGACGTTGACCGTTTCGCCCCGGAACAGACGCTGGAAGCCGCCGGCGACATCACGCTCGGCGGCCAGCTGCAGCAGGGCGTCCAACGCGGCGCGGTCATACTTCTGCCGCGCGAAGTTGGCGTACAACGGACCGACCCGCAGCCCCAGCGATTGTGCGCGGCCGGGTTCGGCGGCGATCAGTGCGGGGATGCTTGCGCCACGCAGGCGCTGGGCATGGGAGTGAAGCGGGTCGAATCCGTTGTGCTGTGTCATGCGGCCTGGGTCGGAATGCTGTCGTTGGTGTGGGAGATCTGGTTTTTGCCGTCCACATATACCAACTTCGGCTTGAAGCTGTCAGCTTCTTCTTCGCTCATGTTGGCGAAGGCGGCAATGATGATGATGTCGCCGACCTGCACGTGACGCGCAGCACCGCCGTTGAGCGAGATCACGCCGCTGCCGGCTTCCGCGCGCAGCGCATAGGTGGAGAAACGCGCACCGTTGGTGACGTCCCAGATGTGCACCTGTTCGAATTCACGGATGCCGGTGGCCTGCAGCAGGTTGTCATCGATGGCGATGGAACCTTCGTAGTTCAGCTCGGAATGCGTGACGGTGGCGCGGTGGATCTTGGTCTTCAGCAGGGAGAGTTGCATGGGGCGACACAACGGCAAAAGGAAAGCCGAATTCTAGCACCCGGGGCGGATACGACAGGGGCCTGCCCGGTTCAGGCACGTGAGCGCCGTCGCTCCTGCGGTCGCACGATTTCCGTAGAGCCGGGCTTGCCCGGCTGCTGTTGGATTCAGGCGAACAGCCCTCGGTTCACGGCACCTCTGGCTTGGCGGCTCAGGACGGGCGTTCCGGGGGACGCTGCAAGTACGTCCCTGTAAGCTCGATCGCCGCATCCATGCGGCTCACGCCCCCTCCAGCCCATCCCGAGCCGCCATCGACAGTGGGTCGGTGGCCATGGGAAGTGCCGAATCAACGGCAACGTTGATCCGGGGTCATGCGTTACCGGATGTTGGGGATTTCACGGCCGTCGTCTGTCGACCGACGCTACCGGAGCTACGTGCTTTTGATCTTCCTTGGCCACCGACCTTCTGTCAGGGGCCGGTCGGGGTGGGTTTGCGGGACCGTCAAAAACATGGATGTTTTTGACGAGCCTACATGGGTGAAGGCGCACGGATTGCGAGGCACTGCCTCGCGTGCGACTGAACGCCCAACCGCTGGCGGTTGGGCCGGGCCCCGGAGGGGGATTCACGGCGTGTCCCGCAAACCCACCCCGACCGGCCCGAACACGGAAACCGATGGCCATCGGCTGTTCGTACGAATGCGTGAAGCATCCGGCCAACGGCCGGATGCCCGGGCGAATCAGAACTCGAGGTTGTCGATCAGGCGGGTGGAGCCGATGCGGGCGGCGATCAGGGCGACGCGGTTGCCGACGTCGCTGTCGGCCGGCTCGGACAGGTCCGGCAGGCGGATCACGGCGTAGTCGACCTGGAAGCCGGCGGCCTGCAGGGCGGCGGTGGCCTCGGCTTCGATCAGGCTGCGTGCCTTGCCGGCGATGAAACCTTCGCGCATGCCCAGCAGCACCTGGTGGATGGTGGTCGAAACGGGGCGCTGCTCGCCATTGAGGTACTGGTTGCGCGAACTCATCGCCAGGCCGTCATCCTCGCGGACGATGTCGCCGCCGACGATCTGGATCGGGAAGGCCAGGTCTTCCACCAGCTGACGGATCACCGCCAGCTGCTGGTAGTCCTTCTTGCCGAAGGCGGCCACATCCGGCTGCACCTGGTTGAACAGGCGGCTCACCACCGTGCACACGCCATCGAAATGACCCGGGCGATGTGCGCCTTCGAGCAGACTGCTGATGCCCGGCACATGCACGTTGGCCGCCAGCTCCACGCCGAACGGGTACATCGATTCCACCGTCGGCAGCCACAACACGTCGCAGCCGGCCTGCTCCAACCCCGAGGTGTCCGCTTCCGGCGTGCGCGGGTAGCGGGTGAAGTCCTCGTTCGGGCCGAACTGGGTCGGATTGACGAACACGCTGGAGACCACGCGGTCGGCGTACTGGCGGGCCAGGGTGACCAGCGAGTAGTGGCCGGCGTGCAGGTTGCCCATGGTCGGGACCAGCGCGACGCGCAGGCCCTCGCGCTTCCAGCCGTTGACGACGGCGCGCAGACGGGACAGTTCGGTGACGGTTTCGATCATGATGCGTAGGCGTGTTCTGCGTCGGGGAAGGAGCCGTCGCGCACGGCGTCGGCGTAGGCGCGGACCGCACCGGCCACCGAACCGCCTTCGGCAAGGAAATCCTTGACGAACTTGGGTCGGCGATGGCCGCTGTCCAGGCCAAGGAAATCGTGCATCACCAGCACCTGACCGTCACAGCCCGGGCCGGCACCAATGCCGATGGTGGGCGCGCTGATCTCGGCGCTGATCTGGGTCGCAATCGGGGTCGGCACGCATTCCAGCACCACCAGGGTGGCACCGGCATCGACGGCGGACTTGGCGTCGGCGCGCAGCTGCTCGGCCGCATCGCCACGACCCTGTACCCGGTAGCCGCCCAGGCGCAGCACCGACTGCGGGGTCAGACCCAGGTGCGAGCAGACCGGAATCTCACGCTCGACCAGGTAACGAATGATGTCCAGCTTGAAGCCGGCCCCTTCGATCTTGACCATCTCCGCGCCGGCCTGCAGCAGCTGCAGCGAGGCCTCCAGCGCGCGCTCGGGCGTGGCATCGGCACCGAACGGCAGGTCAGCTACCAGCAGCGCCCGCTGCAGTACACGGGCGACCACGCGGGTGTGGTAGACCATGTCGGCCACGGTCACCGGCAGGGTCGAATCATGCCCCTGCACCACCATGCCCAGCGAGTCGCCGATCAGGATCAGGTCCACGCCGTTGGCGTCGAAGGTGCGCGCAAAACCTGCGTCGTAAGCGGTCAACATGACCAGCTTCTGCCCGTTGCGCTTGGCCTCGGCCAGGGCGGGAACGGTCCAGGGTTTGCTGTCTGCGTGGGTACTCATGTACTGATAACCGGTGGCGATAAGCCCCGCATTATCCTCCTATTGACGCGATCCCGCTGGCCTCGATGCGCATCACTGCATCCCGTACCCGGCCCTGTCCCGGAATCAACGCGTCCGGGGCGATCTCGGCCAGGGGCACCAGCACGAACGCGCGCTCGTGCAGATAGGGGTGTGGCACTTTCAGCTGCGGCAGGTCGATCACCTGCTCGCCATACAGCAGCAGGTCCAGGTCCAGGGTCCGCGGGCCCCAGTGCACGGCAGGGTCACGCACCCGTCCGGACGCCCGTTCGACCTCCAGCAAGGCATCCAGTAGCGCCGAGGCGGACAACCCGGTGTCCAGCAGCGCGGCCGCATTGACGAAGGGCGGCTGGTCTTCATTGCCCCAGGCGGGGGTGGAATACAGCTGAGAGTGCGCCAGCAGCGTGGTCTGCGGCAGCGCCGCCAGCGCGGCAAAGGCACCGCGCAGGGTCTGCGCGGCGTCGCCCAGGTTGCCACCCAGGCCAATGCAGGCCAGGGTCATGTCTTACTCGCCGGCCGGACCACCGGTGCGCCGACGACGACGGCGACGCTTGCGCGGAGCCCCCTCTTCGTCCAGCGCGACCTCGGCCTGTGCCGCTTCCAGGGTGGAGTCGAGCTCGGCACCCGACTGCTGCTGGGCCTCGCGCCAGAACTGCACATCGGCTTCGTGCTCACTGGAGGCGACCTGGCGCAGCGCCAGGAAGTCGAAGGCGGCGCGGAAGCGCGGATGCGTGAGGGTGCGGAACACGCGCTTGCGCTGGCGCGAGCTGAAGCGGCCCTGCAGCAGCCAGATTTCCTGCATCGGCAGCGAGAAGCGGCGCGGCAGCGCGATGGTGGTCAGCTGGTGCAGAGTGACCCGGTCAGCGGCTCGGCGCTGCGCCTCTTCCACTGCCACGCCCTGCTTCTGCAGGGTGGCGAGGGCGCGGCAGAACGCCGGCCACAGCAGCAGTGCGAACAGGAACGACGGCGACACCGGCTCGTCATTGGCCACGCGCAGATCGGTACTGTGCAGCCCTGCGATCACCATGCGACGCAGCGCGCCACTGCGGTTGCTGCGCAGCGCGGCGGCGCTTTCCGGGAACAGCACGTCCAGCAGGCCGTAACGCTCCAGGCCTTCGAAGCTGGCCACGCCGTGTCCGGACAGGAACAACTTGAGTACTTCTTCGAACAGACGCGCCGGGGCCGCTTCGGACAGCAGTCCGGCCAGGCGCGGCAGCGGCTCGGCGGTGGCCTGCTCGATCTGGAAGCCGAGCTTGGCCGCCAGACGCACCGCGCGCAGCATGCGCACCGGGTCTTCGCGGTAACGCTGCTCGGGGTCGCCGATCAGCTTCATCAGGCGCGCCTGCACGTCTTCGAAGCCACCGGTGTAATCGCGCACCGAGAAATCCTCGATGGCGTAGTACAGCGCGTTGCAGCTGAAGTCGCGGCGCACCGCATCGTCTTCGATGGTGCCGTACACGTTGTCGCGTACCAGCATGCCGTTTTCCATCTCGCGGTCGCCGCTGCCGTCGTCGCTGTTGGCACGGAAGGTGGCCACTTCGATGATCTCGCGGCCGAACACCACATGGGCCAGGCGGAACCGGCGGCCGATCAGGCGGCAGTTGCGGAACAGCGCCTTGACCTGCTCCGGGGTGGCGTCGGTGGCCACGTCGAAGTCTTTCGGGTGCCCGCCGACCAGCAGGTCGCGCACGGCCCCGCCGACCAGGTAAGCGCCAAAGCCGGAATCACGCAGCCGGTACAACACGCGCAGCGCGTTCGGGCTGATGTCCTTGCGGGAGATGTTGTGCTGGTCGCGGGGGATCACGCGCAGACCGAACGAGGATGGTGCAGAGGAATTGATGTTGGCGCTTCCGGTTGAAGTTTCGGGATTGCCCAATGGCATCGTCGCCAATATACTAGCGCGCTGCGCCGCTCGCGACAAAGCACGCTCCCTTCGTCTAGTGGTTAGGACGTGGCCCTCTCAAGGCTAAAACAGGGGTTCGAGTCCCCTAGGGAGCGCCAATGTCGGCACGCAGGACGAAAAAAACCCCGCCAAGGCGGGGTTTTTTGTTGCTCACCCGACCATCTGCTCCAGCTCCTTGCCCTTGGTCTCGTGCACATAGCGCAGCACGAAGAACACCGAGGCCACGGCCGCGGCCGTATACAGCCCGTAGGCCCCGGCCAGGCCGATCCCGGTCAGCAGCACCGGGAAGCTGACCGTGATGGCGAAATTGGCCGTCCACTGCGCCGCGCCGGCCACCGCCAGCCCGGACCCGCGGATCTGGTTGGGGAACATCTCGCCCAGCATCACCCACATGACCGGGCCCCAGGACATGTTGAAGAACACCACGTAGGCGTTGGCCGCTACCAGCGCCAGCACGCCCATCTGGTCGGACAGCTGCAGCTTCCCGTCCACCAGCGAGCCGCTGGAGAACGCCACCACCACCAGCGCCAGGGTCACCGCCATGCCGGCCGAGCCCACCCACAGCAGCGGCTTGCGGCCGATCCGGTCGATCAGCACCACGGTGAGCAGGCAGGCCCCGATGCTGAGCGCACCGGACAGCACGTTGATCAGCAGCGCGTCGCTTTCCGAGAAGCCCACCGCCTGCCACAGCACGGCACCGTAGTAGAACACCACGTTGATGCCGACCAGCTGCTGGAACACGGCCAGACCGATACCGACCCAGACAATCCGGCGCAGCTTGCCGGTGTGCTTGTCGACCAGGTCGGACAGACGCGGGCGGTGCTGGTCCTGGGACAGCGAGGCATCGATCTCGCCCAGCTTGGCCTGGGCCTCGACCGGACCGTACAGGCGGGTCATCACCTCCAGCGCCTGTTCACGCCGGCCCTTCACCACCAGGTAGCGCGGGCTTTCCGGGATACCCAGCAGCAGCACCAGGAACAGGGCCGACGGGATCGCCTGCATCCAGAACATCCAGCGCCACGCGGCCTGCCCCAGCCACAGCGCCTCGGTGGAGGCACCGGCGGCACGGGCCAGCAGGTAGTTGCTCAGGAAGGCGCAGAAAAGGCCACTGATGATCGCAATCTGCTGCACCGTGGCCAGCCGCCCGCGATAGCGGGCCGAAGCCACCTCGGCGATGTAGGCCGGGGACATGACGCTGGCCGCGCCGACCGCGAAGCCGCCGACCACGCGGGCGATCACGAACGCCAGCGAGCTGTGCGCGGCCCCTGCCCCCAGCGCGGAGAGCAGGAACAGCACCGCGGCGATGATCAGCACGCCACGCCGGCCCAGGCGGTCGCCCAGGCGGCCGGCGAAGAACGCACCGATCGCGCAGCCCAGCAGCATCGAGGCCACTTCAAAGCCGATCCCGGCCTGGCTGGACTGGAAGGTCTGCTTGAGGCCATCCACGGTGCCGTTGATGACCCCGCTGTCGAAGCCGAACAGGAAGCCGCCCAGGGTGGCCACGCAGCTGATGAGGACGATGAAGGAGGTGTTTTCGCCGGGTGCGGCGGTGGCAGCAGCGGGTATCGACATGGAAGGCCCTGGCAGAAAGGAGACAGCGGACGGTCAACGCGGCAGGTACAGCTGAAGCGGGTTCTCACAGGTGTTCAGCGCCCGGCGGCCCTGGGGAAGCCCCACTTCCCGGGCCCTGGCTGTCTACCGGTGGGCACGGCTATCTATACCCGGGGGGCGACGACGGCGCATCGTGCACTGCGACAAAGCCGCAACTGTTCTAGAATTGTCAGGCTTACCGTCCGATTCTGATCCAGCCATGCCCTTTGTCGTCACCGAAAACTGCATCAAGTGCAAGCACACCGACTGTGTGGAAGTGTGCCCCGTGGACTGTTTCCACGAAGGTCCGAACTTCCTGGTGATCGACCCGGACGAGTGCATCGACTGCACCCTGTGCGAACCGGAGTGCCCGGTCAACGCGATTTTCCCGGAGGACGACGTGCCCGCCGGACAGGAAGGCTTCGTGGCCCTGAATGCCGAGCTGGCCAAGGCCTGGCCGGTGCTGACCGTGCGCAAGGACCCGCCGGCGGATGCGGGTGATTGGGATGGCAAGCCCGGGAAACTGGAGTTGCTGGAGCGCTGAGGCAAAAAGGCACCTTCGGGTGCCTTTTTTGTTGGGCGTAGGGACACGCCATGCGTGTCGTCGGAGCCCCCGGCGGTTCATGACACGCATGGCGTGTCACTACGGGCATCCATGCCGTGGAGTGTCACTCCGGGGGCTACCTGGGGGCCTCCCCCGATGGATCGCGAGATGCGGCCAGCAAGAGCCAAACCGCGCGCGATGCCGGTAGCGTCGGTCGACAGACGACGGCCGTGAAACATTCAACATCCGGTAACGAGTGACCCCAGATCGACATTGCCGTTGGTTCGGCATTTCCCGTGACCACCGGCCATCTGTCTGAGGCGTGCCGGGGTGGGTTTGCGGGACCGTAGAAAACATGGATGTTTTCTACGAGCCCCCATGGGTGAAGGCGCACTGCTTGCGAGGCACCGCCTCGCGTGCGACTGAACGCCCAACCGCTGGCGGTTGGGCCGGGGCCCGGAGGGCGGTTTACGGCGTGTCCCGCAAACCCACCCCGGCACGCCCAAACACGGGAACCGATGAACCACCGGCTATTCGCCCAGAAACAAAAGCGCCGGGCAGAGCCCGGCGCAACGTAGATCGTGCAATCCGATAAAGCGGATGCAGAAATCAGGGAGCCAGCTTGGCCTTCAGTTCGGCCAGCAGCTTGGTCGGGGCCGGGCCGGTGGCCGGCAGGCCGCGCGGGTCGACCGTGGAGACGTAGGCACCGGCTTCGACGGCCACCACGCGGACCAGGAAGTTGTTGTCCTCAAAGGCCACGTCGTAGGAACCCAGCAGCTGGGCCTTGCTGGCGATGGTCACGCCGCCCATCGACTCCAGCACCTCGCCCACCTTGGCGAAGACCTCTTCCTTGCTGCCTGCCACGTTGAAGCCTGCGCCGGCTGCGGCCGGGTCGGCGGCCGGGCCCGGGGCCGGACGGGCGGCCTGCGAGGCCAGCACCGGCACCTGCGCGGCCGGGTTGCCCGGGGCATTCAGGTCCGGCGGAATTTCCAGCGGACGCATTTCCGGGGCCAGCGCGTAGTCGCCCTTCGCACCACGATTGAAGCAGCCGGTGGTGCCCACCAGGGTGGCCGTGGCCAGCAGCGCGAACGACAGCACGCGGGTGGCGGAAACAGATTGACGCATGTGAATCTCCAGGTTCAGGCCACTGCGGTTCAGTGGCTGGAAAGTGCTTCAAGCGCCCCGATGTCGGACGCCAGATGTTCGGCTGCAGCATGGTGGGGCTCGGACAGCCGCAGCAGCGGCAGTCGCAGGCCATGGCCGATGCCGATCCGGTACAGCAGTTCCTTCACCGGAATCGGGTTCGGCTCCACCCCGCAGAAGTCGTGGAACGGGTCCAGACGGGCGTTCCAGGACTCGGTCGCCTCGCGCTCGCCGGCCGCGGCCAGGTCACACATGCGCCGGTAGGAACCCGGCAGCGCGTTGGAACCCACCGAGATCAGGCCGTCGATGCCCGACAGAATGGAGCGCGCCGCCGTGCCGTCGTCGCCGCTGAGGATCGCGAAGTCTGGCGAACGCAGGGCCAGCAGTGCCTGCACGCGGCCGTTGTCGCCCACCGCTTCCTTGATGCCGACGATGTTCGGATGGCTGGCCAGTTCCGCGACCGTTTCCGGCAGCATGTCCACCCCGGTGCGGCCCGGCACGTTGTACAGAATGACCGGCAGGCCGCCCTGGTCAGCCACCGCGCGGTAATGCGCGATCAGCCCGGCCTGGGTCGGGCGTACGTACGGCGGCGTCACCACCAGCGCATGGGTGGCCCCATTGGCCGCCGCGCGGCGGGTCTGCTCGATGGTTTTGGCCGTGCCCGACAGGCCGGTGCCGGCGATGACCGGTACGCGGCCGGCCACGGCTTTCACGGCGCTGCGCAGCAGCTGGTCATATTCGTCGTCGGACAGGGTGGCCGCTTCGCCGGTGGAACCGGCCACCACGACCCCGTGAACGCCCCCCTCCAGTTGCAGGTGCAGCAGGCGCTGCCAACCGTCGGGATCCAATGCGCCATTGGCCTGGAAAGGCGTGGCCAGCGCGGTGATGAGACCGGAAAGAGACAAGGAACAATGCTCGGAAGAAGGGGAAAGGCAGGCCGCGCAGGTGCCGGCCGGATGCCTTCTGCATGTTACTTGCGGGCCGAAAGCGCGGGCAAGTATGCTGGACTCCGGCGAACGTGCCGTTCGGCACCGTTCAGACTCACCCTGCATTACCGGAACCCCCTTGACCGACTCCACGCCGCGGCCTGCGCCGACCGAAAACCACCTCCTGATCAACGCCTATACGACGCATCCGGAGTCCCCCCTGCTGCCTGTGACCCGGCGCATTGCCGACAGTGGCTGCAATCTGGTCGATGCCCGCCTGGCCACCGTCGGCCGTGATGTCTCGGTGACGGCCCTGGCCACCGGTTCGTGGGACGCGGTCGCCAAGCTGGAAGCGATGCTGACCCGGCTGGAGCGCGAGGAAGGCCTGAAGCTGGTGTGGTACCGCACCGGGGCCAAGCAGGCGCAGTCCAACCTGCTGCCCTACATCGTGGAAGTGATCGCCGCTGACAAGCCGGGCATCCTGTTCCAGCTGGCCGACTTCTTCGACCGCCAGGGCATCACCATCGAAAACCTGCAGAGCACGCGTTACCGCGCCATGCAGACCGGTGCGGAAATGTTCTCCGCGCAGGTCACCATCGGCGTGCCCGCCAACATGCACATCGCCGCATTGCGCGACGACTTCCTGGAATTCTGCGACCACCTGAACCTGGACGCGATCATGGACCCGATGAAGTTCTGATTTTCGCGCGTCCGTCACGGGCGCGCGGCGTTTCATGCAGTTGTAGCAGACGTACCCCAGGCTCCGGAACAAGGACCTCATGAACAACGGCGACACCCTGGACAGCACGACCCTTTCGCTCCCGCTGGCACTGTCCGGCGGCGAACACACCACCCTCGGCGCACTCGCCGGCCAGTGGCTGGTGCTGTACTTCTACCCCAAAGACAGCACCCCCGGGTGCACCACCGAAGGTATCGATTTCAACGCGCTGCTGCCGAAGTTCAAGCGCGCCGGCGCGCAGGTGTTCGGCGTCTCGCGCGATTCGCTGAAGTCGCATGACAACTTCTGCGCCAAGCAGGGCTTCAAGTTCCCGCTGATCAGCGACAGCGATGAAGCGCTGTGCAGCGCGTTCGATGTGATCAAGCTGAAGAACATGTACGGCAAGCAGGTGCGCGGCATTGAACGCAGCACCTTCCTCATTTCGCCCGACAGTCGTATTGTGGAATCGTGGCGCAAGGTCAAAGTGGCCGGCCACGCAGAATCCGTCCTTGAAGCCCTGAAGGCCGCGAAAACCCAGTGAGCTACCCGGTACCCCCCAATGGCCATCACCCTGCCCCGCAGGCCGTGATGGCTTGTCCCTGTTCTGCCACCAGGAAATGACGATGACCCGAGGCAAGCGCATCTACGTACTGGATACCAATGTGCTGATGCACGATCCAACCGCGCTGTTCAAATTCGAGGAGCATGATGTCTACCTGCCGATGCAGGTGATCGAAGAGCTGGACAACGGCAAGAAGGGCACCTCCGAAGCCAGCCGCAACGCGCGGCAGGTCAGTCGTTTCCTCAACGAACTGGTGGAAGCCTCGGGCCTGGACAACCTGGCCGAGGGCATTCCGCTGCAGCGCCCGAACGGGCTGCAGCTGCGCGGCAAGCAGAGCGCCGGCAAGCTGCGCTTCCAGACCAGCCACTTCGAAGCCGGCAAGAGCTTCGGCGCGGTGATTCCGGACAACGCGATCCTCGGCGCGATCCTGGCATTGAAGGAATTCACCCCGGAAATTCCGGTGGTGTTCGTGTCCAAGGACATCAACCTGCGGATCAAGGCCGCCATTGCCGGCATCGTCTCGGAAGATTACGAGAACGACCGCGCGCTGGACGACTTCAGCCTGCTCTACACCGGTGCCACCCAGCTGCCGGAAGACTTCTGGAAGCATCACACCGACGACCTGCGCAGCTGGAGCGACAAGGGTCGTACCACCTACGAGGTGCGCGCCACCGACAGCGAGGACTGGTACCCCAACCAGTATGTCTACCTGCCCGGCGACGACGAAGTGGAAATGCGGGTGGCCAAGGTCGAGGGCGAGAAGATCACGCTGTCGCTGGTCAACGACTACCGCCACGGCAGCCATGCGGTGTGGGGGATCAGCGCGCGCAACCGCGAGCAGAATTTCGCGCTCAATGCCCTGATGGACCCGGAGATCGACTTCGTCACCCTGCTCGGCACCGCCGGCACCGGCAAGACCCTGTTGGCACTGGCGGCCGGCCTGGCCCAGACCATGGACCAGCAGCGCTACCGCGAAATCATCATGACCCGCGCCACGGTCAGCGTGGGCGAGGACATCGGCTTCCTGCCCGGCACCGAAGAAGAAAAGATGACGCCGTGGATGGGCGCGCTGACCGACAACCTGGAAGTGCTGACCCAGCCGCAGGAAGGCGGAGCCTGGGGCCGTGCGGCCACCAATGACCTGCTGGCCAGCCGGATCAAGATCCGCTCGCTGAACTTCATGCGCGGGCGCACCTTCCTGTCGCGCTATCTGATCCTGGACGAGGCGCAGAACCTCACCCCCAAGCAGATGAAGACCCTGATCACCCGAGCAGGCCCCGGCACCAAGATCGTCTGCCTGGGCAACGTGGAGCAGATCGACACGCCCTACCTGACCGAAACCACGTCGGGCCTGACCTACGCGGTGGACCGCTTCAAGAACTGGCCGCACAGTGCGCATATCACCCTGCGCCGGGGCGAGCGTTCGCGCCTGGCCGATTACGCTTCGGAGGTGTTGTGATCCGCATGTCACTCCGTGCCCTGCTGCCGCTGGCGCTCGCTGCGCTGGCGGCCGCCTGCACGCCATCCAACACCCGCCCGGGGGCCACGGTCCCCACCGCGGTCAAAACCGGCCAGTCCTGGGTGGTCACCCGTCCGGTGATTGCCGCCCAGGTGCTGGACACCTGCTCCCGCCCCAGCCCCGGCCAACCCCCGGGGCGGCTGAGTGGTTACTGGGCTCCCAGCCGCGCGCAGATCGAGCAGCTGGAAGCACGGCTGCCCACGCTGGAAGCGCAGATTCCCAAGGTGGTCGATTTCGACCGCCAGTACGTGGGCATCGAGGTGGATGGCCGGCAGCTGATCTACCTCAACGCCTTCCACCTGCCCGACCACAGCGAGATCGATCCGTCGCGTGAAGCGATCCGGGTCTGCGACGGCGGCGCGCAGTTCTGGGGCGCGGTGTTCGACCCGGCCAGCGGCCAGTTTTCGGACGTGCAGTTCAACGGCCCGCCGGGCGGACGCTGATCCGGCCATGAAACACGCTGCTACCGCAGCATGAGCATCCGCCTGCCGGCCTGGGTGTGGATCGGCGCGATCGCGTTGTCGTGCGTGGCCGGCATGGTCAACGTGGTGGGCTTCCTGGGCTTCGAGCATCAGGCGGTCAGCCACATGACCGGCACCACCAGCCAGCTCGGCATGGCGCTGGCGCAGGGCGACTGGCGCGTGGTCGGCCACCTGTGGGGCCTGCTGATCGCGTTCTGCCTCGGCGCGATGCTCAGCGGCATGATCGTGCAGGACAGCACCCTGCAGCTGGGCCGCCGCTATGGCGTGGTGCTGACCCTGGAATCGCTGTTGCTGCTGATCGCGATACCGCTGTTCCAGCGCCAGCAGATCTGGGGCGCGGTGGCCGCGGCGATGGCCTGCGGCCTGCAGAATGCAATGGCCACCACCTTCAGTGGCGCGGTGGTGCGCACTACCCACCTCAGCGGCATGTTCACCGACCTGGGCATCGGCCTGGGCCACCTGCTGCGCGGGCTGCCGCTGCCGATGCGGCGACTGACACTGAGCGGATTGATCGTCAGCGGTTTTCTGGCTGGCGGCGTGATCGGCGCGTGGTTGTTCATGCGCTGGCAGTATCTGGCCCTGCTGGCCCCGGCCGCACTGACCGGCTGCACCGGGCTGGGCTACGTGCTGTACCGGCAGTGGGCCCTGCTGCGCACGCGCTGAGCAAACACTGCACAATCGCGGCATGAGCCCATCCACTCCCGTCTCCGCCCTGACCATTGCCGGTTCCGATTCCGGCGGTGGCGCCGGCATCCAGGCCGACCTGAAGGCCTTCGCCGCCCACCGCGTGCATGGCCTTTCCGCGATTGCAGCGCTGACCGCGCAGAACACCCGGGGCGTCACCGCGGTGCATGTACCGCCGCTGGACTTCCTGCAGGCGCAGCTGGATGCGTGCTTCGCCGACTTCGATATCCACGCGGTGAAACTGGGCATGCTTGCCAATGCCGAGGTCATCTCCCTAGTCGCCGACGCACTGGAGAAGCATCGTCCGCCGCACATCATCCTCGACCCGGTGATGGTGGCGACCAGCGGGGCCAAGCTGCTTGAAGACAGCGCGCTGCACGCCCTGCGTACGCGGCTGCTGCCGCTGGCCACGCTGGTGACGCCGAACACGCCTGAGGCCGAACTGCTGCTGGGACGGCGGATCCGCAACGGCGAAGAGGCCGAAGACGCGGCCAGCGCACTGACCGATCTCGGCGCAGGCGCGGTGCTGCTGAAAGGCGGACACCTGATGGAAGGCAGCCGGGTGGTGGATCGCTTCTTCGACGGCGTCACCTTCGAAGCCTTCATCCATGCCCGCCTGCCGGTGGATGCACACGGCACCGGCTGCACACTGGCCTCGGCGATTGCGGCGCAGCTGTGCTGCGGGCTGTCGCTGGCCAATGCCTGCGAGGCCGCCATCGACTATGTCGCACGTGGCCTGCAGAGCGGCTACACGCCCGGGCGCAGCGAGGTGCTGGTACTGGACCATTTCGGCGCGGCGCGGCCGGCATGACCCGTTCGATACTGATTCCGGCGCAGGCCGAGGACGGGCATCGTTTCGAGCTGATCGGGCGGATTCCAGCGCAGCCGCGCGCGCAGTTGCTGTGGTTGCCGGCGCTGGGGGTTTCGGCGCGCAACTATCAGGCGTTCGCGGACGCACTGGCAGCGCGCGGGGTGGCGGTATTCCTGCACGAGTGGCGCGGCAACGGCAGCAGCAGCCTGCGGCCTTCGCGGACGCAGGACTGGGCTTACCGGGAGATCCTGCAGCAGGACCTGCCGGCCAGCCTGGCGGCGGTACGCCTGCATGGGACGGCCCCGCTGATCATCGGCGGCCACAGCCTGGGCGGTCAGCTCGCGTGTGTGTTCGCGGGACAGCACCCGTCCGTTTTCGAGCGCTTCTGGCTGGTGGCGACGGGCACGCCCTACTGGCGGACCTTCCCGGCCCCGCGTGGCTGGTTGCTGCCGCTGGTGTACCGGTTCCTGCCGTGGCTGGCCCAGCGCCAGGGCACCCTGCCCGGCCGCCGGCTGGGCTTTGGCGGCACCGAGGCACGAGGGTTGATCAAGGACTGGGCGCGGGTGGGGCTGAGCAACCACTACGCGGCGGCGGGCATGGCGGAGGATCTGGAGGGCGCGATGCACCGCCTTGGGGGCCAGGCGCAGGCGGTGGTACTGGAACAGGACTGGTTTGCACCGCCCGGCTCGATGCAGGGGCTGCTGGCGAAGCTGCCACAGGTGCGTTCGCAGCTGCAGGTGGTGTCGGCGTCGGCCCTTGGCACGCGTGCCGATCACTTCGCCTGGATGAAGTCGCCGGAGGCCGTGGCACAGGCGCTTTTTCATTCATTTGAATGAAAGTCTTCACAAAGGCGTTGACGGATCGGGCCTCGATCCGCATAATTCCGCTCCTGTTGACGCGCCCGTAGCTCAGTTGGATAGAGTACCTGGCTACGAACCAGGCGGTCGGGAGTTCGAATCTCTCCGGGCGCACCATCAACAGGCTGACAGCTCCGCCGCTGTCTTCAGTAGTACAACGTGATGTAAATGCGCCCGTAGCTCAGTTGGATAGAGTACCTGGCTACGAACCAGGCGGTCGGGAGTTCGAATCTCTCCGGGCGCACCATTACATTCACGTACAATTTGACGATGCACATGCGCCCGTAGCTCAGTTGGATAGAGTACCTGGCTACGAACCAGGCGGTCGGGAGTTCGAATCTCTCCGGGCGCACCATCGCATCGCAAAAGAACGGCAGCCATCGGCTGCTGTTTTTTTTTGCGCTTTGGGATTTCGGCGAACAGCCGGTGGTCACTGGCCTCCCTGTTTGGGCGTACCGGGGTGGGTTTGCGGGACACGCCGTGAACCCATCCATGGGGGCTCGTCAAAAACATCCATGTTTTTGACGGTCCCGCAAACCCACCCCGGCACGCCCCAGACAATTGGCCGGTGGCCATGGGAAATGCCGAATCAACGGCAATGTCGATCCGGGATCATGCGTTACCGAATGATGGGGACTTCACGGCCGTCGTCTGTCGACCGACGCTACCGGGCCGCGCGCGTTTGATTTTTGTTGGCCACCGACGATCTATCGATGGCGGTTCGGGATGGGCTGGAGGGGGCATGAGCCGCATGGATGCGGCGACTGAGGCTACACGGACGTACTTGCGCCGTCCCCCGGAACGCCCGTCCCGAGCCGCCAAATCAGGGAACCGATGACCACCGGCTTTTCGCACAGATCCAACAGGAGACGGGCGAAGCCCGGCCGCACGCAATGCGTGCAATCAAGCATCAACCCGCGCGCGCAGCCACCGCTGCTGCCATCGCCAGGCGATCTGCTTCGACAGGAAGCTGCGGGCTTGGGCAGCGGTCGCCGGCGTGCGCATCGTGCGCGAGCCAGTCGTCCACTACCCCACCCAGCAGATCCAGCCGCAGTGGCAACGTGATGTGGTCTTCGCCGCGCAGTTCGATGTAGTGCACGCGGTCACTGGCCGCAGCCAGTCTGCGGCCCTGGTCCACGCGCACGTGGGCATCGTTTTGGCCGTGCATCAGCAACACACAGGCGCGGGTGTCGGCCACTGCGCGGGCCACGTCCACCTGGTCCAGGTCGAGGTCCAGGCGCTGGCTGGCGGCGGCGATCACCGCGTTGATGTCCTGGCTGCCATAGCGCCAGCGACCGTACGCTGCCATCGCCTGCGCCTTCCATGCAGTGGGCTGCAGCGACATCAGGTGCGGGATCATGCTGCGGATTGCATCACCGGCATTGGCGAAGGACTCCATCGCCACCACACCCGTGACGCGGTCACCCAGCTTGTCCGCGGTAAACAGCGCCGTGGCTGCACCGTATGAAACGCCGAACAGATACAGCGGCCCCTGCACTTCGCCCTTGGCCTGCAGCGCGTCGATCACATCGACCACGTCGTCCGATTCGAACGTGCCGTAACCCGACGGACCCGCACCCGAATGCCCATGGTTGCGCAGGTCGATGGTGACCACCCGGTAGCCACTCTGCGCCAACTGCAGCGACCACGGCAACATCGAATCACCGTTCATCATCCAGCCGTGCAGCAACACCACCGTGCCGCGCGGCGCCTGCGGCTGGAACGGGGTGGGCAGGCTCAGCTGCAGACCGGTCTGCAGTGGCTGACCGTTCTCGTGCGCCTGCGCGAGGTACCGGTACTGCACGCCGTACTGGCCCGGGTCAAAGGCGCGCCAGAAGATCGGAATGCCAGCACGGCTGGTGACCTCACCGTGCCGGTTCGGCACGCTGTCCACCGCGGCGGTGATGCGCGGCATGTCCAGCAGCGTTGACACGCCACCCGGCGCGATCAGGCGGTCGCTGAGCGAGGTGGACGAGGCCGAAGTATCGATGGAGGTACAGGCCGCCAGCCACAGGCCGGCTCCGGCCAGCAAGGGCAGCAGGAGGCGCTTCATGGGGGTGTAGATGCATCGCGAGGGCCGGCCAGAGTACGGCGCTGCGGCCGGGCGCTCTACCGCAGTTCGATGACGGATCGATGACAAAGCGGGAATTGTTCATGCTGGCGCGATGCCGCGCCATCACAACCACTGCGCCATCTGCGACCACCAGGCCTCCATGTGCCCCGGCTCGCGCAGGCGCTCGCGCCACCAGCGCAGCGCCGCGCCCTCCTCGCCGGTGCGCCAGGCCAGCCAGAAGGTCTCGTCCGGCTTGGGCTCCTCCACCTCGCGCACCACCAGCCGGCCCTGTGCCACCGCCGCCTGCACATACGGCTCGGGCAGGAAGCCAAAACCCAGTCCGGCGCACTGCAACCGGAACTTGCTCAGCATGTCCGGCACGGTCACCGTCTCCTGCCCCATCAGCAGACCCACCGTGCGCGGCAGCAGGCGACGCGCGGAATCGGCCACGGCAATCGCGCAGTGCTCGGCCAGCGCATCGCGCCCGAGCGGCCCGGAAACCTCCGCCAATGGGTGCGACGGAGCCACCGCGAACACGAACCGCACCACCCCCAGCGCTTCGACCACATAGCCCCCGCCACTAGGGCCCTCGCCCGCCGCCCCCACCAGCAGGTCGGCGCGACGGTCCAGCAATGCCTCCCAGGTACCGGACAGCGCCTCACTGATCAGCCGCACCCGGGTCTGCTCGGCCACCGCACTGAAATCAGCGATGTCCTGCGCCAGCAGGGCCGGCTGGAACATCGAATCCACCGCCAACGTCAGCTCCGCCTCCCAGCCCGAGGCCACCCGGCGTACCCGTAGTTCCAGTTCGCGCGCCGCCCGCAGCAGGTGCCGGCCCTCCTCCAGCAGCGCCTGCCCGGCCTCGGTCAGGTCGGCGCGCGGCCCGACCCGATCAAACAACTGCACGCCCAGGTCCTGTTCCAGCTTGGAAACGGTGTAGGAAATCGTGGACGGCACCTTGTGCAGCGCCTTGCCGGCGGCCGCGAACGAACCACGGCGGTCAATGGCATCCAGAATCTGCAGGGCATCGAGGCTGAGCTTGAGCATTCGAAATTTTCGATGATGGCTTGCAAAACTATCCGTTTTTCAAACCCGGAGTGCAAGCGGATACTGGCCGCAACAGAAAAGGGACGGGGTCAACCCGCCCCGGACCATCATCGAAACAGTCGAACACCCAGGAGAACATCATGCTGCAGATCCGCAAGAGCAACACCCGTGGCCAGGCCAACCATGGCTGGCTGAACTCCCAGCACACCTTCTCGTTCGCCAACTACTACGACCCGCGCTACACCAGCTTCGGCCCGCTGCGGGTGATCAACGAAGACAAGGTCATCGGCGGCCAGGGCTTCGGCACCCACAGCCACAGCAACATGGAGATCGTCTCCTACGTGCTGGGCGGCGCGCTGGAGCACAAGGACTCGATGGGCACCGGCTCGGTGCTGCGCTACGGCGACGTGCAGCGCATGAGCGCGGGCAGCGGGGTCAGCCACAGTGAGTTCAACCACTCGGCCGACGAAACCTTGCACTTCCTGCAGATCTGGCTGTTCCCGGAGGTCGAGGGTATTCCGCCGAGCTACGAGGAGACCCACTTCACGCCCGAGAGCAAGCGCGGCCAGTTGCGCCTGATCGTGTCCGAGGACGGCCGCGATGGTTCGTTGAAGATCCATCAGAACGCGCGCATCTATGCGGGGCTGTTTGATGGCGACGAGCAGGCCAGGCTGGAACTGGCTCCGGGTCGCGGCAGCTATGTGCAGGTGGCGCGTGGGCAGGTGAAGGTCAACGGCATCACGTTGGATACCGGCGATGCGCTGCAGATCCGCGATGAGGCGCAGGTGACGATTGAGAACGGACGCGATGCCGAGGTGCTGGTGTTTGATCTGGCGGTGTAACGGGCGCGAAAACCGCAGACAACAAAAAAGCCCCTGTTTCCAGGGGCTTTTCTGTAACTCTGGCGGAGTGGGAGGGATTCGAACCCTCGATAGAGTTTTTGGCCCTATACTCCCTTAGCAGGGGAGCCCCTTCAGCCACTCGGGCACCACTCCAGAAATCTGGCTTACCTCGCTGCGGTGTTACGTCTCAGCGGGGGCGTGAAGAATAACGTTAATCACACCCCAAGGTAAAGCCTTAATTCGAAGAATCTTCGCCGCCGGGTACATTCGGCTGGTCGCCGCGCTGGATGCGCTCGTAGATTTCTTCGCGGTGCACGGCCACATCCTTCGGAGCGGTGATACCGATACGCACCTGATTGCCCTTGACGCCGAGCACGGTGACGCTGACGTCATCGCCGATCTTCAGGGTTTCGCCAACACGGCGAGTCAGGATCAACATTGTTTTTTAGTCTCCAAGAACCGGTGGTTTTTCCCACCGGTTTGACGTCCAGCCAAGGAACGCCACGACAAAGGGAAAAGGATTAGCCATATTACCGTCTGGCCTCCCGCCCCATCAAGGAGCGGAGGCTTCAGAATGTTCAGATACGAGGGGTCACCCAGTCAACGACCCCGGCAAGGGCCGAGGCAAGGGCGGGCCCGTCCTCACCACCACCCTGGGCGAGGTCCGGGCGGCCGCCGCCCTTGCCCCCTATCTGACCGGCGATGTGGGACAACAGTTCCCCGGCCTTGACCTTGCCCATTGCGCTGCCGTTCACACCGGCAACAAGTGAGACCTTGCCGTCCTGGGCACCGGCCAAGACGATGACGGTATTGACCAGTTGCTGCTTCAGGCGGTCCATCGCGTCGCGCAGGGCCTTGGCGTCGAAGCCTTCCAGGCGCACGGCCAGGATCTTCACACCGTTCACCTCCACGGCCGAGCCGCCGAGGTCGGCAGTGGCTCCGGCGGCCTGCTTGGCCTTCAGGGCCTCCAGTTCGCGTTCCAGCTTCTTCTGGCGCTCGCCCAACTGGCGGATCTTCTCGATCACGTCGCTGGCGGCACCGCCCAGCAGCGTGGCGGCCTCGGCCAGCTGTGCTTCTTCATGACTGACGTAGTCCAGCGCGCCCTGCCCGGTCACCGCCTCGATGCGGCGCACGCCCGAGGACACACCGCCTTCGGAGGTGATCTTGAACAGGCCGATGTCGCCGGTACGGCCGACGTGTGTACCCCCACAGAGTTCGGTGGAGTAATCGCCCATCTTCAGCACGCGCACGTTTTCGCCGTACTTTTCGCCGAACAGTGCCATCGCACCGAAGTCCAGGGCTTCCTGCATGCCCATGTTGTGCACTTCGGCGGCGTTGTTGGCGCGGACCTGCTCGTTGACCTTGCGCTCGATTACGGCCAGTTCTTCCGGGGTGATCGGCTGGAAGTGCGAGAAGTCGAAGCGCAGGCGGTCCGGCGCGACCAGCGAGCCCTTCTGCTGCACATGGGTGCCCAGCACTTCGCGCAGCGCGGCATGCAGCAGATGGGTGGCCGAGTGGTTCAGGATGGTGGCCCCACGGCGTGCGCTGTCGACCTGAGCGCTGAGCACGTCGCCGACCTTCAGCGAACCGCTGGCGATCTGGCCGACGTGGCCATGGAACTGGCCCGCGAACTTCTGGGTGTCGGTCACCGGCAGCTGCACACCGTTGCCGGCGAGCGTACCGGTATCACCGACCTGGCCACCGGATTCGGCATAGAACGGGGTCTGGTCGGTGAAGACGATCACGTCATCACCGGCTTGGGCGCTGTCCACGGCGCGGCCGTCCTTGAGCAGGGCGACCACGGTCAGGCCCTCGGCCTGCAAACGGTCGTAGCCCAGGAATACGGTCGGCTTGAGGGTGGCCACCAGCTCGGCCGACAGCGTCACGCCGCCACCGAACTTGCCGCCCTTGCGGCCGTCTTCGCGTTGCTTTTCCATGGCGGCATCGAAGCCGGCAATGTCAACGACCAGGTCGCGCTCGCGCGCGATGTCCTGGGTGAGGTCGAGCGGGAAGCCGTAGGTGTCGTACAGGCGGAACGCATCGACGCCCGGAATGACGCCATCGGTCACCTGGGCGGCGACGTCGTCGAAAATCTTCATGCCCGAATCGAGGGTCTGCGCGAAGCGCTCCTCTTCGGCCTGCAGGGCACGCACCACGGTGTCGGCCTGGGCCGGCAGTTCCGGATAGGCTTCACCCATCTGCTCGACCAGGGTCGGCACCAGCTTGCTGAAGAACGGCTGGCGCACGCCCAGCATCCAGCCGTGGCGCAGGGCGCGACGGATGATCCGACGCAGCACATAGCCGCGGCCTTCGTTGGACGGCAGCACGCCGTCCACGATCAGGAACGAGCAGGCGCGGATGTGGTCGGCGATGACGCGCAGCGACTTGTTTTCCAGATCGGCCATGCCGGTCAGTTCGCTGGCCTTGCGGATCAGCGCCTGGAACAGGTCGATCTCATAATTGGTGTGCACGTGCTGCAGGATCGCGGTCAGGCGCTCCAGGCCCATGCCGGTGTCCACGCACGGAGCCGGCAGCGGCACCAGGGTGCCGTCGGGCTGGCGGTCGAACTGCATGAAAACCAGGTTCCAGATCTCGATGAAGCGGTCGCCGTCTTCATCGGGCGAGCCCGGCGGGCCACCGGCGATGTGGTCGCCGTGGTCATAGAAGATCTCGGTGCATGGACCGCACGGGCCGGTGTCGGCCATCTGCCAGAAGTTGTCCGACGCAAACGGCGCACCCTTGTTGTCGCCGATGCGCACGATGCGCTCTTCCGGAATACCGACCATGTCGCGCCACAGCGCATAGGCCTCGTCGTCGGTCTGGTAGACGGTGACCAGCAGGCGCTCGGCCGGCAGCTTCCAGACCTGGGTGAGCAGTTCCCAGGCCCAGGCAATGGCGTCCTTCTTGAAGTAGTCGCCGAACGACCAGTTGCCCAGCATTTCAAAGAAGGTGTGGTGACGGGCGGTGTAGCCGACCTGGTCCAGGTCGTTGTGCTTGCCGCCGGCGCGCAGGCAGCGCTGCACGTCGGCCGCGCGCACGTAGCTGCGCTTTTCCGCGCCAAGGAACACGTCCTTGAACTGCACCATGCCGGAATTGGTGAACATCAGGGTCGGGTCGTTGCCCGGCACCAGCGGTGCCGACGGCACGATGGTGTGGCCCTTGCCCTTGAAGAACTCAAGGAAGTCGCTGCGGATCTGGGAGGTGGTGAATTTGGCGGATGCGGTCATGGTGGGGCTGGCTGTGTGCGGGCCGGTCGGTCCCTGGCAACTGCCGGACCGCCGAAACCACCAAGGGTATCAGGCCCGGAGGCCATACGCGTAGCGACGCGCCCTGCGCGTCAACCCAGCCCCTCAATCCTCGATGTCGTACCGTGTCGCCCGCCGGATCGAATCCCCATCGAACCCCCGCCGGGCCAACAGATCCGCCGCCTTGCGCCGCTGCGGCAGGTCCTGTGGACCCGACTCGCCGAACCGGCGGCGGACCAGGTCCCGGGCATTCTCGGTCCAGTCGCCCTCAAAGGTCTCCATGGCAGCCGCGACCTGGCTGCTGTCCAGCCCATGCGTACCCAGCTCGGCGCGGATGTGAATCGGCCCATAGCCGGTATTGGCACGCATCCGCACCAGGTTTTCGGCAAAACGGGTGTCGTCCTGCCAACCGGCCTCGGTCAGCTTGCTGACTGCCGCTTCGGCGTCGTCGGTTTCAATGCCCCGCGCGGTGAGCTTGCGGGTGAGTTCCTTGCGCGAATGCTCACGGCGGACCAGCAGCCCCAGCGCCCGCTGGACGGGAGTCTGTTCACGAACGCGGCGCTTCTTGCGGCCGCCTTCCGGGCTGTCGGCATCGTGCATTACGGTCTCACACAGGGGAAAACTGCGGGGCAGCGCCAGCGTCACTGACGGCGCCGCCCTGCCCCGCAGGAAAACTTACTCGTCGTCACCTTCGTCGTCGCCCTGCTCGCGGGCGGCTTCGGCCGGCTGGAACTTCTCGCGCAGCTCGGCTTCCAGGCGCTGGGCTACCTGCGGGTTGTCGCGCAGGTAGCCGCGGGCGTTGTCCTTGCCCTGGCCGATGCGTTCTTCACCGTAGCTGTACCAGGCACCGGCCTTCTCGACCAGCTTGGCTTCCACGCCCATGTCGATCAGTTCGCCTTCGCGGCTGATGCCTTCGCCGTACAGGATCTCGGTGATGACCTGCTTGAACGGCGGAGCCAGCTTGTTCTTGACGACCTTGATCTTGGTCTGGTTACCGATGATTTCATCGCCCTTCTTGATCGCACCGATGCGGCGGATGTCGAGGCGGACCGAGGCGTAGAACTTCAGCGCGTTGCCACCGGTGGTGGTTTCCGGGCTCTGGCCCGGCATCATCACGCCGATCTTCATGCGCAGCTGGTTGATGAAGACCACCAGGGTGTTGGAGCGCTTGATGTTGCCGGTGAGCTTGCGCAGCGCCTGGCTCATCAGACGAGCCTGCAGGCCCGGCAGCTGATCGCCCATTTCGCCTTCGATTTCGGCCTTCGGGGTGAGCGCCGCGACCGAGTCGATAACCACGATGTCGATCGAACCGGAACGGACCAGCATGTCGGCGATTTCCAGCGCCTGCTCACCGGTATCCGGCTGCGACAGCAGCAGGTCGTCCACGTTCACGCCCAGCTTGGCGGCGTAGATCGGGTCCAGTGCGTGCTCGGCGTCGATGAAGGCGGCGGTACCGCCCTTCTTCTGGCATTCGGCAATCGCCTGCAGGGTCAGGGTGGTCTTGCCCGAGGACTCCGGGCCGTAGATTTCCACGACACGGCCCTTCGGCAGACCGCCAATGCCCAGTGCGATGTCGAGCATCAGCGAACCGGTCGGGATGATCTCGACGGCTTCGATGACGCGATCGCCCATGCGCATGACCGAGCCCTTGCCGAACTGCTTTTCGATCTGGCTCAGGGCGGCGGTGAGGGCGCGCTTCTTGTTCTCGTCCATCGGAGGGGTCCTTGCAGAGGTCATGTCGTTGGAAGGGGTGTCTTTAGTAGATTTCTTGGCCACGGGGTCACTTTAAGGTTGGCGTATCGCACAGGCTGAGATTCTGCCGGGCGTTCGGAAAAAAATTATCGGACATCCGTACCAACCTCAGCCAAATCAGAGAATCGCCACAAAAGACCGCGCGTTTGGAGCATGGAAGGATCAGCGATTGGGGCGTAACAGTCCGCAGTACAGCCCTTCGATGGCGAAATCCTGGTCGGGCAGGACTTCGATCGGTTTGTAGTCGGGGTTGCGGGGCAGCAACCGGATGCGGTCTTTGCCCATCTTCAGCAGCTTGACGGTGATCTCGTCATCGATGCGGGCCACCACGATCTGCCCGGAGCGGGCATCACGGGTGCGGTGCACGCCGATCAGGTCGCCGTCGAAGATGCCTTCATCGATCATCGAGTCGCCCTGCACTTTCAGCAGGTAGTCCGGCGCGGGCGAGAAGAACACCCGGTCCAGGACCACGAAATCATCCGAGCCGATATCCGCGCCGATAGGCAGACCGGCGGCGACCCGGCCCAGCACCGGCAGCCGCAGCACACCGTCCGGCAGCGCCGGGGTGGGCAGTGAATCGGGCAGGCCCTCCTGCAGCGGCGGGGCCTGGACCAGCCGGATGCCACGGGCCTGGCCGGGAATGCGGCGAATCGCCCCGGCCTGTTCCAGCGCCTCCAGGTGGTACTGCGCGGCGCGCACGCCCTTGAAGCCGAACGCGCGGGCGATTTCCGTCTGCGACGGCGGCGCGCCGTCGGTCTCGATACGCTCGGCGATCAACTGCAGGATCGCCTGCTGGGTGTCGGTGAGTTCCATGGTTAGTAGTATTACTACTAACGACAGAGGTGCGCAAGTGCACCGAACAAAAAAGCGAAAAGAGACACCGGCACCGCGAGGACACGCATGGCGTGTCCCTACCGATTCCGCAGAATCGACACCAGAATCCATACCCCGCAGAACCCGGCCCCGATGAACCCGGCCACGCCCAGCGCCAGCAGCCAGCGGCTGGAGATCCCACCCACGCTGTGCATGACAATCGACGACCCGATGATCAGCGCCGCAGTGACAATCCCCACCACCAGCCGGTTCGCGGCCCGATTCACCTGCTCGCCAAAACCCTCCAGCGCATGCGTTTCCACCTTCAGTTGCAGCCGCCCGCGCCGGGCCATCTGCAGCAGCCGGCGCACGTCGCGCGGCAGGTCGCCGACCAGGTCCAGCGCCCCCATCAGGCTGCGCCGGCCACGCTTGAGCAGGGCCGAGGGCGCGTAGCGCTGCAGCATCACCCGTTCCAGATACGGCCGCGCGGCGCTGGCCATGTCGAACTGCGGGTCCAGCTGCCGGCCCATCCCCTCCAGGGTGAGGAAGGTCTTGATCATCAGCGCGAGGTCAGCCGGCAGGGTCAGCGAGTATTGGCGCAGCAGCTGGGTGATGTTGCCCAGCATCAGGCCCATATGCAGGTCCTTCAGCGGCACGCCCCGGTACTGGTCGACGAACACGCTGATGTCCTGCTGCAGGCGCGACTCGTCCACGTCCACGCCGCCGGACCAGTCCAGCAGGATGTCGGCGACCGCTTCCGGCTCCTGGTTGACCAATCCATGCAGCAGCTGCGCGACCTGGAAACGGCGCTGTTCGGAGATGGCCCCGACCATGCCGAAGTCGATCACCCCGATGCGGCCATCGCGCAGGTAGATGATGTTGCCGGGGTGCGGATCGGCGTGGAAGCACCCATCCTCCAGCACCATCTTCAGCACGATCCGCGCACCGGTGCGGGCCAGCTGCACGCGGTCCAGCCCGGCGGCATCCACAGCGGAAAGGTCACGGCCCGGAATGCCGTCGACGAAATCCTGGACGTTGAGGCTTTCGCAGGTCCACTGCCAATGCACGCGCGGAATCAGGATGTCCTTGCGGCCCTGGAAATTGCGCGCGATGCGCTCGGCATTGCGGCACTCGGCGGCGAAGTCGAGCTCGCGGCGCAGCGACACCTGGAACTGCTGCACCACTTCAGCGGGTCGATAGCGCTGCAGATCGGGCAGCCGCGCCTCGACGATCTCGGCAAGCCGTGCCAGCAGGCGCAGGTCGGCCTCGATCACGTCGCGGATGCCTGGGCGGCGGATCTTAAGGACCACTTCACTGCCGTCCTGCAGCCGCGCGCGGTGCGCCTGGGCCAGCGAGGCGGCGGCCATCGGCATCACGTCCAACCAGGCGAACACCTGTTCGGGTGGCGCACCGAGGTCGGCTTCCAGCTGCCCGCGCACCTGGTCAAACGGCAGCGCCGGCACCGCGTTCTGCAGTTCGGAGAATTCGGCGATCCAGTCCGGCGGGAACAGGTCGACGCGGGTCGCGAGCACCTGGCCAAGTTTGACGAAGGTCGGCCCCAGGTCTTCCATGGCCCGGCGCACACGCACCGGCGCGGTCATGCGCAGCATGTGCTGGGTGTCGTTCCAGTGCAGCAGGCGGCCGGCGCGCTCCAGCACGTCGGCCAGACCGATGCGGCGCACCAGGTCGCCGAAGCCATAGCGGATCAGGACCGAAGCGATTTCCTGCAGTCGCCCCAGGTCACGGACGGTTCCCAGTGTTTCCCACATCGCCACGCGCTCCGTTGCCTACACCCGCCCAGCATGTCACACCGGCGCGAAGATTCCGGTAAGCGCCTGCTGTACGGTCTGTCGGCGAATGGCATCACGGTCGCCGTCGAACTGGAACAGCTGCGCGCGGGCGTAGCCGCCGCGCTGCTTCCACGCGATCCAGACACTGCCGACCGGCTTGTCGGCACTGCCGCCGCCGGGCCCGGCGATGCCGGTAACGGCCACGGCGACGCCGGCACCGGAATTGACCAGCGCGCCGGACACCATCTCCATCACGGTTTCGCGACTGACCGCACCGAACTGCTCCAGAGTCTGCGCGCGCACGCCAAGCAGACGCTGCTTGGCCTCGTAGCTGTAGACCACCATGCCGCAGTCGAAGAACGCGGAAGAACCGGCGATGTCGGTCATGGCCTTGGCGATCCAGCCACCACTGCAGCTTTCAGCGGTGACCAGCTGCAGGTTGGCCTGCTGCAGGCGCTCGCCGGTGGCGCGTGCCAGATCAGCCAGATCAGAGTCGGTGGGGACGGTCACGACATCACCATTCGGGCAGCTTCTCGGGCAGCATGGCCTTGATCGGTGCGCCATCGGCGCTGGCGGCGAGCTTCTCGGCTTCGGCGATCGGCAGGTCGACGTCCAACAGCCAGCCCTCCTCGTCCACCTGCTCACCGCGCACCACTTCCAGCTGATGCAGGCGCGAACGCAGACGGCCGGCGCTGGGCGGCAGGCGCAGCTGACCGGTGATGTGCTGCAGGCCCAGCCGCTTGCCGAGCACGCTCTGCAGCAGTTCGAGACCAGTGCCGTCGCGGGCCGACATCCACACCCGTTCGCGGCGCGACGGATCGGGAATGCCGTCCTGGCCGTCGTGGCGCGGCTCGGCCCCGTCGATGCGGTCGATCTTGTTGAACACCAGCAGCTGCGGCAGATCGCCCGCACCGACCGCAGCCAGCACCTCGTCGACCTGGGCAATGCGCTCTTCGCGATGCGGGTCGGCGGCATCCACCACATGCAGCAGGAAGTCGGCCTCACGCGCTTCGGACAGCGTGGAGCGGAACGCCGCCACCAGTTCGTGCGGCAGGTCGCGGACGAAACCGACGGTGTCGGCCAGCACCACATTGCCGCCGGGAATGGCGATACGCCGCACGGTCGGGTCCAGGGTGGCAAACAGCTGGTCGGCCGCGTAAGCCTCGGCACCGGTCAACGCGTTGAACAGGGTCGACTTGCCGGCATTGGTATAGCCAACCAGGGCCACGCGCGGCAGCTCGCTGCGCACGCGCGCACGGCGCATCTGGGTGCGCTGCACTTCCACTTTTTCCAGCCGCTTCTGCAGCTGCTCCACGCGCTTCTGCAGCAGCCGGCGGTCGGTTTCGAGCTGGGTTTCACCTGGGCCGCGCAGGCCGATGGCACCGCCGCGCTGACGCTCCAGGTGGGTCCAGCCGCGCACCAGCCGCGTGGCGAGGTGGCGCAGCTGCGCCAGCTCGACCTGCAGCTTGCCTTCGTGGCTGTGCGCCCGCTGCGCGAAGATGTCCAGGATCAACCCGGTACGGTCGATCACCCGGCGCTCGAGGAAGCGTTCCAGGTTGCGTTCCTGCACCGGGCTCAACGCATGGTTGACCAGGATCAGGTCGGCCCCGGTCGCTTCCGCAGCCGCCTTCACTTCATCGAGCTTGCCGCTGCCGATCAGGATCGACGGATTGGGTCGGTCTATCCGCGCGGTCAACGTGGCCGCAATACTGGCCCCGGCCGAGCGGGCCAGGTCGGTGAATTCTTCCAGCACGTCTTCTTCCAGCTTTCCCGCATGGGGCTGGATCAGGAGCGCGTGTTCGCCCCGCTTGGAACGGTCAAACACGCATCACTCCGGTCTTGCCTGTTTCATTCAACGTCGTCATCGCCCTGGGCACCGTCGGTGCCACCGTCATTGGACTGTACATAGCCGCCACCGGGACCGACCCGTACGTTGCGCGCCGGCACCACGGTGGAAATGGCGTGCTTGTACACCATCTGGCTCACCGTATTGCGCAGCAGAACCACGAACTGGTCGAACGATTCAATCGTGCCCTGCAGTTTGATGCCATTGACCAGATACACCGACACCGGCACGCGCTCGCGCCGCAGTGCATTCAGAAACGGATCCTGCAGCGATTGCCCCTTGGACATTGCACACTCCTCATTATTGTTCTTATTGGGTAGCCCGGCAGCGGTCACGGCCCCGTCGCCCACCGGAATCATTGATGGTACACCGCCCCGAGGGCGTGAAGACATGGTTCAGGTCGCAGTAAATGCACTGACCGCATCGGCCAGGGCTACGGCATCCAGATGGGGGTCGAACCAGCGCGCATCAAGTTCGCCGCGCAGCCAGGTGAGCTGGCGCTTGGCCAGCTGGCGGGTGGCATAGATGCCCTTGTCACGGAACCCGGCGGCCGTGCCCTGCCCGTCCAGGTATTCCCAGGCCTGGCGGTAGCCCACCGCGCGCACCGCCGGCAGGTCCAACGGCGCGGCCACGGCCGCCATCTGCGGCAACGCGCGCAGCGCACGCACCTCATCGAGGAAGCCGTTGGCGAGCATCGCGTCGAAGCGGGTCTCGATGCGCTGATGCAGGGTGCTGCGCTGGCGCGGGGCCAGGATCAGCTTGAGGCAGCGCACCGGCAGCCGGTCCACGCCCGGGCGCTTCTGCCATTCGGAAATCGGGGTGCCGGTCAGCCGGAACACCTCCAGCGCCCGCTGGATGCGCTGCGGGTCGGTGGCGTGAATGCGTGCGGCGGCGGCGGGGTCGACCTGCGCCAGTTCGGCATGCAGCGCGCCCCAACCGCGCACCTCACCCTCTGCGCTGATGGCTGCACGCAGCTCCGGGTCCGCCGCCGGCATCGGCGACAGGCCCTGCAGCAGGGCGCGGAAGTACAGCCCGGTACCACCGGCCAGAATCGGCATGCGACCCCGCGCGACGATGTCGGCCACCACCCGCGCCGCGTCCGCGGCGAACTCGGCAGCGGAATAGGTCTGCCACGGGTCACGCAGGTCGAGCAGATGGTGCGGGGCCTGCGCGCGCTCGTCGGCATCGGGCTTGGCGGAGCCGATATCCAGGCCACGATAGACCAGCGCCGAGTCCACGCTGACGATCTCGCCGCCCAACTGCTGGGCCAGCGCGATGGCCGTGGCGGTCTTGCCCGACGCCGTCGGGCCCATCACGGCAATCGCCAACGGTCGCTGGTCGACGGCCATCAATCCTCGTCCGGCCAGCGCGGCATCGCCGGGGCGGCGGCCACACGCGGAGCCGGCACGGCATCGACGGCGGCCCAGATTTTGAGCGCATCGACCGTGGCAGCCACGTCGTGCACGCGCAGGATCGTCGCGCCGCGCTGGGCGGCGATCAGGTGTGCGGCGACCGAACCGGCCACGCGGTCACGTGGCTGTTCGCGCCCGGTGAGCTCGCCGATGCTGCGCTTGCGCGACAGTCCGGCCAGCATCGGCACGCCCAGCTCCACGAAGCGCTCGGAGCGGGCCAGCAGGGTCATGTTGTGTTCGGTGGTCTTGCCGAAGCCGAAGCCCAGGTCGATGACCAGGTTCTTCTTGGCGATGCCGGCCATTTCCGCCGAGAACATGCGCTCGGCCAGGAAACGATGCACCTCGGCGACCACGTCGTCGTACTGCGGGGTGTCCTGCATGCTGCCCGGCTCGCCCTGCATGTGCATCAGCACCACCGGCACGCCAAGTTCGGCGGCGGCCGCCAGCGCACCGTCCTGACGCAGGGCGTGGATGTCGTTGATCATGCCGGCACCGGCGGCCACGGCCGCACGCATCACCTCGGGTTTGAAGGTGTCCACGCTGAGCGGCACCTGTGTGCGTTCGGCCAACGCCTGGATCACCGGCACGACCCGGCGCAGCTCCTCTTCCACCGACACCGGCGCGGCACCGGGGCGGGTGGATTCCCCGCCGATATCGAGCAGGTCGGCCCCTTCCGCCACCAGCTGCAGGCCATGGGCCACTGCCGCGTCGGTGGTGTCGTGTGCGCCACCGTCGGAGAACGAATCCGGGGTGACATTGACGATGCCCATCACACGCGGGCGATCCAGTCGCAGCACGCGGCCGCCGCAGTCCAGCTGGGGAGAAGTATCGAACATGGGCCATCCACGAAGTACGCCAGCGCATAGTTTACGCCGGCGCCTCCGGGGAACCGTCAGAAATCGCCGAGCTTGGCGTCGTCGGTCGGGTTGGCCAGCCATTCGGCCAGGTCGCTGCCGATGGCGTAAACCACGCGCTCAAGCACGTCGCACGAACCCTTGAACATGCCACCGGCACCGCCGCGGGAAATCCGCCGCGCCGTCACCGTGGCCACCTTCTGGCCGTCATCCATCAATACGCCGCGCACGGTGGCCGACTTGTAGTGGTTGAAGCCGGTGCGGGCGCTCTGCGCTTCGACGATTTCCAGCTTCAAGACCCGACCGTCGGTCGTCGGCTCGGCGGCGAAGGCAATGGTGTTGCCGAACGTTTCGGCGTTGTTGCCCAACGCGGTTGCCAGCTGCGCGCCCATGCGGCACTCGTCTTTGATGTTGTCTGCAATGAAGGCGCTTTCAGAGAACGGGACCGGGTCCTGCACCTGGACGGTGCCAGCGAACGCGGGCGAGGCACAGCACAACAGCACGGCAGCGGCCGCGCGGATCGGATGACGCATGGTATTCCCCCTGGAATGTTGAACACGGCCGCGTCATGCGACCGTGCCCGCGCATCGTGCCGATTGCGGCACCTGCGCGCAAGGGAGCATCAGCCTTTGCGGCGCTTGTAATCCACGTACAGGGTCTTGGCCACGCTCAGGCCGATGCCAAGAGCCACACCGATACCGATGCCGAGCAGGTAGTTTTCCGTGGTCAGGCCGATGGCGGCACCGACGACGGTGGCGATCACCATTTCGGTGGTGTGCGAGATCGGGGGCGGTGGGGTGGACATGGGAGTTTCCAGATGAGGAAGGCCGGGTTGCCCCGGCCTTCCGATGTCACGCAATCCTGCTCAGTGCTGTTCGGCAGGACCGGCGATCGGCGGCACCGGACGGGCGTCGCCGCCCTTGTCGTTGTTGCTGCCACCGTCGTTCTTGTTTGCCTTGCCCCAGCCCGCCGGCGGCGGCGGATCGCGGCCTTCCATGATGGCGTCGATCTGCGGCGCGTCGATGGTCTCGTACTGCAGCAGCAGCTGCGACATGGTGTGCAGCTTGTCCATGTTGGCCTTCATCAGCTCGGTGGTCCGCGCGTAGGCCTTGTCCAGGATGCTGCGCACCACTTCGTCGATGCGGCGGGCGGTGTCGTCGGACACGCTCTTGTGCTGGGTGACCGAACGGCCGAGGAACACTTCGTCGTCTTCCTCGCCATAGGCGATCGGGCCGAGCTCGTCCGACAGGCCCCACTTGGTGACCATGTTGCGGGCCATCTTGGTGGCGCGCTCGATATCGTTGGAGGCACCGGTGGTGACCTTGTCGGCACCGAAGATCAGCTCTTCGGCGACGCGGCCGCCGTACAGCGAGCACAGCTGCGATTCGATCGCCACGCGGTTCATCGAGTACTTGTCGCCTTCCGGCAGGTACATGGTCACACCGAGCGCACGGCCGCGCGGAATGATGGTGACCTTGTAGACCGGGTCGTGCTCGGGAACCAGACGGCCGACGATGGCATGGCCGGCTTCGTGGTAGGCGGTGAGGGTCTTCTCCTCCTCGCTCATGGCCATCGAACGGCGCTCTGCACCCATCAGGATCTTGTCGCGGGCACGGTCGAAGTGGTCCATGCGGACCTCTTTCTCGTTGCCGCGCGCCGCGAACAGGGCAGCCTCGTTGCAGAGGTTGGCCAGGTCCGCGCCGGAGAAGCCGGGGGTACCGCGGGCAATGACCATCGGTTCGACGTCATCCGCCAGCGGCAGCTTGCGCATGTGCACGCGCAGGATCTGCTCGCGGCCCTTGACGTCGGCCAGACCGACCACGACCTGGCGATCGAAGCGGCCCGGGCGCAGCAGCGCCGGGTCGAGCACGTCGGGACGGTTGGTGGCGGCAATGACGATGACGCCTTCGCCCCCTTCAAAGCCATCCATTTCCACCAGCAGCTGGTTCAGGGTCTGCTCGCGCTCGTCATGACCGCCGCCCAGGCCGGCACCACGGTGGCGACCGACGGCGTCGATTTCGTCGATGAAGATGATGCACGGAGCCTGCTTCTTGGCCTGCTCGAACATGTCGCGCACGCGGCTGGCACCAACGCCGACGAACATTTCGACGAAGTCCGAACCGGAGATCGAGAAGAACGGCACCTTGGCCTCGCCGGCAATGGCGCGGGCCAGCAGGGTCTTGCCGGTACCCGGCGGACCCACCATCAGCACGCCGCGCGGAATCTTGCCGCCCAGCTTGGTGAACTTGCTCGGATCGCGAAGGAAGTCGACCAGCTCGCCAACTTCTTCCTTGGCTTCGTCGCAACCGGCGACGTCGGCAAAGGTGACCTTGATCTGGTCTTCGCCCTGCAGCTTGGCGCGCGACTTGCCGAAGGACATCGCGCCCTTGGCTCCGCCGCCACCGCCCTGCATCTGGCGCATGATGAACAGCCAGAAGCCGATGATCAGGATGACCGGCAGGAAGTTCATCAGGATGGCACCCAGCGAGATGCCGCTGGACGGCTCTTCCTGGACGATTTCGACGTTTTTGGCGCGCAGCACGTTGATCAGGTCACGATCCATCGGCGCGGTGATGGTGGCCGGCTGGCCGCCCCGCGTGACGTAGGTGATCTGGTTGGTGCCGCTGCGCAGGTCGCCGCCGAAGGTGACCTTCTGGACGTTGCCGCTGTCCACCTGGTCAAGGAACTGGGAATAGGTGGCACCGGAGGCCCCCGCGCCGCTGGTCTTGGGCGAGAAGCTCTGGAACACGACCATCAGCACCACGGCCACGACCACCCATAGCAGGAGGTTCTTGGTCAAGTCGTTCATCCTCATTGGCTCCGTGGTTCCTCTAATGCCTGACGCGATTGGTATGGTCGAGCTTACTTGATCTGGGGGCGTTTGCCCTGCCCCAGGGCATAGACCTCGGGCGAGCGCTTACGCGAGGCTTCAGGCTTGCGGATCACCACCTTGTCGTACCGCCGGCGCATTTCACGCACGTAGTCGTCAAAGCCCACGCCCTGGAACAGCTTGATCAGGAACGCGCCACCCGGCTTGAGATGGTTGTCGGCAAAGTCCAACGCCAGCTCGGCCAGGTGCATCATCCGCGGCTGGTCCACCGCGTCCATGCCACTCTTATTGGGGGCCATGTCGGAAAGCACAAGGTCCACCGGCTGGTCGCCCAGCATGGCTTCAAACTCAGATAGGACCGACTGTTCCCTGAAATCGCCGTGAAGGAACTCGACCCCGGCCAGCGGCGGCATCTCCAGGATGTCCAAGGCCAGGACCCGGCCGGTGTCGCCGATCTGGCGGCGGACCTGCTGCGACCAGCCCCCGGGGGCGGCCCCGAGGTCGACCACCACCATGTGCGGCTTCAGCAGGCGGTCACGTTCGAGCAGTTCCTCCAGTTTATAGGCGGCGCGCGAACGCATGCCCTCGGCCTGGGCCTTCTTCACGAAGGGGTCGGAAAAGTGCTCTTTCAACCAACGTTGACTGCTTTTGCTGCGCGTTGCCATGGGACTTGGGGCCTTGTGGGATGGTCATGATACCCTGATCGCCCTGATTAACCGTCCGTTCCTGAATGTCTACTACCCTCACCTCCGCCCAGACCCGCTTCCTCCGCGGCCAAGCCCACGATCTGAAAGCCCTGCTGCAGATCGGCGGAAAGGGGATCACCCCGGCCTTCCTGGCTGAGCTGGAGGAGGTACTGGAGCGCCATGAACTGGTGAAGGTGAAGGTCGGCGCAGACGACCGCGACACCCGCGACGCCATGATCGCCGAGCTGACCGAAGCCACGGGCAGCGCGCTGGTGCAGCGCATCGGCCACACCGCCGTGCTCTACCGCCCGAGCAAGGAACAGCGCACGATCGTGCTGCCGCGCGGCTGAGCCAGCCATGCAGCTCAGTCAGGAACTGCCGGATTATGCCTACACCCTGCGCGCGGCCAGTGGCCACAGCGCCACGGTGAACGACAAGGTGCTGGGCACGAGCTTCATCGTGACCCCGGACCGGCTGGTGGAAAACTGGCCGGTGGCGGTAGGCGCGGCCTTGACCGTGGCTGACCTGGAGCCGGTGCTGGCGCTGGGCCCGGAGGTGATTCTTCTGGGTACCGGTGACCGCCAGGTGTTTCCCTCGGCGCAGGTGCTGGGCTACTGCCTGAGCCGCGGCGTCGGGCTCGAGGTGATGAACAACCCCTCGGCAGCCAGCACGTACAACGTGCTGGCCGGTGAAGGCCGCAAGGTCGCCGCCGCGTTCATGTTGGCGGGTTGATTCGGGGCGATCCGGCCCCGCCGCGGACACGCATGGCGTGTCCCTACCCGTTCCCCCCACCCTGTTTGATCGCCCCCGTAGGGACACGCCATGCGTGTCCATCCGGATGCCGGACCGGTCAGCGCGCCGGCAGGTACTGCTGCGGATCGACCGGCTTGCCGTTGTAGCGGATCTCGAAGTGCAGCATGTCGCGGGTGGTGCCGGTGCGGCCCATTTCCGCGATCTGCTCGCCGGCCTTCACGTTCTGGCCTTCATTGACCAGCCGCTTGCGGTTGTGGCCATAGGCCGACAGCCACTGCTCGTTGTGCTTGATGATGATCAGCTCACCGAAGCCGACCAGACCGGCACCGGAATACACCACCACGCCCGGCGCGGTGGCCCGTACCGGCTGGCCGCTGGTGCCGGCAATGTCGATGCCCTGCTTGGTCACGTCAGCCGCCACGTAGCGGCCGACCAGCGCGCCATCGGCCGGCCAGCGCCAGTTGATGTTGTTCTTGACCGGGGTATTGGTCGGCACTGGCGCGGGCGTCGGAGCCGGCGTGCTGGTGCCCGGACGCGGGGCGGTGACCACCGTGGTCGGGGCACGGCCCGGGGTGCTGCCACCCGGATACAGGCGGATCTGCTGGCCCGGATAGATGGTGTAGGGCTCGCTCAGCCCGTTCCATGAGGCCAGATCACGCGGGGTGATGTTGTGGATGCGCGCCAGCGCATACAGGGTGTCGCCCTTGCGCACGGTGGCGGTCTGCCCAGGCTTGGCGACCGAAGTCTGCGGCGTGCTGTGGCCGCCGCGGCTGCCGGAGGACTTGACCACGGTGGCGGTGCCGCAGGCACTCAGGGTGACGGCAACGGCCACGGCCGCAGCCAGCTTCAACCCGGTGTTCCAACGCTGTGCACTCATGCGAATTTTGCCCTCCAGACAAGCCAGCCAATCAGCAGCACCACCAGCGCGGTGGCGATCCAGCCCAGCGGTTCGATCCAACGACGTAACGCCGCTTCGGCGCGCGCGCCACCGATGCGGATCACCGCGGCCAGCACGTATACGCGCTTGCCACGGCCGATCAGCATGCTCAACACGTACTGCGGCATCGGCACGCCGACAATACCCGAGGCCCAGGTGAAGACCTTCATCGGGATGGGCATGAAGCCGCCCAGCACCAGGAAGGTGAACACCGCCCACGGCGACTCGGCCATTTTTTCCTGCACGATGGCGATGCCGCCTTCGATGCTGGGCAGCATGCCAAGCGCGGCGAACAGCGGCTTGATCGCTTCAAAGGCGAAGTGCCCCAGTGCATAGCCCACCAGCGCACCGGCCATGGAGCCGGCCAAGCTGAGGGTGGCGAACCACCAGCCGCGCTTGGGCTGGGCCACGCACATGGGGGCCAGCATCACTTCCGGCATGACCGGGAAGATGATCGCTTCAACGAAGCTCAGCACGGTGAGATAGGTCGGGGCGCGCTCGTGCGCGGCCCACTTCATTGCCCGCTCGTACAGCGGACCAAAAATCTTCATGAAACGCAGCTCCTTGAATTCAGTCCAGCATGCCAGACAGCAGGGGGACGAACGTGACCGGCGCCAATACCTCCTGCGCCACACTGCCGTCTTCGCGGCGGGTCAGCTGGATCAGCGACTGCGCGCCAGGCCCGCCGACCGGGGCGACCAGTCGCCCGCCAACCGCCAGCTGCTCGATCAGCGCGTCGACCAGCGCCGGCGCGGCCGCGGTGACCACGATGGCATCGAAGGGGCCATGTTCGGCCCAGCCGATACGGCCGTCGTCATGCTTGCTGCGGATGTTCATGCCCAACGCGCGGAAACGCTTGCGGGCCTGCCGCAGCAGGTCGCCAATGCGTTCCACCGTGTAGACCTCCAGGCCCAGCGCGCCCAGCACAGCCGCCTGGTAGCCCGAACCGGTGCCCACTTCCAGCACCTTCTTTGGCGCGGTCTGCAGCACCGCTTCGGTCATGCGCGCGACCACCCACGGCTGGGAGATGGTCTGGCCGTGGCCGATTGGCAGCGCGGTGTCTTCATAGGCACGCGAGGCCAGTGCTTCATCGATGAACAGATGGCGCGGCACCACGCGGATGGCGTTGAGTGTGGCTTCGTCAGTGATGCCACTTTCGCGCAGGCGGTCGACCAGACGGTCGCGCACACGCTGCGAGGTCATGCCGATGCCGACCGCTTCCGGTTGCAGGCGCAGACGCTGGCTCATGCCGGACGGTCCAGCGCGGCGGTCAGCCCGCCGACCCAGCTGGCCACTTTCTCCAGTGCCTGGTAGCGGGTCAGATCCACCTGGATCGGAGTGATCGAGATATGGCCGCTGCGCACGGCGTGGAAATCGGTGCCGGGGCCTGAGTCCTGTTCACGGCCGGCCGGGCCGATCCAGAACACTTCATTGCCGCGCGGGTCGCGCTGCGGAATGCAGCCCTCGGCGCGGTGACGGTTGCCCAGGCGGGTGACTTCGAAACCCTTCACCTCATCCCACGGCAGATCCGGCACGTTGACGTTGAGGATGGTGTCGGCCGGCAGCGGGTCGGCTTTCAGGCGGGTCACGATTTCCACCGCGGCACGGGCAGCGGTTTCAAAGTGCTTCGGGTCGTGGTTGTGCGAGACCAGCGACATGGCCACCGCGGGCAGACCGAGGAAGCGACCTTCCATCGCCGCCGACACGGTACCGGAATAGATGACGTCGTCGCCCAGGTTGGCGGCGTTGTTGATGCCCGACACCACGATGTCCGGCTCGTAGTCGAGCATGCCGGTCAGGGCCAGGTGGACGCAGTCGGTCGGGGTGCCGGCGACCGCGCAGGTGTAGTGGTCGATGCGCTTGGTGCGGATCGGCAGATCCAGGGTGAGCGAGTTGCTGGCCCCGGAACGGTCGCGGTCGGGGGCGACCACCATGACTTCATGCCCGGCCTGGCGCAACACGCTGGCGAGCATCCGGATGCCCGGCGCATCGACACCGTCGTCGTTGCTGACCAGGATGCGCATCTCCGATTTAACCGCTTGATTTTTCAAGACTTCGATTCCATCACTCTGCTGCGTTGGCGCGACCGGCACTCCCCTCTCCCGGGATCACCCGCCACGCAAGTGCGTCCGCTATTGTGCCGCATGCGGACAGATCGTCCTACCCTGCCGAAAGGTAGGCAGCGCCGATTCAGCACATTAGGCTGTACGCATGTCACATTCTGAAGACGAAGATCCGGCTGCCCTGTTCCGCGCGGCCATTGGCGAAGTGAAGCCCCTGCGCAAGCCGGTGGCGGCTCCGCCGGCCACGCCGCGCCCCAAGCCGCGCGCGCGCATGGCTGAACAGGACGATGCCGAGGCCCGGGGCGAGTTCGCGCAGCTGCTGCGCAGCAGTTCACCGCTGGAGGCCGGCGACACCGCCAGCTACCGGCGCGAGAACCTGCCGGCGCGGATGTTCCAGCGGCTCAAGCGCGGGCAGTACTCGGTGCAGGACGAACTGGACCTGCACGGGGCGACCGCGGCGCAGGCCGAGAACCTGCTGCGCCAGTTCCTGGCCGATGCCCACGCGCATGACCATGGCTGCGTGCGCATCATTCATGGCAAAGGGCTGCAGTCCGATGGCGGTGCGCCGGTGTTGAAGAACCTGGTCGACCGGCTGCTGCGGCAGCGCAATGACGTGCTGGCGTTTCATTCGGCCCCGCCGGGGCAAGGCGGGACCGGGGCGGTGCTGGTGTTGTTGGCGAACCGGTGACGCGTTTGGCGGTGGGTCGGGCGACCACGGATGGCGTTGACGCGCATGGCGCGTCACTACGACCCTTGGTCGCGCGACCTGTAGGGACGCGCCATGCGCGTCCGCGCGGTGTTCAATCGCCCGAGGTAACGCCGCCTACGTCCTGCACCGGGCCCAGCTCGTGCAGCACCGCAGTGGCATAACACCCCGGCGGCAGTGCGAACGACAGTTCCAGCACATCCGGCTGCAGCCACTGGTGCTGCATCAACGCCGGGCGCAGGCGCAGCGCACGCCGCTCCTGCTTCAGGCGCGCATCTTCCAGCCCGGCGCGTAGCTGCAGCGACTGCTCGTCGCTGATCGCGCCCAGCTCCAGCGCGGCGGCATCGCCCGTGCTGCGCAGCTCACCCTCGCCCCACAACGGGCCGCTGGGGTGGATATCGAAACGCGCGAGGCGCTCGGCCAGCGCGTCACTCCACGCTTCCGGGCCGAATACGCTGCGACTGCCGTCCAGCATCCAGACCTCGCCGTCCAGCGCGCTGTCCCAGTTGCCCTGCTCCACCCGCGCCGCCAACACCTGGTTGAACAGCGCCGAACGTGCAGCCGACAACAGCAATGAACGCTGGTCCTTGCGCATGCGCCGGCCCTGGAACATCGCCAACGCAGCGGGCACGTTGCCGCCGTCGCGGCCGAAACGCTGCTCACCGAACCAGTTCGGCAGCCCGCGCACGGCAATCTGCGCCAGACGCGCGTCGATCAGACCGGCATCGCCCTGTATGTCACGCAGCACCAGCTTGAAACGGTTGCCGGCCAGCGCGCCGCGCTGCAGCTTGCGGTTGTGCCAGGTCGATTCCAGCACCTCGATCTCGGCATCGTTGAGCAGCGCCGGATCCGGTGCCACCCGCTTGGGCAGGTGCACGCTGAAGCGCTGTGTCGTCACCGCGTGGCGGTCCTTCATGCCGGCATAGCTGACGCCCATCTCCGGCAGGCCCGCCCAGCGCGCGATCTGCTTGGCTACATGCACGGTGTTGGCCCCGCGCTTGCACACGGTCAGCAGCAGATGCTCGCCCTCGCCGCTCGGCTCGAACGCCGGCAGTTCATCGACCTGGAAATCTTCGGGGACGGTGCGGATCTTCGCAGTGAGCAGCGGCGCGCCAAACGCCAACGGCAACGGAATCACAGCGCCACCAGCAGCACGACGGCCTGGGCGGCGATGCCTTCGCTGCGACCGGTGAAGCCCAGCTTTTCGGAGGTGGTGGCCTTGACGCTGATCGCGTCCAGCGCATTGCCGAGCAACCCGGCGATGCGCTCGCGCATGGCCAGCGCATGCGGGCCGACCTTGGGCCGCTCGCAGATCACGGTGATGTCGGCATTGCCGACCTGCCAGCCGCGGTCGCGCAGCAGGCTGTTGCAGTGCTGCAGGAACTGGCTGCTGTCGGCATCCTTCCAGCGCATGTCCGACGGCGGGAAGTGCTGGCCGATGTCACCCAGCGCCAGCGCGCCGAGCATGGCATCGCACAGCGCGTGCAGAATCACATCGCCGTCGCTGTGCGCCAGCACGCCCTGGCTGTGCGGCACGCGCACGCCGCCGAGCATGATGTGGTCGCCCTCGCCAAAGGCGTGGACGTCGTAACCCTGGCCGATACGGACCGGGGGAAATGCAGGCGTATTCATGATCTAAACCTAACGTAGAGCCGGGCTTGCCCGGCTTGGCAATACAAAATCACGATCCGCGTCGCGACAACTCGAACTCAAAACGGGACAGATCCGACGGCGTGGTGACCTTGAAGTTGTCTTCGTTGCCTTCCACCAGCAACGGACGCAGCCCCTGCCGCTCCATCGCCATCGCCTCGTCGGTGATCTCCACCCCGGCGGCGGCGGCCTCCTGCAGCGCGCGCGCAAGCTGGTGCCGGCGGAACAACTGCGGGGTCAGCGCGCGCCACAGGCGCGCACGCGGCTCGGTTCCGTCGATGCCGCCATCGTCGCCCGCGCGCTTGAGGGTGTCGCGCACCGGTGCCGCGAGAATCGCGCCGACCGGATCATTGCGCCCCACTTCCAGCAGCCGGCCGAGGTCGGCTGCGGCCAGATTGGGGCGTGCAGCGTCGTGCACCAGCACGAACTCATCCGCGCGCACGTCCTCCGGCAGCGCCTGCAGCCCGGCCAGCACCGATTCGGCACGGGTGGCACCGCCCGTACAGGTCAGGATCGGCTTGTCCGCCAGCGCGGACCAGCCGGGCCAGTCCGCGTCGTTCTCGGCAATGACCACCATCGCCCCGGCTACTGCCGGATGCGACAGCAGCGCTTCCAGGGTATGCGCCAGCAGCACGCGGTCGCCCGCGACCAGATACTGCTTGGGTGTGGCCCCGCCAAAACGGGTGCCACGACCGGCGGCCGGCACCACCGCCCAGATGCCGCCCATCAGGGCACCTCCGGTGCGGTGCCGCTGGTGTCGGCATGGACCACGGCCGGCGCATGCGGCGCGGCAACGGGCGCGTTCTCGACCACGCGGTAGAACTTCTCGCCGGGCCGGATCATGCCGAGCTCGCTGCGCGCGCGCTCTTCAATGGCGGCCTCGCCTTCCTTGAGGTCCTTGACCTCGGCAGCGAGCGCGTCATTGCGCTGCTGCAGGCCTTCGTTGTCGCGTTTCTGGCTTTCAACCTGGGCCTCGAGCACCATCACTTCACCCGAATTGCCCGGGCCGAACCAGAAGCGGTACTGCAGCCATGCCAGCAGTACCGCAAGCACCAGCAGCAGCCAGCGCCAGTCGCGCATGGGATCAGCGCTTCAGCGAGACGAACGCGTCACGCCCGGCGTAACGCGCGCCGGCACCGAGAGCTTCCTCGATACGCAGCAGCTGGTTGTACTTGGCCACGCGATCGCTGCGGCACAGCGAGCCGGTCTTGATCTGGGTGGCGGTGGTGGCCACGGCGATGTCGGCAATGGTGGTGTCTTCGGTTTCACCCGAACGGTGCGAGACGACGGCCGCGTAGTTGGCGTTGTGGGCCATGGCGATCGCTTCCAGAGTCTCGGTCAGGGTGCCGATCTGGTTGACCTTGATCAGGATGGCGTTGGCGGTGCCCGACTCGATGCCTTCCTTGAAGATCTTCGGGTTGGTCACGAACAGGTCGTCGCCGACCAGCTGCACCTTGTTGCCGATGCGGTCGGTGAGCAGCTTCCAGCCGGCCCAGTCGTTCTCGGCCAGGCCGTCTTCGATGGTGATGATCGGGTACTGCGCGGCCCAGTCGGCGAGGAAGTCGACGAACTGCTCGGAGGTCAGGCGCTTGTTCTCGCCGACCAGGTTGTACTTGCCGTTCTCGTAGAACTCGCTGGAGGCCACGTCCAGGCCCAGCAGCACGTCTTCACCGGCGGTGTAACCGGCCTTGCCGATCGCTTCCAGGATGGTATCCAGGGCTTCGACGTTGCTGCGGAAGTCCGGGGCGAAACCGCCCTCGTCGCCCACCGCGGTGCTCAGGCCGTGGCCCTTCAGCACTGACTTCAGCGAATGGAAGATTTCGGTGCCGGCGCGCAGCGCTTCGGAGAACGAGGTGAAGCCGACCGGCAGCACCATGAATTCCTGGAAGTCGACGTTGTTGTCGGCATGCGCGCCGCCGTTGATGATGTTCATCATCGGCACCGGCAGGGTCACATCGCGGCCCTGGGCCAGGTACTGCCACAGCGCCTGCTTCTTCGACGCGGCCACCGCATGGGCGTTGGCCATCGAGACCCCGAGCAGCGCATTCGCGCCCAGGCGGCCCTTGTTCTCGGTGCCGTCGAGGTCGATCAGGCGGCGGTCCAGGCCTTCCTGGTCGGCGGCATCAAAGCCCTTCAGTGCGGCGGCAATGGTGGTGTTGACGTTGCCGACGGCATTGCGCACGCCCTTGCCCAGGTAGCGGGTCTTGTCGCCATCACGCAGCTCCACGGCTTCCTTGGTGCCGGTCGAGGCACCCGACGGCACGGCGGCGCGGCCGAACGAACCGTCCTCCAGGGTGACTTCGGCTTCCAGCGTGGGATTGCCACGGCTGTCGAGGATTTCACGGGCATGGATGCTGCGGATCGCGGTCATGGCGGGCCAAATTCCAGTCAGAAAGGGAGAGCGCCACCTGCGGTGGCGCGTGAAACGTCCGCGTGATTATTACCCAGCCGCGCGCGCGAAGCCACGCACGGCGTGGCAGCGCTTCAGCGCGCGGCTTTGCGCTGGCGGGCAGCGCTGATGAAACCGATGAACAGCGGGTGGCCGTCGCGCGGGGTGGACAGGAACTCCGGGTGGGCCTGGCAGGCCAGGAACCACGGGTGCTGGTCGCGCGCCAGTTCGACCACTTCCACCAGGGTGTCGTCCATCGACTTGCCGGCAATGACCAGCCCGGCGTCTTCCAGCTGGGTGCGGTAGCGGTTGTTGAACTCATAGCGGTGGCGGTGGCGCTCGGCGACCACGTCCTTGCCGTACAGCTCGCGGGCCAGCGTGCCCGGCTTCAGGCGCTGCTCCTGCAGGCCCAGGCGCATAGTGCCGCCGAGGTCGCTCTTGTCGTCGCGCTTTTCAACGTCGCCGGTGGCGGTGCGCCATTCGGTGATCAGGCCGATCACCGGGTTCGGCGACTGGCGGTCGTTCTCGGTGCTGTTGGCCCCTTCCAGCCCGGCCACGTGGCGGGCGTAGTCGACCACGGCGGCCTGCATGCCGTAGCAGATGCCGAAATACGGCACCTGCTGTTCGCGGGCGTACTTCGAGGTCAGCACCTTGCCTTCAAAGCCACGGTCGCCGAAGCCACCCGGCACCAGGATGCCGTCCACGTCCTGCAGCGCCGCCATGTCGGTGCCTTCCAGGTCCTGCGCTTCCAGCCACTTCAGGTTGACCTTGGTGCGCTGGCGCAGGCCACCGTGCTTGAGCGCCTCGCCGACCGACTTGTAGGCGTCCTGATGGTCGACGTACTTGCCGACCACTGCGATGGTGACTTCGTCCTGGGGGTTCAGGGTGGCATCCAGCGCGGCCTGCCATTCGTGCAGGTCGGCAGGGCCGGCCTTGTCGCCCAGCTTGAGCTGGTTGATGACGATCTCATCCAGGCCCTGCTCGTGCAGGCCGAACGGAATGCGATAGAGCACGTCGACGTCCGGCACGCTGATGACGGCGCGTTCGGAGACGTTGGTGAACTGGGCGATCTTGCGGCGCTCCGAATCCGGCACCGGCTGTTCCGAGCGGCACAACAGGACATCCGGCTGGATGCCGATCGAGCGCAGTTCCTTGACCGAGTGCTGGGTCGGCTTGGTCTTCAGCTCACCGGCGGCGGCGATGTACGGCACCAGGGTGAGGTGCATGAACAGGGCCTTTTCCGGGCCACGCTCGGTGCGCACCTGGCGGATGGCTTCCAGGAACGGCAGCGACTCGATGTCGCCGACGGTGCCGCCGATTTCAACCAGGGCCACGTCGAAGCCTTCGGTGGCCTCGTCCATGCAGCGACGGATTTCATCGGTGATGTGCGGAATGACCTGCACGGTGGCACCCAGGTAATCGCCGCGACGTTCCTTGCGGATGACGTTCTCGTAGATGCGGCCGGTGGTGACCGAGTTCTTGCGGCTCAGACGGGTGCGCACGAAGCGCTCGTAGTGGCCCAGGTCGAGGTCGGTTTCGGCACCGTCGTCGGTGACATACACCTCGCCGTGCTGGAACGGGCTCATGGTGCCCGGGTCGACGTTGATGTACGGGTCGAGCTTCATCATCGTGACCTTCAGGCCACGCGCTTCAAGAATGGAGGCCAGTGACGCGGCGGCAATGCCTTTGCCGAGCGAGGACACCACGCCGCCGGTTACGAAAATCAAGGGAGTCATGGCTGCAAGCATCCTGTCTGGAAATGGAAAACGGCCACACCACCCCATCCCGGAAGACGGGTGGTGGGCAGGAAAGGGGTTTTCCGGTTCGCCGAGGAAGCGAGGGAGATGGTGCGCTGGCGCGAGGCCGGCACCGGAGGGCATGTCCGCAGCGAGGTCGGGGCTGCCGTGCCGGTCATACAGACCGTCACCTCCTGGCTGCCTGACTGGCGGCCGCGCAGGGCCGACCCAGCCGATTCGCTGATCGAGGACACACACTACTCCCGGAAAGCCATAGTTTACAGATTGAAGGCCCTCAGCCCAAGGGGGGCGTGTGGCCTTCACACAAAAAAGAGCCCCGGCCAGGGGCCGGGGCTCGGTGACAACGGGGCGGCGCGCTTACTTCTTCTTGCGCGCTTCCTCTTCTTCTTCCTGCTGCGGGGCCTGCTGGCCCTTGGCCTTCATTTCAGCGGTGGCCGCGGCGCGGCGCTTGGCCTTGGCGTCGGCTTCCGCCTGCGCCCGGTCGGCCTGCTCGCCCTGCTGCGGTGCGGGCTGGCCCTGTCCGGCGTTCTGGGCCAGTGCCAGCGGCACGGCCACGACGGCGGCGGCAATGGCAGCGATGGTCAGCAACTTCTTCATGGGTCTCCTCGCGGTATGAGCTTGGGTTGGGGCCTTCCGGAACACCCGGAATTCCACCGCGCACAGTGTATCGCGTCGATTTCGGCCGCCCCCTGAACGTATGGCGTGCAAAAAACCTGTCCAGACCGCACACTTCGCCGTCGCATTGCGCTTTATGAAGACAGATGAACGCCCGTTATAACGCCGCCGATATTGAAGTCCTGTCCGGCCTGGACCCGGTCAAGCGCCGTCCCGGCATGTACACCGACACTGCGCGCCCGAACCATCTGGCGCAGGAAGTGATCGACAACGCCGTCGACGAAGCCCTGGCCGGGCACGCCCACACGATCGAAGTCACCCTGTACAAGGATGGCAGCTGCGAGGTCAGCGACGACGGCCGCGGCATGCCGGTGGACATCCACCCGGAAGAAAAGATCCCGGGCGTGGAACTGATCCTCACCCGCCTGCACGCGGGCGGCAAGTTCAGCAACAAGAACTACACCTTCTCCGGCGGCCTGCACGGCGTGGGCGTCAGCGTGGTGAACGCGCTGTCGACCCTGGTGGAAGTGCACATCAAGCGCGAAGGCAGTGAGCACCGCATCACCTTCCGCAATGGCGACCGCGCCACCCCGCTGGAAGTGGTCGGCAGCGTGGGCAAGAAGAACACCGGTACCCGCGTGCGCTTCTGGGCCGACCCGAAGTACTTCGACACCCCCAAGTACAACCTGCGGGCGCTGCGCCACCTGCTGCGCGCCAAGGCGGTGCTGTGCCCGGGCCTGACCGTGAAGCTGCTCGACGAAGCCACCGGCGAGCAGGACAGCTGGTACTTCGAGGACGGCCTGAGTGACTACCTGAAGGTGGAACTGGGCGAACGCGAGATGCTGCCGGCGAACCTGTTCGTGGGTTCGCTGAAGAAGGACACCGAAGTGGTCGACTGGGCGGTGGCCTGGCTGCCGGACGGCGAACTGGTGCAGGAAAGCTACGTCAACCTGATTCCGACCGCGCAGCACGGCACCCACGCCAACGGCCTGCGCACCGGCCTGACCGAGGCGCTGCGCGAGTTCTGCGATTTCCGCAACCTGCTGCCGCGTGGCGTGAAGCTGGCCCCGGAAGACGTGTGGGACCGGGTCTCGTTCGTGCTGTCGCTGAAGATGACCGACCCGCAGTTCAGCGGCCAGACCAAGGAGCGACTGTCGTCGCGCCAGGCGGCAGGCTTCGTGGAAGGTGCCGCACATGACGCTTTCAGCCTGCTGCTGAACCAGAACGTGGCGCTGGGCGAGCAGATCGCGCAGCTGGCGATCGAGCGCGCGAGCGCGCGCCTGAAGACCGAAAAGCTGGTGGTGCGCAAGAAGGTGACCCAGGGCCCTGCCCTGCCGGGCAAGCTGGCGGACTGCATCAGCCAGGATCTTTCGCGCACCGAGCTGTTCCTGGTGGAAGGTGACTCGGCCGGCGGCAGTGCCAAGCAGGCGCGCGACAAGGACTTCCAGGCGATCATGCCGCTGCGCGGCAAGATCCTGAACACCTGGGAAGTGGCCTCGGGCAGCGTGCTGGCTTCGGAAGAAGTGCACAACCTGGCGATTGCGATCGGCTGCGATCCGGGCAAGGACGACATCAGCGGGCTGCGTTACGGCAAGGTGGTGATCCTGGCCGACGCGGACTCGGACGGCCTGCACATTGCAACGCTGCTGACGGCGCTGTTCCTGAAGCACTTCCCGGCGCTGGTCGCGGCCGGCCACGTGTTCGTGGCGATGCCGCCGCTGTTCCGCGTGGACGTGGGCAAGCAGGTGTTCTACGCACTGGACGAAGAAGAAAAGCGTTCGCTGCTGGACAAGATCGAGCGCGAGAAGATCAAGGGCCAGGTCAGCGTGACCCGCTTCAAGGGTCTGGGCGAAATGAACCCGGAGCAGCTGCGCGAATCGACCATCCACCCGGACACGCGCCGCCTGGTGCAGCTGACCGTGGACGACGACGAGCAGACCAGCGCCCTGATGGACATGCTGCTGGCCAAGAAGCGCGCGGGCGACCGCAAGCAATGGCTGGAAAACAAGGGCGACCTGGCCTCGCTGGAGGTCTAAGCTCTTCGCGAAAAGCCCCGCTTCGGCGGGGTTTTTTCTTGGCTGCCGGATTGTCGGCACTCGACGGTTTACGTTTCGCCGGGCGCTGCCCGGCTGCTGCTGGTTTTTGGAGAACAGCCGGTGGTCATCGGTTTCTCTGGGTTGGCGGATCGGGACGGGCGTTCCGGGGGACGCTGCAAGTACGTCCTTGTAAGCTCAGTCGCCGCATCCATGCGGCTCATGCCCCCTCCAGCCCATCCCGACCCGCCATAGACAGTGGGTCGGTGGCCATGGGAAATGCCACATCAACGGCAACGTTGATCTGGGGTCATGCGTTACCGATTGTTGAGGAATTCAGGGCGATCGCCTGTCGACCGATCCCACCGGGGCATTCCGATTCCACCGGGGACGCGCGCGGCTTTTGATCTTCCATGGCCACCGGCCAACTGTCTGGGGCGTGCCGGGGTGGGTTTGCGGGACCGTCAAAAACATGGATGTTTTTGACGAGCCTCCATGGATGGATTCACGGCGTGTCCCACAAACCCATCCCGGCACGCCCAAACACAGGAACCGATGACCACCGGCTGTTGCCCATATGCAACAGCAGCCGGGCAATGCCCGGCGAAACGTAAACCGTCGAATGCCGACGCAATCCCGCAGCCAACAAAAAACCCGGCCGAAGCCGGATTTTTCGCATCAAGAATCAACAACCGATCACGCCCAGCCAACCAGCTCGAACAGCTTGAGGATGAGGTAGGCGCAGCCGCCCGCCGCCGGGATGGTCAGGATCCAGGCCCAGATGATGCGCTCGATCACGCCGAAACGCAGCGAACGCGGGTTCTTGGCGTAACCCACGCCCATGATCGCGGTCGAGATGCTGTGCGTGGTCGACACCGGCATGCCGAAGTGTGCGGCCAGGGTCAGGATCGTCGCCGAGCTGGTTTCGGCCGCGAAGCCGTGGATCGGGTGCAGCTTGACCATCTTATGGCCCAGCGTCTTGATGATCTTCCAGCCGCCCGACGCGGTACCGGCCGCCATCACCACGGCACAGGTCAGCACGATCCACATCGCGATGCCCTCGCCTGCGCTGGCGTCCGGGTGCAGGAAGGCCAGCCACGTCGGCAGGTCGTCCAGCGCGCCGGTGGCTTCAGCACCAATCAGGGTCATCGCGATGATGCCCATGGTCTTCTGCGCGTCGTTGTGGCCGTGGGCGAAGCCCATGTAGGCCGCCGAGACGATCTGCGCCTTGCCGAAGAAGGCATTGACGATGCGCGGACGGGCCAGACGACCCAGCCAGCCGCCGACCTTGGCCATGCCGGCGATGATCGCCCACAGCAGCATCATCACCACGATACCGAGCAGGAAGCCCGCGATCGGCGAGGTAATCATCGGCAGGAACACCTTCCACAGCAGGCCCTTGTTCTGGGCCCAGGTGCCGATGCGCTCGGACCAGATCAGCGCGTCCCAGTTGTTGTGGGCTGCGGCCAGACCGGCACCGCACAGACCGCCGATCAGCGCGTGCGAGGACGAGGACGGCAGGCCCTTCCACCAGGTGATCAGGTTCCAGATGATGCCGCCCAGCAGCGCGCACAGGATCACCTGCGGGGTCACGTCGACCACATTGGTGTTGAGCAGGCCCGAGGCGATGGTCAACGCCACCGCCGTGCCGGTGAGCGCGCCGATGAGGTTCATGAAGGCGGCCAGCATCACCGCCCAGCCGGGCGACAGCACCTTGGTCGCCACCACCGTGGCAATGGAGTTGGCAGTGTCGTGGAAGCCGTTGATGAACTCGAAGACGAGTGCAGCCAGGATCACGACCAGAACGAGGGTCAGCATGCTGGAGGCCCGTCAGCTGTTCTTGAGCACGATCTGGTAGGCCACCACGCCCGCCTCGCGGCAGCGGTCGATGGCCTTTTCCAGGATCTCGAAGAATTCCTTGAGCAGGAACATCTGCAGGTTGTCCAGGCGACCGGAATAGATGTCGCGGTACAGCTCGAGCATCAGGCGGTCGGCTTCGTTTTCCAGCGAGCGCAGCTTTTCATTCAGCGCGGTCATCCGGTCCAGGTTCATGTGGCGCAGGTCGGCCACCATCTCCACCACCACGCTGGCGGCCTGCTCCAGCATCGCCGCACGCGGGGCGAAGTCGATGTGCTCCAGGTGGGTGGTCGCCAGCGAATAGCGGTCGGCGAACTTCTCGATCTGCTTGGGGATCTTGTACAGCGCCGAACCCAGAGCTTCGATGTCCTCGCGCTCGATCGGGGTCATGAAGCTGTCCACCAGCGCCTGGCTGATCTTGTCCGAGGCCGCGCGTTCGCGCAGGCGGGCCAGTTTGAAGGCGTCCAGGGCCGGCTGCCGGTCAGCGGCGCGCAGCATGGAGTGAAGGGCTTTGGCAGCGTCGTGCGCGGCCTGTGCGGCCTCGTCCAGCAGGGTGTAGAACTGCTTGCCGGAGCCGAAAATGGTCTGCAGAGAGAACATGGGGAAACCTGATTCGCCGTCGAGGAAGGACGGCACCGGGCGGAATTATGACGGTTTGATGTCCATTCCGGGTACTCCCGTCATCTTCACGCCGGCTCCGGCCCGTCTGAACGACCCTGTTTGCACCCCTCCCCCGGCCTTTTGTTAAGATGCACCGGCACCCTCGGGTGCACTCTATGGACGACGACCCTTACCCCCCGCCGCACCGCCGCGCCCGCGCGCCCTCCGGTAGCCGCCCCAGCTTGAACACACCCTCCTCCCTGCCACCAACCGGGGATGACGCCCGTGTTTGAACTGATTCTTGTTGTATTCGCCCTGATCCTGCTCAACGGTTTCTTCGCCATGTCCGAGATGTCGGTCATGACCTCGCGCAAGAGCCGGCTCAAGCAGATGGCCACCTCGTCCAAGCGCGCAGCCAAGGCGCTGGAACTGTCCGAGAAGCCCGAGAGCTTCCTGTCCACCGTGCAGATCGGCATCACCGTGATCGGCGTGCTGACCGGCCTGCTGGGTGGCGATGCGATCGGTGAAGCCATTGCCGTGTGGATCCGCGACCTGATGCCGGGCTTCGGCTATGCCGAGCTGGTCGGCAAGGGCCTGGCGGTCACCCTGATCACCTTTGTGACGCTGATCTTCGGCGAACTGGTGCCGAAACGACTGGCCCTGACCCGTTCCGAAGACATCGCCGGACTGGTCGCGCTGCCGATGAGCTGGCTGGCCAAGCTGGCCTTCCCGTTCGTCTGGCTGCTGTCCCACACCACCCAGATGGTGCTGCGCGTGCTGGGCCTGGGCAAGGACGAAGCCGCCCAGGTCACCGAAGAAGAGATCCGCATGCTGGTGGCCGAAAGCCACGAAGCCGGCGTGATCGATGCGCACGAGCGCGACATGATGAACCGCGTGATGCGCCTGGGCGACCGCACGGCCGATAGCCTGATGACCCCGCGCAACCGCATCGCCTGGCTGGACACCGCGGCCAGCGCCGAGAAGAACCTGGCCGCCATGCGGGAGCACGAGTTCTCGCGCTACCCGGTGTACCGCGACAACGACCAGGAAATCGTCGGCGTGCTCGAGGTCAAGAGCCTGGTCACCCGCCTGGTGCGCGACGACCAGTCGCTGTTCCAGCAGCTGCGCGAACCGCTGTACGTCTCCGAGTCCACGCACGCGATGAAGCTGCTGGAGATCTTCCGTGAAGAACAGCAGTCGATGGCGCTGGTGGTGGACGAATACGGCGAGATCCAGGGTCTGGTGACCATCAGCGACCTGATGGGCGCGGTGGTCGGCCGCCTGCAGTCGGTGGAGAACGTCGACGAGGACGCGCTGGTGGTAACCCGCGAGGACGGCTCGTTCTTGGTCGACGGTTCGCTGTCGATCGAGGACCTGCGCGAACTGATGGGCAATGTGGAGCTGCCCGACGCCGAGGACGGTGACTACTACACCCTGGCCGGCATGTGCATTCATTACTTCGGCCGTATTCCGCACGCCGGCGAGTACTTCGACTGGGCCGGATGGCGCATCGAGATCGTCGACCTGGACGGCGCACGCGTGGACAAGCTGCTGCTGCGCACGCTGGCCGAAGAGGAAACCGATGAACTCACCGGCTGACCCGACCCCGGACCAGAGCCGGCCCGAATATCAGAACGAGGGTATCCGTACCCTGCTGGCGATGTTTGACCACGGCGACCCGGACGAGCACCTCAAGCTCGGCCAGATTCTGCAGAACCTGCAGCAGAGCGCGTTTGGCGTGTTCCTGTTCGTGACCATCCTGCCCGCGTTCATTCCGATTCCAGGCATCGGTGGCGCGGTCAGTGGCCCGCTGGTGCTGCTGATCGGCGCGCAGATGCTGTGCGGCATGCGCCGCCCCTGGCTGCCGGGGTTCATTGCCAACCGCGGTCCGCGCCGCGGCACCATGCATCGCTTTCTGGCCCGGATCGACGGCGCGCTGCGTCGTCTGGACCGGCTGCTCAAGCCGCGCAACCCTGCCCTGCTGGTGCCGCTGCCCGCACACGCCTTCACCGGCCTGCTGCTGATCCTGGTCGGCGTGCTGCTGTCGCTGCCGATCCCGTTCACCAACTATCTGTTCGGCTTCCAGCTGCTGCTGTTCTCACTGGCGCTGCTGGAACGCGACGGTGTGTTGATGGCGATCAACTGGATCGGCGCGATCGCCGCCGTGCTGTTCTTTGGATTCAGTTCCGGGCAGCTGGTGCAGTACGTCGGGGACCTGCTGCAGAAGTGGTTCTGAGACGGCGTACCGACCAACGGTCGGTACCTACCGGTCACCTGTCACGCACCCCGGTAGGGCACGACCGTTGGTCGTGCCATGCATCCCGGTAGCGCACGACCGTTGGTCGTGCCACGGCTCACCTCAAATCCACCTTGCCGGTATCTGCCAACGCCGCCGGCTCATCGCTGACCGCCGACAACACAAAGCTCAGCGCCTTGCCCAGCAGCGTCCCTGGGCCATCCCAATACTCGGCCGATTCGGCACGCACGTGAATCAGGCGCAGATTGGGATCATCCTTGCCGCCCGGGAAAAACAGCTTCATCGCTGGCGACCACAGTTCTTCAACCTTGGCGCGATCATCGACGATGCGCGCGGTACCGGCCACCGACACGTACGTGTTCTTCGACGGCGAGGCGTAGGCCACGTTGACCTGCGGGTTGAGCGAGATTTCCGCGACCTTGGGGCTGTCAGCGGCAGTGGCGAACCACAGGTCGCCGTCGAACTCCACCTGCTGGGTGCCCAGCGGGCGGCTGTACAGGCGTCCATCCACACCGGTGGTGGTGAACATCGCGATGTCGACGTCGCGGATCAGTTCGGCCAGCTGTTTGATCTGCTCGGTGTGGGTGTGGTGGCTCATGGTCGGGCTCCTGTTGCGGGAGCCCTGATCAGACCCGATTGCAGTCAACGACAGCGTGACCGGCCGGTCACGCGATCTTCGCGTCGCGCCATGCCTGCATGGCCAGACCGAACGAACGCTTGCGCGCGGCGTGGTCGTAGATGTTGGCGGTGAGGATCAGCTCATCGGGCTTGTGCCGGGCCACGAACGCAGCCAGACCCTCGCTCACCTGACGCTGGTCACCCACCACTGCGCAGGCCAGCGCGCTCTGCACGCCGATCTTTTCGTGCGGTTCCCAGAACGCCTCGATATCGTCGATCGGCGGCGGAATCAGGCCCGGCTTGCCCCGGCGCAGATTGACGAAGCTCTGCTGCTGGGTGGTGAACAGCCGCTTGGCTTCGGCCTCGCTCTCGGCCGCCACCACGTTCAAGCCGAGTACCGCATAGGGCGCGGTGAGGTACTGCGACGGACGGAACTCGGCGCGATAGACCGCCAGTGCCTGGTCCATCGCGTCGGGCGCGAAGTGCGAGGCGAACGCATACGGCAGACCCAGTGCGGCGGCCAGGCGCGCACCGAACAGGCTGGAGCCGAGCAGCCACACCGGCACCGGAATGCCGGCCCCGGGTACCGCGCGGACGGCTTGGCCGGCCTGCGCCGGTTCAAAGTAATGCAGCAGTTCGCGGACGTCCTGCGGGAACTGGTCGGCGCTGTCGAAGTAGCGGCGCAGGGCGCGCGCGGTGGGCTGGTCGGTGCCGGGCGCGCGGCCCAGGCCCAGGTCGATGCGGTCCGGGTACAGCGAGACCAGGGTGCCGAATTGCTCGGCCACCTGCAGCGGGGAATGATTGGGGAGCATGATGCCGCCGGAGCCCACGCGGATCCGCTTGGTGCCGCCGGCGACGTGGCCGATCAGCACCGCAGTGGCGGCGCTGGCGATGCCGGGCATGTTGTGGTGTTCGGCCAGCCAGTAGCGGTGGTAGCCCCACCCTTCGGCGAACTGGGCCAGGTCGAGCATGTTGGCGAACGCCTGCGTGGTGTCGCTGCCCTCGCAGACCGGGGCCAGATCAAGAATCGACAGTTGCATGAAACCGTTCCATCAGGGGTATCCCGTTGTGATGGGGGCGGTTTCGGGCGGGTACAGGGCCGTCTGCGGAATGCTGATTCCTGCGGGGACCGCCTGGGCCGGCCAACGGCGAGGTTACGTGCGCAGGATCATGGCTTTGACACGCATGGCGTGTCACTACGACCCTTGGTCGTGCGGGTTTGGGGTCGCCCGGGTTTGGTGGGTCGGGCGACCTGTAGGGACACGCCATGCGTGTCCGGCGGATCAACCGGCGGGCTGATCCACCAGCGGTTTCAGCTCGGCATCCAGGGCCACGCGCTCGTCGAACACGAAACAACGCCCCTCGTACCCTTCCCCGCCGACTTCCTCGAAATAACCCAGGATGCCGCCGTCCAGCTGCAGCACGTTGTCCATGCCGTCATTGCGCATCCACAACGCCGCCTTTTCACAGCGGATGCCACCGGTGCAGAAGCTGACCACGGTGCTGTCGCGCAGCGCGTCGCGGTGCGGAGCCAGTGCATCAGGCAGGTCGGTGAACTTGGTGATCGGCAGCACCAGTGCATTCTGGAAGGTGCCGTACTCGATTTCCTGCACATTGCGGGTGTCGAGCATCACCACCGGCTTGCCGGCATCGTCATGCCCCTGCCGCAGCCAACGCTGCACCGTGGCCGGATCTACCGCGGGTGCGCGCGGGAAATCCAACGGCTGGCCGTCGTCGATGCGGAAACTGATGATTTCCGGCTTGACCTTGGCCTTGAGCCGCGCGAACGGCTGCATCTGGCTGTAGCTGGTCTTCACCCGCATCCCGTCGAAGCGGGCGTCTTCGGCCAGCGCGGCATAGAAACCATCGATGCCCGCCTGGCTGCCGGCCAGGAACAGATTGATGCCCTCCCCCGCCACGAGGATGGTGCCGCGCAGCTCGGCCGCTTCGGCGCGCGCCAGCAGGGTGGCGCACAGCACCTGCGGATCGGTGATGTCGGTGAAATGGTAGGCGGCGGTATTGGCGATCATGCGCCCATTTTAGCCGCGCAGCAGCACGAACGGCAGCAGCACCAGCGCGGCGGCGGCCAGCATGCCCAGCAGGACCAGCACCACGAATACCGGGCGGGCCCGCAGCAGGCTGCCAAAGGTCTCGGCAGTGCCGTCGCGCAGGGCGGCCTGGCGCTCGGCCCGGACCCGTTCACCCCGTGCCTGCTGGTACCCGGCCATCAGTTCCTTGGCCCGGGGCTGGTCGGCGTCGTCACGGATCCAGATGCCGCCCCAGGAGATGCCCCAGGGGCTGGGCTCGGTGCGGTAATGGGCAATGCCCGCCTGGTCCAGCAGTGCGGTCACGTCTTCGATTTCATCGTCTGCGACATTGCGCAGGTTGAGCAGCAGTTTCGACATGGGGCCATGATAGCGCCCGGCGATGCGCTACCCTTGCGTCCCCTGTAAACACCCGGTGCCGCCATGCGTCGTCTGCCGAAGTTCCTGCTTGCTCCCCTGCTGTTGTCGCTGCTGGCCGGCTGCACGCCGCCGGGCCCGCCCCCGGGCGGCACCGTGGCCGCCTTCGAGAAGATCGACACCCAGCCGGGCAGCGGAGCCGAGGCCACGCCGGGCAGCACCATTTCGGTGCACTACACCGGCTGGATCTACGACGAGCGCAAGGCCGACAAGCACGGCGACAAGTTCGACAGCTCGCTGGATCGCGGCGAACCCTTCAGCTTCCAGCTGGGCCAGGGCCGCGTGATCAAGGGCTGGGACGAAGGCTTTGCCGGCATGAAGGTCGGCGGCAAGCGCACCCTGATGATTCCGGCCGAGTACGGCTATGGAGCCAACGGTGCCGGCCCGATTCCGCCGAATGCCTCGCTGGTGTTCGATGTGGAACTGCTTGACGTCAAGCCGCGCTGAACATGACCGCACTGCAGCACCCTGCCCGCGTGGCGATCATCGGCGGCGGCCCGGCCGGCCTGATGGCCGCCGAAATCGTGCGCGCCGCTGGCCACACCGTCGACCTGTATGAAGCCAAGGGCTCGCCCGGGCGCAAGTTCCTGATCGCCGGCAAAGGCGGCCTGAACCTGACCCATTCCGACCCGCCGGCGCTGTTTGTCAGCCGCTACCGTGAACGCGCGGACGCGGTCGGGACATGGCTGACCGACTTCGATGCCGAGGCACTGCGGGCCTGGGCGTTGCAGTTTGGCGTGGAAACCTACGTCGGCACGTCGGGCCGCGTGTTCCCGGTGGACCGCAAGGCCGCGCCGCTGCTACGCGGCTGGGTGCGTCGCTTGAAGGACCAGGGGGTGCGCTTCCATGTGCAGCATCGCTGGACCGGCTGGACCGCCGACGGGGCGCTGCGCCTGGAAACGCCGGAGGGTGAGGTCAGCGTGGCGGCAGACGCCGTGGTGCTGGCACTGGGCGGCGGCAGCTGGCCGGAACTGGGCTCTGATGGGGCCTGGGTGGCCCCGCTGCAGGCGCGCGGCGTGGATATCGCCCCGCTGAAGCCGGCCAACTGCGGCTTTGACATCGACTGGACCGCGTATTTCCGCGAGCGCCAAGCCGGCGCGCCACTCAAACCGGTGGTGGCGCACTGGACTGGGTTGGATGGCACGGCCCACTCCCTGCAGGGCGAGTGCGTGATCACCGCCAACGGCATTGAAGGCAGCCTGATCTATGCGCTGGCGGCGGATCTGCGCGACACCCTGGAACGCGATGGGCAGGTGCAGCTGCAGCTGGACCTGCTGCCCGGGCAGACTGAAGCGCAGCTCTTGGACAAGCTGCGCAAGCCCCGCCAGGGCCGCAGCTTTGGCGAGCATCTGCGTCGCCAGCTGGGCTTGGGCGGGGTGAAATCGGCGCTGTTGTTTGAAGTGCTGGGCAAAGAGGCTGGGCAACTGCCGGCCGAGGCCGTGGCGGCGGCGTTGAAGCGGCTGCCGCTGTCGTTGCTGCGCCCGCGTCCGATCGACGAGGTGATCAGCACCGCGGGGGGGGTGCGGTTGGAGGCGCTAAATGAGGCGTTGATGCTGCGCGACCTGCCCGGCACCTTCTGTGCCGGGGAGATGCTGGATTGGGAAGCGCCTACGGGTGGGTATCTGTTGACTGCGTGTTATGCCAGCGGTGTGCGGGCTGGGCGTGGGGTGGTGGCGTTTCTCGAACGGTGACGCGCGGTACCGACCAACGGTCGGTACCTACCGGTGTCGCATGCCCCACCGGTAGCGCCCGACCGTTGGTCGGGCGGCTTTATCGCGATTTGCTTGCGCGCAACGCTTGAATCCTCGCCGGCGGCTGGAACGAATCGCTTCTCGCATCGCCCCAGAAATCATGGAACACCGCATGATCGGGCACCCGCCGCAGCAGTTCGCCGGGGCTGAGATAGCGGTAAAGCGAGGCCAGCGAGCGAATCTCCACCGGCGATACGCGGCGCAGAATGTGTTCCGGACCCAGCTCCGCCGGGTGCTGCAGGCCGGCTGCACACAACAGGTCGCGCAGCGCGCGCAGCGTGTTCTCGTGATAGCTGTGCACGCGGGTGGCCTTGTCCGTCGGGTCCAGGTGCCGCCAGCGGCTGGGGTCCTGGGTGGCGATCCCGGTCGGGCACTTGTCGCTGTGGCAGCTCAGCGACTGGATGCAGCCCAGCGCGAACATGAAACCACGCCCGGCGTTGCACCAGTCCGCCCCCAGCGCGATGGTCCGCGCGATCTCAAAGGCACTGGTGACCTTGCCGGCCGCACCGACCTTGATGCGGTCGCGCAGGTCCAGCCCGACCAAGGTGTTGTGCACCAGCAGCAGTGCCTCATGCATGGGCACGCCCACGTGGTCGATGAACTCGGCCGGCGCGGCACCGGTGCCACCTTCGGCCCCGTCCACCACGATGAAGTCGGGCAGCAACTGGGTTTCCTGCATCGCCTTGGCAATGCCGAACCACTCCCAGGGATGGCCGATGGCCAGCTTGAAGCCGACCGGCTTGCCGCCAGACAACTCACGCAGCCGCTGCACGAACTGCAGCAGTTCCACCGGCGTGTTGAAGGCCGAATGCTTCGACGGTGACACGCAGTCGATGCCCATCGGCACACCGCGCGTGGCCGAAATCTCCGCGCTCACCTTGGCCGCCGGCAACACGCCGCCATGACCTGGCTTCGCGCCCTGCGAGAGCTTGATCTCGATCATCTTGACCTGATCATGCGTGGCGTTGGCGACGAAGCGCTCTTCGCTGAAGCCGCCGTGCTCGTCTCGGCAACCGAAGTAGCCGGAGCCGATCTCCCAGACCAGGTCGCCGCCATTCTCGCGATGGTAAGGCGAGATCGAACCTTCGCCGGTGTCGTGATAGAAGCCACCGCGGCGTGCGCCTTCGTTCAATGCGCGGATTGCATTGGCGGACAGCGAGCCGAAGCTCATCGCTGAAATGTTGAACACACTGGCCGAATACGGCCTCTCGCAATTCGGCCCGATCAACACGCGGAAGTCGTGCCCGGCCACCTCGGTCGGGGCCAGCGAGTGGTTGATCCACTCGTAATCCACCGCGTAGGTGCTGCGCAGCGTGCCGAACGGCACCACGTCCATCTGGTTCTTGGACCGCTGGTAGATCAGCGCACGCTGCTGGCGCGAGAATGGCACGTCTTCCAGATCGCTCTGCACGAAGTATTGGCGGATTTCCGGACCAATCGACTCCAGCCCATAACGGAAGTGCGCCATGACCGGATAGTTGCGACGCAGCGTGCTGCGTTTCTGCAGCAGGTCCCAGGTACCCAGCAGCACCATGGCCAGGGACAATCCCACGCCCCAGTACCAGGCCGGCCACAGGGTGGCCAGCCACAGGCTGATCGGCAGCAGAAGGATGGCGAGCAGGTAGACCAGATACCGGTGCATGGCGTTCCTCAATCACATGCGGGGCAGTCTACCGCCCTTCCGGTCTAGAGCCGGTCGTCAACGACCTCGCGCGGCCACACCGACTTCACGTCGTACACCACGCCGCCCGGGCGCAGCAGCGCACGGATCGCGTCGGTGTCCATCTGACGGAAACGATCATGTGCCACGGCCAGCACCACGGCGTCGAACGCATGCGCTTCGGGTACGTCGACCAGCGTCACGCCACTGCCAGCCAGCGCGGCCGCACCCACCCACGGATCCTGCACCTGCACCTGGGTGCCCGCCGCCTGCAGCGCCTGCGCCAGTTCCAGCGCGCGACTGTTGCGCAGGTCCGGGCAGTTCTCTTTGAAGGTCACGCCCAGCACCAGCACCCGTGCCTGTGCGCGCGCGGTGCCGCGCGCGTCCAGCAGTGACAGCACGCGCTCGGCCACATGTGCGCCGACCCGGTTGTTGACCTGGCGCGCGGTGTGGATCAGGTCCGGGTGATAACCCACGCTTTCGGACTTGTGCAGCAGGTAATACGGGTCCACGCCAATGCAGTGCCCCCCGACCAGCCCGGGACGGAACGGCAGGAAGTTCCACTTGCTGCCGGCAGCATCCAGCACGTCCTGGGTATCGATGCCCAGCCGGTCGAAGATCAACGCCAGCTCGTTGACCAGCGCGATGTTGACGTCGCGCTGGATGTTCTCGATCACCTTGGCGGCCTCTGCGACGCGGATCGACGGTGCCGGCCAGGTGCCGGCGGTGATGATGCGTGCGTACAGCGCATCGACCACCGCAGCCACTTCCGGCGTGGAGCCAGAGGTGATCTTGCGGATGTCCGGCAGGCGGCGCTGGCGGTCGCCTGGGTTGATCCTCTCGGGGCTGTAGCCGCAGTGGAAGTCCTGGTTGAAGCGTAGGCCAGAGCCGGCTTCCAGCAGCGGCACGCACACTTCCTCGGTGGTGCCGGGGTAGACAGTGGATTCGTAGATGACCAGGTCGCCGGGCTTGAGCACGCCGGCGATCAGGGTGCTCGCGCTACGCAGCGGCCCCAGGTCCGGCTGTTCGTGGGCATCGATGGGCGTGGGCACGGTCACGATGTAGACCGTGCAGTCCGCCAGCGCAGCGGGATCAGCGCTGTAACGGGCGTGCACGGCGGCGGCCAGTTCGTGTGTCTCCACTTCCAGGGTGTGGTCACGACCCTGCTGCAGTTCCTGCACGCGGGCAGCATCGATGTCATATCCCAGGGTGGGCAGGTGCTGGCCGAAGGCAACCGTCAACGGCAGCCCCACGTAGCCCAGCCCGATCACCCCGATGCGCGCCTGCGCGATGTGGTCGGCCATTGATAAGTTCGGTAATCGGGTAGCCGGCATCCACATAGCCTATCGCGACATGCAGGTGACCACAAAGAACAAAGCCGCCGCCCGCGGAGAGTACGGACGACGGCCAAGGAAAGTGGTCCAGCTGCGGTTACTACCCTTTCAGAACAACTCCGGGGTTGGCCCCGGAACCGGTCACAGCTGGTAGGAAGAGAGTACCCCGCGCGACGTGAGTTTCCTGTTACGACCCCAAGCTCAATGCGGCCGGCTCCAGCTCCCCGGAAACGCCGGTCCACAGTTCCAGCAGGCGCGCGAAACCCACGCGGCGCTCGCCGTTGACCGGAGCTGCAGCGGCAAAACCGTCCCAGGGTGTCTCAACGATGTCGGCCAGCACAGCGGGTTCGATCCGCGCCGAGGCCATGGTCCAGCGCGGGAACTGACGGGTAGGCACCTCGCCTTGCGCCAGCTCCCGCAGGTGATGGTGGCTGCGTGCATTGAGCACCCGCGGGTAGACCGAGCGCACGCCGTCTTCGGGGCCCTCGAGGTACTGCAGGAAGCGCACGCCGTCGAACATCAGCACACTGGTCACACCGGCCATGCGGTTGTGCGCGGACGCATCTGCAAGTATGCGGTCCATGTCCGCACCGCCGATTCCTTCGACTGCTTCGCTGACATAGGCGACCGCCCGCAGAGACATGCGCATACTCCCCCGTGAACCAGAAATGACTATGCCATGAAGACGGGAAACGGGGAACGCGCTTTCGTGTGGCAGCGCAGCAGTCAGGGGGTCTGCACGCTGTAGCCGGCTTGCTTCAATCGTTCCAGGTACCCATCGGGTGACACCAGCAGGTACACCGGGACTGTCGCAAACAACACTTTATGGTCGGCCAGACCCTTCTGTGCCGCGCGCATCCAGGCCTGCGCCGCGCGCGCGTCCAGATCACCAAGTCCGCGCCGGCGACCAAATTCACTGCGGGTGATCGCGCCGACGCAGGCGTCGTACGGGCCGGTGGTCGAGAGCCGCTGCAGCGCCTCCACATCGCCCACCGACCAGGCATTGGCCCGCTCCACCAGCAGCGGCAGCTCGTGCTCCACCCGGTCCATGGTACGTTCCAGGCACTGCACGTCGTCCAGCGCGTTGGCCTGCATTTCCTTCAGCGCCTTGCGCGGGTCCTCCACCTTGATCACCACCCGGGTTTCCACCGGCTTGAGCCCGCGCGCCTTGTAGGCCTTTTCCAGCACCTTGCTGACCGGCGAGCGCTGCTCCAGCCCGACCTCGTCCAGCGCCGCCGCATACAACCGGGTCGCGGCGACCAGCGGACGGTCCTTCTCCACGCCCCGGTCCCGGCCCAGATAAGGTTGCTTCAGCCGCAGCCAGCGCGCGTAGACGTCCGCCGGCAGGATCTGTTCCAGCCGACGTCCTTCGGGATCATGCGCGGCCTTCATCGCCGGACGGATCAGGGTCAACCGGCCAAAGAAGCCGACGTCGGCGTCCACCGTCCAGCCCGGGCTGGACAGCACCGCGTCGGCGCTGGCGATCACCGCCTTGACCTCATCCGCGCGCCAATCAATCTTCTTCGGCAAGGGCGTGACCGTGCCGAGGATCCACAGCGTATGCCCGTTGGGTGCGGTCACCTGCCACAGGCCCGGGCCGGGTTGCACCCCGGACACGACCACCGGGGCCAGATCGACCACCTCGCCCACCGGCGGCGCTGCAGGCTCCTGCGCCACGATCGGACCCGACACCGCCCATGCCAGCGCGGCGACCATCCACCCTGCCCTCCTTCTGCCCATGCCCTGCCTCCAGTTGCGGGGTCGCCTGTGCGCTCAGGCCTGATCCTGCGCGTCGCGATACGGCTCCTCGAAGGGCCGGAAGTCATGTTCGGCCAGTGCGCCGGAGATCCATTGGCTGACGCCCGGCAGCGCGCGCACCGCGTCGATGTACTGTTGCACGCGCGGGGTCACCGGCACCGCATAGGTCACCAGGCGCATCACCACCGGCGCGTAGAAGGCGTCGGCAATGCTGAAGTGGTCGAACAGCAACGGACCCTGGTGCCGGCCCAGCAGTCGTTCCCACAGCGAAAGCAGGCGCTCCAGGTCGGCGACCACGGCCGGCTGCTCGCGCAGCACGCGCGCGCCGACCTCTGGCAGATGGGCCTCGATGTTCATCGGAAAGTGCTGACGCAATGCACCGAACCCGGCGTGCATCATGGCGGTGGCACTGCGTGCAAGCGCCCGCTCAGTGGCGTCGGCAGGCCATAAACGACATTCCGGGAAGCGCTCGGCCAGGGTTTCGGCGATGGCCAGGGTGTCCCACACCACCTGCTCCCCATCGACCAGCACCGGCACCGTGCCCGACGGCGACAGCGCCTCGGCGGCGCGTTTGAACTGCGAATCCGGGTCGAAGCTGTCGAAACGCAGCAGAACCTCCTCGAACGGGATGCCGGCCTGGGTCATCAGCACCCAGGGGCGCATCGACCACGAGGAGTAGTTTTTGTTGCCGATGTGCAGTTTCAGCATGGGCTGTGCGCTCTTTGTGGCAGTTGCGACATGCTAGCGGCAAAACGGATCGGGAACTTCTACCCGGCGCGGGGTCAGGATTCAGCTACAATTCCCGCCGTCGAACCGGCCCGGGTGGCGAAACTGGTAGACGCATCGGACTTAAAATCCGCCGGGGGAAACCCCATGCCGGTTCGATTCCGGCTCCGGGCACCACTTTTTGCATGTTGCAACCATCTTCATTGCGTTCGAGCTACCGCCGCTAACCGTGCGATGAGCCGCAAAACCCGGTTGAACGCCGCGCTTAAACTGCGCCGATTCCACAACCGAGGTTCACATGGTCTCCAGGCACGAAGCGGAAATGGACAAGCTGATGGCGGAATCCTTCAAGACGATGCAAGAGGCCGTCAGGACTCAGGCGGAGACCTTCAGAATCCTCGAAGAGTTGCGCAAAACCGAGGCGGAAACCTTCAGGAACTTTGAAGAGTTGCGCAGGGCCCAGGCGGAGACCTCCAGAACATCCGAAGAGATACGCAACATCCAGGCAGAATCAGCCAGGATCCACGCAGAATCGCTCAAGGCGCATGCCGAATCTCGACGCGCTGACATTGAAACAGCCAAGCTGCTGCGTGAGTACCGTTGGGCCCCCATCATCCTCGGTACCGGCATCATCGTGTCGTTTCTGACGGCAGCCGTCGCCCTGCTGAAGGCGAGCGGCTGACACCCTGAAGTTCAGATCGCCCGCGAGTACCGCGCGGGTGACTCCACCTTGCCCAGGTAGCGGTCGAAGCACATCGCCAGCAGGCGCAGCAACGGGCGTCCCTGCTCGGTAGCGCGGACCACGCCATCGGCATATTCGGCCAGACCGTCATGCTGCAGCGCCTGCAGCGCGATCAGCGCGTCGCTGAAGTAGCTCTCGAAGTCCACCCCATGGCGCGCGGCCAGCGCATGCCCGTCCACCTCGCCCTGGCACATCAGCTGCCCGATCAGTTCCGCGCGCAGTGCGTCGTCGGCATCCAGGGTCAGCCCGCGCCACACCGGCAACCGTCCCGCATCCACCGCCGATTCCCATCCCGGCAGATCGCGCGGGTTCTGACTGTAGCTGTCGCCGATGCGGCTGATCGCACTGGCCCCCAGCCCGACCAGGTCGGTCTGCGCATGCGTGGTGTAACCCATGAAGTTGCGATGCAGCTGACCGGCACGTTGGGCCCGCGACAGGTCTTCTTCGGGCAGCGCGAAATGGTCCATGCCGATGTACTGGTAACCGGCCAGTGACAGCCGGCGCACCGCCAGCCCGAGCAGCGCCAGCTTCTGTTCCGGGCTGGGCAATGCCTCGTCCGGAATCTGCCGCTGCGCCTTGAACAGGTTCGGCAGGTGCGCGTAGCCATAGATGGCCAGTCGATCCGGGCGCTCGCGCAGCACCGTTTCCAGGGTCTGTGCAAAGCCCTCGAGGGTCTGGTGCGGCAGGCCGTAGATCAGGTCCACGTTGACCGAGCGCAGGCCGTACTCACGGCACGCGCGCAGCACTTCCAAGGTCGGCTCCACCCCCTGCTCGCGGTTGATCGCGCGCTGCACCGTGGGGTCGAAGTCCTGGATGCCCAGGCTGGCGCGGTTGAAGCCCAGCGCGGCGAGCCCGGCGATGTCGGCCCGGGTGACATGACGCGGGTCGAGTTCGATCGAGAAATCGCGGCTGGCGGCCTCACTGAAAGAAAAGCGCTGGCGCAGGCCGTCGATCAGTTCGCGCATCTGCTCGGCGGCCAGGAAGTTCGGCGTGCCACCGCCCAGATGCAGCTGGATCACTTCGCGGCTGGGGTCGAACAACGGCGCGATCTGGTCGGCCTCGCTCAGCACGCGCGCCACATAGGCCACCCCCTTGCTGTGATCACGCGTGATCACCCGGTTGCAGCCGCAGTAGAAGCACGGGCTGCTGCAATACGGCACATGCACGTACAGCGACAGCGCGCGGGCGCTGACATTGCTGCCGGCAATGGCGGCGCGCAGCTGGTGCTCGCCGAAGCCGTCATGGAAATGCGGCGCGGTGGGATATGAGGTATAGCGGGGACCGGGACGGTCGTGACGACGCAGCAGTTCCGGGTCGAACTGCCAGGCAAGGCCGGCGGCGGCGGGCGAGAAGGTGTCCATGGGCACAGCCTGCGCGCACCCGCCGGTACGCGCATTGAGCCAGATCAATCGGCGGTCCGGTCAGTCCTCGTTGGCCGCCCCTGCCCCACCGCAGCCCTCGCCGGCCACGTGCCCGCAGCCATCGCGCAGTTGTGGCCGACCGGCCACCGGAATCTGCGGCCAGCGCAGCATCTGGTAGCGCCGCCAGAAGGTGTCGCCGATGCGCCGGGCTACGTCATCGGCCAGCTGCTGCATCGGTTCATTGCCACTTTCGGCCGTGGTCAGGCGGAACTGCACCAGCCAGCGGTCGAACAGGTCGCGGTCCAGATGGTCCATCGCCATGTGCTTGGGCATGGGCGCGCCGCTGAAGCGGCGGGTACCGCGCAGCATGGCGGACCAGAAGTCGACCAGCTGGGCCAGGTGCGCATCCCAGTCCTTCACATGCGCGTTGAAGATCGGCCCCAGCCGCGGCTCCTGGCGGACCCGTGCATAGAAGTCATGAACCAGCCGGGTCACCTCTTCCTCGCTGCACAGGGCCAGCGACGGGTAAGGCAGCGGGTGGGGAGATGGGTCCAGCATGGGGGGCCTCGGCGGCAGGTGCGGCACAACGTCGCGCGGATGATGCGCTTCGCCTTGATCAGGATCAATGTGGCGCGCTGTCGCAGGGCCTAGTCTGCGCCCATGAACGATACCCCCGACACTTCCGCGACGGATCGCCGCCGGCTGCTGATCCGCCAATGGGGCGCGATCCTGTGGCCCAGCTTTGTCGCGGCGGGGTTGGCGACCATGGTGTTTTTCGCCTTTGTCGACCCGCTGCGCCTGCGCGACATCACCTTCCCGCAGCATGCGATCAGCCGCGAGATGGGCTACACCCTGGGCTTCTTCATGTTCTGGGGGTGACCGCGGGTGCCAGCGCGGTGACCTGGTACCTGTTGCGGCGGCTGCGCCGTGACGACGACGACCTGCCGCTGGGTTGAGCATGCCGCGTCGCCTGCACCTTCATCTCATCGATTCCACGCCGCCGCCCTCGCCGCCGCCGGTATCGCCACCGCGCCTGCGCTGGCGCGCCCTGCTGCCGGCGGCCCTGCTGGCCGGCTTCTATCTGCTGCCCTGGCTGCGCTGGAACGACCGTCAGGCGCTGTTGTTTGACCTGCCCGGCCGTCGTTTCGACCTGTTCGGGCTGACCCTGTGGCCGCAGGACCTGGGCGTGCTGCTCGGCCTGATCGCCGTCCTGGCCACCTCGCTGGTGCTGCTGACCAACCTGGGCGGACGCGTCTGGTGCGGCTATGCCTGCCCGCAGACCTTGTGGAGCGGCCTGTTCCGCCGGATCGAGCGGGGCTGCCAGCGTCACCTGCGCTCGCGGCGCCTCGCCGCCACGGTCAAGCACGTGGCCTGGGCCGCTGTGGCGCTGTGGACCGGCATCACCTTTGTCGGCTTCTTCAGCCCGATTGACCAGCTGGTGACCGGCCTGTGGCCGCTGGCCTGGAGTGGCTGGGAAATCTTCTGGGTGCTGTTCTATGCGCTGGCCACCTGGGGCAATGCCGGTTTCCTACGCGAGCAGGTGTGCATTGACCTGTGCCCGTACGCCCGTGTCGCGCCCCTGCTCAGCGACGCCGATACCCCGCAGATCTGCTACGACGCCCGCCGCGCCGAGCCACGCGGTGCGCGCGCACCCGGCCAAGGCGGTGTGGAGGAACGCGGCCGCGGCCTGCTGGATCCGGTCAGTGCCAGCGACTACGCGTTCCGCGCCGCGCACCCGGCCCTGGCCGGACCGATGCCGCGCTTCGCCGATGACCGGCTGGGTGACTGCGTGGATTGCGGCGCGTGTGTGGACGTGTGCCCGATGCAGTTGGACGTGCGCAACGCCCCCCTGCCGGACTGCATTGCCTGTGGGGCCTGCGTGGACGCCTGCGATGCGCAGATGCGGGCCCAGGGCTTCCCCGAAGGCTTGGTCAAAGTGGCCAGCGAAAACGCCATGCGCCAGCAGCCGCAACGCTGGTTGCGCCCACGCACACTGGCAGCGCTGGCCACCCTGATGGTCCTGCTAGCGGTGGGTCTCCTGTAGCGACGCGCCATGCGCGTCGTCGAATGGCCAGAAATCCCGTGGACACGCATGGCGTGTCCCTACGAACGCTCGCTCCGCGACGGCACCATCTGCGCCCTTCGCACAATCCCCAGCTGCTCAATAATCAACGCCAGCTCATTGGTGACCTGCGTGCGGCTCCTGCCCTGTGGCACCAGGCGCTCCAGCACCTGTTGGTAGGTGGTCCAGAACTCCGGGCCGCAGCCATGCTTGCTATAGCTGGCCTCCAGCTCGGAGCGCACGCCGTCAGCCAAGTCATTAGTGCCGTATCGCATACGACCTCCGTGAACTTGTCCTGCTTCGGTGACGAGCTGCCCCTGTCAACGCGCTGTGTGGACCACATAGCGCGCTTCACTCGCGGTTCACTTGAACTTTGCACGCTCTTCGCGACAAGTCAATTGCAAGCGCCAAATTGATGGCGCTCGGGATGAAGCGTTCAGGCATGTGAAATATTGTCCAGCGATGGACGTTTCCGGGGCGCAGTCGCCGCCCTTCTGGCACCACCGGCACGGACCGTAGTCCAGTGAGTGAGGAGGCCTTTGACTGACTCTGGCCAATCAGACATGAAAAAGGAGGTACCCCATGAATGTGAACAGTAATTCCCGGGCGAGGATCATTCGACTGGGCCAGAAGGACATCAAGCGCATTGCGGATGCCCTCGACAACCCCAAGCCGATCTCTGACCGTCTCGCAGTCTCTCTGAAGCAGCACCTGGAGACACGACAGCATGACACTGGAAGTAGCCGTAGTACCGTTCGATGGACGCCCAAGCCGCGCTGACTGCGACGCGGCATGCACACGCCGGGAACTCGTAGAGCCGGGCTTGCCCGGCTTCTCAACGTGCACGGACTCCGTCAGCCGGGCAAGCCCGGCTCTACGACAGCGATGTCCCCATCCAGCGCGACCGCGTGGAGCGACGCATAACGCGCTGCGAACGACACAAGGAATACGCGGGCGGTGGAGGTGAGCGAGACCATTGGCGAAACTGGGCTATTCGTGGACGCCAAAGAGGACGCGGTTGCGTTCTACGAGCGGTCTGGATTCGAGCGCGCGGAAACGGATCCTCTCAGGCTATGGTTGCCCATGACCATGATCGCGAGGCCGCTTGGTGAATAATGAAGATTAAGGACCTGCGCGTGGTCACCCCCACTGGGGAAGCTGGCCACCTGCTCCGCCAAGCCCAGTACGTCTTCAGCTACACCACAACCGAGCGCGGGAATGAGGCGTCCCTGACCATGCCCATCCGGGCGCGAAGCTACGTATCCAATCCGTTGATGCCGGCGTTCTCAATGAACCTGCCGGAGGGCTACCTGCTCGACCTGATAAGGCGGCGCATTGCCAAGCACGAGCGCATTAACGACATGCGGCTTCTGGCGATAACCGGGCGGCGTCAGATCGGACGGCTCCAGTTTCTGCAACCTGGCGAGCAGTGGCATGAACCCCCGCCGCAGGTGGGGCTCGAGCAGTTGCTGCATGAACCCGCGTCCCAAGGGTTGTTTGAGTTCCTGGTGGAGACCTACTTCGATTCTGGTATCTCCGGCGTTCAACCCAAGGTGATGATTCCAGACGCGGACACCGCACTGCCCGAACGCCTCGAAGCGGACCTGATCGTAAAGGCCGGCGCAGACGACTACCCGTGGCTCTCCCAGAACGAGTTCCTGTGCATGGATGCGGCGCGGCGCGCCGGCTTGGACGTTCCGGACTTCTGGCTGTCCGATGATGCCCAACTTTTCATCCTTCGTCGTTTCGATCTGGTTCCCGAGCGACTTGGATTCGAGGACATGGCCGTACTCATGGCCAAGCCCCGCGACGCACAGGGGAACTACAAGTATCAGGGCAGCTATGAGGCAACCGCTCGCTACATCAGCGCGTTCAGTGGCAATGCCCGGTTGGCGAATCTCGAGGCTTTCTTTGCCTCAGTCACCTTGTCCGTCATGGTACGGAATGGCGACGCACACCTGAAGAACTTCGGCCTGCTGTACCGCGACCCATCCGCCGGCGAGGCGCGGCTGGCACCGATCTACGATGTTGTGACCACTACCATCTACCCCTACTACAACCAGCGCACCGGCACTGAGCGGGTCGATCGAACCATGGCACTCAAGCTCTTCTCCGGGGCGAAGGATCGCCACTATCCGTCTCGCGAGGATCTCCTGCTCTTCGGGCGCTCCGTGTGTGAGGTCGAGAATCCCGAACTGATCATTGACCGTATCGCCACTGCGATGAGCGAGACGCTGCAGGCGCATGCTTCACGGTTGGAAGGTAAGTACGGAAAGCGACTGGTTGCGGAATGGGAAGCTGGCAGAACTAGCGTTGCTGCCAGCCGGGTGCATGCGCAATCTTGATACCGCGCTGACCATTGTGTTCGCCGATCTGGACGATGCGCTCATCAAGCGGGTAAACACAAGATCGCGGACTGGGAAGCCCACATCAACGCCTCATCACTCAGACACGCTTTCGAGAAGTCGATGGATCAGAGCGCTTAGTCACGACCGTTTCACTGAGGATACGGCGGTGGATCTTTTGTTCCCAGGCCGCCTGCTTTGGTGAAAGAATCCTCTTCCGCTTGATCTTTACCAAAAACTCGTACTCATTAAGATCGTAAAGGTAGCCCATACGATAAGCATGCTCGATCAAGTCGAGGTTGGCACGGCCCTGAGAATTCTTGATTCGCTTCAAACCATCAAAAAGTGTACCCGTATCAATGGCCAGAAACCGATTGATGCACACGTTTCCGACATGCGTACGGTGACCAGTAATCCGATTGTGGATAAAGCAGTGTTCTTTGATTTCCTGCCCACAAGGACAGCTATCGAACTCGTCACTGATTTCAACAGCCACCAGATCCCACTCGGTCACTGCGACCGAGAACGTGGTAGCGCGCGAGAGCGGCAAGATGTGATCCCTAAGGCGTTCGAAGTTATGGCCCTGCAATGCGGCTTGCTGACTGACTGTCATTTATTGAAATCCCTTTAACAATGACCCGATGCATGACCGTGCGGAGCCATGTATCGAGTGACAAAAGTGAGCAAAGGCGCATGAACACCTTCGCCAGTAGCCGACTCGATTCTGACTGCATGGCTCGATCCTCCCAGCCCAAGTAGTCCGCCGTTATCGAGCACCATATAGATCCCCTATCCTTGGCTAGAGCGAACGAGATTGATCGTCTTACTCCGAGGATTAGGAGACATCCCCGACAGATCAAGACCTAGCATTAAATCCCGCTCCACAACCGCTATCCCTAGCGCATCCGTCTCACAGGCTTTTCCGACGGACTTAGTGGGGCTGTAAAGTGAAAGACCATGCTCTACCACAGTAATTAGTTAGGCCAGCAAGGAGATCCAGAACTTTGCCGTTAAGCAAGCGGCCACTAGGGCGCAGCTCCCACTTCCAATCAAGAGCCAAGTGACGACTCGTCCAAGGTTAGGCCTGCGTCTGCCGGTAAGCTTCGCCCACGCCCATTCGGTCGCCAGAGCTGGCCAAGGCATTGCCCGACGGCGCGCTGCCTCAAATGCCCCTATCCCAACTATTGGGACATTAATCTCGTCGTACCGCCTCATCACGCTCACAGCTGCCTCCATCGCACCGGCCATGGTGCAGATTAGGCTACCTAGAAACTTGGAACCCAGAACTAGCAGTAAGATCACAGCAAGGCATGGCAATTCAGCTTGGAGACGAGACGGCGTGATCACCCACGTCAGCTTTTCAAGGTTCGCAGCGGCCAATCCAACGGCCGCTGCCGTCCCAGCGACGAACCATGTCACAAAGACGTCTAGAGAGCGGAACCCCTTATCCGCTCCGGCTGCAAGAATGTTTGCGACAAACGCATCCGCAACTCCATCGTTCTCGTCACTTTGCATATGCACGCTCCAAGAAGTATCGGGCATCCACTTAGAAACACCGCCCAGCGCCAAAGAAAATCAGAGGAACTCGGACATAGCTTTCAACAAAATTATCTTCGCTTAAATTGGCTTCTCGAAAAATTCTCAAGATTATCCACCGCAAGCACGCTGACACTAAGGTCACTCCAACATTGCGGAACGAATAGATAGCAGCGGGTCGCCGATGCGCCGTCGAGCTACAAGCTTTCGCGCTTCTGAGATCAGCAGTTAACCGAAGATCTCTCCCTTGCTGACTAGCGCAACAGGAGGTCAAAAACGTCCGGATAGCCAGCATTCATAGAACCGCGATTTCCCGGATTTCCTGGGCTACCCGGATTACCAGGATTACCCGGGTTGCCAATGTTCCCCAAATTCCCCAAGTGCATGTTCACAACCATTTCCTGATACAGCTCGCCCACATACTGCCCAGTGATCTTGTGAACGTGCGTGCCATCTAGTTGACCAATGGCGCGACCTCGCATGTCATGAATATACTTACCGCTAATGAAACCAATAGCGGCTCCGCGCGAGCTGTAGATATACTGGATCATAACTTTTCTCCAAAATATCTTTCGCCATCGCCAGCCTGAGGAGCCTACAGTCGAATCCCGGCGACGATTTGGAATTCACACGAGAAAACTCGAAGCTAAACGGTCATTTTATCCGTCACGAGAAGTACTCCTTGACCCACAGAGAAGGGATTTCACACTTTATTATGTTCGAATTTGTGAAATACGCCGGAGTGGAAAAGTGCAGTAAGCCACATCCGCCCCGCCCCCGATATCTCTGATCGGAGGCGGGAGGATTACTAGGCCGCTGGCAAGTTCGGAACGCCAGGCGCTTCCAGTAACATCTTGTCTAGGTGAGGAAGTGCGGAAGGGTCACGCTCGCGGAAATACTGATGTGCCTTGTTAGGCAGCCAGACCTCGTTGAAATGCAGCCGGAACGCGTGCAGGTAGCCGACCGGATACATCTTTGCATTGCAAACGCGACCATCCGCGTAGCGATGCTCGTAGGTCGGCATCTGAGACGTATCCACACCCTGGTCCCGCAGCCACTTCGCGAACATCTTGCCTTCTGAGATATCGGGAACCATCCGCTCAGGGAGGGTATACCCCCTGGCCTCGAGGGGAGCGATCAACGAAATCGCCAGTTCACTCAAAATCGAGAAATGCGTGTATGGCACCTTGTCCTTGTTGGCAAGATAGCGCTGGATGTGATGGGGCAAGCCAGGGCCGGGCGCACCGCTGGGCTGGCGGCCAGACAGCCATTCGCGAACCCACTTGGCCACCGCCACCGCGAACTTTGGTGAAAGCCACTGAGCTAGGTGCATGGCGACATCGGGGTGGACCCACGTTCCCTGCGGACCAGAGCCCTTAACTATCTGAATTAGCTCGGAAACGGGATATCCCGTTTCCGCTGCCAGCTCCTCAAGGAACTGACAGGTGGCTTCCAGGCGTCGGTAATCAAAGAATCGCTTCCCTACCGCTTGGCACATCGCCGTGGCGTTGATGTACCCATCGAGCTTCCGCTGCTCAATGAGGGCGTCGTCCACCTTACGGTGGATGAGATGCAGCGAAAGCTGCTGGTTTATAGCCATTGCGTGTTTTCCTCTTGGAAAGCACGGGACGACGCACAAACGAATGTGACCAACGTCACGAACCTGACAGGCGTCGCATTGACACAGCTGTCAACAGTTGACACTATTTCGCCGTTACCTCGATCTAGCCGAACGAGTTGTACGCCGTACCCGTGTACTGCCTACTGCATGTAACCCCGAGCCCTGCCTAGCGCCAACTAGGTGGGGCTCTTACGTTTGGGGGTCTCGGGACCGTCCCTCGACGCCAATCAAGATAGTGGGGGTGTTGGGGATCGTCAACGCTAAATGTAGGAAATTTCAGCAATCCCTTGTGGCGCAAGGCGTAGCCCACGAGGGCACCCGACGAACGGTTGCAACCTGTCGAAAACTATCGCGCTGTCAATGGGTTATGGCGACTTCCGATTGAAAAAGCGCGTGTAAAAGCGCAGGGTCCATGTTCGCCGAGTTGCAAATCGCAGGTGGAGCCATGCCCCCCCCCTAAGTCAAGGTCGGGCAAGGTCACAAGCTTTCCGCGCCTGCACGGCACATTTCCTACCCGCTCCACAGAACTTTGAGGCTCTACAGCTCTCTACGGCGCGAACGTCAGCTTTGGCCGCCCGCCTTGGCATGCTGGGCACTTGCGCAAGTGGATATCGCTGCCGTTGGCACCGTACACCTCGCCGCAGGGCTCACATTGCAGCACGTAGACGACCTGCCCATGATCGGTGCCTCGCAAGCTAGTAGCGCGGATGTTCGTCTGCTCGTTGCGATTGCGAAATCCGACCCTCGTCGTTCCCTTGTCCTTGGCGGCCATGTCCAATCCTGTCGGAGGCGTCGCCAGCAGTTTAGCCGCCTGCGGCCCCCACCGATGATGGCGCCAGGCGGCCACCATGTGCGGCAGATTCGTTCCAACCCCGGCGGGTTGGAATCCGTCCGGCGTCGGCTGCCGGCCCCCTCCGGGGGAAATCCACCGACTGGCCCGCGAAGAGAGCCGCATGCGACACACCCACACCCTCACCAGAGTAATCCCGTGGCAACGATGCCAAGCCAGAATGCCGCCACAACCTGACCATTCTGGCGCGGAATCCGCGCCAAAACGGCGTTTTTCGAGCCATACGCGTCAACGATAGATGGAGCCTATCGAAATCGCGCGGAACGCAAGAAAACAGCCACTTCACATCCGTTTGCGCGTCCGGCAGTGTGGGCCTCGGAGATTAGAAAACTCCGAATCAGCAATGCTTGGATGTCCCAAGTCGGGAGGGCGGCGAATACAACACCCCGATCAGGGGAAATAAGCCTGCTCCGTTTGCTGATTGCGGTTTTCTAACCTCCCGACGCCTTTCCCATAGGGGGAAAGGCCTTTCCCGGGAGTCTGAGATGTACACGTTCTGGGCCTTCATCCATCGCTTCGAGCTGCCCACTCGAGGCCTTCGCTTACGTCTTCCGCGCGCCTGCCGCCCTTCGGCGTTGCCACTTCGCGCGCATATCCAAGACTTATAACGCCGGGCGCTGACCCGGCGATCTGATCGGCATGCTGCCGCGCCATCGCTGCGCGCTGCATTGCCACTTCGTTGAACTCATTCGTTACCCAGTTTCGGGAGGTTCCCATGTGCGAGCAGTGTTCCTGTGCAGGTTGTGTTGACCATGCGAATTCAGAGCGCCCTCAGGGCGGCCATGCAAGCGGAGCGGTGCAGCCTGCGCCGCTGTTTCAGCCCTCAGCGAGCATCCATCCAGGGCGCGTGCTGATGGACGACTATCTGCGCCCGGCCGGCATTTCCATTCGTCGGCTGGCGGATTCCATCCGGGTCAAGCGTGGGCGGTTGGAATCGGTGATTGGTGGCCGCAGCAGCATCAGTGCGGAACTGTCGCTGCGGCTGGGGCGTTACTTCGGCGACCCGCCGGCGTACTGGCAGGATCTGCAGGCGAAGCACGACATGGAGATGGCGTATTGCGCCTGGGGCGAGGACATCGACTTGATCCGCCCGCGCGTGCGCTGGTAGGACGGTCAGGATGGGTCGCCACGTTTACGGTACGGCCCGGGTAGTCAGTTCGTGCACAGCCCGGCCGGCACGGCGGGCTGTTGCGCAGAGTGCAGGAGGTTCGGGTATGAGCCTGGTGATGGTGCTGGAGATTGAGTCCGGGGTGACGCTGGATGATGTTGCGTTCACGCTTCGCTCGCTGGGTCTGCCGAGCGATGTTGATCAGAACATCTGGGCTGGGCTGCTGCCGGGGTGCAGGTGTGCGTTTGGGTTCAAGCAACACGCTGTTCCGCTTGCTTTAGGGGCAAGGGGCATGCAGGTGGAGTGGAGTGTGGGGTTGACGGTGACGTTTCACTTCCGGGCGGCGCATATGTTGCGGAGCCTGCATGAGATCTATCGGCTGATTGAGGTGTTTGCGAAGCAGCACCGGTATCGGTTTGTGTTGTCGTTCCAGTACGAGCGTGTTTACGCGGTGCGGGATGAGGCCGGGCTGGATCTGGTGTGGAAGATTTCGTAGAGCCGGGCTTGCCCGGCTGCTGTTCGCGCCAGATCAACGGCGGTTTCGATTTGGGGTCATGCGTTACCGGGCGTTGGGTGTTTCAGGGCCGTCGTCTGTCGACCGACGCTACCGGGTGCGCGCGAGGCCGCAGATCATCGGCTGAAAGCAGCCGGGCAAGCCCGGCTCTACAGCCCCTCCACCGTGATGCCACCCGAAAAAGAGTTGAGATCACGGGTTCCGCCGACATGTATTTTCCAGCAGGCAATAAAAAACCCCCTGACGGATCAGGGGGTTTTATATGGAGGCCTGGGTCGGAATCGAACCGGCGTACGCGGATTTGCAATCCGATGCATGACCACTCTGCCACCAGGCCGGTGACTCTATAAAACAACACCCCGTGACCGGGGTGCTGTCAGATTCTGGAGCGGGAAACGAGACTCGAACTCGCGACCTCAACCTTGGCAAGGTTGCGCTCTACCAACTGAGCTATTCCCGCAAAATCAGGCGCGTATGTTACCGAAACCACCGTAAACACACCAGCCTTTTTACACTTTATTTCACATCCAACGCCCTTGCCGGGGTGCCGATGCCCGCGTGCCACCGCGGAGAAAAACAAGGCCCCACAGGGGCCTTGTCGAAATCTGGAGCGGGAAACGAGACTCGAACTCGCGACCTCAACCTTGGCAAGGTTGCGCTCTACCAACTGAGCTATTCCCGCAGACTTGCTGCCCAACGACGTGTCGTCGAAGGAGCGCTATTGTGTCGGGATTCCTTCACGTCGTCAACATCTTTGATGACAGTATTCAGCGGTCCATGCGCAGCCCGCGCCGGTGAAAGTAGATCTGCTCGGCCGCACGTCGCACCATGCCCGCCCCCAGCATCAGGTCCAGCGGCCAGTCCTGCTGCAGGTGGTCCATGGCCCAGCGCAGCGCGCGCTTGCGCCGGAACGTAGGCACCGCGCGGGCCGCCACCGCCTCCGGGGTCGGCCCGCGGCCCCGCAGGTGCAGGCCCACGGCGTCGCCCACCGTCCAGCCGTGCCGCCAGCCGGCGTGAATGCCACCCGCCGACAGCGGCGAGACCACCCCGGCCGCGTCGCCGGTCAGGATCACGCCCGGGGCGGCCAGCGGCCCCTGCAACGGGCCACACGGAATCAGCCCGGCCCGGGTGGCGTCCGACCCCTGCCCCTCCGGCAGCCCGATCACGCTGCGCACGTGGCGCACGAAGCCTTCGATGTCCGGCCGGCGGACCTGGGCCGGATCATGGCGCAGGGCCAGCCCAACCTGAACGCCGGTCGGGTTCTGCGCCGCCCAGCCGATGTAGCCCGGCGCGAACCGGCGGCTGGCGAAGCAGTGCAGCGCCCCACCCTGCGGCAGCCACGCGCCGGCGAACTCCTGCTCCACCCCGAACAGGAAGTCCTGCACCTGGCCCAGCCCGGTGCGCTGGGCCACACGTGAGCCGGCCCCGTCCGCGCCGACCAGATAGCGGGTGCGCCCCGCCCCGGCTACGTGCCAGCCCTCGCCGTGGCGGTGGGCCTCGGTGAACGGCTGCTGCAGGCGCAGGTCGACGCCGTGCCGGCGCAGCTCATCGCCCAGCCAGCGCATCAGGTTCGGCGTGTCGGTGGTCATGAAGTAGTACCCGGGTGCCGCCAGCAGCACATTGCGCAGGTTCGGGGCATACATGCGTACCTGCTCGACACGCTGCAGCAGCGCATCCGGCGCGTGCTGCAGCCAGGTCTGCTCCAGCGCTTCCTTGACCAGTATTCCGGTGGTATGCAGACGTGCACCGGGGTCGGCCTTGCGCTCCAGCACGCACACCCGCAGGCCATATTGTGCGGCGGCCAGCGCACATGCCGCACCGGCGAAGCTGGCACCGGCGACCACCAGGTCCCAGTCGTAGGCAGAAGAAGAAGTCATGAGCGTGTTGCCACTGCAGAAGGGATCTGCAGCGTGGCCGACACACGCGGGCCGCCGATGTGGCGACGGTGAAGCGAACATGAAGTGATCCTTGCCCCCCGTCGCGCACGAAATATCGCCATTATGGACAAATAGAACTGATATCGCCTAGTATGGAGAACATGCCTAGTAAGCCGCCCGTGATATTTCCCCAGGAACAGCGCCTGCTCTCAGCGTTGGGAGAGCGGCTACGCCTTGCCCGCCTGCGACGCAAGCTGAGCAATGCCGTCGTCGCACAACGCGCCGGCATTTCGCGGACCACGCTGTACAAGGTGGAAGCCGGTGATCCGGGGGCCACGCTCGGTTCCTACGTCCGGGTACTGGCCGTACTCGGACTGGAAAACGATCTCCAAACCCTGGCGGCCGACGACAAGGTGGGTCGCAAGCTGCAGGACCTGGCCTTGGCACCAACGCGCCGCCCCCGCGCCGCGAGCAAGCGGGTTGCAGCGCCAGCGCCCTCATCGCCTGACGATACGAAGGGCACGCAATGAATCTGCCGAACAATGCGTTGGAAGTGTGGCTCGACAGCGATCTCGGCCCCGCCTGCCGGGTTGGCACCTTGGCACATGACCGTGGCCAGATCCGCTTCCACTACGACCGCGAATGGCTCGGTGATCCTCGGGCATTTGCGCTCGATCCGGACCTGTCGCTCGACGAACATCCTTCTTTCCCGAAGCCGGAATTGGGCAACTTCGGCGTATTCCTGGACTCCTCGCCCGATCGCTGGGGCCAGACCCTGATGAAGCGTCGCGAGGCACTACAGGCCAAGGACGAGAAGCGGGTACCGCGCACGCTGTATGCCTGGAACTTCCTGATCGGCGTGCAGGACTTCACCCGCCAAGGTGCCCTGCGCTTTCGCCTGACCGGTACAGAGACCTTCCTCGGCAACGAAAAAATGGCCGCGCCGCCGGTGACGACCTTGCGGGAGCTCGAAGCGGTGGCTTACCAACTCAGCAGCCGCCGGACCGATGATCTGGACGCCCTGCGGAAATGGCTGGCCGTTCTGGTAGCACCCGGCGCCTCCCTGGGCGGTGCGCGGCCCAAGGCCAACTTCACGGAAACCGATGGTTCCCTCTGGATTGGCAAGTTCCCCGCCAAGGATGACGACCGGGACATAGGGGCTTGGGAATACGTCGTGCATACGCTTGCCCGGACGGCCGGTATCGATGTTCCTCCAGCCAAACTGCTCCGGCTGAACAACGATTTCCACACCTTCTGCGTTCAACGCTTCGACCGCGTTGAAGGTCAGCGACGCTTCTATGCCTCAGCCATGACGCTGCTGCGCAAGGAGCAGAGCGAAGGCACGAGCTACCTCGAACTGGCCCAGTTCCTGCGCGCCCAAGGCGATGCCGCTCATGCGGAAGCAGACCTGACCCAGCTGTTCCGCCGTGTTGCCTTCAACGTCGCCGTCGGCAACCGGGATGACCATCTGCGTAACCACGGTTTCGTGCTCGGAAAGACCGGATGGCGGCTGGCACCCGCCTTTGACGTCAACCCGAACATCGATAAGGGCGAACACGTCTTGAACATTGACGATGTGGACAACCGGCCAAGCTTGGATACGGTTCTAAGCACCGCCGTGTTCTATGGCCTCGCCGACAGCAAAGCCCAGACAATCCTGGAAGAGGTTCTGGCTGCGGTCGATGGCTGGCGGGAGACGGCACGAAGAACACATATCAGCGGTGCCGATATTGAACTGACGGCGAGCGCCTTTTCAGCTCATGCGGAGTTCCGCGCATAGCAGGGGTTCACCCATCACACGAAAAAAGCGACCCGAAGGTCGCTTTTTTCTGTATCTGGAGCGGGAAACGAGACTCGAACTCGCGACCTCAACCTTGGCAAGGTTGCGCTCTACCAACTGAGCTATTCCCGCTTGGGAGGCGAAATTCTACAGCCAAATGTGGGGCTGTCAACAGCCCTTACGCCTTCTTTTTTGCTTTTGCGTTCGCACGCGCGGCACGTTCGTCCTCACGCAGGCTCGGCCACGCCGCATGCAGATACTGCAGGCCGGACCACAGCGTGAGCACGGCCGCGATGGCCAGCGTCCAGTCACCCACATGGAACACCGGTTCGCCCATCCAGATGTCACTCACCGGGGTATTCGGGGCCACCGAATACAGCAGGCACAGCAACGCGACCATCTGTGCGGTGGTCTTGATCTTGCCGATCAGCGCCACGCGCACTTTCGCGCGCTGGCCGAGTTCGGCCATCCATTCGCGCAACGCCGACACGGCGATTTCGCGGCCGACGATCACCGCCGCCCAGAATGCCATCCACGGGGTGGGATGGCCCTGCACGATCAGGAACAGCGCCACGGCCACCATCAGTTTGTCGGCAACCGGGTCCAGGAACGCACCGAAGGCCGATGCCAGGTTGTAGCGGCGGGCGATCCAGCCATCCAGCCAGTCGGTCAGCGCGGCCAGGCCGAAGATCGCCGCGGACGCGAAATTGGTCCACGTATAGGGAAGATAGAACACCAGCACCAGCACCGGGATCATCACGATCCGCAGCAGCGTCAGCCAGGTGGGGAGGGTCAACGTCATCAGTTCTCTCTACTCGCCCAGTGCGGGGGGCGTGGGCAGTCCATGAAGGTTAGCGTAGATGCGGGCGGCCAGGGCGTCATTGATGCCCTCCACCTTGGCGATTTCCGCTTCCCCTGCGGCCTTGAGCCCGACCAGCCCGCCAAAATGCTTGAGCAGACTGGCGCGCCGGCGTGGTCCGATGCCGGGAATATCCTCGAGTTTGCTGGTCATGCGCGCCTTCTGGCGGCGACCGCGATGGCCGGTGATGGCGAAGCGGTGGGCCTCGTCACGCACCTGCTGGATGAACTGCAGCGCCGGCGATGCGGCCCCCGGGCGTAACTCGCGGCCGTCCGGCAGCACCAGCGCCTCGTGCCCGGCGCGACGCTCAGCGCCCTTGGCCACGCCGACCAGCATCACCCCTTCCACGCCCAGATCGGCCAGCGCCGCCTCGGCCTGGGCCAGCTGCCCTGCCCCGCCGTCGATCAGCAGCAGGTCCGGCAGCACGCCCTGCTCTTCCACCGCGCGACGGAAGCGGCGGTCGATGGCCTGGCGCATGGCGGCGTAGTCATCGCCCGGCTCGATGCCGCTGATGTTGAAGCGGCGGTACTGGCTGCGCACCGGGCCGCTGGCATCGAACACCACGCACGACGCGACGGTGGCTTCGCCCATGGTGTGGCTGATATCGAAGCACTCCACCCGCTTGACCGGCTCGGCCAGGTCCAGCATCTGCCGCAGGTCCTCGCTGCGCGCATGCTGCGCGCTGCGGCTGGTGAGCTCGCTGACCAGGGTGATCTGTGCGTTGCGGCTGGCCAGCTCCACGTAGCCGGCGCGCTCGCCGCGCACGTTCCACTTCAGCTGCACCTTGTACTCGGCCGACGCAGCCAGCGCGGTTTCGATCAGGCTGGCATCGGGAATCTCGCGGTCAAGCAGAATCTCGCGCGGCGGCGCGTGTTCACCGTAGTACTGCGAGACAAACGCGCCCAGCACCTCTTCGGCGCTTTCCTCGCCGTTGGTGCGCGGGAAGAACGGCCGCGTGCCCAGGTTGCGGCCGTCACGGAACGACAGCAGCATCACGCAGGCGCTGGCTCCCTGGGTGGCGCAGGCCAGCACATCGAGGTCGGCGGCGCGGCCGTCCACGTACTGGCGGGTGTGCATGCTGCGCAGCGAGGTGATCAGGTCGCGCAGGCGCGCGGCCTGCTCGAATTCCAGCGCTTCGCTGGCGGCCTGCATCTGGGTGCCGAGCTCGCGCGTCAGCTGGTCACTTTTTCCTTCCAGGAACAGCGCGGCGCGGCGTACCGATTCGGCATAGTCGTCGGCTGCGACCAGATCCACGCACGGCGCGCTGCAGCGGCCGATCTGGTACTGAAGGCACGGCCGCGAGCGGTTGCGGAACACGCTGTCCTCGCAGCTGCGCAGCTTGAACAGCTTGTGCATCAGGTTCAGCGTTTCGCGCACCGCGGTGACGCCCGGGTACGGGCCGAAGTAACGCCCCGGCACCGCGCGCGGGCCACGATGCAGCGCAATGCGCGGCCATTCCTCGCGGGTCAACAGCACCTGCGGATAGGTCTTGTCGTCACGCAGGGAGACGTTGTAGCGCGGCGACAGCGACTTGATCAGCTGGTTTTCCAGCAGCAGTGCTTCCGCCTCCGAACGGGTGACGGTGACATCCATGCGCGCGACCTGCGACAGCATGGACATGATCCGTGCGGTCTTGGGCACGCCGTTGAAATAGCTGCCGACGCGATTGCGCAGCGCACGTGCCTTGCCGACGTACAGCAGGGTGTCGTCGGCGGCGTACATGCGGTACACGCCGGGCGCGGTGCTCAGGTGCGCCGCGAAGGCCTTGCCATCAAAGGCCGGGGCGGAAGGCTGGGTCATTCGCTGATCGGAACGTCACTCAACACGCCGCTGACCGGGTCGAAACGCAGCACGGCATGGGCGTCGGTCTCGGCGATCCACACCGCACCACCGCCCAGCGCCAGACCGGCCGGCCCGTGCAGGCGGCGCGGCAGCTCCAGCGTGTTCAGATCACCGCCGCCGAGGCGCAGGGTACGCAGACGGCCGTTGCCGGCATCGGCGATCCACAGCAGCGGGGCGTCCGGGCTGAGCGCGATCGCCTGCGGATACTGCAGCTGTGCAGTGGTGCGCGGACCGTCCTGGTCGCCGAACGACCACGGCCCGTGCCCGACCAGGGTCTGCACCAGGTCACCGCGCAGCTGCATCGAGCGGATCGACGAACCCAGCGCATCGCACACGTACAGCACCTGCTGCACGGCGGCCACCGCGGCCGGCTGCGCGAACGCGGCCAGATGGCCGCTGCCGTCGCGCTCGTCGATCGCACCGGAGCCGGCGCGCCACTTCAGCGTGCGCTGGCCCAGGTGGTAGCTCCAGATGCGGTTGTCGCCGGCCATGGCGATGTGCACCTGGTTGTCGGCGACCACCAAGCCCTGCGGATGATTGAGCGAGGCCTGGCGCGGGTCGTTGACCGCGCCTTCGGCGGGTTCGCCGGGACGGCCGTTGCCGCACAGGGTGTCGACCTGCCCGGTCAGCAGATGGATGCGGCGCAACGCGTGGTTCCCGGTGTCGGCCACGTACAGCCATTCGCGCTCGAGCGCGAGGCCCTGCGGACGGTTGAAGGCGGCCTCACCGGGGCCGCCGTCCATCATGTCGGCGGTGCCGAGACCGAACTGGCGCAGCACGCGCCCGCCGTGACTGCATTCGAGGATGCGGTGATGGCCGCTGTCGGCGATGTACAGGCGCTCGGTGGTGGCGACCAGCCCCATCGGGAAGCGCAGCGGCCCGCGCGGCTCGGGGTGCAGCTCGCGCGGCGTGGATTCGCCGTCCAGCGGGCGGCTGCCCTGGCACAAGGCGTTGAGCGTGCGCTCCATGTCGTCACCGAGGCCGACCAGGCGGTCCACCTCACGTCCCTGCGCATCCAGCAGGACGAGGGTCGGCCAGGCGGTCACGTTGAAGCGACGCCAGCCGTCCCAGTCCGCATCCAGCAGCGCGGGCGCGCTCAGGCCTTGCCGGCGCAGCAGCTTCAGCGCCTGCTCCGGTTCGCGTTCGTGGTCGAAGCGCGGTACCTGCAGCACCAGCAGTTGCAGGCGTCCTGGGTTGCGCGAGCGCCACTGTTCCAGCTCGGCCAGGCGCTGCGCGCACCACACCGAGGCGGCGTTGACGAAGGCCAGCGCGACGGGGCGGCCGCGCATTTCGGTCAGGGTGGACGGCGCGGCGTTGAGCCACGTGGCGAATTCCGGCAGGTCCTGCACAGGCTGTACGTTCATGCGCTGATTATGCCGGACTCGGCGTCATGCAACCGTCGTGCCAACGTCAAATTGTGGACGGTCGGTCCAGCCGGCGGGGCCACCGGTCACCGCCGGGTTCAGTGCTGCGCTGCCAGCCAGGCTTCGGCGCGTTCCAGGTCTTCCGGCGTGTCGATGCCGGGTGGGAACGCGGCCGGCGACAGCGCCACGCTCAGGCGGTAGCCGGCCTCGAGCACGCGCAGCTGCTCCAGCGATTCCAGCTGCTCCAGCGTACCGGGCGGCATCGCGGCGAACTGGCGCAGGAAGCCGGCACGATAGGCGTAGATGCCGATATGCCGCAGCCAATGCGGGCCGGACAAGGTGTCCCGCGAGCGTGCGAAGGCATCGCGGTGCCACGGAATCGGGGCGCGGCTGAAGTACAGCGCGTCCAGGTTCTGCTGGCGCACCACCTTGACCACGTTCGGGTCGAACAGGGTCTGCGCGTCTTCCACCGGCGTGGCCAGGGTGGCCATGTGCGCGCCGCTGTAGACCAGTGCCTCGGCGACGGCACGGATGCCCTCGGCCGGGGCAAACGGTTCGTCACCCTGCAGGTTGACCACCAGGGTGTCGTCGCTCCAGCCGGCCTGCTGCGCACATTCGGCCAGGCGGTCGGTGCCGGAGGCGTGGTCGCTGGCGGTCATCGCCACGCGCACGCCGTCCAGCCCGGCCAGGGCCTCGGCAATGCGGTTGTCGTCGGTCGCCACCCACACCTCGCGCGCGCCGGCCTGCAGCGCGCGTTCGGCCACGCGAAGCACCAGCGGCGTGCCGCCGATCAGGCGCAACGGCTTGCCCGGCAGTCGCGAGGCGGCGTAACGGGCCGGAATGGCAACGACGAAGTCGACGGGCTGGCTCATGGAAACCTTCTTTTCAATGATGCAGGGTGAAAACCGTGGCGCTCAGCGCTTGCCGAGTTTATCCACGCGGTCGAGCAGACTGACCCAGAACGCCGCCGGCAGCTCCGCCGACAGCGGCACGGCGAAATGCCATTCGTTGGCGAACGGCTTGCACTTCACCGCGTCCTTTTCGGTCATCAGCACCGGTAGCTCACTGCCGAAACGCAGATCAGCCGGCACATAGGCATGGTGGTCGGCGAACGCATGGGGCACCACGCCGATACCTTCCGCACGCAGCATGTCGAAAAAGCGCTGCGGATGCGCGATACCGGCCACCGCATGCACGCGCTGGCCACGGAAGTGCGACAGCGCGCGTGCACGGCCACCGCTGAGCGGCAGCGCGGTGTCGATGTGCAGCTGCATGGCCCATTCGCCGAATCCGCAGGCGCTCACGGCCGCCGGATCGGCACTGGCCTGCCCCAGGTTGACCACGCGGAAGTCGCATTCCTGCGCGCGGCTGGCGGGTTCGCGAAGCGGTCCGGCCGGCATCAGGCGGCCGTTGCCGTAGCGACGCTGTGCGTCGACGACTTCAATTTCCACGTCGCGGGCCAAGCGGTAATGCTGCAGGCCGTCGTCGCAGACGATGATGTCGCAGCCCGCTTCGATCAGCGCGCGCCCGGCGGCCACGCGGTCGGCATCGACCCGCACCGGCACCCCTGTTTTGTAGGCGATCAGTACCGGCTCGTCGCCGCCGAGTGCGGTCGGCGTGGTGGCCTCGACCCAGCGTGCCACCTCCGCCTGCTCGCGGCCGTAGCCGCGGCTGGCCACGCCCGGCTTCCAGCCTGCCTCGCGCAGGCGGTTCACCAGCGCGATGGTCAGCGGGGTCTTGCCGGTGCCGCCGGCGGTGACGTTGCCGATCACCAGCACCGGCACCGGCAGCGTGTACTGTTTGAGCCAGCGGCGGCGGTACAGGCGACGGCGCAGCGCCACCACCGCGCCGAACAGCGGCGCGATCAGGCGCACGCCCAACGGGACGGGGCTGCCGTCGTACCAGAACGACGGCGTCTGGGTGCCTTTGGCGGCCATCAGGACTGCCTTTCGCGAAACTGCATGCTGTGCAGGTGTTCGTACAGGCCGCCCATGGTCAGCAGTTCGGCGTGGGTGCCGCGCTCGACGATGCGGCCGTGATCCATCACCAGCACCTGGTCGGCATGCTCGATGGTGGACAGACGGTGCGCGATCACCAGCGTGGTGCGCTCGGGCATCAGACGCTGCAGCGCGTCCTGCACCAGCCGTTCGGATTCGTTGTCCAGGGCCGCGGTGGCTTCGTCGAGGATCAGCACCGGCGCGTCGCGCAGGATCGCCCGCGCGATTGCCAGGCGCTGACGCTGGCCGCCGGACAGCAGCGCACCGTTCTCACCGACCGGGGTCTGCAGCTGCTGCGGCATGCGCTCGATGAATTCCCAGGCGTTCGCGGCTTCAGCGGCGGCGCGGATCTGTTCGTCGGTGGCGTCCATGCCGTAGGCAATGTTCGCGCCCACGGTGTCGTCAAACAGCATGACCTTCTGGCCGACCATCGCCACCTGCCGGCGCAGGTCGGCCAGCGGATAGTCATCCAGCGCCACGCCATCCAGGGTGATGCGGCCGCCGCTGGGCTCATAGAAGCGCGGTACCAGCCGTATCAGGCTGGTCTTGCCGCTGCCCGAACGACCGACGATGGCGGTGACGGTACCCGGCTTGGCCACGAAGCTGATGTCATCCAGCGCCACGCCGGTGTCTTCGCGATAGCGCAGCATGACGTGTTCAAACGCCAGCTCACCGCGCGCGCGACCGATCTTCTTCGTGCCTTCATCGCGTTCGACCGGCATGTCCAGAATGCCGAACAGACGCTCGGCGGCGGCCACGCCGCGCGAGATCGAGGTCTGCACGCTGGTCAGGCGGCGCAGCGACGGAATGATGGCCATCATCGAGGTCATCAGACCCATGAACTGACCGGCGTTGAGGCGGCCGGCCAGGGCTTCGCGGGTGGACACCCAGACGATAACCGCCAGCGCCAGCGCGGCCAGGAACTGCACCGTGCTGGAGGCGAACGCGCGGGTGGTTTCCACCTTCATGTTCAGGCCGAGCATGCGGTTGGCGAGGCGGGCGTAGCGCGAGATTTCATGCGCCTGGGTGCCGTGCACCTTCACTTCCTGCTGCGCGGCCAGCGACTGCTCGGCGGTCTGCGCCATGTTGCCCATGCCGTCCTGGATGCCACGGCTGATGCGACGGTAACGCTTGCCCACGATGGAGACGATGACGCCGATCAGCGGCACCACCACCAGCATCGCCACGGTCACCTTGACGCTCATCTGCAGCATCACCACCAGCATGGCGATGATGGTCAGGGTGTCGGCCACCAGGGTCTTGAGCGCGTCGGCGCTGGCCTGGGTGACCTGCTCGGTGTCGTAGTTCAGGCGGCTGACCATGACCGGCGTGGCTTCGGTGTCGAAGTGCGACGACGGCAGGTGCAGATACTTCTCCAGCACCTGCTCGCGCAGGTCGCGGACCACGCTGCGGCCGGTGCGGGCCAGGGTGTAGTCACTGACCAGGGTGGCCAGGCTGCGCATCAGGAACAGGCCCAGAATGGTCAGCGGCAGGATCACCGCCATGCGCGGCTCGGGGTTGACGAAGCCACGGTTGACAAGCGGGTCCATCAGCTTGGTGAAGTGATAGCCGGCCAGCGCTTCCACCACCATGGCAATGACGGCCGCCACCATGAACACCCAGTAGGCCTTGGTGTAGCCGAGCAGGCGTTTGTAGATCGGCCAGATCGGCGCGTGTTGTTTGTTGCTCATGGAGTACGCACCTCCGGCGCGGTAGCGATGGCGATGCGACGGAAACCGAGCTGGCCCAGGGCATCCTGGGCGGTGACCACGGCCTGGTACGGGGTGCGGGCGTCGGCGCGCAGCAGCACGGTCTGCTCGCGGTCGTCACCGGCCACGGCGGCGATGGTCTGCTTTACCGACTCCACGTCGGTGCGCAGCACTTCCTGGTCGTTGATGAAGTAACGGCCTTCGGCATTCACCAGCACGCTCAGGGCGCGCGGCGGCTCGCTGTTGTCCTGCTGGCTGGCGGTGGGCAGCTGCACCTGCAGGGTGGAACGCGCGTCGAAGGTGGTGGTGACCACGAAGAAGATGATCAGCACCAGGATGACATCGATCAGGGGCACCAGATCGATGTGCGGTTCGTCCTGGACCCGGTCGTTGCGGATGCGCATCCGTCAGCCCTTGGCCGTGACGGGTGCGGCAGCGGCCGGCGCAGCCGGTGCACGGGCGGCGGTGTTCATCACCCCCGGGCGGCCGTCGAGCGCGTCCAGCAGCGCGGACGCCTCCATTTCCATTTCGATCACATAGCCGTTGATGCGGCCCTTGAAATAGCGATGGAACATCAGCGCCGGAATGGCCACGATCATGCCGGTGGCGGTGCACACCAGGGCCTTGCCGATGCCGCCGGCCAGCTGGTTCACGTCGCCCACGCCATGGTCAAGGATGCCCAGGAACATCTGGATCATGCCGATCACAGTGCCCAGCAGGCCCAGCAGCGGACCGGTCGAGGCGATGGTGCCCAGCGCATTGAGGAAGCGCTCCATGCGGTGCACGAGGTGACGCCCGGCATCTTCGATGCGTTCGCGGATCTGGTCGCGCGGGCGGTTGCGTGCTTCCAGTGCGGCGGCCAGCAGCGCGCCCAGCGGCGAGTTGGCCCGCAGCGACTGGATGTGGTTGGGATCGAGCTTGCCGCGCGCGGCCCAGTTGCGCACTTCCTGGCCCAGCCCCGGGGGCAGCACCTCGTTACGCCGCAAGGTCCAGAAACGCTCCAGGACAATCGCCAAAGCCAGAACGCCCAACAGCAGCAGCGGCACCATCGGCCAGCCACCGGCCTTGACCAGTTCCCACACGTTTCAACCCTCCGGCCCACTGGCCGCCTGTTTGCTGGCCGATAGAATAGCAGCCGACCGCGCCTGCTCCGCGGCATCCCACCAACGGCGCTCGAAAAGCCGCTGTTCACGCACCTGCAGCCCCTGCGGCCCCAGCCACACGCGCAGCGCCCCGCTGTCGGCCGTGTTCAGCACCTCGGCCCCGACCGCCTGCCAGCGCGCCACCACCTCCGGGCGCGGGTGCCGGAAGCGGTTGCCATGCCCGGCCGAGACCAGTGCCAGCCGTGGCGACACTGCTTCGACCCAGGCCGGGCTGGACGAGCCGGCACTGCCATGGTGGGGCACCACCACCACGTCCGCGCGGAGCGTGCCCGCGCCGTCGCGCAGCAGGACGGCTTCCTCGCGGTGACCGATGTCGCCGGCCAGCAGCACCGCCCCATGCGGGGTTTCGATCCGCAGCACACAGCTGCTGGCGTTGCCGTCGTAGGCGCTGTCCGGTGCGGGATGCAGCAGTTCGAAACGCACCTCGTCCCAGTGCCAGTGCTGCCCGGCGTGACACGCGGCCGCAGCCTGCAGCGCCCCCGGCGGGGCCTGCACGGAGGCCTGCGGGAACGCCCGACGTACCGCGCCCAGGCCGCCGGCGTGGTCGCGGTCGGTGTGACTGAGCAGCACCTGGTCCACGCGCGCCATTCCCACCGCCTGCAGCGCCGGCACTACCACCCGTTCGCCGGCATCGAAGCCGCCCACACTGGCAGGGCCGGCGTCGTAGAGCAGCGTGTGGCTGCGGGTGCGCACCCAGACCGCCAGCCCCTGCCCCACGTCGATGACCTGCAGTTCCACTTCGCCCGGCTGCAGCCGTGCGGGCATCGGCCACAGCAGTGGCAGACACAGCAGCGTGGCCGGCAGGCGCGCGCCGGCGGCGCGTGGCAGCAGCAGCCAGAACACGCCCAGCAACGCCAGCGGCAGGGCCCACGGCGCGGATTGCGGCACCCACCACAGCGCCCACGGCTGTTCCGCCACCCGCCCGAACAGCTGCCAGCTGGCGTCGAAGCACCATGCCGCCAGCTGCCAGGGCCAGCGCCCTGCCCCGTCGACCAGCGCTTCCAGCGCGGTGCCGACCAGGGCCAGCGGCACCACCACGCTGCCCCAGCAGGGAATGGCCAGCAGGTTGACCAGCGGCCCGGCGCGCGAGGCCTGCCCGAACATCGCCACGGTGAGCGGGCTCAGCGCCAGCGTGGCCACCGCCTGCGCTGCCAGAAACGCGCGCACCCGCGTCATCCGCTCCCGCAGGCACCACATCAGCCACAGCACACCGCCGAAGCTGAGCCAGAAGCCAGGGGCGAGGACCGACAAGGGGTCGCACGCCAGCACCGCCCACACCGCCAGCGCCAGCAGCTGCCCGGTCGGGGCGGGCCGGCGTGAACAGGTCGCAGCAGCGAGCACGGCCACCATCAGCACAGTGCGCACCGTGGGCAGCGCGAACCCGGCGACGGCCGCGTACAGCAGCGCCGCCAGCACCCCGACCACGGCACCGGCCACATGGCTGGGGCAGCGCCGGGGCAGCGGCGGGAAGAACCGCCAGCCCTGTGCGGTCAGCCAGCCCGCCGCGAAGGACACCATGGTCACGTGCAGCCCGGAGATGGCGATCAGATGGGTCAGGCCGAGCGCGCGCAGGGTGTCCCAGTCCTGCGGGGTCAAACCGCGCGTGTCGCCCAGCGCGAGGGCCTGAATGAAGCGGGCGCTGTCCCCCTGCACCTGGGCGGCAATGGCGGCGGCCATGCGCTCCCGCCAGGCCGGCAGCCCGGTTGGAAGGGCCAGTGGCCGGGCCTGATCAGGCGCGATCACCGAGCCGGTGCCGGCGATGCCCTGCAGCAGGGCCTGGCGCTCGGCATCGAAGCCGCCCGGATTGCGCAGGCCGCGCGGCGGACGCAGGCGCGCCTGCAGGCTCCAGCGCGAGCCGGCCTTCACCTGGTGCCGGGCGCTGGGCGGGTCCCCGTTGCGGGGGTCGTGCCAGTTCAGGACGAGGTCGCGACCGCGCAATGCGGCCGGGATCTCGGCGTGGTTGTCCACGCGGAAGGTGAAGCGGGTGCTGAGTTCACTGTGCCGAGGCAGATCGATCACCCGACCCTGCAGCATCCCCGCGCGCTTTGCCACATCGACCGTCAGCTGCGCGTCCAACCGCGCATGGCCGTGAAGCGCCGCCCAGCCCAGCCCGAGCAGCAGCGCGCCGCAGCAGCGGCCGCGCGGCCAGCGCAGCCACGCCACCAACCCGAGCACCGCGGCGGCGAGCGCCCAGCTCGCAGGCAGCAGCACGGGCGCGTACACCACCACACATACCCCGACCAGCAGGGCCGCCGCGCAGGCTTTGCCAAACAGGGGAAGCGGAATCACGGGGCGGCCCATCAGCCAGAATCCACCCATGCTCGGGATTCGCCCGGCAAGCGGATATCAGGGTCTGGCGGGGTGCCGTATCGGAAACTGCCGCCGTGCCGGGACAGAAAGTCTGAAAAGCAAAAAGCCGACCCAAAGGCCGGCTTTTCGTCTGTTCCCACTGCCACCGCTGAGGTAGGAGTGGTGGGCGGTACAGGGTTCGAACCTGTGACCCCTACCATGTCAAGGTAGTGCTCTACCGCTGAGCTAACCGCCCGATTTCTCGCTGCGTCCGCCGTGTTTGCGTCGGTGCAGGCCGCGTATATTACGGATGCACCGAGGCAAGCGCAACACTTTTGTGAAGGTATTTCACGAACGATCGTTCAGCCAAGGCTGGCCTCTTTCAACTGGCGGATCTGGTCACGCACATGGGCCGCGTCTTCGAACTCCAGGTCGCGGGCGTGCTGGTACATCTTCTGCTCCAGCTGCTGCAGCTTCTTGGCGATCTGTGCCGGCTCCAGCGTGCGGTAATCCACCGCTTCCTCGGCCACCTTGCTGCCTCGCCCTTTGCCCTTGCCACGCGACTCCTTCTCGGCCGCATCGGAGCGCGCGCCTTCAAGCACATCCACGATTGGACGCGCCACCGAACGCGGCACGATGCCGTGCGCTTCGTTGAACTCCACCTGCTTGCTGCGGCGACGATCGGTTTCATCGATGGCCGCCTGCATCGAGCGGGTCATGCGATCGGCATACAGGATCGCCTTGCCGCGCAGGTTACGCGCGGCGCGGCCGATGGTCTGGATCAGCGAACCGGTGGAACGCAGGAAGCCCTCCTTGTCCGCATCCAGAATCGCCACCAGCGACACTTCCGGCATGTCCAGGCCTTCGCGCAGCAGGTTGATACCCACCAGCACGTCGAACTTGCCCAGGCGCAGGTCGCGGATGATCTCCACACGCTCGACAGTGTCGATGTCCGAGTGCAGGTAACGCACGCGGATGCCGTGTTCGGTGAGGTACTCGGTGAGGTTCTCGGCCATGCGCTTGGTCAGCGTGGTAACCAGCACGCGGTCGCCCAGCTTGATGCGTTCGTTGACCTCGCTCATCAGGTCATCGACCTGGGTGGCCACCGGTCGGATCTCGACCACCGGGTCGATCAGGCCGGTCGGGCGCACCACCAGTTCGGTGATTTCATCGCCGGCTTCGCGCAGCTCGTACGGGCCCGGCGTGGCCGACACGTAGATGCTGCGCGGGCAGCGCGCTTCCCATTCCTCGAAACGTAACGGGCGGTTGTCCAGCGCCGACGGCAGACGGAAGCCGAACTCGACCAGGGTTTCCTTGCGCGAACGGTCGCCCTTGAACATCGCGCCGATCTGCGGAATGGTCACGTGCGATTCGTCGATCACCAGCAGCGCGTCCGGCGGCAGGTAGTCGAACAGGGTCGGCGGCGGCTCGCCGGCGGCCTTGCCGGTGAGGTGCCGCGAGTAGTTCTCGATGCCGTTGCAGTAGCCGACCTCGGCCATCATTTCCAGGTCGAACTGGGTGCGCTGCGCCAGGCGCTGCGCTTCCACCAGCTTGTTCTGCGCGTACAGCTGCTCCAGCCGCTCCTTCAGTTCGACCTTGATGGTCTCAACCGCAGCCAACACGCGCTCGCGGGTGGTGGCGTAGTGGGTCTTGGGGTAAACGGTGTAGCGCTGCAGCTTGCGCAGGCTTTCACCAGTGAGCGGGTCGAACATGCTGATCTGCTCGACCTCGCCGTCGAACAGTTCAATGCGCACTGCCTCGCTGTCCGATTCGGCCGGGAACACGTCGATCACTTCGCCGCGCACGCGGAAGCTGCCGCGCTGCAGTTCGTACTCGTTGCGGGTGTACTGCAGCTGGGTGAGGTGATTGATCAGGTCGCGCTGGTCGATGCGCTCGCCGGTGGACAGGATCAGGCGCAGCGACAGGTAGTCTTCTGGCGCGCCCAGGCCGTAGATCGCGGAAACGGTGGCGACCACGATCGCGTCAGGGCGCGACAGCAGGGTCTTGGTCGCGGCCAGGCGCATCTGCTCGATGTGCTCGTTGATCGAACTGTCCTTCTCGATGAAGGTGTCCGACGACGGCACGTAGGCCTCGGGCTGGTAGTAATCGTAGTAGCTGACGAAGTATTCCACCGCGTTGTGCGGGAAGAACGCCTTGAACTCGCCATACAGCTGTGCGGCCAGGGTCTTGTTCGGGGCCATGATCAGCGTCGGCTTCTGCACCTGCTGGATCACGTTGGCGATGGTGTAGGTCTTGCCCGAGCCGGTCACGCCCAGCAGGGTCTGCTTGGCGACGCCGGACTCGAAGTTGGCGGTGAGCTTCTCGATGGCCGCCGGCTGGTCGCCGGCAGGCGAATACGGAGAGACGAGTTCGAAACGGTCGCTCATGGTGCTGCCAGTACCCGGGCCCCACAGTATACCGGGGGGTTGGGTGACGGCTGGCTGAGGAAGGGGACTACGCGCGGATGTGGCCGCCGCCGATGTTCAGGGCACCCCCCGCAAGGCACGGTGGATGCCCCTGCCCAGGACGCCATTGCCATGCCCCGCCCCTACCCGCTTGTGCAGCCCCCCCGCCGTGTATTCAGGGGATGGACGCTGCTGGAGCTGACCTGCGCACTGGCGCTGGCAGCGCTGCTCTGCGCGCTGGCGGTGCCCGCATTCGGCGGTCTGGTGACCCGCCTGCGGGCCGACATGGTGCGCATGCAGATGGCTACCGCTTTCAACATGGCGCGGAACACCGCCATCACGCGTCACCGCCCGATTGCCGTCTGCGCAAGCGAGGACGGCTGGCGCTGCGGCGGGGACTGGAGCCGCGGATGGTTGATCTATCGCGACCACGGGCCCAGCCCGGTCCCGATCGCCGAAGAGGACATTCTGCGCTTCCAGCCGGGTTCGACCGCGAAGAGCGTGCGGGCGGGTGCCAGCCTCGGCCGCCATCGTCTACGCTTCCAGCGCGACGGGCGCAGCAGCGGCAGCAACCTGACGGTAAGCATCTGTGCGGGACCTACGCTGCACAGCCAGGTCATCGTCAACAACGTGGGACGGACACGCGCCAGGCGCGTGCCGCAGCCAACGCCCTGCCCTTTCTGAAGGCAAAAAAAAAGCCCCGCATTGCTGCGAGGCTTTTTGAGATCTGGCGCCCGAAGTTGGACTCGAACCAACGACCCCCTGATTAACAGTCAAGTGCTCTAACCGGCTGAGCTATTCGGGCGGGGAGGCGCATTGTAATGAGCGCCCTGCCCTGTTGCAAGCCCCCGCAGGCTCAGCACGTTGTTGCATTACCAGCACTCGTGCAGCTCGCCACCTGCGGTTTTGACATTGGCCTGATTGACGGACAGGTTGCCGCACTTGTCTTTCGACTGTGCCTCGCCGGCCGTAGCGGTGAACGTGAACGTTCTCGACCCGGCATCCATGGTGATGGTGTAGGCCGCAGTGCCGCCCTCCCGCGGGGATGCAATGCTGCCCTCACCGTTCGGGAAGGTGAAACCTTCGTACGTGTTGTTCACCGAATGGAAGCGTTCGGCGAGCGCCGCGTACTCGACCAGGTCGGCTTTTGCCTGGGCGCGACGCGACTTGCGCACATGGTCGGCATAGGCCGGCACCGCGATCGTCGCCAGGATGGCGACGACCGCTACGACGATCATCAACTCGATCAGGGTGAAGCCGCGGACGCGCGCAGCGGAGACATTCATGGATTTGACTCTCTTCAGCAGATGGTTGGAGGTCATCACCGGATCTGTCTCCAGGACTGGCGACCACAGGGGTACGGCAGATACATCGGCGGTGCACCGGCCACACTGACCTGCATCATGCAGGCGGCACCCGGGGCGGCCGGCGGATCCGAGCCTTCTTCCATGTCCGGCGCACCGAGGCGCGGCACGACGGCGGTGGTCACATCCTTGACCGGCGCGTTACCGCCAGTGGCCAAGGGGACGCCGGCGGTGCCGGCACCCGGCGAGTCGCCATCGGGCGTGCCCTGCCTGACCTGGGACAGACCTGCATCGCCGCTGTTGGCGACCAGACCGAACAGCCAGTTGGAGCCATCCACGTTGCACCCCTGCGCTTCCGCATCCCGGGTCGGCAGATAAGTCGGCATGAACACGATGCCAGACGTCAGCGTCGGGTTGGCGATGAATCGCTCGCCTGCCGGCAGAATGACCGTCCAGCCTCGGCTGTCCGTGGGCGGATCGCCCAGGGTGACTTTCCGCACATCATTGGTGGTGGTCACCGTGATCTGCCGCAGGTTGGCCGCCGTGTAGGTCGGGATCACCGTCCCCGCGGGCAGCGTGTCGCTGGTGTCATTGAAGGCATACAGACCCTGGATGCTCTCATCATTGCGGTCTTCCAGATAGCTGAAGCTGCCGGTGCCGAAGAACAGCATCACGCCACCCGATGGCCCCGAGGCGGCGGTCATGCCGCCAGTGATCGGCTGACGGTAGGTGAGGCCATCCGTGTCGGTGTGGGTCTTGGTGGTGAACAACGGCTTGGTCGGAGCATCCGTGCCACGCAGATCGAACTTCCAGATCGCGCCCTTCTGGTCAGCCGCATAGACCGTATCGGCGAAGCCGTCACGTCCGCGCACGTTCTGCGCGTTGCCGGTGCCACCCCAGCGGTCTACGACTACGAGATTGCCCAGCCCATTGCGGCCAGCCGGCAGGTTCTGTCCGGTCTCCTCGACGACGTAAGTGGTGACCGTTGGCGTGCGGTCGCGCACCAGATCAACCACGAACAACGCCGCCTTGCCGCTTTTGCTCTCGACGCCATTGCCGAAGATCGCCTTGAACGAGACTTCACCACCGCTGGACTTCACCGGAACAATGACGGGCTTGCCCAGCACATGGCCGATGTTGTTCCTGACGACCTCGTCCAGCTGAGCATCGAAATCGTTGAGCTCCCACAACAGGTTCGCGGACCCGTAGGTCGTCGGATCCGTCACGTCGAGCGCGAATACGCTGCGACCACCGGCACCGGCGGTGCCCACCAGGGTGGTGCCCCAGGCGCTGCCGTCGTAGGTGTCGCCTACGACCACCGGGCCGTCGACGAAGTAACGATGATCGAAGGCACTGTCCTGCTCGGCACTGGAATCATAGGGGAACAGCAGATTGCCCATGTGGCCGATCGAGGTGGACGGAATGTAGCCGAACACTTCCGTGCCGCCGCTGCTGTCCTGCACGCCATCCGAGCCCATGCCGCCATCGAAGGCATGCAGCATGCCGTCATTGGCACCGGCATAGACCATGTAGCGGCCGCTATCACGCTTGCTCTGCAGATACTCCACATAGCTCGTGCCCAGGGAACCCAGGGTGCGATAGCCGTAATCATCGGTCGGCGAGGTCAGCAGCGGTGTTGAGTTGATGATGTCGCCCAGCACCGTGGTGCGATCGCGCAGATTGCCACCGTTGCGCACCTCATTGCTGGCATTACCCAGCAGGTAGGACACCGCCTTGGTATTGTCTCCCAGGCTGGACAGCCCGCCGCAAAGCCGCATGTTGTTGTACAGACCCGTGGGCTTGGAGCACAGGTTGTCCAGGCTCACATTGGTCGCATTGAACTGCAGCTGCGCACCATCGCGCCAGAACCAGACATTGCGCGCGGTCGGTGACGGCATCTTCGCGGATGCCTCCCAGGCCTGTTCCGAGACGATGGCACGAGTGGCGGGGTCCACGCTCAGCTTGAAGGCGTTGAGCTTGCTGTACCAGTCGGTACCGTTGTTGGTCGCCTCGTAGAACGGCTCCACCGACAGCGAGCCCTTGCCGATGCGCGCACCGGTGAGTGAGCGCGTGCCCGAGGGGGACTGCCCCTTCGACACATTGCTGATGATGCGGCGCATCGCTGCGGTGATGTCCGACGCACGCGTGGCATTGACCATCTCGCCGTGCGAATACAGCACCGCCTCCCAGATTTCATCGACCGCACCCGGCTGCAGGTCAACCGTGGTCGTACCAAAGCGCGGCGGAACCTCGTACGGGTTCGGGGTCAGCTCCCACGGCCGGGTGGGGTTGGGAACGTAGGTAACACCGAACTGATCACCCTGCGTTCCCAGCGTCACGCCGTAGAAATTCATGTGCAGGCTGGTCTTGCAGTCGAGCTTGCCGTCCGGGCATTCCTTCGGAACCGGCACAGCGTTGGCTTCCAACCCCGCGACGAGGCTGTTGTCATAGTACGGGGCAACAAGGTTGCGCATCCGCGTCTTGTTGCCTTCCTCATTGATGTACCCGTCGGTGAACAGCATGCCGGCGTTCTTCTGGCACGACAGCAGCACTGGAGGATTGGGATCGCGGCTGGTCTTGGCGCGCTGGAACTGCTGCCCCAGATAATTCGCCGCCGAGCGATTGGGCGTCGAGCCGTCAGCGCGCATATTCGCGGTGATGTTGGACAGCAGCTGCACCTTCTGCGCCTCGTCGCTCAGATCGTACATCGTCGCCTGGCTGCGACCGTTGATCCGGAACCAGCCCACCCGCAGATTGTCAACTTCGTGCAGCGAGTTCGTCGCGGAACCGATCAGTGCCTCGCGTCGCGTGCGATAGAAGCTGTACCAGTTGGCGAAGTTCTGCATGGCCGCGTTGTACTTGGCCGTGTCGTTGTTGAAGTTTTCGAGCCGGATCTCGTATTTGTACAGAGTGCCCGGGTAGCCACCGGTAGGCCTGGTGACTTCCGTGATCTTGTCATCCAGGTAGCCGTAGTCGGCGGGCATCTTCGTTTTCAGGAAGAACGTCGCCGGAAAGTAAGCAAAGTTGGTTTGGCAGCCACCGGAAACGTTGGCCGTGAACTGTCGGGTAACGCGACTGAACCCGGTGGGCTGGTCCCTGGTCGTGCTGTTGGAAGTGCTCGCGCCGCAGGTCTCGGAGCGAATAACCGTGTCCACCGGGATCACCATGCCGGTCAACACCCGGAAGTTCCAATTGGTGCCGGTGCGGGTCTCGCGCGTGGTCAGATCCTGGGTCAGGTTGATGAACTTGTGCGAGTTTGAAGGACGTGGGTCGACCGGTGCACTTTTCGGATTGATCGTCTTGAAGCTGGGATTGTCCGCGCTCCCGGTCTTCCAGTCCGGATAGTTCTCGCGGGGGTCGAAATAAGCCGTGTTGATGTCCGGCGATCGTACAAAACCGAAGGCGTCCAGCGGCGGAATGGCATTGTTGTTATCACGACCGTAGCTTGGTGTGTGATAGTGGTACTGCGTACCTTCGCCGTACCCATACGGATTACCGGCGGTGTTGTAGAAGCCGATCCGCCGGCCATTGCTGCTGCTGGACTGCCAGCTGTAGACACCGTCGCGGGTATTGTTCAGCAGCTCCCACAGCATCGAGCCGGAGTCATCGAGTGCCATCAGGAACGCAGGCGTCGCACCGCTCTGGATGTTCAACGGAGCCTGCCACAGCGTACCCTGGCCCTGTTTGGCCAGCAGGCTGTAGGTCACCCAGCCACCGGCGATCAGCACGCCGGCGGAAGCTGCCGCGAGCCATTTTTTCTTCTGCGAAGCCATGGTCCGCGTCCTTAGAGTTTAAATACGGTGTCAATCACCACGGCCGATGTCGGGGCCGCAGTGTCGTCGGTGGAGAAGCCGGTGATCTGATAGATCGGGGTCGCTTCATCAAGCGGCGCGCCCATCTCCAGCGAGGACTCGCCGACGATGCAGGTATCGATCTGACGGACGTTCACCGCCGATTCCGAAGCGTCGGCCTGGGTCGCTGCCCAGTTCACCGGGTCGTAGCCGTCATCGCAGACACGATTGATATCGCCTTCGCTGACCAGCGCGCCGTCAGCGACGTCGGTGCGATTGGCGATCGATTCGACCGCGTTTTCCGCGCCACGCACCACGCCTTCACTGTTCTGGAACGCCCGGTTGGCCGCCCGGTAGTTGGACGACATCTTTTCCTGCATGCCCGCGACCTGCATGCCTGCAATACCCAGCAGGGCCAGCAGGATCAACATGATCAGCGCGACATAGAGAACGGCACCGCGCTGCTGGCGCGCGCCGTAGGAACCTGGTTGATGTCTTGTGTAGGTTGCCATGTCAGTTCCCGAACAGTCGGTTGCGCAGTGCCACGGTCACTTCGTAAGGAGCGCGGTAGCGACCATCGTTGGTGGAGCCCTGTTCGAATTCCACGCCGAGCACCGAGGGGTTGTTAGCCGGTGTGACCGAGGACGCGGGATCCGGGCTGGTCGCCAACAACCCGACGCGCACTTGGCCCACGCGCAGCCACTGTGCGGCGGCGGCGGCATCGGTACCTTCCGACACGTCGGTAGCGATTGCGGACTGGGTGATGTTGCCGACTGGCGGCGTGGTGATGGAAATGTCGTCCGTCGCATCAAGCCCGAACATCAACTGCAGGCTCTGGATGCCTTCGACCACTTCCTCGTTGATCACGTAGCCACCCGTAGAGTCGGCCCGCGCCCGGCGCAGTCCGTTCACCCCGGTGGTCGGGTTCAGCCCAACGTAGTAAACGATCGATTCGGCCCGATACAGCATGGTCTGACCGGTAGGCTGGACCGTATAGCGACTCAGGTTGACGCCGGTTCCGGTGACCTCGGTCCCCGACAGCGAGCCGGCGAAGACATCGGCATGACCGCAATCGGCGATGCCGAACAGGGTCGGCTCGGGCACACCATCCTTGGTCAGGCGCTCCGCGCGATCCGCGATGGTGACTACGGAGTTGCCACTTGCGGCTGCAATCTGATTGACCGGCACGCCCTCGGAGTCCAGGAAACGCAGCACCAGCACATCGCTGCCACCGGCTGGCGAGGGCGAGAGGCCCGAGATGCTGGCCGGCAACGTCGAGGGCGCAGACCAGTCTCCGCCCAGGGCAAGCGAATCGCCCGGCGCGGTGCCCGGTGCCTCATAGCCCTGGATGGACACCCGGAAATCCAGCGGTGAACCGCTGCCCGGGTTCACACCCAGGTTGTTGACCGGGTCGCCGAGGTTCTTGACCACGTGGGCCTGGTCGTTGACACAGCCCATGTGGCCTGCCATGCGCAGGTCACGCTCGAGGAATTCCAGCGCGAAACGTGCATTTTCCTGCGTGCGCGATGCCCCTTCTGACAGGCGCGAGGCCGCGCTGGACGCGGAAAAAATCTGGATGACGCCGAGCATGATGATCAACCCGATCACCATCGCGATCATCAGCTCCACCAGCGACACGCCGGCCATCAGGATCGGGCGGGGAGCACGCTTCACAGTTGAGTCTCCAATCCAAAGGTGGTGGTCTGGTCGGGATTCTGCGGATCCCAGCGCTGATCGCCCCAGGTGATCGCGACACTCACGGCCCCGTCATTGATCGTCACTTCCGCGCCCGCGTCCTCGCCGAGCGCCTTCACCACCTGGCACTGCCAGAGGGTGACCTTCTGCGCCAACGACACCGCGCCGGCATCCGGCGAACACGCCGTTGCAACGTCCACGCTGCCCGGATCGAAGCTGGCGCTGGAGTACCAGTTCGCCTGGTAGCGGTTGGAGCGCATCTGCTCGATCAGGTCGTAGGCGAGATTGGTGGCCTGGGTCCGGTAGTTCGAGCTCTGCACGAAACGGACATTCATGGTCTGCATGAGGGCGAACCCCAGCAGGCCAAAACTCAGCACCAGAATGGCGATGAGCACTTCAAGCAGACTGAAGCCGGATTGACGGCGGCTGGAGCGGAAAGGTTTCACGAGCAGGTTTCCTTGGTGCTGCGCACCTGACCCGAAGCATTGATGAGAAGCTGGCGCTGCTGGGCAACACCTTCGGTGCAGGTCGTGGCGCGGACTACGATGATCTGATCAAGGCCTGCACGACGGCGGCCGCGGGCATCGAACGCCACTTCGGCATCCGGCCCGGTGACGGTCAGCGTGTCCTTGAAGCTCACGAAGCGCAGGATGGTGCCTGCCCCCAACGTACCGTCGCCATCGGGATCGCTGAACGCCGCAGCCCCGTGCGCCCAGTCACCATCACAGGTGCTGCCGTCGCTGCTGCCGCAGACACCGCCACCGCGACTGCTGCGGATGGCTTCTGAACGGGCAAGGTTGGCGAGGCCGACCATCTCGTTATTGGCGGTGGTGACCCGGCTGGACCGGATCAGGCCCTCGAAGCTCGGATAGGCAATCGTGGCCATGATGGCCACCACCGCAATGGTGACCATCAGCTCGATCAGTGTGAAGCCCTTGGACAGGCGCAGAAACATGGGACGCTCCCCAGCGTGATGGCATGGACAATGAACGCCCCACCGCCGGGCGGCAAGGGGCAGAGGGACGAACGGTCGCCCGGGGGCGACGGGCGTCAATGCCTTGACGCCCGCCCTGCCCTGCCCGGCCGGCTCAGGTCAGGCCAGCACCCGGTAGCACGGCTGGTACTCGCCTGAGATCTTCATCCGGCGCTGCTCGACGAAGGCGCGCAGCAGCGCGTCCAGGGCCTGCATCATGTCCGGGTCGCCGTGGATCTCGAACGGCCCGAACTGCTCGATGCGGCGCATGCCGTCTTCCTTCACATTGCCAGCGACGATGCCGGAGAAGGCCCGGCGCAGGTCCGCCGCCAGCGCGTGTGGCGGACGCCCGTGGTGCAGGTCCAGCGCGGCCATCGCTTCGTGGGTCGGCACGAACGGCTGCTGGTACTCCCACGGGATCTCGATCGACCAGTTGAAGAAGAACGAGTCCTTCTGTGCCAGGCGGTGCTCACGCACACGCTTGATGCCGGCCGACATCTGCCGGGCCACGGCGACCGGATCGCCGATGATGATCTGGTAGCGCTCGGCGGCCGCATCGCCCAGGGTCAGGCGGATGAAGCGGTCGATCTGCTCGAAGTACGGCGCGGCCACGGTCGGGCCGGTGAGGATCAGCGGGAACGGCAGATCCTTGTTCTCCTCGCGCAGCAGGATACCCAGCAGGTACAGGATCTCCTCGGCGGTGCCGACGCCACCGGCGAACACGATGATGCCGTGACCGATGCGGACGAAGGCCTCCAGGCGCTTCTCGATGTCCGGCATGATCACCAGGTGGTTCACGATCGGGTTCGGCGACTCGGCCGCGATGATGCCCGGCTCGGTCAGGCCGATGTAGCGCGTGGTGTGCTTGCGCTGCTTGGCATGGGCGATGGTCGCGCCCTTCATCGGGCCCTTCATCGCGCCCGGACCGCAGCCGGTGCAGATGTCCAGCCCGCGCAGGCCCAGCTCGTAGCCGACCTGCTTGGTGTACAGGTACTCGTCGCGGCCAATGGAGTGGCCGCCCCAGCAGACCACCAGGTTGGGGTCGCCCGGGTTGAGGATGCGCGCGTTGCGCAGCAGCCCGAACACCGCGTTTGTGATGCCCTCGGACGATTCCAGCTCGGCCGCGTAGGCCGGGCCCATCTCGATGGCCATGTAGGCCAGGTCGCGGACCACCGCGAACAGCAGCTCGGCCACGCCGCGGATGATCTCACCGTCGACGAAGGCCATGGCCGGGGCGTTGACCAGGTCGATGCGGACGCCACGGTCCTGCTGGGCGACCTGGATGTCGAAATCGGGGTACAGATCGCGCGCCGCGCGCGGATCGTCCGAGGCACTGCCGCTGGTCAGCACCGCCAGCGCACAGCGCCGCAGCAGCTCGTGCATGCCGCCGCCGGAGGCATCGCGCAGGCGCGCCACTTCGGCTCTGGACAGCACATCCAGCCCACCGCGCGGGTAGATCCGCGCGTCCTGCACCGGCAGCGTGCGCGCCGGGGTTTCACTGATCGTCATGGTCATTCTTTTTTCACTTCTTCAAGGTTGCCGACTGTACCGCTGCCCCCTTAAAAAGCAAAACGGCCGGGAAACCCGGCCGTTGGACGTAATGAGCGTTGCGGGCGACTACTTGATCGAGCGCGCTCCTAACCGAATGAGCATACAGGCATCCCCCCCTCCCGGACAAGCAATCGCGGGCTGGATGTGGGCGGGCCTCACCAGGGCAGGCCCGCCCACATGGCGGATGGCCTAGATCGCCGCGATCGGCAACTGCAAGCGCAGGGTTTGCGGGGCATAAGGCACATACGAGACCGCCGCGGCGGAACCGGAGGCCTGGGCGAGGCTCTGCACCAGCAGCTCACCCTCGCCCGGCAGCGGACCGCCAGCGGCGCGGGCTTCCACGTCGTCGGCGCTCCACTGGTTCCAGTCCCGGTCGGTGAACCAGTCGACGCGGTTGGCTGCGTCGGCGTACCAGTCCTTGACGGTGATGCTGCCTTCGCCGTCGGCCGTGGCAGCGACCAGGTCGTCGCCATCACGGCTGAACTGCAGGTCGGCGAAGGCGGTGTCGTAGAACATGACAGAGTCTTCGCCCCACGCGTCACCATTGAGGATGACATCGTGGCCGTCACCGATCCACCATTCATACCCGTCGTTGCCATCGCCACCGATCAGGGTGTCATTGCCGATGCCGGCAGTCAGGTAGTCATCGCCCTCGCCGCCGTCCAGCGTATCGTTCCCGCCGGCACCGTCCAGGTGGTCACTCCCCTCCATGCCCAGGAGCACGTTGTCGAGGGCGCTACCAATCAGTGTGTTGTCGTACGCACTGCCTTGACCGATGACTGCCTCACCGCGCAGCACAAGCGTCTCAATCCCATCGCCCAGCGTGTAATTGATCGTTGAAACGACAGTATCGCCGTCACGATTAGGATGGAACCCGGGTGCCGGCAGTTCCCAAAGGTCGCCCGCGTCTCCCGGCAGCTCATTCTGCATTGTGCGTGCAGCAGACGCGGCGCGGGAACCACCGACTTCCTCAACGCTTTCGACCACTACATCCCCGGCGCTATCGACAAAGTACAGGTCGGCACCACCACTCCCTTCCATGTAGTCATCGCCCTCGCCACCAATCAGAGTGTCGTCACCCCAGGACGTAATCAGGACGTCATTGCCGGCACCGCCATCAAGCCAGTCGTCGTAGTGGAACCACTGGTCGGGATCGCTGCCGCGCAGGATGTTCGCGCCCGCGTTGCCGACCAGCACGTTCTCGGCGTTGCCGCCGGTGGCGTTCAGATCCGCTGTACCCTGCAGGAACACGCGCTCGATGTTGTGTTGAGCCGTGTAGCTGATGGATGCCAGTACGGTGTCGATGCCATCTTCAGAGATGCCCTCATAGCGGTCGTCCAGCTCGACCGCAACGTCACCCACGCTGTCGATCACGTAGGTATCGTCGCCCCGTCCTCCGATCATCCGGTCACTACCAGTACCGCCATCCAGAAGGTCGTCACCCTCGGCACCGTTCAATGTATCGTCTCCGCCGAAACCGCGCAGGACATCATTACCTACGCCGCCATCCAGCACGTCGCTCCCCTCTCCGCCAAGGATGACCTTGTCCAGCAGGACCGCATTGGCAACCAGCCAAGCAGGATCCCATTGCGATCCATCTGCGAACAGCACGGATTCGATACCGGCATCACCGGCGAAGTGAGATTTCACGCGCAGCACATCGCGTTCATTCAGACGGAGCAGCAGATCGTCACCAATTCTTTGGATGGCCACGTCTGCGGTCGTGATGCCCGCTGCAAACCGGATCTGGTCAGTTCCGCCAGCATCACGAACCAACTGCGCGCCGTAGGTACGGTCAAACACATAGGTATCGCTCGCCCGGCCACCTTCGACCGGTAGCCCATCCGGGTATTCCTCATCGAGGCTATCGTTCGCCAGCCCCAGATCAAACCAGTTGTTCGCGTCGGAGGCGCCGGCCACTCCCCACGGGTGGCCGGCCTGGATTCCAATTACATAGTTCATAGCATTGGAATCGCCGCCAAACCAGCGACTTTCTATCGAGACCTGGATGGGCGGAAGATCCTCACCCAGGCGCTCCAGTAACTCGGCAGCCGTCCACGTCGTCCCGTCTGCAAACTGGAGCGCATCGATTGGACCGCCGCCGTACTCGTTGGCCACGCTACTGAAGTGGCCCATCACAATGATCCTGTCGCTGGTGCCGGCAATATCGATCACCAGTGCATCACCCGAGCGTGCAAGCCTGACGTCATCCTTGGACACATCGGCAGCAAACTGCACAACGTCGTAGTCGCCTTCGGTGCGGGTGCCGTTGTTGATGAAGTCGACCCCGGATCCACGACTGAACAGGTAGGTGTCATCGCCAGCGTCGCCATGCAGGTAGTCGAACCCTGTGCCGCCGTCCAGCACGTCGTTTCCATCACCTCCACCCAGCTCATCATTGCCGGCACCGCCCAAGAGCGTGTCGTTGTGATCGGATGCAAGGAGGTAATCGTTGCCTGCCAGACCGTCGTAGAGATCGTCCACTGCATACTGCCCGGTCAGAAGATCGTGGTACTGGGTACCCACCATCGACATCGCAGCGATGGTGGAGGCCGACCAGAAGGTTCCGTCGGCAAACTGCACGCCACCCAGGTTAGGCGAGGTCCCATCTTCGCTGAGCATCAAATAGCGGAAGTAGTCGTCGATCGTCACGGAGTCGCCCGTACCAATCAACTCCAGGACGAGGTCATCATAGGCATCCCCTTCGCGCCGCTTACGACGCAGGTGGATCTGATCCGGCGAGATCGTCGAATCGAAATGGATGATGTCCGCTTCGCCAAGCGTATGACCGAAGACGTCATAGATGATGTCCTTTCCATCCCCGCGAGCAAATCGATAGGTGTCCGATCCGCTCCCGCCATACAGATAGTCCTTGCCAGTGCCTCCGGACAGGACGTCATCGCCTTCTTCCCCTTGCAGGTAGTCCACGCCTTCACCGCCGACCAACGTATCGTTACCCCTTCCTCCAATCAGCGAATCGTTGCCGGCTCCGCCGTCAAGGAAGTCCTCGTCTCCCCAGCCGCCGTCCGCGTAGTCCGAGTATCCGTAGAGCCGGTCGTTGCCATCGCCTCCATAGAGACGATCACTGCCGATGCCAGCAACCAGGTAGTCATCCCCAGCGCCACCGTAAAGGCGGTCCACGCCACTACCTGAGTAAAGATAATCATTGCCGCCGTAGCCGTTGAGCACGACGCCTTCACCGTCGAAGTGTTTGATGGTGTTGTCACCCGAGAGGATGTCGGACTCCTGCAGCAACGATCCGTCGCTGAAGGCCAGCTTCACCGGCGACAGCGCTGGATCGTAGTACCCCAGAACAGTGAGCGTCTCACCCGTTTCACGTGAACGGAGCGTGAGGTCGTAACCTATCCGGACGAATTCCAGATCCAACGCCGAACCAATGTCTCGCATCTCCACCAGGCGCTGTGCAAGAACGTCGCTCACGGCAATGGTGTCGTTCCCTGAACCAATTCCCCAACGGAACACATCCGAGCCTGCTCCACCATCAAGCGTGTCATTGCCTTGGCCGCCATCAAGCTCGTCATCGCCTGCTCCACCGTAAAGCACGTCATCGCCGTCACCACCGAGTAGACGGTCATTCCCTTCGGCACCGCTGACGACGTCGTTACCGGCACCGCCGTCGATCTGATCATTGCCGGCACCGCCATCAAGCACGTCGTCGCCCGCACCGCCACGCAGGACATCGTCCCCGTCGGTCGCGCCCTCGGAAGGCTTGCCCGGCAAGCCCATTACCGGGCCGCCACCGAAGTCACTGGCACGCAGCACGGTGCCATCGGCAAATTCAATGATATGAGAGCCGTTGGTACTGGCGAGGAAACCCTCAAGAATCAGTGCGTCCCAACCATACGGCCCCAGGAAGGCAATCGTCAGCGAGAATCCATCGGACGTGATGCTGGCCGCGTTTCGGGTGTAGGAAGAACCCGGCTGGAAGCGGATGATGTCACTGCCGCTGGTTGCCAGGTCCAACCCTTGAATCCGGTCAGACCCAAATCCAGGGCCGAACTCATACACGTCGTTGCCGGCACCGCCATCCAGAATGTCGCCGCCCGTTCCACCCACAAGTCGGTCGTTACCGGCCAAGCCCGAGATGGCATCGTCGCCAGCCCCACCCAGCAGCACGTCGTTGCCGTCCGTGCCGGTGATAAGTCCGCCCTCGTCGCCCCCGGTGATCGGGGTGCCGCCCCCGATTCCACCGCCGTTATTGCCTTCGGCCATCGCCGCGACTTCGTCGCCACTGACCACAAGGCTGCCAAACTCGAACCGGTCGGTTCCCTGCGCCATGAAGAAACTGCGTATCAACAGTGTGTCAACGCGCCCTTCCAGGGTGATCAGTAGATCAAAGCCGTTGACACGACTGAAACTGAACTCCTGAGGGTCCAGCTCGGCCGCGAAGGCATACACGTGCGCAGCGCCTTCGGCCGCCTTGGCCTGCACCACGTCGTTGCCGAAGTCCGCTGCAAACTCAAAGCGGTTCTCGCCCAGTCCGCCGTCCATGGTGTCGTTGCCGGCCGCGCCGGCGAATACATCGTTACCTGCTCCGCCAAACATGACATCGTCGCCCTCGCCGCCGTTGAGCTGGTCGTTGCCCGCCCCGCCGTCCAGGTAGTCGTTGCCTGCTCCACCATTGAGCACATCGTTACCGGCCAGTTCGCTGCCAGGAACATCGCCGTACAACTGATCATCACCGACATCGCCATTCAGCAGATCGTGGCCGCCGCCGCCCACCAGAATGTCATTGCCGCGACCACCTTCCAGGATGTCATCGCCCTGGCCTACACCCTCTTCAAACGCATCGCCGGCCAGATAGTCATCCCCATCGCTACCGAACAGCTTGTCCGCACCGGCACCACCGAACAGGGTGTCATCGCCCGCACCGCCGTCGAGGAAGTCCGCATCCTCCCCACCATTCAGTTCGTCTTTGCCGTCTCCACCGCGCAGGTTGTCATTGCCCTGCCCGCCCTGCAGCAGGTCGTCGCCCGCGCCGCCCTCCAGCACATCGCGTCCTGCGTCGCCCCAGAGACGATCATTGCCCGCGCCACCATCGAGGGCGTCATCATCTTCGCCGCCCGCCAACTGGTCGTTGCCGGTCCCGCCGATCAGGACGTCATTGCCCTTGCCACCCCACAGGCTGTCGTCATCTTCGCCGCCATCGAGCAGGTCGTTGCCGCCGTTTCCGGACAGCGAATCGTTGCCGAAGCCACCAAACATGCGGTCGTTACCGTGGTAAGCGAGCGGCACGAATTCCTCGGCGGCGTCCCCGGACATGATGTCATCACCGGCACCACCGATGAGCTCATCACTACCTCCGAAGCCAATCAAGGAGTCATTTCCGTCGCCTCCGTCAAGCTTGTCGTTTCCGAAATCGACTCCCTCCAAGGAATCGCCCTCGAGGTGGTCATTACCTGTTCCACCGATCAGCGTGTCACTACCGCCATCGCCGAAGAGACGATCGTCGCCAGCTCCGCCATCCAGGTAGTCATTGCCGGAACTCGTATTGATCGCGTAACTGAAACCTGTGGCGTAATCCAGGCGATCGCCCTGAAGCACGTCATTGCCGTCGCCACCGTCGATCGTGTCGGAGCCGCCGAGGCCGAACATTTTGTCGTCACCGTATCCACCCTGAATAGTGTCATCGCCACCAAGACGAGCTGCGCTCGACAGATGTCTCGACAGGGTATTGAAGATATTGTCGCCGATGGTCAACTCATCGCCGAGAATCAGGTCGTCACCATCATCTCCATAGATGGTGTCATCATCCGCGCCACCCAGAAGCAGATCATTCCCAGTCCCGCCATTGATGAGGTCATCACCCTCACCACCGTAGATGACATCGTGACCGTCGCCACCGAGCAGCTCGTCCGCTTGACCGGCATACACCTCCGGGTCCAGATATCGAACCCAGTCAAAAGTGTCGCTTTCCGGGCGAACAGCGAACACACCGAAGGCCTTGAAGTCGAGCAGCAGTGAGCTGGGATCCCCAAGCGTGGAATCTTCGGAACCGTGAACGGCCCAGTTACGCCCGTGGGTCAGCACCGTCGGATCCGCGTCCCAGTACTTATGGAAAGCGTCGCCATTTGTGGTCCAGTTCGCCATCATCGGCGCGGACAACAGGAAGTCGTTTCCGCCGCCGCCACGCAGGCGATTTACCCCAGGGCCACCGAGCACCAGATCGTTATCGGCACCGCCATCGATCCAGTCATCGCCAAAGCCACCGTCGATGCCGTCATTGCCAGCCATGCCAAAGAGGTAGTCGTCACCACTCCACGGCGGCTCCGCATACTGACCGTCAAAGCCAACGACGTCGTCGCCATTGGTGAAGATGATGGGATTTTCCGGCGTACCTGGCTGACCCAGGTCGGGCAGCGTGATGCCAAGGTCGCCATTGTTCCAGCCACTGACGATGATGCGGGCACCTGTCGCCGCGTGGCGGATGATCAAGGAGCCGCCGGAAAAACTGATCCGCAGACTCTTGTCAGAGGTTTCCCAAGTGGCTGGGCCGAGTGCCCGCTGAAGCGACGCGGAGTTGATCGCATACCCATCAATCTCGATAGCGCCCTTTCCATCACTGTCGATGATGACGTCTTCCCCGCCTTTGACCATCTGCTCACTGTAGAAGGCATAGGTATCCACCCCATCGCCACCTTCGAGAGTGTCACGCCCCAGGCCGCCCACCAGACGGTCGTTACCTGCACCGCCCCGCAACCTGTCGTCCCCGGCCAGACCCTCCAGAATGTCGCTATCCGATCCACCACTTATGTAGTCGTTCTTGCTGCCGCCGCGGATCCAGTCTTCGCCGACTCCACCGGTCATGGAGTTCGCCTCAGTGGAACTTCCCAGCAGGTTGTCGCCTTCTTCGCTGCCGAAGGTCAGCGTATAGCCAAGATTCACCGCATCGGCCTGCCCATACTTGATGATGGCGTCGCGCAGTTCGGTCTGAACATCCTCCGGCGACTTTCCAAGCATTGTCTCGAACAACTGATCCACGGCTTCGGAAGCGATGTATCCGAGGAACGCTGCGGTTGCTACGATAGATGCAATCACAATAACCGGCGCACCTGCGAGCGTGGCGGCCGACATCAATGCGCCCGTGGCAGCAGTGATCATTGCGCCAACGGCGAGGCCAACAAGCAGCTCCTGCAGCGCTCTCCCATCGCCGTCAACCACCGCTTCAGCTATGTCCCGTACGGTTATCACGTTGTCGATGAAGTTGAATATCTTCCCGAGCTTTGCAGTGCCGCCTACTCCGAAGGCCTCACCGAGATCGTTGAGCGTACTCAGCCCCCCGATTACCTCCTCCGCCATTTTCAGGGCGTCTCCGGTAGCAATCACAGCGCGAATCCGGTCGAACTTCTGCCGACTCTCCAAAGCCAACTGCGCGGCCAAAGCAGCCTCAGCGGAATTTCCTTGAGCTCGGAACTGGTCAGCGAACATCATTGCCAGATCTGCGTTCTGCTCAAAAGCGTCGGCAAATATCTCCAGGATCTTCTGGTCATTGAGCTGCCCGGCGTCGGACAGCGCTTTGATCTCGGCATCCTTTCGCATTATGTTTCCGGCAATGGCTCCGGACAGCTCAGCAATACGCAGGCCCATATCGGGATTGCTTCCATACCACATCTCTGCCATGACGCTGCTCTCCTTGATGTTGCGTTGAGGTATCGACCGCGCACGCGAAAGCAGCGCAGCCTCGTTCAGGAACTACGTGATGCGTTCTACAACTGGAGCTGCCCGCCGGGCCTGTATCAGCGCTCGCGCAGCGACTCGTCCACGTGCTGTTGCAACGGACTCAGCAGGTAATCAAGCACCCGCCGTTTGCCGGTCTTGATCTCGGCACTCAACGTCATGCCTGCCGAGAGATTCACTTTGACGCCATCAATCTGCAGCGAACTGCGCTCCAGGTGAATCCGTGCCGGGAACACCAGCCCCAGCTTCTCGTCCTGCGCGGCGTCATGAGAAATGCTGGTGACCTTGCCGGTCAGATAGCCATAGCGGGTGTACGGGAAGCTCTCCACTTTCACCGTCACCTGCTGTCCCGGGCGCACGAAACCAATGTCCTTGTTCAGTACGCTGGCCTCGATCTCCAGCGCCTCCTCGCTGGGAACCACGGCCAGCAGCGCCTGTGCAGGTGTGACAACACCGCCCTCGGTGTGCACGGCCAGCTGCTGCACCGTGCCGGCCACGGGGGCGCGCAGGGTCATCAGGCGATCACGTTGCCCGGCCTTGGCCAGTTCCGGTGCGGCCTGCCCGATCTGCTCCTGTGCAACGCGCAGTCCGTCCAGCGTCTGCTGCCGGAAATCGGTGACCAGCACCCGCAGCTCCTCACGCGCCGCCAGCAGGGCCGAGCGGATCTCGTTGGCCCGATTGCGCTGGGCGGCCAGGTCACGCTCGGCGGCAATGCGCTCCTGCTCGCGCAGCAGGTAATCGTGGCGGCCGACGAAGTTGCCCTCAACCAACCGGCCGTAGTCCTCGGCGCGCAACGTGGTGATGCGCGCCGACTCGGCCATCGGCCCAATGGCGGCTTCGGTGGTGTGCAGCTCGGCCTGGCGCTGCGCGATGCTCGCCTGCAGACTCTGCCGGCGCGCCTGGAGTGCATCGTACTGACTGAGCGCCAGCGCCCGCTCGGCTTCCACGCGCGCCGCCGGAAGATCGTCGGCCGCTGCGAATACCGGGGCGTGGCCTGCGTCCACGGCGGTTGCCATGGCCTGCAGCCGCAAGGCGGCCAGACGCGCGTTGAGCAAGGCATCCCCGGCCTTGCTGCGGTCGGCCGCAGCGCCGGTGGCGTCGAGCTCGATGAGCGGCTGACCGGCAGCCACTTGCTGCCCGTCGCGAACCAGGATGCGCCGGACCACAGCGGTTTCGCTGGGCTGTACCACCTTCGTACGCGAGTCGACCACGGTGCGGCCGGACGCTACTGCCACGATGTCCACGTGCCCGAAGAACGACCATATCAGGGCGATGCAGAAGAAACTGATGATCGCGGCCATGGTCCAGCGCACGGTGGGCGATATCGGTCGTTCGACCAGCTCCAGGCTGGCGGGCAGGAACTCGCGCGCGCTCGCATCACGCGCGGGACGCTCGCTCTGGTGCCGGTCCTGCCAGGCCTGACGCGCCACCGCTGCATAACGCTGGGCGAATGCTTTCCATGCTCCAAGGATGTGCTTCATGGTCCCCCCTGCTGCAGGCGGTGGAGCCGGGCGTAATGTCCATCTACGCGTTCAACCAGCTCGGCATGGGTGCCGTTTTCCACGATGCGGCCCTGCTCCATGACGATGATGCGGTTGGCCTGCCGCACGGTGGATAGACGATGGGCAATGATCAGCACGGTCCGCCCTGCACAGATGCTGCGCATGTTGGACATCACGGCGTGTTCGGACTCGTAGTCAAGCGCGCTGGTGGCTTCGTCGAATATTAGAATGCGCGGGTCGCCGACCAGCGCGCGGGCAATGGCCACCCGCTGGCGCTGACCGCCGGAGAGGCCCGCGCCCTGCTCGCCCACGTGGGTGTCATAGCCTTCCGGCAGTGCGGAAATGAACTCGTGCGCCCCGGCCAGCTTCGCGGCCTGGATGACACGCTCCAGCGGCATGCCCGGGTCCCCCAGGGCGATGTTGTCGCGAATCGAGCGGTTGAACAGGAAGTTCTCCTGCAGCACGACGCCCAACTGGCGGCGCAGCCAGGCCGGGTCTGCCAAGGCCAGATCCTGGCCATCAATCGTCACGCGCCCGCGCTCGGGTACATAGAGCCGCTGCACCAGCTTGGTCAACGTACTTTTGCCAGAGCCGGAACGCCCCACGATACCGATCACTTCACCCGGGCGGATCTCCAGGTCCACGCCCGCCAGCACCTCTGGCGCGTCCGGACGATAGCGGAAAACAATGTTTTCAAAGCGCACCGCGCCCTTGATGGGGGGAAGTGCCATTCGGCTGCCGGGAAGCTCGGTGCGTGTATTGAGGATGTCCCCGAGACGATCAACCGAGATGCCCACCTGCTGGAAATCCTGCCACAACTGCGCCAGACGGATGATCGGCGCGGCCACCTGTCCGGACAGCATGTTGAAGGCGATCAGCTGACCCAGCGTGAGCTTGCCATCGATGACCAGACGCGCGCCGAAGAACAGAATCGCAATAGCCACCAGCTTCTGCACCAGCTGCACGCTTTGTTGACCGAGCGTGGCGATGCGGGTGACCGAGAAACCCGCGTCCACGTAGCCCGCCAGTTGGTTGTCCCAGGTGCGGGTCACGCGCGGATCCACCGCCATGGCCTTCACCGTGCCGATGCCCGTCACGGTCTCAACCAGGAAGGACTGATTGTCCGCGCTACGGGCGAACTTCTCGTTCAACCTGCGGCGAAGTACCGGCGTGATGCCGGCGGAAATCAGCGCATACACCGGCAGGGAAATGACCACGATCAGGGTCAGCCAGCCGCTGTAATAGAACATCACTGCCAGGAACACCACGGTGAACAGTAGATCGAGCAGCGAGGTCAGCGCCTGCCCGGTCAGAAAGGTTCGGATGTTCTCCAGCTCGCGCACGCGGGCAATGGTGTCACCGACGCGGCGTGACTCGAAGTAGGCCAACGGCAACGCCAGCACGTGCCGGAACAGACGCGCGCCCAGTTCCACGTCGATCTTGCTGGTGGTGTGCGAAAGCACGTAGGTGCGCAGCCCGCTGAGGATGACCTCGAACACTGCCATGCACACCAGGCCGATCGTGATCACCTCCAAGGTGGTCCAACCGCGATGGACCAGCACCTTGTCCATCACCACCTGGTAGAAGAGCGGCGTGACCAGTGCGAACAACTGGATGAACAGCGACACCACCAGCACTTCGACCAGCAGACGTCGATACTTGATGACCGCCGGAATGAACCAGCTGAAATCAAATCGCGCCAGTTCGCCGAGCACCGATGCCTTGGATGCGACCAGCAGCACGCGGCCACGATAACGCTCGCTCAGCTCGGCCTCGGTCACTGTGCGTGGGCGACGCTCACGCAGGTCATGGATCAGCGCCTTGCCATCGCCCAGGCGACCGATGATGAAGGCCTCCCCATCTTCGCCCAATGCCAGCGCGGGCAATGCCAGCTGCGCCAGGCGTGCCAGCGGCACGTTCACGATCTTTGCCTTCAAACCGAGCCCGCGCGCCGCCAACACAAGGGCGGCATCGTCTACTTCGCCGGCGACCTGTCCGGACTGATGTAACAGCTGCGCTGCATCGGCAGCGATTCCATGAAACTGAGCCAGCAGCACCAGTCCCCTCAAGCGCAGGTCCTCAGACGCACCTACCTCTGCACCGTCTATGACGGTCAAGGCCGCATTCCCTTGTGGCATTTGAAATTTCGCGTGCTCGGCTGATGTGCACGCATCCCCTTCTGGCGGATTCTGCGAGGCACCCGAAACACTGTCAATGCGCCAGATGGCGCAAATTCAATAATGATTTTTTATGAACGAATCGACGCTACAGGAGCTTGAACCGCATCACATATTTCCGTTCATCCAATAAAAAACGGCCGGGTTGCCCCGGCCGTCTTCATTCACGCGTCAAGTTCGATGGATCAGAACTTGTACTTCAGGGTCAGCTGCATCGACCAGCGCGACACGCCGGTGTTGCCCTTGTCGTTGTTGTTTTCCTGGATGGTCGGAGTATCGGTGGAACCGGTGAAGTTGTAGATGTACTTGCCGGTTGCCGGGTCGATACCGGCGAAGCTGGCCACACGAGCGGTCGAGTTGAAACCGTAATCGTTGATGCGGCCCCACTTCTTGTTCAGCAGGTTGCCGACATTCATGATGTCCAGCGCCAGCTCACCCTTGTGCTCCTTCATGAAGCCCGGGAACTCCTGCGAAATACGCATATCGAAGGTGTTCACGAAGCCGGTACGGAAGGCGTTGGCCGGAGCGATCTGGCCCTGGTAGGCGGCCAGCTGCGGGTTCTTGGCCAGCCAGTCGAAGAAGGCCTGCTCCATCGCGGCACCGCCAGTCCACTTCACGTCGCCCACGCCATTCGGCACGTAGAACAGGTCGTTGAAGTAGCCGGCACCCGAGGTCGAGGCGGCGTCGCCGTTCATGTCGTTGTAGTAGATGTAGCTGTACGGACGACCCGAACGGCCTTCGTAGAACAGGCCGACGCTGGTGTTGTAATCGCCGAAGAACGCCTTCTTCCAGTTGATCGAGGCGGTCACGCGGTCCTTGATCGCATAGCGCGAGTCATAGGCCACGTTCTCGTTGGCGGTGCCAATGAGGGTGCTGCCCCAGTTGGAGGTGTTCTGCGAGCTGGTCAGCGGGCTGACTTCCTTCGCGGCGGTGTAGGTGTAGGCCAGCGACCAGCCCCAGTTTTCCATCAGCGGCTTGTTCAGGCCAACGGTGAACTGACGGCTGGAACCCTTGTCGGTGTTCCGCAGCAGCATCACGTCACCCATGTTGCTCGGGCGGTAGTACTTGCCCTGGGCGTTCGCAGCACCGGTGCGGTTCGGGGAACCGTTACGCACCGAGCAGTTGGCAGGGTTGGCGGCGGTGCCGACACACGGAATGTAGCCAGCTTCGTTCCAGTACAGCTCACGACCGTCCTGGCCGATACGGGTGTAGCTCTGGCCGGCGGCGTTGTACAGGTCCAGACGCTCGAAATACAGCGCATCATTGACCTTGGTGTACAGGAACTCAGCCGACGCCACGATGCCGTACCACGGCAGTTCGGTATCGAAGGCCAGGTTGCTCTTCCACACCGACGGCAGCTTCAGGCCCGGCTCGATGATGTCGACGTTGTCACGCGCGGTGACAGTGCCACCCGGGTAGTACGGCGGCTGGTCAGGGGTGAAGATCGCACCCGGGTTGTTGAGCGTGAATTCCTGGTAGTTGAAACCAGTATTCTGGTAGGCACCGGCCATCCACACATTCGGAGCCGCACCGCCGAACAGGCCCACGCCGCCACGCAGCTGGGTCGGACGCTCGGTGTCGAAGGTGTAGTTGAAGCCGAAGCGCGGCTGCACCAGCTTGTCGTCCGGCATGACGGTGTTGTCATAGCCGTAGGTCGACATGATGCGCGGGTTGTACAGCTTCTGGTCACTGAAGTCCGGCATGTCGACGCGGACACCCAGCTGCAGGGTCAGGTTGCTGTTGACCGCCCAGCTGTCCTGCACGAACAAACCGGTGTTCTTCAACTCGTAGCGGGCCGGAACGTCGTCCAGGCTGCCGCCCGGCAGCGGAGCGCGCACGATGTACTGACTCGGGGTGCCGGCAGCGAACGCGTCCAGGTTGGCGAAGGTGTACACGCCATTGAGGTTACGGCCGTAGTAGTTCAGCAGCTCGTTCTTGGAGTAGTCGAAGCCGAACTTGACGGTGTGGTCGCCGACGTACCAGGTACCGGCACCGAAGGCGCTCAGTTCCTTGGATTCGATGATGTTGACGTGGGTGTTCTGCTCGGTACCGAAGTACAGCGAGTCATTGCCACCGGTGCCGAAACCACGCACCTGGATCTGCGGCAGGTTCGAGTACGGGGTGCGGACGGCCGAGTAGTCCTTGTGCGCAACCTTGAATTCGGTCGAGAAGTTCTCGGACCAGTCGCTGAACACTTCACCCATGACCGACTCATAGGTCTTGGGCAGGTCATACCAGAAGCTGCTCAGCGAAACCGCGCTGCTGCTGATCTGCGGGAAGCGGGCCACGGTCTGTTCCATCTTGTTGTAACGGATGGCAGCACGGTGGTTGTCGCTGATGTTCCAGTCGACCTTCAGTGCGTATTCTTCGATTTCGGTGTTGTTCGACGGCGCGCTCAGCGTGCCGGCGTCGAAGCCATAACCGGTGGCGATCTGCTGCGCACGGGTGATGTCGGCATCGGAGATGGTGCCCTTGCCGTACGGGGTGTCGCTCAGGCTGGTGCCCGGAGCCGAACGCTCCATCTTTTCGTAGTTGGCGAAGAAGAACAGCTTGTCCTTGACGATCGGGCCGCCCAGGGTCATGCCGTAGGTCTTTTCGTCGTCGAAGCCGTTGAAGCGGACGCCTTCCAGGTCCTTGCGGACCATGTCCTTGTCGCGGTACGCGTAGTACACGGTACCGCCGAAGTTGTTGGTACCCGACTTGGTCACGGCGTTGATCACCGCACCGGTACCACCGGCGATGGTGGTGTCGTAGTTGGCAACGTCGATGTTGATTTCCTGGATCGCGTCCATCGACACCGGCTGACGCTCGGTCGGCAGGTTGTTGGATTCCAGGCCGAACGGATCGGCGGCGCTGATGCCGTCGATGCGGATCGCGTTGTAACGGGTGTTCTGGCCACCGGCCGAGATCGCACCGTCAGCCTTGCTGACCTGCGAGATGCGCGGGTCGAGGCGGATGTAATCCTGGATGTTGCGGTTGGCGGACGGCAGCGAATCGATGGTTTCGCGGTTGACGTTCGAACCGGTACCCATCTTGTAGGCGCTGAACACGTCCGAACCACCAGCCACGGCAACAACCTGCACGGCGTCCAGGTTGGTGGCGGCGGCGACGTCGCCGGTCAGGGCGGCGTTGATGGTGTTGACCTGATTCAGGTTCAGGTAGACGCCTTCTTCGGTCTTGGTGCCTTCACCCGCCTTGTTGATGGTGATGGTGTACGGACCACCCACGCGCAGACCGCGCGCAGCGTAACGACCCGAGGCATCGGTGGTGGCACGGCTGACGGTGCCCGACTCGGTGTGCGTGATGGTGACTTCGGCACCAACCACAGGGGCGCCTGCGGCGGACGTGACCTGGCCGCCGACACCGGCAGAGGTGCTCTGGGCGAAGGCGGGAGCGGCTGCAAGAGCGGCCACGAGACCAAGGGTGAGCTTGGACATCCGGAGTGGGTGGGTCATTTTTGGGTAGCCTCGATGCGAGAGTGGCGATTTGCGGAGAAAAAACGCGCCCACGCGGCCCCGTAGATGGCCGAATGGACTTAGATCTGGGTTCCCTATGCCGCAGGCTGGTTTCAGCCGCAACGGTTAACACTAGATTAACACGATAGCCCCGATATGTGACGGTTTGGCGACAACGCGCACACCATCACAACGAAATCGTGACGCTTTCTTCACATCCGCCGTTCAGGAAATACCGGCTCCTTGCCGGCAGGGCGGAAGGTAATGGCCGTTGATGTCAGGGGGGTTACGCGAAGGGCAGCCGGGCAAGCCCGGCTCTACGCGGGCGGCGCGATATCCAGTACCTGTCCGCGATGTTCCGCCCCGGCGGCTGAGAGCAACAGGACTGCCGCCTCCGCGCATTCGGCGGGGTGCCGAGCAGACGTGTCCTCGTCCAGCGAGAACGCCCGCGCCCGCAGCGCGGTGCGCATCGGGCCCGGCTGCAGGCCGCTGACGCGAACCGGCCCGCGCGCCAGTTCGGCGTGCAGGCTGGCGATCAGCCCGCGCAGGCCGTATTGGGCCGCGCCATAGCCGCCCCAGTACGCCTGCCCTACCCGCGCCGGGTCGTCCACGGTGAACACCAGCGCGGCATCGTCGCGCTGCTTCAGCAATGGAAGGCAGGCCTGGGCCAGCCAGGCCGGGGCGGTCAGATTGACATGCACGGCGCGCGCGAACGCGGCCGGGTCGGCCAGCTCGAACGGGGTCAGGCCGGCGAAGTCAGCGGCGCAGTACAACAGCCCGTCCAGCCGGCCCAGCTCTCCCTGCAGGCGCTCGGCCAGGGTGGCGTAGTCGTCAGGCGTGGCCCCTTCCAGGTCCAGCGGATAGAGCAGCGGTTCCGGACCCACGGCTTGGACCGCGCTGTAGACCCGGTCCAGCCGGCGCGGTTTGCGCCCCAGCAGGACCACGGTCGCCCCGGCTGCGGCGCAGGCCACCGCCGCAGCGCTGCCAAAGCCGCCGCCAGCGCCAACAATGAGAATGATGCGGTCGGCCAGCGACCCGCTCCCGACCGCCACGGACGGGAGTGCACTCATCCGTGCGCGGCCTCTTCGACGATGCGCTTGAGCTCGCCGGCCTCGAACAGCTCCAGCACGATGTCGCAGCCGCCGATCAGCTCGCCGTGGATGAACAGCTGCGGGAACGTGGGCAGGTTGGAGAAGCGCGGCAGGTTGGCACGCACTTCCGGCTCTTCCAGCACGTTGACCGTGCGCAGATTGACCGCACCGGCGGCCATCAGCGCCTGCACGGCGCGGCTGGAGAACCCGCACATCGGGTACTGCGGGGTGCCCTTCATGAACAACACGAGGGGATAACGATCGACTTCCTGTTGGATCTGCTGCAAGACCGCCACCACACCTCTCCTGCGTTGCGGAACCATCCGACCCCGGGTGGTCGGATAGACTTCCCCTGCGCCCATTGTAATGCGGTTGACCCCGCGCCGGACGTCTGTGCCCCACTCTCCCGGATCGCCATGCCCTTCGACCTGCCCCGCCTGCCCTTCGACCGCACCGCCCTGCAGCCGCATCTGTCGGCGGCCAGTCTCGATCTGCACCTGGGACATCACCGCGCTTACGTGGAGTCCGTGAATGCGCGGATCGACGGCACCGAGCTGGCGGAACTGCCGCTGGACGACCTGGTGCGGCAGAGCCAGGGCACGCTGTTCGACGCGGCGGCGCAGGCCTGGAACCATGCGTTTTTCTGGGAAGGGTTACGACCGCGCGGCAGCGCCGAGCCGCAGGCCCGGCTGGCGGAGCTGATCGGCCGTCATTTCGGCGACCTGCGCCGGTTGCGCGAGGAGTTCGACCGCGCCGCACTGGGGCTGTTCGGGTCCGGCTGGGTGTGGCTGGTGCAGCACCCCAACAGTACGTTGGCAGTGCAGGTCACCCGCAACGCGGGTACACCACTGGTGGGCCAGAGCACGCCGCTGCTGGGGTGTGACCTGTGGGAGCACGCGTATTACACCGACTTCCAGAACGACCGGGCGAAATACCTGGAAGCGTTCTGGAAGGTGGTGAACTGGGATGCGGTGGCAATGCGGTTGCGGGATTGATCCCGCCGGTCACGACCAACGGTCGTGACCTACCGGTGAAAGCAGTGCGGGAGGTAGGTCACGACCGTTGGTCGTGACCCGCCCCATCAGGCACGCAGCGCGTCAGCCGCCGGGGCTACCTGATCGCCGCGATCCAGCTGCTTGCCCACCGCTTCCAGCCCCGCGGCCAGCGCTGCGGCGTCATCGTTACGCAGGGTGGCGTGGCCAACCTTGCGGCCATCCCTCGGCTGCTTGCCGTAGTCGTGCCAGTGCCCGCCCGGCTGGGCCAGCACCGCCGTCGCGTCGGGCATCGCACCGATCCAGTTGAGCATGCAGGCATGGCCGAGCATGCGGGTGTCGCCGAGCGGCAGGCCGAGCACCGCGCGCAGGTGGTTTTCGAACTGCGAGGTTTCGCTGCCCTCGATGGTCCAGTGCCCGGAGTTGTGCACGCGCGGCGCCATTTCGTTGGCCAGCAGTTCGTCGCCGCGGCAGAACAGTTCCAGCGCGAACACGCCGACATAGTCCAGGCGCTCGGCCAGGGTGCGGGCGTAGCCGATGGCGGCCTGCTGCTGCGCCGGGCTCAACACGGCGGGTGCCAGACTGACCGACAGCACGCCGTCCACATGCCAGTTGCCGGTGACCGGCCAGGCGCGGAACTCGCCGTCACGGCCGCGCACGGCGACCACGCTGACCTCGCGGTCGAAGGCCACGAAGCCTTCCAGGATCAGCCCGGTGCGCTCGACCTGTGCACCCAGTGCGGTCCAGGCCGCGTCAATATCGGCTTCCCTGCGCAGACGGAACTGGCCCTTGCCGTCGTAGCCCAGGCGGCGGGTCTTGAGGATGCACGGCAGCCCGAACTCCCCTACCCGCGCGGCCAGCTCATCGCGGCTGCGGATGTCGGCGAACGGCGGCAGTGGAATGCCCAGCTCGCGGAACAGGGTCTTCTCGCTCAGGCGGTCCTGCGCCACGGCCAGGGCGTCCGGATTCGGATACACCGGCACGCGTTCGGCCAGGAAACGGGCGCTGTGCGCGGGCACGTTCTCGAAATCGAAGGTGACCACGTCCACCTTTGCCGCAAACGCGGCCAGGGCGGCTTCGTCATCGAACGCGGCCACCTGCAGCGGGGCCAACTGGCCGGCGCAGGCATCGGCCGCCGGGTCGAACAGTTCGAAGCGCAGGCCCTGCGGCGCACCGGCCAGCACCATCATGCGGGCGAGCTGGCCGCCGCCCAGAATGCCGACGGTACGGGTCATTGGCGCGGGTCGTCGTGGGCCATGACGTCTTCGGTCTGGCGCGAGCGGAAGGCTTCCAGCGCCTGGCCGATGGCCGGCTGCTCCGGTGCCAGCAGCGCAGCCGCGAACAAGGCCGCGTTCGATGCCCCGGCGTTGCCGATGGCGAAGGTAGCGACCGGAATGCCAGCCGGCATCTGCACGATAGACAGCAGTGAATCCATGCCGTTGAGGGCCTTGGACTGCACCGGCACACCCAGCACCGGCACCGCGGTCTTGGCCGCGACCATGCCCGGCAGGTGCGCGGCACCGCCAGCGCCGGCGATGATGGCGCGCAGACCGCGTGCGCCGGCCTGTTCGGCGTAGGTGAACAGCACGTCCGGCGTACGATGCGCCGAGACCACCTTCACTTCATAGGGAACACCGAGGGCATCGAGCTTCTGCGCGGCGTGCTGCATGGTTTCCCAGTCCGAGCGGGAGCCCATGATGATGCCGACGAGCGGCACTGCGGGGTTGGGGGTCATTGGCCGTCACCTACCTTAAAGACGTATTCTAGCCGTCTTCCACGCAAGACGAAGAACCCATGGATCGCAAGCTGCTTGACCTGCTGGTGTCGCCGGACGCCCGCCAGCCCCTGTCCCTGCTCACCGCGAAGGGCCTGGAGGCCCTCAACCAGGCCATTTCGGCCGGGTCCGTGACCAAGGCCGACGGCAGCCCGCAGAGCCAGCCTCTGCGCGAAGCCCTGCTGACCCGCGACGGCAAGCAGGTATTCCGGGTCGACGACGGCATTCCGGTGCTGCTGGCCGAAGAAGCCATCGCCACCGCCCAGATCGCCGACTTCCCGGCGCAATGAGCCCTGCCCTGCTGCCGCCTGGGGCCGCACAGGTCGAGGCGGACGTGGCCCGCGCCCTGGCCGAGGACATCGGCAGCGGCGACGTCACCGCCGCCCTGCTGCCGGACCGGCCTGACCGCGCCTACCTGCTGTGCAAGCAGGACGCCGTGATCGCCGGTCGGCCATGGTTCGACGCCACCCACCGGGCGCTGGACCCCGATGTGCAGATCGACTGGCAGGTGGCCGAAGGTGATGCGGTAAAGGCCGGCACCGTGCTGGCGACCCTGCAGGGGCGCAACCGCAGTCTGGTCAGCGCCGAGCGCACCTCGCTCAATTTCCTGCAGACCCTGTCCGGTACCGCCACCACCACCGCGCGTTACGTGGCGGCCGTGGCTGGCACCGGTACGCGCATCCTGGACACCCGCAAGACCCTGCCCGGCCTGCGCGTCGCGCAGAAGTACGCCGTGCGCTGCGGCGGCGGTGACAACCATCGCCTGGGTCTGTTCGACACGGTGATGTTGAAGGAAAACCACATCCGCGCCGCCGGCTCGCTGAGCGCGGCGGTGCACGCCGCGCGTGCGCAGTGGACGCAGTTGCCGCTGGTGGTGGAAGTGGAAGACCTGGATCAGCTTCGCGAAGCGCTGGCGGTGGGCTGCGACCGGATTCTGATCGATGACTTCGATGCGGATCTGCGCCGCGAGGCGGTGAAGATCGCCGCCGGACGGATTCCGCTGGAGGTGTCCGGCAGTGTGGACCTGGCGGGATTGCGGGCGATTGCCGAGGACGGCGTGGACTGCATCTCGATTGGGGGCTTGACCAAGCATGTGCAGGCGATTGATCTGTCGTTGAAGCTGGGCGATCCGCCCAAGCGTTGACGTCGTGCCGACCAACGGTCGGCACCTACCGGCCGGGTAGCGCACGACCGTTGGTCGTGCGACGCGCAGATGGTCGTGCGGCTTTCACGAAATGCGCAACCCGCGTCTGCGACGCTCTCCCTACCCCCACCGGAGAACGCGCATGCGCCGGATGCTGTTGCCCGCCTGCCTGCTGCTCGCCGCCGCCCCCATTACCGCGGCAGCCGCTGAAGTCTGCGACATCCCGCCCCGCTATGGGCTGAGCCCGCTGGCCGTCAGCATCGTCCGCACCGCCTGCAACGAACACCGCCTGTGGTACCGCCCGTTCATTGACGGCGAAGGTCGGGCCGCCAATCTCGGCGTCAGCGAGGCCGAGCGCCTGTACCTGTCTGACGACGGCATGCCTGCGTGGCAACGCGTGGTCGCCTACTGGCGCGACAGCGGCACCTTGGGTCCGATGGGCAGCCAGCCCGGCGCGACCAGCTGCATGCAACCGTTCGGTACGCGCTACACCGACAGCGACTGCCGCGCCTTCATCATCGACAACCCGTGGTCGGCGGCCTTCATCTCCTGGGTGATGAGCCGCGCCGGCGTGCCGGGCTTTACCCGCTCCCCGCGCCACATCGATTACATCCGTGCGGCGTACGAGAACAGCGGGCCGTACCGGATGACCGACCCGGCGCTGGAAAAACCCGCGCCGGGCGACCTGCTGTGCTACCTGCGCGACCGCGACGAAACGCTGAGCTACGCCGGGCTGGTGCAGCAGCTCAGCGGGGGCAAGGTGGAGAACTGGAAATCGCATTGCGAGGTGGTGGTCGCGGCCAACATGGGCGGCGACCACACGCTGTACCTGATCGGCGGCAATGTCATGAATACGGTGGCGATGCGCAAGCTGCCACTGGATCGTAGCGGCCGCATCCAGCTGCCTCCGGCCCGATCCTACGGTCCGTATGACATCGGCTGCACACCCGGCCGCGAGGACGAGTGCAATTTCAATCGCCAGGATTGGGCGGCGCTGCTGAAGCTGGTGGCTTCCTCGCCCATGGGCTACACGCCGGCACCGGTGCCCGCTTCCACCCCGGCTACCCAGCCGTCACCCCTGCCCGCCCAGCCCGGCACGCCGGCAACCCCGACGCCGCAGAAGCCGACGTTCCCGCGCGTGGTTCCGCCGCGGCCGCAGCAGCAGCCTCCACAATCGCCTGCCAATCCGCCTCCGCGTACGTCGCCGTAACGCTTGATCTGGGCCCGTGTCGTCGCCATGTTGGTCGTTCCTGACCCGCTTCGACCGAGCCGACGATGCCCAGCTTGATCCTGTTGATGATTGCCGGCGCGTTTGCCTACGCCTTCTGGAATTCCTCGCGGGCGGCGGCCGAGCGCGCCATCGAGCTGGGCCGCAATGCCTGCCGCGCTGCCGATGTGCAGTGGCTGGACCAGGCCGTGCATGCCAGCAGTATCCGGGTGTGCCGCAAGGACAACGGCTGGCTGGGCTGGGAGCGTACTTACCGGTTCGAGTACTCGCATGACGGCATAGACCGTCATACCGGGCGCATGGTGCTGCGCGGCGACCAGCTGGTGGCGTTCGTGGGGCCCTCGGCCGCACGCATCAGCGAAATCCGGCAGTCGCCGGATACGCGGGGCGCGGAGGACGTGTAATTCAAGATCGACCGACCAACGGTCGGTCGCCACCGAAAAAAAAAGCCGCCCCAGGGGCGGCTTTTTTCATTTCACCACGCGCAGATGCGGACGGCCGCCACTGGGCTTGGGCGGGGTGTCGTCCGGGGTGGGCGTGTCATCCGGCGGCGTATCGTCGTCGTCCAGGCTGGGCTCATGCCCCGGAATATCGTCGGGCAGCGCCATGCCCTGGCCGGTTTCGCGGGCATAGACGGCCAGTACGGCCGAAATCGGCACCTGCACCGGGTGGCTCACGCCGGAAAAGCGTGCTGCGAAGCTGACCCAGGTGTTGTCGATCTCCAGCCCCATCACGGCACGGTCGGCGATGTTCAGCACTACCCGGCCGTCCTTGATCGCGCTGGGCGGCACCTGCACGCCCGGCATGCCGGCGTCGACCAGGATATGCGGGGTGAGCTGGTTGTCGTTGATCCATTGCACCAGCGCCCGCAGCAGGTACGGGCGGTGGCTGGTCATGCGGAATGTATCTTCAGTCATGGGGTGCGCCGGGCCATGCCCGGCTGATTATCAGCGTGAATACCGGTGACCAGTGTACGCGCACGGCCGGGCTGAGGTCACACAGGTAACTCGCGCAGCTTCTTTTCCTGGTCGGTCAGGCTGCGGATGAAGCCGGGGTGACGGAAGATGCGGTTGCCGTAGTCCTCGATGGCCTTGCCATCCTTGGGCAGCGCGACGTCGAGCGACTGCAGACGCCAGATGATCGGAGCCATGGCGCAATCGGCCAGGCTCATTTCAGGATTCAGGAAGAACTTGCTGGCCTTGAACAGCGGCACCGAGCTGGTCAGCAGCTCCTTGAGGCGCTTTCGGCCGGCTTCGGCCTGGGTCTTGTTGCCCAGCTGGATCGCCTGTACCTGCGGCACCCAGTCATGCTCGATGCGCAGCATGGCCAGACGGATGCGGGCGCGGGACAGCGGGTCCACCGGCATCAAGGGCGGGTGCGGATAGCGCTCATCCAGATACTCGCTGACCACCGAAGCCGCGTACAGCACCAGCTCGCGCTCCACCAGGGTGGGTACCGAATGGTACGGATTGAGATCGATCAGGTCTTCCGGCGGGTTCTGCGGGTCGACCGGCACGAAATCATAGGTGACCCCTTTGGCGGCCAGCACCAGGCGCACGCGGTGGCACAGGACATCATCGTTCGAGGAAAACAGCGTCAGGGTATTCCGCATGCGTACGCTCGCCGCCATCAAAGGCTCTCCAACGACCGAATCCGTCGGCCGTATCGGCGCTGCCGGCCCATTGCCGACAGTCGTCCCAGTGCCCGAGTGTGCAACCCCCCATCACAAAAGCCAATAGGTCAAAGGGTTGATGGGCGCGTGAAGCTCAGTGCACGTCTTTCCAGTATTCCTTCTTCAGCAGATACAACAGGAAGGTCAGGAAGGCCAGGAACAGAATCACCCAGACGCCCAGCTGCTGGCGCTTGAGCGCGGCCGGTTCACCGGCGTACTCGAGGAAATTGGTGATGTCCCGAACCGCCTGGTCATACTGGCCAGCGTCCACATTGCCCGGCTGCACAATGTTCAGCCCGGTCACCGGCGGATCGGCCCCGGGTGACTCGGGCTTGCCGTGCACCGCGTGCTGCAGGCCCTGCATTTCCCACAGCGGGTTGGGCATGGACGCATTCGGGAACAGCGCGTTGTTCCAGCCCAGCGGCCGGCCGGGATCCAGATAGAACGACTTGAGGTAGGTGTAGACCCAGTCACTGCCGCGCACCCGCGAAATCAGGGTGAGATCGGGCGGCATCTTGCCGAACCACTTCTCGGCCTCGGCCTTGGGCAGGGTCACCCCTACGGTTTCGCCGATGGCCGCGCCGGTGAAGTTGAGGTTGTTCATCACCTCTTCCTCGGACAGGCCCAGGTCCTTGGCCATGCGCGAATAGCGCAGGTATTTCAGTGCGTGGCAGCCGGAGCAGTAGTTCATGTACAACTGCGCGCCGCGCTGCAGCGACGCACGGTCGCCCAGGTCATTGCCGGCCTGCAGCGTCTTGCCGCCCTCGGCGGCACCGGCCACGGTGCTGGCCAGCATCAGCATGGCCGCGCAGGCCAGCCGCACAATCCAATGGTCAGTCATGCATGGTCACCCGGTCCGGTACCGGTTTGGTCCTGTCCAGCTTGGTCCATATCGGCATGGTGATGAAGAAGGCGAAATAGAGGAAGGTCAGCACGCGGCCGATGTAGGTCTCGTGCACATCGGTACCCGGGCCGGAACCGATCACGCCCAGCCAGATGAAGCACACCGCCAGCACCCCCAGCATGACCTTGGAGATCCAGCCGCGATAGCGCACCGACTTGACCTTGGCCTTGTCCAGCCAGGGCACCAGGAACAGGATCGCGATGGCCGAGAACATCACCAGCACGCCGCCCAGCTTGTTCGGCACCACCCGCAACATCGCGTAGTACGGCGTGTAGTACCACACCGGCTTGATGTGTTCCGGGGTCACCAGGCGATTGGCTTCGGTGAAGTTGTCGTGCTCCAGGAACAGGCCACCAAAGCCCGGCGCGAAGAAGATGATGAAGGCGGCAATGACGAGCAGGAAACCGGCCCCCACTGCATCCTTGAGCGTGTAATACGGATGGAACGGAATGCCATCGGCCGGTGCCGTGGCGGACCAGCGGTTGCCCTTCGGCCCCTTCTTGATCTCCACCCCGTCGGGGTTGTTGGACCCCACCTCGTGCAATGCGCCGATATGCAGCACCACCAGCAGCAGCAGCACCAGCGGCAGCGCGATCACATGAAGGGCGAAGAAGCGGTTGACGGTGGCGTCACTGGGCAGGTAGTCGCCCATGATCCATTCGGTCAGACCATTGCCGATCACCGGAATCGCCCCGAACAGCGAAATGATCACCTTCGCGCCCCAGAACGACATCTGGCCCCAGGGCAGCACATAGCCCATGAAGGCTTCGGCCATCAGCACCAGGTAGATCAGCATGCCCAGGATCCAGACCAGCTCGCGCGGCTTCTTGTAGCTGCCGTACAGCAGCCCGCGGAACATGTGCAGGTAGACCACGATGAAGAACAGCGAGGCCCCGGTGGAGTGCATGTAGCGGATCAGCCAGCCCCAGTCGACGTCACGCATGATCGTCAGTTCCACCGAGGTGAAGGCCTCGGCGGCGCTGGTCTTGTAGTGCATGGTGAGGAAGATGCCGGTCAATATCTGGTTGACCAGGATCAGCAGCGCGAGCGAGCCGAAGTAGTACCAGATGTTGAAGTTCTTCGGCGCGTAGTACTCGCTGACATGCTTGCGGTACATCGGCATCAGGCCGGGCGCGCGCTCATTGACCCAGTCGGCCACGCCGGTGGCGGTGCGGGAAAGAATGTTGGCCATGCTCAAGCCGCCCCCTGCGGGTCAACGCCAATGACGATGGTGTTGTCGTCCTGGTAGTGGTGCGGAGGCACCAGCAGATTGATCGGGGCCGGCACGTCCTTGAAGACGCGGCCGGACATATCGAAGCGCGACTTGTGGCAGGGGCAGAAGTAGCCGCCCTTCCATTCCGGGTCGTAAGGCTCGGGGCGGATTTCCGCGACCATTTCCGGTGAGCAGCCCAGATGGGTGCACAGCCCGACCAGCACCGAGACATCGGACTTGATCGACCGGAATTCGGGATTTTCCTTCAGCACGTAGTCCGGCTGCTGGTCTTTCTCGCCGGACTCGGGGTCCTTCAGGCGACCGTCCAGACCGGGCAGCGCCTCCAGGATGGCCTTGGAGCGCTTGACGATCCAGATCGGCTGACCGCGCCACTCCAGAACCAGCCGCTGGCCTTCCTGCAATGCGCTGATGTCGGCGATCACCGGTGCACCGGCCAATTGGGCGCGGGCGCTGGGATTCCAGGACTTGATGAACGGAACTGCTGCAAACCCGACGCCGACGGCACCCACCACCGCAGTGGTTGCGGAAAGAAATCGTCGACGACCAGTGTTGACTGGATCGTTTACCCCATCGTTGGCCATCCGGCACTCCGATATTGATTTAGGTAGCTTGAGGCTGCCAGTAGACCGGTGGGGGCCAGTCCACGTGAATCGGAACCGACTATAGCGGAACCTGACTCGGCGACACAACGGAAAGAATCCGATGGCACCGATCGGATTATTGCTGCGTTGCAGCTCCGCGGTAGCGGTCGGCCAGGAGTGCGACGCGCTTCACGTAGTACTGCGTCTCGCTGTACGGCGGCACGCCACCGTGGCGGTCAACCGCGCCTTCGCCAGCGTTGTAGCCGGCTGCGGCCAGGGTCAGGTTGCCGTTGAAGCGCTTGAGCAGCCACGACAGGTACTGCACGCCACCGCGGATGTTTTGCGCCGCATCATAGGAATCGGTGACCCCGAAGCGACGCGCGGTGGGCGGCATCAGCTGCATCAGCCCCTGCGCGCCCGCACGGCTGACGGCCGTGGGGTTGTAGGCCGACTCGGCGTGGATGACGGCGCGCACGATCGCCTCTTCGACCCCGAACTCGCGCGCGGCGGCGGCAATCTCGGCCTGGAAGGCGGTGGTGTTGAGCCGCACCGAACCGAAGTTCACCCCCGGGTTGGCCCCGCAGGCGTAGCAGCGCTCGATGTAGCTGTAGCGGATGGTGCGCACCTGGCCCAAGCTGGCCACCTGGGCCGGCCGGGCGCTGGTGTAGTGGCGCACGCCATCCTTCATATAGGAGTAGACCTGCCCGGACACCACTTTGCCCGGCTTGCTGCTGGCTTTCGGGGCCGAGGGCGCGGTCAGCACGGTCGCCGCCTGGGTCGGCGCTGCGCTGGCGGTGACCGCCGTGCTGGCGGCTGCGGTGTCGGCCTGGGCCGGGGTCGGGGCCGGCGTTGCCGCCACTGCCGTCGGAGCGGGAGCCGGGGCCGGAGTCGGCGGCGGGATGTAGCGCTTGGGCGCGCTGCGGTCCGGGCGGTAGTTGCTGACCACGCTGCAGGTCGCTTTTGGCACGCGCTTGCTGACGTAGCTGGGGATGCCGTCGTCGCCGACGCACTTGTACAGGGTGCCGGCACTGGCCGGCAGAGCGGTCAGCGCAGCCAAGGCCAGCGCAGCGATTGTCCCCACAATCCCCTTCATGGGGCGGAGTGTCCCCGTTTCGCGCCCTGTTAACAAGGGGGTAAACTAGCAGACTACCCCTGCCCGCCCACCCGACTGGAATAAGCGCCATGACCGGGACGCCAGCGTCACCCTCCGAACCCGTTGCCCGCCCCGATCTGATCCCCCTGCCCGGCTCCCGCCCGCAGGTGAATGGCCCGGTGCGCGGCAAGCTGTACATCAAGACCCACGGCTGTCAGATGAACGAGTACGACTCGACCAAGATGGCCGACGTGCTCGCCGCCGAGGAGGGCCTGGAACTTACCGACGACCCGGCCGAAGCCGACGTGCTGCTGATGAACACCTGTTCCATCCGCGAAAAGGCGCAGGAGAAGGTGTTCAGCCAGCTCGGCTACTGGAAGGCGCTGAAGAACAACGGCCGCGGCGTGATCATCGGCGTGGGCGGCTGCGTGGCCTCGCAGGAAGGCGAGGCGATCATCAAGCGCGCCCCGCACGTGGACCTGGTGTTTGGACCGCAGACCCTGCATCGCCTGCCGGAGCTGATCCGCCAGCGGCGTGAATCGGGCAAGTCGCAGGTCGACATCAGCTTCCCGGAAATCGAAAAGTTCGACCGCCTGCCCGAGCCGCGCGCCGAAGGCGGCTCCGCCTTTGTCTCGATCATGGAAGGCTGCTCCAAGTACTGCTCGTTCTGCGTGGTGCCCTACACCCGCGGCACGGAAGTCAGCCGTCCGTTCGAGGACGTGGTGGTGGAAGTAGCACAGCTGGCCAGCCAGGGCGTGCGCGAGATCAACCTGCTCGGCCAGAACGTCAACGCCTACCGCGGTCCGTATGGCGACGGCGAATTCGCCGACCTCGGCCTGCTGATCCGCACGATCGCGGAGATTGACGGCGTGGACCGCATCCGCTTCACCACCTCGCACCCGCTGGAGTTCAGCGACTCGCTGGTGGACGCTTACCGCGACGTGCCGCAGCTGGCCAACTTCCTGCATCTGCCGGTGCAGGCGGGCAGCGACCGCGTGCTGTCGGCGATGAAGCGCGGCTACACCGCGCTGGAGTTCAAGGCCAAGATCCGCAAGCTGCGCGCGGTTCGCCCGGACATTTCGATCAGCTCGGACTTCATTGTCGGCTTCCCCGGCGAAACCGAGGCCGATTTCGAGAAGACCATGAAGCTGATCGAAGACGTGGGCTTCGACCAGAGCTTCTCGTTCATCTATTCGCGTCGCCCCGGCACCCCGGCCGCGGACCTGGAAGACACGATCAGCGATGCGGAAAAGCACGCGCGGCTGTCGCGCCTGCAGGCCCGGATCAACGAGCAGGCGGCGGCGATTTCGCAGGCCATGGTCGGCACCGTGCAGACCGTGCTGGTGGAAGGGCCGTCGCGCAAGGATCCGAACGAGCTGACCGGCAAGACCGAGAACATGCGTTCGGTGAATTTCGCCGGGAAGATGCGCCTGGTGGGGCAGCTGGTGGATGTTGAGATCACCGAGGCGTACAGCAATTCGCTGCGTGGGCGGTTGGTGGTCGCCTGACCACCCGGCAGGTGCCGGTAGGTGCCGACCGTTGGTCGGCACGCCGTCAATCCAATCGCTTCCGGAACCGCGTGATCGCCACCACCATCATCACCACGATGAAGGCCAGCAGCGCCAGCACCTCCGGCCACAGCTCCCACCAGCGAGCGCCGCGCAGCATGATGCCGCGCACGAGCCGCAGGAAATGCGTCAACGGCAGGATCTCGGCCAGCCACTGCACCACCCGCGGCATGCCGGCGAACGGGAACATGAAGCCCGACAGCAGGATCGACGGCAGGAACACGAACATCGTCATCTGCATGGCCTGGAACTGCGACCGGGCCTTGGTCGAAATCAACAACCCCAAGGCCAGGTTGGCGAGAATCAGCAGCATCGCCACCAGGTAGACGTCCAGCACGCTGCCACGCACCGGCACCTGGAACAGCCACAAACCCAGCACCAGCACCAGGCTGGTCTGTATCAGACCAATCACTGCGTACGGCAGCACCTTGCCGATCATCAGTTCGCTGCTGCTCAACGGCGTGGCAATCAACAGCTCCATGTTGCCGCGCTCACGTTCACGCACGATGGCCACTGCAGTGAACATCACCATGGTCATCGTCAGGATGATGCCGATCAGGCCGGGCACGATGTTCACAGCCGAACGTCGCTGCGGGTTGTAGAACGCCACCACGCTCACCTGCCCCGCTGCCGCGGTGCTGCCTGCACGCAGCGGGCGGTCGTTGCGCACCGGCACGCCGTCCAGCGGCACCTGCGCGAGCTGCACCGCCGCGCTCTGCACCACCGTATCGCTGCCATCCACCAGCACCTGGACCGCTTCGCGACCTTCAAAACGGCGGCGCTCAAAATCCGCCGGCACCACCACGCCGACACTGATCCTGCCTTGCCTCAACGCCTGCATCAGCTCCTCGGGCGTGTCCACCTGCAGGACCGGACGGATCACGCCGGTTGCGACCATGTCCATCACCAGCGCGCGCGAGGCGCTGGTCCGCGCCTGGTCGGCAATGCCCGCGTCCAGGTTGCGCAGGTTGAGGTTGATGGCGTAACCGAACAACACCAGCTGCATCACCGGAATACCCACGATCATGGCCAGGGTGACCCGATCGCGGCGCATCTGCCGCAGCTCCTTGATCACCACTGCCCATAACCGGCGCAGGTTCATGCGGTCTCCTCGCCGGCAGGCTCTCGACCACGCGTAGCAGACACGAACACGTCCTCCAGATTGGGCGTGCTGGCGACCACCTCCGCTTGCAACCCGGCGCTGTACAGCGCCTGCTGCACGGCCGCCTCCCCCTCGCTGCCCGTGTCCAGAAGCACGCGCAGGCTGTTGCCGATCTGCGCCACGCTCAGCACGCCCGCCACATGGGCCAGTGCCCGCTGTGCCTGTCGCGGCTGATCGGCCTGCACTTCCAGTGTGCGTCCGCGCAGTGCGCCGGTGAGCTCGGCGGGCGTCCCATCGGCGACCAGCGCGCCCTGGTCCAGAATGGCAAGGCGATGGCAACGCTCGGCTTCATCCATGTAGTGGGTGGACACCAGCAACGTGGTGCCGGCATCCGCCAGATCGAACAGCTTCTCCCAGAAATCGCGCCGCGATTCGGGGTCGACCGCACTGGTGGGCTCGTCGAGAAACAGCAGTTCCGGCTGGTGAATCACCGCGCCGGCCAGGGCCAGACGCTGTTTCTGCCCGCCGCTCATGGTGCCGGCCAACTGCTTCTGGCGGTCCTGGAAGTGGTAATGCTCGATCAGCTCATCAATGCGCTTACGCGCCTGGGCCCGCGGCAGGTTCTGCACCGCCGCCAGGAACTCCAGGTTCTCGCGCACGCTGAGGTCCTCGAACAACGAGAACCGCTGGGTCATGTAACCGATGCGCTGGCGCAGCGCCTCGGCCTGCTCGGGAATGCGCAGGCCCAGCACCTCGATCTCCCCTTCGGTGGGGGTTAGCAGCCCGCACAGCATGCGGATGGTGGTGGATTTGCCCGACCCGTTCGGACCCAGAAAGCCGTACACATTGGCCCGCGGCACCTGCAGATCGACGTGGTCCACGGCCGCCAATGCGCCAAAGCGCTTGGTCAGCCCGCGCGCCTGGATGGCCAGATCGTTCAAAACGTAACCCGCACCGGGACACCGGCCGGAAGATCCGCCAACGCGGCCGCGTCACCCGCCGGCTCCAGCTCGATTTCGGCCAGCCAGCTCAAGCGCGAAGCGTCGTCGCCGCTTAGCGCGTAGTAAGGATTGAAGCCCGGGTCGCTGCGGATGCTGCGCACCCGCGCGCGGAGTGCACCTTCGCGCCCCTGCAGCGTGACCTGGGCGGATTGACCGACCCTGACCTTCAGTCGCAGCGGCTCCGGCAGATAGACACGCGCGTAGGGATGATCGCCGACCAGCATGACCACCAGCGGTGCTCCCACCGGCGCCTGGTCGCCCTGCCGGTACGGCAACGCGTCGATGCGGCCAGCGCGCGGGGCCACCAGCCCCAGTTTGTCCAGCGTGACCACCTGCGCGGCCACCTGTGCCTGGGCGGCCTGCAGCGCAGCCTGCCCTTGGCCGACCTGTTCAATCCGGGTGCCATGTTCCAGCGCCAGCAGCGCCTGTTCGGCCGCGCGTACGGTTCCCTGCGCATTGCCAGCCGCCGCACGGGCACGGTCAACGTCGGCAGCGGCCACCAGTTGCTGTCGGCCCAGCGGCTGCAGACGTGCAAGATAGGCGGTGGCATCGGCGGCCTGCGCCCGCGCCGCCGCCAGCGTGGCCCGCGCCTGCTCGATGTCTTCGCGGCGAGGACCGTGCTCGAGCTCCAGCAGCGCCTGCCCGGCCTGGGACGTCTGCGCCTGCAACGCTGCCAGCTGGGCGGCGGTGCGCGTTGTCTCCAGTTGCATCAACGGCGCCCCCGCCGCGACCTGCTGGCCTTCTCGGACCTGGATCGAGGCAATGGCTTCAGCGGCCGGGGCCGGCACGGTAATGCGATCCCACTCCAGGGTACCCAGTGCCGCCTCCGGGTCGCGGCTGCAGCCTGCCAACATCACGAGCGCCACAAGCAGGAGGGTTTGCCCCGGCCTGAGGATGATCCCAATTCGACTGCACACTGCGGACATCGGCACGACTCCGTCAGGCAGAACGCGCGGCACTGCGCGCTGGTCATGAAATGATCACCCACCCGCAGGCATTGCGGCAACTGGCGTGCACGCGGTTATCCACATGTTTCTCCCGCAGCCGCTCACAGTGCATGTGGAAAACCCACTCCAGCTTGACGCTTTTTTGACCACGCCTTCATCTACCTTGCGGCACTAGGGCTGCAGCCAGCTATCCACAGGTTGCTGCACCGCCCTTGCACAACGGCTGTGGAGAACACGCGGCTGCCGGGAAACGCGCTACCCTGTCACTCCTTTCCTGATCCTGCGGCACCGTCACTGCGTGCCGCCGCATGCAATGACCGCACTGGCACACCGCGACTTCACCCTGGCCCCGGAAGACAACGAACGCCTGGCCAACCTGGCTGGCCCCTTCGATGAACACCTGCGCCAGATCGAACTCAAGCTCGGCGTCGAAATCGCCAATCGCGGCCACGTGTTCCGCATCAGCGGACCCAAGGCGGTGGTCGCCGAAGCACAGAAGCTGATTGAAGCGCTGTACGAAGAAGCGGGCGACACCGTGTTCGACAGCCACGCCATCCACCTGCGCCTGAACCAGGCCAATGTGGAGCACGTGGCCGAGCGCGCGTACGAGGCGCAGGAGGTCAGCATCAAGGTCAAGCGCGGCACGGTGCGTGGGCGCGGTGCCAACCAGGCCCGCTACCTGCACCAGATAACGACCCACGACATCAATTTCGGCATCGGCCCGGCCGGTACCGGCAAGACCTTCCTGGCCGTGGCCAGCGCGGTCGAGGCGCTCAACGAGTCGCGCGTGCAGCGCCTGATCCTGGTGCGCCCGGCGGTGGAAGCCGGCGAGAAACTGGGCTTCCTGCCCGGCGACCTTACCCAGAAGGTCGACCCTTATCTGCGCCCGCTGTACGACGCCCTGTATGAAATGCTGGGCGTGGAAAAGGTGGTCAAGCTGCTGGAAAAAAACGTCATCGAGATCGCGCCACTGGCCTACATGCGCGGCCGCACGCTCAACGATGCCTACGTGATCCTGGACGAGGCGCAGAACACCACCATCGAACAGATGAAGATGTTCCTGACCCGCCTCGGCTTCGGCTCCACTGCCGTGGTCACCGGTGACCTGACCCAGACCGACCTGCCCAAACACGTCAAGTCCGGCCTGCGCGACGCCATTGAAGTACTGCGTGACGTGGAAGGGGTGAGCTTCACCTTCTTCGAGGCCCGCGACGTGGTCCGCCACCCGCTGGTGGCACGGATCGTCAGTGCGTACGACCGCCGTGACCTGCAGCAGGTCAAACCCGACGCGTGATGGCGGCGGCGGGGCGCACGCGACATTACGTGCGCAGGATGATGGCGTTGACACGCATGGCGTGTCCGCGAACGCAGGATCGTTGCGTTGACACGCATGGCGTGTCACTACGACCCTTGGTCGGGCGACCTGTTTGGTCGGGCGACCTGTAGTGACGCGCCATGCGCGTCAACGGGGCCTCGCGGCGCGGCGCGGTTAGCGCGATACTGTTTCCCTTATTGCAGATTTACCGGAATTGTCATGACCAAGGGCCCCGTCCGCCTCGATGTCGCCGTCAGCTATGCCCTGCCCCGCACCGGCCTGCCGGCGGCGGTGAGCTTCCGCAAATGGGTGGCGGCGGCGCTGAAAGGCCGCATCCGCGAGGCCGACCTGGCCATCCGCGTGGTGGACGCCAAGGAAGGTCAGTCACTGAACCGGCACTACCGGGGCAAGGACTACGCCACCAACGTGCTCAGCTTCCCGGCCGAGGTGCCTGAAGGCCTGCCGAAGGGGGTGAAATTCCCGCTGCTGGGCGATCTGGTGATCTGTGCCCCGGTGGTGGCCCGCGAAGCCGACGAACAGTCCAAAGCCCTCAATGCCCACTACGCGCACCTGACCGTGCATGGCGTGCTGCACCTGCTGGGCTGGGACCATGAGGACGACAAGGAAGCCGAGGCCATGGAGCAGCTGGAACGCGAGATCCTGGCCGACCTGGGCATTTCCGACCCTTATGCCGGCGAACGCTGAGCCCGAACGGACCTTCCCGATGACCCTGCTCCGCGTTGCCTGCCTCACCCTTGCTGCCCTGCTGCCCCTGACCAGCATGGCCGCCCCCGCGCCTGCCAAGTTGGACCTGCCGGCGCTGATCGAATGCCGCCAGCGCGTGGCCGACTACGACGCCGTTACCGCGGTGGTGGCCGACCCGCTCAAGGCCGTGGCCAACGGCCTTCAGCCGCTGGAACAGCGCAACCAGTTCATGGCCGAGTACCGCCTGGCCAGCCCGATCACCGTGTTCGGCCAGCGCGCCGAGTACATCACCGTGTCCGGGGCCAGCATCATGGCCATCCTGGACGTGGCCGACCCGCGCCCGCTGGCCAAAGGCCTGAAGCTGGAAGACGGCGTGGACAACCCCGACAAGTTCATGGCCGGCCGCGAGGTGGTGGCCCGCGACGTCACCGACCCGCGCACCGGCGAGCCGATGATCGAGTCGATCATCCTCAGCGTATCCACGGTCCAGAGCCACCCGGGCAAGACCCTGGCCGGCTGCACCTACAGCCTGGACCTGCCGGCCGAGGAGGAGGAGGAGGAGGAGGAACCCGCCGCCGACGCGCCCCTGCCCCCGTCCGTGAATACGCCAGACGGCGGCCGCTGACAGCGCCTCACATCCTGCTAGACTGGCCCCAACGCCCGGTTCGCCGGGTGCCTTTTTTCCAGAGATGTCAGAAGACGACAGTAGTGGCTCCCAGACGGAGCAGAACGAGAAGAAGCGCAGCTGGCTGGAACGCCTGACCTCTGCCTTCTCCGGCGAACCCCACACCCGTGACGAACTGGTGGCGGTGTTGCACACCGCGAACGAAGACGGCCTGATCGCCGCCGACACCCTGCGCATGATGGAAGGGGCCATTTCGGTCGCCGAACTCACCGTGGGCGACGTGATGATCTCGCGCTCGCAGATGGTGTCGCTGCCGGTGCAGGCCCCCTTCCTGGAACTGATGAAGCAGGTGGTCGAATCCGGCCATTCGCGCTTCCCGGTGCACGGCGACAACAAGGACGAGATCCTCGGCATCCTGCTGGCTAAGGACCTGCTGCGTGGCGTGGTGGCCGACAACGGGCCGGCCAATGTGCGCGAACTGCTGCGCCCGGCGGTGCTGATCCCCGAGGCCAAGAAGCTCAATGTGCTGCTGAAGGAATTCCGCCTGTCGCGCAACCACATGGCCATCGTGGTTGACGAGTACGGCGGTGTCGCCGGCCTGGTCACCATCGAGGACGTGCTGGAACAGATCGTTGGTGAGATCGACGACGAGCACGATGAAGCCGAAGACCACACCGCGCAGATCGCCATCCAGGCCGACGGCCAGTACGTGGTGGACGCGCTGACGCCGATCGGCGATTTCAACGAACGCTTCGGGGCCAGCTTCGCCGACGACGACTACGACACCATCGGTGGCCTGGTTACGGAGGCTATCGGCCACCTGCCCGAAACAGGCGACGAATTGACCCTGGACCGTTTCGTGTTCCGGGTCGCACGCGCCGATGCCCGCCGCGTGCAGGCATTCCATGTAACCGTGCTGCCACCTGACAGCACCGACGACGGTTGAACCACGCCATGCGGCCTCTGCTGATGCGGTGGCCGCTGTGCCGCCTGTTGTTCCTGTTGATGCTGGGCACCCTGTCCAGCCTGCCGATGGCAGCGCTGGCGCAGGAATCGGCTCCTGCACCTGCCGCCGAAGCGCCCGCCGTCGAGCCCCCTGCTCCGCGCATCGGCATTGTCACCATGCAGCCAGGCTCGATTTTCTTCGAGCGCTTCGGGCATGACGCCATCGTGGTCGAGGATCCGGTCAGCGGACGGGCGATCTCGTACAACTTCGGCTACTTCGATCCGTCCGAGCAGGACTTCATCGGCCGCTTCATCCGCGGCGACATGATGTATTACCTGGTGGCGCTGCCGCTGGAACAGGACCTGTCGTACTACGCGGAAACCGGCCGCGGGGCCAACCTGCAATGGCTCGACCTGAGCCCGGAGCAGGCCCGCACCCTGGCCGCTTCGCTGGCCGAGCGGGCCAAGCCGGAAAATGCGCGCTACCGCTACGACTACTACACCGCCAACTGCGCCACCATGGTGCGCGACACGATCGACGAGGCACTGGGCGGCGGACTGCATGCTCAGTTGTCCGGGCGCTCGCGTGGGAACACCTATCGCAGCGAGTCGGTGCGGCTGGCCTCGCCGGCCCCGTGGATGTGGCTGGGCTTCGACGTCGGCCTGGGGCCGTATGCCGACCAGCCGCTTTCGCGCTGGCAGGAAGCCTTCGTGCCGATGCGCCTGGCCGACGCCCTGCGCCAGGTGAAAAACAGCGAAGGACGTCCGCTGGTGCAGGCCGAACAGGAACTGCTGCCGCACCGGATTGCCCCGGAGCCGGCCGAGTTTGCCCGGCGCTGGTGGCCGTGGCTGCTGTGCGGGCTGGTGCTGGCGGGCGGCGTGATCGCGCTGCGCCATCGCCGGCGCGTGCTCGGCGGGCTTGCCCTGCCGTTGTGGCTGCTGTGCGGCATCGCCGGCGGGCTGCTGACCTTCCTGTGGGGCTTCAGCGCGCACCACGCCGCCTGGGCCAACCGCAACCTGCTGCAGCTGTCGCCGCTGTGCCTGCTGCTGCTGCCGGGTGCGATCACCCTGCTGCGCGGGCACACGCCGCGCGCATGGTTCCGTGTGCTGCTGTGGAGCGTCGCGGTGCTGTCCGGCCTGGGCCTGGTGCTGCATTGGTTGACCCTGCAGCCGCAGATCAACCTGCAGTGGATCGTACTGCTGCTGCCGGTGCACGTTGCGCTGGCCTGGGTGCTGGGCCGCCGTGACCCGTCCGTCACGGCCGGCTGACGCACCATGACGGCCATGGAACATAAAGATTCGAGCAACCCTGCCTGCGTCATCAACTGCGTTCATTACGACGACCAGGGTAAGCGCCATGACATCGCGCTGGACGCGATCAGTGATGTGATCGCCAGCGGCAACGGCTTCGTCTGGGTCGGTCTGTACGACCCGGCCGACGCGGTGCTGCTGAAGCTGCAGGAGGAATTCGGCCTGCATGACCTGGCCATCGACGACGCCCGTAATGCCCACCAGCGCCCCAAGGTGGAGGCGTACGGCAACTCGCTTTTCGTGGTGGTGACCACCGCGCAGAGCGTGCAGGACCGCATCGAGTATGGCGAAACCCATGCCTTCCTCGGGCCGCGCTTCCTGGTCACGGTGCGGCATGGGGCCTCGCTGTCGTACGCGCCCGTGCGTGCGCGGGTGGAGCGCGAGCCGCAGCTGCTGAAAATGGGACCGTCGTACTGCCTGTATGCGGTGATGGACTTCGTGGTCGACAACTACCTGCCCATCACCATCGGCTACCGCGACACGCTGGATGCACTGGAAAAAGACATCTTCGCCGAGAACTACAAGCGCACCACGGTGATGCGCCTGTATGAACTGAAGCGCCAGCTCAACAAGATGCGCATGGCCGTGGCCCCGCTGCAGGATGTCCTGGCCCAGCTGCGCCGCTACCCCGGCGACCTGATTCCCGACGAGGTCAAGCTGTACATCCGCGATGTGCATGACCATGCGGTGCGGATCAGCGATGTGATCGATACCCTGCGCGAGATGCTGGGCACCGCGTTGAGCGTGAACCTGTCGCTGGTCACCCTGGCACAGGGCGAAACGGTGAAGCGGCTGGGTGCCTGGGCGGCACTGCTGGCGGCACCGACCCTGATCACCAGCTGGTACGGGATGAACTTCGCGCACATGCCCGAGCTGGACAAGCCATGGGCATATCCAGCGATGATTGTGGGCGTGGGCGCGGTGTGTGTCGGGTTGTACCGGTTGTTCAAGCGCGCGCGGTGGTTGTGACCGGCGTACCGACCAACGGCGGTACCTACCCGCGCGTACCGACCAACGGTCGGTACCTACCCCGGTAGGTCACGACCGTTGGTCGTGACATCCGTCAGGCCACGTACACCGTCTTGATGTTCATGAACTCATGAATACCGTGGTCGGCCAGCTCGCGCCCGAACCCGGAGCGCTTGCTGCCCCCGAACGGCAACCGCACATCGCTTTTGACGATCGCATTGACGAACGCCGCGCCGCATTCCAGCCGCTTGGCCATCGCTTCGCCGCGCACCGGGTCGCCTGACCATACGCTGCCGCCCAATCCAAACGTGGTGTCATTGGCCACCCGCAGTGCCTCGTCCTCATCGCGCACACGCAGGATCGCCGCCACCGGCCCGAACAGTTCTTCCTCGTACGCCGGCATGCCCGGCACCACGAGGTCGAGGATCGTGGCCGGGTAGCCGGCGTGCGTCCCCGCCACCGGCTCGCCGCCCAGCAACAGCTTCGCCCCCTTGGCGATGCTGGACTGCACCTGCTTGTGCAGCTCCTCGCGCAGGTCGGCCCGCGCCATCGGAGCCAGCGTGGTCTTCTCGTCCTGCGGGTCGCCATACACACGCTGCGCAGCGGCAGCCACGAATTTCTCGACAAACGCATCAGCAATGGCGTCCACCACGATGAAACGCTTGGCCGCGATGCAGGTCTGGCCGCTGTTGTCGAAACGCGACTTCACTGCGGCTGCAACGGCTTTTTCGAGGTCCGCGTCATCCAGCACCACGAAGGCATCACTGCCGCCCAGCTCCATCACGCACTTCTTCAGCTGGTCGCCGGCATTGGCCGCGATCGAGCGCCCTGCCCGCTCGCTGCCGGTGAGCGTGACCGCCTTCACCCGTTTGTCGCGCAGCACCTCGGCAGCCTGCTCGTTGTTGATGTGCAGCACATCGAACACGCCCTCCGGAAGCCCACCATCACGGCACACGGCCAGGATCAGATCGGCGCACTGCGGCACGTTGCTGGCGTGCTTGAGCACGGCCACGTTGCCGGCCATGAACGCCGGTGCCAGGAAGCGGAACACCTGCCAGATCGGAAAATTCCACGGCATCACCGCGAACACGCAGCCGATCGGTTCGTAGCGCACATAGCTGCGCTGGGCTTCGGTGTCGATCAGCTGCGGCTTCAGGTAGTCGGCGGCATGGTCGGCGTAGTAATCGCAGGCCTGCGCGCATTTTTCCACTTCGGCCAGCGCCTCGACCTTGAGCTTGCCCATTTCGGAGGTCATCGCCCGCTGGAGGTCATCCTTGCGTGTGCGCAGCTGTGCGGCGATGGCGCGCAGCACACTGCCGCGCTCCTGCAGCGAGCTTGCCGCCCACAGTGGGAAGGCGGTAGCGGCTGCGGCCAGGCGCTGTTCCACTTCGTCGGCGGGAAGCAGCTCGTGGCGGTAGACGACCAGGCCGGTGGCGGGGTTGACGATCTCGACGGTCATTGGGGAACTCCGGAAGGCAGGCGGTCATTGTGCGCCGCTCTCCGTGAGTCGGATGTGGCCGGTGCCGGCGGTGAACGCTCGATGCCCGCCCGGTCTGGTCTGGCGGTGAAACACGTAGAGCCGGGCTTGCCCGGCTGCCTTCTGCGCGCCAACAGCAGCCGGGCAAGCCCGGCTCTACGGGTCCAAGTGATTGGCGGCCGGGTAGCACCTTCCCACGGGTCCACGTCATACGCGGCCGGGCAGAACGTGCCGCGGATGGAGCGCAGGCTTTACCCCTTCTGCGCCAGCTGCATGTCCCTCTGGCGGCGCTTCTCGCTGCGTGCGGTGATGAACCAGCCCACCACCGCCGCAATCGACACCGCCAGCACCATCAGCGTGGCCAAGGCATTGATCTCCGGCTTGATGCCCATGCGCACCGAAGCGAACACCTTCATCGGCAGCGTGGTCGAATTCGGTCCGGCGACAAAGCTGGCTATCACCACGTCGTCCAGCGACAAGGTGAATGCCAGCAGCCAGCCGGCCACCAGCGCCGGGGCGATGATCGGCAGGGTGATCTGGAAGAACACCTTCAGCCGGCTCGCGCCCAGGTCCATCGCCGCCTCTTCCAGCGACCGGTCCAGTTCCCGCAGCCGCGAGGACACGACCACAGTGACGAAAGACAGGGTGAAGGTCACGTGCGCAATCCAGATGCTGGCCACGCCTCGGCTCGGGAAGCCGGGAATGCCACCCATCGCCACCAGCAGGGTCATCAACGAAAAGCCCAGGATCACTTCCGGCATTACCAGCGGCGCGGTGATCAGGGCACCGAACACGGTCTTGCCAGGGAAGCGCTGGAAGCGGGTCATCACCATCGCCGCCATCGTCCCCAGCACGGTGGCGGCGGTGGCGGTCCAGAACGCCACCTTCAAGCTGACCCACAGCGCATCCAGAATCTGCCGGTTGTTGAACAGCTCACCGTACCAGCGCGTGGAAAAGCCCGCCCACACCGTGGCCAGCTTGGAGGAATTGAAGGAATAGATCATCAACAGCAGGATCGGCAGGTACAGGAAGCCGAAGCCCAGGACCAGCACCGACCACCCCAGCCAGCGGTTGCTGCGCACCATGCTCATGACAGCTTCCCTTCCAGCTCGCGCTGCTGCACCCGGTTGAACAGCAGGATCGGCACCATCAGCAGCAACAACATCACCACCGCAACCGCTGAAGCGGTGGGCCAGTCGCGGTTGTTGAAGAACTCGCCCCACAGCACCCGGCCGATCATCAGCGTATCCGGCCCGCCCAGCATTTCCGGAATCACGAATTCGCCGACCGCTGGAATCATCACGAGCATGCAGCCGGCAATGATGCCACCCCGTGACAGCGGCAGCGTGATCTTCAGGAACGCCTGCCAGGGTTTTGCACCCAGGTCATACGCGGCCTCCAGCAGACGATGATCCAGCTTGACCAGATTGGCGTACAGCGGCAGCACCATGAACGGCAGATAGCAGTACACGATGCCGATGTAGGCGGCGGTGGGGGTGTACAGCAGATTCAGCGGCGCATCGGTGATGCCGATCTTCTGCAGCAGCTGGTCCAGCAGACCGTTGCGGTCGAGGATGCCGATCCAGGCATACACCCGGATCAGGAACGAGGTCCACGACGGCAGCACCACCAGCATCATCGCCACATTGCGCGCGGCCGGTGACATCCGCGAAATCACATAGGCCATGGGATAGCCGATCAGCAGCGTCAGCAGCGTGGCGATCACCGCGATCTTGATCGAGCTCAGATAGGCCACCACGTACTGGCTGTCCTTCACCAGCGCAACATAGCTGCCCAGATTGAGCTTGAGCGAGAATGCCCCGTCCACGTACTCCAGCAGCCAGGTGTACGGCGGCGAGCCGACCTGGGTGCGGGCGAAGGAAATCATCAGGATGATCGCGAACGGCACCGCGAAGAACAGCAGCAGCCACAGGTAGGGCGCGGCGATCACCGCACTGCGGGTGCCTGGCAGCCAGCGCTTGAGCCCGGTGGCGTTCATGCGGTCAGCACCACGCCGTCGTTGTCGCGCCAGTGCACCCACACCGCGTCGCCCCAGGTCAGGCCATCGCTGGCCCAGCGCTGCGAGTTGGCGAAGTTGGACAGCACTTTGGCTCCGCTGGGCAGGCGCACGTGGTAGACCGAGTGGCTGCCGAAATAGGCGATGTCCTCAATCACGCCCTGGGCCTTGTTGGTCGCGCCTTCCGGTTCGTCCTTGCCGATCATCACCTTCTCCGGGCGCAGCGCGAACGCCACTTCCTGGCCTTCGTAGCAGGTGATGCCGTGGGCCACGTAGATCGGAGCCGGGAACAGCGGCGTGCGCACGGTGACATACTCGGGAAGATCCTCGTCGATCACGCCCTCGAACAGATTCACCGAGCCGATGAAGCCGGCGACGAAACGATTCGCCGGCTGCTCGTAGATTTCATCGGGCTTGCCGACCTGCTGGATCCAGCCGGCGTCCATCACCGCGATGCGGGTGGCCATGGTCATGGCCTCTTCCTGGTCGTGGGTGACCATCACGCAGGTCACGCCCGAATTTTCAATGATCGAGACAAGCTCCAACTGCATCTGCGAGCGGAGCTTCTTGTCCAGCGCACCCATCGGCTCGTCCAGCAACAGCAGCTTCGGCCCCTTGGCCAGCGAACGGGCCAGCGCCACGCGTTGCTGCTGGCCGCCGGACAGCTGGTGCGGCTTGCGCTTGGCCAGCTTGCCCAGCTGCACCAGGTCCAGCATCTCGCCAACCCGCTTGCGGATGGCGTCACGGGCCAGGCCGTCCTGCTTCAGACCGAAGGCGATGTTCTGCTCCACCGTCATGTGCGGGAACAAGGCGTACGACTGGAACATCATGTTGATCGGCCGCTGGTACGGCGGCAACGCGTTGATGCGCTGCCCGTCGAGGTCGATACTGCCGGCGGTAGGGGTTTCAAAACCGCCCAGGCAGCGCAGCAGGGTCGATTTGCCGCTGCCCGAGCCGCCCAGCAGGGCGAAGATCTCGCCCTTGCGGACGTCCAGGTTGACGTCGTCGAGGGCCAGGAAGCCGTCGAATTCCTTGCGCAGCGCGCGAATGGACAGATAACCCGGCTCCAGGACCGGGATGACCTCGCCTTCCGGCTTGGCTTCAAAGGACATGGGCAGCAGCTCCAGGCGCGGCTACGGGACGTGGGCAGCCCATTCTAGCGGCCCCGGGCGGCCGGGGGGATGACGGAACCGGCTGGTTGGGCGGGCGGTTGAGCCGACCTGCGGTCTGGCCACGTCCCCGGATGCCCGGGATGCCCGAAATGGCGGGATGCCCGGGATGCCGGTAGGGTCGCACGACAGTCGACCGCCGATGTCGGTCGGTACTGCTTTGGGGCATGAACTCGGAACGAAGGCGGCGTTCCATTCAATGGTCATGCGTTACCGGGCCTTGATCGTTTCATGGCGGTCGTCTGTCGACCGACCCTACCCGCGAGTAGTTCCGCGAACGGATGCCAGTCAACGCCATCTGTCGAAGGATTGGCGGCCAACGTAGTGCCGCAAACGATCACCGAAGATCGCAGATTCGCGTTCAACGCAAAGGCCCATGGAACAGCGCTCCATGGGCCCCTCAGCCTCAACGCCCGGTCTTCACGTCGTTCCACAGACGGGTGTACAGCTTGTCCACGTCCGGCGGATTGACCGAATAGGTGAACATCTTCGCGGCCACGTCGGCCGGCGGGTAGATGGTGGGGTCGTTGCGGATCGCCTCGTCCACCAGCGGCGTGGCCGCGCTCACCGGGTTGGCATAGTGAATGAAATTGGTGTTGGCCGCGGCGACCTTCGGATCGAGCAGGTAGTTGATGAACGCGTAGGCCGCTTCCGGGTGCTTGGCATCCTTCGGAATGGCCAGCATGTCGAACCACTGCGGTGCGCCTTCCTTCGGAATCGAATAGGCCACGGTCACACCGTTGTCGGCCTCCTCGGCACGGTCACGCGCCTGGATGATGTCGCCCGACCAGCCCACCACCAGGCAGGTACCACCGTTGGCCAGCGAGCCCACGTACTGCGAGGAGTGGAACTGCTGTACGTACGGACGGATGCTCTTGAGCAGGTCAGCCGCCTTCTGGATCACTGCCGGGTCGTGGCTGTGCGGATCTTCGCCCAGGTAATGCAGCGCGACCGGAATCATGTCCGCCGGCGTGTCGAGGATGGTGATCCCGCAGTCCTTCATCTTGGCGATGTTTTCAGGCTTGAAGATCAGATCCCAGCTGTTGGCGATCTCGGTGCTGCCACCGAAACGCTCCTTCAGCATGTCCACGTTGTAACCGATGCCGGTGGTGCCGATCATGTACGGCACGCCGTACTTGTTGTCCGGATCCTGCTGCGCGATGCGCTTCATCATGTCCGGATCAAGATTGGCCAGGTTCGGGATTTTGCTCTTGTCCAGCGGCAGGAACACGCCGGCCTGGATCTGGCGACCGAAGAAGTTCAGCGTCGGCACGACCACGTCGTAGCCGCTGTCACCGGCCAGCAGCTTGGTTTCCACCATCTCGTCGCTGTCGAACACGTCGTAGGTCACCTTGATGCCGGTGGCCTTCTCGAAGTTCGGAATGGTGTCTTCGGCGATGTAATCGCTGTAGTTGTAGACATTGAGCACCTTGCTGTCTTCCTGTTTGGCACCGCCACCGCAGGCGCTGAGCAGGGAAACGGCAATGCCGAGGGTCAGGATTCGCAGCTTCATCGGGGTCTCCACGGGTCGAAGCAAAGTGGGGGAACCGGGTGGACCGGCAGGAACGGGGTCAGCCTAACGGCCAAGTACGCATTTTCCCAGCCCGGAGGGCCGGCGGCTACACATTCAGCAGCAGAAACTCGCGCTCCCAGGAGCTGATCACCCGGAAGAAGGTCTCGTATTCCTTGCGCTTGACCGACACGTAGGCGCGGCAGAAGCGTTCGCCCAGCATCTGCCGCAGGGCAGGACAGCCTTCCAGCCCGTCCAGCGCCTCGCCCAGCGAGCGCGGCAGGTCGTAGCCCAGCTCCTTGGCGCTACCGCTGACCGGTGCCGTCGGCGCGCCCTGCTCGCGAATGCCGAGCAGGCCTGCGGCCAGCGTGGCGGCCATGGCCAGGTACGGGTTGGCGTCGGAACCGGCGAAGCGGCTTTCCACGCGCATGTTTTCCTGCGTGTCCATCGGCACACGCAGGCCGCAGGTGCGGTTGTCGAAGCCCCAGTGCACGTTGCTGGGGGACACTTCACCGAACACCAGGCGACGGTAGGAATTCACATTCGGCGCGAAGAACGCCATCGCCATCGGTACATACTTCTGCAGGCCGGCCAGATAGTGGCCGAAGATCGGACTGAACTCCTCGCCGCCCGCATCGCCACTGAACACATTGTGCCCATCGCTGATCCGCAGCAGGCTCTGGTGGATGTGCATGGCGCTGCCCGGCTCGGTTTCCATCGGCTTGGCCAGGAAGGTGGCGTACACGCCGTGGCGCATCGCAGCCTCACGCATGGTGCGCTTGAACAGGAATACCTGGTCGGCCAGGTCCATCGCATTGGCGTGAGTGAAATTGACTTCCAGCTGCGCCGCGCCGGATTCGTGGATCAGCGTGTCCACGTCCAGCTTCATTGCGTCGCAGTAGTCGTACATCAGGTCGAGGATCGGGTCGAACTCGTTGACCGCATCGATGGAGTACGACTGTCGTGCGGTTTCCGGGCGGCCCGAGCGCCCGGCCGGCGGCAGCAACGGGAAATCCGGGTCGGTGTTCTTCTGCACCAGGAAGAACTCCAGCTCCGGCGCGACCACCGGGCGCAGGCCCAGTTCGGCGTAGGCATCCAATACCCGCCGCAGCACGTTGCGCGGGGCCAGCTCGTGCGGCTCGCCGTGCTTGGTGTAGCAGTCATGGATGACCTGCGCGGTCGGGTCTGCAGCCCACGGCACCATGCGCACCGTATCCGGGTCCGGGCGCAGGATCATGTCCGAGTCCGACGGCGAGGTCAGCTCGTAATAATCGTCCGGGAATTCACCGGTGACGGTGGTGGCGAAAATACCCTCCGGCAGCCGCGTGCCGTAATCGTGCGAGAACTTGTCGGCCGGAATGATCTTGCCACGAGCATTGCCGGTGATATCCGGTACCAGGCACTCCACCTCGGTGATCCGCCGCTCCTTGAGCCAGCGCAGCAGCGCGCTCTCTTCCGGTGCCGGCGATGCGGCGGCGGTCCTGCGCGCGGTAGTGGCGGGTTTTCGCGGGCGCGGTCGGGTGGTCATGTCCGGCACGGTAACCCCGCCCGGGCGAGCCAGGCAAGCATCGCCGCGCTGACCTCCTCTTCGCGTCTGTTGCTGGCATGCTGTCGGCATGAGCCGCCCCCCTGCCCCCGCTGCATGACCCTGGCACGTCCCGCCGGGCAGCCACATGCGCCCAGCTGGTACGCCGCCAGCGTGCCGGAGGTGTCTTTGCGCCCTGCCCTGCGCGGCGACACCCAGGCCGATGTGTGCGTGCTGGGAGCCGGCTACACCGGGCTTTCCGCAGCGCTGTCGCTGGCCGAGCGCGGCTACCGGGTCACCGTGCTGGAGGCGCAGCGGGTGGGCTGGGGAGCCTCCGGGCGCAATGGCGGCCAGGCCATCGTGGGGTTCGGCTGTGAAGTGGACACGCTGGAACGGCTGGTCGGCAAGTTCAACGCGCGCGCCTTGTTCGACTATTCGCGCGAGGGCATGGCCCTGCTGCGCCGACGCCTGCAGCACTACCAGATCGCCTGCGACTGGCGCGATGGGCATGCCAGCGTACCGATCAATGGCCGCCAGGAGCGCGAACTGCGACGCGGCATGCAGCGGTTGGTGGAGCACTACGACTACCCGCTGCAATGGTGGGACCGGACGCAGCTGCGCGGGCAACTGGACAGCCCGCGCTATCGCGGGGCGATGTTCGATGTGGCCAGCGGTCATCTGCATCCGCTCGCCTACGCCCAAGGCCTGGCGCGGGCGGCGGAGAGTCTCGGCGTCGTCATTCACGAAGCCAGTCCCGTACAGCAACTGCTGCGCGAACCCCGCCCGCAACTGCGCACCGCCGACGGCAGCGTCCGTGCCGACCACGTGGTGATTGCCGGCAATGCACTGCTGGCTGGCATCGCACCGGAGCTGGAATCGCGGATCATGCCGGTGGGGACCTACATCGGCGCGACGCCGGTGCTGGGCGAGGAACGCGCACGTCGGCTGATCCGCAATGACATGGCCGTGGCCGATGTCAGCTGGGCGCTGGACTATTTCAAGTTGAGTGCCGACCACCGGTTGCTGTTTGGCGGACGCGCCAGCTATTCCGCCCTGCCCCCGCCCGGCCTGCGCGGGGTGATGACCCGACGCATGCATCATGTGTTCCCGCAGCTGAGAGACGTGGGCTTGGAACAGGTCTGGGGCGGCTTCGTCGACATCACCCGCAACCGCGCCCCGCATTGGGGCCGGTTGACCCCGAACGTGTACTTCGCCCAGGGTTTCTCCGGACATGGCGTGGCCGCCACGGGCCTGGCCGGCGAGGTGATCGCCGCAGCGATAGCCGGGCAGAATGAGCGTCTGGATGCCTTCGCGCGTATCCCGCACCGTCGCTTCCCGGGGGGACCACTGCTGCGCACGCCGCTGCTGGTTGCGGCAATGTCCTGGTACAAACTGCGTGATGTGTTGTGGTGACTTTGGAATGGGATGACAGGACGCGACATGAAGTCAGGCAACGTGAAGCAGGGACTGTTACTGGCCGGGGTGTACGCCATGGCCTGTTGGGGGCTGTGGCACCTGTCGGTGGACCAGTTCTTCCTTCCCGCCGGGCTGCGGGTGGCGGCGCTGATCGTGGTGCCACCGCGCCTGTGGCCTTATCTGCTGCTGGGTGAGTACGCCTACTTCGCACGCCTGCGCGGGCCAATGGTGGACACCCATGGACTGGCCTGGGCCGTGGCGGGATCAGCGGTGCTGATGCCGGCGGTGATGGCAGTTGTGCACCTGCACCGCCGCATGATCGCGACCCGCAACGAACTGTGGTTGCCTTCGGTGGCGGCACTGGCATCGGCGGTCACCTGTGTGCTGAAGCTGTTGTCCATTCACCTGCTATGGCCGACGCCCCCGGACACGCCGGTGCTGCATCAGGCCACCGTGTACCTGATCGGCGATTTCACCGCGATTCTGACTCTGGCCCCGCTCGCGCTGTTGTGGATGCGGCGCACAGGCACGGCGCGGTCGCGACGGATCGCCCCGCGCAGCGCCGCAGCCGCCTGCATCCTGTTGGGGATGGGCCTGGCCGCCGCGTTGCTGCCGGCCAATCTTGCCCAGTTGCGCGGGGGCCTGCTGCTGCTCATGGCCCTGCCCGCGATTGCCCTGACCGTGCTGCATGGTTGGCGTGGCGCGGCCATCGCGGTGCCGTTCTGGAGCATCGTCACCGCCCTCAGCATGCACAGCACCGGCCTGCCGGGTTCCTTCGACGCCAGTACCTACGCCTGGCAGCAGCACCTGTCGCTGTACGGCGTGGCCCTGCTCAGCCTGGGTGCCAGCCTCAGCTACTACCACCGGCAATACCGGACGCGCACACGAAGCGAACAGCAGGTGCTGGCGCAGTCACGCGCGGCACTGCATGCAAGCGAAGTGGCGTTGCGCCACCGTGCGCAGCAGATGCGACGGGTCGGCGAAGGCATCGATCTCTCGCACGCGCAGATGGTGCAGTGGCTGCGGGCACATGGCCATTCGCGACTGGCGGACAGCCTGCTGCACACCGCTGAAGTCTGTTCAAGGCAGTTCCGTGCGCAGACCAGCATGGTGTACCCCGCCGCGCTGGAGCAGATCGGCCTGTACCTGGCGCTGCAGACCAGCGGCATCGGCCAGGAATGGGAACGCAGCTACCGCGTACTGCCGCCGCGCTTCGGCGGTGACCCGTGTCGGCTGAGCGTGGACCTGCAGCTGGCCGCCTACCGCACCCTGACCGATGCAGTGTCGCTGCTGCTGGAGCACGAGCCGGGCCAGCTGCGGGTGCGCGTGCGGTGCGGGCAACAGCGGCAGATGCAGGGACTGGTGATGACGCTGCGCCTGCTTGATCCGGCGCAGACCATCAGCACGGCAACCACCGTGCTGGCGATCGAGCGGCTCAGCGCTCGCATCCGGGCCTGTGGTGGTCGGATCGAGTGCAGGGGGCGCTGCATCCGGGTGGTGCTGCAGGAGCCCGTGCGGGTCCCCGCGATGTCCTCGCACGAATATCAGAATCGTTTCAAAGCCGTCAGCCACACGCGGGATTAGCCTTTATTTCACGCGACGAGCACGGCATCCGTGCCGCGCGGACATTCAGAGGCCCCGTGGAGGCAGCCGGCGTGACGGTGGACGACTTACGTGTGTGCGGGTTCCAGAGCGATGAAATCGCGTACTACCAGGTCAAGGACGCAACCGGCCGGGTGATTGTGTATTTCGCCAACGCGGGCCATCTGTTCTGGGCTATTCCGGCGGGCGCGGTTTCTGCGCGCACCTCGCTGCCGTCATGGCGATTGAAGACTTCGCCGGACGCGGTGCCGATTGTTGTCTATCGCAATCCGCGCTTCTCGCTGGTGCTGTACGACGACGGCAAGGTGCCCGTTTGGTCGGTCGAGCAGCCGGATTTCGATTCGACACGATACATTCCGTGAGCTTCAGTGAGAAATGTGAAAGCCTGCGCAGATTCAGAATTTGCCCCTAAAGTCCCCCGCCGGCTGGCCGCTACCAAACCTGAACCACCCGGAATCGAGCGAACCAAACATGCCGGCACTGTTGCAGGGCGCTTTTGACAGCAGCCCCGGTGATGCACTTCCCCAGCGCATTCTGCTGGTGGAAAACTCGCGCACGTTCACCACCATGTTGAAGGAAGCCATCGAGCAGCGGCTGGAGCTGCCAGTATCGGTGGCCACCAGTCTGGCCGAGGCCGGACGCCTGCTGGATGAGGAAGATGGCTGGTTCCTGGTCCTCACCGGCCTGGTCCTGGCTGACGGCGACCGCGACCAGGTCGTGGAGTACTTCCTGTCGCGCGGACTGCGCACCGTGGTGGTCAGCGGCGTGTACGACGAAGACCTGCGCAAGCGCGTGCTGCAGCAGCAGATCATCGACTACGTGCTGAAGAACACCCCCGGCAGCGTCGACTACCTGGTGTGGCTGGTGCAGCGTCTGGAACGCAACCGTCGCATCGCTGCGCTGGTGGTGGACGACTCGATGTCCGCACGCATGTACGCGGCCTCGCTGCTGCGCATGTACGGCCACGACGTCTACGAAGCTGCCGACGGAGCCGAAGGCCTGAAGGCCATCGAGGCGCATCCGGCCATTCGTCTGGCCGTGGTGGACCAGGAGATGCCGGGCATGGAGGGCGTGGAGTTCACCCGCCGCCTGCGCACCCTGCGCTCGCGCGACAAGGTGGCGGTAATCGGCATTTCCGGCAACACCGACCAGACCCTGATTCCGCGCTTCCTGAAGAACGGCGCGAATGACTTCCTGCGCAAGCCGTTCTCGCGCGAGGAGTTCTTCTGCCGTGTATCGCAGAACGTCGACCAGCTGGAACTGATCGGCACCCTGCAGGACCTGGCCACGCGCGACTTCCTGACCGGCCTGCCCAACCGCCGCTCCTTCCTGGAGCAGAGCCAGCGCCAGCTGCCGGCACTGCAGCACAGCGGCGAGAAGGTGGCCGTGGCGATGATCGACATCGACCACTTCAAGCACATCAACGACACCTACGGCCACGAAGCGGGCGACGACGCGCTGCGCGCGGTGGCCGCCACCGTGGCCGACCATGCGCGCGACCAGGACCTGACCGCCCGCTTCGGTGGCGAGGAATTCTGCCTGCTGGTGCCGGGGCTGGAGGAAGACGAAGCGCTGGGTTACTTCGAACTCCTGCGCCAGCGCATCGCCTCGCTGCAGGTGCATCTGGGCCCGACCATCCTGCGCATGACGGTCAGCATCGGCGTGTGCTGCCTGACGCCACAGCGCGATTCGCTGCACCTGCTGATCTCCGAAGCCGACCGCCAGCTCTATCTGGCCAAGGCCGGCGGCCGCAACCGGGTGAGCAGCAGCAACAGCGCCACCCCCGCCCGGGTTGCCGAAGCAGTGCCTTGATCCAGATCAACGCGGGGGCGCTGCCCCCTGCCTAGAGTGGCTCCCAAAGGCAATCGCACAGGGAGCGCGACATGGCAGTTCTGGTCTGGCAGGACGATCTCAACACGGGGATCGACGTCATCGATCACCAGCATATGCGGATCGTGGAGATGCTCAACCATCTGCACGCGGCGCAGACCAGCATGCATCGACTGGCGGTAGCCGAAGTCATCGACGAGCTGATCGACTACACCATGTCGCACTTCGCGTTCGAAGAAGAGCTGATGGAGGAAGCCGGTTATCCGTTCTGCGCGGCGCACAAGCGCGTGCACGAGATATTCGGCAAGCGCGTGCTCGAGTACCGGATGCGCTTCCAGGCCGGCGAAGATGTCACCGATGAACTGCGCAACATGCTGTCACGCTGGCTGTTCAACCACATCCGCGGCGACGACCAGGCCTATGCGCCGGCGGTGAAAGCGCATCTGAACAAGTTCGCACGCGAACACGAACAGGGCGGCTGGCTCAGCCGGACGGTCAAGCGCCTGTTCGGCTGAGGGCGGCGCGCCGGCTCATGGCCAGCAGCGCCAACAGGGTGACCAGCGCGGTCAGGCACAGGTAGAAGCCCACCGCCAGCAGGCCGAAGCGTTCGGCCAGCCAGGTGGCCACATACGGGGCCGGCGCGGCACCCAGAATGCCGGCGATGTTGAACGACAGTGACGCCCCGGTGTAGCGCACCTGCACCGGGTAGATTTCCGCCAGGAACGTGCCGCAGGGGCCATAGGTGAGCCCCATCAGGAACAGCCCCAGCGACAGGAAGCCGATCACCATCCACGGGCTGCCAGCCTGGAACAGCGGCGCGAACACCACACCGAAACCCAGAATCAACCCACTGGCCACGATCATGGTGCGGCGCGTGCCCCAGCGGTCACCGTACATTGCCGACAGCGGAATGCCGGCGGCGAAGAACAGGATGCCAACCATCTGCATCAGCAGGAACTGCTCACGGCTGTAGTGCAGCACGGTGGTGCCGTATCCCAGGGTGAACACGGTCATCAGGTAGAACAGCACAAACGTCGCAAACGCGCCCAGCGTGCCCAGCAGCAGGGTCAGCGGGTGATGGCGCAGCACTGTCCACATCGGCAGCCGCACGCGCTCGTTGCGGTCCAATGCGGCCTGGAATTGCGGCGTCTCGTGGATGTTCAGGCGTACCCACAGCCCCACCGCGACCAGCAGCGAACTGGCCAGGAACGGCACGCGCCAGCCCCACTGCAGGAAATCGGCATCGCTCATCAGCCGGCCCAGCAGCAGGAAGATACCGGCTGAGAGCAGGAAACCCAGCGGTGCCCCCAACTGCGGGAACATGCCGTACCAGGCGCGCTTGCCAGGTGGTGCGTTCTCGGTGGCCAGCAGCACCGCCCCGCCCCACTCTCCGCCCAGCCCCAGGCCTTGACCGAACCGGCACAGCGCCAGCAGCGCGGGAGCGGCCAGGCCTATGCTGGCGTGGGTGGGCAGCAGACCAATGGCCACGGTGGATACACCCATGGTCAGCAGTGCGGCGACCAGGGTGGCCTTGCGGCCGATGCGATCGCCGTAGTGGCCGAACACCGCCGAGCCAACCGGGCGCGCGATGAAAGCCACCGCGAACGTCGCCAGCGACTGCAACAGGGCGGCCCCCTCACTGCTCTGCGGGAAGAACAGGTGGGGGAACACCAGCACCGCCGCGGTGGCGTAGATGTAGAAGTCGAAGAACTCGATGGTGGTGCCGATCAGGCTGGCAGCCAGCACACGGCGGGGCGAATTGACGGGCGTTGCGGCGGCGGTGGTCGACATCGGGCACACTAAGAAAGGCAGCTGCCGGATTCTGCCACGCGGGTTGCAGTGCGCGGGGGGATAGTTGCACGCGCAATCGATTGGATGTTCAGGTGCCCAGATGAATCCAGGTCGCCTTCAACTCGGTGTACTTGTCGAACGCATGTAATGACTTGTCGCGCCCGATGCCGGACTGTTTATAGCCCCCAAACGGCGCAGTCATGTCGCCGCCATCCCACTGATTGACCCACACACTGCCGGCGCGCAGCTGCCGTGCCACGCGGTGCGCACGGCTCAGGTCGCGCGTCCAGACGCCCGCAGCCAGCCCGTACACCGAATCATTGGCCAGCCGGAGCGCTTCCTCTTCGCGGTCGAAACCCTGCACCGCCAGCACCGGCCCGAACACCTCCTCGCGCGCCAGGGTATGGCGGGCATCCACTTCATCGAACACCGTCGGCTGCACGTAGTTGCCGCCGGCCACCACCTCGACACGCTTGCCGCCCAGCAGCAGCCGCCCGCCCTCGGCCTGGCCGCGGGCGATGTAATCCAGCACGCGTCCCGCATGCGCGCCGTCCACCAGCGCCCCCATCGATGCCTGCGGGTCCAGCGGATGGCCCGGCTGTATGTGCTCGGCATGAGCCAGCACCCGGTGCACGAACTCGGCCTGCACCGATCGCTGCACCAGCAGTCGGGACGCGGCCGTGCAGACTTCACCCTGGTTGTAGAAAATGCCGGCAGCAGCGGCCTTCGCGGCGGCGTCCAGATCGGGCGCATCGGCGAAGACCAGGTTGGGACTTTTGCCCCCACACTCCAGCCACACCCGCTTGAGGTTGGAACGCCCTGCGCATTGCAGCAGGGTGCGGCCGACGGCGGTGGAGCCGGTGAACGCCAGTGCGTCCACGTCCATATGCAGGGCCAACGGCTCGCCCGTGCGCTGCCCGTGCCCCGGCAGCACATTGAACACCCCATCCGGAATGCCCGCTTCGGCCGCCAATGCGGCCAGGCGCACCGCGCTCAGCGGCGACCGCTCCGACGGCTTCAGAATGACCGAGTTGCCCGCCGCCAGCGCGGGAGCAATCTTCCAGGCCGCCATCAACAGTGGAAAATTCCACGGCACGATCGCCGCCACCACGCCGACCGGCTCGCGGCTGATCAGGCCCAGCGTGTCGACGCCGGTCGGTGCGATCTCGCCATACACCTTGTCGACCGCTTCGGCGGTCCAGCGCAGACAGCGCACGGCCCCTGGCAGATCGTCATTGCGCGCGTCACGCACCGGCTTGCCCATGTCCAGGGTTTCCAGCAGCGCCAGTTCGTCCGCGTGCTGCTCGACCAGATCGGCCAGCCGCAGCAGCACCCGCTTGCGTTGTACGGGCGATGCCCGCGACCAGTGACCCGCCTCGAAGCTGCGTCGCGCCGCGACCACGGCGCGATCCACATCGGCCACACTGCAATCGGCCACCTGGGCCAGCAGCCGCCCGTCGACCGGGCTGATGCAGTCGAAACGCGCGCCGTCGGCGGCGTCCACATAGCGCCCGTCGATAAACGCCTGACCCTGCGGGCGCAGCGCGTCGGCCTGCTGCTGCCATTCGGCGCGGCTGCGCACGGCCCGTTCATGCAGAATGCTCATCGGCCCTCCACCTGGACAATCTGGCCCCGTTATACCGGTTCCGTCACGGTACGCCGTGATGCAGCTGCGATAGAGTCGTGAGCACCCCGTTCAAGACCGGAGTGACCGATGGCGTCCGTGCAGACCCCGCTGTCCACGCTGTCCCGGCAGCGCCCCGATTCACTGGAGGCGTTCTGGATGCCGTTCACCGCCAACCGCCAGTTCAAGGCCGCGCCGCGTCTGCTGGTCCGTGCCGAGGGGATGTACTACCACGACGTCGACGACCGCCCAATCCTGGATGGCGCGGCCGGGCTGTGGTGCTGCAACGCCGGCCATGCCCGCCCGCGCATCGTGCAGGCGATCCAGGAGCAGGCCGCGCAGCTGGATTTCGCCCCGCCGTTCCAGATGGGCACGCCGCTGCCCTTCGTGCTGGCGCAGCGGCTGGCGGCGCTGGCACCGGCCTCGCTCAACCATGTGTTCTTCACCAATTCCGGCTCCGAAGCGGTGGATAGCGCGATGAAGATCGCGCTGGGCTACCACCGCCTGCGCGGCGAAGGCCAGCGCACCCGCTTCATCGGCCGCGAGAAGGCGTATCACGGGGTCGGTTTCGGCGGCCTGTCGATCGGCGGCCTGCCCAACAACCGCAAGGCGTTTGGCCCCCTGCTGGCGGGCAGCGACTTCCTCCGCCACACCCTGGATCTGTCACGCAATGCGTTCAGCCCCGGCCTGCCCCGCCACGGTGCCGAGCTGGCCGAGGACCTGGAACGACTGATCGCGCTGCACGACGCCTCGACCATTGCCGCGGTTTTCGTCGAACCCATCGCCGGCTCGGCCGGCGTGATCCTGCCCGCCCCGGGCTACCTGCAACGGCTGCGCGAGATATGCGACCAGCACGGCATCCTGCTGGTGTTCGACGAGGTGATCACGGGTTTCGGCCGGGTCGGCAACGCCTTCGCCGCGCAGCGTTTCGGGGTCACCCCGGACCTGCTGACGATGGCCAAGGGCCTGACCAACGGGGCGGTGCCGATGGGGGCGGTCCTGGTCTCCGACGCCATCCACAGTGCCTACATGCAGGGGCCGCCCGGAGCCATCGAACTGTTCCATGGCTATACCTATTCGGCGCATCCACTGGCCTGTGCGGCGGCGCTGGCGGCGCTGGACACCTACGCCGCGGAGGGCTTGTTCGATCGTGCCATCGAGCTGGGCGAGTACTGGCAGACCCGGCTGCACAGCCTGCGCGGGCTGCCCAACGTAATCGACATCCGCAACTTCGGGCTGATCGGCGCGATCGAGCTGGCCGCGCGCAAGGACGCCCCCGGCAGCCGCGGCTATGAGGTGTTCGAGCGCTGCTTCCGCGACGGCCAGTTGCTGGTGCGCTGTACCGGCGATGTAATCGCGCTGTCGCCGCCGCTGATCATCGATACCGACCAGATCGACCGGATCGTGGACGTGCTGGGCGAGATGATCCGGGCCACCGGGTGACCGGTACAATGGTCGGTCACGTCCCGCCCGCGTACCGGATTGCATGGAAATCGTCGTCAAAGAAGAACTCAAGGCCTATATCGACCCGCTGACCGCGGACGAGCACGAGGCGCTCGAACGCAGCATCCTCGCCGAAGGCTGCCGCGATGCGCTGGTGCTGTGGAACGACGTGCTGGTGGACGGCCACAACCGCTTCGGCATCTGCCAGAAGCACGGCCTGCCGTTCCAGACCGTGCAGAACACCCGTTTCCAGTCGATGGACGACGTGCACCTGTGGATGATCGAGCAGCACCTGGGCCGGCGCAGCGTGTCCGACTTCCAGCGCGGCGTGCTGGCGCTGCGCAAGCGCGACATCCTGGCCGAGCGCCATCGCGCCGAACAGGCGCTGTTGCAGCAGGAAAGCGACGGTGAGATCGCCGAAGCCCCCAGTGCGGGCGACGAAGACAGCCCGCCGTGGGCACCCGCGCCCAAGGTCAGCCGCGCTGACATGGCCCGCGAGGCCCGCCTGAGCAGCAGCCAGGTCGGCATGATCGAGCGCATCCACAAGCAGGCCGCGCCGGAGCTGGTGGAAGCGGTGAAGACCGGCGTGATCTCGATCAGCGCCGCCGCTGCGGTGGCCGACCTGCCGGAAGAGGAACAGCGCGCCGCCGCCGTGGGTGGCAAGGACGAGCTGAAGCAGGCGGCCAAGCGCGTGCGCGAGGCCAAGCGCAAGCCGCGCAAGCCAGTGCAGGAGGTGCTGGCCACGGCCGAAGCCGATTTCGAAGCCGACCCCAGCCGTGAAGCGGAAATTGCCGAAGCGTTGGAGGCGCTGGGCGAAGGTCCGGCCGAACTGCGCCAGCGGGTGATTGCGCTGACGCTGGAGAACGACGCGTTGCGCAAGCAGTTGGCCGAATTGCGCGCGGCGAACGGCTGATCGGGGTGCCGGCCAGCGGCCGGCACTACCGGATTGCGTGCAGGCCGCAATCATCGAACGCCCGATAGACTGCGGACATGACCTCAAGCTCCCAACCCGACCCGCGCCGCGCCCAGCTGCGCCGCCTCAAAGCCATCGCGCTGCTGATGCTGCTGGCCATGCTGGCCGGTTTCGTCATCAGCCACCTCAACGGCGAGCGCGGCATCTGGGCCTGGGTCTCGGCCTTCTGCGAAGCCGCCGCGGTCGGCGCGCTGGCCGACTGGTTCGCGGTGGTGGCGCTGTTCCGCCGGCCACTGGGCCTGCCGATTCCGCATACCGCGATCATTCCGCACAGCAAGGACCGCATCGCCGACAGCCTGGCGGTGTTCGTGCGCGACCAGTTCCTGGAACCGCAGGCATTGCTGGCCCGGCTGCAGGTGTTCGATCCGGCCAGCCGGCTGGGCTGCTGGCTGGCCGACCCGGTGCGTTCGCGGATGCTGGCCGACATGGCACGCGGCTGGGCGCTGCAGGCGCTGGATTTCCTGGATGAAGCCGCTGTCCGCCGCAGCATCCAGAGCTTCGTGATCCAGCAGTTGCGGCAATGGAATGCGGCGGCCACTGCAGGCGAACTGCTGGGCCTGCTTACCGCCGACAACCGCCACCAGCGCGTGCTGGACGAAGGGCTGACCCGGGTCAGCGAATGGCTGGACAAGCCTGCGGTGAAAGAACGTGCGTCCGAGTTGATCGTGCGCTACATCCAGCGCGAATGGCCAAAGCTGGCCAGTACGGTGAACTGGGTGAAACCCATCGACGAGATCGGCGACAGCCTGGCCGAACGCCTCGCCCACGCGATCCTGGGCGAGCTGCAGCAGATCCTGGCCGAACCCGAACACCCGCTGCGGCGCGACTACGAAACCTGGCTGGCCGACTACATCCGCCGTCTGCGCGAGGATCCCGCACTGGCCGCGCAGATCGAGCAGATCAAGCGGCGCGTGATCGAGCACCCGGCCGTGCAGGACTATGTGCAGGGCCTGTGGGCGCGCATCCACGCCGCGCTGCGGGCAGACCTGTCCAGCGAGGACTCCGCGCTGGCTGGCCACCTGCGGCGCAGCCTGAGTGGGGTAGGCGAAGCGCTGCAGAACGACCCTGCACTGCGGGAAGCACTGAACCAGCACCTGATGGACGGGGCCGAACGCCTGACCAGCCGGCTGCGCGAGGGGGTCACCACGCACATCGCGCAGACCGTGAAGGGGTGGGACGAGCGCCATCTCGTGGAGCAGCTGGAACTCAGCGTGGGCCGCGACCTGCAGTTCATCCGCTTCAACGGCACCCTGGTGGGCGGTCTGATCGGACTGGCCCTGCATGCGTTGACCGTGTGGCTGCACTGGTAAACGGCTCACGACCAACGGTCGTGAGCTACCGGGCCGTGAAATGTTCGATCGGTAGGGCACGACCGTTGGTCGTGCCGCGTTGACCCTCGGTTGACACTTTGCCCGGGTGTTTTTGTGATGGGGTTCGCGTATTCTGCCGCCCATTCAGGAACACACAGGCTCACAGGGGGCCGCCATGAAACGGATCATCATGATGCTGGCGCTATGCGCGCTGGCCGGCAGCGCCCACGCCCAGCGCGTGTACAAATGCGCGGACAAGGGCCAGACCATCTACCAGACCGTGCCCTGCCCGCCCGAGCAGGACACCGGCGTCACCCGGCCGATCACCCGCGATCCGAATCTGACCTGGGAAGACCGCACCCGCGCCGAACGCAACCTCTACGATGCCCGCCGTCAGCAGCAGGTCGCCGCCGGCCGCTACCAGGAACCGGTACGCGGTACCGTCATTGACGGTTCGATGGATCCGGAAAAGTGCGAAGACCTCAAGACCCGCTCGGAAATCGCCGAGATCTTCGGCCGCAAGACGCCGGACAGCGTCCAGGCAGACATGGCCAAGGCTTGTGCAAAGCGCTGACGCCGCTACCCCGCAACCGCGCGGATCGCGGCCACCAGCGCGTCCATCTGCGCAGGCGTGCTGAAGATGCCCGGGGTAGCGCGCAGGCAGGCACCGGAGGCCAGGCCGTCGCGCGGGACGACGAACACGCCGGACTGCTTGACCATGCGCTCGGCGGTGGCGGCGTTCGCCGCCATGCCGGTCTGGCCGCGCAGACGGAAGCCGGCGATGGCGCTGGCAAGGCGCTCGTCCGGCGAGGCCAGCAGCTGGATCCGTTCGTCGTCACGCACGGCATCCACCCAGCGGTTTCGCAGGTGCAACAAGCGCGCGCGCTTGTTGGCCACGCCAATGCGCTGGTGCAGGTCCAATGCCACCGGCAATGCCATCACCGCAGCGAAATTGACCGTACCGGTGTGTACGCGGGTGCGCAGGTCGTCGCCGTCCGCTTCGCCCATGTACGGGTCCAGATCACGCACCCTGCCCCGCTTTACGTACACGGCCCCCAGCCCTACCGGTGCACCGATCCACTTGTGCAGGTTGATGCCGACAAAGTCCGCGCCGAGATCGCGCAGCGGCGTATCGACCTGGCCGATCCCATGCGCCGCATCCAGCACCACATCCACGCCAGCGGCGCGGGCCATGGCACTGATCTGCGCCACCGGCAGCAGCATGCCATTGCGGTGGTTGACCTGGGTGAGCAGCAGCAGACGCGTACGCGGATGCTGCGCCAGTGCCTGCCGGTAGGTTTCCACGATGCCGTCGTGGTCGAACGGCTCAGGCAAAGCGATGCGTACCGGGATCACGCCACGCCGCGCCTGCAGCCATTGCATGGCGTCGATCATGCTGTCGTAGTCGGTATCGGCGTACAGCACGGTGTCGCCGGGCTGCAGCCGGCGGTAGCCCCCGATCAGCACCTGCATGGCCTCGGTGGCACCGCGGGTCAGCACCAGTTCGTCTGCATCCACCGCCAGCACCTCGACCAGCCGCAGGCGCGCCTGCTCGAACAGCGACGGGAACGCCCGCCGTCCGAACCAGGCATTGCCGGCGTTCACCGTGGCGGTGGCCTGCTGATAGGACTGCAGCACGGGGCGCGCCATCGCCCCCCAGTAGCCGTTGTCGAGCATGACGACCTCGTCGGTGAGGTCGTACAGCGCGCGCACCTGGCCCCACCAGCCCTCGTCCCCGGCCAGCTGCGCCGGGGTTCGACCGTCAAGCGTGGGCAGCACCGCCGGCTCAGCCGACATGGCGTTGCCCGCCAGGCCGGCCGCCAGCGGCAGGGCCAGCGCCCCGCGCAGCAGGTGACGTCGTTGCCGGTCCATCAGTAACGGATCCGGTATTCGGCGTAAACGTTGCGGCCATCGGTGTCATACGGCGCGTTCCGCGAGTAGATCAGGCCGCGGCTGGCCTGGAACGTGGCTTCGTCGGGATAGCGGTCGAACAGGTTGTCCGCGCCGATGCGCAGGGTCTGCTGATCGGTGACCTTGTAGCTGAGCGCCAGGTCGAAGAAGCTCATCGCACCGAAGCGCTGGAAGATGTCGCCGGTGGCATTGCCGGAAGAGTCGGTCCATGCCCCGTAGTATCGCAGCTTGCCGAGCACACTCCAGCGCCCGATCTCATACTGGCTGCTCAGCGTGGCCTTGTGCTCGGGCAGGCGCTCTTCAAAGATGCGGCGCTGGCTGTCGTTGGTCGCCACGCCGGTGCGGCCACTGTCGACGGTGGTCTGGTTGTAGTTGTAGCCCAGCGTGGTGTTCAACCGCCCTGCGCCGAGGCCGGTGACATAGCTGCCCACCACATCCACACCCCGCGTGGTGGTGTCGAAGTCATTGGTATAGAAGCTCACCGAAGTGAAGCGCAGCGGGTTCGGCGTGCCGGCCGGCACGGCGTAGGCGGCCGACTGGCTGAAGCGGTCGGTAACCTTGATGTCATACACGTCCACCGAGCCGGAGAAACCGGCATCGGTCTTCCAGGTCAGGCCGAGCGAAGCGGTACGCGATTGTTCGGGCTTGAGCGGTTGTGCACCCAGCTGCACGGCCAGGGGATCGCTGGGCGACAGGCGGCCGGTGGTGAACACCTGCAGGGTCACCGTATCCAAACCCTGCTGGGTGCTCTGGGTGTACAGCTGGCCCGGCGTCGGTGCGCGGAAGCCGGTCGACACCGAACCGCGGATCGCGATATCCGGAGTGAACGCGAAGCGCGTGGACAGCTTGCCGTCGATGCTCTCGCCGAACGCCGAGAAGTGCTCGTAGCGGGTCGCCGCACCCACCGTCCAGCGCGCGGTGATCGGCGCTTCCACGTCGATGTAGGCGGCGCGGCTGCGCTGGCTCCAGCTGCCGGCGTTGGTGTCGCTGAAACCCGGCGCGCCGTTGGCACCGCCGGCCAGACCGGTCGCTGCACCCGGGCCGATCGCGTAGGAGGCTGGGTCGCCAGCCTTCACTGCATAGGTTTCCTCGCGCGCCTCGGCACCGAAGGCGATGTTGATCGGACCTTCCAGCGCGGACACGGGCAGCGAATAGACCACATCGGCATTGACGTTCTTCTCGGTCTGCGACAAGCGCCCCAAGTAGAACGAGGTCGGGCTGTCCGGACCCAGCGAGGCATTGATCGCGTTGTCGATGGTGTAGTCGATTTCGTTGCGCCCGTATGAAGCACTCACGTCCCAGCGCCAGCGCTCGCCGATGTAGCCGCGCAGGCCGAGCACGGTCTGCAGGTCGTCCTGCTCGTTGCCGTACTGCGGACTGAAGCCCGTGGGATACAGCGAACGTGCATCCCAGCCCGGGAACACGCTGCTCGGGTTGTAGACCGAGGCGGTGCCGTCCGGATTACGCCAGTTGAAGTCGCTCATGCCCTCGCTGTGACCAAACAGACCGAAGCCATACAGGTCGAGGCTGTCATGAAGCGCCAGGTTGAGATTGAAACCCGCATGACGGTTTTCGAGGTCCGGCTGGCCCCAGCGCTGCACGGGATCGGGCACATCCAGTTCCGGATGTGCGTTCTGGAAGGCGATCGCATCGGCACGCTGACGGCTGCGCGAGGTGGCATCGGACTTGTCCCAGTCGGCGAACAGCGACAGGCTGCCGGAATCCCCCAGCGCGAAACCGTGGCGGGCACCGACCTTGCGGCCGCGACCGTCGCCTTCGCTGTACTCGGACAGCCCGAGCGACACTTCACCCCCGACGCGATCGTCCAGGATGATGTTGATCACGCCGGCAATGGCGTCGGAGCCGTACTGCGCCGAGGCACCGTCACGGAGGACTTCGATGCGCTGGATGGCGTGCACCGGAATCTGTGCCAGGTCCGGGCCCTGCGCGCCGCGCGCGCCGAGCAGTGCCGAACGGTGGAAACGGCGGCCGTTGACCAGCACCAGGGTCTGGTCGGGCGACAGGCCGCGCAACGTGGCCGGACGCACGAACACCAGGCCGTCGTTCATCGGCATGCGCTGCACCACGAACGACGGCACCAGCTGCGCCAGCACGTCGTTGAGATCACTCGACTCGATGGCCTGGATCTCTTCCTGCGAGAACACGTCGACCGGAGCCAGGGTGTCGAACTGGGTGCGGTTGCTGCCGCGTGTACCGGTGACGACCATCGTGTCCAGAGTGGTGGGGGCCGCGGCAGTCCCTGCCGGAGCGGTCTGGGCATGCCCTTCGGCAGCCATGACGAGAGAAACAACGGACACAACGGCAACCGCCAACGCACAACGCTTCACCAGCAACTCCAGGTCAACTCGAAAGGGGGACGCGTGGACCCTCCGCTCCAGCGCGCGGGGCGCAGTCTGTTCAGCTGGGATGTCGTGAAGATGACGCTGTGCACCGCATCAGATGACAGGCACCCTGATGACTTGAAGAACGAAATGATAATGACTATCATTCGCCGCGATCCGACGTGTCGAATACGACATGACGGGACGAGCTCCAGGGATACCGCTGCGCCAAACAGTGGCTGGGCCAAGGATGGCCTCTCTTGCTGCCTGCTGCGCCCCGCAGTGGGCGATTGCCGTTGGAACTTCGACTTTGCAGGACCTTGTGGACAGCACGCCTGACGCACATTGGCTCGCCCCTGTGGGCCGCTTCTTCGCCCGCCCCTGGCTGGGCGTGCTCTCACGCAGTCTGGCGGCAATCTTCGGCGGCTATGCGCTGGCCGCGACCTGCTCGATGTTCTTCGCCGTGGCCCAGCCCGGCGCGCGCTCGCAGGCCGTGCTGACCGGCATGCTGGTCGGCATCGTGCTGTGCGCCTGTGCTGCGCTGTGGGCGTTTGCCACCCGCACCGCGCTGCGCGCCTGGATCGGCATCGCGCTGCCGACCGCGCTGTTCTGGCTGGGCACGCTGTTGCTGGAGAGCCGCGCATGAAGAACGGCTTCCGCCAGTCGATGGCCTGGCTGCACACCTGGACCGGCCTGCTGGTCGGCTGGCTGTTGCTGCTGATCTTTATGGCGGGCACCGCCAGCTACTACCGCGACGAGATCAGCCGCTGGATGCGTCCGGAGCTGCCGCGCAGCACGGTCAGCAGCGACGTGGCCGCGCAGCGCGCGCTCACCTTCCTGCAGCACAAGGCTCCGCAGGCTGAAAGCTGGAACATCACCCTGCCCAGCCCGCGCAACCCGGCCATGCGCATGTTCTGGCGCAACCCCGAGTCGATGGTGAAACCGCCGGCCGAAGGCGAGAAGCGCCGTCGCGGTGGCGGTCGCTTCGGCGACGCCACGGTGGATCCGAACACCGGCAACGAAGTGAGCGCACGTGAGACCCGTGGCGGCGATTTCTTCTACCGCCTGCATTTCGACCTGCACTACATTCCGGTGCTGTGGGCGCGCTACCTGGTCGGCTTCTGCGCCATGTTCATGCTGGTGGCGATCATCACCGGGGTGATCACCCACAAGAAGATCTTCAAGGACTTCTTCACCTTCCGCCCGGACAAGGGTCTGCGTTCGTGGCTGGACTTCCACAACGTCAGCGCGGTGATGGCCCTGCCCTACCACGCGATGATCACCTACACCGGCATCGTCACCCTGATGTTCATGTACCTGCCGTGGGGCATGAACAAGGCGTACCCGAACGACGAAGCGGCGTTCTACAGCGAAGCCTTTGCACGCATGGCCGACGTGGAAGGGCCTGGCGAAGGCAGCGCCACACCGGTGCCGATCCAGCAGCTGCTCGACAGCGCGCGGCGCGAATGGAAGGGCGCGGATGTGGGGAGCTTCGTGGTATCCCGCCCCGGTGCCGCCAATGCGGTGGTCGATGTGTACCAGCGTGATGTCCGTCGCCTGTCCAGCGATGCGCCTTCATTGCGCTTCAATGCGGTCACCGGCGAGCTGGTGCAGGCCAGCCCGGTACCGGGCGGTGCCACCCAGACCCGCGGCGTGATGTACGGCCTGCACCTGGCCCACTTTGCCGACTGGGGGCTGCGTGCGCTGTTCTTCCTGTCCGGCCTGGTCGGCTGCCTGATGGTGGCCAGCGGCGTGGTGCTGTGGGCGGTGAAGGAACGGCCCAAGCATGCCAAATCGGGCAGGACCGGCTTTGGCCTGCGCCTGGTCGACGCGCTCAATATCGGTGCGGTGGCCGGCCTGCCGATCGCGTTTGCGGCCTATTTCTGGGGCAATCGTTTGTTGCCACTTGAGCTGGCCGAGCGCCCGGCTGCTGAGGCCAATGTGTTCTTCTATGCCTGGGGCGCGGCCCTGCTGGCGGCCTTCCTGTGGCCCAAGCGGCTGATGTGGGCGGCGCAGCTGTACGTGGGTGCCGCGTTGTTCGCGCTGATTCCGGTGGTGAACGCGCTGACCACGCATGCGCATCTGGGCGTCACCCTGCTGGCCGGCGACTGGGTACTGGCCGGCTTTGATCTGATGATGCTGGCGTTCGGCGCGATGCTGGCCTACTGCGGCCTGCGCATGCAGCGCTGGCAGCCGGCGCTGAGCGCGGCCGAGAAGAAGAAGCGTCAGGCCGCTGCTGCTGCGGCGGCGGCGGCGAAACCGCCGGTGCCGGCGGAGGCCAGCGCATGATGCTGCTGGCCGTGACCTTGAGTTTCGCCGCGTTCACCGCGCTGTCGCTGGCGATGGAAAAGCATCAGCTGGAACTTCACGGCAAAGCCGCGGCGAGTGCCAGCGTGCGTACGCGGTGGCGCGTGCTGGGTTGGGCGCTGCTGTGTGTATCGTTCGCGCTGACTGTGGTGGACCACGGCTGGGCTGCGGGCCCTGTGTTGTGGCTGGGCACGTTGACCATTGCCGGACTGCCGATCGCGTTCGGGTTGTATCCGTGGCGGCAGCGGTGGTTGAAGCCGCTGGCGTGTGGGTTGCCGGTGTTGGGGCTGGTGGCCGCGGTGCTGTAACCGGCGGCACGACCAACGGTCGTGCCCTACCCAGGCATTGTGATTCCGCGGTAGGCCACGACCGTTGGTCGTGGCGAATCGACATATTGCGGTTCAGCGGTAGGCCACGACCGTTGGTCGTGGCGCACGGACATCACGCGCCGTAGCGGCGCAGCTCCCACGCGCGGTGGATGCGCGGATTGCGCTGGAAATCCTCGTCGATGGTATCGGCGGTGATCTCCTTGCACTGCGCGAACTCCTTTACCGCTTCCTCGTCCAGCTTGAAACGACGGAAGTTGTTGGAGAAGTAGAGCACGCCTTCCGGAGTCAGCCGGTTGACCGCCGCCCGCAGCAGCCGCACATGTTCGCGCTGCACATCGAAGTCTTCGGCACGGGCCGAGTTCGAGAACGTCGGCGGGTCGCAGAAGATCACATCGAAACGGTGACGTTCGGCTTCCAGCCAGGCCAGCGCATCGGCCTGCACCAAGGTGTGCTGGCTGCCGCCCTTGCCATTCAAGGCCAGGTTGTCGGCACACCACTGCAGATAGGTGCCGGACAGATCCACGCTGGTGGTTGACGCGGCACCGGCCACGGCGGCCTGCACGCTGGCCACGCCGGTGTAGCAGAACAGATTGAGGAAACGCTGGCCCTCGGCCACCTGGCCCATGTGCCAACGCAGCGGGCGATGGTCGAGGAAGAGGCCGGTGTCGAGGTAGTCGAACAGGTTCACGCGCAACAGTGCATCGTTCTCGCGGACCATGATGAACTCGCCACGCTGCTCGAAGCGTCCGTATTTGCTGCCACCCTTGCCGCGCTCGCGCGACTTCAATGCGACCTGCTCAGCCGGCACCTGGAACACCTCGCGCGCAGCCGACAGCAGCTCGTTGCGGCGACGGCGCACATCCACGTCGGGAATAGTGGCCGGTGCGGCGTATTCCTGCACATGCAGGAACGTGCGACCGGCACCGCCGTCCTCCTCATATACGTCGATGGCGGCGGCATACTCAGGCAGGTCGGCGTCGTAGACGCGGTAGCAGGTGACCTGGGCCTTGCTGCGCCAGGTCTTGTACTTGCGGATGTTCTTGCGCAGGCGGTTGGCCACCATCTGCGCGCCTTCGCTGAGCTCGCGCGGCTCACCGCTGTTCTCGCGCTGCGGCACCGCAATCGGGTCGCACACGATCAGCGCGCATTCGATGGCACCGTTGAACAGCTGGTACTTCTTGCTGGCGCGCAGGCCGGTGGCGAAGGCGAGGTCGGCACTGCCGCACAGCAGACTGGCGCGCCACTGCGGCACCGCGCGCTTGAGCGCATCGCCAATGCGGCGGTACAGCACCGCGTCAGCGGCCAAGCGCTCGTCGTAAGGCGGATTGCAGACCACGCAGCCGGTTTCCTGCGGCGGCACCTGCACATCGGCGACGTCGCGCACGCCGAACCAGATGGCGTCGGACACACCGGCCACTTCGGCATTTTCCTTGGCCGCGCGGATCGCCAGCGGATCGATGTCGCTGCCGTGGATCACCTGCTTGAGCGCGGCGCGCCCGACCTGCTCGCGTTCGCGCGCTTCGGTCAGCAGTGCCTTCCAGCTGTCACGGTCAAAGCCGAGCCAGCGGCTGGGCGGAATGCTGCCGTGGCGCTGCAGCCCCGGGGCCACGTCGGCAGCCATCAGCGCGCCTTCGATCAGCAGCGTGCCGCTGCCGCACATCGGGTCCAGCAGACCGCCGCCCTGCGCGTGGATCTTCGGCCAGTTGGCACGCAGCAACACGGCAGCGGCCAGGTTTTCCTTCAAGGGCGCATCGTTCTGCGCCATGCGCCAGCCGCGGCGGTGCATGGGGCCGCCGCCGAGGTCGATGGAGATCGTGGCGCGGCCCTTGCGCAGCGACAGGTTCAGGCGCACGTCCGGGAACTCCACGTTCACCGACGGCCGCTCCAGGCCCTGCGCACGCAGGCTGTCGACCACGCCGTCCTTGACCCGCTGGGCGGCGAAGCGCGCGTGGGTGATCTCGGTGCCGGAGACGTGGGCGTCCACGGCCAGGGTCAGTTCCGGGGCGATGTGCTGCTCCCAGGGCATGGCACTGACGCCCTGGTACAGGGAGGCTTCGTCGGGGCAGTCGAACTCGGCGATGGGCCACAGCACGCGGCTGGCCAGTCGCGACCACAGCACCACCCGCTGCGCCTGCGCCAGCTCGCCCTCGGCGTTCACGCCGGAAATGGTGGCGGTGGCCTTGGGCAGGCCGAGCGCCAGCAGTTCGTCGGCGAGCAGATACTCCAGGCCTTTGGCGCAGGAAACAAAGAATTTCACGGGGGCGGGTACACAGGTCAGCGGACCGCGCATTGTACGTGACCCGGCGGCAAGCGCCCGGCAACGCTCCGTAGAGCGGGGCTTGCCCCGCTGAAGCCTTACCGGTACGTCCCAGCCGGGCAAGCCCGGCTCTACGTTGGCCAGCCATGGCCCGGCGTTACAGCCCCGCCAGCAGTTCCTCGAAGGCGCGGGCGGAGGCCTCCACATGGCGTTCCAGGCGGTGGCCGTCCTGCACCAGCAGCAGCCGCGCCGAGCGGGCCTGGGCCCAGGCAATCACATCCGCCGCAGGAATCAGCTCGTCCTGCCAGGCATGCACCACGCTGGTCGGTACCGGCGCGGCGTCCAACGCCGGCATGGGTCCCATCCGGGTCGGCGGCACCATCAGGAACAGGGCCTGGGTCGGCACCTGCAGCGAGGCAATGCCTGAAATGTAGGCACCCAGGCTGGAGCCGGCCAGCACCACCGGACCGCGGGCGGCAGCGGCAGCGGCCAGGCCGACCAGCCGCTGCAGGCGGGCCGGCACATCGCCGACGTTGCTCACCTCACGGCGGGCATCCAGGTCGGTGTAATCCGGCCGCTCATGGGTGAAGCCCAGGCGTTCGGCGACCTCGGCCAAGGCGGTCACCTTGGTCGCATCGGGGCCGCTCTCAAAGCCGTGCGACAGAATGCAGTGACCGCGGCTCATGCCGGGACCACGCGGGGAAAAACAGGGGCAGTGTTGGTTGCGCTCATGGCCTGAATGCTAGCATCGCCGCATGTCCCACCGTGCCCTGCCCTCCATCGACCTTCAGCCGCTGCCCTATGTGGCAAAGCTGTCCCACCGGCCGCGCGAGGACATCGACCTGGTGGTAATCCACTGCACGGAGCTGCCGGATCTGGCGATGGCCCGCGAGTACGGTGAGCGCGTGCTGTATGACAGCGGCAGCGGCAACAGTGGGCACTATTACATCGACCGCGATGGCAGCATCGTGGAGTACGTCCCGGTGGAGCGGATGGCCCACCACGTGAGTGGATTCAATCCGCGCTCGATCGGGATCGAACTGGTCAACACCGGGCGTTACCCGCACTGGCTGGACTCGCGCCACCAGGCGATGGATGAGCCTTATCCCGATAAGCAGATCGCCGCGTTGATCGACCTGCTGCAGCACCTGTGCGACACCCTGCCCGGGCTGCAGTTCATTGCCGGCCATGAAGCATTGGACACGCGGCAGGTTGAAGCCAGCGACGATGCCGAGCGCCAGGTGCCGCGCAAGCGCGACCCCGGTCCGTTGTTCCCGTGGCCGCGGGTGCTGGCGGCGGTGCGGTTGCAGACGTTGACCGGCTGACCCGTTGCCGGGCAAGCCCGGCACTACATTGGGTGCGTCATTGCGGGTTGCCGGGCAAGCCCGGCATTACGGGCCGGTGGCGACCGGGCGGCTGGAATCGCTGACCCAGCCGCTCCACGAGCCAGGGTAGACACGCGCGCCGGTCAGCCCGGCCACTTCCATCGCCAGCAGCAGATGGCAGGCGGTGACGCCGGAACCGCACATCAGCACCACCTGTTGTGGATCGTGCGTGCCGATCAGCGGTTGCAGCGCCGCGCGCAGGTCGGCGGCCGGGCGCAGGCGACCCTCGTGGACGTTCAGGGCGAACGGGCGGTTGACCGCACCGGGCACGTGCCCGGCCACCGGATCCAGCGGTTCCACTTCGCCACGGAAGCGCTCGCCGGCGCGAGCATCCAGCAGCCAGCCCGGAGCATGCTTGAGGCGGGCGGAAATTTCTTCCACCGAGGCGATCTGGTCGCGGTCGAAGCGGCCGGGATAGGGTTGCTCTTCGAGTAACGCGGGTACTTCCGTGGTCAGCGGGTAGCCGGCGGCCTGCCAGGCCGCCAGACCGCCATCCAGCACGGCGGCACGGGTGTGGCCAATCAGGCGCAGCATCCACCAGGCGCGCGCGGCGGCCATGCTGCCGTCACCGGCGTCATAGACCACCACCGGGGTGTCCGGGCGGATGCCCCAGCGGCCGAGCTGGGCGGCAAACGCATCACTGTCGGGCAATGGATGGCGGCCCTCGCCGACTTTATCCAGGTCGGCCAGATCACGATTGAGGTCGGCGTGGACGGCGCCTTCGATATGCCCTTGCGCGTACGCGGCCGCCCCGGACTGCGGGTCGGCGAGCGAGAAGCGGGCATCCAGCACCCGCGGCGCGCTGGCGGTGGCACGCGCATCGAGCAGGCGCGGTTTGTCCTGGCCGAGCATCGCTGCCAGCGTCGCAGCATCGATCAGTGGGGTGAAGTTGGCAGAGAGGGTCATGCAAGCTGCTCCAGTCGGCGTCGCAGGTTGTACAGCATGGCGGCGGTGGCTCCCCAGATGCGCTGGCCGGGCCAGCCGTACTCCAGCACGTGGCGGATGCGTCCGCGGTGTTCGATTTCCACCTGATGCAGATTGGCGGGGTCGAGCAGATAATCCAACGGTACTTCAAAGACCTCGGCCACTTCGGCCGGTTGCGGCACCGCGACGAAGTCCGGATCAATCACCGCCACCACCGGCATCACGCGATACCCGGTGATGGTGACGAAGGGGTCGAGATAGCCGAGTGGCTGCACGCGATCGAAGGGCAGCGCGATTTCCTCGTTGCTTTCGCGCAGGGCGGCGGCCACCGCATCGCGATCATCGGGTTCGGTACGCCCGCCCGGAAAGCCGACCTGGCCTCCGTGCTGGCGCAGGGTCTCGGTGCGCCGGGTCAGAATGACCTGGGCACCACTGGCGCGCGGCACGATGCCGGCCAGCACCGCCGCTTCCACCGGTGGCCCGGGCGGCAACAGGTCGATCAGCTCACTGCGGTTCCAGCCATCGCCGGACGGCGGCGCATCCAGCGGATGCAATGCACGCAACAGGCGCTCGTGGTCGGCCAGCGAACCGTGCAGCGATTGCCGCAACTGCTCGCGCAGCCGCAGCGTGTGCTGCATGGCGTGGTGCTGTTGTTCGCGACTCATGTCACGCCACCCTGCAATCTCGTCCATCGTGCGCAGGCAGCCCGTACACAGCCCGGCGCGATCCAGCGCGCAGATGCCGATGCAGGGAGTGGGTATGGCATGAGAGGGGTCTTCCATGGTCGTGCAGTCTGTAACAGTAGCGCATTGGTTGGTCGCGAACTGCAGCGTTTCAGTTGTTCCGTGTAGGGAGGGGGCCGGACGCCCTCGCTCCGGGGTATCCCGAAACTGCGGTTCGCGATACCCGCGCATTACACCTTATCCCCCCGCCTTCGGCGCGCCCCCTTCAACAAGAAGGGGGCTCTTCCCCATTTGGGCATGTTGCAACCGGAAAGCGCGTCGCATTTGATTTCCTGTGGCCACCGACCTTCTCTCGAAGGTGGGTTGGGGTGGGCTGGAGGGGGCGTGAGCCGCATGGATGCGGCGATCGAGCTTACAGGGACGTACTTGCAGCGTCCGCCGGAACGCCCGCCCCGACCCGCCAAACCAGGGAACCCGTGAACACCGGCTTTTCGCCTGAAACCAACAGCAGCCGGGCAAGCCCGGCTCTACGCAAAGCAAACAAAAACGCGCCGATGTTTCCATCGGCGCGTTGGGTGTTTCCGTAGCTGATTACTTGACGCTGACCAGCTTGATTTCGAACTGGACGGCGACGTTCGGCGGGAACGGGGTGCGCGGGTCGGCACCGTACGCCTGTTCCGGCGGCAGGGTGACTTCCCACTTCGAGCCGGCCGGCATCTGCAGCAGGGTTTCGCGCATGGCCTTCATTTCGACTTCGCTGACCTTGATCGACGGAATCTGCTGGGCCGGGCGGGCTTCCTGCGGACGGTTGCCGTACGGGAACGGACCGGCCACTTCCAGCTGCACGGTGCTGGCCTGGGTCGGCTTGGCACCCTTGCCGGCTTCGATCACGCGGTACTGCACGCCGCTCGGCAGCGCCTGCACACCGGCCTTGGCCTTGTTGGCGGTCAGGAACTGGGTGCTCTTGGTCTTGTTGTCAGCAGCGGCCTTGTCGTACTCGGCCTTGGCGGCCTGCGCACGACCCTGCTCGCGCTTCTGGAAGGCTTCAACCGCCGGCTTCAGCTGCTCGGCGGTGATCGCCGGCTGCTTCTTGGCGTAGGCGTCCTGCAGACCCTTCACCACCGAGTTGATATCCAGCTGTTCACCACGCGCGGTCAGCTCGGCCAGGTTGTTGCCGTAGTCGTAACCGAAGTAATAGCTCAGCTTGCCCTTTTCGGACGAGGTGTCCTGGGCGAAGGCATTGCCCGTCAGGGCCAGGGCCGCGACGGCGACCGCGATAGCACGCAACTTCATCAAACATTTCTCCAGGGGTGGTAACTCAGGACGAATTTGGTCGCCCTGAGGCGACGGGTTAGGATAGCCGCCGCAACGTTGAATCGCCACTAACGACGCAGGCTCTGACCCGTCTGGGTTTCAAGAGTTCAATATCACTTTTTTTTAACGTTTTCCGGGTGGTTTTCGTGGTTCACCTTCCCCTGCCCGTTCAGCTGCTGCAGCAGGTGTTGGCCGATAACCTCGACGCCGCGCTGGAGGCCGGGCTGATGGATTATGTGCCTGCTGCCGGCGATGAGCGCCTGATGCCGGATCACCCCGACCTGCCCGCCCGGCTGTTGGCGGCGCAGCAGCAACTGCGCCGTGCCTGGGACGCCCGCGAGCGCTACCGCCAGCGTGCGGTGCGGCTGGGCCGGCGCGCCGCTGAACGCGACGCCCGGCGCGCCCCACCGGCCCCCACCCCCGACCTCAAACCCGCCCTGCCCGCCGCTGCCGCCGCCATTCTGGCGCGGGCGAAGGCCAAGGCCGCCGGAAAGCCGTCCTGATGCCCCCTGCAACCAAGGCAGCGCCGCGCAGCGCGCGCATGCCCAAAGCCGACGTGGTGGAGATGTTCACCCGCCTGCGTGAGCTCAATCCGCATCCGAAAACCGAGTTGGAGTACACCACGCCGTTCGAACTGCTGGTCGCCGTTGCGCTGTCCGCGCAGGCCACCGACGTCGGCGTGAACAAGGCCACCCGCAAGCTGTTCCCCGTGGCCAACACGCCTCAGGCGATCCTGGCACTGGGCGAAGATGGCCTGAAGAAATACATCGCCACCATCGGCCTGTTCAACGCCAAAGCGAAAAACGTGATCGCCACCTGCCGCCTGCTGATCGAACAGCACGGCGGTGAAGTGCCGCGCGACCGGGCCGCGCTGGAAGCACTGCCCGGCGTGGGTCGCAAGACCGCCAACGTGGTGCTCAACACCGCCTTCGGCGAGCCGGTGATGGCCGTGGACACCCACATCTTCCGCGTAGCCAATCGCACCGGCCTGGCCCCGGGCAAGGACGTGCGCACGGTCGAAGACCTGCTGGTCAAGGTGATTCCGGCCGAGTTCCTGCTCGACGCCCACCACTGGCTGATCCTGCACGGCCGCTATGTGTGCAAGGCGCGCAAGCCGGACTGCCCGCAGTGCGTGATCCGCGACCTGTGCCGCTTCAAGCAGAAAACCGCCGCCTGAACGCGGCGGCGTGACTGCCATCTGCGCGCAATCGCGCAGTCATCTGGCTCTGGCATCAATGGCAGCCCTTGACGGCGCGTGGCTCCGTGCCGGTGCCGTATTGTCTGGAACTGTCACATTTACGCAATCTTCACGATCTAGCCTGCGCAGCATCTTCCCACCTGCCTGCAAGGCTCCTCTCCATGAAACTGCATCGCCAACTCCTCACTGCGGCCGTGGTCGCCGCGCTGTACGTGCCGGCCGCTCACGCCGAAGTGGCCATCGACGTGATCGGTGGTTCGGAGATCACGTTTGAAGGCCTGGTCCAGGCCGACGGCAACTGGTTCGACAACGATGTGACCGACCTCAACGGCGGCGACGCAGCTAACGGCAAGGACAGCGAATTCGAACTGCGCCGCGCCGAACTGGTGCTCAAGGGCAAGGGCCCGGGCAACGTGGAATGGGTCGTCGGTTACGACGCCAAGGCGGACAAGTTCCTCGACACCAACGTCAAGTACAAGCTGGGCGGCAACTCCAACCACTTCATCCAGGCCGGCCAGTTCAAGCAGCCGAACAGCCTGGAAGAACTGTCCAGCACCAAGAACAACGACTTCATTTCCAAGGCAGCGGTCACCAACACCTATGCGGTCGCCCGTCGTCTGGGTGGTGCCTACAGCTACGGTGACAACAACTGGTCGATCACCGCCTCCGCCTTCGGCCGCGAACTGACCCGCAACCTGGCCCACGGCAGCGGCTACGGTGCGCGTGGCACCTGGGCTCCGATCAATGAAAAGGGCCAGGTCCTGCACTTCGGCCTGAGCTATGTCGACTACGACACCGACGCCGACACCCTGCGCGTGCGTGCCCGTCCGAATGCCGACCTTGCCACCGCGCGTCTGGTCGACAGCGGCAACATGACCGACACCGACAAGGTCAGCACCCTGGGTGCTGAAGCGATGTACATCGGCGGTCCGTTCAAGGCCCAGGCCGAGTACTACACCAGCAAGGCCAAGCGCATGACGCGCGACAACTACACCAGCGACGGCTTCTACGTCAGCGGCGTGTGGAACATCACCGGCGAAACCTGGGGCTACAAGAGCGGCGTGCCGAGCACCGGCCTGCCGGACGAACCGGGCCGCGGCATGTGGCAGCTGGGCGCGCGTTACGACTCGATGAACCTGGACGATGGCAACCTGACCGCCAACCCGGTCGCCGGTCGCCCGCCGATCGTGGACGGCGTGCTGGGTGGCAAGATGGACATCTGGACCGTGGGCGTGAACTACTACTGGCGCTCCAACACCAAGTTCATGCTGAACTACGTGATGGTGGACAGCAAGAAGTACAGCTCGACCGCGCGTACGTTCGTCAATGACGATCCGAACATTCTGGAAGCGCGTCTGCAGTTCTTCTGGTAAGAACGGGTAGTTGGTTGTAATAGAAAAGGGCGCAGCTTGGGCTGCGCCCTTTTTGCGTTTCCGATTTGGGGTCATGCGTCACCGGGCGTTGAGCCGTTCACGGCCGTCGTCTTGCGACCGACGCTACCCCTCCACAAGCCCTTGTGCCATCTGGGGAAGAGCCCCCTTCTTGTTGAAGGGGGCGCGCCGAAGGCGGGGGGATAAGGTGACATGCGTGGACAGCGCAGCGCGCTGTCATAGGTCTTTCATATGACAGTCGCTGCGCTGTCACGGAACCGTTATGGAATGAGCGCCGGGCGGGACACCCCGCACCGTCATCCATCCCAGGAGCCACCCCGTGATCCACGCCTTCAAGTCGCGCCTTGCCGTTGCCGTCATCGCCGCGTCGTCCGTGTTTGCCGCCAATGCCGCCGATGTCACCGGCGCAGGCGCATCGTTCATCTATCCGGTCATGTCGAAGTGGTCGGCCGACTACAACGCCGCCACCGGCAAGAAGGTCAACTACCAGTCCATCGGTTCCGGCGGTGGTATTGCCCAGATCAAGGCCAAGACCGTGGACTTCGGTTCGTCCGATGCCCCGCTGAAGCCGGAAGAACTCGCCGCTGCCGGCCTGGCCCAGTTCCCGTCGGTGATCGGCGGCGTGGTGCCGGTGGTCAACGTGGCAGGCGTCGCCCCGGGCGCGCTGAAGCTGGACGGCCCCACCCTGGCCAACATCTTCCAGGGCAAGGTCAAGACCTGGAACGACCCGGCCATTGCCGCGCTGAACCCGGGCGTCACCCTGCCGAACCAGAAGATCACCGTCGTGCACCGCTCCGACGGTTCGGGCACCACCTTCAACTTCGTCAACTACCTGTCCAAGGTCAGCCCGGAGTGGAAGAGCAAGGTCGGTGAAGGCACCTCGGTGCAGTGGCCGGCCGGCATCGGCGGCAAGGGCAACGAAGGCGTCGCCGCTTACGTGAAGCAGATCAAGGGCGGCATCGGCTACGTCGAACTGTCCTACGCCCTGCAGAACAAGCTGTCCTACACCGCCATGAAGAACGCCGCCGGCAAGATCGTGCAGCCGAGCGACGCCTCGTTCTCGGCCGCCGCTGCCAGCGCCGACTGGGCCAACGCCAAGGACTTCTACCTGGTGATGACCAACGCCCCGGGTGCTGAAGCGTGGCCGATCACCGCCACCAACTTCATCCTGATGCAGAAGCAGCCGAAGAACGCCGCCGGTGCCAAGGCCAGCCAGGAGTTCTTCCGCTGGATCTACAAGAACGGCGACGCACAGGCCAAGCAGCTGGACTACGTGCCGCTGCCGGACTCGCTCGTGAAGCAGATCGACACCTACTGGTCGCAGAACCTGAAGTACTGATCGACCCGGTCACGACCAACGGTCGTGACCTACCGGTGATTCCACACCGCGGCAATGACCGGTGAATCCTCACCGGGTCAATCAGCGGTAGGTGCCGACCGTTGGTCGGCACTGACGGGACGAAGCAGCGGTGCCGGCAGGTCCTCTCTCCCCCTGCCGGCACCCCCGGGCGCGGATCATCTGATCCGCGCTTTTTTGTTTCAGAGACCCGCCCGACCGCCTCTCGCTTCCAGCCATTTATCCACGTAAGCCCTTGTTCCAACAGTCATTACCCCATCACCGACGGGTGCGTCATACGGCTGTAACAAAAACATCATTTCATAGCAGCGTCAGCCGGCCAGACCGGCCCTTTTCCCGCTATGGAGTGACGCATGAAACTGCAATCGGCCGGCTTCGCCGCCCTTTCCCTGGCCATCGCCCTGGGCCTGTCCGCCTGCAAGCCGGCTGCTGAAGGCCAGGCCACCGCTCCGGCGGCCGACGCCCCCGCTGCTGCCCCGGCGGCTGGCGACAAGATCAGCGCCGAAATCTCCGGTGCCGGCGCTTCCTTCATCTTCCCGCTGGTGTCCAAGTGGTCGGCTGACTACAACGCCGCCACCGGTGCCAAGGTCAACTACCAGTCGATCGGTTCGGGTGGCGGTATCGCCCAGATCAAGGCCGGCACCGTCGACTTCGGTTCCTCCGACAAGCCGCTGTCCAGCGAAGAGCTGGCCCAGGCCGGCCTCGGCCAGTTCCCGTCCGCCATCGGCGGCGTGGTTCCGGTGGTCAACATTGAAGGCCTGGAAGCCGGCAAGCTGCGCCTGAGCGGCGCGCTGCTGGCCGACATCTTCCTGGGCAAGGTCAAGACCTGGAACGACCCGGCCATCGTCGCCGCCAACCCGGGCGTGAAGCTGCCCGACGGCAAGATCACCCTGGTCCACCGTTCCGACGGTTCGGGCACCACCTTCAACTTCTCCAACTACCTGTCCAAGGTCAGCCCGGACTGGAAGAGCAAGGTCGGCGAAGGCACCTCGGTGCAGTGGCCGGACGGCGTGGGTGGCAAGGGCAACGAAGGCGTGGCCTCGTACGTGAAGCAGATCAAGGGTTCGATCGGCTACGTCGAACTGGCCTACGCCCTGCAGAACGGCATGCCGTACGCCTCGATGCAGAACGCCGCTGGCAACTGGGTGCAGCCGACCGCCGAAACCTTCGCCGCTGCCGCTGCCAGCGCCGACTGGGCCAGCGCCAAGGACTTCAACCTGGTCATCACCAATGCCCCGGGCGACCAGGCATGGCCGATCACCGCCACCAACTTCATGCTGATGCACAAGCAGCCCAAGGATGCCAAGCGCAGCAAGGACACCCTGGCGTTCTTCAAGTGGGCCTTCGAGAACGGCCAGGCCCAGGCCAACGAACTGCACTACGTGCCGCTGCCGGCGGAACTGGTGACCCAGATCGAAGGCTACTGGTCGACTGAGTTCAAGTAAAAACGCGGCCCTTGGGGCCATTTGCGTAGTGCCGGGCTTGCCCGGCATTGCGGACCACCGCAACACCGCGTGCAGCCGGGCAAGCCCGGCTCTACAAAGCGTCATTCCCCGCATCGCACCACAACCCCGGGCCCTCGCCTTTCCCATGAATGCCATCGCCCAGCCTGTACCTGCACCGTCCACGCGCGACCTGCGTGATGCCCGCAACGACAAGATCTTCAAAGGGGTGCTGGTCGCCACCGTTGTCCTGGTCCTGATCGCGCTGGCCTGCGCGGCACTGTCGATGCTGTGGGGCGGCCGTCATGCCCTGCAGGAGCAGGGCCTGAGCTTCTTCTATTCCTCCGACTGGAATCCGGTGGAAAACAAGTTCGGTGCGCTTGCGCCGATCTACGGCACCCTGGTCACCGCGCTGATCGCAATGCTGATCGCCGTACCGGTAAGCTTCGGTATCGCCTTCTTCCTCACCGAGGTGGCTCCGCGCTGGATGCGCGGCCCGGTCGGTACCGCCATTGAACTGCTGGCCGGCATTCCGTCGATCATCTACGGCATGTGGGGCCTGTTCGTGCTGGTGCCGGTGATGACCGAATATGTCACCCCTACCCTCAACGAAACCCTGGGCGAGTGGCCGCTGATCGGCCCGCTGTTCCAGGGTCCGCCGCTGGGTATCGGTGTGCTCACCGCCGGCTTCGTGCTGGCGATCATGGTCATTCCGTTCATCTCCTCGGTGATGCGTGAAGTGTTCCTGACCGTGCCGACCCGCCTGAAGGAATCGGCCTACGCGCTGGGCTCCACCAAGTGGGAAGTCAGCTGGGACATCGTGCTGCCCTACACCCGCTCGGCGGTGATTGGCGGCGTCTTCCTCGGCCTCGGCCGCGCCCTGGGTGAAACCATGGCGGTGGCCTTCGTGATCGGCAACAGCGTGCGCCTGTCGCCGTCGCTGCTGGAACCGGGGACCACCATTGCCGCGCTGATCGCCAACGACTTTGGTGAAGCCACCGAGACCTACCGTTCGGCGCTGCTGCTGCTCGGCTTCGTGCTGTTCATCGTGACCTTCGTGGTGCTGGCAATTGCCCGCCTGATGCTGATGCGCTTGGCCCGCAAGGAGGGCAACTGATGTCCACCGCCGCTGATTCGCTGTACCTGCGTCGCCGTATCGGCAACGTCGTTGCCATCACCCTGTCGGTGGCCACCGCGCTGTTCGGCCTGTTCTTCCTGGGTTGGATCCTGTGGACGCTGGCGGCCAAGGGCCTGGCCGGCATCAACTGGAACCTCTTCACCCAGATGACCCCGCCGCCGATGCAGGAAGGTGGCCTGGCCAATGCCTTCTTCGGCAGCGCGGTGATGTGTGTGCTGGCCATTGCCATCGGCACCCCGCTGGGCGTGCTGGCCGGTACCTGGCTGGCCGAGTATGGCAACGCCCGCAAGGCCGGCACCGTGGTCCGCTTCGTCAACGACATCCTGCTCTCGGCCCCGTCGATCGTGCTCGGCCTGTTCGTCTACACCCTGTTCGTGATGCAGACGGGGGGCCAGTTCTCGGCTTTTGCCGGTGCGCTGGCGCTGGCGTTCATCGTGCTGCCGGTGGTGGTGCGTACGACCGACGAAATGCTGCGCCTGGTGCCCTCGCAGATGCGCGAAGCCGCGCTGTCGCTGGGTATCCCGCAGTGGAAGGTGACCGTGCAGGTGCTGTACCGCAGCGCCTCGGCCGGCATCGTCACCGGCATCCTGCTGGCGCTGGCCCGAATCTCGGGTGAAACCGCTCCGCTGCTGTTCACGGCGTTCGGCAACCAGTATTGGAACAGCAACGTGTTCCAGCCGATGGCCAGCGTGCCGGTGGTGATGAACCAGTTTGCCGGCAGCCCGTATGAATCCTGGCAGACCCTCGCCTGGGCCGGTGCCCTGGTGCTGACCGTCTTCGTATTGCTGGTAAGCCTTTCGGCGCGCGGCATCCTGCTGCGCAACCGTATCTCCCATGACTGACTTTTCCGCGGACATCGCCATGAACGATCTCACCAATGCCGTGTCGATGCAGCGCATCGCGGTGCCGGCTTCGCACGAATCGCTGGGCAACCCGGCCCCGATCAAGCTGGCCGCGCGCGGCCTGGACTTCTACTACGACAAGTTCCACGCGCTGAAGGACATCCATCTGGAGATTCCGGAAAAGCGCGTCACCGCGCTGATCGGCCCCTCCGGCTGCGGCAAGTCGACCCTGCTGCGCATCTTCAACCGCATCTACGCGCTGTACCCGAAGCTGGAAGCCAAGGGTGAAGTGCTTCTGGACGGCGAGAATATCCTGTCGCCGAAGTACCCGATGAACCGCCTGCGCAGCAAGGTCGGCATGGTGTTCCAGAAGCCGGTGCCGTTTCCGATGACCATCTTCGAGAACGTCGCCTACGGCATCCGCCACCACGAGAAGCTGTCCAAGGCAGACATGAACGTGCGCGTCGAGCAGGCGCTGCGCCAGGGCGCGCTGTGGGACGAGGTGAAGGACAAGCTCAACCAGAGCGCGCTGGGTCTGTCCGGCGGCCAGCAGCAGCGTCTGTGTATCGCCCGTGCGGTGGCGCTGCGCCCGGACGTGCTGTTACTGGACGAACCGACCTCGGCGCTGGACCCGATCTCGACCAGCCGCATCGAGCAGCTGGTGGAGGAGCTCAAGCACGACTACACCATCGTGATCGTCACCCACAACATGCAGCAGGCGGCGCGCGTTTCCGACTACACCGCCTTCATGTACCTGGGTGACCTGATCGAGCACGACCGTACTGAAGTGATCTTCTCGCAGCCGAACAAGCAGCAGACCGAGGATTACATCACCGGGCGGTTTGGTTAAGGCATCCCCCATCATTCAGCCGGGCAAGCCCGGCTCTACGGAAACCGATCATGAGCATTCCCAACGACCACATCGTCAAGAGCTACGACGAAGAACAGCAGCGGCTGGTGGCCGAGATCGTGCGCATGGGCGAGATGGCCGTCGCCCAGCTGGAAGCGTCGATGGACGTCATCGAGAAGCGTGATGACCACGCCGCCCAGCGCATCATCGCCAACGACGAAGCCATCGATGCGCTGGAACAGCAGATCAGCCACGACGTGATGCGCCTGGCGCTGCGCGGGCCGATGGCGCGCGACCTGCGCGAAATCCTGGCCGGGCTGCGCATTCCCGCCGACATCGAGCGCATCGGCGACTACGCGGCCAACGTCGCCAAGCGTTCGATCGCGCTCAGCAAGGCCCCGCCGCTGCCGCAGATCCAGGGCCTGCGGGCGCTGGGTCGGCTGGCCGCGCAGCAGGTGCGCCGTGCCATCGAAGCCTATCGCGACAACGATGCCGTGGCCGCGTTGGCCCTTCGCGATGACGATGCCCGCCTGGACGCGCAGTACACCGCGCTGTTCCGCGAGCTGCTGACCTACATGATGGAAGATCCGCGCAACATCACTCCGTGCACGCATCTGCTGTTCATGGCCAAGAACCTGGAGCGCGTGGGCGACCATGCCACCAACATCGCCGAAAACGTGTGGTTCCTGGTGCATGGCGAGCAGGCATTGCCGCCGCGTGAGAAGCGCGACGAGACCAGCAGCGCCGGGCAGATCTGACCCACCTTCCAGTGGCGTGTTACATGCTGTTACAGGCCGATACCGCGGTATCGGCCTTTTTAATTGCCTATTCAGCTAAAAAATCCCACTCTGGACCTGCGTTCCAACCGACGCGTCGCACACAGAGGGATTGCCATGAAACGACTGATCGCTGCCTCGCTCGCCCTGAGTCTGCTGGCTGCCACCGGCTCGGCCTTCGCCGCCCCCGGCCCTCATGACGACCGCAATCGCTACGACCGTCACGACCAGCGCCACGACCACCGCGACGACCACCGGGGTCCTTCGCATGGCCACGCCTACAAGGCCCCGCCGAAGCGCGGTGGCTATCTGCCCCGCGATCACCGCGGCAGCTACGTGCGTGACTACCATCGCCACGGTCTGCACGCGCCAGCGCGCGGCCAGGAATGGCGTCAGGTGGATGGGCGTTACGTGCTGATCGCCGTCGCCACCGGCCTGATTGCGAATGTGGTGCTCAACGGCCGCTGAGGTCCGCACCAGTACCACTCGTCCCTGCATCCCGCGTCGGCCTGTGCCGGCGCGGGATGTTTGTTTTGACGGGATCGGCTCGCTTCGTCACCTGTTCTTTTTGCCTGAACCGTTGCTGTCAGGACCTGTGCGGGGCGCGCATCCATTCCCCTGCCCTGCGCCTCTTATCCTGTGCCGCTGACACACAGGATCTCCGCCGCGATGCAACATCTCTGCCCGCTCGAACTCGCTGCCGCCCATCGCGGTGACCGGGATGCGCTCGAACGCGTGCTGGGCCAGTCGCGCCAGCATCTGCGCCGATATGCCGAGTACCACTGCGTCATCAACGACGTCGAAGACGCGGTTCAGGAAAGCCTGATCACCGTGTCGCGGCGGCTGACCGGCCTGCGCGTGCTGGAATGCTTCACCTCGTGGGCCTTCCGCATCGTCAAGCGCGAGTGCAACCGGCTCAAGCGCGCCCGCTGCCACTGGCAGCATGAGGAACTGCGCGAGGAAATCCTGCCGCCCGCGCCGCGCGATACCGAGGAACTGCGGCGCGACTGCGCCGCCGCGCTGGAATCACTGCCTGCGCACTACCGCGAAGTCATCCTGCTGCGCGACCTGGAAGGGCTGTCCATCGCCGAAATGGCGGACCAGCTGCTGACCACCCCCGACACCATCAAAGCCCGGCTGCATCGTGCCCGTGTCATGGCGCGCGAGTACCTGGCCTGATGTTCCCCGCGTGCCGCGATTGCGGCATGCTCCCCTCCGCACCACCCCGGCTTTTCCGGACCTTTCAAGGAGTTGTTTCCATGAGCAAGACCCACACCCGCGTTTCCCTGCTGACCTGTGCTGCCCTGGCCGGCGGCCTCGGCCTGGCGGGCACCGCCTCGGCCTTCTCGATGACCGACCTGGCCCAGGGCTATGCCCTGGCCGCGCAGGCCGCCCCCAAGGCCGAGGCCAAGGCCGCTGAAGGCAAGTGCGGTGAAGGCAAGTGCGGTTCCAGCCACGCCAAGCCCGCCGACAAGAAGCATGCCGAGGGCAAGTGTGGTGAAGGCAAGTGCGGGGTCGACAAGGCCAAGGCCGCGCCCAAGCCCGCCGCCCAGAAGAAGGGCAGCGAGGGCAAGTGCGGCGAAGGCAAGTGCGGTGCTTCGCACTGACGCCACGCCCCCGCGTCGCCACGCCCCACCGCCGCTGCCTGCGGCGGCGGTGGGACTGGGACTGCGCCGGGCGCTGCTGGACGACCTCGAAAGCGCCGCGCCGGGCGACCTTGATTTCCTGGAGTGCGCGCCGGAAAACTGGATCGGGCTGGGCGGCGTGTGGGCCGAACGCCTGCAGGCGCTCAGCCAACGCTATCCACTGACCTGTCACGGCCTGTCGCTGTCACTGGGCGGCAGCGCGCCGCTGGACCTGGCCTTCATCGACCAGGTCGGGGCCTTTCTGCGCCAGCACAACGCCGTGCTGTACAGCGAACACCTCAGCTACTGCAGCGACGATGGTCACCTGTATGACCTGCTGCCGCTGCCGTTCACCGACGAAGCGGTGCGCCACACCGCCGCGCGCATCGCCCAGGTGCAGGACCGCCTGGGCCGGCGCATCGCGGTGGAAAACGTGTCGACGTACCTGACCCCGCATGCGGCGATGAGCGAACTGGACTTCACCCGCGCCGTGCTTGCCGAAGCCGACTGCGACCTGCTGCTGGACGTCAACAATGTGTACGTCAACGCCACCAATCATGGCTATGACGCGGCCGCCTTCATCGATGGCCTGCCCGCAGAGCGCGTGGTGTGCATGCATGTGGCCGGGCATTTTGATGAAAGCCCGCAGCTGAAGATCGACACCCACGGCGGCCCGGTGATCGACCCGGTGTGGGCGCTGCTGCGCCAGGCCTGTGCCCGCTTCGGCGCGCGCCCGACCCTGCTGGAACGCGACTTCAATTTCCCACCTTATGTCGAGCTGCGCGAGGAACTGCAGCAGGTGCGCCGCATCCTTGCGCAGGCACCCCGGCAGGAGGCGGCATGAGCGACATCCTGCGCGCACAGCAGCATGCGCTGACCGCGCATCTGCGCGACCCCGAACAGCGGCCGGCGCCGGCCGGCCTCGATGATACCCGCCTGCAGGTTTACCGCGATCTGCTGTTCAACAATCTGCAGGCGCTGCTGGCGGGTAGCTTTCCGGTGCTGCTGCAGGTACTGGCCACCGCCGAATGGCACGCGCTGTGCCGGCGCTATTTCGCCGAGCACCGCTGCAGCTCGCCGCTGTTCACCGAAGTGGCCGCCGAGTTCGTGGGCTGGCTGCAGACCTGCGACGACCTGCCACGTCCGTTCCTGGCCGAGCTGGCGCACTACGAGTGGGTCGAACAGGCCCTGCAGGGCAGCGCGGCTGAACCGTTGCCCCCGGTGCCGCCCGGCACCGATCCGTGGACATCGGTCCTGCAGGTATCCGGCCTGGCCTGGCCGCTGGGCTACCACTGGCCGGTGCAGCAGCTGGGCCGCGATCACCAGCCCGTGCAGCCGCCCGCGCAGCCGACCTTTCTGCTGGCCCGGCGCGTGGCCGGCGGCGAGGTGGTGTTCGCCACACTCAGCGCCTTGGCCTGGCAGTTGCTGGAACAGATCAATGTGGGACCGCCCCGCACCGGCGGCGAGCATCTGCAGACGCTGGCGGTGCAACACGGCCTTTCGCCGGCGCAAATTGAAACCGACGGGCGCGCGTTGCTGGCCCAGCTGCTGGCCGCTGACGTGATTGGACCGGTATTGCCGACGCCCGGCTGAACAACCGCGCAAGCCGGCGCATCCTTCGTGCTGCGCCGGCCCTCTTGTAGGAACACTCCTACCTGAGATTGCGCTGATGACCTCACTGTTGCAGACCACCCGTGCGTTGCACGCCCATCTCCACGCCCTGGGCCGCTGGCTCGCCCCATTGGGCCTGCGCCTGCTGCTGGCCTGGGAATTCTTCGAGTCCGGCCGCGAGAAGTGGCTGGGCAGCAACTGGTTCGATGACATCCAGGCCGGCTTTCCGCTGCCGCTGCGCTGGCTGCCGTCCGCGCTCAACTGGCAGCTTGCCACGTGGATGGAGCTGGTCGGCGCACTGATGTTGTTGCTGGGGCTGGCCACGCGGACCACGGCGGCGGCGCTGATCGGGCTGACCGTAGTGGCCACCGCAGCCGTGCACTGGCCCATGCAGTGGGATTCGCTGGCCGAGCTGGCCCAGGGTTATGCGATCACCGACCAGGGCTTTGGCAACTTCAAACTGCCGCTGCTGTATGTGGTGATGCTGCTGCCGTTGCTGCTCAATGGCCCCGGGGCACTGAGCCTGGATGCGTGGTGGCAGCGCCATCCGCTGCCGCGCGTGGCCAGCACGCCGCGTAGCTGGGGCCTGCTGGCTGCCGCCGTGGCCCTGCCGCTGTCCTGGCTGATGCCGGCCGCCGCACTGGGCCTGCTGCTGGCGGCGGGGGTCCTGCTGCTGGTGGCCTGCAACACCCAGCAGGCACCGGCATGAACGGTGCGATGAAAGGGGCCGTCAGGGTGCCTCTGCTAAACTTCCGCCATGACCATTCCCCTGCCCCCGTCTGCAGCCACGCCCGTGGATACTGCTGCCTCGCCGTCTGTCGCCCAGCGCCAGATGGCCACCCGCTTCCGTGGTTTTCTGCCGGTGGTGGTGGACGTGGAAACCGGCGGTTTCGACTGCCACCGGCACGCGCTGCTGGAAATCGCCGCCGTGCCCATCGAAATGGACGACGAGGGCCTGTTGTATCCGGGCCAGACTGCCAGTGCGCACGTGGTGCCGGCGGAAGGACTGGAGATCGATCCGAAGTCGCTGGAAGTCACCGGCATCATCCTCGACCACCCGTTCCGTCTGGCGAAGAGCGAACACGATGCGCTGGACCATGTGTTCAACCCGGTCCGCGCGGCGATGAAGAAGTACGGCTGCCAGCGCGCGATCCTGGTCGGGCACAACGCGCACTTCGACCTGGGCTTCGTCAACGCGGCGGTGAACCGGGTCGGGCACAAGCGTAATCCGTTCCATCCGTTCAGCGTGTTCGACACGGTGACGTTGGCCGGGGTCGCCTATGGGCAGACGGTGCTGGCCCGTGCCGCGACGGCGGCCGGGTTGGGTTGGGATGCCAATGAGGCGCACAGCGCGGTGTATGACACCGAGCAGACGGCGAAGCTGTTCTGCAAGATCGCCAACGGGTGGCCGCGGCCTGCGGTGTGATTTCGAGTTGACGCGCATGGCGCGTCACTACAGATCGCGCGACCATGGGTCGTAGTGACACGCCATGCGTGTCAACGCAATGTGGGGTCAACCGATCGCCGTTCGGTCGCGGCCTTCGCTCTTGGCCCGATACAACGCCCGGTCGGCACGCTGATACAACAGCATCGGCGTGCGATCAGCGGTATCCAGCTCAACCAGGCCCGCACTGAAGGTCACCTTCAAACCGGGAATGCCCGCCCAGTCCGGATGATCGTGGAACAGCCCACGCAGTCGCGCGCACACGTGCGCGGCTTCACCGAGGCGGGTGTCGTTGAGCAGCAGGGTGAACTCCTCGCCACCGGTGCGCGCGGGCATGTCCGAATCGCGGCAGGCCGAGGCGATCAGGCGCGCCACTTCCACCAGCACCACGTCGCCCACGCTGTGGCTGTGCGTGTCGTTCACGTCCTTGAAGTGATCGATGTCCAGCACTACCAGGCACAGCGGATGGCCACTGCGCTGCGAACGGGCGAAGTCGCGCGCCAACGTCTCGTCGAACGCGCGACGGTTGGGCAGTCCCGTCAACGCGTCTTCGCGCGCCTGCCGCTCGAACTGCTCGGACTGCAGCTTGAGGCGGTCGGCCAGCTGGGTCTTTTCCTGGTTCAACGCCTGCAGGTTGGCAGTCTGCGCCTGTAGATCACGGGTGGCCTCGTCGACCTTGCGCGCCAGGCGCAGGTTGCTGGCCTTGTAGCGGTCAATCAGATAACGGTACAGCGCGATCAGCCCCGCCAGCAGCAACAGGCCGCCGATGATCTGCACGCTGCGGCGCTGCCACAGGAACGGCTTTACCGTGAACGACCAGGTGGCTTCGCTGCCACTCCAGGTGCCGCCCGGATGCGCGGCGGACACATGCAGGGTGTAGTCGCCCGGCGGCAGACCAATGAACTCGACGCTGCGCTGCTGACCGCGCTCGATCCAGCCGTTGTCCAGGCCATCCAGCCGGGTGCGGTAACGGATGCGTTCGGACATCAGGTAGCTCAAGCCCACGTAGCTGATGCTCAGCCGCCCGCCACCCGGGAGCGCATTGTGGTTGCTGCCCTGCCAGTGCAGCGGCACGCCGTCGACCAGCACCGATTCGATCACCGCTGGCGGAGCCAGACGCTCACGGAAGCGCTGCAGGCGCAGCGGATCGACCGTGCTCAGGCCGCCAGCAGTGACCACCCAGAAGGTGCCGTCCTGACGCAGGATCGCCGACGGGCCGGAACTGCCATTGGCCTGCGAATTGGCCATGCCGTCGATTTCGTTGTAGTGCTCGACGTCGAGCCGGCGCTGGGTGCCGTCGGCGACGGCATTGAGCATGGCCATGTCGGTGCGCAATACGCCGCGGTTGCTGCTGATCCAGACGTTGCCAACGCGGTCGGGCACCAGCTGGAACACCGTATCCACCGGCATGCCCTGCTCCAGCCCGACCCGCGACAGACGGTCGTCCTGGTAGCGGTACAGGCCACGGTCGGTGCTGATCCACATCGCATCGCCGACCTGCTGGAAGCCGAACACGCTGCGACCACCGCCCAGCGCGCTGAGGTCAATGGACTGCACGTGGTCGCCGCGCAGCACGCGCACGCCTTCGATGGTGCCGATCCACAGGTCACCCTCGCCGTCATGCGCCAGCGCGGTGATCAGGCCCGTCGGCATGCCCGCTACCGTCGGCACGCTGACCCGTTCGGCCTCGATCCGCGCCACGCCCTTCTGGGTGCCGGCCCAGACCACGCCGTTGCGGTCCACGGCGATCGCCCGGATGTTGCCCCCCGGCACGCCCTGGGCTTCGCCAAACTGCCGCAGCGTGCGACCCTGCGCGTCCAGTTGAAAGATGCCGTCACCGAACGTGCCTGCCCACAGGTCGTCATTGCGGCCCTGGGCCAGGCTCAGCACTGACGGCGGCTTGCCGCCCTGGTTACGCAGCCCGACCGGATGGAACACGCCCTGGTGGTCGCGGCGGTCCAGGCCACTGGCGCTGCCGACCCAGAGCTGCCGCTGGCGGTCTTCGAGCACGGTGCGCACGTAGTCGCCGCTGAGTCCGTCGCGCTCGGTGAAGCTGCTGAACAGGGTTTCGCGCAGGCGGTACAGGCCGCCGTTGGCCCCTACCCAGATGCTGCCTTCGGCGTCCTCGCGCAGGCTGACCACCCGGCCGCCGGGCAGGTTCAAGCCGGCCGGCAACCGTTCCAGGCCGTGCCGGGACAAGCGCACCAGGCCCTGGTTCTCGGTGCCCAGCCACAGATCGCCGTGGCGGTCCTGCAGCATGGCGGTGATGTGCTGGATGCCGCTGAGCTGATGCTGCAGTTCCGGCACCCCGTCCACCATGCGGTAGATGCGGTCGCCGGCCACGATCCACAGCACGCCGTCCGGTCCCCGGTACGGCCAGACCAGGCCACGGCCCAGCCCGAAACTTTCCGGCGCACGTCGCAGCACGCCGTCGGTGCCACGCACCACCAGCCCATCCAGGGTGCCCACCCAGACCCGGTCCTGCGCATCGACCACCAGCTTGGTGAAGCTCAGCGCCATCGGCACGCCGGGCGGCGGAGCCTGGTAGTGGAACTGGCCATCCGGGGCCAGGGTGCCGATGCCGTTGCCCTCGTACAGCAGCCAGAGCTTGCCGTGGCTGTCCATCTGCATGGCCTGGATCAGCACCTGCGGTGCCGGCGGCCGGCGCTCGAACACCTGCCAGCGGCCGTCCGCGCTGCGCCGGGTGACATTGCCGCGCGAATCGCTGATCCACAGCCCGCCGTTGCGGTCCACGTACAGCGCGCCGACCCCGTTGTCACGCAGGCCCGGGCGGGTGCTCCGGTCGAACACGGTGAAATCCAGGCCGTTGTAGCGCACCAGGCCTTCCCAGGTGGCGAACCAGAGGTGGCCTTCCGGGGTCTGCGCGATATCCCGCAACGAGTTGTGCGGCAGGCCGTTGCGCGAGGTCCATACGTCGATGGCGTAGTCGCGCAGCGGCGGCGGCCCGTCCTGGGCCAGTACGGCACCGGGCAGCCCACACCACAGGCACGCCAACAGCAGCGCCGTGAGCAGGCGCTGCCAGAGGCTGTCGGGTTGTACCGGCCGCCACCGGGTGTCGCCCCCGCTTACCGACATCCGCACGAACCGGGCGAAAGACGGAAGAGAGACGTCACGCGGTGCGGGCAGCCGTCGGCAAAGGGCGCACTCATGCAGCAGATGCTGGCGTGGGGATGCCAATAGTAGGCAAAACCGCAGTCCTTTGCTCCGTGAATCTCAGCCCGGGCGCTGGGCCGAGGCCCAGGCCGGTGCCGGCCAGTGCACCACCGCCTCCAGCCCGCCCTGCGGGTGGTTGCGCAGCATCAGCCGCGCGCCATCCTTTTCGGCCAGTGCGCGGGCAATGGTCAGGCCGAGCCCGGCCCCGCCGGTTTCGCGCGAACGCGAGGTCTCCAGCCGCACGAACGGGTCGAACACCGCCTCCAGTTCGTCCTCGGCCAAGCCAGGGCCTTGGTCGCGGACCCGTACGGTGACCCCGTCCGCGCCCTGCTCGACCCGCACCTGGGCGCTGTGGCCGTAGCTGACCGCATTGTCGACCAGGTTCGAGAACAGCCGGTGCATGGCCAGCGGGCGCAGCATCAGCACCGCGCCACTGCCCTGCTCGAAGTGCGCCTCGGCACCGGCCTCGGCGGCGTCTTCTACGATGCTTTCCAGCAGCGAGTCCAGGTCCAGCGCGGCGCGCTGCTCGGCGCTCTCGGCACTGCGGGCCAGCTCCAGGCCCTCGCGGATCAGCGCCTGCATGGCGGCCAGATCGCCGATCAGGCGCTCACGCAGGGCGTCGTCGGTCACGTTTTCCAGGCGCAGGCGCAGCCGGGTCACCGGGGTCTGCAGGTCATGGGTGATCGCCGCCAGCATCTGGGTGCGTTCGCCCAGCGTGCGCTGCAGGCGGGTCTGCATGGCATTGAAGGCTTCAGCAGCGCGCCGCACCTCCAGTGGGCCGGTTACCGGAATCGGCTCACGCTGCAGGTCGTCGCCCAGCGCGGTGGCGGCCGCGGCCAGCCGCTGCAGCGGTGCGCTGGCCATGCGCGCGACCACATAGGCCAGCACGCCGATCGCCAGCACCAGCAGGGTCAGGAACAGCGGGTCCACCGCCAGGATGCCGTTATGGGCGACCGCCGGCGACTCCAGCGCCAGCGACAGCTGGGTGCCGTCGCTCAGCGGCAACTGCACCGCCCGGCACTTGGGCGGAATGAAGGCGGGATCGCGCTCGTGCGGCGGCTTGCGCCGCGCCTGCGGCGGCGGGGGCGGCGGCAGCAGCTCCTGCGCCTTGGGCAGGCAGGAACGGAACGAGGTGAAGTGCACCGTGGCATGCGCCACCGCACCGGGGCGGTCTTCCAGCACTGCCATGAACGCGGTGTCCTCGCGCCCCAGGCGCGCGTCCTCGGGCAGGCTGCGCACCGCCGGGCCCCCGACCTGCAGCAGCCGGCCGCGCAGCTCCGGATCGCCGTCGAGCAGGTTGACGAAACCCTGCAGCCGGTCGGCCAGGCGATTGAGGTTCTGTCGCTCGAACTCCTGCTGGCGCTTGGCACCGGCCAGCATGGTCGCGCCAATGGCGGCCACGCTCATGCCCAGCAGCAGGATCACAAACAGACGCCCCACCATCGAGGCGAAGAAGCCGCGCAGACGTTTCATTCCAGGGTGACCGCCGTGGCCAGCACATAGCCCTCGTTGCGCACGGTCTTGATCAGCCCGTCGCTGCCGCCGTCACCGCCCAGCTTGTTGCGCAGGCGGCTGACCTGCAGGTCGATGGCGCGGTCCTGCGACTCGTAGTTGCGGCCGCTGCTGAGCGATACCAGCTGCTCACGCGACAACACCTTGTTGGCGTGTCCGACGAACACCCGCAACAGGCGGAACTCGGCCCCGGACAGCACCACCACGCGCCCGTCCGGGTCGACCAGGTGGCGGTGCTCCAGGTCGAAGGTCCACTGCGAGAAGCGCGCGCGGCGGATCGCCAGCGGCTCCAGGTTGGCCGGCAGTGCTTCAGTCCGGCGCAGCACGTTGCGGATCCGCGCCAGCAGCTCGCGCGGCTCGAACGGCTTGCCCAGGTAGTCGTCCGCGCCCATCTCCAGGCCCAGCACGCGGTCGATCGGCTCGCTGCGTGCGGTAAGCATGATCACCGGCGTGCTGGAGCGCGCGCGCAGATCACGGCACAAGGTGAGTCCGTCTTCGCGCGGCAGGTTAAGGTCCAGCACGATCAGGTCCACGTGCTCGCGGTCGAGCACCTGGCGCATGCCGTGGCCGTCGCTGGCGGTGCTGACCTGGTAGCCGGCACGGCCGAGCTGTTCGGCCAGCAACTGGCGGATGTCATTGTCGTCGTCGACGATCAACAGGCGTTGCATCGTGGGTATGGTCTCCATGCGTCCATGATCCCCTGTCGGGAGCTGAACCGCATCCTCGGGTTTGCGTCGTCGTGTTTCAAGCCATGCGCCGGATACACGCTGACATGTTTTTCTCCGGCGGCGGTTACATGCGGTTACACGGTGAGCGTTGAGCCGGCCGGATGCGCTCTTCACAATGCTGACAACGCCGCATGTCGGCCTGCCGAGTTGAGCCCCCATCGTGAAGCCCCGCCTGCCCACCACCCGCCGCGGCCGCGTGCTGCTGCTGATCATTGCCGCCTTCGTCGTGGCCGGGATTGTCGCATGGACCCTGCGCAAGCCGGCCGCCCCCACCCTGGCCACCAGCCCGGTCACCCGTGGCGACCTGGAACAGACGGTCGAAGCCACCGGCGTGATTGATGCCTACAAGCTGGTCAGCGTCGGTGCGCAGGCCTCAGGCCAGATCAAGTCACTGAAGGTGCAGCTGGGCGACACGGTGAAGGAAGGTGACCTGATCGCCGAAATCGACGCCACCACCCAGCAGAACCAGGTGCAGAACGCCGAGGCATCGCTGGAACAGGTCCGCGCACAGCGCGCCGTGCAGCAGGCCAGCCTGCGTGAGGCCGAGCTGGAATTCGCGCGGCAGAAGCAGATGCTGGAAGCCGAAGCCACCTCGCGCGCCGAGTACGACACCGCCGAGGCCCAGCTGAAGACCGCGCGTGCGCAGATCCAGTCGTATGACGCGCAGATCAAGGGCCGCGAAACCGAGCTGGGCACCGCGCGCGCCAACCTGGCCTACACCCGCATCACCGCCCCGATGGACGGCACCGTGGTCGCGGTGGTGGCCGAGGAAGGCCGCACCGTCAACGCCAACCAGACCGCGCCGACCATCGTGATGCTGGCGCGGCTGGACCTGGTGACGGTCAATGCCGAAGTGTCCGAAGCCGATGTGGTCAAGATCAAGGCGGGCATGCCGGTGTACTTCACCACCCTGGGTGACCCGGACCGCAAGTACCACGGCACCCTGCGCCAGATCAATCCGGCCCCGTCGTCGATTGCCAACGAAAGCTCGAGCAGCTCCAGCTCGTCCAGTTCCAGCTCCAGTTCGGCGGTGTACTACAACGCGCTGTTCGACGTGGAAAATCCGGACGGCACCCTGCGCATCGACATGACCGCGCAGGTGTCGGTGATGCTCAAGCAGGCCAAGGGCGTGCTGACCGTGCCGTCGGTGGCACTGGGCCCGAAGAGCCGCGACGGCCAGTACATGGTGCGGGTGGTCAATGCCGACGGCATGCCGGAACCGCGCAAGGTCAAGATCGGCATCAACAACGGGGCCAACGCCGAAGTGCAGTCCGGCCTGGAGGAAGGCGACAAGGTCGTGGTCGGCGAAGGTGGCACTGCCTCCGGCAGCGGCAGCGGCAACCGCGGCCCGCAGATGCGCATGGGCGGCCCGGGCATGGGGCCGCGCCGATGAAAGGCCCCTCCCCCGCTACGCCGCTGCTGCAGCTGCGCGACCTGCGCCGCGAGTTTCCGGCAGGCGACGAGACCATCGCGGTGCTGCGCGACGTCAACCTGGACATCGCCGCGGGCGAGATGGTTGCCATTGTCGGCCAGTCCGGCTCCGGCAAGTCGACGCTGATGAACATCCTCGGCTGCCTGGACCGCCCCACCCGGGGCAGCTACCAGGTCGCCGGGCGCGAGACCGGGCGCATGCTGCCGGACGAGCTGGCCGAACTGCGCCGCGAGCACTTCGGCTTCATCTTCCAGCGCTACCACCTGCTGGGTGACCTGGATGCACGCGGCAACGTGGAAGTGCCGGCGGTGTACGCCGGCAGCCCCGCGCCGGTGCGCAGCGCGCGCGCCGAACAGCTGCTGCAACGGCTGGGCCTGGGTGACCGCATGCAGCACAAGCCGGGCCAGCTGTCGGGCGGTCAGCAGCAGCGTGTCTCGATTGCGCGTGCACTGATGAACGGTGGCGAGGTGATCCTGGCCGACGAACCGACCGGTGCGCTGGACACGAAATCCGGCGAGGAAGTGATGGGCATCCTCGGCGAGCTGCATGCCGAAGGCCACACCATCATCATCGTCACCCACGATATGAGCGTGGCCGAGCACGCCCAGCGCATCATCGAGATCCGCGACGGCGAGATCATTGCCGACCGTGCCAATGACAAGGCTCCGCACTACCGTGCGCAGCGCAACGCCACCGTGGCCGCCGGCAAGGGCAACAGCTGGCGGGCCGCCCGCGACCGTTTTACCGAAGCGTTCCGCATGGCCCTGCTGGCGATGAACGCACATCGCCTGCGCACCTTCCTGACCATGCTCGGGATCATCATCGGCATCGCCTCGGTGGTCTCGGTGGTGGCGCTGGGCAACGGCTCGCAGCAGCAGATCCTGCAGAACATCAGCGCACTGGGCACCAACACCATCGACGTCTACCCCGGTCGTGGTTTCGGCGACATGCGCTCCGGCCGCGTGCAGACGCTCAAGGCCAGCGATGCCGATGCGCTGGCAAAGCAGAGCTACATCGACAGCGCCACGCCCAGCGTGTCCTCGTCGGTGACGGCGCGCTACCGCAACCAGTCGGCCACCGCCCAGGTCAGCGGCGTGGGCGAGCAGTACTTCCGGGTCAAAGGCGTGACCTTGAGCGCCGGCAGCTTCTTTGAAGCCGACGCGATCAAAAGCCTGGCCCAGGTGGCGGTCATCGATGAAAACACCCGTACCCAGTTCTTCCCGAACGGCGACGATCCGATCGGTCAGGTGATCCTGCTCGGCAACGTACCGGTGCGCGTGGTCGGCGTGGCCAAGCCGCAGAGCTTCGGCTTTGGCGGCAGCACCAACCTGAGCGTGTGGGTGCCGTACACCACGGTGATGTCGCGCATGCTCGGCCAGAGTCATGTCTCCAGCATCACCGTGCGGGTGGACGACACCACCCCGATGGATGCGGCGCAGGCGGCCATTTCCAAGCTGCTGATCATGCGTCACGGTACCGAGGACTTCTTCCTCAGCAACAGCGCCGAGATCCGCGAAACCATCGAGCAGACCACCCGCACCATGACCCTGCTGATCAGCGCCATCGCCGCCATCGCGCTGCTGGTGGGCGGGATCGGGGTGATGAACATCATGCTGGTGTCGGTCACCGAGCGTACGCGTGAGATCGGCGTCCGCATGGCGGTAGGCGCGCGGCAGAGCGACATCCGTCAGCAGTTCCTGATCGAGGCGGTGCTGGTGTGCCTGCTCGGCGGCCTGCTGGGCGTGGGGCTGTCGCTGCTGGTCGGCTGGCTGTTCGGCAAGTTCGCGCCGGACTTCCAGATGCTGTTCTCGACCGCGTCAATCGTGGCGGCGTTTGCCTGCTCCAGTCTGATCGGCGTGGCGTTTGGTTTCCTTCCGGCTCGCAATGCAGCCCAACTTGATCCCGTGGAGGCGTTGGCCCGCGAATGAACATGTCCCGTATTCCGATGCAAACCGTATTGGCTGGCTCTCTCGCCTTGCTGCTGTCGGCCTGTGCCAGCACCGGTCACTACCAGGTGGATGCGCCGACGGTGCCGGCCGCGTATGGCCGGGGCGATGCGCAGATCAATGCGCCTACCGAAGCCAGCGTCGACAGCACCGAGGTCGCGCGCACCGATGTGCGCCAGGACACCTGGTGGACCGGCTTCCAGGACCCGCGCCTGGACCGCATGATCGCCCGTGCCCTGCAGGCCAACACCGACCTGGCCTCGGCCGGGCTGGCAGTGCAGCGTGCCCGCCTGCAGGCCGGACTGGCCGACAACAACCTGTGGCCACAACCCTCGGGCAGTGTCAGCAGCAGCGGCAGCCGCGCCATCGACCAGAGCGCGGACTGGAACCGCGGCAGCTCGGCCGGTGTGTCGCTGCAATGGGAAATCGACCTGTGGGGCCGCCTTCGCACCCAGCGCGACATTGCCCAGTGGGAGGCACAGGCCACCGAAGAAGACCTGCAGAACACCGCCCTGCTGGTGGTCAGCGACGTCGCCACGCAGTACTGGACGCTGGCCTTCCTCAACCAGTCGATCACCGCCGGCCAAGCCAACCTGGAGCGGCTGGAGCGCACCCGCGACCTGGTCCAGGCGCGCTTCGATGCCGGTGCGGTGTCACGGCTGGAAGTGCGTCAGGCCAGCCAGAGCCTGGAAGCACAGCGTTCGGCGCAGAGTGCACTGGAGCAGCAGCGGGTGGTGGCGCGCAACGCACTGACCGTGTTGCTGGATGGCCAGCCGTGGCCGCAGGCGGATGAGCCGCAGGTGCTGGAAAGCATCGGCAGCCCGCCGCTGGCCGAGGGCCTGCCGGCCGAGCTGCTCGGCCGCCGCCCGGACCTGCGCGCGGCCGAACTGCGACTGCGCAACAGTTTGAAGAACATCAAGGTCACCGCGACCAGCTACTACCCGGCGCTGAGCCTGAGTGGCGGCGTGAACAGCAGTGCGACCTCGCTGTCGGATGTGCTGAGGAATCCGGTGGCCACGCTGGGCGCTGGCTTGTCACTGCCGTTTCTCAACATCCGCCAGGCGCAGCTGGATACCAAGGTGGCGGGCACGGATTACCAGATTGCCGCGAACAGCTTCCGCAGCACGTTGTACACCGCACTTTCCGAGGTGGACAACGCGTTGTCGGCGCGCACCCAGTTCGCCACGCAGGTGGCGGCGTCGCAGGCGTCGTATGACGAGGCGGTGGAGATCGAGCGGATGTACGAGGTGCGTTATCGCGTAGGTGCGACCGACCTGCGTACGTGGCTGGAGGCGCAGCAGACCCGGCGTGATGCGGAATTGTCGCTGGCGTCGATCAAGCAGCGGCAGTTGATCAATGATGTGACGTTGTTCAAGGCGCTGGGGGGAAGCGCGGGGTGATGGGGCGCTTCGGTCTGGTCTAAACGTCGGTCAGGTTGACCTGACCGACGTGGATTGGGCTTCGGATGCTTGTGCCGCGCTGCGCGCGGTTGACGCGCATGGCGCGTCACTACGAATTGCTACGTGCGCAGGACGATCGCGCCGTTCGCCGGGCACGCCCGGCGGGGCTTCGGACACACATGGCGCGTAGTGACGCGCCATGCGCGTCACCCGGCCATGCCCGAACGCGCTTCAACCGCGCTGACGCACCGCTTCAAACAAACTCACACCGGCGGCCACGGATACATTCAGGCTTTCAATGTCGCCCGGCATCGGAATCTTGACCAGGCCGTCGCAGTTTTCGCGGGTGAGGCGGCGCAGGCCATCGGCTTCGCCGCCCAGCACCAGTGCGACGTTGCCCTTCAGATCCAGCGAATACAGCGACGCGGTGGCTTCGCCGGCCAGGCCGTAGATCCACACGCCCTGCTTCTGCAGGTCCTTCAGGCAGCGCGACAGGTTGGTCACCGCCACCACCGGAATGCGGTCGGCGGCACCGGCCGAGGTCTTGCGCACGGTGGCGTTCACGGTGGCCGACTTGTCCTTGGGAATGATCACCGCCGTGGCCCCTGCGGCGGCGGCGCTGCGCAGGCACGCGCCCAGATTGTGCGGGTCCTGGACCTCGTCGAGGATCAGCAGCAGCGCCTTGCCCTCGGCAGCGGTGACCAGCCCTTCCAGCTCGTTCTCGCTGTAGGTGCGGGCAGCGGCATAGCGCGCGGCCACGCCCTGGTGGCGCACCGAGCCGCCCACGCCGTCCAGCGCCTGGGTGTTCACCCGGCGCACGTCGATCCCCTTGCGGCGCGCGTTTTCCTCGATTTCGGTCAGCCGCGGATTCTTCGCGCCGGCCTCGATCAGCACTTCGCGGACGTTCTCGGCATCGTTTTCAATCGAGGAGGCGACGGCGTTGACGCCGACGATCCACTGGCTTTGTTTGCTCATTGCAGGGGGCAGAACCGGTCAGGGGGTGGTAATGGTAGAGCATCGGCGGGCGGGGTGCCCGTCACCGCGGCCAACGGGCCGTATCCCGGTCTGGATGCTGATGGGACACCAACGTGGCCAAGCGCTCGGCATCCGGGTCGTCCTCGGCCAGGATCACCTCCAGCCCGCCCAGCTGGTCCACGAAGGGCAGTTTGGACTCGGTGCCGTACTGCACGGTCGGCGGCAGCCGTTCAGGCTGGTCGAAGGCCCCGGCGGCCACGGCCATGCCGTCGTCCCCTTCGTAGGTCAGCGGAGTGCCGCAGTCGGCGCAGAAGCCACGGCGGAAGTGGTTGGAGGACTGGAAGCGGCGGGGCTCGCCACGGGTCCACTGGAAATCCGCGCCGCGCACCGACACCAAGGGGGCGTAGTAGGCCCCGAAGGCTTTCTGGCACATGCGGCAGTGGCAGATGGAACGGTCTGGCAGCGCGCCGCGGACGTGGAAGCGGATCGCGCCGCATTGGCAGCCGCCGGAGAATTCGGGAACGGGGTTCATGGGTGAGGCCTCCGTTTCGTGGCGTACCGACCAACGGTCGGTACCTACCGGGATTCATGCGGTTGCCGGCCAGCGGCCGGCACTACCTCAATATTTCTGCTTCTGCCGCTTGGCCGGCTGGCCGCGAGGCGGCAGCTCCGGCACCGAATCGTCCTTTTCCTCGACCAGGCGGAAGTCGATCTTGCGCTCTTCCATGCTGGCCTTCAGCACCAGGATGCGCACCCGGTCACCCAGACGGTAGCTGGTGCCACGGCGTTCACCGGTCAGCGTTTTGCGGGTGGCATCGAACTGGTAATAGTCGTGCGGCAACTGGGTGACATGCACCAGCCCGTTGACCTTGGACTCGTCCAGCTCCACGAACAGCCCGAAGCTGGTCACGCCGCTGATCACGCCGTCGAACTTGCCGCCGACGTGCTTTTCCATCCACGCCGCGCGGTAGCGCTCGTCGACCTCGCGCTCGGCCTCGTCCGCACGGCGCTCGCGTTCGGAGCACAGCAGGGTCAGCTTGGCCATTTCGCGCTGGGTGTACAGATACTTGTCGACCGGCTTGCCGGTCAGCGCGTACTTGATCGCGCGATGCACCAGCAGGTCCGGGTAGCGGCGGATCGGCGAGGTGAAGTGGGCGTAGGCGTCCAGCGCCAGGCCGAAGTGGCCCAGGTTCTCGGCCGAATACACCGCCAGGCTCTGGCTGCGCAGCAGCACCGATTCCAGCAGCGCCGCATCCGGGCGCTCGCGCACCTTCTTCAGCAGCTTGGTGTAGTCGCCCGGCTGCACCTTGGCATACGGCGGCAGGCTCAGCTTGAATTCCTTCAGGAACTCCTGCAGGTCTTCAAACTTCGATTCCGGCGGCTTCTCATGGTCACGGTACGGAGCCGGCACATGCTTGCTGATCAGGTAGCGCGCCGCCTGCACGTTGGCGGCGATCATGCATTCCTCGATCAGCTTGTGCGCGTCGTTGCGCACCAGCATGCCGGCCTGGGTGACCTGACCGGTGTTGTCGAGAATGAAGCGCACTTCCGAGCTTTCAAATTCGATCGCGCCGCGCTTGGTCCGGGCCTTGGCAAACACCTTGTACAGCTGGTGCAGGCGTTCCACCTGCGGCAGCAGCGGGCCGATGGCCGCACGCGCGGCCGGATCGTTCTCGCCCACCGCCTGCCAGACCTGGGTGTAGGTCAGGCGTGCATGCGAATTCATCACCGCTTCGTAGAAGCGCGAGTGTGCCACTTCGCCATCGCGCCCCACCTGCATGTCGCAGACGAAGCACATGCGGTCGACCTTCGGCATCAGCGAGCAGATGCCGTTGGACAGCGTCTCCGGCAGCATCGGCACCACGAAGCCCGGGAAGTACACCGAGGTGGCGCGCTTCTGCGCTTCCTCGTCCAGCGGGGTGCCGGGGCGGACATAGTTGGAGACGTCGGCAATGGCCACGATCAGACGGAAACCATCTTCGTTCGGCTCGCAGTAGACCGCGTCGTCGAAGTCCTTGGCGTCCTCGCCGTCGATGGTCACCAGCGGCGTGCTGCGCAGATCGACGCGACCGCCGATCATGCCCGGCTCCACCGTCAACGGCACCGCCGCGGCTTCGTCCAGCACTTCCTGCGGGAACTCGAACGGCAGCTCATGGCCGTGAATGGCGGTTTCCACCACCAGCGAGGCGGTCAGCTTGTCGCCGAGCACCGCGATGATGCGGCCGATCGGCGGCCGACGCGTGTCCGGGGCCTGGGTCAGTTCGCACACCACCAGCTGGCCATCGCGGGCGTCGCCGGTCTGGTCGGGCGGAATCTGTACGTTGCGCTGGATGCGCTTGTCATCCGGCACCACGTAGCTGATGCCGAACTCGACGCTGAAGCGCCCGATCAGACGGGTCATGCCACGCTCGAGCACGCGGGCGATGCTGCCCTCGCGGCGGCCACGGCGGTCGATGCCGGTCACGTTGGCCAGCACACGGTCGCCGTGCAGCACCTTGCGCATTTCATACGGGGCCAGGAACAGGTCGTCGCCGCCCTCCACCGGGCGCAGGAAGCCGAACCCTTCCGGGTTGGCGATGACCACGCCAGTGATCAGGTTGGTGGCCTGCACCGGGGCGAAGCCGCCGCGGCGGTTCTGCACCAGCTGGCCGTCACGCACCATCGCGCCCAGGCGCTTGCCCAGCGCGTCGGCACGGTCGGGTTCGGTCAGGCCGAGCTGCGCGCCGATTTCCTCGGCGGTCTGGGGGCCGTCGCAGCGGTCCAGCAACTGCAGGATGGCTTCGCGGCTGGCGATGGGCTGGGCGTAGCGCTCGGCCTCGCGCGCGGCGAAGGGGTCGTCATAGCTGCGGCTGGTGGCCTGCGGATGCGGGTTGCGGCGGGTCGGCACGGGGGCCCCGGTGCCCGGCTTGGGGCCGGCACGCTTGCCGCTGCGCGGCGGGGCGGGATTCTGCAGGGACTCGGGCATCCAGGGCGGCAGCTTGCCAGGCTTGGCAGCGGCGCGGGACTTGCCCGACGGACCAGCACCCTTCTTGGGGGCCGGAGACTTGGGGGCTTTCGCGCCCCGGGTCGGTTTCTTTGTTTTCATTGACCTTTATGGTAACCGCTGACGGTGTGCATGGCGGGTCATCGATGACACGTATGCAGCTTTGTGAAGAAAGTGAAAAAGACGTTGACAAGCGTCCCGGACATGCCCAGAATTGCCGGCTCTGGAACGCCCAGGTGGCGGAATTGGTAGACGCACTAGTTTCAGGTACTAGCGGGTAAAACCGTGGAGGTTCGAGTCCTCTCCTGGGCACCAACGTTAAAAACCCGCGCAAGCGGGTTTTTTCGTTTCCGGCCTCACGCATCCGGATCGTAGAACCGCCGCGCCAGCCCTTCGCGCCCCGGGAAATACTTGAACCAGGGTCGCGCGCCATCCACCACGGCCGCCACCGACGGGTGCGCCATCAGCCGCTCGAAGTACGCCCGCAGGTGCGTCAGCTCCTTCGGCAGCGGCACATAAGCCACGGCATAGAACAGCGCCGGTGCCACCGCACAATCGGCCATCGAGAAGTCGGTACCCGCCATCCAGCCGCCGGCCTGCAGCTGACGATCCAGCACGGCATAACTCTTCAACAGCATCTGCCGGGCATCGTCGACTGCGGCATCACTGCCCTGCCCGGCCGGTTTCAGGCGTTCGGCGGTAAGCGCCTGCATCGGAGTCATGACGTAGAAGTCTGAGAACCGGTCCCAGAAGCGCACGTCGAGAGACGCATCTGCACCTTCCGGAATCAACCGCGCGTCGCTGCCGGCATGATGCAACTGCAGGTACTCGATGATGATGCTGGTTTCAGCCACGCGCCGATCGCCGTCTTCCAGCAGCGGCATCTTGCCCATTGGGGAGAGTTCGGCGAAGGCGGCGCGGACGGCCGGGTCACCGAGGTTCAGGAAGCGCTCTTCCAGCGTTGCCCCAAGTACTCGGGCAGCGATCAGCACTTTCTGGCAGCAGGACGACAGCGGGTGGACGTGCAGGACGGGCGTGGTCATCGGAGATCCAAGCAGTCGTGGTGAACTGAGTATTGCAGAATCCGTTGACAGCCCCCGAATGCTTCCGCATAATTCGCGGCCTGAGTCGCCCAGGTGGCGGAATTGGTAGACGCACTAGCTTCAGGTGCTAGCGGGGGCAACTTCGTGGAGGTTCGAGTCCTCTCCTGGGCACCATGACTCAGTAAATGATCAAACCCGCGCAAGCGGGTTTTTTCGTTTCTGCGCAACGCTCAATCGATGTGGGTGTTGATTGCGAAATGTTGTTGACACATTCGAGGTTCTCCCGCACAATTCGTCTCCTGAGTCGCCCAGGTGGCGGAATTGGTAGACGCACTAGCTTCAGGTGCTAGCGGGGGCAACTTCGTGGAGGTTCGAGTCCTCTCCTGGGCACCATGACTCAGTAAATGATCAAACCCGCGAAAGCGGGTTTTTTCGTTTCTGGCGTTTGGATTGCGGGATCTACGTAGAGCCGGGCTTGCCCGGCTGCTGTTGGATTCGTGCGAACAACCCTCGGTTTACGGAATCCCTGGCTTGGCGGATCGGGATGGGCGTTCCGGGGGACGGCGCAAGTACGTCCCTGTAGCGTCGGTCGACAGACGACGGCCGTGAAATCATCCACGCCCGGTAACGCATGACCTCCGAACGGTGACGCGCTTCTTCGTTTCGGTTCATGCCCTACCGCGCCGATCACCGTTATCGGCGGTCGACTGTCGTGCGACCCTACCGGCGGCATTGCCGATGGCATTGCCGGTGACATTGCGGATTGCATTGCGCACGGCATTGCCGGTGACATTGACATCGGCAGTGCCGGATGCAAGTACATCACCGCGATCGCGGGGATTCGCCGCTGGTTGGCTCTTCAACACCGACACCCATTACACCGGCCGCGTCGTCGCTTGCTTTGCGGATCGCATTGCGCCGCAACTTCGCATCCTTCGCACGCGACGCCTGTGCAAGCTCCACCAGCCGCGCCATGAACAACCGGACCGCCTCCGCCGGCGCATAATCCAGGCTTTTCGTCACGCCCTTGAAGTCGCGGCGCAACTCGTCTTCCACTCGTGCACGTAGCCAGACCGGCTTCTTCATCGGCGTGCCCTCCGCCGGAACTGCGGGTGATGCATGTACGAACGTTGTGTTTGCATGGCAAACCTCCTGCAGAGTGCGACCCCCGCCGGAATGGCGAGGGGTCGGGAGGTTAGAACCGCGAATCACCGAGGAGAAAACGGCGGGCATATTTCCCCCTTGCGGAGGTGTTGTATTAGCCACCCTCCCGACGCAGGACGCACACTTCCCACGCAGGACAACCATCTCGATGAATTCGGAGATTCTACGCTCCGGGGCCTACCCTGCAGGAAACAGATGCCGATAAAAATAGGCATTTGCGACGCAATCGTGGCGGGTTTTTGGCGCACGGGCAAATGGTGCGACGCAATTGGCGCGGTTGGTTTGCGGGAGGCTTGGGGGAGTAGTGCGGTGCGCGCGAAGGTGGTGCAGGGGTTGCGCGTTGGTGGATGCTTCAATGTGTGACGTGCGTGCGCGTTTATCGGGCATGCAATGAAGAACGCGGAGTGGAGTTCGCGTCGCATGCGTCACTTCGGGTCATGCTTGGAGCTCGTTTCGATCAGGGGTTCATGCGTTAAAGAACGTTGGTCATTTCACGGCGATCGTCTGTCGACCGATCCCACCATTTCTTCAACCATTTGCATCAGGCCCAGCACCCCGGTGATGTTCAGCACCGCTGGTGGTGGCCAGCATCGCAGTGATGCCTGCCGTTGCCGTTGCCGTTGATTTCCCATGGCCACCGACCATTTGTCGTGGCGGGTCGGGGTGGGCTGGAGGGGGCGTGAGCCGCATGGATGCGGCGATCGAGCTTACATGGATGTACTTGCAGCGTCCCCCGGAACGCCCATCCCGATCCGCCAAGCCAGGGATGTAGTGAACCGGGGGCTGTTCGCACGAATCCAACAGCAGCCGGGCAAGCCCGGCTCTACGTAGACCGTCGAATGCCGATCAGTGGCCGCCCGCGGAAGCAGCGCCCGCGCCTGCGCCGAACGGAGGCTTGGCCAGCCACAGGAACGCGATGATCGCCAGGAACACCCAGCCCAGCAGGAAAAAGATGTCGTTGAAGCCCATCTGCGATGCCTGGTGGTTGATGATGTTGTTCAACGCTGCCGCGCCATGTTGCAGATCGCCCTGCCCCATCGCCGCTACCTGCTCCTGCATGCCCGGCTGATACACCGAGATGTGTTCGGTCAGGTGCGCGTGGTGCTCCTGCGTGCGGTGCGCCCACAGCCACGTGGTCAGCGATGCCGCGAAGCTGCCGCCCAGCGTACGCAGGAATGTGGCCAGGCCCGAGCCCGCCGCGATCTCGCGACCGTCCAGGTCCGACAGCAGGATCTGCAGCACCGGCATGAAGAACAGTGCCACGCCCACACCCATGATCAACTGCACCCCCGCCACGTGGGTGAAATCCACCTGCAGGTTGAAGTTTGAACGCAGGAAGCTCGTGAATGACAGGAACACGAACGCGAACGACGCGATCATCCGCATGTCGAAACGCGACGCGTACTTGCCCACGAACGGCGTCATGATCACCGGCAGAATGCCGATTGGTGCTGTCGCCAGACCTGCCCAGATCGCCGTGTAGCCCATGTCACGCTGCAGCCACTGCGGAATCAGCAGCGACACACTGAAGAACGCCGCATACGCCACCACCATCGCCAGCGTGCCCGCACGGAAGTTGCGGTGCCGGAACAGGCGCAGGTCCACGATCGGATCCTTGTCGGTCAGTTCCCAGATCAGGAACACCGCCAACGCCACCACCGCCACGCAGGCCAGCACCACGATCTTCGCCGAGGCAAACCAGTCTTCGTCGTTGCCCAGGTCCAGCACCAGCTGCAGCGCACCCACGCCGATCACCAGCGTGATCAGACCAACGTAATCCATTTTCGGCTTTTCAATGTGCTCCGGCCGACCCTTCAGCTGATTACCCACCACCAGCGCCGCGAAGATGCCCAGCGGCACGTTGATCAGGAAGATCCATTCCCAGCTGTAGTTGTCGGTGATCCAGCCGCCCAGGATCGGGCCACAGATCGGCGCCACCACCGTGATCATCGCCAGCAGTGCCAATGCCTGCCCGCGTTTTTCCCTTGGATAGATCGACACCAGCAGCGACTGCGTGATCGGGTACATCGGCCCCGCCACGAAACCCTGCAGCGCGCGCGACACCACCAGCATGCCCATGCTCTGCGCCAGGCCACACAGCAGCGACGCCACCACGAACGACAGCGTCGCCCAGATGAACAGCTTGGTTTCCCCGAAGCGACGGCTCAGCCAACCGGTCAGCGGCAGCGCGATCGCCGTGCTCACCGCGAACGAGGTGATCACCCAGGTGGCCTGCTGCGAGCTGGCCCCCAGGTTGCCGGCGATGGTCGGCAGCGACACGTTGGCAATGGTGGTGTCGAGCACCTGCATGAACGAGGCCATCGCCAGGCCAGCAGTACACAGCGCGACATTGGCTGGCCGGAAGGCACCGGCCGCCGACGGCGCGCCCGGGTTACCGGGCGCGGTAGGAGCTTGTGCGGACATCGTTTCGGTCTCAGCTCGCCTTGGCCTGCTGCGGCAGGTTGGCCTGGATGATGGTGTGGATCTTGTCGTCCGCGCTGTGCAGCTGCTTGGCGTACACGTCGGTGTCGAACACCTGGCCCTTGGCCGCTTCAGTCGGCAGCACCGTGCCCTTCTGGTCGCGCAGGCTCACTTCCGCCTTCATCGACAGACCAATGCGCAGCGGATGTTCGGCCAGCTGCTTCGGATCGATGGCGATGCGCACCGGCACGCGCTGCACGATCTTGATCCAGTTGCCGCTGGCGTTCTGCGCCGGCAGCAGCGAGAACGCCGAACCGGTGCCCAGGCCCAGGCTGTCGATGCGGCCGGTGTAATGCACCTCACCGCCGTACAGGTCCGACTTCAGCTCCACTTCCTGGCCCAGGCGCATGTGGCGCAGCTGGGTTTCCTTGAAATTGGCTTCCACCCACATCTGCTCGGTCGGCACCACCGCCATCAGGGCATTGCCCGGCTGCACGCGCTGGCCGACCTGCACCGAACGACGTGCCACGTAACCGGTGACCGGTGCGACGATGCCGGCACGTGCGTTGTTGAGGTACGCCTGGCGCAGCTGCGCGGCAGCAGCCTGCACGTCCGGCTGGGTTGCGATCACGGTGTCGTCGACCAGCGCGCGGCTGCGCTCAAAGGTTTCGCGCGAACCTGCAACAGCAGCTTCGGCGGCGGCCAGCTCGTCACGGGCGTGGGCCAGCTCTTCGTTGGAGATCGCACCGGTGGCGGCCAGGTCCTTGCGGCGGGCGAAGTCGTCGCGCACGCGCTTGAGGGCGACGTTGCGGGCATTCAATTCGGCCTGCGCACCTTCCACGCTGCGGTACAGGCCGCGCACTTCACGCACGGTCTTGGCCAGGGTGGCCTCGGCCTGCTGCAGTGCTACTTCGGTGTCGGCCGGGTCCAGCTGCACCAGCAACTGGCCGCGCTCCACGCGCATGCCATCGTCGGCGTTGATCGCCACCACGGTGCCGCTCACCAGCGGGGTGATCTGCACCTGGTTGCCCTGCACGTAGGCGTCGTCGGTTTCTTCGAACCAGCGGCCGAACATGAAGTACCACAGGGCGAACGCGGCCAGCAGCAGGACCACGATGACCACAAGGCCGCGCAGCAGCTTGCCGCGGCGGGACGGAGCTGCCGGCGCGGCAGCGGGAGCAGAAGTCTGGCTCATGAACGTTGTCTCAGGAATGCGTGGAATCAGTGGGGGCGGCGAGCGTGGCGGTGTCGCTGGACGGGGTGAATCCACCGCCCAGCGCCTGGCTCAACTTCACCGAAACAAGAATCTGGCGGGACTGCAGCTCGGCCAGGCGCTTCTGCGCGACCAGCAGCTGTTCTTCCACCACCAGCACATCGAGGTAGCTGCCAATGCCGGCGCGGTAGCGCTGCTGGGCCAGGTCCTGTGCGGCCTCCGCGGTGTTCAGCGCCTGCTGCTGGGCGGCGGCCTGGTCGGCCAGCGAGCGCACCGCGTTGACCTGATCGGCCACGTCGCGCAGTGCCCCCACCACCGACTGGTTGTAGTCGGCCACGGCCAGGTCGTACTGCGCATCGGTCTTGTCCAGGCCGGCACGCAGGCGGCCGCTATCGAAGATCGGCAGGCTCAGCGCCGGGCCAAGGAAGGCGAAGGTGGAGCTGCTCTTGAGCAGCTGATCCACTTCACTGTTGACCACGCCGCCGAGCGCGGTGAGGTTGAGGCTGGGGTAGAACTTGGCCTTGGCCGCATGGATCTCCTTGCCGGCCGCTTCCACGCGCCAGCGCGCGGCGACGATGTCCGGGCGACGGCCGAGCAGTTCACTGGGCAGCACGCCCGGCAGTTGCAGCGCCAGCGGGTTGAGCACCTGCGGACGTTCGATCTGCAGGCCGCGGTCCGGGCCCTGCCCGACCAGCGCGGCCAGCGCGGTGCGGGCCTCGTCGATCTGCTGCTGGGCGGCCTGCAGCTGCTGCTGCGCGGCCGGAATGCGGGTTTCGGCCTGGCGCACCTGCAGGTCGCTGTCGATGCCGGCACTGCGGCGCTGTTGGGTCAGCTTCAGCGTCTTCTGCGCGCGCTCCAGCTCGCCATTGGCCACGTCATGCAGCTGCCAGGCGTAGCCGAGCTGCGCATAGGCTTCGGCAATGGCGGCCGACAGGTCCAGGCGTGCGGCCTGTGCATCCACCTGGGCGGCATGGCCGCTGTCCACGGCGGCTTCCCAGGCGGCGCGCTTGCCGCCCCACAGGTCGATGCCGTAGCTGAAGCTCAGGTAGCCCTGCACGCTGCCGGCGTAGCTTCCGCCCATTTCGTCGCCGACCATCGATTCGGGCAGGCGCACGCCGGTGTAGCCGGCCGAGGCGTTCACGCTGGGCAGGCGGTCGGCACGCGCGGTGCCGATCTGCGAACGCGCCTGGCGCAGGCGCGCGTCAGCCGCATCCAGGCCCGGGTTGTGCTGCAGGCCTTCGGCGATCAGCGCGTCGAGCTGGGGGTCACCCAGCGCGCGCCACCAATCGGTGGCCGGCCAGCCGGGCTGGCTCAGGTCCTGTCCGGCCAGCGTGCGCTGGCTCTGCAGGTGGTCGGGATCAAGCAGCTGGCCCTGCGGTTGCAGGCCGCCGGTGCTGGCGCAGGCGGACAGCGCCAACGCCAGTGCGGCCGGCAGCAGTGGCTGCAGCCGGAAGGTGCGGAAAGTAGAAGTGGTCATGGCGTCGTCAGGGAATCGCGAACACGGGTCAACAGGGAAAGCAGCTGGGCACGCTCATCGGCGCTCAGGTCACGCATGGCGTCGTTGATGGTGGCCTCGCCGCGCAGCTTGAGCCGGGCCCACAGCGCACGGCCCTCGTCGGTCAGCACGATCTGCAGCGCGCGGCGGTCCTGGGCGTGCGGCTCACGGCGCACGCAGCCCAACGCTTCCAGCTTGTCCAGCAGCCGGGTCACCGCGCTCGGCACCTGGTCCAGCGCCTGGGCCAGCTCGTTGGCCGTGCACGGCGCGCGGAACGACAGCACCTTCAGCCCCAGGTAGTGGGTGAAGCCGATGTCCAGGTTTTCCTCGGCCATCGAGATGTCGAGCTGGCGCATCAGGCCGTCGCGGACCTGACGCAGCAGCAGACCCAGGCTGGGCGGGGTGGTTTCGGGGCAGATCATCATGGGTGCGCACTTTACTTCCATCCAATATATTTCTCAATGGAAATATTTAAGTTGGAAGCAATTCAACTGTGACTGCATTCAGGAGCGTGATGACGGGGGTCAATTTCTTCACATGGCTTGGCATCCCCGGCCGCATCCGGATAATCGACCGCCTGCGAAGGCGACAGCCGTCGCCGTCCTTTGCCACAGGTAACAATCCCGCATGACCGAACTTGCCCGCCCCGCGTTCCACGGCTTTGAACAGCTGCCCCTGCGCGAGTACGCCGAACGGGCGTACCTGGATTACTCGATGTACGTGGTGCTGGACCGCGCCCTGCCGTTCATCGGCGACGGGCTCAAGCCGGTGCAGCGCCGCATCATCTATTCGATGAGCGAGCTGGGGCTGAACGCGGCCTCCAAGCCGAAGAAGTCCGCGCGCACCGTCGGTGACGTCATCGGTAAGTACCACCCGCACGGCGACAGCGCCTGCTACGAAGCGCTGGTGCTGATGGCACAGCCGTTCTCGTACCGCTACCCGCTGATCGAGGGCCAGGGCAACTTCGGCTCCAGCGACGACCCGAAGTCGTTCGCGGCAATGCGTTACACCGAATCCAAGCTGACCCCGATCGCCGAAGTGCTGCTGGGCGAAATCAACCAGGGCACCACCGACTGGGTGCCGAACTTCGACGGCACCCTGGAAGAGCCGACCTGGATGCCGGCGCGCCTGCCGCACCTGCTGCTCAACGGCACCACCGGCATCGCCGTGGGCATGGCCACCGACGTGCCGCCGCACAACCTCAACGAGATTGTCAGCGCGCTGCTGCACCTGCTGGATGATCCGGACGCGAGCATCGCCGACCTGTGCGAGCACGTGAAGGGCCCGGACTACCCGAGCACGGCGGAAATCATCACCCCGCTGGCCGACCTGCGGCAGATGTACGAAACCGGCAACGGCAGCGTGCGTGCGCGTGCGACCTTCGTGAAGGAAGGCAACAACATCGTGGTCACGGCCCTGCCGTTCCAGGTTTCGCCGTCGAAGGTGATCGAGCAGATCGCCGCGCAGATGCGGGCCAAGAAGCTGCCGTGGCTGGAAGACCTGCGTGACGAATCCGACCACGCCAATCCGGTGCGGCTGGTGCTGCTGCCGCGCTCCAACCGCGTGGATGCCGAACAGCTGATGGGCCACCTGTTCGCCACCACCGACCTGGAGCGCAGCTATCGCGTCAACATGAACGTGATCGGCATGGACGGGCGTCCGCAGGTGAAGAACCTGAAGATGCTGCTCAGCGAATGGCTGCAGTTCCGCCAGGCCACGGTGACCCGCCGCCTGACCCATCGCCTGGAAAAGGTCGAGCGTCGCCTGCACCTGTTGGACGGCCTGCTGGTGGCGTTCCTCAACCTGGATGAAGTGATCCACATCATCCGCACCGAGGACGAACCGAAGGCGGCGTTGATCGCGCGCTTCGGGCTGAGCGAAGACCAGGCCGAGTACATCCTGGAAACCAAGCTGAAGCAGCTGGCGCGCCTGGAAGAAATGAAGATCCGCGGCGAGCAGGATGAGCTGGCCAAGGAACGCGACAAGATCCAGTCGATCCTGGACAGCAAGGCCAAGCTGAAGAAGCTGATCCGCGACGAACTCACCGCCGACGCGAAGAAGTTCGGTGACGCCCGCCGTTCGCCGCTGGTGCAGCGTGGCGCGGCCCAGGCCATCGACGAAACCGAGCTGGTGCCGAGCGAACCGATGACCGTGGTGCTGTCGGAGAAGGGCTGGATCCGTGCAGCCAAGGGTCATGACATGGACCCGTCCACGCTGAACTACCGCGAAGGTGATGCGCTGCTGGGCTTCGCGCGTGCGCGCAGCACCCAGCAGGTGGCGTTCCTGGACAGCGAGGGTCGCGCCTATTCGACCGCGATCCACACCCTGCCCTCGGCGCGTGGCAACGGCGAACCGCTGACCGGCCGCTTCTCGCCGGCCGCCGGCAGCGCCTTCATGACCCTGGCCAGCGGCGAGAACAACACCCGCTTCGTGCTGGCGTCCTCGCACGGCTATGGCTTCGTCACCCGCTTCGAGAACCTGGTGGGCCGCAACAAGGCCGGCAAGGCAATGCTCAACCTGACCTCCGGCTCCAAGGTGCTGACGCCGTCGGTGGTGGCCAATGCCGAGACCGACCGCATCGTGGCGGTGACCAGCTCGGGCAACCTGCTGGCGATTCCGGCCAGCGAGCTGCCGGAACTGGACAAGGGAAAGGGCAACAAGATCATCGAGATCCCCAAAGCCAAGCTCGCCACCGAGCGCGTGGTCGCGGTGGTCGCGGTGTCGCCAGGCAACACCCTGCAGGTGCACAGCGGTGCGCGGACCATGAACCTGTCGTTCAAGGATCTGGAGCAGTATCTGGGTGCACGTGCGACGCGCGGCCATCTGCTGCCGCGTGGCTGGCAGAAGGTGGAAGGGTTGAGCGTGGAGTAACCCACGTAGTGCCGGGCTTGCCCGGCATGCACCCACAAAAAAACCGGGGTTTCCCCGGTTTTTTTGTGGGTTGCTGGCTGGCGTTGGCTGGCTGGCGACCGGATGGATCTTCCGGAATTCGCCCGACCAACGGTCGGGCGCTACCGACGGTGAAGCAATGCATCACCGGTAGGTGCCGACCGTTGGTCGGCACGGGGCACGATCAATGCGCCGCGGTGCCCTTGGCTTCGATCTTGCTGGTCTGGTACAGGGCAAGACCAATCCGCTTGATCAGGCTCAGCTGCTGTTCCAGCCACCAGGCGTGGTCTTCCTCGGTGTCCTTCAGCTGCACCAGCAGCATGTCGCGGCTCACGTAATCCTGATGCTGTTCGCACAGCTTCATGCCGGCGGCGAGGTTGTTGCGCACGCTGTACTCGGTGTCCAGGTCCTTGCGCAGCATTTCTTCCACGGTTTCACCCGGTTCGAACGCATGCGGACGCATGTCCGGGTTGCCGCCCAGGAACAGGATGCGGCGCAGCAGCGCGTCGGCGTGCTGGGTTTCCTCTTCCATCTCATGGTTCAGGCGTTCGTACAGCGCGAACAGGCCCTGGTCCTCGTAGCGGCGCGAATGGATGAAGTACTGATCGCGTGCTGCAAGCTCGCCGCGCAGCAGTTCCTTCAGGCAGGCGATGACGTCCGGGTGACCTTTCATGGGGGGCTCCTTGTGAATCGATGCGCGCATGGTGCCCTATCTTTCGCGGCGGTGATCTAATCAGAATCAGTCGCAGTTGCGCTCGCAGCCCGCATTCACGCGTCATCCACAGGCCCTACAATCGACCTTCCACCGGAGGGGAGGTCGCGGGATGCGTCGTTGGCTGAAGCGGGTGCTGGGTTTTGTGCTGCTGGTTGCGGTTGTCGGGATTGCCCTGGTCTGGTGGCTGCTGCGCGGCAGCCTGGCTCCGCTGGACGGGGAACACAAGCTGGCCGGCCTGCAGGCCCCGGTGACCGTGCAGCGCGATGCGCTGGGGGTGGTCACCATCGATGCTGCCTCCCCCGCCGATGCCATGCGCGCCTTGGGTCAGGTACATGCGCAGGAACGCTACTTCGAAATGGACCTGATGCGCCGTGCCGCCGCAGGCGAGCTGGCCGAGCTGTTCGGGCCAGCGGCCGTCGACGTGGACAAGCGCATGCGCGTGCATCGGCTGCGCGCACGCACCGACGCCCATCTGGATGCGGCGATGGGCAGCCAGGCCGTCGAACTGCAGGCCTATGTGGACGGCGTCAATGCCGGCGTTGGCGAGCTGCGCGTGCGGCCCTGGCCGTACCTGCTGCTGCGCCAGGAACCGGCACGCTGGAGCGCCAGCGATTCGGTGCTGACCGGGCTGGCCATGTACGCCGACCTGCAGGACCCGGGCAACCAGACCGAACTGGCCATGACCCGGATCCGCGAGGTGGTGCCGCCGGCGCTGTATGCGCTGCTGGCGCATGACGGCAGCGAGTGGGACGCACCGCTGTTCGGGGAGGCGCGGGGTAATGCGGTGTTGCCTGCACCGGAAGAGATTGATTTGCGTAACGACCAACGGTCGTTACCTATCGGTTCCGGTTCCGCGGCCAGCGCAGCGGTGCAGGACGCGGACGTGAAAGGCAGCAACAATTTCGCGGTAGCTGGCGCACTGACTGCAGATGGCCGCGCCATTGTTGCCGATGACATGCACCTGGGCCTGCGTGCACCCAGCCTGTGGTTCCGGGTGCGGCTGCGCTACCCCGACCCGGCCGCGCCCGGCGGCAAGGTCGACGTCAGCGGTTTCTCGCTGCCGGGCCTGCCGGCAATCGTGGTGGGCAGCAACGGGCACGTCGCCTGGGGCTTCACCAACAGCTACATCGACAACGCCGACTTTCAACCGGTTGTGGCGCATGCGCCGGGTATCCGCATCCACAACGAGCGCATCCGCGTGGCGGGACAGCCCGACGTGATGTTCCGCGTGCGTGAAACCGACTGGGGGCCGATCCTGCACGAACGTCCGGACGGCAGTGGGCAGGCCCTGCGCTGGACCGCGCAGCAGCCGGGCGCGGTGCGCCTGGACTTTGCCGAGATGGCGCGCGCGGGTGACCTGGACCAGGCGCTGGCCGTCGCCGACCGCGCCGGCATTCCCACCCAGAACCTGGTGATCGCGGACAGCGCCGGCCGCATCGCGTGGCGACTGATCGGCGCGCGCCCGGACCGCGCACCGTCCTGCCCGCCCACTGGCTTCGGTTCGACGGCCGCGGCCGACTGCGCACCGTGGCCAATCCGCAGCGATGCATCCCCGTCGCTGATCGACCCGCCCACCTACCGGCTGTGGACCGCCAATGGCCGCGTGCTCGATGGCGAGGCGCTGGGCGTGGCAGGCAATGCCGGCTACGACCTGGGCGCGCGCGGCAAGCAGATCCGCGACGACCTGTTCGCAAAGGAACGCTTCACCGAACGGGACCTGCTGGCGATCCAACTCGACGACCGTGCGCTGTTCCTGGAACGCTGGTACACGCTGCTGCGGCAGGTGGTGACGCACAGCGACGACCCGGCGCTGAAGCGGTTGGAAGCGGCCACGCGCACATGGGAGGGACATGCGTCAGTCGATTCGGTGAGCTACCGGATCACCCGTGGCTTCCGCGGCCGGGTGCTGAAGGCGGTCTCGGAGGGGCTGTTGGCTCCGGCCAAGGCAAAGCTGGGCGACGACTACCTGGAACCCCACCTGGCGCAGCTGGAAGGCGTGCTGTGGCCGCTGGTGAGCGAGCGTCCGGCGCATCTGCTGCCGCCTGCGCACGCCAGCTGGGATGCGCTGGTGGCCGACGCCGCACGTGGGTTGGAAGGCTCGCTGGTCGAAACCGGCCCGGAACTGGACAAGCGAACGTACGGCGAACTCAACACCGCGGCGATCTGTCATCCCGTGAGCGCCGCCCTGCCCGCTTTCGCCAAGCGCTGGCTGTGCATGCCGGCCGACCCGCTGCCCGGCGACAACAACATGCCACGCGTGCAGGGGCCCGCGTTTGGTGCCTCGGAACGTATGGTGGTGTCACCCGGCCATGAGGCTGACGGCATCATTCATATGCCGGGCGGACAGAGCGGGCATCCGCTGTCACCGTTCTGGGGTGCCGGGCATGAGGATTGGGTGCAGGGCAAGCCGACGCCGTTTTTGCCGGGAAAGGCCGTGCATACGATGACGTTGAAGCCGTAATGAATCGCGTCGCCGGACAGACGTCACGACCAACGGTCGTGACCCACCGGATCATCCGGCATCCCGGGTAGGTCACGACCGTTGGTCGTGACCGCGAACCAACGATCACGCCGCCTTGCGACGCTCGATCAGGTTCAACAACGGCCCGGTCATGGCGGTGGTCACCAGCGCCATGATCACCAGCACGGCAAACAGACGATCGCCCAGCAGGCCGAGTTCGTAACCGAGGTTGAGCACAATCAGTTCCATCAGGCCCCGGGTGTTCATCAACGCACCCAGCCGCCACGCTTCACGCGTTTCCAGCCCGGCACTGCGCGCGGCACTGAAGGTGCCCAGCAGCTTGCCCACCGTGGCCACCGCGATCACCAGCAGACACAGCACCAGATCGCTGGCCTGCAGCGCATCGGCACGCATGCGCAGGCCGGTCATGGCGAAGAACAACGGCAGCAGCAGCGTGACCGCGAAGGGCTCGACCTTGGCGATCAGCAGCGTACGCAACTGGCTATTGGCCGACACCGCCACACCGGCGGCAAACGCGCCAAACAAGGCATGGATGCCCAGCACTTCGGTGACCAGCGCACTGGCCAGCGCCAGCAACAGGACGCCCAACAGCCAGCGACCTTCGCTGCCGGCTTGCACCGTCTGCCGCGCGAACCACGGCTTCACCGCACCCAGCATCAGCGCGATGAAGGCCACCACACACAACAGGTTGACGCTGGCGGTGAGCCACGCGGTGGCCTGCGCGGCGGCCACGATCAGCGCCAGCAGGCACCACGCGGTGGCGTCGCCGAGTGCAGCGCAGGCGATGGCGGTCTGTCCCAACGGAGTGTGGGTGATGCCGCGGTCCGCGAGGATGCGCAGCAGCACCGGGAACGCGGTGATGCTCATGGAGATGCCAACGAACAGCGCAAAGGCGGTGAAGCCTACGCCCTGCGGTCCATGGTCGGGGTACAGCCAGATCGCGAGCAGCACGCCGAGCACAAACGGCACCGCGATGCCGGCGTGGCTGACGGTGAAGGCAAAGCGGCGGCGGCCGCGCAGCGCGCCCAGGTCGAGTTCGGCACCGGCTACCAGCAGGAACATCAGCACGCCGAGCTGGCTGAGCATGCCCAGCGGCCCCAGCGAACTGGCCGGGAACAGCGCGCCGTGCAGGCCGGGCAACAGGCTGCCCAGCACCAGCGGGCCCATCATCAGGCCGGCGGCCATTTCGCCGATCACCGCCGGCTGACCGAGCCGCTTGAGCAGCGCGCCGGCGCCTTTGGCGACCACCAGCAGCACCAGCAGCTGCAGCAGGAACAGGCCCAGCGGCGAAGCCAGGTGCTGGGCCCAGTCGCTGCCGACGACCTTTTCGGCCTTGGCAGCGACCGTGGGCATGCCCGGACCGGCATAGCGCGCCAGCGCCAGGCCGATGGCCAGTGGAATCCCGGCCCAGGCCAGGTAGTGCCAACCCCATTTCATCGGCCGTGACTCGCCCCCGGTCTGTGCGTCCATGTACGTTCCCCTGCGTGAGCGGGGATCATAGCGCGTCGGTAGTGCCGGCCGCTGGCCGGCAACCACGCAATCCAGCATCGTGCGGTTGCCGGCCAGCGGCCGGCACTACCTACACCAGGGCCTGTTCGTGCACCCCGGCGACCGCACGGCCGGACGGGTCGGCCATGGCGGCAAAGCTCGCATCCCAGGCAATCGCCGCCGGCGACGAGCAGGCGATGGACTTGCCGCCGGGCACGGTTTCCGCCGCGGCCTGGGTCGGGAAGAACTGCTCGAACAGGTGGCGGTAGTAGTACGCCTCTTTGGTCTGCGGCGGGTTGTGCACGAAGCGCTTGTCGGCCGCGGCCATGACCCGGTCGCTGACCTGGGCTTCGGCGTGTGCCTTCAGACCGTCGATCCAGCCGTACCCCACCCCGTCACTGAACTGCTCTTTCTGCCGCCACAGGATCGACTCAGGCAGGTAGCCCTCGAACGCTTCGCGCAGTACCGCTTTCTCGATCCGGCGAGCGCCGTCACCGCCCTTCCCGACCATCTTGTGCTGCGCGTCGATGCGCATGGCCACATCAAGGAACTCACGGTCCAGGAACGGCACCCGCGGCTCCACACCCCAGGCCATCATCGACTTGTTGGCGCGCAGGCAATCGTAGTTGTTCAGCGCATCCAGCTTGCGCACCAGTTCCTCATGGAATTCACGCGCGTTGGGCGCTTTGTGGAAGTACAGATAACCACCGAAGATCTCGTCGCTGCCTTCGCCGGACAGCACCATCTTCACGCCCATGGCCTTGATCCGCCGCGCCAGCAGGAACATCGGCGTGGAAGCGCGGATGGTGGTGACGTCGTAGGTTTCCACGTGGCGGATGACTTCGGGCAGCGCATCCAGGCCTTCCTCGAAGGTGTACTCGAACCCGTGATGCACCGTGCCCAACGCCTCGGCGGCAATGGCGGCGGCGGCGAGATCGGGCGAGCCTTTCAGGCCGATCGCGAACGAGTGCAGCCGCGGCCACCAGGCTTCGCTCTTGTCGCCGTCCTCGATGCGATGGCGCGCATAGCGTGCGGCCACAGCGGCCACCAGCGAAGAATCCAGGCCACCGGACAGCAACACGCCGTAGGGCACGTCGGTCATCAGCTGGCGGTGCACGGCGCGCTCAAAGGCCTCACGCAAGGCGACGCGGTCGGCTTCGACACCTTCCACGGCGTCATAGTCGCGCCAGGGACGTTCGTAGTAGCGGGTGAGCGTGTCGGTGGCGCTGTCATACCAGTGGCCGGGCGGGAACTGCGCCGCATCGGCGCAGATGTCGACCAGCGATTTCAGTTCAGAGGCCACCACCAGGCGACCGTCCTGGTCATGGCCCCAGTACAGCGGCACCACGCCGATCGGATCACGTGCGATCAGCACGCGCTGCTGGTCGCGGTCCCACAGGGCGAAGGCGAAAATGCCGTTGAGGCGGTTGAGGAACGATGCGGGTTCGTCTTCGCGATACAGCGCGTTGATGACCTCGCAGTCAGAACCAGTCTGGAATGCATACGGCTGGGCGAGTTCGGCCTTGAGTTCGCGGTGGTTGTAGATCTCGCCGTTGACGGCCAAGGCAAGACCGCCATCCTCGGACAGCAGCGGCTGCGAGCCACCGGCCGGGTCGACGATAGCCAGACGCTCGTGCACCAGCACGGCACCGGTGTCGACGTACACGCCGCTCCAGTCGGGCCCGCGGTGGCGCTGGCGTTGCGAAAGATCCAGCGCGCGACGGCGCAGGGCGGGAAGATCATCGCCGGCCTGCAGGCCGAACATTCCGAAGATCGAACACATGGGAACAGCTCCTGATGATGGGGGAATACACGTGTTGCAGGCATTCGACCGGCCACCCAGGCCCGGATGTGAAAAACCCGGACCATAAAAAAACCCGCATCGACCGATGCGGGTTTTCTGGTATCCGGGCGTGTTTCTGGTTCTAGCCCTGGTCGCAGTCCCGCATCGGCCGCGCACGATTATTCGCGCGCAGATTATTGCGGTTGTTATTGACGACGGTGGTCAGGGACGAGGCCATGGATCGAACGTACCCGGAAATTTTCGGGCGTGCAACTGTTGCTGTCGCAACTTACCTGGATTCCGTGGCCGCCGGTCTTCCTTGGTAGCGCAGCTCCCGTAGAGCCGGGCTTGCCCGGCTGCTGTGGGATTCAGGCGAACAGCCCTCTGTTCACGGAATCCCTGGCTTGGCAGGTCGGGACGGGCGTTCCGGGGGACGCTGCAAGTACGTCCTTGTAAGCTCAGTCGCCGCATCCATGCGGCTCATGCCCCCTCCAGCCCATCCCGACCCGCCATCGACAGGGGGTCGGTGGCCATGGGAAGCCCCAGATCAACGGCAACGTTGATCTGGGGTCATGCGTTACCGATTGTTGGGGATTTCACGGCGATCGTCTGTCGACCGATCCCACCGGGGCATTTCCGATTCCACCGGGGCAGCGCGAATGGCTTGCGATCTCCCGTGGCCACCAGCCAACTGTCTGGGGCGTGCCGGGGTGGGTTTGAGGGACCGTAGAAAACATGGATGTTTTCTACGAGCCCCCATGGACGGGTTTACGGCGTGTCCCGCAAACCCACCCCGGTGCGCCCAAGCACGGATTCACGTGACCATCAGCTGTTCGCCTGAATCCAACAGCAGCCGGGCAAGCCCGGCTCTACGGAGATCGCGTCAGGCCAGCAGGCGCTCGATCAGGCGCTGGTAGAGGGCTGGCAGGGCTTCGAGGTCGGCGACGGAGACGTTTTCGTTGACCTGGTGGATGGAGGCGTTGACCGGGCCCACTTCGATGCACTGCGCGCCCAGCGGGGCGATGAAGCGGGCGTCGGAGGTGCCGCCGCCGGTGCTTTCTTCCGGGGCCGCGCCGGCGAATTCGCCCAGCACCTGCCGGGCCACGCTGCGCAACGTGCCTTCCGGGGTGTAGAACGGCTCGCCGCTGCGGTGCCATTTCAGCGTGTAGTCCAGTGCGTGCGCGTCCAGCATCGCGGTGATGGCCGCTTCCAGCTTTGGTGCGTTCCAGTGCGGGTTGTAGCGCAGGTTGAACAGCACCTGCAGTTCGCCTGGAATGACGTTGTTCGCGCCCGTGCCTGCATGGATGTTGGAGACCTGCAGGCTGGTCGGCGGGAAGCTCTCGAAACCGTCGTCCCAGTGCCGTGCGGTCAGCGCTGCCAGCGCCGGGGCGGCCAGATGAATCGGATTGCGCGCCTTGTGGGGATACGCCACGTGCCCCTGCACGCCCTTCACCGTCAACGTGCCCGACAGACTGCCGCGACGCCCCACCCGCAACAGGTCGCCCAGCACCGCCGTCGAGGAGGGCTCACCGGTGATGCACCAGTCGATGCCTTGCCCGCGTTCGCGGAACAGATCCGCCACCCGGCGTACGCCGTCAATGGCGTCGCCTTCCTCGTCACTGGTCAACAGCACTGCCAGTGTGCCCGGATGATCCGGATGCGCCGCCACGAACTGCTCGGCCGCCACCACGAACGCCGCCACACTGCCCTTCATGTCTGCTGCGCCGCGGCCGTACAGCACACCCTCGCGTACCTCGGGCTTGAACGGATCGCTGGCCCAGGCCTCGCGCGGGCCCGGCGGCACCACGTCGGTGTGACCCAGCAGCACCAGCACCGGCGCGCCGCTACCGTGGGTCGCCCACAGGTTGTCGACCTCGCCCAGGCGCAGGTGCTCGCAGTGGAAACCCACCGCCTGCAGACGATCGGCCAGCAGCGCCTGGCAGCCGGCATCGTCCGGCGTAACGGACGGCCGCGCGATCAGATCGCAGGTCAGCGCGACGACATCGTTCATGCCCCTACCCCGAAACGCTGCTTGAAACCGTTGTCGCTGAAACCCTGGCTTATCTTGCCGTCAGGGGTGACCACCACCGGCCGCTTGATCAGCTGCGGGTACTCGCGCAGCAGCAGCTTCCACTCCGCGTCAGACGCGGCCGCCTTGCGGTTGTCCGGCAGCTGCCGCCAGGTGGTAGACGACTTGTTGACCATCGCGCCCAGCCCGCCCAGCTGCGCTGCCCATTCCAGCAGCGTCTCCGGCGACGGCTTGTTGTCGCGGTAATCCACAAAGGAATACGCCACACCGAAGCGGTCCAGCCACTTGGTGGCCTTCTTGCAGGTGTCGCAGTTCTTCAGCCCGTAAATGATGGTTTCGCTCATGCCCGGATGATACCGCAAGGCCTTGTCCGCTCAGCTCACCAGCTGGGTCAGCAGCAGGCGCTGCCAGGAGTGCAGACCTGCCAGCAGGGGCACTGTGGGGCCCAGCAACGGTTTACCCGTGGGATCCAGCAGCTGCGCGGCCTGACGCTCCATGAACGCACGGATATCGTCCAGGGCGGTGTCATCGGCTGCATTCGACGGGCTGTGCAGATGCAGTTGCTGGTACAGGCTGTCCATGTCGAGCAGCATCCGCGCACGCGCGCCCATGTCCAGACGGATGCCCCCGGACTGAACACGGGACATCAGGCGATCGGCGCGGGCGATCAACGGCCACCGGTCGACGGTGGCGTCGGCGGCCGACGTCGGCACATCGAATGACCGCAATCGCAATTGCCGCTGATCATCATAGGACTGCTGACTCAGCCACTCGGCGTAGTAATGCGGCGCATAGCGCAGATGGTCGGTGGGCTCAGAAGCGCTCTGTGCATTACGGCGATTGACCTCGTCCATCCACGCTTTGAGCAGCCGCGCTACGCTCAGCTGACGCTCCGGCGCAGCATCATCTTCAGCAACGGACTGCACCGCCGCCAGCTGACGCAGGTAAAGCGACCCGTGCCGTGCCACCAACGCCAGCTTGGCGGATTCGCACTGTCGCAACATATCCGGCAGTCGCTCCAACAGCTGATGCACGACGGGAACAAGGGCGTCTGCCGCGGTGCGCGCCGCCCCCGCTCCAGCCGGCGTCTTCAACCAGTGTTCCGACGCGCGCAGGGTGCTGCTCAGGCCGAACATGACGTCCCCCGCAGCTACCGGGTCGTCCTGGATCAGCGCGATTCCGGCGCGGAACTTCGGCACAAGCGTTCTGCGGATCAACACTTCACACAGTGCGCTCAGCTTCGAGTGCGTCAGCAACTCGCCAAGGTGGAACATGCGCGCAGGGCCTGCAGCAGGGTGTCCTGGTCTGCGTCCAGCGCACTGGCATCGCCTGCCTTGACGATGCGCGAATGCAGGGCGGCGATCATGGCACCGGGCGGAGGATCGGTGCGCGCGTGCGCGCGGGTCGGCATGGATGTATTGAACAACGCCAGCAGAAGCCGGAGCTCCACACTGTCTTGGCGGGAAGGCGTGAACGGTGGAACGGGGCGGCGGGAAGCGCGCAGCGTGGTCGGCGGCGGAGACGAAGACAGACGCGGAACGTCAAATAGCATGAATGTCCTTCTTGCAGGGAGTTCAGAACAGGCGTCGCAGGTCGACGCACTCCGAGCATAGCGACGCCGCCCGAAGGCGGCGTTGCGAAGGTCTTACCTGTTGTAGCGGTCGAGCAGGCACCACGCAAAAAACGAGGTGCCTGCGACAATCACTCGGCCAGGCCGCGCAGCAGGTCGTTGACGCTGGTCTTGCTGCGGGTCTTGGCATCGACCTGCTTGACGATCACCGCGCAGTACAGCGAATGCGTGCCGTCCTTGCTCGGCAGCGAGCCGGATACCACCACGCTGTACGGCGGAATGTAGCCATAAGTGACCTCGCCGGTCGCACGGTTGTAGATGCGGGTGCTCTGGCTCAGAAATACACCCATTCCGATCACGCTGTGATGGCCGACCACGACGCCTTCAACCACTTCCGAACGCGCGCCGATGAAGCAGTGGTCTTCAATGATGGTCGGGCTGGCCTGCAGCGGCTCCAGCACGCCGCCGATGCCGGCACCGCCGGACAGGTGGCAATGCTTGCCGATCTGCGCGCACGAACCGACCGTGGCCCAGGTGTCGACCATGGTGCCCTCGCCCACATACGCACCAATGTTGGTGAAGCTGGGCATCAGCACCACGTCCTTGCCGAAGTAGCTGCCGCGGCGGGCGATCGCACCCGGCACCACGCGCACGCCGGCGCGGCGGAACTTGGCTTCATCAAACCCGGCAAAGCGCGACTCGACCTTGTCCCAGAACGGCGCCGGACGCGCATCCACCACGCCCATGTCGTTGACACGGAAGTACAGCAGCACCGCCTTCTTCAGCCATTCGTTGACCTTCCAGCCACCGTGGCCGTCCGGCTCGGCGACACGGAACTCACCGGTTTCCAGCCCGTCGATGACGCGGTTGACCAGCGGCTTGGTCGAGCCTTCGATCTCGTGCAGGGTCAGCATGGCGCGACGCTCGAAGGCGCTTTCAATGCCGAACTTGAGTTCTTCCACGCCCGGCGTGGCCGGCTTGCGCAGCGACTTGCGGGCAATGGTTTCGGCGCGCTTGGCGGCGGTTTCCGCGGCGCTGGCGGCCGCCTTCTTCACCGGCACTTTCTTCGCGGCGGCCACGGCCTTCTTCGCTGCGGGCTTTTTCACAGCCGGGGCAACGGCAGCAGTCTTTTTGGCCGCTGCGGTCTTCGCGGCGGTCTTCTTGGCAGGCTTGGTGGCCATCAGGGGGTATCTCCGGCTTTTCGATCAGGATCCAGGCAGGTCAGCATCGCGTCATGCAGCTGCTGCCGGGCGGTTTCAGTCAAGGGTTGGTCGTGCTCGTCACTGATCACGAACATGTCTTCGGCGCGTTCGCCGAAGGTGGCAATGCGTGCATCATGCACACGCAGGCCCTGGTTGCGCAGCACGAACGCCACGTCGGCCAGCAGCCCGGGACGATCCGGGGCCACCAGGCTGAAGCGGGTGCTGCCGGCTTCATTGTCGCTGGCATCGCGGAACTCGATGCGCGGGGCAAAGCGGAAGTGCCGCAGCTGACGCGGAATGACGCGTCGCGACGGGCGTAACCGGGTCAAATCGCCGGACAGCGCTTCGCGCAGCGCCGCTTCCAGGCGCGGTGCGTCGCCGTCGGCGAAGCTGTCGGCGGGGGTCACTTCAAACGTATCGAAGATGGTATCCATCGGGCCATCGAGCACGCGTGCGCGATGGATGCCATAGCCCTTGCGGTCGAGGGTCATCACGATCGCGGCGAACAGGCCATCCCGGTCCGGCGAATGCACGAACACTTCCAGTGCATCGTCGTCCGGGGTCAGCCGGCGCACCTTGACCAGGGTCTGCCCCTGCTTGACCGGCACCAGCGCAGCGGCCTGCCAGGCCAGCTGCTCGGGGCGAAGACGGATGAAGCTTTCGTCCGGCATCACAGTGAACTGGCGATCAATGGTGGCATCGTCGTAGCCGCGCTCGCGCACCAGGGCGCGCACCGAATCACGGGCTTCCTGCACGCGCTCGGCGGCCGGCATCTGGTTTTCCAGCCCATCGCGCAGTGCGCGGCGCGCGGCGAAATACAGGTCGGCCAGCAGGCGGTCCTTCCACGCATTCCAGAGCTTGGGACTGGTCCCGGCAATATCGGCACAGGTCAACAGGTACAGATAGTCCAGGCGGTCACGGCTGGCCACCAGCGTCGCGAAGCGATGGATCACGTCCGGGTCGGAAATGTCCTGCTTCTGCGCGGTCACCGACATGCGCAGGTGCTGCTCGACCAGCCAGGCGACCAGTTCGGTATCCGACGTGCTCAGCGCGTGCGCCTGGCAGAATTCGCGCGCATCCACCGCGCCCAGTTCGGAATGGTCGCCGCCGCGGCCTTTGGCGATGTCGTGGAACAGGCCCGCAAGCAGCAGCAGTTCCGGCTTGCGCAGGCGCGGCCACACTTCATGCGCGATCGAGAAGCGCTCGTCCGCACGGCTGCTGGCAAACAGGCCGATGTTGCGCAGGACCATCAGCGTGTGCTGGTCCACGGTGTACACATGGAACAGGTCGAACTGCATGCGCCCGGAGACCTGCGCGAACGCCGGAATCCACTGGCCGAGCACGCCCAGCCGCGCCATCCGCGCCAGCGTGTCCACCGCGCGCGGGCTGCGCATGAGGGCCATGAACTGCCCACGGGCGTCGACGCTGGCTTCGGTGTAGGCCGGCAGCACCGCCAGCGATTCGGCCAGCGCGCGCGCGGTCAGCGAATGAAGGCCACGCACGTCCGGGTTGTACGCCCAACTGGCGAACAGTGCGAACACCTGCTGGATATCCCCCTGCGGCCACTGCGGATCATTGGCGGCCAGGTAGCCACGGCGCAGCGAGAAACCGACGCTGACCGGTTCGGGCACCGCTTCACCGTCGAACTGCTCCTCAAAGCGCTGCAGCAGGCGGTCGCTGATCCGCCGCACCACGGTGGCGCTGCGGTAGAAGCCCTGCATCATCTTTTCCACCGCCAGGCTTTCCACGTCGTCGTGGAAGCCCAAGCGCGCGGCCAGGGTCTTCTGGTAATCAAAGCGCAGACGCTCTTCCGGCCGGTTGGCGACCAGGTGCAGGCCAAAGCGCAGCTGCGCCAAGGCGCAGCGCTCGCGGCGCAGGGCCGCGGCTTCGTCCAGTCCCAGGTGCCCCAGCCCGACCAGCGCTTCCAGCTCGCGCACGCCAAATGCACGCAGCGCCATCCAGCCCAGGGTATTGAGATCGCGCAACCCGCCCGGGCCGTCCTTGATGTCCGGCTCGAGATTGTCGGCGGTGTCGCCAAACCGCTGATGGCGGGCCAGCAGTTCGTCGCGCTTGGCGACGAAGAATTCGCGCGGCGCCCACAGCGCCTCGTCGTTGATGGCACGCTTCAACGACTGCCGTGCGGCCTCGTCGGCCACCAGCGGGCGCGATTCCAGCAAGGCGGTGAAGACGGTCTGGTCGGCACTGGCGGTCACGCAGTCCTGCGCCGAGCGCACCGCGTGGCTGACCGGCAGACCACAGTCCCACAGCAGCGCAAACAGGCGCGCCAGCGCCGCCTCATGCATGTGCTGCGCGGACACCTCGCCCAGCACCAGCACGTCGATGTCCGAACGCGGGAACAGCTCGCCACGCCCGTAGCCGCCCACCGCGAACAGGGCCAGACCGGCGGCATTCGGCAGGCAGCGCTGCCAGGCCAGCCGGATCAGATGATCGGCGGCACGCGCCCGCAGCGCCAGCAGGCGCTCGATGTTGTCGCCCTGGTCAAAGCGACGGTACAGACGGGCATCGGCCTGCTGCAGGCTCTGCCGGGCCAGCGCCGCCCACTCGGGGTCGGCGACGGCATCGGCCGGCGCGTCCAGTTCAGGGCTCGCCGGCAACATGCTCAGACCTGCGATTCGCCGGGCGCGAGGGTCAGCACGTCGACGCCGGTCTCGGTGACCGCGATCATGTGCTCCCACTGCGCCGACAGCTTGCGGTCCTTGGTGACCACGGTCCAGCCATCCGGCAGCACCTTGTTGTAGCGGGTGCCTTCATTGATCATCGGTTCGATGGTGAAGGTCATGCCCGGCTGCAGCACCAGGCCCTGCCCCGGGCGGCCGTAATGCACCACCTGCGGTTCATCGTGATAGACCTTGCCGATGCCATGGCCGCAATACTCGCGGACCACGCTGAAGCGCTCGCCTTCGGCCAGGCTCTGGATGGCGTGGCCAATGTCGCCCAAGGTTGCGCCCGGCTTGACCGCGCGGATGCCGGCCCACATGGCCTGGTAGGTCACATCGACCAGACGCCGCGCCATCACCGACGGGGTACCGACGAAATACATGCGGCTGGTGTCACCGTGCCAGCCGTCCTTGATGACAGTCACGTCGATATTGACGATGTCGCCGTCCTTGAGCACCTTGCCTTCGCTCGGGATGCCATGACAGATGACGTTGTTGACCGACGTGCACACCGTCTTCGGGAAGCCCCGGTAGCCGACGTTGGCCGGAATGGCCTTCTGCACGTTGATGATGTGGTCGTGGCAGATGCGGTCGAGCTCTTCAGTGGTCACGCCCGGCTTCACATGCGGGGCAACGATGTCGAGCACTTCGCTGGCCAGCCGGCCGGCGATGCGCATCTGTTCGATTTCCTGGGGGGTTTTCAGATTCACGCTCATGGCCACCATTATCGCCGATCCGGGCTCCAGACTGAACGGGCCGGGCATGAACGTAGAAAATGTGAAAAGCGGCCAGTTTTCCTCACATTTCGCCCACGACCGCGCATTTATAAGGAAACCGCGTCCCTGCGACGCGCCTCCCCCGGCCCCACGGCGGTATCGACTCGTTCATCCAGGACCCCCGTCCAAGGAGAAGACCCATGCGATCCCTGCGACCTGTGCTGTTCAGCTTCACCCTCCTGGCCCTGGCCTCCCCGGCCCTGGCCGCGGACACCACCACCTTCAACGTGCGCATCATCATTACCAAGGCGTGCACGATCACCGCTGCGGCGGCCACCGACGTCGATTTCGGCTCGGCGCTGTCCACGGCCACCACCCCGTCCAACGCACAGGGCTCGGTCACCGCCCAGTGTTCGGCGCTGACGCCCTACACCATCGCGCTGAATGCCGGCGCGAACGCGGGTACCGCCAATGACGTCACCACCCGGCGCATGATCAACACCGATGCGGCGGTCACCACCAACAACTACGTTGGCTACCAGCTGTATTCCAATGCCACCCGCACAACCGTATGGGGCGCGACCGCCGGCACCAACACCGTGGCCGGCACCGGCAATGGCCTGGCCCAGGCGTATCCGATCTACGGTCAGGTGGCCAATCCCAGCGTGAACAACGCCGCGACCGGTAACTACCAGGACACCGTCACCGCCACCATCACCTATTGAGGGTGCCATGTCGGATCTCGAACGGAGCCGTGCGCGGCGCTCCGGTGGGCCGGGCTGTGCCTGCGCACTGGTGGCGATACTGATGGTCGGCAGCACCCACGCCGCCAGCCTGCAGGTCGCGCCAACCTCGCTGCAGCTGACCGCCCGGCAGAATGCGGAGGCGCTGTGGATCAGCAACAGCGGCACCGCGCCGGTGGATGTGCAGGCGCGGGTGTTCCGCTGGACCCAGCGCGACGGCCGCGACGAACTGGAACCCACCACCGACCTGGTGATCAGCCCGCCGATGCAGGCACTGGCGGCAGGGCAACAGCAGTTGATCCGCGTGGTCCGGGCGCACCCGCAACCTCCGACCGGCCAACAGGCCTACCGGATCATCGTCGACGAGGTCCCCCCGCTTGACCCGAACCGCGAGGGCATGCAGTTCGTGCTGCGCTACTCGCTGCCTGTGTTCGTGCAACCTGACGGCAACGCGTCCGATAAGCCGGACCTGCAGGCCTCCCTGCTGACCCAGCCCGACGGCACCCTGACGCTGGAAGTGCGCAACCTCGGTGCGAGCTACGCTCAGTTGGCGGACCTGGGCATGGGCACGCCCGAGCGCCCCCAGGTGTTCAAGCCCGGCCTGGTCGGCTACGTCCTGAGTGGCCAGACCATGCGCTGGCCCTTGGAGATCACCGCGGCGCGTCTCAATGGCGCGACCCTTTCGGCAAAGATCAATGGCGCTTCGCAAGCCACGCCACTGCCTGCGACGCCACCGGCTCGCTGAGGCCTGCATGCGCGTCGCCCTGGCTGCTGCTGCGGTCTCGCCCGGGATGCTGGCCGGACCGGCGGCTGCGGCCACGGCACCGGCCGACAGTGGCGCAGAGATCGGAGGCCTGGGGGCGGCCGATGACGTGATGCTGCCCGCGCCAACCCCGCTGACCGCGCCGCAGACCCTGTACCTGGACGTCACCCTCAACGGCACCCCGCGCGGCCTGCTGCCGTTCACCGAATCGGCCGGCCAGCTGCGCGCCGACCCGGCGGTGCTGCGCCAGCTGGGGTTTGGCGCACGTGGCGACGCGCCGGTGCCGCTGGAACAGATCAGCGGCGTGGTGGTGCGCTATGACGCGGCGATGCAGACGCTGGCACTGGAAGTGCCACTCGAACAGCTGGATCTGCCCACCACCGAGCTCGGCCAGGCGCGCGAAACCACCCGGTGGCCAGTGCGTCACCGGGCGCGCTGCTCAACTACGACCTGTATGCCAGCCAGAACGAGGATGCCGGCAATGTTGCCCTGACCGCCGAGGCCCGCGTGTTCGGCGTGGGCCGCGGCGTGCTGCGCAGCAGCCAGTTGCTGCGTACCTACCAGGAGGGTGATGGCGGCGGCTGGCGCGGCGAGAGCGTGCGCCTGGACAGCCGCTGGGAGATGGATTTTCCGGATCAGGCACTGACCCTTTCGGTCGGCGATTTCTTCAGCGGCTTTGTCGACTGGAGCCGGCCGGTGCGGATGGGCGGCATCCAGATCGGCCGCAACTACGGCCTGCAGCCCTACCGGGTGCTGACCCCGACGCCCAGCTTTCTCGGCGAGGCGGTGGTGCCGTCCACGGTTGAGCTGTATGTGGATGGCCTGCGCCAGTACAACGGCGAAGTGCCGGTCGGCCCCTTTCAGCTGGGCGCGCAACCCGGCATCAGCGGCACCGGCAACGCACAGGTGGTGATCACCGATGCCTACGGCCGCATGCAGACCCTGGATTTTTCCTTCTATGGCACACAGCAGCTGCTCGCCGAAGGCCTGTCCGACTGGTCGGCCGGCATCGGCCGAATACGCCGCGATTACGGGATCCGCTCGTTCTCCTATGACGATGCCACCGTTGGCAGCGCGACCTGGCGGCGCGGGGTAAGCAACCGGTTCACCGCCGAACTGCACGCCGAAGGCGGGGGCGGGGTGGCCAGCGCCGGGGCCGGTGGCTGGTGGCAGCTGGGCCTGGCTGGAGTGCTCAACGCCTCCTACGCGCGCAGCCGCAGCGACGGCCGCGACGGCGGCCAGTGGTCGCTGGGATACAGCTGGAACAATCGGGTGTTCAACGTCAACGCATCCACCCTGCGTACCCACGGCGATTTCCAGGACCTGGGCAGCCTGCAGGGCGCACGCCCACCGGACGTGACCGACCAGGCCACCGCCGGGGCCAGCCTGGGACGGTTGGGGTCATTGAGCGCCAGCTACCTGCGCCTGTCGTACCCGGACGGCGACGACCGCCGCTACGCCAGCGTGTTCTGGAACCGCACGTTCTCCGAGCGCTGGTCGGCCTATGCCTCGTTCAATCAAAATCTGGACGAGAGCGCCGACCGCAGCATCTATCTGTCAGTGTCGGCCAGCCTGGGCCGCAACCGCCAGAGCAACCTGGCCCTGCAGCGTAATGGCGACCGCAACCTGTACACGGTGGATGTCTCGCAACCGGTGCCCGGCGACGGCAGCCAGGGCGGCTATGGCTGGCGGGTGCAGGCACGACACGGCGACGATGGCACCGGCGGACTGGCCGAAGTGGGCTGGTTGAACCGGGTCGGCCGCTATTCGGCCGGTGCCGCGCGTCAGGTCGACAGCACCTTTGCCTACGCCAATGCGAGTGGCAGCCTGGTCTGGATGGGGGGCCATGTGTTCGCCGCGCGCGAAGTGCCCGATGCCTTCGCGGTGGTCTCCACTGACGGCGTCGCCGGCGTGCCGGTGCGCCTGGAGAACCGGCCCATCGGCGTGACCGACCGCAACGGCCTGCTGCTGGTCACCCCGCTGCTGTCGTGGCAGCGCAACCGGCTGTCGATCGACACCCTGGACCTGCCGGCCGACATGCGTGCCGAGCGCGTGGACACGCAGGTCACGCCGCGGCAGAGCGCGGGATTGGGGGTCAGCTTCGGGTTGCGCCGTACGCGTGCCATCACCCTGGTGCTGCACGACCTGCAGGACCAGCCGCTGCCTGCCGGCAGTCAGGTGCGCCTGCCCGACCAGCGCAGCGCCACGGTGGGTTACGACGGCGAGGTGTATCTGGAAGATCTGCCCACGCGGGCGCGGCTGGAGGTGGACACCGCCGAGGGCCGGTGCATCGTGACGGTGCCGCTGGCTGATGCAGCCGGCAGCACGCCATTGCGACTTGGCCCGCTGCGCTGTCAGCCCGGTGCATCACCATGAATCTGAAGGCGCTGCTGGGACTGCTGCTGATGCTGGCCGGCGGACTGCTGGCCGGCACTGCGCGCGCCGACACCACCTGCACGACCACTACGCCGGTGACTGCTGCATTTGGCAACGTGGCCAATGCGGCGGGCAGCCCGACCGTGACCTCCACCAGCTTCACCATCACCTGCAACACCGCCGCGCTCAGCCTGCTGGCCACCGCGTCGGTGCGGGCCTGCATCGGCATCGGCGTGGGCACGACCGGCGTGGCCATCTCGCCCTTACGGCGGATGACCAATGCCAATGGCGACCCAATGTCGTTCCAGCTGTTCACCAACGCCACCTACAGCACCATCTGGGGGCTGACCCCCGGCACCACGCCCGGTCCGCTGGTGGTGGACCTCAACTACTCGGTGCCGCTGCTGACCGGCGGCAGCGGCGCGGTGACGGTAACCATCTACGGCCGTATCCCCGCCAGCCAGACGCTGGCCGCCGGCAGCTACACCACAAGCTTCAGCGGTGCCGACGTGCGCCTGCAGTACGCGTTCAACGAAGTACTGCTGGGCACCGCCACCGCGCCGGCCGCCTGCACCACCACCGCAGGCGTGGCCGGCAACAAGACCGCCACCGGCGGCTTCCCGTTCACGGTCACCGCGACCGTCCTGCCCCAGTGCAGCGCCTATGTCACCACTGACATGGACTTCGGCAGCAATGCCGGGGCCATCACCGGCAATATCGATCGCACCTCGACCATCGGCCTGACGTGCCTGAACCGCACCGCCTACAACATCGCGCTGGACAACGGCCTGTATGCCAACGGCACGGTCAGGCGCATGCGCCATACCACCAACAGCGCGTACTTCATTCCATACGAGCTGTACCGTGACAGCACCCGCACCCAACGCTGGGGCAGCACTGCCAACGTGGACCGCGTCACCGGCACCGGCACCGGCAGCGCCCAGACGCTGACCGTTTACGGGCGCGCCCCTCCCACCAGCGGGGCGGTTGCCGCCGGCAGCTACAGCGACCAGATCAAGGTGACCATCACCTACTGAGCGCTCAAGCGCACCCGGCGCAGGCCGATACCGTGGGCGTCCCCTCGCCTGCCCGCCGGTGCCCATGTCCTTTCGCCCGTTCCTGCCGTGCGTCGCCCTGCTGGCCGCCGCCCTGCCCGCGCTGGCCGCTGCACGGTCGGCCGAATCTGCGCCGGCCCCGGTGCCGTTGCGCATCCAGCTGAAAGTCGTGGATGCCTGCCGCCTGGAACCGGGCTCCGGGGCAGGCGCGTGCGCAACCGCGCACCAGCGCAGCACTCCCGACACCCCCGCCCCGCCGCAGGTACAGGCGTTGACACCGCCCGTGGACGCAGGCCCCGATGCACAACGCGCATGGCACACGCTGACCTTCTGAAACGGCTGGCCGCCGGGCTGATGCTGACCGCCAGCAGCGCCTCACAGGCGCTGGAGGTATCCCCGCTGTCGGTCACCCTGGCACCCGGCCAGCGCGATGACAGCGTGTGGCTGTACAACGACAGCGACCAGCCTTGGCACGGCCAGGCCCGCCTGTACCACTGGGCACAGGGCCCGGACCACGAGCGACTGGAACCGGCCGTTGTGCTGGCCGTCAGCCCTTCCGAGCTGGAGCTGCCCGCGCATGGCCGTCAGCGGGTTCGGCTGGTCTGGTCCGCCGCCAGCCCCACCACCGAGCAGAGCTACCGGCTGGTGCTGCGGGCCGGACAGGACAGTCCGGCCGTGCAGATCTCTCTGCCCGTATTCGTCGCTGGTGCCGATCACCGGGCGGGTCCGGCGCTGGCGGTGAGGGTTCTGCCTGGCCCCGGTCCGGCAGTGCTCGAGTTGTACAATGGCAGCCCTCGCCACGCCCGCCTGTCCGACCTGTCCTTCATTCCCGGACACGGTACGACACAGCCGCTGCTGCCTGGGTTGGCAGGCTACGTACTGGCCGGCCAGACCCGGCAATGGCCTCTGCCCGGGGCTGCCAGCGCCTACGCAGACGGGCGTTTCAGCGCCCGTCTGGGCCAGGACGACCCGGCCTTGCTGGCCCCGCTGGACCCCGCAATTGCACCCGGCACCGGCAGCGGGCTATAATCGACTGGATTTCCCGCGCCTTCGTGTGCAGGAGCCCGCCAACACCGGGCGTCACCGGTGAATACACACCTGCTACTGCCATTCGTGCCGGGGTGCTCCGCAAGGAGTTCGGTCACGGAAGCAGCAGGGAAGCCCAACCCCGGAACCTCCCGCCTCGCGGCGGACCGCCCATTCCCTTTCCCGTGGCGGCCGGTTCCCCATCAGGAGTTTTGCAATGCCCCAGGTCACCATGCGTCAGATGCTGGAAGCCGGCGTCCACTTCGGCCACCAGACCCGTTACTGGAACCCGAAGATGGGCCAGTACATCTTCGGCGCCCGCGGCAAGATCCACATCATCAACCTGGAAAAGACCGTTCCGCTCTTCAATGATGCGATGAACTTCATTTCCAGCGTTGCCCAGAAGCGCGGCACCATCCTGTTCCTGGGCACCAAGCGCAGCGCCCGCGAATCGATCCGCGAAGAAGCCGAGCGTTGCGGCATGCCGTACATGAACCAGCGTTGGCTGGGCGGCACCCTGACCAACTTCCGTACCGTCAAGCAGTCGGTTGCCCGCCTGAAGGAACTGGAAGCCGGCGAAACCGACGGCACCTTCGACAAGCTGGTCAAGCACGAAGTGCTGGGCCTGCGTCGCGAGCGTGACAAGCTGGAAGCCTCGCTGGGCGGCATCAAGGACATGAACCGTCTGCCGGACGCCATCTTCGTCATCGACATCGGCCACGAAGACATCGCCATCAAGGAAGCCAAGAAGCTCGGCATCCCGGTGATCGCCGTGGTTGACACCAACTACAACCCGGAACTGGTCGACTACGCGATCCCGGGCAACGACGACGCCATCCGCGCCGTGCAGCTGTACGCCCGTGCTGCTGCTGACGCCGTGCTGGAAGGCAAGGCTGCTGCTCCGCACGCCGCCAGCGTCCGTGAAGAAGAGTTCGCCGAAGCCGCCGCTGAAGAAGCCAAGCCGGCCCGTCGCGCTCCGGCCAAGAAGGCCGCTGCCGACAAGGGCACCGAGGCCTGATATCGGCCTGCGGTGGGTGCGCGCACCCACCGCGCCCTGTCTGCTGCCGCAGGCGCGACAGGGTCTTTGTCACACGGGCCGGCCACCATGCCGGCCCAACCCCTTTCTTATGTGAGGAATTCCCGTGGAAATCACTGCTTCCCTGGTCAAGGAACTGCGCGAGCGCACTGGCGCCGGCATGATGGAGTGCAAGAAGGCGCTGACTGAAAACAACGGCGACATCAACGCCGCTGCTGAAGCCCTGCGCAAGTCCGGCGCCGCCAAGGCCGACAAGAAGGCTGACCGCGTGGCCGCCGAAGGCCGTCTGGGTCTGGCCCAGGACGGCGGCAAGGCCGTGCTGGTCGAAGTCAACTCGGAAACCGACTTCGTCGCCAACGATGCCAACTTCAAGAACTTCGTCGACGCCGTCGCCGCCGCTGCGCTGGCCTCGGGCGCTGCCGACGTGGAAGCCCTGAAGAGCGCCACCCTGGCTTCGGGCCAGACCGTGGAAGAAGCCCGCGCCACCGCGATCCAGACCCTGGGTGAAAACATCCAGATCCGTCGTCTGGTCAAGGCCGACACCACCGGCAACATCGGTGCTTACGTGCACACCAACGGCAAGGTCGGCGTGCTGGTCGAACTGATCGGCGGCGACGTCGAGCTGGCCCGTGGCCTGGCCATGCACGTGGCTGCCATGAAGCCGCCGCACAACAAGGCGGCTGACGTGCCGGCCGAGTTCGTGGCAAAGGAAAAGGAAATCGAACTGGCCAAGATGTCCGAGAAGGACAAGTCCAAGCCGGCCGAGATCCTGGAAAAGATCATCAGCGGCAAGATCAACAAGATCGTCAACGACGTCACCCTCTACGGTCAGTCGTACGTGCTGGACGGCGACAAGACCGTCGAGCAGGTTGTGACCGCCGCCAAGGCCGACGTCACCGGCTTCCAGCTGCTGATCGTGGGCGAAGGCATCGAGAAGGTGGTGGAAGACTACGCCGCCGAAGTGATGAAGCAGGCCGGCCTGGCCTGATTCTCGCCTTCACGCGATAGCGAAAAAACCCGGCCTCGGCCGGGTTTTTTTGTGGCCTGCATTTGTAGAGCCGGGCTTGCCCGGCTGCTGTTGGTTTTTGGCGAACAGCCGACGATTCAACGGTTTCCGTGTTTGGTCGTACCGGGGTGGGTTTGCGGGACACGCCGTAAACCCATCCATGGGGGCTCGTCAAAAACATCCATGTTTTTGACGGTCCCGCAAACCCACCCCGGCACGCCCCAGACAGATGGTCGGTGGCCATGGGAAATCAACAGCACGTAGCCCCGGTGGGATCGGTCGACAGACGATCGCCGTGAAACGGACAACATCCGGTAACGCATGACAATGGACCGGGGCCGCCGTTGATTTTGATCTCCCATGGCCACCGACCTACTGTCGATGGCGGGTCGGGATGGGCTGGAGGGGGCGTGAGCCGCATGGATGCGGCGATCGAGCTTACATGGACGTACTTGCAGCTTCCCCCGGAACGCCCATCCCGCCCCGCCAAACCAGGTAGCCGATGACCACCGGCTGTTCGCCAAAAGCCAACAGCAGCCGGGCAAGCCCGGCTCTACGTACCGCGTCGAATGCCAGCAATCAAATCAGGGCTTGGTCTGGAAAGTGACTTCTTCGTAGGGCTGCACGACCACCCAGCCTTCGCCGGCGAACTTCAGCTGCAGGCTTTCGCCCGAGCCGCGGCCCAGCAGGGTGCCCAGCGAAATGTCGGTGACGACCTCGGGGGTCAGCGTGCCCGACCAGGCCACGGTCGAATTCGGGTCGGTGAAGATCGGGCCGGTCTGCGCGCTCACCGGCAGGGTCATCGGCTCGTAGTGCGAGGTGATTGCCACGATGCCTTGGCCGCTGAGGCGGATGTTGAACAGACCGCCTGCCATCATCCCCGCCACCTTGCGCATCATCGTGATCTGCGAATCGATGCCGTCTTCGAAGGCCAGCACATCATTGCCGTTGACGAACACCGAGTCGCCTTCCAGGCGCAGCAGGGTGATCTTCTTGCCCATGTCGGCCAGGTAGACCCGGCCCTGCCCTTCAGCCTTCATCAGGCGCAGGCCCTCGCCCGTGGCCAGCTTCTTCAGCAGGTTGCCCACGCCGCGCTCCAGCACCCCTTCGCGGGTGAACTTGACCGCACCCTTGCGTGCCACCATCGCGCCCGACTTGGCCCAGACCCGGCCATCCACCCGGACCTCCAGCATGTAGGGGCTCTCCAGCTCGAAGGCATCCGAACTGAGATCCTTTTCCTGCGTGGCAGCCAGGAATTCCTTGAGCGACTTCACAGCCATGGACAGCAACTTCCTTTTAAGTGAGTGCGCGCATGGTACAGGTTGGGCGGATGTGTTAACAAAGAGATCAGGAGGCCAGCCTGCCCTCAAACCAGGGTGACGAACCTCACGTTTTCGGACATGGCAAGCACTACAGCTCAAATCTGTGACGTACTCCATGTATTCTTGCCACATCATTTCAGTGTTCCTGCCATGTCTCCCGAGCTGACTGCCGCCCTGGCGCTCTGCCGCAACCTGCCTTCGCCGCCCGGAATTGCCCTGCGCATCATCGAGCTGGCCCAGAACCCGGAAGCGGACATCACCACCGCTGCCGATATCATCGGCATCGACATGGCGTTGAGCGCGCGCATGCTGCGCATCGCCAATTCGCCGCTGTACGCCAGCCGCCGCCGGATTGAAAACCTCGGCCAGGCGCTGACCATGCTCGGCCTCAACGCCACTGTCAGCCTGGCCCTGGGCTTCACCGTCACCCGCGACCTGACCGCCCCCGGCCAAGGCCAGGACGTGCGCGAGCGCGCCTGGCGACGCAGCATCCTCAGCGCGCTGGCGGCCAGCCTGCTCGGCCAGGCCCGCGGTCTGCGCAAGGCCGAGGAGCTGATGCTGGCGGGCCTGCTGCAGGACATCGGCATCCTGGTCCTGGCCCAGAGCGAACCGGACCGCTACCTGCCGGTGCTGCGCGCCGCGGCCGACAACGACCAGCTGCTGGCCCTGGAGCGTGAGCAGCTGGACTGCACCCACGCCGAGGTCGGTGCCTGGATGGCCGAGCAGTGGGACCTGCCGCGCTATCTGGTCGACGCCATCGCCCGCAGCGAATCGCCCGAGGCCACCGAGGACAAGTTCCAGGCCTGCGTGGCCGTTTCCGGCGCGGTCGCCGACATCTGGCTGGGCACCGACGCCGACACGGCGCGTGAACAGGCCCTGCAGCGTGTCCACGACACCCTGCAGCTGGACAGCGCCCAGTTCGACCAGGTGCTGGCCCGGATCAGCGAGGCCCTGCCCGATATCGGAGCCCTGTTCGAAACCACCCTGACCTCACCGCTGCGCGTGCAGCAGCTGATCGACCACGCCCAGGAGCTGGCCACCCTGCGCAACCTGCGTGAAATGCAGGACGCGGCCATGGCCCGGCAGCGTGCCGACGAGTTCGAAGCCCGCGCCAACCGGCTGGCCGAGCAGGCCCACCGCGATGCCCTCACCGGCGTACTCAACCGCCGCCAGCTCGAAGCGGTGCTTGAGCAGGAATTCAACCGCGCCACCCGGCACGGCTGGCCGCTGTCGGTGGCCTTCATCGATCTGGACGACTTCAAGAAGGTCAACGACGCCCACGGTCACCTGCTGGGCGATGAAGTGCTGCGCGCCTTCGCCTCCAAGCTGCAGGAACAGCTGCGCAGCAGCGACACCGTGGCGCGCTTCGGCGGCGAGGAGTTCATCGCGCTGCTGCCCAACACCACCGAAGCAGTGGCGCTGGAGGTGATCCGCCGGGTGCTGGCCAACATCGTCAACACCCCGATGGCCGACGTCGGCGGCAGTCCGCTGTACATCACCTTCTCGGCCGGGGTCGCCACCCAGGGCGGCTATGAGCGCTTTGCCGAGGTCCAGGACCTGCTGAAGGCAGCTGACGACGTCCTTTATCGATCCAAGAGCCTGGGCCGCAACCGGGTCATCGCCCGGTCCCCGGATACCGCGCCCGCCTGAACAGGCCTGGAAGGCGTCGCGGCGAACGCTGCCGCGACGCAACAAAATTTCTACGCCGGTTGACGCCGCATCCAGTAGAATTTCCGCGTTTTCCACGCATCCAGAGGCCGTCATGTCCAATCTCACCTATCGCCGCATCCTGCTGAAACTTTCCGGGGAGGCGCTGATGGGAGACGAGGACTATGGCATCGACCCCAAGGTCATCAACCGCCTGGCCCGGGAAGTGATTGAAGCCCAACAGGCCGGTGCCGAAGTGGCCCTGGTGATCGGCGGCGGCAACATCTTCCGCGGAGCCGGCCTGGCTGCGGGCGGCATGGACCGCGTCACCGGTGACCAGATGGGCATGCTGGCCACCGTGATCAACGCACTGGCCATGCAGGACGCGCTGGAAAAGCTCGGGGCCAAGGCCCGCGTGATGAGCGCGATCAAGATCAACGACGTGTGCGAAGACTACATCCGCCGCCGCGCCATCCGTCATCTGGAAAAGGGCCGCCTGGTGATCTTCGCCGCCGGCGTCGGCAGCCCGTTCTTCACCACCGACTCGGGTGCCGCGCTGCGCGCCATCGAAATCGGGGCCGACCTCCTGCTCAAGGCCACCAAGGTCGACGGCGTGTACGACAAGGACCCGAACAAGTACAGCGATGCGGTCCGCTTTGACAGCCTGACCTACGACGATGTCATCACCCGTGGCCTGGAAGTGATGGACACCGCCGCCTTCGCCCTGGCCCGCGACAGCGACCTGCCGCTGCGCGTGTTCGACATGGGCCAGCCGGGCGAACTGCTGAAGATCCTGCACGGCGCGAACATCGGCACCCTGGTGCGCGGCCGCAACAACGCCTGATCGGCGCTTCCGGGTACCGACCAACGGTCGGTACCTACCGGCGGATGCAATACCCCGGTAGGCGACGACCGTTGGTCGTCGCGGCCCCTGCCACCCGGCACCGGTCTTGGTTCACCGGATTTCGCCTATAATCGCCCGATTCTCTGTGACATCCAGGATTCGGGCGATGCTCAACGACATCAAGAAAGACGCGCAAGAGCGCATGGCCAAGAGCATTGACGCTCTTAAGCACACCCTCACCTCCATCCGTACCGGCCGCGCTTCGCCGGCCCTGCTGGAACGTGTCGTCGTCAACGCCTACGGTGCCTCCACGCCGCTGAACCAGGTCGCGACCATCACCAACGCCGACGCCCACTCGTTGCTGGTCACGCCCTTCGACAAGAGCATGGTCAAGGAGATCGAGAAGGGGCTGTACAACGCCGAGTTCACCCCGAACACGCTGGGCACCTCGATCCGCATCAACATGCCGCCGCCGACCGAGGAGCGCCGCAAGGAACTGGCCAAGCAGGTCAAGGGCGAAGGCGAAGGCAGCAAGGTCGCTATCCGCAACATCCGCCAGGACGCCAACAAGGCGATCGCTGCACTGCTGAAGGACAAGGCGATCAGCGAAGACGAAAAGAAGCGCGGCGAAGACGACATCCAGAAGCTGACCGACAAGGCCATCAAGGACGTCGACAGTGTCGTGGCCGATAAAGAAAAGGAACTGATGCAGGTCTGAGCCCATGTCCCAGGCCCCGATCCCTGCTGCCGGCGTGCCCCGCCACCTGGCCATCATCATGGATGGCAACGGGCGCTGGGCGCAGAAGCGTCGCCGTCCACGCGTGATCGGCCATCGTGCCGGCGCGCGTGCGGTCAACCGCACCATCGACTTCTGTCTGGAGCGTGGCATTGCCGCGCTGACCCTGTTTGCCTTCTCCAGTGAGAACTGGGGCCGGCCGACGGAAGAAGTCGACGCGCTGATGAAGCTGTTCCTCAACGCGCTCGAGCGCGAGGTGGATGAGCTGCATCGGCGTGGCGTGCGCGTGCGCTTCATTGGCGAGCGCGAGCGCTTCGGTGCCGGGCTGGTCAGCCGCATGCAGCTGGCCGAACAGCGCACCGCCGACAATACCGCGATGACCCTGAGCATTGCCGCCAGTTATGGTGGCCGCCAGGACATCGCCCGCGCCGCACGCGAACTGGCAATTGAGGTGGCGGCCGGCCGCCTGCTCCCCGAGCAGATCGACGAGGCCCTGCTGGGCAGCCGGGTCGCGCTGGCCGACCTGCCCGCACCCGACCTGTTCATCCGTACCGGCGGCGACACCCGCATCAGCAACTTCCTGCTGTGGCAGCTGGCGTATACCGAACTGTGGTTCACCGATGTGCTGTGGCCCGAGTTCGATGCCACCCACCTGCAGCAGGCGCTGGACGCCTATGCCTCGCGTGAACGCCGCTTCGGCCTGACCAGCGCCCAGATCGCCGCCCTGGCCACCGAGACGTCCCACCCATGACCAAAACCCGAGTCATCGCCGCGCTGATCATGGCGCCGGTTGCCATTGCGGCCATCCTGCTGCTGCCGACCCAGTGGCTGGCCGCCTCCGCCGCCGCCGTGTTCCTGATCGGCCTGTGGGAATGGCTGAAGCTGGCCCAGGTCGAAGACACCCTGGCCCGCACCGTGCTGCTGGTGCTGAACCTGGTGCTGATGGTGCTCATCGTATGGGCCGACGCCGGCACCCTAGTGCTGTACCAGATTGCCACCCTGGCCGGCATCGGCTGGTGGCTGCTGGCCCTGCTATGGCTGCGTTTCTTCACCTTCGGGGCGGAACCGGGCAGCCATGCGCGCACCCTGAAGCTACTGGCCGGCTCGCTGGCGATCGTGCCGGCCTGGGCGGCGCTGGTGCTCATCCATGCCAGCAGCGACAACGGCCACCTGTGGCTGCTGACCGCCCTGGCCATCGTCTGGGCGGCTGACTCCGGGGCGTACTTCGCCGGGCGCACCTTCGGGCGCACCAAGCTGGCTCCGCGGATCAGCCCGAACAAAACCTGGGAAGGTCTGGTCGGCGGCCTGCTGGCTGGCCTGCTGGTCGCGCTGGTGTTCGGCTGGATGGCCGGGGCCACCTCCGACCATCTGCTCGGACTGGTCGTCACCACCGTGGTGGCGGTGTTCGCGTCAGTGCTGGGCGACCTGTACGAGAGCCTGATCAAGCGCCACGCCGGTGCCAAGGACTCGGGCCACATCATTCCCGGTCACGGCGGCGTGCTGGACCGCATCGACGGCGTCCTCGCCGCTCTGCCGGTGTTCGCGCTGGGCAAGGAAATCTTCGGGTTCTGAGCATGCACAGCCCTCCTGCCCTTCGCCAGGTCGCCGTGTTCGGTGCCACCGGCTCGATCGGTGCGTCTGCACTGGATGTGATCGCACGCCATCCCGACCGCTACCGCGCCGCCGTGCTCGCCGCCGGCACCCAGGTGCAGGCGTTGCTGGCACTGTGCGTGGCGCACCGGCCGGATCACGCGGTCATTGCCGATGCAGCGGGCTTCGCGGCCCTGCGCGACGGGCTGCGCGCCGCCGGCCTGTCGACCCAGGCCCACGCCGGACCTGATGCGCTGGATCAGCTTGCCGCCAGCGACATCTGCGACACCGTGGTGGCGGCGATTGTCGGCGCGGCCGGGCTGTCCTCGACCCTGGCCGCCGCCAGCGCCGGCAAGCGCATCCTGCTGGCCAACAAGGAGTCCCTGGTGCTGGCTGGCGAGCTGCTGATGCAGCGCGCCACCGCCGCCGGTGCCGAGATCATTCCGATCGACAGCGAGCACAGCGCCATCTTCCAGTGCCTGCGCTCGCGCGATGCCAGCCTGGACCAGGCCGGCGTGCGCCGTATCCTGCTGACCGCCTCTGGCGGCCCGTTCCGCGGCCGTTCGCGCGCCGAACTGGAGCAGGTCACCCCGGCCCAGGCCGTGGCCCACCCGAAGTGGAGCATGGGCCCGAAGATCTCGGTCGACTCAGCCACGCTGATGAACAAAGGGCTCGAAGTGATCGAGGCCCACCATCTGTTCAACGTGCCAGGCGAACGCATCGAGGTGCTGGTGCACCCGCAGAGCCTGGTGCATTCGCTGGTGGAGTTCATCGACGGTTCCACCCTGGCCCAGCTGGGCCTGCCGGACATGCGCACCACCCTCGCGGTGGGGCTGGGCTGGCCGCAGCGGATCGAATCCGGCGTGGCCGGACTGGATCTGCTGACTCAGGGCCGCCTCGATTTCGAGGCTCCCGACACCGACGCGTTCCCGTGCCTGCGGTTGGCCTGGCAGGCGATGGCGGCTGGTGGCACCGCGCCCGCCATCCTGAACGCTGCCAATGAAGTGGCTGTTTCAGCGTTTCTTCAGGGGCGAATCGCTTTCCTGAACATCCCGGCACTGGTCGCTAACGCCCTCTCAACACTCCCGGCGGGCCCGGCCGATACACTGGAGGGCCTGCTGGCCGCCGACCAGCGCGCCCGCCAGATCACCCAGACCGCCATCGACACGCACTGAATGCCCTTCCCGCCTCTTAACCGCGACGTCCAACATGGGTGAATTCATCGGTTCTGTCTGGTGGATGATCGTCAGCCTTGGTGTGCTGGTGACCTTCCATGAGTTTGGTCATTACTGGGTGGCCCGCCGCTGCGGGGTGAAGGTGCTGCGCTTCTCGGTCGGCTTCGGCAAGCCGCTGTGGATGCGCCGCAACCGCGCCGGCACCGAGTTCGCCATTGCTGCCATTCCGCTGGGCGGCTACGTGAAGATGCTCGATGAGCGCGAGGTCGAAGTACACCCGGCCGAACGCGGCCAGGCCTTCAACCACAAGAGCGTCTGGCAGCGCATTGCGATCGTGGCCGCCGGCCCGCTGGCCAACCTGGTGCTGTGCGTGGCGCTGCTGTGGGCAATGTTCGTCATCGGCAAGCAGGACTACTCGGCCACCATTGGCCGCGCTACCGGCATGGCACTGACCGCCGGTCTGCAGACCGGCGACCGCGTACTCGGCGTGGATGACCGTGACGTGGTCACCGCCGGCCAGGCCAGCATGGCCTTGACCACCGCCGCCATGGACCGCCGCGACGCCACCCTGACCGTTCTGGACGCGCAGCAGCAGGTCCGCACCCGGACCCTGCCGCTGTCGCAGCTGCCGGCCGGCTTCGATGAACGCTGGGTGCCGGCCCTGGCCGGGCTGACCTGGCAGTTCCGCATGCAGCCGGCCCTGGTGGAACGCATTGAGCCCGGCCACCCCGCCGAGGGTGTACTGATGCCCGGCGACCTGCTGCTGGCCGTAGACGGCGTGCGCATTGATTCAGCCGAACAGGTGCCGGCCCAGGTACGGGCGCTGGGCGAGCGCGGCGGCCCCGGCATGATCGAGGTCCAGCGCGGCGCGGACCGGATGGCGCTGGAAATCACCCCGCAACAGGGCAAGGACGCGCGTGGCCAGCCGACCTGGCAGATCGGCGTGGGCTTCCCGCAGAGCAGCGCCCCGGTCTACGACACCACGCTGCAGTACGGTCCGTTGGCCGCCCTGCCCGCCGCCTTGCGCGAAACCGCCCGCGCCACCAGCGATTCGCTGGGCATGATGCGCCGCATGATCACCGGCGCGGCTTCGCTGCAGAACGTATCCGGGCCGGTCACCATCGCCCGCGTGGCCAATGTTTCGGCCCAGCGCGGGCTGGACTGGTTCCTGTGGTTCCTGGCGGTGATGTCGCTCAGCCTGTGCATCATCAACCTGCTGCCGATCCCGATCTTGGACGGCGGGCACCTGCTGTATTACCTTATTGAGTTGGTCAAGGGCAGCCCGCTGAGCGAGCGCGCCATGGCAGCAGGTCAGTACATCGGCCTGGCATTGCTGGCCGGCCTGATGGGATTGGCGTTCTACAACGACATCCTCGGGCTGGCCTCGCGATGAACTTTTTCCTTTTGTCGTCGTCTTATGCGCCGGCATCCCGCAACATTGCATTCGACTCCAACCGGACGTGACATGACGCGACTCCCCAACCGCCGCCTGCTTGCCCTTGCACTTGCCGCCGGTTTCGGCGTGCCGGCCCTGGCCCAGGCAGCCGAGCCCTTCACCGTCAGCGACATCCGTGTCGATGGTCTGCAGCGCATCACCTCCGGTACCGTGTTCACCTACCTGCCGGTGAACCGTGGCGACACCGTGACCGACAGCAAGGTCGGCGAATCGATCCGTGCCCTGTACAAGACCGGCTTCTTCGAGGACGTGCAGCTGCAGCGCCAGGGCGACATCCTGGTAGTCACGGTCAAGGAACGCCCGGCGATCAACAAGCTGACCGTCACCGGCAACAAGGACATCAAGAGCGACCAGCTGCTCAAGGGACTGAGCGACATCGGCCTGAGCGAAGGCGGCACCTTCGACCGCCTCAGCCTGGACCGCGTGACCCAGGAACTGCGCCGCCAGTACAACGACCGTGGCAAGTACAACGTCGAGATCACCCCGACCGTGAGCCCGCTGGACCGCAACCGCGTGGACATCACCATTGCGATCAAGGAAGGCAAGGCCGCCAAGATCCAGCACGTGAACCTGGTCGGCACGGAAAAGTTCGCCTCCGAAGACATCCTGGAAACCTGGGAATCCAAGGAGCACAACTGGGCGTCGTGGTACCGCCGTGACGACCAGTACTCCAAGGAAAAGCTCTCCGGCGACCTGGAAAAGCTGAACTCCTGGTACCTGGACCGCGGCTACGTGGACTTCAGCATCGACTCCACCCAGGTGTCGATCAGCCCCGACAAGCGCGACATGTTCATCACCGCCGGCGTGACCGAGGGTGAGCAGTACAAGATTTCCGAGATCAAGGTCACCGGCGACACCATTCTTCCGCAGGAAGACGTGGAGCGCATGGTCATCCAGAAGCCGGGCGACACCTTCTCGCGTGCGCTGCTGGAGTTCAGCTCGGACACCATCACCAATTCGCTGTCCAACATCGGTTACGCGTTCGCCAAGGTGAACCCGATTCCGACCAGCAACCGCGCCGAGCAGACCGTGGCGATCAACATGCAGGTCGTGCCGGGTCCGCGCGTGGGCGTGCGTCGCATCATCTTCAAGGGCAACACCCGCACCTCCGACGAAGTGTTGCGTCGTGAAATGCGCCAGTTCGAGAACAGCTGGTACTCGCAGGCCGCGATCGACCGCTCGAAGATCCGTCTGCAGCGCCTGGGCTACTTCGAATCGGTGGACGTGGAAACGCCTGCCGTCACCGGCAGCAACGACCAGGTCGACGTGGTCTACAACGTGAAGGAAACCACGTCGGGCAGCTTCGTGTTCGGCCTGGGCTATTCGCAGTCCTACGGCATGACCACCTCGGTGCAGCTGTCGCAGAACAACTTCCTCGGCGGCGGTAACCGCGTGTCGGTGGAAGCCTCGCGCAGCAGCTACCTGCAGCGTTACGGCTTCAGCTACACCAACCCGTACTTCACCGATGACGGCGTGTCGCTGGGCTACAACCTGTCGTGGCGCGAACTGGATTACTCCGACTTCAACACCGCGCAGTACAACAGCACCAACGGTGCCGCGCAGGTGGTGTTCGGCGTGCCGATCACCGAGAACGACACCGTCTCGCTGATGGTGGGCATCGACAGCAACCAGATCACCACGTACCCGGGCTCCACCCCGCAGTCGATCATCGACTACATCGATGCGATCGGTCAGCGCACCTTCCATTCCTGGCGCACGGAGCTGGGCTGGGCGCGCGACACCCGCAACGACTACTTCATGCCGACCCGCGGTACCTACCAGCGTGTTGGCCTGGAAACCACGCTGCCGGGTTCGACGGTCGAGTACTACAAGCTCAACTACCAGATCTCCAAGTACTGGCCGATCATTCCGTCGCTGGTCATCAACACCCGCGCCGAAGTGGGCTACGGCGATTCCTACGGCAATGACACCACCCGGGTAATCACCAATCCGGACGGCACCACCCGCACCGTTACCGCGTCGGGCCTGCCGTTCTACGAGAACTTCTACGCCGGCGGTACCAACTCGGTGCGCGGTTTCGAAGACAACACCCTGGGCCCGCGTTCGGAACCGACGCTTTCCTACAGCCGCGGCCAGCCGCTGGGTGGTTCGCTGAAGACCGTGGGATCGGTCGAAGCCTACTTCCCGCGCCTGTTCGACAGCCCGTCGGCGCGCGTCTCGGCCTTCGTCGACTTCGGTAACGTGTACACCGGCGTGGACAACTTCAAGGCCAACGAACTGCGCGTCTCCACCGGTGTCGCCCTGCTGTGGCGCGCCCCGGTCGGCCCGATCTCGATCAGCTATGCCTTCCCGTTGAAGAAGGAAGATGGCGACGAGATCGAGCGTCTCCAGTTCACGTTCGGCGGGCAGTTCTAACACCCCGCAAACAGCAGAGACGCCGGGCTTGTCCCGGCGTTTTTGTTTTTGCGCGTACGGCCGGCGTTTCGATTCGTACGTGCTGGGGCGGGGGCGGGCACCCTCGCTCCGGGACACGCCGCAAGTACGTCCATGTAGGCTACTCCACGGCATCCATGCCGTGGAGTGTCCCTACGGAGGGTACCCGGCCCCCGCCCCTGACGGATGGTCGCAATGCGGACCGGAGAGCAACGGCAAAAGCGTGCGTTGGCTCATTGTCATGCGTCACCGCGTGTTGAACGTTTCAGGGCCGTCGTCTGTCGACCGACGCTACCAGGCTCTGTGCACGGGTTTTGATTTCCGGTGGCCACCGATCGCCTGTCGGGGCGGGTCGGGGTGGGCTGGAGGGGGCGTGAGCCGCATGGATGCGGCGACCGAGCTTACAGGGACGTACTTGCAGCGTCCCCCGGAACGCCCGCCCCGACCCGCCAAGCCAGCGAACCCTTGAACCGAGGGCTGTTCGCGGGAAAGTTGCATTGACCGGGAGGCCAACATGACCGAAGTCACGGCACACGGTAAACTTCCGGCGTGAATACTCCTACCTATACCGCCCAGCAACTCGCCGAGCAGTTTGGCCTGCAGGTCCATGGCGACGGTGCCACCGCCATTCAGGGCGTGGCCACGCTTGCCCATGCCGGACCCGGCCAGCTGACCTTCCTGGCCAACCCGCGCTACCGCAGCCAGCTGGCCGACAGCCAGGCCGGCATCGTGGTGCTGCGCGCCGACGACGCCGATGCCGCCCCCGGTACCGCGCTGATCGCCAAGGACCCCTACACCACCTTCGCCAAGATCGCCGCGCTGTTCGACATCGCGCCGCTGCGCGAACCCGGCATCCACCCCAGTGCCATCATCGACCCGGCCGCCCAGGTCGCCGCCAGCGCCCATATCGGTCCGTTCGTCACCATCGGTGCGCGCAGCGTGGTCGGTGAGAACTGCATCGTCGGCCCCGGCAGCGTCATCGGTGAGGACTGCAGCCTCGATACCGGCTGCGAACTGATCGCCCGGGTCACCCTGGTCACCCGGGTCAAGCTCGGCAAGCGCGTGCGCGTACACCCCGGTGCCGTGCTCGGTGCAGACGGCTTCGGCCTGGCCATGGATGCTGGCAGCTGGATCAAGGTGCCCCAGCTCGGTGGCGTGCGCATTGGCGACGACTGCGAGATCGGAGCCAACACCTGCGTCGACCGCGGTGCGCTGGAAGACACCGTGCTCGACAACGACGTGCGCCTGGACAACCTGGTCCAGATCGCGCACAACGTCCAGATCGGCGCGCACTCGGCCATCGCCGGCTGCACCGGCATTGCCGGCAGCGCCAAGATCGGCCGTTACTGCCTGCTCGGCGGCGCGGTCGGCGTCGTCGGCCACCTCGAAATCTGCGACAAGGTCGTCATCACCGGCAAATCGGTGGTGCGCAACTCCATTACCGAGCCGGGCGAGTATTCCTCCGGCACCCCACTGACCGACAACCGCACGTGGCGCAAGAACGCCGCGCGCTTCAAGCAGCTTGATGCCCTGGCCCGTCGCATCCTGTCTGTGAGCAAGGAGAAGGAATGAGCCACGAACAGAAGCTGCCGGACATCACCCAGATCCAGGCATTGATCCCGCATCGCTACCCGTTCCTGCTGGTCGACAAGGTGCTCTCGATTGACTACGAGAAGCGCACCATCGTTGCCACCAAGAACGTCAGCATCAATGAACCGTTCTTCCAGGGTCATTTCCCGAGCCAGCCGATCATGCCCGGCGTGCTGATCATCGAAGCCATGGCCCAGGCCGGTGGCGTGCTGACCCAGCTCACCCTGGGCCGCGATGCACAGTCCAAGCTGTTCTACATGGTCAAGGTCGACAAGGCGCGCTTCAGCCGCCAGGTGGTGCCGGGCGATGTGCTGGAAATGCACGTGGAAATCAAGCGCGTGATCCGCAACATGGCGGTGTACGACTGCGTGGCCAAGGTCGACGGCGAAGTGGTCGCCTGCGCCGAAGTGCTGTGCGCCGGCACCCGAGAATGATCCAGGCAGGAGACCTGCAATGACCGACAACGCTCCTCTCATCCACCCCACCGCGGTCATCGACCCGTCGGCGAGCTTGGCTGCGGATGTGCGCGTCGGTGCGTTCTGCCTGATCGGTGCCGACGTCGTCATTGGCGAAGGCACCGAGATCGGACCGCACTGCTCGATCCACGGCCCGACCCGGATCGGCCGCAACAACCGCTTCATCGGCCATGTTGCCGTCGGTGGCGAGCCGCAGGACAAGAAATACGCCGGCGAGCGTACCGAACTGGTGATCGGCGACGACAACGTGTTCCGCGAGTTCGTCACCCTCAACCGCGGTACCGGCGGCGGTGGCGGCATCACCACCATCGGCAACGGCAACTGGATGCTGGCCTACACGCATGTGGCGCATGACTGCCATGTCGGCAACAACTGCGTGTTCTCCAACAACACCACCCTGGCCGGCCATGTCACCGTGGGCGACTACGTGATCATCAGCGGCTTCGCTGGCGCGCACCAGTTCTGCCGGATCGGCGCGCACGCCTTCCTGGGCATGGGCGCGCTGACCAACGGCGACGTACCGCCGTTCACCATGGTCGGCAGCGACTCGCTCGGCCGTCCGCGCGGCATCAACAGCGAAGGCCTCAAGCGCCGTGGCTTCGATGCCGAGCGCATTGCCAGCATCAAGCGCGCCTACCGCACGCTGTACGTGGCCGGCCTGCCGCTGGCTGACGCGAAAGTGCAGCTGGCCGAACAGGCCAAGACCAGCAGCGACGTCAAGGACCTGCTGGACTTCATCGAGCAGGCCGAACGGCCGCTGCTGCGATGACGGGTACGGGCAGGCCGCTGCGGATCGCGCTGGTGGCCGGTGAAGCCTCCGGTGACCTGCTCGGTGCCGGGCTGATCCGTGAACTGGCACAGCGATTCCCCGATGCCGAGTTTGCCGGCATCGGCGGTGATGCCATGCGCAACGCCGGCTGCCTGACCTGGTTCGATGCCAGCGAACTGGCGGTGATGGGCCTGACCGAAGTGCTGCGCCACCTGCCGCGGCTGCTGAAGCTGCGCAAGGAGTTCCGCACTCGTGTGCTGGACTGGCAGCCAGACGTGTTCATCGGCATCGACGCGCCGGACTTCAACCTGGGCGTGGAGCGCTGGTTGAAGGAACGCGGCATCCGCACCGTGCACTACGTGAGCCCGTCGGTGTGGGCGTGGCGCGAGAAACGCGCGGAGAAGATCGGGGCCAGCGCGGACATGGTGCTGTGCCTGTTCCCGATGGAACCGCCGATCTATGCCAAGCATGGCATCGATGCACGCTTTGTCGGCCACCCGATGGCCGACGACATCCCGCTGCACAGCGACCGCGAGGCCGCGCGTGTGGCGTTGGGCCTGCCATCCAATGCCAAGGTGCTGGCGGTGCTGCCAGGCAGCCGCCTGGGCGAGATCAGCAAGCTGGGCCAGGCGTTCTTCGAGGCGGCCTGGCAGGTTTCCGAACGCATCCCCGGCCTGCACGTGGTGGTGCCGGCGGCCAACCCGGCCTGCCGACGTCTGATCACCGAACAGCTGTCGCGCTCGGCGTTGCCGGTGGCGTACTCGCACGTGCTGGATGGTGAGGCGCGCACCGCGATGATCGCCGCAGACGTGGTGGTGCTGGCCTCCGGCACCGCGACGCTCGAGGCGATGCTGGTGAAGCGTCCGATGGTAGTGGGCTATCGCGTGGCGGAGCTGACTTACCGGATCGTGAAGGCGCTGGGCCTGATCAAGGTGGACCGCTTCGCGCTGCCGAACATTCTGGCCGGCAAGGATCTTGCGCCGGAACTGATCCAGCACGACTGTGTTCCGGACCAACTGGCAGCGGCGATCCTGCAATGGTTCGACCACCCGCAACGCGGCCTGGACATCCAGCCGACCTACCAGAAGCTGCATCACCAGTTGCGCCAGGACGCATCAGCACGCGCAGCTGATGCGGTGGCTGAGTTGCTGAACCGCCCGGCGCAGGGTGGCGCAGCGGCATGAGCCGTCGGCACGCAGCCGAAGCATCGTTGGCGCTGTTCGACAGCGCGGCGTTGGCGACCGTGGCCCCGCGTTACATCGCGGGGGTGGACGAAGCCGGTCGAGGTCCGCTGGCGGGCCCGGTGGCGGTGGCCGCCGTGGTGTTCTGCCCGGATCGCCCACGCCTGAACGGGCTGGATGATTCGAAGCAGCTGACCGCGCTGCGCCGCGACGCGCTGTTCGACAAGATCCAGCAGCGCGCGTTGGCCTTCCACATCGTGCTGGTGGACGTGGATGAGATCGATACGCTGAACATCTTCCAGGCCACGATGGCGGGCATGCGCCGCGCAGTGGAAGGCGTGGCGCACGTGGCCCAGTTCGCCCGCATCGACGGCAACAAGATCCCCAAGGGCCTGCCCTGCCCGGCCGAAGCGCTGGTCGGCGGCGACGCCCTGGACCGCGCGATCATGGCCGCCTCGATCCTGGCCAAGGTCAGCCGTGACCGCTACATGCAGCAACTGCATGAGCAGCACCCCCATTACGGTTTCGACCAGCACAAAGGCTACGGCACCCCCGCCCACCTGGCCGCCCTGCGCCAGCACGGCCCCTGCCCTGCCCACCGCCGCAGCTTCGCCCCGGTCCGCGACTGCCTGGCTCCGTCGCCCGCGCTCGCCTAAAACCTCCGCAGCCCGCATACGTAGAGCCGGGCTTGCCCGGCTGCTGTTGGATTCAGGCGAACAGCCTGTGGTCATCGGTTTCAGAGTTTGGGCGCACCGGGGTGGGTTTGCGGGACACGCCGTAAACCCGTCCATGGGGGCTCGTAGAAAACATCCATGTTTTCTACGGTCCCGCAAACCCACCCCGGCACGCCCCAGACAGAGGGTCGGTGGCCAAAGAAGTTCAAAACCCATCCGCGCTGCCCCGGTGGGATCGGTCGACAGACGATCGCCGTGAAACGGGCAACATCCGGTAACGCATGACCCCGAATCGGCACCGCCGTTGACGTGGCATTTCCCATGGCCGCCGGCCATGTGTCGAAGGGCCATCGGATGGGGGGTACGGGACCGTCAAAAACATGGATGTTTTTGACGAGCCCCCATGGATGGGTTCACGGCGTGTCCCGTACCCCCCATCCGATGGCCCCAAGCACGTAGACCCGCAGCCCACGGCTGTGCTCTGGCTCTGGCTTCTGGCTGCAACCTGACTGTCAAGACCTTGTCCGGGTGCGCCCGCGCGGATACCCTGACCGCGCATTACATTGGCCCGGCATGTCCACTTCCCGTTTCGTACATCTTCACGTCCACACCGAGTTTTCGCTGGCGGATTCGACTATCCGTGTCCCGGCGAAACCGGATCAGGCTGACCCGAAAAAGGCCAAACAGGCCAATCTGCTCAGCCGTGCCGTCGAACTGCAGTTGCCGGCCCTGGCCGTCACCGACCTGAACAACCTGTTCGCGCTGGTCAAGTTCTACAAGGCCGCCGAGACCGTGGGCATCAAGCCCATTGCCGGTGCCGACGTGATGATTGCCGAAGAAGGCATGACGCCGTGGCGGATGACCCTGCTGTGTCGCGACCGCGAAGGCTATCTCAGCCTGTCACGCCTGCTCACCCGCGCCTGGATGGAAGGCCATCGGCCGGAAGGCGGCGTGGCCGTGCATCCGGACTGGCTGAAGGCCGGCTGCCATAACCTGTTTGCGCTGGCCGGGCGCGAGAGCCTGGCCGGTCGATTGGCCGGTGAAGGCCGGCATGACCTTGCCGAACAGCAGCTCGCCGACTGGCAGCGCGTGTTTGGCGATGGCCTGCACCTGGAACTGACCCGCACCGGGCGCGAGGGAGAAGAAGCCTTCAACCAGTTCGCGCTGATGGCCGCCGGCCAGCGTGGCCTGCCGGTGGTGGCCAGCAACGACGTGCGCTTCCTGCGCCCGGACGACTTCAGCGCGCATGAGGCGCGCGTGTGCATTTCCTCCGGCCGCGTGCTGGATGACCCCAAGCGCCCGCGCGACTACAGCGAACAGCAGTACCTGAAGTCGCCCGAGGAAATGTGCGCGCTGTTCGCCGACATTCCCGATGCCATCGACAACACCCTGGCGCTGGCTGAACGCTGCAACGTGGAAATGCGGCTGGGCACCTACTTCCTGCCCAACTACCCGGTGCCCGACAACGAGACCCTGGACAGCTGGATCTGCAGCGAGTCGCGCAAGGGTCTGGAAGCGCGCCTGGAAAAGAACCCGCTGGCCGAAGGCAAAACCCGCGAAGACTACTTCGAGCGGCTGGAATTCGAGCTGTCGACCATCATCAAGATGGGCTTCCCGGGCTACTTCCTGATCGTGGCCGACTTCATCCAGTGGGGCAAGAACCAGGGCATTCCGATTGGTCCGGGTCGTGGTTCCGGTGCCGGCTCGCTGGTGGCGTGGGCACTGCAGATCACCGATCTTGATCCGATTCCGTACAACCTGCTGTTCGAGCGGTTCCTCAACCCCGAGCGCGTGTCGATGCCCGACTTCGACATCGACTTCTGCATGGACCGCCGCGACGAGGTCATCGACTACGTCGCGCGCAAGTACGGGCGTGAGCGCGTCAGCCAGATCATCACCTACGGCACCATGGCCGCCAAGGCGGTGGTGCGCGACTCCGGTCGCGTGCTCGGCTTCCCGTATGGCCTGGTCGATGGCGTTTCCAAGCTGATTCCCAACATCCTGGGTATTTCGCTCAAGGACGCGATGGGCGAAGGCAAGGATTCGGAAATGGCCTCGCCGGAGTTGATCCAGCGCTACCAGTCCGAAGACGAAGTGCGCGACCTGATCGACCTGGCGCGGCAGCTGGAAGATCTCACCCGCAACGCCGGCAAGCACGCCGGTGGCGTGGTGATCGCGCCGGAGCCGCTGGCCGAGTTCTGCCCGCTGTTCGCCGAACACGACGAAGGCGGTCGTGGCCGCAACCCGGTGACCCAGTTCGACAAGAACGACGTCGAAGAAGTCGGCCTGGTGAAGTTCGACTTCCTCGGCCTGCGCACGCTGACCATCATTGACTGGGCAGTGAAGGCGATCAACAAACGGCATGCGCGCGCCGGCATTCCGCCGGTGGACATCACCGCCCTGCCGCTCGACGACGCGCCCACCTACAAGGACATCTTCGCCAACGGCAACACCGGTGCGGTGTTCCAGTTTGAATCCTCGGGCATGCGCCGTCTGCTGAAGGACGCGCGCCCCGACCGTTTCGAAGATCTGATCGCGCTGGTGTCGCTGTACCGCCCCGGCCCGATGGACCTGATTCCCTCCTTCAACGCGCGTAAGCACGGCCAGGAAGAGATCATTTATCCCGATCCGCGCACCGAAGCCATCCTCAAGGACACCTACGGCATCATGGTGTACCAGGAGCAGGTGATGCAGATGGCGCAGATCGTCGGCGGCTACTCTCTGGGCGGCGCGGATCTGCTGCGCCGAGCGATGGGCAAGAAGGTGCCGGCGGAAATGGCCAAGCACCGTGAGATCTTCCGCGAGGGTGCGGCCAAGGGCGGCGTCGACGGTCCCAAGGCCGACGAAATCTTCGACCTGATGGAAAAGTTCGCCGGCTACGGTTTCAACAAGTCGCACGCCGCCGCGTACGCACTGGTCAGTTACCAGACCGCCTGGCTCAAGCGTCACTACCCTGCCGAGTTCATGGCCGCGACGCTGTCGTCGGACATGGACAACACCGACAAGGTGGTCGGCTTCCTGGCTGAAGTGCGCAACCTCGGCCTGACCGTGCTGCCGCCGAAGGTCAACGAATCGGCGTACATGTTCGAGGCCTCCAGTGCCGACACCATCCAGTACGGCCTGGGTGCGATCAAGGGCGTGGGCCAGGGCGCATGCGAAGCGGTGGTCGACGAGCGCATCGCCAAGGGACGCTACGAATCGCTGCTGGATTTCTGCATGCGCATCGAGTCCGGCAAGCTCAATCGCCGCACGCTAGAGGCGATGATCAACTGCGGCGCGCTGGATGGCCTGGGCAAGAACCGCGCCTCGCTGATGCTGCAGTTGCCGGAAGTGCTCAAGGCCACCGACCAGATGTCGCGCGAGAAGGCCTCTGGCCAGAACTCGCTGTTCGGCGCGCCGGACCCGGTCAGCACCGCGATGCAGCTGGACCTGCCCGAAGCGAAGGAATGGGCGCTGGCGCAGCTGCTGGAAGGCGAGCGTGAAACGCTGGGCTTCTACCTCAGCGGTCACCCCTTCGACCCGTGGGCGGAGGACGTCAAGGAACTGGTCGGCACCGACCTGGGCATGCTGGAAAAACTCATTCCCCCGGCCCGCCCCAGCAAGGACGGCGAAAAGCGCGCCTGGCGCCAGGAAACCCCGGTGATCCTGGCCGGGCTGGTGGTCGGCGTGCGTCGCAAGGGTGAAAGCCAGATCTTCATGCAGCTGGAAGATGGCCGTGGCCGGGTCGAGTGCAGCGCCTTCTCCGACGGCTTGGCCGAATTCGGCCACCTGATGACCAAGGACCGCATCCTGGTGGTCAAGGGCGGCCTGCGCGAGGACGAGTTCAACGGCGGCTACGCGCTGCGCATCCGCCAGTGCTGGGATTACGAGGAAATCTGCGCCAACTACGCGACCCGGCTGTCGCTACGCCTGGACCTGCGCCAGGGCGACCCGGTCTGGAGCCGCGTGAATGCGCTGCTGGACCGCCATCGCCCCGGCCGCACGCCCCTGCGCCTGGACCTGCTGCTGGGCTCGCCGCAGGGCCCGGTGGCCGGCATGCTCGACGTGGGCGGCGAGACCGCCGTACGCGTGGACAGCCAGCTGGTGGACGCGCTGCGGGCCGATCCGGCCGTGCGCACGTTGAAGGTCCGCTACAGCCCGCCCTGGGCGAATTGACCCACCAGACGACTGCGTACGGGGTATTTCGACGCATTCGGCTACACTTTCCCTCTTTACTTCACGACGGCTTCCGATGAATCCGAACTATCTCGACTTCGAGCAACCCATCGCTGATCTGGAAGCCAAGATCCAGGAGCTGCGCAGCGCCAGCGCCGGCCCGGCGGTCAATGTCGAGGCCGAAGTACACGCCCTGCAGGACAAGCTGCGGGTGCGCACCGCGCAGATCTTCCGCAACCTGACCTCGTGGCAGGTGCTGCAGCTGGCGCGCCATCCGCAGCGCCCGTACACCCAGGACTACATCCGCATCTTCTGTGACGAGTTTCAGGAGCTGGCGGGCGACCGCGCTTTCGCCGACGACAAGGCGATTGTCGGTGGTCTGGCCCGCATTGGCGGCCGCCCGGTGATGCTGATCGGCCACCAGAAGGGCCGCGACACCAAGGAAAAGATCAAACGCAACTTCGGCATGCCCAAGCCGGAGGGTTACCGCAAGGCACTGCGCCTGATGAAGATGGCCGAGCGCTTCGGCCTGCCGGTGCTGACCCTGATCGACACCGCCGGTGCCTGGCCGGGCATCGACGCCGAATCGCGCGGCCAGTCCGAAGCGATTGCACGCAACCTGATGGAAATGGCCGAGTTGAAGGTGCCGGTGATCTGCACCGTGATCGGCGAAGGCGGCTCCGGCGGCGCACTGGCGCTGGGCGTGGGCGACCGCACCATCATGCTGGAGTACAGCGTGTACTCGACCATCAGCCCGGAAGGCTGCGCCTCGATTCTGTGGAAGGACGCGGGCAAGGCCAAGGAAGCGGCCGAGCAGCTGGGCCTGACCGCGCCGCGCCTGAAGGGCCTGGGCCTGGTCGACAAGGTGGTGCGTGAACCCACCGGCGGCGCACACCGCAACCCGACCGCGATGGGCAAACGCCTGAAGGCCGTGCTGCTCAACGAGCTGGATGCTCTGGAGAAGCTGTCCACCGAGGACTTGCTGCAGAAGCGCTACGAGCGCCTGCGCAGCTATGGTGCCTACGAAACCGCCTGATTGGCGGTGTTTGCGGCAATAAAAAACCGGGCCAAGCGCCCGGTTTTTGTTTACGTGATTGGCCGACATCCCGGGGACACGCATGGCGTGTCCCTACAGGTCGCGCGACCAAGGATCGTAGTGACACGCCATGCGTGTCAAAGCCATGATCCTGCGCACGTAGACCAGCCATGCGTGTCCGCGCGGCTCCGGATTGATCAGAACGGCTTGGCCAGCACCAGCCACACCACCCCGATGAACAGCACCAGCGGCAGCTCATTGAACCAGCGCAGCGCGCGCGAAGATGGCAGCGTTTTTCCCTTCACTGCACCCTTCAACAAGCGCCCGGTCCAGGTGAAGTACACCAGCAGCAGTACCACCAGCCCCAGCTTGGCATGCAGCCAGCCGGCCGCCCCCGGTGCCACCATGGTCGGGAAATCCGGGAACACCCGGTAACCCAGCCACAGCACCAGGCCCAGCACCAGCGCGATGCCGAACATCATGTGGCCAAACCGATACAGGCGCAGGCCCATCAGCTGCAGCCGCTCCACCACCGGCAGTTGCCCGGCGGTCTCGCTCAGGTTGACCAGGATGCGCGGAAGGTAAAACACCGATGCCATCCACGCCACCACGAACACCAGGTGAAAGGTCTTGACCCAGTAATAGGACTGCATGCGCTTGCTCCGGCGGCTGGCGTGGAATGTCGTTCATTTTCACCCATTCCCCCGATCCGCGCATGCGCGACGCTTTGACGCACGCCGCTCCGCTACCATGGCGTCCGTTTCCGGCCATTCCCCTGCACGCATGACCAAGACCTACGACCACGCCTACTTCCAGCGCTGGTACCAGCCTGACCAGACCGGCGGGGCCGCGCGGCTGGCACGCAAGGTGGCGCTGGCGGTGGCCACGGCCGAGTACTACCTGGAACGCCCGATCCGCACCGTGCTGGACATCGGGGCCGGCGAGGCGGCGTGGCGTGCGCCCCTGCTCAAGCTGCGCCCGCGGGTGCAGTACATGGGGTTCGACAGCAGCGAATACGCGGTGCAGCGCTTCGGGCGCAGCCGCAACCTGCACCCGGCGCGGGTGGGCGACTTTGCCTGGCTGCGCCCCTGCCCGCCGGTGGACCTGCTGGTCTGCGCCGATGTGATGCACTACGTGCCCAGCCGCGAGCTGCGCCCGGCCCTGGCCGGCTTTGCCGAACTCACGGCCGGGGTGGCCTTCCTGGAGGCGTTCACCGCCGAGGACGAGTTTGAGGGTGACCATGAAGGCTTCCAGGCGCGGCCCGCCGGTTGGTATCATCGGCACCTGAAGGCGGAAGGTTTTACCTCGCTGGGCTCGCATTGCTGGCTGTCGCCGGCGTTGGCCGGCCACGCAGCGGCATTGGAACGCGGGGGCTGAACGGGCAATGGCAGCCGTTCAGCGGGGCAAGCCCCGCTCTACGGTGGCGCATTAAGGTGGCAGCCTCTGCTTTGCGGTATGCTGCGCGGCAACATATGACCATACATATTCGGACGCCATGCTCTACCAGCTGCATGAGTTGACCCGCAACATGCTCGCCCCGTGGGTGCACCAGGCCCAGGCCAATGCCAAGTTCTTCGCCAATCCGGGCCACTGGTGGTCGCAGATGCCCGGTGCCGATCGTCTGGCGGCGGTGAACGAGCTGTTCCACCGCATCGGCAAGGATTACGAGAAGCCCGAATGGGGCATCAACGAAATCGAAGTGGACGGCGAGCGCGTGCCGATCGTGGTCCACGAAGAGGTCAGCAAGCCGTTCTGCAAGCTGCTGCGCTTCAAGCGCCACAGCAACGAAGCCGACCAGCTGCACACCATGCTCAACCAGCCGTTCGTGCTGGTGGTGGCTCCGCTGTCGGGCCACCACGCCACGCTGCTGCGTGACACCGTGCGCACCCTGCTGCGCGACCACCGCGTGTACGTGACCGACTGGGTCGACGCGCGCATGGTGCCGGCCAGCGAAGGCGAGTTCAGCCTGGACGATTACATCGCCTATGTGCAGGAATTCATCCGCCACCTGGGTGCGGAGAAGCTGCACGTGGTCAGCGTCTGCCAGCCGACCGTGCCGGTGCTGGCGGCGGTGTCACTGATGGCCAGCCGTGGCGAAACCACGCCGCGCACGCTGGTGATGATGGGTGGCCCGATTGATGCGCGCTGCAGCCCCACCGCAGTGAACAACCTGGCCACGCAGAACCCGCTGTCGTGGTTCGAGAACAACGTGATCCACACCGTGCCGCCGGGTTACCCGGGTGTCGGCCGCCAGGTGTATCCCGGCTTCCTGCAGCACGCGGGATTCCTGTCAATGAACCCCAGTCGTCACTTCAGCTCGCACTGGGACTTCTATGCCGACCTGGTGAAGGGCGACATGGAAGACGCCGACGCGCACCGTCGTTTCTACGACGAGTACAACGCGGTGCTGGACATGCCGGCACGCTACTACCTGGACACCATCCGCGTGGTGTTCCAGCAGTTCCTGCTGCCGCGCGGCGAGTGGTTCGTCAACGGCGAGCGGGTGGATCCGGGCGCGATCACCGGCACCGCACTGCTCAGCATTGAGGGCGAGCTGGACGATATCGCCGGCCTGGGCCAGACCGAAGCGGCGCAGGCACTGTGTACCGGCATTGCGGAAAAGCACCGCGAGCATTTCATCGTGGAAGGCGCGGGTCACTACGGCATCTTCAGCGGCCGTCGTTGGCGCGAAACCGTGTACCCGAAGGTGCGCGACTTCTTCGCCGCGCATGCGCAGAAGGCGGTGAAGCCGAAGAACGTGACGCCGATCCGCAAGAAGGCCGGCTGACGGGGGTATCGACCAACGGTCGATACCTACCGCCGCTCGTATCGACCAACGGTCGATACCTACCGCCGCTCGTATCGACCAACGGTCAATACATGCCCGGTAGGTGATGACCGTTGGTCATCACCGCCTTACAGGCGCACCAGCAGATGCTTGGCCATCTGCCCATGCAGATACCCCACCCCGCGCGCCAGGTGCAGGGTGCAGAACAGAAGCACCACGCCCACGATGGCCAGCATCGGCATCGCCCACAGCGGCAGCAGCAGCAATTCGCTGTCGATGTAGATTCCCCCGCTTCCATTCAGCGCCAGCAGCGAGGCCACCGGTGCCCAGATGAAGACCAGCGACGCCGACAGCAGGGTGACCGCCACGCTGAAGTAGACGATGCCCAGCGGCAGCATCAGCACGAAGTACAGCATCGTCAGCCAGGTGCGGCCGTCGGTGAACATGTCGCCGATGCGCTGCAGCCAGCTGCGACTGCGGTCGGCATAGCGCGGCCGGCGCGGCATGCGCTCACCCAGCAGCACTTCCACCAGCCGCCCCTCCAGCAGCGCCAGCCCGCGCACGGAACCGAAGAAAAGCACGGTCAGCGGAATACCGATGATCAAGATCATCAATCCCAGCGACAGCGACAGTCCGGTGATCACCCAGGTGAAGAAGAACGTGCCGGTGGCCAGCGACAGCAGCATGTAGAACAGTGAGCCGTAGGTGCGCGGCTCCAGCGCGACGCCGAAGAAGCGCGCCAGCGCCGAGCGGTGCGGGACCGGTGCATCCGACGACGTCACGCTGGCGCTCCCGGCTGCTGCTGCGGCTGCGACAGCGACGCCGCCCGGTTCCGTCGCCGGCACCACCCGTGCAATCGGGCGCACGCTCGCGCTGGGCGTGCGCAGAGCTCGGTTCACGGTGATTTCGGTTTCGCGGTAGATCTCGGCCACTTCCTCCGGCGCGCCATAGCTGCCGGCGACGTCAGCAATCACCTCGGCCTCGCTGCGGCCCGGCTGTGCGGCCAGCTCCGAACGCAGGTACTCCTCGGCGTCATACAGCGCGTCCTGCACCATCGCCGGGTCGGCGTCATGCAGGGCTGCGCGCAGCTGGGCCAGGTACTGCGGAATGGTGGTCGGCAGGCCTGTTCCCGCCGTGGTCTGTTCGTTCATTGCAGTACCCCCTCCAGTACAGAATCGACGGAATCCCGGGTGGCGCGCCAGGCGGCGGTCCACTCCGCCAGCACCTCACGACCACGTTCATTGATGCGGTAGTAACGCCGCGGTGGCCCGGCCACCGACGGCTCGATCTGGCTCTCCAGCAGCCCGGCACCTTCGAGGTTGCGCAGCACCGGGTACAGCGCACTCTGCTTGCCGCTCAGCACGCCTTCTCCGACCCGCTCCAGCTCTTTGGCGATCAAGTAGCCGTACAGCGGCTCGCCGGCCCGTGCCAGCACGGCCAGCAGGGCCAGCGACACGGTGCCAGCGCTGAGTTCCTTCTGAAACTTCTTGAGGTGGGCGTCGTGCTCGCTCATGACGTTCTCCGCTAGCGTGGAGTCCACACTAGTGTGAAGTCAGCTATAGCGAACGTGCCGTTAGTCACCCTGTCGGCGGGCAGGGGTGGCTGGCGGGCCGCCCGGTCGATCACGCAGAATCGAGGCACTTCCTTGAAAGGGTCCGCCATGTCGCCACGTCGTCCTGCCCTGCTCGCCCTCGCGCTCGCCTGTCTGCTGCCCGGCCTGGCCAGCGCCGCTACGCCCTACCGCAGCGCGCAGCAGATCCTGGACGCCTCGCCGGCCAGCGACTGGCGCACGCCGGACCCGGCCAACCTGCTGGTGATGAACCTAGCCTCGGGCCAGGTGGTGATCGAACTGGCCCCCGCGTTCGCGCCGCAGCACGTGGCCAACATCCAGATCCTGGCGCATGAGCACTTCTGGGATGGCGAAAGCATCTACCGGTCGCAGGACAACTTCGTGGTGCAGTTCGGAGATGCCGATGCGGACGATGCGGCGAAGGCGAAGCCGCTGGGCAGCGCCAAGCGCAAGCTGCCGGCGGAGTTCCAGCGCGACAGCAAGGGCTTGAAGGTCACGGTGCTGCCGGACAAGGACGGCTGGGCCGACCATACCGGCTTCGTGGACGGCTTCCCGGTCGGCCAGGACACGGCCAACGGCAAGACCTGGCTGGCGCATTGCTACGGCGCGCTGGGCGCGGGCCGCAACAATGATGAAGACAGCAGCATCGGTGCGGAGCTGTACGTGGTGACGGGGCAGTCGCCACGTCAGCTGGACCGCAACATCACCGTGGTGGGCCGGGTTTTGAAGGGCATGGAACTGCTGAGCGCGCTACCCCGCGGACCGGCCCCGATGGGCTTCTATGCGGACGCATCACAGCGCACACCGATTGTCTCGATCCAGCGCGTAAGCGACCTGCCGGAGTCACAGCGTCCGACGCTGCAGGTGTTGCGCACCGATTCGAAGACCTTCATGGACACAGTGGAAGCACGGCGCAATCGCGTGGACGATTTCTACAAGCGCGCGGCCGGGCATATCGACCTTTGCAACATTCCGGTGCCGGTGCGGTGATTCTCTGATTGCACGGTCTACGTGTCGCCGGGCGTTGCCCGGCTGCCGTTTGTTTTGGGCGAACAGCCGGCGGTCATCGGTTCTCTGTGTTGGCGGATCGGGACGGGCGTTCCGGGGGACGCTGCAAGTACGTCCCTGTAAGCTCAGTCGCCGCATCCATGCGGCTCATGCCCCCTCCAGCCCATCCCGACCCGCCATCGACAGGCCATCGGTGGCCAACGAAGATCAAGACCCGTTCGCAGTCCCGGTGGGATCGGTCGACAGACGATCGCCGTGAAGCCCCCAACATCCGGTAACGCATGAGCCCGGATCAACATCGCCGTTGATTCGGCATTTCCCATGGCCACCGGCCATCTGTCTGGGGCGTGCCGGGGTGGGTTTGCGGGACCGTCAAAAACATGGATGTTTTTGACGAGCCTACAGGGATGTATTCACGGCGTGTCCCGCAAACCCATCCCGGCACGCCCAAACACGGGAACCGATGACCGCCGGCTGTTCGCACAGATCCAACAGCAGCCGGGCAAGCCCGGCTCTACGCGGAGCGCTGCGAGACCGCGACGCTGCCGAGGATCAAGGCACCGGCGATCAGCATGGCGAGGGTGACCGGTTCGCCGAGGAACAGCCAGGCGAAGGCTGCGCCGAACAACGGAATCAGGTACGTCACCGTGGAGGCACGGGCCGGGCCTATGCGGCCGATCAGGCGGTAGAACATCAGGAAGGCCAGCCCGGTGCAGAGTACGCCCAGCGCGACCGCGCAGGCCCAGGCGTTGAACGGCACCGCTGTCTGCGGCCAGTGCGTGATCGCCATCGGCAGCATCCACAGCGAGGCACAGCCCAGCGTTGCAGCAGCGGCCGCCGCCGACGGCAGGCCGGTCATGTGGCGCTTCACCAGGTTTACGCCCAAGCCGTACAGCAGCGACGCCGCTGCGCCTGCGATCACCGCCGCGCCAATGCTCAACCCGCTCACCTTGGCCGTGGCCAATACCACCACGCCGGCAAAACCCACCAGCAGCGCGATCGCCCGACGCATGCCGATTTTCTCGCCAAAGAACAGGAACGCGATCAGCGCCGCGAACAGCACCGTCATCGCGTTGCAGATCGCGCCGATCGCCGCCGGCGCGCGCTCGGCCGCGTAAGCGAACAGCACAAACGGCAACGCCGAGTTGATCAGACCAATGGGAGCCAGCCACAGCCAGCGCCGTGCCGGGAACAGCGCGCGCGCCTTCCACAGGAACGGCAGCAGCACCAGCGCACCCAGCACCAGGCGTACCTCCACCAGCGCGTAGGGGCCGAAGGACGGCACCGCCACCCGCATGAACAGGAACGAGCAACCCCAGATCGCGCCCAGCAGGGTCAGCTCCAGCGGGGTGCGCCAGTCGCGGCTCTGGGTGGCTGCAAGGTCCGCACTCATGACGCAGGCTCCGAAAGGGGGTGACACAGCATCCGCCCGCGCTCAACCCCTTGCAAGCGCGTAGTATCGCTGCCAGCCACAAATCAGATTTGGGTCTTGCCGATGATTCTGCGCCCTGCCCTGCTGCCCGCCCTGGGGGTGTTCGCGGTCGCCGCCCGCCACCAGAATTTCGCCCACGCCGCCGAGGAACTTCACCTCACTGCCAGCGCGGTCAGCCACCATGTCCGCCGGCTGGAAGCCCTGCTCGGCACCGTGCTGTTCCAGCGCCAGGCACGCGGCGTGCGTCTTACCGCCGAAGGCCGACAGCTGGCCGATGCGGCCGCGGCCGCGCTCAGTGACCTCAATGCGGTCGCCGCCAACCTGCATCCTCAGGCCGACATCGTGCCGCTTCGGGTCACCACGATTCGCTCGCTGTCCTACTGCTGGCTGATTCCGCGGCTGCCGCGTTTCACCCGGCTGCATCCGCGCCTGCGCATCGAACTGCAGACCAGCAGCGAACTCACCCGCTTCGACGAGAATGGTCCGGAACTGGGCATCCGCTACGGCCTGGGTCAGTGGCCAGGGCTGACGGCCCACCACCTGATGGACGACGAACTGTTCCCGGTCGCCTCGCCCGCCCTGCCCGGCGTATCCGCACTGCATGCACCCGAACAGATCGCGCAGCTACCGCTGGTCAGCGACATGTCGCCGCAAGGCTGGCGTGACTGGTTCCGTGCCGCCGGTGTGCGCGGCCTGGATCTGGCCACGCCCCATGTTTTCAGCGACAGCACCGACGCCATGCGAGGAGCGGTGTATGGCATCGGCGCGGTGCTCGCGCGCAAGCACATTGCCCAGCCCTACCTGCAGCGCTATGAACTGGTGCGCCTGCCCGGACCCGCGCTGAAAGCCCGCTATGCGTACTACGTCGTGCACGCCGAGCACCGCCCGCTCAGCCCGGTCGCGGTTACGTTCATGGACTGGCTCAAGCGGGAGGCCCAGGACGAACGCACGCCGATTCCCGCACTGCCGGAGGAATTGATGGGTATCGCACCCGACCCACGGTCGGGCGCTACCGGCTGACCTGCATCATCACCCATTCTTGTCCATCCGCTGGCTAGGCTGGAACTCCCGACTCCCCCGAGAAGTTCCCATGGCTTTGTTGCGACTCAGAATCACCGGCACTGAAGACGACGCCCGCGCGATCAGCGACCTGTTGCAGAGCATTGACGGCATCGAGCACGTCGAGGAAACCGATGACCTCATGCCGCACATGGACGACGATGATTCCAGTTCGGCGGGGCTGTCCGATGACATCGGCCCGGGCATTCATGAGCTGGAAGTGGAGGTCGGCAATGAATACACCACCCAGCGTGTGCGCGATGCGGTGGAGGCGCTGGCACGCGAGCTGGATGTGTTCGTGGAATACGAGCACGACGAGGGGTGAGGTTGGCCGCCGGCGGAGTGGCACGACCAACGGTCGTGCCCTACCGGTCTCGTGACCTCCGGTAGGTATCGACCGTTGGTCGATACCTCAGGACACCTTCCGCGCGCGACGGCGACGACGCCACAGCGCCAGCACACCCCACACGAATGCCCCACCCACCACCGCCACCGGCACCAGGGCCGCCACGGCACGGATCAGGAAGGCGATGCTCTCGGTGAAGATCGTCCCGGCATCACCGAAGGCTTCGCCAATGGCACTGCGATTGCGTTCACCCGAGGGGGCATTGAAGCGCACGGTCACCAATTGCGTGTCGATACGGCGCCGCTGGTTGGCCGCGTCCTTGTTGGCCTGCTCCACCCCAGCCTCGATCTCCGACAGGCGCTGCGCAATCACCAGCAGGTCGGCCATCTTGACGTCCTTGCCGTCCTGATACGCCAGCAGACGCTCATGCTCCTTCTGCAGACGCGCCTTGGTCAGCGCGGTGTCGGCCACCTGCTGGGCCAGATCCTCGGCCTGGGTGTTCCGCGAGGCAACTTCACCGCCCTCGCCGGCCAGGTTGATCAAGGGCTCCACGCCCTTCGGGGCGACCCGGAAGCGGACCGAACCGGACGGATACTCACCGCCCTCCTGCTCCACCCGAAGCACCGCGCAGTCGCCGAACCGCGCTGATTGGCAGGCCTCGGCAATCTGCTTGACCCGTGGCGCAATCTGCGCAGCTTCCAGCTTGATGTTCAGTGTGTGCTCGTAGGCCAGCATCGCGCCTTCCGGCGATGCGATGGTGGCTCCGGCGGCCGACGCTTCCGCCGCCATTTCACTGACCTTCTTGCTGCAGCCCGCCACAGCCAGTACCAACATCCCTGCCACGGCGCATCCGCGCCACGTCATCCGTGTTCTCACATCTTTGCTCCGTCAAAGTGGGTGATCTTCAAGCCATCCAGCGCCAGCTCCGGCAGGCAGCGCACATTCACCGCCGCCATCGCCTGCCCGCTGCGCGGGTCCACGCCCTCGCTGAACGGCGCAATTCCGCAGGTGGCGCAGTAATGATGCTCCAGATGGTGCTTGTTGAACTGGTAGGTACCCAGCCGCGCTGGGTCCGTGTTCAGGGTCAGCGCCGAGCGCGGTGCGAACCACAGCAGACCGCCTCGGCGGCGGCACAGCGAACAGTTGCAGTCGACCACGTCGACGATCGGTTCGTCGGTGTCGACGGTGAAGGCGATATTCCCACAGTGACAGCTACCCTGGTACTGCATGGCACCCTCCACCCTGCGCTGGAAAGCGCCATGGTAATCCAATGGCACGGGCGGGCCCGCCCACGGCCGGCCTATGCTCGGCGATTACCCACAGCACAGGATCGCCGATGCGCCAGCATCTTCTTGCCCTTGCCCTGATCGCCGCCCTCGGCGGTTGCCAGCAGGCCGACGCCCCCACCGCCCCGACCGGCACCGAAGCCGCGGCCAGCGCCGGCGACGCGGCGACCGATGCCGCCTTTGCGGACCTGTCCAAGCGCGCCCTGGACACCTGGATGCAGCTGTCGCCCGTCAGCGCCACCCAGATCGGCGACCATCGCTACGACAGCGAGATCGACGACCTCAGCGCGGCCGGGCAGCAGAAGACGCTGGCCGCCTACAAGGGCCTGCTGGCCGACCTGGACAAGGTGGACGTGAGCAAGCTCGGCCGCGAGAACCAGGTGGATGCGGCCATTCTGCGCAACCAGTTGCAGTCGGAAATCTGGAATGCCGAAGTACTGCAGTCCTCGAAGTGGGACCCGCAGCTGTACAACGGCGTTGCCGGCAGTGCGCTGTATGGCCTGATGGCACGCGAATTCGCGCCGCTGCCCGAACGCCTGAAGTCGGCCACCGCGCGCATGGAAAAACTGCCGCAGATCTTTGCCCAGGCCCGTGAGAACCTGGACCCGGCACGCGTGCCGAAGATCCATGCCGAAACGGTAGCCAAGCAGAACAAGGGCATCCTGAGCATCGTCGATACCTTCATCACCCCGCACATCGGCGAACTGCCGGCGGAAGACGGCAAGCGCCTGCAGGCGGCCATCGAGGGGCTGAAGAAGGCCGTCGCCGAACAGCAGACCTGGCTGGACACCACGCTGGTGCCGAACGCCAAGGGCGACTTCCGCATCGGTGCGGAACTGTACGACCAGAAGCTGAAGTTCGCGCTGAACTCGTCGCTGTCGCGCGCCGAGATCGGCGAACGTGCCCGTGCCGAACTCAAGCGCGTGCGCGGCGACATGTACGGCATTGCCCAGACCGTGCTGAAGGACAAGCCGGGTGCGCCGGCCCTGCCAGCCAACCCGACCGACGAGCAGCAGCAGGCGGCTATTGAGGCGGCGCTGGAACTGGCGTACGCCGAAAAGCCGGCGCGTGACAAGGTGGTGGAAGACGCCAAGGCCGCCCTCGCCCAGTCGACCGAGTTCGTGCGCAAGCACGACCTGATGACCCTGCCGGATGCACCGGTGGACATCATCCTGATGCCGGAGTTCCAGCGCGGCGTGGCAGTGGCCTACTGCGATTCGCCGGGTCCACTGGACAAGAACCTGAAGACCTTCTACGCGGTGTCACCGATTCCGGACGACTGGACCGACAAGCAGGTCGACTCGTTCCTGCGCGAATACAACAGCCGCATGATCCACCTGCTGAGCATCCACGAAGGCACCCCGGGCCACTACCTGGAAGGCTGGCACTCGGGCAAGTTCCCGTCGACGCTGCGCGCGGTGCTGCGTTCGGGCCTGTTCGCCGAAGGCTGGGCGGTGTACACCGAGCGGATGATGCAGGAGCAGGGTTACCTGGACAACGACCCGCTGTTCCATCTGGTGCAGCTGAAGTTCTACCTGCGCACCATTTCCAACGCGATCCTGGACCAGGGCGTGCACGTGGACAACTGGACGCGTGATCAGGCGATGCACCTGATGACCCACGACGCGTTCCAGCAGGAAAGCGAAGCGTCGGGCAAGTGGGTGCGCGCGCAGCTCACCTCGGCACAGCTGCCGACCTACTTCGTTGGTGCGCAGGAACACTTCGACACCCGCAAGGCAGTGCAGGAAAAGCAGGGTGAGAAGTTCAACCTGAAGGCCTACCACGACCAGATGCTGTCCTACGGCGCACCGCCGGTGCGCTTCGCGCGCCAGCTGATGCTGGGCCAGCCGATCGAGTGATGTGATGAACAAACGGCCCGGTGGAAACCGGGCCGTTGTTTTTTTGCGCGGACACGCATGGCGGGTTTACGTGCGCAGGATCATGGCTTTGACACGCATGGCGTGTCACTACGATCCTTGGTCGGGCGACCCGTAGGGACACGCCATGCGTGTCCACGCGGTGCCGAACGGCCTATCAATCCCCGTCCGCCGCCACAAAGCCACCGGTCTGGCGGGCCCACAACCGCGCATACAGCCCGCCAGCGGCAATCAGCTCGGCATGCGTGCCGGTTTCCACAATCCGGCCCTGATCCATCACGACCAGCCGGTCCATCCGTGCAATCGTGCTCAACCGGTGCGCAATCGCAATCACGGTCTTGCCACCCATCAGCTCATCCAGGCTGTCCTGGATCGCCGCCTCCACTTCCGAATCCAGCGCCGAGGTCGCTTCGTCCAGCACCAGGATGGGGGCGTCCTTGAGCAGTACGCGGGCAATGGCGATGCGTTGACGCTGACCACCAGACAGCTTCACCCCGCGCTCGCCCACATGCGCGTCATAACCGGTACGTCCTTCGCCATCGCGCAGCGTCTCGATGAACGCATCGGCACGGGCCTTGGCGACGGCCGCACGCAATTCGTCTTCCGTGGCATCCGGGCGACCGTACAGCAGGTTGTCACGGATCGAGCGATGCAGCAGCGAGGTGTCCTGGGTGACCACGCCGATCTGTCGGCGCAGGCTTTCCTGGGTGACTGCGGCGATGTCCTGGCCATCAATGCGGATGTGCCCGCTCTCCAGGTCGTACAGGCGCAGCAGCACGTTGACCAGGGTTGACTTGCCGGCACCGGAGGGGCCGACCAGGCCGATTTTCTCGCCCGGCTTCACCTCCAGGTTCAGCCCGGCAATCACCCCTCCCTTCTTGCCGTAGTGGAAGTGGATGTCCTCGAAGCGCACACCGCCGGCAGTGACCTGCAGCGGCACCGCGTCGGCCCGATCCTGCACGGTCAGCGGCTGGGCAATGGTGGTGATGCCGTCCTGCACCGTGCCGATGTCCTCGAAGATGCCGTTGATGGTCCACATGATCCAGCCGGACATGTTGTGGATGCGGATCACCAACCCCGTCGCCAAGGTGATCGCGCCCACGGTGATGTCGCCGCGGCTCCACAGCCACAGCGCCAACCCACAGGTCCCGGCAATGAGGAAGCCGTTGACGATGGCGATGGTCAGGTCCATGCCGGTGGTGACCCGGGTCTGGCGGCGATGCTTCACCGCCAGCTCTTCGATGGCCTCGGCCACGTACGCCTGTTCGCGTCCGCCATGCGCGAACAACTTCAGGGTGGGGATATTGGTGTAGCCATCGACGATCCGCCCCATCGCCTTGGATCGCGCTTCCGAGGCGATCCAGGCGCGTTCTTTCGCACGCGGCACGAACACCCACATGATCACCACGTAGGCCGCCAGCCACAGCACCAGCGGAATCATCAAGCGCCAGTCAGCCTGGGCGAACAGATACAGCGCGGTGCCGGTGTAAACCACGATGTACCAGAGCGAGTCGACCATCTGCACGGCCGATTCGCGCAGCGAAGTACCGGTCTGCATCACCCGGTTGGCCATGCTGCCGGCAAAATCATTCTGGAAGAACGACAGGCTCTGGCGCACCACATAGTTGTGCATCAGCCAGCGCGAGCGGTTGCTCAGCCCGGGCACGATGGCCTGGTTGACCAGCAGGTTGTGCAGGCCGACCAGCACCGGCCGGGCGACCAGGGTGATCGCCGCCATCCACAGCAGGGTGTCGGCATGCCGCGTGAAGAAGCTGGCATCTGGCTGTTCGCTGACCATGTCGACGATACGGCCGAGGAAATCGAACATCGCCACTTCCACCAGCGCCAGCAGCAGGCCGGCCACCAGCGTGGCCAGCAGCACCGGCCACACCGGGCGCAGGTAGTACAGATAGAACGCCGCCACATTGCGCGGCGGCATGCGCGCATCCACCGGCGGGAACACCGGAATCAGCGATTCGAACCAGCGGAACATCCTGTCATCTCCAACAACACTGCTGCGGCCGGTCATTGTAGTGCCGGGCCATGCCCGGCAACCTTAGCCCACCTTCACGGAGCAGGCACCAACACCAGATCCTGGAAATCAAAACTGAAGTCGGTCAACGACGAAATCGCCTGCATACGCACCTCGCGCACCTTGCCATCCGGGTCCAGGCTGAAATTGACAAAGGCATCGGCATTCAGCGAACGATCGTCCCAGCGCACAATGAAGGTATCGTGCTGCCAGTGCTCCAACCGGCCCAACAGCTGCTCGGTCTTGTCGAAGCGCAGGCGCAGGCCACCGTTGGCGGTTTCAACATGCACGTCGCCATACCATGCATCCCGATAACGGCCAGCGTACTTCGCCAGCGGCAGTGACGGTTTCGACTTCGGATCGCGCGCGGCCTGGTGCGCGGCCCAACCTTCGTCGGCCTTGTCCTGCGCCTTGGCCACGGCCGCAGCGTAGGCGGCCACCCAGTCGGTGGGCGTCTGCGGCTTCAGATAGGCGTCCAGCACGTCCAGCGTGATCGCATTGAACGCAGCGCCGACTTCCTGGTTGGTCAGCACGACGATGCCCAGCTTCTGTTCCGGCACCAGGGTGACCCGCGACACCATGCCCGGCCAGCCACCGGTGTGCCACACCAGCTTCTGCCCGCGGAAGTCGCTCAGGCTCCAGCCTTCGCCGTAACCGGCGAAGTTCGGCTTTGCCGCGGCCAGTTCCGGCACAGCGGGTTCGGCCACCACCTGCGGGGTGATCACCTGCCACATCGCCTGCTGGGTCTTGGGGGTGAACAGCGGGGTGCCGTTTTCCATCACGCCCTGCGCCAACTGCACCTTCATCCAGCGTGCCATGTCATGCACGCTGGAGTAGATGCCGCCGGCACCGGCGTTGTTGGACCAGGTCAGCGGTGCCACCGTACGCAGGTCGCTGAAGTCGTACTTGGCATGCCCCACCGCCGCCTTGTCGCCGGCACGCAGATGGTCAGCGTTGTAGCGGGTGCCACTCATCCCGACCGGGGTGAAGATGTGCTGCTGCAGGAAGTCCGCATAGGACTGTCCCGACACCTGCTCGATCACCTGCTGTGCGACGGCATACAGAATGTTGTCGTAGGCGTAGCGGTCACGGAAGCCCGCCTTCAGCGGCACCTTGCCCAGGCGCTGCACCACTTCAGCATTGCTGTAGGTGGTGGTCGGCCAGAACAGCAGGTCACCCGCACCCAGGCTGAGTCCACTGCGGTGGGCAAGCAGGTCGCGGATGCGCATCTCGCCGGTGACATACGGGTCGGACATGCGGAACGACGGCAGGTGGTCGATCACCCGGTCGTCCATCTTCAGCTTGCCCTGCTCGGCCAGCAGGTTCAGCGAGGTGGCAGTGAACGCCTTGGTATTGGACGCGATGGCGAACAGGGTGTCGGCCTGGACCGGGTCCGGCTTGCCCTGTTCACGCACGCCGAAGCCACGTTCCAGGACCACCTGCCCATCCTTGACCACCGCCACCGCTACGCCGGGCACATCGAACTGGTCACGCACACGCTCCACCGTGGCCTCCAGCCGGGATTCCAGTTCAGTCGGCGCGGCGGCCGATGTCAAAGGTGCGCACGCCAGCAGCACGACGCCTCCAATCCATGATGTGTTCAAGCAGTGTCTCCACGGAGCTGTAACCGGAATGTCGAGGCCGCATTCAGCGCCCCCTTTTCGCAGAATGGTAACGCGCCCCGCCGCACCCTCGCCTGTGCCAGAAGCCCGTCCGGAGTTGCCGCCATGACCGTCCCTGCAGCCAGTGCCATCATTCCCTGCCTGCGCTACCGCGATGCCCATGCGGCCATCGCCTGGCTGGAACAGGCCTTCGATTTCAAGCCGCAGGCGGTGTACGCCGACGGTGCCATCGTCTACCACGCCCAACTGGTCTACGGCGGCGGCATGGTGATGCTGGGGTCGGTCGACAACGGCGGCGAATGGGGAAAACTGGTCGTCCAGCCGGACGAGATCGACGGTCGCGAAACCCAGAGCCCCTGCGTGATCGTGGACGACCCGGACGCGCACTACGCCCGCGCGGTCGCGGCGGGAGCCAAGGTGGTGATCGATATCGCCGACCAGGATTACGGCGGCCGTGGCTATGCCTGCCGTGATCTGGAAGGTCACCTGTGGTGGTTTGGCAGCTATGACTCATGGCAGCCCGGGCATCCGACGGCATGACGGCCGCCGCCGGCACCATCCGCACCGGAATCGGCGGCTGGGTGTTTCCAGAATGGCGCGGCGGAACGTTCTACCCGGTCGGGCTGCCACAGCGCGATGAACTGGCGCATGCGGCCGCGCATCTGGGCTGCATCGAGATCAACAGCACGTTCTACCGCGCACAGAAGCCTGCGGTGTACGCGCAATGGCGCGAACAGACACCGCCGGGTTTCCGTTTCTCGGCCAAAGTTCCGCGCAGCCTCATCCAGGGGCATGACCTCGCTGCAGTCGCCACACGTGCCGATGGCTTCATCGAGGGGATTACCACCCTGCAGGATCGGCTTGGCCCCCTGGTCTGGCAGTTCGGCGAGCAGCACCCGGCCGGAGCACAGGAATTCGACCGTCTGCTGGAAAGCCTGCCACGCGAGGCGGAGGGACGCGTGCTGCAGCATGCGCTTGAGGTGCGCAATCCCAGCGCGTGGACCCCCGAGCTGATCGCGGTGGCGCGCGCCCATCGCGTGGCGTTGGTGTACAGCGGCTCGACGGACTATCCCAGCCATGCCGACCCCACCGGCCCCTTCATCTATGCGCGGCTGATGCAGTCACGCGCCAACCTGCGCGCCGGTTACCCGCAACGCGAGCTCGAACAATGGGCGCTGCGTGCGATGCGCTGGGCGCGCGGCGAGGACAATCCCGACCTGCCGCATCTCGGCCACGAGGTGGCCTTCGCAGCCTCGCGCGAGGTCTACATCCTGTTCATCGGTGCCGCGAAGAAACGCAATCCCGGTGCGGCAATGGCGCTGCGCGACCAGTTGCGCAGCGTGGGCGGGTAACCGCCGGTCAGCGCCGGGACATACTCTGATCCACTTTCCAGAGCAGCGCGCCGAACGCAGTGAAGGCCAGCGCCATCGTCGCCACGTTGCCCAGAAAGCCCTTCCACCCCAGCACCGGCCAGTCCAGGAACGGATAGGGATACTGCCCGGTGCGCTGCCCCAGCAGCAGCGCCCACGCCAGGTAGACCACCGGCACCAGCAACGCGAGCAGCAGTTGCCGCCAGTGCAGCCCGCCATGCTCGCCCAGCACCCAGCCCAGCAGGTAGAGCACCGGGACCGCGTAATGCAGGCCGATGTCGGCCCACCACTGCAGCCCTTGCGGGTGCCAGAGCGTGCGCAGCAGCAGCACGTAGACCAGCCCGGTGATGGCGATGTACAACGCCACCGCTGCGCGCGGACCGGGACCGGCCACACCGCCCGCATCGCCGCTGGCACGCGCTACACAGACGATGGCCACGCCGATGTTGCTGAGAACGGTGAAATACCCCAGGAAGCGCCACGCCGCACTGCCCACACCGCCAGGATCGCTGCCGGCAGGCATCAACAGCACGAACTGCAGCACCAGCGACAACAAGGCGACCAGGGCGGTCAGCCCGGCCAGAGATCGGGCCACGGTGGAAGGTGCGCGCATGGTGTTCCTCGCGAAGGTTAACGCGCACAATACTCGCATGCCGATGACCGATACCCGCAAAGCGCTGCTGCAAATCCATTTCTGTGTGCTGTTGTGGGGCATCACGGCCATCCTCGGCGTCCTGATCAGCCTGCCCGCGCTGCCCCTGGTGTGGTGGCGCATGCTGCTGGTGGTGGCCATGCTGGCGCTGCTGCCCCGGGTCTGGCGCGGCCTGCGCCAGCTCTCCCCTGCCCTGCTCGCCGGTTATTGCGGGGTCGGCGCACTGGTCGCGCTGCACTGGCTCACGTTCTATGGCGCGGCGAAACTGGCCAATGCCTCGGTGGCGGCGACGTGCATCGCGCTGGCCCCGGTATTCACCGCGGTGATCGAACCGTGGGTGGCCAAGCGCCCGTTCCAGCTGCGCGAGCTGGCGTTCGGCATCGCCGTGCTGCCGGGTGTGGCGCTGGTGGTCGGCGGCGTGCCCGATGGCATGCGCCTGGGCGTGCTGGTGGGCGCGCTGTCAGCGCTGCTGGTGGCCGTCTTCGGCTCGCTCAACAAGCGTCTGGTGAGCCATGCCGACCCGCTCACCGTCACCGCCGTGGAGCTGGGTGCGGGCACGCTCACTTTGACCCTGCTGGCTCCCCTGCTTCCCTTCCTGCTGCCTGCGCTGGCCAGCCCGTTGTGGGTCTTGCCCGACCTGCGCGACAGCCTGTTGCTGTTGACCCTTGCCGGCGTCTGCACATTGCTGCCGTTCGCCTTGGCGCTGGTGGCACTACGCCATCTGAGCGCGTACACGGTGCAGCTGGTGACCAACCTGGAACCGGTCTACGCCATCCTGCTGGCAATGGTGCTGCTGAGCGAGCAGCGCGAACTTACCCCGCTGTTGTATGCCGGCGTGGCTATCATCGTCGGTGCCGTGTTCCTGCATCCGCTGTTGAACCGCCGCAAGCCGGTGCAGCATCCGGAGATTCTGGGGACGGCTGAGGCGCGGAACATCGCGGAGTAAGGTCGACACGGCTCTACATGTCGGTGATTTGATATCCGGGCGCGTGGCGACGCGTTCATTAGACATGCGGCTGTATTTCTATGGAGGCGCGGCTTGCCCGGCTGCCCGACCATCCGGGTGGTTCAGCCGGACAAGCCCGGCTCTACGCAACTTCCACGCGATCGCGGCCGCTGCGCTTGGCCTGGTACAGCGCGGCGTCGGCGCGGGACACAGTCTGGTCGACGTTGTCGCCGGCCTTGTGCGCGGCCACGCCGATGCTGATGGTGACCGGGAAGCCCAACGGCAGCTCCGCCACCGCCATGCGCAGGAAGTCGCACTGCAGTTCGGCGGTGCGCAGGTCGGTGTCGGGCATCAGCACCACGAACTCCTCGCCACCGTAACGCGCCGCCATGCCCCGTCCGGAGAAATGCGCGCGCAACAGCACGCCCAGTTCGGCCAGCACGCGGTCGCCGGTGGCATGGCCGTGGAGGTCATTGATCTGCTTGAAGTGATCGATGTCCACCAGCGCCACGGCGGTCTGCCGCGGCTGGCCATCGGCGTCCAGCAGCGAGGCCTCCAGCGCCACCGACATGGCGCGGCGGTTGGGCAGGCCGGTCAGTACGTCGGTGCGGCTCTGTTCGGCCAGATCGGCGTTCTGCGCCAGCAGCAGGTCGTGATACTCGTTGAGCAGCCGCTCGTAGTCCTCGCGCTCCAGCATGTGGCTCTGGATGTCCTGGGCGAAGCGGCGCAGTTCCATCACCAGCATCACCTGCCGCGACAACGCCGCCAGCGCCTCGGTCTGGTCGGTATCCAACTGGTGCGGCTGCGGGTCGAACACGCACAGTGTGCCCAGCGGATAACCTTCGTTGCTGATCAGCGGCGCACCGGCGTAGAAGCGCACATGCGGTGCGCCGGTGACAATGGGGTTGTCGTGGAAACGTTCGTCAACGCGCGCATCCTCGATCACCATCACCTGCTGCGGCTGCAGGATGGCGTGACCACACATCGATTCAGCACGCGGCAGTTCCGCCGCCTCGGTGCCCTGGATGGACTTGAACCACTGCCGCTCGGCATCGATCAGGGTTACCGCGGCCATGGACGTGCCGCACACCGCCTTGGCGATGGTGACCAGGTCCTCGAAGGATTTCTCCTTGTCGGTGTCGAGGATGCGGTAACGGTACAGCGCGTCCAGGCGCAGCGCCTCGTTGGAAGGCTTCTCGGGCTTGATCATGCAGCGGGTCGAAATCCGGGAGCTGGCGGCAGTCTAGTCCGAATCGCGTGACGGAGCGTGAGCGCCCCGTGCACGTCGACCACGGGCTTACCAGTCCAGCTGTTTGGGCAGCAGACCCTTCAACTCGGCATCGGTCAGGTTGCGCCACTGGCCCGGCTTGAGCGCGCCGATCTTGATGTTGTCGATGCGCACCCGGCGCAGCTGGGTGACCCGGTAGCCGAAGGCGGCGGCCATCAGGCGGATCTGCCGGTTCAGGCCCTGCTCGAGGATGATACGGAAGCCGAACTTGGCGATGCGCGAGGTCCGGCACGGCAAGGTGGTTTCGTTGTGGATGCGGACGCCGCGGGCCATGCCGCGCAGGAATTCGTCGGTAACGGGCTTGTTCACCGCCACCAGGTACTCCTTCTGGTGGCCGTTCTCGGCGCGCAGGATCTGGTTGACGATGTCGCCATTGCTGGTCATCAGGATCAGGCCTTCCGAATCCTTGTCCAGCCGGCCAATCGGGAAGATGCGCTGTTCGTGGCCGACGAAGTCGACGATGTTGCCCTTGACCGCGCTTTCGGTGGTGCAGGTCACGCCCACCGGCTTGTTCAGCGCGATGTAGACGTGGCGGCGGCCGCCGCCCTTCTTCGCCTCGCGGGCGCGCAGCGGCTGGCCGTCGACGAGGACGACGTCGCCTTCACCGACCACCGCGCCGGTGCCGGCGGCGATGCCGTTGACGGTGACGCGGCGTTCGCCGATCAGGCGGTCGGCTTCACGCCGGGAACAGAAGCCGGTTTCGGCGATGTGTTTGTTGAGTCGGGTGGTCATCCCGCCATTATCCGGGAAAACCGCGCTGCCGGGCATGACGCCATGTCACCCGCCGTCGTAGACCTGGTTGCGACCGGCGCGCTTTGCGCTGTACATCGCGTGGTCGGCGCGGCGCAGCAGTCCGGCCAGATCGTCGCGACCGGGCTGCCACACCGCCAGCCCAATGCTGGCGGTCAGTGCCAGCCCGTCCAGCGCTAGTGAAGGCGACACCGCTGCCACCTGCTGGCGCACGCTTTCCAGCCGCGACAGGGCTGCGGCGCGATTGGCACCCGGCAACAGGATCAGGAACTCCTCGCCGCCCATGCGAACCACCTGGTCCTGCGCGCGCACCGCCGTTCGCAACGCGCGCGCTACCGCGACCAGCACGCGGTCGCCGGCTTCATGACCGAACCGGTCATTGATGTCCTTGAACAGGTCGATGTCAAGGAAGCCGATCGCCAGCGACTGCTGTTCGTGCGCCGGCCGCTCCAGATGCCGGGCAAGCAGGCGCAGGCCGGCACGGCGGTTGGGCAGACCGGTCAGGCCATCGGTATCCGCCAGCTGCCGCATCTCATCGCGCTGCTGGCGCAGCCGGCCCAGACGCAGGTTGAGCGCATAGGCCGACATCATCAGGAACCAGGTGGCAGACAGCTGCAGCGCCTCGATCCGGTAGGCGATCAGCCACTGCGCCTGAACCAGGTCGGCCAGCATCATCACCCACCAGGGCAGCAGCGCCGACAGGCCGGCCAGGGCGTAATAGTCACGGCGGCGCAGTGCCCATAGCCCGACCCCAAGGCAGACCAGCAGGCCCAGCTGGAACACGTGCTCCAACACATCCGACAGCCAGATCAGTCCGCTCACGCCGAACCACGGCACGAACAGGGCCGTGGCGACGCCGGCCCACAGCACCAGCTGCTGTCCCAGCCGCGAGCGCGGCCACAGGCGGTCGCCGCCATTGAGCCGCCACAGCACCGGCAGCAGAATTCCCAGGGTGACCGCGCTGAGCGCGATCAGCCACCACGAGGCGCTTTCGTAGACCGGCAACCACGGCTCCGGATAGCCGCTCAACCCGCCCAGCACTGACTGCCACAGCACGAACACCAGGCACACCGCGACATAGATCAGGAAAGAGCGGTCTTTGGCGGTGACGTAGCCCATCAACGCCGAGAGCGCCAATGCGATCGCCACCGCGATGCAGGACACCCGAACCAGCAGGCGTGCGGTGTCGTTCTGCTGGACCGGGCTGGGTGCGCCGAGGCGCACCGTGGGCACCCAGTACGGCTTCAGTGGTGTGGTCCAGGACACCACGATCGGTTCATGATCACCGGCCTTGGGCACCACCACCATGCCGATGCCGGCGCGGAAACGGGAATCCCGGGTGCGGGCATCATGCATGTTGCCGCAGATCTGGCGGTCACCGTGGCTGATCCGCACTTCGCCGGTGAACACGCCGAACACGTCGACCGCCTGCGGCTGGCCGGACCAGCCTTCTGCCGGTGCTGGAACCTCGAGAATTTCCTGGTGGCGGGCCAGCACCTCGGGAGAACACGCCCGCTGTGGCGTCTGCTCGTCCGTAGCCGCGCCGAGCAGCAGCACATCGCGCCCGGGCTCCGGGGCATGCGCGAAAGCCTGTAGCGGCACCAGCAGGGTGAGCATGAAAAGAAGCCAGACCAGGCCGGGTGGCCCCTGCCTGCCTTGCTTGAACCCCACCATTCCTGTCCTCACACCACGGCCCCGCCTGCTGCCGACACACCCTGCGCGTGCCGTCCCCGGTGACCATTATCGCAAGTTCTGCTGCGCCGCATCGCCACGGGCTGCCCACAACGCCGACTGGGTCATTTTTTCCAGCGCCATCGGCCGCTCCACCGCGTACCCCTGCAGCCCGTCCACCCCCAGCGCCTGCAGCTGGTCGGCCACCTCGTCCGACTCCACCCATTCGGCCACCACGGTCATGTGCAGTTCGCGGCCGATTTCGGTAATGGCTCGAACCGTGGCCCGGCTGACCGGATCCATGTCCATGTCGCGCACAAACACGCCGTCGATCTTCAGCATGTCCGCCGGCAGCTGGCGCAGGTAACCGAACGAGGACAGGCCGGAACCAAAGTCATCCAGCGCCACCCGGCAGCCTCGCGCCTTCACTGCCTCGACGAAACTGCGGGCCTGTTCCAGGTTGCTGATCGCCGCGGTTTCGGTGACTTCGAAGCACAGCTTCCGGGCCAGTCCACGATTGCGCTCGAGCAGGTCGCTCACATAGGCCAGGAAGCTGGGTTCCGTGATCGACTGCGCCGACACGTTCACGTTGCACAGTCCCAACCGCTGCACATGCCCGGGGCAGACCTGCAGGTGGCGGAACAACAGGCCCAGCACGTGCCGATCCAGTGCCATGCCCATGCCATAGCGCTCCACCGCCGGCATGAACTCGCCGGGGCTGTGCAGTTGGCCATCGCGCCCGCGCAGACGCACCAGCACCTCGTAATGCAGGAACGCAGGATCATCTCGCCAGACAATGCGCTGCGCGAACAGCAGCATGCGGTTCTCGGCCATGGCCGCCGACACACGGGCCAGGCGCTCGGCTTCCCGCCGCCGCTCTTCCAGCGCCTCCCGGGTCTCGTTGTAGAAGTGAACGCGGTTGCGGCCCGCCTGCTTGGCGGCGTAGCAGGCACTGTCGGCGGCGCTCATCAGCCAGTTCACATCGGCCACATCAGCGGTGATCTCGACCACGCCGACGCTGCAGCGCACCTGCGGCGCGCCTTCGCCCTGTACTGCGCCGGCCTGGCCCAACGAACGCATCACCCGTTGCAGCACCTGGCGTGCATCTTCCTGGCCGGCATGCGCGAGGAACAGGGCGAACTCGTCGCCGCCCATGCGGCCGACCCAGTCGCCATCGCGCACCGCGCCCACCAGGTACTCGGACAGGCTGCGCAGCAGCTGATCGCCTGCCGCATGGCCAAGCCCATCATTGACCAGTTTGAAGTAGTCCAGGTCGATGTAGCACAGGCTGTGCACGCCACCGTGGCTGCGGACGTTCAGCAGCGCCTGCTCCAGCCGCCGCTCGATCTCGCGGCGGTTGATCAGGCCGGTCAGCGGGTCGTGGCTGGCCTGGTGCTCCACCTCACGGGCCAGCGCATGGTTCTGCGACACATCTTCAATCATCGCGAAGACCCGCGTCGGCCGGTTGGGGGCCTGTACCAGCGTGCCACTGCTGCGCCCCCACAACAGGCTGCCGTCGGCGCGACGGAAGCGCAGCTCGGCCGGGCGCAGCTGCTGGGGCCAGTCGATGGCTCCGTTTGAGCTCTGCACCAGTTCACCTTCCACCAGCAGCTCAGGCAGGGTCATGCCGATCAGGATGTCGCGCCGGTAGCCCAGCATGTCCGCGGCGCTCTGGTTGGCCTCGACGATGCGGCCTTCCACATCCAGCTTGAGCATGCCGATGGTGGCTTGGTAGAACGCGGCGCGAAAGCGGCTTTCCTTCTCGATCAGGTCGTTGCGTACGCGGCGCGCAAGCAGCGCCGCCACCACGGTGATCAGCAGCACCGACAGACCGCCGACGATCAAGGTGGTGATGCGCACGATCGACGCGGTGTTGAGCAGCGACTGCGAGTACGCATTGGCATGCGCCTGCAGGCTGCGATCGAGCGCCTGCAGATGCAGCAGCATCGCCTGACGTACTTCCGGCGGCATGCCGCCCGCCTGGTGCATGGCCTCGGCGGTATCGGCCATCTGCTGCAGCTGCAGGAGCCCATGATCAGTGCGCCTCCAGAACTGCACCGCGTCGCGGAAGTAGCTCATGCCACCCAGATAGCGGAACGACAGGATCAGGCGTTCGGCGTCGGCAGGGGTGTTGTGTCCGCGCAGCAGGCCCTGGCGCGCCCGTTCCCGGTCCAGGTTTTCCTGCTCCATGGCCAGGCGCGCGTCCAGGTCGCCCAGTGGCACCGCCAGGGCGGCGCGGGCGTCAGCCAGATTGGCCGGATTTCCCGATTCGATGTAGCGCGCCAACGAAAACGTGGCGCGCTGCTGCCCGCGCGACCAATGGCTCTGCCCGACGATCCACGCCGTGGATGCCGCCTGCAGTTCCTGGATCAGCGCGGAGATGCCGACCAGTCCGATCGCCATTCCGGTCAACAGCACGAACCGCAGAGTCAGCCCCTTTGTCACCTGCGGTACCGCGTTGCCACCTCCCTCTCTGTTACCGCTTCCCAGCATGCGCCCTCCTGTCCTGTCGTCGCTGGTTGCGATTCCAGGCTGGCCTGCGCCCGCCGACGCCTGCCCGCCCTCCCAAGCACGCCATACAGCGCTGAGGCTATGTCCGGGCGTGTTGAGGTGGTGCGAAAACGGGCTGAACGAAAAACGCCAGCCCGGAGGACTGGCGTTTTTCAATGTGTGCCGACCAACGGTCGGCACCTACCGGAGCGGTGTGCCGACATGTGGTCGGCACCTACCGGGTCAGCGCGGACCGCGCGGCTTGAAGCCGTCGCGACGCGGTGGGCGGTCGTTGCCGCCCGGGCCACCGCGGTGGCCGCCCGGCTTGCCCGGGCCGCGCCCGAACTTCGGCCGGGCCGGCGGACGCGACGACGGGGTCAGGTCTTCACCCGGCTCCACGCGGCGCATCTGAAGCTGCTGGCCCGACACCCACACCTTCTTCAGGTGGGTCAGCAGGTCGCTGGGCATCTCGGCCGGCAGGTCCAACACGGAGAAGTCATCGTGAATATCGATGCGGCCGATGAAGCGGCTTTCCAGACCGGCTTCGTTGGCGATCGCGCCGACGATGTTGCCCGGCTTGACGCCGTGCACATGGCCCACTTCGATACGGAAGGTTTCCATGCCGGCTTCCGGCGCACCGCGCGGGGCGATATCGCGACGCGGAGCGCGCTCGAAACCACCGTCGTTCTGGCCAAAGTCACCTTCCGGACGCGGGCCGCGGGCAGCGCGGTCGTCATCGCGGCGCGGGCCACGTTCGAAGCGCGGCTCAAAGCGCGCCGGGCGCTCACCGCGGTCGGCACGATCATGGCGCTCGCGCGGAGCGCGGTCTTCACGCGCACCACGCACCGGCGGGGTCAGCAGGAACGGCGAATCGCCCTGCAGCAGCTTGGCCAGCGCGGCGGCAATGTCGATCGCCGGCACATTGTGTTCGCCCTCAAAGCGCTGCAGCAGGTCGCGGTAGAAGTCGATGTTGCCGTCCGCCAGCGCGTCGCTGATGCGGCTCATGAACTTGTTCACGCGGGTGTCGTTGACCGCGTCCACGCTCGGCAGCTGCATTTCCTCGATGGGCTGGCGGGTGGCGCGCTCGATGGCGCGCAGCATGCCCTTCTCACGCGGGGTCGCGAACAGGATCGCATCGCCGGTGCGCCCCGCACGGCCGGTACGGCCAATACGGTGCACATAGCTTTCGGTGTCGTACGGAATGTCGTAGTTCAGCACGTGGCTGATGCGTTCCACGTCCAGACCGCGCGCGGCCACGTCGGTGGCCACCAGGATGTCCAGCTTGCCTTCCTTGAGCTGGCCAATGGTGCGCTCGCGCTGGGCCTGCTGCATGTCGCCGTTGATGGCAGCCGCAGCCAGACCGCGGGCCTGCAGCTTTTCCGCCAGTTCTTCGGTACCGGCCTTGGTCCGCGCGAAGATGATCATCGCGTCGAACGGCTCAACTTCCAGGATGCGGGTCAACGCATCGAGCTTGTGCATGCCGCTCACCCACCAGTAGCGCTGGCGGATGTTGGCCGAGGTGGTGGTCTTGGCGGCGATGGTGACTTCGGCCGGATTCTGCAGATAGGTCTGCGCGATGCGGCGGATCTGCGGCGGCATGGTGGCCGAGAACAGGGCCACCTGGCGGGTCTCCGGCAGCTTCTTCAGCACCGCTTCGACATCGTCGATGAAGCCCATGCGCAGCATTTCATCGGCTTCGTCCAGCACCAGGGTCTTCAGCTCGGACAGGTCCAGGGTGCCGCGATCCAGGTGGTCGATCACGCGGCCGGGGGTACCCACCACCACGTGGACACCGCGGCGCAGGGCCGACAGCTGCTGGCCGTACGGCTGGCCGCCGTACACCGGCAGCACGCGGAAGCCCGGAATCTTGGCCGAATAGGTCTGGAAAGCTTCGGCGACCTGGATGGCCAGTTCGCGGGTCGGGGCCAGTACCAGCACCTGCGGCTTGGTCTGGTTGAAGTCCAGATTGGACAGCACCGGCAGCGCAAACGCAGCGGTCTTGCCGGTACCGGTCTGGGCCTGGCCCAGCACGTCGCGGCCTTCCAGCATCGCCGGGATGGTGGCGGCCTGGATCGGCGACGGGGTTTCATAGCCGACGGCAGCGACCGCCTGCATCACAGCATCGGACAGGCCGAGGTCTGCAAACAGCAGCGGCGCGGGGGTTTCTTGGGACATGGAAAACTCCAAAGGCACTGCCGTCTTACAGGGCAGTGCGATAAAAAAAGGTGATGGTCCGCGCTTTGGGCGCCCTTTCTTATCGCGTGCCCTGGCGCTGCTCGGTTGGAGGAGAATTCACTCGCTCAGGCCGGCATGATACCGCATCGTTCCTGAACAACGTATACAGATTCCGGCAGGGATGCCGCTGCGCCGCCTGCTGACGCACAATACGCGCCCTCTTCCGGCCCGGCGCTACCGCTGCGCCTCTTCACAGGATACCCGCTGCATGCAGACCCTCGAATTTGATCTGGACGGCGAGTACGTCGAACTCAAGCAACTGCTCAAACTGGCGGACCTGGTGACCAGCGGTGGCGAGGCCAAGATGCTGATCGGCGACGGTCAGGTGCTGGTGGATGGCCAGGTGGAACTGCGCAAGGCCTGCAAGATCCGCGCGGGCCAGCAGGTGCAGTTCGGCGACACGGTCATCAACGTGTTGGCCGATCCCGAGGCGTAAAGCCCGCCTGCGGCGTGTGACGACCAACGGTCGTCACCTACCGGTGGGGCATTCGATACGCCAGATGGGACATGCGGTCGGTAGGTCACGACCGTTGGTCGTGACCCGTCAACGTTGGGTGAGGTGCGCGGCGATCAGCTTCCTGAACGGCACCACGCCCTGCGCCAGCCGAAGTCCGGCGCGGCGCAGCACGCGCGCCGGCAGTCGGTCATCGGTATACAGGGCCGTGATGGCATTGGTGGCTTCATACAACGGGCGTGCCGCCAGCCGGTGGCCGCGCTCATAGCGGTCCAAGCCTGACGGTGCGGCGATATCTGTGCCGCGTTCTGCCGCCGTGCGCAGCACTGCAGCCAGCCGATCCTGGCTTTGCAGGCCCAGGTTGAAGCCATGCGCGGTGACCGGGTGCATGCCCACCGCGGCATCGCCGATCAGCGCGCAGCGCTCGCCCACGAAGGCATTCGCAAATACCCCGACCAGCGGATAGGCAATCGGCTTGGCCACCGGCTTCATGTTGCCCAGGCGGTACTCGAACAGGGTGCTGATACGGGCTCCGAAGCTGTCCTCGTCCAGCGCCATCAGCTCGGCAATCTGACGCGGCGGCAGGGTGATGACGGCCGAGGCCAGATCGCCATTGAGCGGCAGCAGCGCCATGGTGCGCCCGTAGCCGAACCACTCCCACGCGGTGTGCTGGTGCGGCACTTCGATCTGCATGCGGCAGACCAGCATGGATTTGCCGAAATCACGCAGCTTCGCGCCAATGCCGAGCAACCGGCGGGTGGCCGAGAAGCGGCTGTCAACGGCCACCACCAGGCGGGCGTGCAGGCAGCGGCCGTCACTGAGGGTGACCATGCTGTGGGCCGGACCGGGCACGACTTCGCGCACGCTGGTCTGGTCAATCAGCTGCAGGCCGGTCTGGCCTTGCACGCTGTCCCAGGCGGCACGGCGGATCAGGTGGTTGGGCACCAGCCAGCCGAGTGCATCGCCTTGCTGCTGGTCGGCGGAAAAGGTCAGCGCGAAGGCCGAACTGCCGTCCATGACCCGCGCGTCGCGCAGGTCGGAGATCTCCGCCGGGTCCAGCCGTTCCCACACCCCCAGCTGTTCCAGGATGCGACGTGAGGCATGGGTCAGCGCGATTTCGCGGCCGTCAAAGGCGGCGTCGGCCAGTGCCGCGCGTGGCTGCTGCTCGACCAGGGTCACGCTCAGGCCGCTGCCAGCCAGCGCGCGCGCGAAGCACAGGCCCGCCGGCCCTGCCCCCACCACCAGCACGTCGACCGGTTCGACCGGTGCGGTTGCGGGGGTGTCGTGCGCGCCCTGCGCCTGGGTTGCGGTATCCGGCATGAGTCCATCCTGATGACGTGTCTGCATTGAGCTTACCGCCCTGCCCGACCCATGCCCTTGATCTGGATCAGCCGGGTTCGCCCGCGTTCACCCCAGGTCGCGCAGCAGCGCCCACACCATGAGCACGATCCCAGCCAGCGAGACCATCCACACCGCGCTGCGCAGCACCGGAATGCCTGCGGCATATAGCGGCACATACACCAGTCGCGCCCAGAAATAGACCTGCGCCGCCAGGGCCGTCAGCCCGTCCTGGCGCTGGGTCAGCACCACGGCCAGCACGGCCGCGGCAAAGAACGGGAAGGTTTCCATGAAGTTGGCCTGCACCCGCAGCAGGCGCGCGGCCACCTTGCCCGGCGGCGGTGCCTCGCCGTCGCGGGCAGACACGTTCCAGGCCAGCCCGCGCTCGCGGGTGACCGCGAAATCGGCAACCAGCAGCTGGACCAGACCCAGCACGATCGACCAGCCCAGCATCTGCACTTCAGTCCCCATGACGCCTCCTTCAATCACGGAATGCAGCGTTGATCAGGGCGCAGCAGCACGCACGCTGTAGCCGGCCAGGCGCCAGACCTTGTCGTCGTCCAGACGGAATGAGACCAGCTCGCGCACCGGCTGTGAGCTGTTTGCGAACTGGGTCGGGAAGCTGACGTTGATGTACAGGCCCTCCGGCACAGTCGAACCCGGACCGTACTTCACCCGCGTCACCACCGGCTGGCCGCGCGAGGTCAGTGCCCCCAGGCGTTTGCGGTCTGCGGCCAGCTGATTGACGAAGGTCTGCTCGGGCACCGCCTTGCGGGCCACCGCCGATGCGCCTTTCCAGGCCTCGGCAGCACGGTTGCTGTCCACCAGCACTGCAATCTGGCGGGCCGCGGCGCTGAGCTGGTCGTCCTGTTCCTTGACCTGCTTCTGCTGCGCCGGGGTCAGTGCAGGACGCGCTGGCGTGGCCGCAGTCGCCGGTGCGGCGGCTGAAGGCGCGGACGGGGCCGGGCGCGCCGGGGCCGGTGCGGGAGTGGCCGGGGCTGGCGTCTGGGCCAGCGCGGCAACGGGAAGCAGGAGCGACAGCAGCAACGAAACACGCATCGGTTCACCATCCAAGTGAAAGGTAGCCAGAGTCTAAGCCACCTGCGTTAGCACGCCGTCAGTTGCGCTCGGCGGCCTCGGCTGCCGGCTGCGCCGCTTCACTGGCGGTGCGCTCGGCCAGCGGGTCCTGCGACTTGCTGGTCGGCGACGGCAGCAGGGTCGAGACGTCGATCTCCGACAGCGGGCTTTCCGCCGGGCAGGTTTCATCCGGGAAGCCGAAGCGCTGCTTCAGGGCCTGCCCACACGCGGTGACCGCTTCCAGCTCGCTGCCCTCGCGCTTGCACTCCTGGTCGAAAGCGACCAGGAACGCATCCTTGCGGCGCACAAAGTCGTCGCCGCACTTGCGCATCTGCTTGATCCGCTCCAGGTCGTCCTGCACCGCATTGGTGCCGTCCAGCCCGAACTGGCGCAGTTCATCGGCGCTGAGCAGGCGCAGGCTGCGGTTGGGGACGGTCATCATCAGGTCGGCCACGCCGACCGCCACGCCGTTGCGCTGCAGGTAGTCCTTGACGTTGTCATAGACCTCCTGGAGTTCGCGGTTGAGCTCCGCACGCGAGGTGGCCTTGGAGCTGATCCGCATCATCCGGTGGATGCCTACCTTGCCAGCCACCAGTCGGTTGTCGCCCGCCGCCAGCACGAACACGCAGGCGCTGTGGCAGACCGAACCTTCGCGTACCCAGATGGTCCAGCGCGATTCACCGATGCGGTCGCCGGCCACGATCGCCGCCTCGACCTGACCGCCACTGGAATCCAGATCCAGAATGCGGCTCTGGATGCGCTGCGCCTCGGCCACCAGCGCGGTACGGGCCACCAGCTCAGAGAAGCCTGGATTGATCTTGCCCACATAGCGCAGGCGCAGCAGGCCGCGTTCGGCGCAGGGGGCGATGGCCGCATCCAGGCTGGCGCGATCCAGTGCCTCCAGCGCCACCCCGTCACCGGCGTCTGCGGCGTAGTCGGTATCGCAGCTGATCCAGGCCTTGCCGTTTTCCAGAGCCACCTCGGGCCAGCCCTGCTCGCCCTTGCGCGGCGGTGGTGGCACCGCCGGCGGCGCGTCGGCGGCGTTGATCGACACCATGTTGTTGCCATCCACTGCCGGTGCCCGCGCGGCCTTCTCGGCGGCGGTCACGTTGCCCGGGTTCTCCAACTGGCTGCAGGCCGCCAGCCCCAGACACAGCAACGGCAATCCCCACGACTTGAGCAACATGAATACCCGGTTCCCGTTCGATGGCGTGCCAACAGCGACACGTGAAGGCACAGTCTAGTGCGAGCGGAGGCGCGCGCGGGAACCTGCACTGAACCGCCCGGTCGACCCGGCTCATACATGTCCGAAAATGGCGAGCCGGGGCCGGGTTCCGAGCATAGACTGGCTGCCATGGACACCGCCCTGCCCCTGGACTACGCCGCCTGCGAAAGCGCCCGCCTTGCCCGCGATGCGCGCTTCGACGGTGTGTTCTACACCGCTGTGCGCAGCACGGGCATCTACTGCCGCCCGGTGTGTCCGGCCCCGCCGCCGAAGCCGCGCAACGTGGATTACTACCCCACGGCTGCCGCTGCGGCCGCCGCCGGATTCCGTCCGTGCCTGCGTTGCCGACCGGAGCTTGCCCCGGAGGCGCAGGACGCGCTGCATAACGAGACCCTGCAGCGTGCATTGGCGCTGATTCACGACGGCTACCTGCAGGACGCGGCGGTGGGCGAGCTGGCCGCGCGCGTGGGGTTGAGCGCCCGGCAGTTGCAGCGCCTGTTCGTCGCCCGGCTTGGCGCGGCCCCGGCACAGATCCATGCCACCCGCCGCTTGCTGCTGGCCAAGCAGCTGCTGACCGAAACCGGGCTGCCGGTGACCGACGTGGCCATGGCCGCCGGCTACAACAGCCTGCGCCGCTTCAACGCCGCCTTCCTCGAGGGCTGTGGCATGCCGCCTTCCGCGATCCGCCGCCAGCGCGGCGCACTCGACGACGGCGCGCTGACCCTGCGCCTGGGCTACCGCCCGCCGCTGGACTTCCCGGCCATGCTGGCGTTCCTGCGCCGGCGTTGCATTCCCGGCATCGAGCAGATCGGCGACGACCGCTACCAGCGCGTGATCGGCCCCGCCGAGCGCCCCTCGATCATCACGGTGACGGCTGACCCCCGCCGCCCCGAGCTGCTGCTGCAACTGGGCCAGATCGATCCGCGCGGGATTCCCGGGGTGGTACGCCGGGTACGCCGCATCTTCGACCTCGATGCTGACCTGCGCATGGTCCATGCGAGCTTCGCGCAGGAACCGTTGCTGGCACGTGGCGTGGCCGAACGCCCCGGCCTGCGTGTACCCGGCGGATGGGACGGCTTCGAAGTCGCAGTGCGCGCAGTGCTCGGCCAGCAGGTCAGCGTGGCAGCCGCGATCACCCTGGCCCGGCGCGTGGTGGACCGCTTTGGCGGCGTGCTGGAAGGCATGCCAGAAGGACTGGACCGCGAATTTCCCACGCCCGCGCAGCTGGCCGATGCTCCGCTGGAATCGATTGGCCTGCCGCGCTCGCGTGCGGCCACCGTGCGTGCCGTCGCCACCGCAGTGGCGGAAGGGCGGCTGGACTTTGCTGCCGGCCAGCGCCTGGACACCTTCATCGAGCGCTGCGTCGCCCTGCCCGGCATCGGCCCCTGGACCGCGCATTACATGGCGCTGCGGGCACTGGGCCTGCCCGATGCATTCCCGGCCGGCGATCTGGTGCTGCAACAGGTGCTGGGTGAAGGCACCCGCCTGAGCGAACGCGCTACCGAGGCCCGCTCGCAGGCCTGGCGACCGTGGCGTGCGTATGCCGTGCTGCATCTGTGGCACCTGGCCACGCCGACCGTGACCACTTCAGGAGACACAAAATGACCCTGCTCTATGACACCTTCGACAGCCCGATTGGCGCGCTGACCGTGGCCGGCGACAGCCAGGGCATCCATCACATTCTGTTCGAGAACAACCGCTACGACGCCAAAGGCCGAGAGCGCTGGCAGCGCGATGCGCATGCGCTGCGTGATGCGCGCACGCAGCTGCTGCAGTTCCTGCACGGTGAGCGCACCACCTTCGAGCTGCCGCTGGCACCGCATGGCACCGATTTCCAGCTGCGGGTGTGGAAAGCCTTGGCGGATATCCCGTTCGGCCAGACCTGGAGCTATGTGCAGCTGGCCCGGCACATCGGCCAGCCGACCGCGAGTCGTGCAGTAGGTGCGGCCAATGGGCGCAATCCGCTGCCGATCGTGCTGCCGTGTCACCGGGTGATCGGGGCCAGCGGTGCGTTGACCGGGTTTGGCGGCGGCATTGAGACCAAGGCCGCGCTGCTGGAACTGGAGGGCCGGGGCACGCCGCTGCTGGTGTGATGTGCCATTGGTTGTCTTCGCGCGGTCACCGGTGCGGCCTATGATGGCCGGATGATCTCTGTCCGCCTGACTCTGGCGATTGCCGCCACCCTCGCGCTGACCAGTTGTGCCAGCACCCCTTCCACTGCACCCTCGACGGTTGCCGTCACGCCAGTCGCCACACAGGCACCGAAGCTGCTGCTGGTCTCCATCGACGGCCTGCGCGCGGACATGCTCGACAAGGGCATCACTCCGAATCTGTCGCGCATCGTGCACGACGGTGTACGCGCGCAGTACATGACGCCTTCGTATCCCTCGCTGACGTTCCCGAACCATTACACCATCGTGACCGGGCTGCGTCCGGACCACCACGGCATCGTGCACAACAGCATGCACGAGGACGAACTGGGCAGCTTCAAGTTGAGCAAGCGCGAAGCGGTGACGGACTCGCGCTGGTGGGGTGGCGAACCGATCTGGGTAGGTGCGGAAAAGGCGGGCCTGCGCACGGCGATCTGGTCGTGGCCCGGCAGTGAAGCGGCGATCCAGGGCGTACGTCCGACCCAGTGGCGAATCTACGACGGCAGCGTGCCGTTGCCTGACCGGGTGGACGAGGTGCTGGGCTGGGTGGCGCGCGATGATGCGCAGGCTCCGCGCCTGGTGACGCTGTACATGGAGAACGTGGACCACGAAGGACACCAGCACGGACCGAACTCACCCGAGTATGCGGCGGCGGTACAGGATGCCGACGCAGCGGTGGGCCGGCTGCTGGATGGCCTGCAGGCACGCGGCATTGCGGACAGCACCAATGTGATCGTGGTGTCGGACCACGGCATGGCGCTGGTGCCGGAAGGGAACACGATCGCGGTCGAAGACATGGTGGATCCCTCGCTGGCCAAGGACGTATCCGTCGGCCAGTCGGTAGGTTTCGCCCCGCTGCCGGGCAAAGAGGCGCAGGCAAAGAAGGCACTGCTGGGCGCACACGCGCAGTACGACTGCTGGACCCGCGAAACGCTGCCGGCGCGGTGGGAATATGGCTCGAACCCGCGCATCCCGCCGATCATCTGCCAGATGCACGAAGGCTGGAACGCGATGCGCCGCGACCGCATCCAGGAAAAGGCCGGCGAGCGCGGCTCGCACGGTTACGACAACGCCCTGCCCTCGATGCGCGCGGTGTTCATCGCCCGTGGTCCGTCGTTCAAGCAGGGCGAAACCCTGCCTGGCTTCGACAACGTCGACGTGTACCCGCTGCTGACGAGGCTGCTCGGCATTCCGGCCGCACCGAACGACGGCAGTCCGGACACACTGCTGCCTGGGTTGAAGTGACCGCGTACTGCACGGGGTTGCACGCGCTCCGTGTCGCCGGGCGTTGCCCGGCTGCTGTTGGATCTGGGCGAACAGCCAGTGTTCATCGGTTCACTGGTTTGGCAGATCGGGGCGGGCGTTCCGGGGGACGCTGCAAGTACGTCCATGTAAGCTCGATCGCCGCATCCATGCGGCTCACGCCCCCTCCAGCCCGCCCCGACCCGCCTTCGACAGTGCGTCGGTGGACAGCAGAGATCAAAGGCACGTAGCCCCGGTAGCGTCGGTCGACAGACGACGGCCTTGAAATCCCCAACACCCGGTAACGCATGACCCGAATCGAAACCGCAGTTGATCCGGCGTTTCCCGCGGCCACCGGCCAATTGTCTGGGGCGTCTCGGGGTGGGTTTGCGGGACCGTCAAAAACATGGATGTTTTTGACGAGCCCCCATGGACGGGTCCACGGCGTGTCCCGCAAACCCATCCCGAGATGCCCAAATACGGATGCCGATGACCACCGGCTTTTCGCCAAAATCCAAAAAAAAACGCGGCGCAAGCGCCGCGTTTTTCTCAACCAATCCGATTAAGGATCAGCTGGCCTTGGCCACAGCCTTCTTGGCAACGGCCTTCTTTGCCGGGGCCTTGGCCACGGTCTTCTTGGCGACCGGCGCAGCTGCGCCCACGGCCACCTTGCTCACGCTGTGCGAGCGCGAATTGCCATAGCTGGCGTTGTAGCGCTTGCCCTTGGCGGTCTTGCGGTCACCCTTACCCATGTCGTCAACTCCTTAAAGTCTGAATACTGATTACCCCGTACGGACACGGGTTCGGCAGGCCGGTCAGTTTTGACCGCCCTGCGCACGATCGGGAAGCCTATCACACGGCCTCAATGCGCACAGCTGGCGTCGTGGACGTGTCCATGATTCAGGCGCAGATTCACCAGGTGCGCCACCCCCACCAGTACCCCACCCATCGTCATCACGATGGCATGCGGAACCGCCGAATGGTGCAGCGGGTCGTACAGCAGGCCCGCCCACAGGGCCACCAGGCCCGGTACCAGGAAGCCCAGCGCGCGCAGCGCGCCGTGCCGGCGGTAGCCCCACACCAGGCTGAACAGCCCCAGCAGGGTCACAAAGCACACCAGCGCCAGTTCCACCCCGTCGCTCATCCATACCGACATGCCCAGCGACGGTGCCGCCGCAAGCAACACCGGCAGCACAGCGCAGTGGACCGCGCACAGCAGTGAGCCGGTGGCACCGAAGCGATCAAGCAGATGACGGAGGCGGGCAAACAGGGGCATGACTTCCAGCAGGGTCGGCGAGGCGATATGGAATAATATAACATCAATCCTGACGCACACCTCTTGCCGGTGTTCCACCCTCGTCACCCGCCGTCCCAAACCGGGCCGGAACTGACAGGAAAGCTGCGCCAACTCATTGATACATTGTAACAATTTGACTGACGGACCCCATTCCATGCGCTCTCCCCGCCCCCTGCTGACCCCGCACGCGCTGTCCTTGGCGCTGGCCGTTGCCCTGGTTCCTGCCCTCGCCAGCGCGGCCGAAGACACCGGTCATCCCGACCGCCACCTGACTGAGCTGTCCACGGTGAAGGTCACCGCCTCGCCCCTGCAGGGCGACGCCGAGTCCCTGGCCCGCCCGGTCGACGTGCTCGCCGGTGAGCGCCTGGATGAAGCGAAGGCCGGCACCCTCGGCGACACCGTCGCCAAGCTGCCCGGCGTGCAGAGCACCTACTTCGGTCCCGGCGTGGGCCGCCCGATCATCCGCGGCCAGGAAGGCCCGCGCGTGCAGGTGCTGTCCAACGGCGTCGGCAACATGGACGCCTCCACCGTCAGCGCCGACCATGCCACCAGCATCGAGCCGTTCCTTGCCGACCAGATCGAAGTGCTGAAGGGCCCAGCCACCCTGCTGTTCGGCAGCGGTGCCATCGGCGGCGCGGTGAATGTCGTGGATGGCCGCATTGCCAGTGAAATCCCGGACCGTCCGCTCAGCGGCCGCGCCGAACTGCGTGGCAACTCGGTCAATGACGAGCGCAGCGGCATGTTCCGCCTGGATGGCGTCAGCGGCAACGTGGTACTGCACGTGGACGGTCTGGTCCGCAATGGCGACGACTACCGCATTCCCGGCTACGCCGTGATCGACAGCCTGGAAGACCACAGCGGTCACGATCACGACGAAGGCGATGCGGATGAACCCCGTCGCGGCCGTCTGGACAACAGTTCCATCCGCACCCGCGCTGGCGGCGTCGGTGCCACCTGGCTGGGCGAAGGCGGCTACTTCGGTGCGTCTGCCAGCACTTACCGCACCAACTACGGCATTCCCAACGGCGCGCACGTGCATGCCGAGGGGGACGACCATGATCACGACCATGACCATGGTGATGAAGAGGAGGAAGGCGACGAGCACGATGTGCGCATTGACATGGTGCAGAACCGCTTCGACATGAAGGCGGGTATCTACAACCCGGTCTCGTTCCTGAAGAACATCAACCTGCGCGCTGGCTACACCGACTACGAACACACCGAGCTGGAAGCCGGCACGCCGTCGACCCGCTTCACCAACCGCGGCATCGAGGGTCGCCTGGAAGCCACCCAGCAGCAGATCGGCGGCTGGGATGGTGCGTTCGGCCTGCAGTTCGGCAACAGTGATTTCGGTGCCCAGGGCGAAGAAGCCTTTGTGCCCAACACCGGTACCGAGAGCCTGGGCGTGTTCGTGCTGCAGGAAAAGCAGTTCGGCCCGCTGAAGGTGGAACTGGGTGCGCGCCAGGACAAGGTCAAGCTGGACCCCACCGGCGACTACCGCAAGCGTGACTTCGACGCCACCAATCTGTCGGCCGCGGGCATCTGGAAGCTCACCGACGGCGTTGACCTGCGTTTTGGCATCGACAGCTCCGAACGCGCGCCGACCACCGAAGAGCTGTACGCCGCCGGTGCGCACATCGCCACCCGTTCGGTGGAGATCGGCGACGCCAACCTGAAGACCGAACGCGGCCAGCGCGTGGAACTGGGCATCCACACTCACAGCGACCTGGTCGACTTCTCCGCGTCGATCTACCAGACCAAGTTCAAGGACTTCATCTACCTGGCTGACACCGGCGTGGTTGAAGACCTGCCCGTGCGTCTGTGGACCCAGCAGGACGCCACCTTCAAGGGTGCTGAAGCGGAAGCGCTGTTCCACCTGTTCGAGGGCGGCGCAGGTGACTGGGACCTGCGCGTGTTCGGTGACTACGTGAAGGCCGAACTGGATGGCAGCGGCAGCCGCAGCGTCGACATCGCCGTGCCGCACGGCGACCACAATCACAACTACACCGTTGACATCGCCAACAGCGGTTACCTGCCGCGCATCTCGCCCGCGCGCGTGGGTGCCGACCTGCGCTGGTCGAAAGATGGCTGGCGCGCCTCGGTCGGTGCGGTGCGTTACAGCAGCCAGAAGGATGTGGCGCAGAACGAAGAACCCAGTGATGGCTACACCCTGGTCGATGCGCACCTGGCCTACCGTTGGGACCGCAACGACAGCAACAGCTATGAAGTGTTCCTGGACGGCAACAACCTGACCAACCGCGAAGTGCGCCCGCACACCTCGCTGCTGCGCGACTACTCGCCGCTGCCGGGCCGCGGTGTGGCATTCGGCATCCGCGCCTACTTCTGATCCCTCCCTGGGTCTTTGGTAACACCTTTCGGGGGCCGCAAGGCCCCCTTTTTCTGTGGTCAATGTGGCAGCGTGCGATGGTAGCGTCGGTCGACAGACGACGGCCGTGAAACGGCCAACGCCCGGTAACGCATGACCATCGAACGTAGCGACGCGCTTCTTCGGCCCCCGCTGGCTTGATACGATGCGACTCAGTCGCCCACACATCGCCCGGAGTTACGTTGTGAGCAGAAGGACCGTGGCATTGCTGTACGGCGGAATTTCGCCAGAACATGACGTCTCCATCATCTCAGCCCGCAGCGTCTTTGCGTCCATCGACGACACGCGTTACGACGTGATCCCGATTGCAATTGACCGCCAAGGCAGATGGTGGCTGGGAGAATCAACAGGTGCACCCGACCCGAGCGCCTTTCCCAGCGAATACCAGGTAGCCCTCGTGCCCGGCGGCGGCGGCCAAGCGGTGGCCTTTCATGCCGCAACAGGCAAGGCAAAGGAACTTCACTTCGATATCGCTCTTCCGATACTTCACGGACAAGGCGGAGAAGACGGCGGCATCCAAGGCACGCTGGAGACTGCCCGCATTCCCTACGTGGGCAGCGGCGTTCTGGCCTCGGCCGTATGCATGGACAAGCAAGTCACAAAAGCATTGCTGCGGGATGCGGGGGTACCGGTGACGCCATTCCTCTCGCTTAGCCGACCCGAGACACCTCAACTGTCAGACTTGAAGCGCGCGCTCGGCGGCGAAATCTTCTTCGTCAAGCCCGCGCGGCTCGGCTCTTCCATCGGGATCAGCAAAGTGGCGACTGAGAAGGAACTGGAAAATGCCCTGGCACTGGCCTTCAATCAGGATGAAAAAGTCATCGTCGAGACGATGGTTACGGGGCGGGAGATCGAGTGCGGCGTACTGCAACGGGATTCCGACGACCTGCTGGCGACTTGGCCCTCCGAGATTTCGCTGAGAACCGACACCCACGCGTTCTACACCTACGATGCCAAGTACAACGATCCCGACGCGGTAAGGCTGGATGTACGGGCTGGCATTGACGAGGCGTGTGCTGAACGCGTGAAAGAGATTTCCCTTCGTGCGTTTCGCGCACTCGGCTGCGAAGGTATGGCACGGGTGGATTTCTTTCTGAAAGAGAACGGGGAGCTGCTGGTCAACGAAGTCAACACCATTCCAGGGTTCACCTCGCACAGCATGTATCCAAAGATGATCGAGTCTGCCGGAATTTCGTACAGGGAGTTGTTGGACATTCTTCTGAAGCAGGCGGTTGCGCGTTTCGCGTAGTGGAACAGGTGAGGTTCAACGTCGCGTCCTTGCTGTGAACCCGGTCGGGTCCATGCGTTAAAGCACCGACGGGTGTTATCGGCAGACGTCTTGCGACCGTCTCTACCAGTGCATGCATTGCGCGGGGTTCCGGTAGCCCGTAGTGACCGTCGCGCCGGGTGCACCCGCGGCGTGACCTGGCCGTACAATCGGGCTGCCTCCCCCGCTGGAGTACCTGCATGGCCCCTGCCTCCCCTGCCCCACGCATGCACTGGGGTCTGCTGGTTGCCGCATCCGCGATCCTGATGGTGACCATGGGCGTTCGCCAGACCTCCGGCCTGTATGTGGACCCGATCCACCGCAGCACCGGGGTCAGCATCGTCGAGATCAGTTTCGCGCTGGCTATCGGCCAATTCGTCTGGGGGGCGGTGCAGCCGGTATTCGGCGCGGTGGCCGACCAGCGCGGCGCGTGGCCGGTGCTGCTGGCCGGTACGGTGCTGCTGGTGGCCGGTCTGCTGCTCGCCCCGCTGCTGACCAGCCCGCTGGGGCTCAGCTTTACCCTCGGCCTGCTGATGGCGGCAGGTGCCGGGGCCGGCAGCTTCTCGGTGCTGATAGGAGCCACCGCGCACCGCCTGCCCGCGCAGAAGCGCTCGTTCGCGGCGGGCCTTATCAACGCCGGGGGGTCGCTCGGCCAGTTCGTGTTCGCCCCGCTGGTGCAGTGGGTCATCAGCAGCGCCGGCTGGGCGCGGGCGATGTGGGTGATGGCGGCGGCGGCACTGCTGTCATTGCCCATGGCGTGGCCGCTGCGTCGGCGTGCCGGTGATCACGCGCTCACTGCGGCCGACGAGGACGGTGGCCTGCGCGCGCAGCTGCAGGTAGCCGCGCGCAACCGCAGCTACTGGTATATGCACATCGGCTTTTTCACCTGCGGGCTGCATATTGCGTTTCTGGTCACCCATCTGCCCGGCGAGATCGCGCTGTGTGGTTTGTCACCGACGGTGGCGTCCACGTCCATCGCGCTGATCGGTCTGTTCAATATCGCCGGTAGCTTGTTGGTGGGTGCACTGGGGCAGCGGTATCGAATGAAATACTTGCTGTTCTGGATGTACGCCAGTCGTGCGGTGATGATCGGGGTGTATCTGATGGCACCGCCTACGCCGCTCACGTTCTACCTGTTTGCGGCCGGGCTGGGGTTTACCTGGCTGGCGACGGTGCCGCCTACGGCGGGGCTGGTGGGGAAGCTGTTCGGGCCGCGCTATCTCGGCACATTGTTCGGGCTGACGTTGTTGTCGCACCAGTTGGGTGGGTTCTTCGGGGCGTGGCTGGGGGGATTGGCGCTGGCGCATTCCGGCAGCTATGTGTGGATGTGGTATGCGGATATGGCGTTGGCCGCGGTGGCGGCGGTGGTGAATCTGCCGATTCGGGAGGCGCGGTATGGGTGTCATGCGGTGGGTGCGCGGTGATCGGCGTGGTATCCGGGGTGGACGCATGATTTTGATTTGGGGTTCATGCGTTAAAGAACTTGGAGGATTTCACGGCCGTCGTCTGTCGACCGACGCTACCGGGCCTACGTGCTTTTGATTTTCGATGGCCACCGACCCACTGTCGATGGCGGGTCGGGGTGGGCTGGAGGGGGCGTGAGCCGCATGGATGCGGCGATCGAGGCTACAGGGACGTACTTGCGCCGTCCCCCGGAACGCCCATCCCGAGCCGCCAAACCACGGATGGCGTGGACGCCGGCTGTTCGCCAAAAGCCAACAGCAGCCGGGAGAGCCCGGCTCTACGCCATGCCGCCAATGCCGTCGAGCGGGGGGCTTCACGCGGTTTTACCGGTTGGGTCGGCTTGATGCGTTTTCGGACTCCCAGGGATAGCGGAGCGGACAGAACTGTCCGAAAATAGTGCATGACCACTCAACGCGCCGATGCCGCCGCCCGCCGTGCCCTGATCCTGGATGCCGCCGATGCGGTGTTTGGCCAGCATGGTGTTACCGCCCCGCTGGACATGGTGGTCGAGCGCGCCCAGGTGGGTCGCGCCACGCTTTATCGCAACTTCCCCGACCGCGCAGCGCTCATCGAAGCCTTGCTCAAGCGCGCCGTCGTCCGCATCGAGCGCCAGGTCGAGCGGTTAGGCGATCGCGACGATGCGCTGTTCCAGGTGCTCGATGGCATGGCCTCGCGCCTGGTGCACTCGCCGGCCTTGTCCGACTACTGGCGCGCCGTTGACCCCGATCACCCGCCGATGGCCGCCGCCCGCCTCGCGGTTCGCGAGGCGCTCAAAGCCCCGATCCAGCGCGCCATCGCGGCCGGCCTGTGCCGCCCCGACCTGCAGCCGACTGACATCAGCCTCATCTCCAGCATGCTCGGTGCCGCCCTGCGCGGCAAAACCACTGAAGAACGCGAACACCTTGCCGCCCGCGCCATGGACCTGCTGCGTGGGGGCCTGCACGGTCCTTCCCACGAGCCGGCCGGATGAGTACCTACCTCAAGCCGGTTCCCGACTGGGAAGAACACGAAAAACCCACCTTGCCCGGCTCGGCCTCGATGCCGTGGCATCCTCCGCATCGTCGCGTCGCCTACGCCGCCGTCGCGCTGCTGGTTGGCATCACCGGCGGTCTGGGCAACGCGCTGGTCACCGCCAACCTGCCCTTCCTGCAGGGCCAGCTGGGCCTTACGCCCGCACAAGGAAGCGGCCTGGTCGCCGCCTACGCCATGGTCAATGTGACCGCCAACCTGCTCGCCTTCAAATTCCGCCAGCAGTACGGCATCCGCCTGTTCGCGGAGATCGGCCTGGGCCTGTACGCCGCACTTGCCGTACTGCACCTGTTCGTCGGCAGCTTTGAAACCACCCTGCTGATGCGCGCGGCCAGTGGCTTCGCCGGTGCCGCCTGCAGCACGCTCGGCACCCTGTACATGCTGCAGTCGCTGCCGCGACGTTACACCGGCAACCTGCTGGTGGTCGGGGTCGGTCTTTCGCAGCTGGCGGTACCCCTGGCCTGGCTGTTCTCGCCGGGGCTGGTCGACACCGGACAATGGCACAACCTGTACTTCTTTGAAGCCGGTCTGGCCTTGTGTGCGTTCGCCGCCGTCGTCCTGCTCAAGCTGCCACCCGGCGCGCAGGTCAAAGCCTTTGAACCGCTGGATTTCCTGACCTTCGCCCTGCTCGCCCCGGCGGTGGCGCTGCTGGTGATCGTGCTGTCCCAGGGCTACGTGCGCTGGTGGCTGGATACCCCGTGGCTGGGCTGGGCGTTGATCGCCGCCATCACCCTGGCCACCACGGCTTTCATCATCGAGCACTACCGCCGTAACCCGCTGTTGCAGACCCGCTGGCTGACCAGCCTGCCGGTGCTGCACTTCATCGCTGGCGCTTTCGTGCTGCGCTTCCTGACCGCCGAACAGTCGTATGGCGTGATCGGGCTGATGCGGCAGCTGGGCATGGGCCCGGACCAGATGCGGCCTTTGTTCGCGGTGATTCTGGCCGGCGTGATCACCGGCATCGCCACCAGCGCGCTCACCTTCGGGCCAAAGCGGATCATCGGGCAGATCCTGATGGCCATCGCCCTGCTGGGCAGCGCCGCGCTGCTCGACCAGAACCGCACCAGCCTGGATCGCCCGCACGATTTCTTCCTGAGCCAGTTCCTGGCCTCGGTGGGCTCGGGCATGTTCATGGGCCCGCTGATCATGCTGGGCATCACCCAGGCGCTGAAGCAGGGCGTGGACCACATGATCACCTTCCTGGTCACCCTGTCGATCACCCAGACCCTGGGCGGGCTCGCGGGTTCGGCAGTGCTCAGCAGCTATCAGCTGCACCGCGAACAGGTGTACTCCAGCGCACTGGTGAGCCAGCTTGATCCGGCCGACGGCGTGCTGGCCCAACGCCTGAAACAACAGCAACAGCTCTATGCCGGCGTGGTCACCGACCCGGTGCAGCGCGTGGCCCAGGGCACTGCCCAGCTGGCCCAGGTGGCACGGCGCGAGGCCAACGTGCGCGCGTTCAATGACGTGTTTTCACTCAGTGGGCAGGTAGCGTTGGGGTTCCTGGGCTGGCTGCTGCTGTTGTCGGTGCGTACTGCGGTGCTCAAGCAGTGGCGCAAGCGTCACCCGCCCGGTCCTGTTTCCTGATGAGTCCTTCCATGTCTTCGCAACCACCGCGTCCTGACGACGAAAACGTCAATCCGCCCCCACCCACCGATGCCGCACCGACAGCGGCACCCGCCGCCGTGGCACCGCCGAAGTACATCACCCCCAGCCGGCGCGCGGTCATCATCATGGTGCTGGTCGCGCTGGCGGGCATCGCGCTGATCCTGCGTGCGTGGTCGTTGTGGCCGTTCCAGACCAGCTGGGAAACCACCGACAACGCCTATGTGCGCGGACAGATCACCGTGCTGGCACCGCAGGTGAGCGGTTACGTCACCGAGGTGCTGGTGAAGGACTACCAGCAGGTCAAACAGGGTGATGCGCTGATCCGCATCGACGACCGCATCTACAAGGAGAAGGTGGCCCAGGCCGAAGCGGAGCTGGACAGCGCCAATGCCGCGCTCGCCAATTCCGACCAGACCCAGGCCCAGGATCGCGCACAGATCGCCGCTGCACAGGCCAACCTCGCCGCCGGGCAATCGGAGTTGAACCGCTCACGCAATGAACTCAAGCGCTATGAAGAGCTCGCCGCGCAGCAGCTGGTGGCATTGAACGAGCGCGACAAGTTCCGCACCACGACCCAGTCGGCGCAGTCGGCCGTGCAGCAGTCACAGGCGCAGATCCGCATCGCCGAGGAAACGCTGACCTCCACCCAGGTCGCGCGCAAGGGTCTGGAAGCACGGGTGGCCACCGCGCAGGCGCAATTGGAACTGGCCCGGATCGACCTGGCCAACACCGTGATCCATGCGCCGCGCGACGGCCAGGTCAGTGAAGCGTCGGTGCGGCTGGGGCAATACGTCACGGCCGGCTCGCAGCTGCTGTTCCTGGTGCCGGACACCTTGTGGGTGGTGGCCAACTTCAAGGAAGGCCAGACCTGGAAGATGCGCATCGGCCAGCCAGCCACGTTCGCGGTGGATGCGTTTGATGGTCAGCGGCTGACCGGACGGGTGGAGCAGATTGCGCCGGCGACCGGTTCGGAGTTCAGCGTGCTGCGGCCGGACAATGCCAGCGGCAATTTCACCAAGGTGGTGCAGCGGCTGCCGGTGCGGATCGCGATTGATCCGGACCAGGAACTGGCTCCGCGGTTGCGGCCGGGGATGTCGGTGGTGGTGCGGGTGGATACGGCGGGCGATCGCACGTCGCGTTGAATCGGATCGATATCAACCGGCGCAGCGGGCGCAGAGGCCGTGCACTTCCAGGGTCTGGGCCTGCGGCTGGAAACCGAGTTCCTTCGCGCGCTTTTCCAGCTGGCTGACAATCTCGCGGTCTTCCAGCTCCACCGCGCTGTGGCAGCTGTTGCAGATCAGGAACGGCACCGAATGCTGCGCGCTGCTGGGGTGGTGGCAGGCCACGAAGGCATTCACCGACTCCAGCTTGTGCACGAAACCATTGGCCATCAGGAAGTCCAGCGCGCGGTACACGGTGGGCGGCGCGTCAGCACCGACGCCCTTGCCGTTGCGCACCCATTCCAGCAGCTCGTACGCCTTCACCGGCTTGCCGGCCTCGGCGATCAGCCGCAGCACATTGGCACGGATCGGGGTCAGGCGCAGTCCGCGTTCGGCGCACACGCGCTCCACCACCTTCACGAAGTCGGATGCGTCGTGAACGTGATGATGCGGAGCGGTACAAGCGGTCTTGGCGGACATGCGCGTTCTCCTGGGGTCAGGCCTTCGGTACTTTAGTAAGGGCGACGTCGATCCGCTTCAAGGCTTCTTCACGCCCGGACAGGAACACGGTCTGTGAGATGTCCGGGCTGACCTGGGTGCCGGTGATGGCCACGCGCAGCGGCTGGGCGACCTTGCCCATGCCGATGTCCAGCGCCGCCGCGGTGTCGTGCAGAGCTGCGGAAACGCCCTCCAGGGTCCACGCCGGCAGCGCCGCCAGCAGCTCGCCGGCCTTGCCCAGTGCCAATTCCGCGCCCGGCTTGAAGTGCTTGGCCACCGCCGCTTCGTCGTACTCGGTCAGCGGCTGGTACCAGACCACCGCCTTCTCGGCCATTTCCTTCAGGGTCTGCACGCGGTCGCGCAGCGCCACCACCACATCCGCCGGGGCGGGGCCAGCGGCCAGGTCCAGGCCCAGCTTGTCCAGCTGGTAGACCAGGTGCGGCACGATGACGGCCGGTTCCTCGGTCTTCAGGAAGTGCTGGTTGACCCAGCCCAGCTTGGCCATGTCCAGGCGCGAGGCCTTGGAGTTGCAGTGGGTCACGTCGAACAGGTCGATCAGCTCCTGACGGCTGAACAGCTCCTGGTCGCCATGCGACCAGCCCAGACGGGCCAGGTAGCTGAGCAGGGCGTCGGGCAGGTAGCCGGCGTCCTTGTACTGCATCACGTCGGCCGCGCCGGTGCGCTTGGACAGCTTGGCCCCCTGCTCGTCCAGGATCATCGGCATGTGCCCGAACTTCGGCACCGGTGCGCCAATGCCCTCGTACAGATTGATCTGACGCGGGGTGTTGTTGATGTGGTCGTCGCCGCGGATCACCTCGGTGATGCCCATGTCCCAGTCGTCCACCACCACGGCGAAGTTGTAGGTCGGGAAGCCGTCCGGACGGAAGATCACCATGTCGTCCAGTTCGCTGTTGGCGATCTCGATGCGGCCCTTGATCAGGTCGTCGAACACCACGGTGCCGTCGAGCGGATTCTTGAACCGGATCACCCGGTTCGGGTCATCCTTGTAAGGCAGGCCGAGCTCGCGCGCCGCGCCGTTGTAGCGCGGCTTTTCCTGCTTGGCCATGGCGGCTTCGCGCATGGCATCGAGCTCTTCGCGGGTTTCGTAGGCGTAGTACGCCTTGCCCGACGCGATCAGCTGCTCGGCCACTTCCTGGTAACGGGCCACGCGCTGGGTCTGGTAGATCGGGCCTTCGTCGTAATCCAGGCCCAGCCACTCCATTGCTTCCAGAATGGCGTCGATCGCCCCCTGGGTGCTGCGCTCGCGGTCGGTGTCTTCAATGCGCAGCACGAACTCGCCACCACGGTGACGCGCCTCCAGCCAGCAGTACAGCGCGGTGCGGGCCCCGCCGATGTGCAGGTAACCGGTGGGGCTGGGGGCAAAGCGGGTGCGGCAGGTCATGGAGAGCTCGGGTGCAGGCAACGGAATCGGGACGATTTTACCCGCCCCTGCCGGCAAAGGGGGCCTCAGTCCGGCACGTCCCGCAGCAGGCGGTCCCAGCCGCGCGCCCGGGCCTGCCGGATCAGCTTCTGCGGGTCCACCTGGCGGATCATGAACTGCGTGGCCGCGCCTTGACTGGTCGCTCGGGTGGCTCCGTACATTTCAGCCAGGGTTTCCCGGCCGGCCCGGGATGCGCTGCCCGACAGCGCGCTGAAGTAGCGGGAGCCGAACAGATAGCGCATGAAGCGGTTGAACTTGCTGAGTTTGTAGAAGCGGATCACGCCGATGTTGGGGTCGCCTACCTCGAAAACCCTGACGCCATTGGGCAATTCGCTGACTGCTGCGACCATGTGGTGCGAGGTGCCGGTCAGAAAGAACTGGGCGTCCCCCTTCACGCTGTTCAGGAAGCGACCGATGTCGGTGTACTCAATGGGGGCATGCGCCGACGCGGTACCCGGCAACAGCGCGGCCCCCTGCGCGTCCCGGACCGCGCCCAGCAGTTCGGCACCCAGCCCCTCGTTGGGCCGGCGCATCGCCCGTCGAAGATTACGGATGACAACGCCCAGCTTGCCTTCGGCCATGCCCAGCGCAAGCATCCGCGACATGCCGGTGCACCAGCCCATGCGTGTGCCTTGGCCGGTCTCCAGCATCATCTGCGACACCGGAATCAAAGCCCCTTCATTGGCCTCGACGGCCGCTGCCACCGCCTCTTCCACCCGCAGCGCACGTTCGATCCGCATGGTGCGTTCCAGCCGCGCGATGATCGCGGACATCGCGCCCCGCTGTGCCGGTTCCAGGCGGCCGGAGACGAAAAGTTCCTTCATCCTGGCCAGGCTGGCTCCCTGCTGCACTTCGTAAGGCAGTGCCACTCGCTCCCAGTGCGTCCTGCCCCAGCGGAAATCCGCACCGGCGCTGTCCAGCGACTGGGTCGAACGCTGCATCTCCACCTGCACGGCATTGACGTAGGATGCATCGGCGGAGGTGCTGCGCGACACGTAGGGCTGATCCGGCGAGCCGCCGCGCAGTCCCACCTCCGTATGCGGCTCCCAGAGGCCATCGGCGTTGAGCCGGACCGGATCCTGGTACATCAGACCCGGGTTGGGATTCTTCAGCCGCCAGGTGCGATTGAACTTGTCGAACGACACCTCGTACACGTTGCCCGCCTGGCGGATGTAGTGCCTGCCTGCAAAGTGGTAGATGCCGTTGTCAGCCGGTCGGGCACCTTCGACCACCAGACCGGCCGGTTGCGCGTAACGCGCGCTGAGCCTGGCGAGCGGATCGACACGCGCCACTTCCGCCGCGTCGGTGATGGCCTGTACCGCCGGCACCAGCCGCAGCCCCTCTTCGGTGCTGAGTGCGGCAGTCCGGGCCGCCGTACGTCCCATCGCGAAAGGAGCCGTCAGCGCCACACCTGCCGCGCCCCACGCCGCGTCCACAGCCCCGTCATGCCTGTCCGCCTGGGTACGCCCGTCCACGCTTTTCTCGATCCCCAATCCCATTTCAATTCCCGCGCCCACGGCCACCACGGGGATCAACGCGGGAAGTGGAATGCTGACCAATCCGACTACCAGGTCGAACACCTGCAGGCGTCGCTGCAGCAGGTCACGCCAGGTCTCCCAGTTCGAACTCAACAAAGTGTCTGCATCGTTCACGGTGCGTTGCTCAAGCCGGGTGGCCATGGCGTCGAACAGGTCTTCGCCATTGATCGCCGGCCCCGTGCTGTTGCCCTTGAACAGATCCTCCGGTGCCTTCCCGAGCGTGCTGGAGACGCCATTGGAAAACCATCCATCCTGCAGGTCGGCCAGATCAAACGACGCTTCCAGCCAGCTGCGTCCCTGCAGGCTGTTCACCACCCGGCCCAGCCACGCGCTGAGCTGGGCGGCATCGGAGAACTCGCGGAAGGCCACGTTGTCCCCCGGCGAATACAACAGCACCTGCGAGCCGCCCTGATGGTCGATGCGCATCAAGGTGGACTGCGCGCCATAGATGCTCACCCAGCTCACCTGTGAACCATCGGCCATATGGCATCGGAATGCACGATCCTCGGCCTGTGCGGCCAGCATGTAGCCGGTGGCGGAGATTGCCAGCTGAAGCCCGTGGGCGGACAACGAGCCCTCGGCGAACTGCTGCCATGCAGAAAACATGTAGACCCCACGCAGGCACACCTTCACTTCGTCGCGCTGGGTCTTCCAGAATTCCGCGATGGCATCCAGGTAACCGCTGCGCAGATCCAGCCCACGCACCACCGACAGGAAAAGGCCCGGAAGCAGCCCGTCCACCTCGGTGTCCTGGTCGTACACCGTGCTGTTATCGGCCGTATAGATCCCCAGGTCGCTGGAACCCGGTGCCCCGTCCGGATATCCCTTGGCCTTGTCGAACGCACATTCCACCAGCCGGCAGGCACCTGTTTTCTGGTTGGCGTCATGTACGAAGCCACTGGGCGATGCCACATTCGCGGTGCCGCCTGAGAAGCGAACCAGATAGTGTGCCGTCGTATCAATCGCCACCCGGGTCTGGTTGAGAATCGCCCGCTCCAGCGCGTCGGCCACGTAACGCACAGGCAGCGGGTAGCTGAACTCCAACAGCCCACGGGTGGTCGCCATGCTGTTCAGCCAGCGCGCGTCTTCCACTTCCGCATTGCGCAGCACGCCACGCGACGGCACGCCCAGCTGCACCAGCCAGTGAACACCGAGAATATCGTAGGGGTCCAGGCCGGATGCGGTCGCCGCTTCGTTGGCCGCAGTGAGCATCGGGGTCGCCACCGACGGCGGCAACGCCAGCAATCGGCGGTCCAGCGCCAGATAGTCCTTGCGCGTGTCGGCCGCGCTGGCTCCGCGGGTGTGGTTGAGCCGCTCGCTTCGGAGGTTGAGCTGCTGCAGGAGCAGTGCACGCAGCAGATCGTCGTCGACCGACGTCCCGAGCACCACCGGTCCATTGCCTGCGCTCCAGCGGGCATGCAGATGCAACGGGACCCAGCTGTGCAGCTGGTGTGGGACTTCGCCGGCCAGACGCTGCAACGCGTCGGCCTGTGATGTAAATTGTTCCACCAACGGCAGACGCGTCGGCGAGATCAGTACCACCGCACCCTTGCGGCGCTCCGGAGACGGCTGCGACTCGGCCAGCACCAGTCCGTACAGCGGAACGGTGCCGCCACCGGCCGGTTGCGCGTTCAACGCGTGCACCTGGATGTCCTGGCCCGGCAGAGCCAGCGCACGCCCGAGCGTGGTGTTGCCGGTGCCGGTGCCGAACTGGGTCGGGTAGCGCAGCAGGGTATCGATCAGCCACAGGCCGGCTTCATCCAGATGGCCCATCGCGTTGAGCAGGGTGGAAGTACCGGCCAGCCGCTGCCTCATCGCCTCCAGATAGGCATCGCGCTCGGCATGCGCGGCGCGGCCCTCGCACGCGCCGATGAACGTGGACAGCGTGTTCTGGAAACTACCCAGATAGTCGCTGCCGTTGATTGCGTCATTGAACTGCCCCAGCGTGAGCTGCACTTCCTCGATGGGGAAATGCGTGCCCGGCACGCCGCTGTTGTACAACCCGCTGTGCACGGCGTCGGTCTTCGGTGGCAGCAGCGTGGCTTCCACCAACGTATCCGAGCTGATCAGACCACTGCGTATGCGGCGATTGCGCGGGTAGGTGCTGTACCACCCACGCATCGCCGGATCCGGACCGGGCACCTGGCGTGCTTCCCAGTCCGGCCAGCAGAAGCTCTCGCTGAAGGTGTTGAGGTAGATTCCGTGCGGATCCACCGTCAGATTGGTACTGCTCTGTATCTGCTGTACCAGCTCGGTGGCGATGTGGCGGTCCAGGTTGGGCAGCCCCAGGCTGACCCGTTCCAGCTGTTTGTCCGAATAGGTCAGTGCGCGTAGTGCAATCTCGAGCGCTGCGTGCTGCTGCTGGCGGCTACCTCCGTGATGATGCATCCAGCGTCGCAGGTGCATGCGCGCCATCGCCAGCGCGACCCGGTTCTCGTTGCCGACCACGGCCTCCTCTGGCTGCGCAGGGCCGGAAGGCAACGCCTGGGCGGCATCCACGAGTTGCTTGCTGGCCGCCAGCAGACCATCCCGCTGGTTTACCTGAACCGATTGATTCAGCGCGGGTGCCGGCAACGGACTATGGTCATTCACCGCGCGCCGCACCCGCGTGGGCGCGACCAGCACCTCGTCCACCAGCGCGTTGGCGATCAGCCGCTGCTGCACCATCTCGACCAGCGCGTCCACCGACTGCAGCGGAGCATCGTCAATGCGCGTGTAGATATCCTCCCAGACGGTGGCATTGCCGCTGACGTCGACAATTTCGTCCAGCAGCGGAATGACCTCGGCAACGGGCCGCGCGTAGGAATCCGGGATGGGTGCGGTGTCCGGCGTCGCAGCGGGGACGTTGACGAACACCAGCTTCCAGCCCTGGTGGATCATGGTCAGACCGGCCACCATCAGGCTGCCTCCCAATCCAAGCAGGCCCAGGTCGGTGCGCGCCGCGCCGGATGCAGCGCGCACCGCGCCAGCATGATCGTCCGGAATATCGACGATGCTGCCGCCTTTTGCCGGCAGCGGCACGACAGCGGCCGCAGACAACGGCAGGGAGGCCGCCGGCACGATCTCGCCTGGTCGATCACGCAGCCAGGTGATAAGACGCGGAACCGTCTGAGACGGAGGCGGAGCCAGCAGGCCACCAAGGGGACGCCACAATCCGATCAGCTTCCCCCAGTGCATCGGTAGTGCGGCGACGAACGCGGCCACACCGTGGCGGGGCGCGCGGGCTTCTGGCAGCATCCGCTGCAACTGCCACAGCAGTGCCGCAGTCAGCACCGCCAGTGCTGGGGCAAGCTGAAGGCGCGGTGCGAAAGGTGCGTCCATCGCCTCCACCCAGTCATTGAGTGTGGCCAGACTGTCGCGCAGGGAAACCGGCAGCGACTGAACCAGCGCCTCGAACTCTGCGTGGCTCCGCAATGTAGGCAGACCCGGAGCCAGCGCGGCCAGTACCGCAGCCACCCCGGACCAGCTGCGTTGCTGAAGCAGTTGCGCGCCCGCCAACAGCGCTGCCGTCGTGGGCATGGCCGCGGACAGCACCGACCAACCGGTCCGGTTGAATACGACCTGCAGCGTGTTGCGGGTCAGCGATGCCATGGCATCGGCCCATCCGGGCTCGCCGATGAGCGCCTGCTCGAAGCGCGCCATGATGGCCGCACGGGTCTCTGGTTCGTCCACCTCTTCCAGCTTCCGGCGCAGCATCCCCACGACGGTTTCGGCCTGGGGTGCGCCGGTGCAAAGGATCCGCTCAACAAGCGCCTGCACCGCCAGATCCTCATCTGCTGCTGGCCGCTGGGCAGATACCGGTGGCCATGGGTGGGTGCGATTGCTGACGTTTTCAGGCAATGGCGGTCGTTCCGCGGACGGAATCAGCGAACCGGAGGTCGATGCAATACAAAGGGGGGCCCCTTGGCCCCCCTTGACGTCGCTCATTGGAATCATGCGCGGCACAGGTCAGAAGGTGACCCTGCACCGTAATCATTCAATCACGCAGCGCCAGAGTCACCTGCGTCATGCGCCGGCTTCACGCCCGCCCCCAGCGCATACCAGTCAATCCGGCGGGTGATCCACATGGCGGCCGCCAGCACGCCGAACAACAGCAGCGAGCCCATCAGCAGCGCGTTGTTCTCCGACACCAGCAGGCCATACAGCGCGCCATAGAGTACGGTCAGCATCGCCGCAAACCCCAGACCGCGCAGACGGCTGCGCAGCACGCCGGTCAGGTATACCGCCTGCAGTCCGATACAGGCCGTTGCCGACACCGCGTACGCCACCCAGAACGGAATGTGTTCGGACAGGCTCAGCAGCAGCAGGAAGAAGATCGCCAGCGCCAGGCCCACCATCAGGTACTGCAGTGGATGGATGCGCAGGTCCTTGATCAACTCGAACAGGATGAAGCCGACAAAGGTGAGCAGGATGAAGAGGATGCCGTACTTGCTGGCGCGATCAGCCTGGGTGTAGATGTCCACGGGATTGACCAGCTCGACGCTGACGGTTTCCGGTTCGTTGTCACCACTGCCACGCAGTTGGCGCTGCGCCTGCGAAGCCAGTGACGACACCGACCATTGCGCATTGAAGCCTTGCGTATCCACCGTGCGCTGGTTGGGCAGGAAGCTGCCGCCGAACGACGGGTGCGGCCAGCTCGACTGCACCGCGATGCGGCTGTCGTCACCCACCGGCACCACCGCCAGCGAGCGCGTGCCATCCAGCACCAGGTCCAGTTCCACCGTACTGGCTGCCAGCACGCCACCGGCGTTGTCGCTGAAGCCACGCACCGGCACATGCAGGCCCTTGCCCATGCCGGTGACATCGCCCAGCCCCGGCTGCAGGCTCAGCGCCTCGCCGTCCACCGCCAGCTTCGGCGACCCCACCAGCCCGCGCACATCGGCAATGCCCACCACCAGGTAGGGCTGCCCATACACCCGACCCTCGCGCACCGGGTAGTCGTCCTGGCTGAAGGCGGCACGCACCTTGGCCTTCCAGCTGTACACCGGCACCCGGAACAGGCCGATCCGGCGCTCGTCCGGCTGCATGCTGCCTTCCACCACCAAGCTGGACGGCATCTGCAGCCAATAGCTGTCCTCCACCTGGGTTTCAGTCTTCTTCACCCCGGCCGCGTCCACGGTTTCCACCTGGCGACTTTCCCGCCACGGCACCACCCGGATCGGGCCGGTCAAGGTCTGCGCACCGGCCCGGCTCTGCGCCACGCGCAGGTAGGCCTCGTCGCGGTAGGCTTCGCGCTCGCTGATCACGCCCCGGATCATCATCAAGGGGATCAACAGCAGCAGGATCAGTCCGCCCACAATGGCGAACCGCAACAACATGTGCAGAGACTTCATCACCCGTCCTCGGTTTGGGAGGGTGCCAGCTTCACTGCGGTGGGTGTGGAAGGTTTGAGCCGAATATGAAGTCAGAGTGAAGCGTAGAGCGAGGCCACCGCCCCGCCCCCTTCACGATTGGCCAGCGTCACCCGCCCCCCATGCAACCGCGCCACCTCCTGCACGAACGACAGCCCCAGCCCGGAACTGCGTTGCCCGGTCGCCGGCCGCGCCAGTGAATAGAACCGTTCGAACACGCGCGCCAGCGCGTAGTCCGGCACACCGCTGCCGCGATCGGCCACGTGCAGCACCACGGCATCGCCGACGCGCGCCGCGCTGAGCTCCACGATCGAACCTTCCGGTGAAAACGCCAGCGCATTCTCCAGCAGATTATTCAGCGCCTGCCCGAGCAGCCACCTGTCACCCAACACCGACAATCCATCAGCAACCTGCACATGCACGGTCACCCCGGCCGCCTGCGCACGCATCGCCACCGCCTCAGCCGCCGCCTGCAGCAGCGGCTGCACCGCGAGGCGCTCGCGCTTCTGCAGCCAGCCGTGCTGTTCCACTTCGGCCAGCGCCAGCAGCTTGTCGATGGTCTCGGTCAGACGCTGCTCCTGGCCCTGGATGCTGCGCGCGAAGTGCACGCGGTCGGCCTCGGGCAGCGGCTCCTGCAGCAGCTCGGCTGCGCCGCGGATGGCCGCCAACGGGCTTTTCATCTCGTGGGTGAGCGACTGCACGTACTGCTCCACGTACGCCTTTCCCTCGAGCTTGCGGCGCATGGTTTCCAGCGCGCGGCCCAGGTCGCCGATCTCGTCCCGGCGCGGCGGTGGTGGCGGCACCGGTTCGCCACGGCTGACCGCCTGTGCATACCGATTAAGCCGCCCTACCCCGTGCATCAGCCAGGCGGTCATCAGCACGCCGATCAACGCCGACAACCCGATCAACCACGCCCCCCGTTCAATGATGGCGCGCTGGCTGGCGGCAATGAAGGGATCGATGCTGCGGTTGGGCTGGGCCAGGCTGAGCACGCCGATCAGGGTGCGGCCGTCGTCCGGGTCGATGATCGGCGCGGCCACATGCATCACGGTGCGGGTGGTGTCACCCGGCGTTTCCGGGCTGGAACGCGCGCCGTATTCGCCGCGCAGCGTTCGATAGACGTCGTTCCAGCGCGAGTGGTCGCGGCCGATGTCCTGACCCATGGAGTCGTACACGACGATGCCGCGCGCATCGGTGATGGTGACCCGGTAGTCCAGCGAACGCTTCGGGAAACGCCACACCATGGCCTTGGGGTCACGTCGCTGCGCGCGCGCCAGGTCCTGCACGAAGCGCCCGCGGGCGATCTGTCCGGCCTTGAGGTCGGCGGCGGCCATTTCAGCCAGCACGTTGGCCGCATCCACCAGGGTGGCTTCCATCGCCTGGCGCACACCGGGTTTGACCTCGTTGACGAATACGCGCATCACGAAGAACGCGGCGATGCCGACGATCAGGAAAAGCCCCAGGAACAGCTTCAGCCCCAGCCGCACCCTACACCTCCAGGGCGTAGCCCACGCCGCGGTGGGTGCGGATCGGGTCCGGGTCGGCCCCGGCCGCCCGCAGCTTGCCGCGAAGGGTTTTGACGTGGGTGTCCACGGTGCGGTCGGCACTGTCGGCATCGCTGTCCCAGCCCCGATCCATCAACTGCGCACGGCTGAGAATCGCGCCCGGACGCTGCAGCAGCGCCGCCAACAGGGCGTACTCGTACCGGGTCAGGTCCAGCAGCTGCTCGCCATAGCGGATGCGGCGGCCATCGCGGTCGATGGCGAAGCGGCCATGCGACTGCCAGCCCTGCGCCTGCTCCGGCGCAACCGCCCGGCGCAGGCGCGCACGCACCCGGGCCACCAGCTCGCGCGGCGAGAACGGCTTGGCCATGTAGTCGTCCGCCCCAAGCTCCAGGCCGAGCACGCGGTCGATCTCGTCGTTGCGGGCGGTCAGGAAGATCACCGGCACCTGGCTGAAAGCCCGCAGCGCGCGGCAGACCTCGAAACCGCTCAGGTCCGGCAGCCCGACGTCGAGCACCACCACGTCCACGGTTTCCGTGCGCAGCAGCTGCAGGGCCTGGCTGCCCAGGGCGCAGTGCCGGGCCTGGTAGCCCTCGCTGCGCAGGGCGTACAGCACGGTATCGGCGATGGCGGTCTCGTCCTCGACAACCAGGACGGCAGGGGCGGTAGCGTTCATGCGCGCAGCATAGCCGTTGACGCCCTTGCCCCGTACACTGCGCGCATGAATTACCACCACGCCTTCCACGCCGGCAACCACGCCGACGTGCTCAAGCACATTGTCCAGCTGGCCCTGCTTGATGCTTTCAAGCGCAAGGACAGCCCGTTCTTCGTGCTCGACACCCATGGCGGTGCCGGCCGCTACCTGCTGACCAGCGAAGAAAGCCGCAAAACCCTGGAAGCGGAAAACGGGGTGATGCGGCTGATGGCGCAGCCGAAGCTGCCTGCGGTGGTGGAGCGCTACCTGAAAGCCGTACAGGCCGACAACCCGGTGGGCGCGCTGGTGAACTATCCCGGCTCGCCGCTGCTGACCGCACAGACCCTGCGCGAGCAGGACCGCATGGCGGTGTGCGAACTGCAGGATGCCGAAGCGGCCACGCTGAAGGCGCTGTTCGCCCATGACAGCCGCGTGGCCGTGCTGCAGGCCGACGGCTACACCCAGAACAAGGCGCTGCTGCCGCCGAAGGCCAACGGCGCGAAGATCGGCCGCGGGCTGGTGCTGATCGACCCGCCCTACGAGGCACAGGACGCCGAGTACCAGCGCATCCTGGCCTCGATCGAGGAGATCCTGGGCCGCTGGGCCCAGGCCAGCTTCGCCATCTGGTTCCCGATCAAGCAGCGCCGCACCGTGCTGCACTTCCTGCGCAAGGCCTGCGCGCTGCCGGTGAAGTCGGTGCTTACAGTAGAACTACTGGTGCGCCCGGACGATTCGCCGTTGAGACTCAACGGCAGCGGCATGCTGCTGCTCAATCCGCCGTGGCAGTTCGACCAGATATTGGCCCCGGCCATGCCGGTGCTCAAGCAGCATCTGGGCGAAGCGGGTGCCAGCACCCGCCTGCAATGGTTGAAGCAGGCCGAATAAGCCCCCGTTCCCCGTGTGAGTGTTTCGTTCACGGAACGCGCCCCCGGGGATGCGAGAATCCGAAGACCACCAAGGAATCACCGGTATGGCTACCCGTAACCGCATGCCGCCCTGGCACGAGATCTTCAAGGCCCCCAGTGGGCACGAACTGCTCATCCGTCCGATCCGGCCGGAAGACAGCGCGCCATTGCAGGCATCGTTCAGTCTGTTTGGTCCGGAAGAAATCCGCGACCGTTTCCTGCAGTCGGTGACCGAGCTGTCGCCGGACACCACCCAGCGCCTGACCCATCCCAACCCCAAGACCGAAATCACCCTGGTGGCCGCCGAATCGGTGCCCGCCGGTGAAGCGGTGGTGGGCGCGGTGGCCCGCGCTTCGATCATCTCCGGTACCCGCGACGCCGAGTACGCCATCCTGATCAGCCGCTTCCTGGTGGGCCAGGGGCTGGGCCGGCAGCTGATGCGCAAGCTGGTGAAGTGGGCGCGCGGCAAGTACCTGGACCGCCTGTATGGCGATGTGGCCGAAGAGAACGAACCGATGAAGCAGCTGGCCGCTTCGCTGGGGTTCAAGCCGATGCCGCACCCGCAGGGCACGCCGGGGCTGGTGCGGATGGTACTTGAGCTGGATAGTTGATCGCGGTTGCCGGCCAGCGGCCGGCACTACCGGCGTGACCCGGTGACCACGGCACCGTCTGCTAAAATCGCCGGCTCATGTCACGTATCTCCTACTCCGCTCCGCCGCTGCCGAGTGCCGGCCAGCTCCGCGCCTGGTGGCGCGCTCCCGCTTCGGCCACTGCGCTGGCGTGGCACATCGCCCGCGCCGCGCAGACGCATGACGGCCCGTTGCTGGTCATCGCCCGCGACAACCATGGGGCGAACCAGATCGAAGCTGATCTGCATACCCTGCTGGGCGCGGATGACAGCCTGCCCGTAGTGGCGTTCCCGGACTGGGAAACGCTGCCCTACGACGCCTTCAGCCCACACCCCGACATCATTTCCCAGCGCCTGGCCGCGCTGCACCGCCTGCCCACGCTCAAGCGCGGCATCGTGGTGGTGCCGGTGCAGACGCTGCTGCAGCAGCTGGCTCCGCTCAAGTATGTGATCGGTGGCAGCTTCGACCTGAAGGTTGGCCAGCGCCTGGATCTGGATGCGGAGAAGCGGCGGCTGGAAGCGGCGGCCTACCGCAACGTGCCGCAGGTGATGGACCCGGGCGACTTCGCGGTGCGCGGCGGGCTGCTGGATGTGTTCCCGATGGGCGCGGATGCCCCGCTGCGAGTGGAACTGCTGGACGAAGACATCGACTCGATCCGCGCCTTCGACCCGGAAAGCCAGCGTTCGCTGGACAAGGTTGACGCGGTGCGCATGCTGCCCGGCCGCGAAGTGCCGCTGGACGAGCTGAGCGTGTCGCGGGTGCTGGCCACCCTGCGCGAGCGCTTCGACGTCGATACCCGGCGCAGCGCGCTGTACCAGGACCTGAAGTCCGGGCTGGCACCGGCCGGCGTGGAGTACTACCTGCCGCTGTTCTTCGACCAGACCGCCACGCTGTTCGACTACCTGCAGCCCAACGTGCTGCCGGTGCTCGCCACCGGTGTGGGCGAAGCGGCGGCGGCATTCTGGGCGCAGACCCAGAACCGGTACGAGCAGCGCCGGCATGACGTGGAACGGCCGCTGCTGGCTCCCACCGAGCTGTATCTCACCCCCGAAGGCCTCAATGCGCACCTGAACACCTTGGCGCGTGTGGAGGTCTGGGCTGCGGACCATCCGCGCATCGCCGAGGCGCAGCCGCTGGGCGACCAGCCACTGCCGCCCCTGCCGGTGGCCGCGCGCGATGCACCTGCGGGCGAAGCCCTGAAGTCGTTCCTGGGCCACTACCCCGGCCGCGTGCTGATTGCCGCCGATTCACCAGGGCGCCGCGAAGCGTTGCTGGAAGTGCTGGCGGCCGCCGAACTCAAGCCGCCAGTGGTCCCCGACCTGCCGGGGTTCCTGGCCGACGACAGCGCGCGCTTTGCGATTACCGTGGCCCCGCTGGAAGACGGCTTCGCGCTGGAAGCACCGGCGTTGGCCGTGCTGACCGAGCGCCAGTTGTTCCCGGAACGTGCCGGCACCACCCGGCGCAGCCGCCGGGTCGGCCGCGAACCCGAAGCGATCATCCGCGACCTCGGCGAGCTGACCGAAGGTGCCCCCATCGTCCATGAAGATCACGGTGTGGGTCGTTACCGTGGCCTGATCGTGCTCGATGCTGGCGGCATGCCGGGCGAATTCCTGGAGATCGAGTACGCCAAGGGCGACCGCCTGTACGTGCCGGTGGCCCAGCTGCACCTGATCAGCCGCTACAGCGGTGCATCGCCGGAAACCGCGCCGCTGCATTCGCTGGGCGGCGAGCAGTGGACCAAGGCCAAGCGCAAGGCCGCTGAAAAAGTCCGCGACGTGGCCGCCGAACTGCTGGAAATCCAGGCTCGCCGCCAGGCCCGTGCCGGCTTGGCCCTGCACGTCGACCGGGCGATGTACGAACCTTTCGCGGCCGGCTTCCCGTTCGAGGAAACCCCGGACCAGCTGGCCGCCATCGACGCCACCCTGCGCGACCTCGCCAGCAGCCAGCCGATGGACCGCGTGGTCTGCGGCGACGTCGGCTTCGGCAAGACCGAAGTGGCCGTGCGCGCGGCCTTTGCCGCCGCCAGTGCCGGCAAGCAGGTCGCGGTGCTGGTACCGACCACCCTGCTGGCCGAACAGCACTACCGCAACTTCCGCGACCGCTTCGCCGATTACCCGCTGAAGGTGGAAGTGCTGTCGCGCTTCAAGACCAGCAAGGAGATCAAGGCCGAGCTCGAGAAGGTGACCGCCGGCACCATCGACGTCATCGTCGGCACCCACCGGCTGCTGCAGCCGGACGTGAAGTTCAAGGACCTGGGCCTGGTCATCGTTGACGAGGAGCAACGCTTCGGCGTGCGCCAGAAGGAAGCGCTGAAGGCGATGCGCGCCAACGTGCACCTGCTGACCCTGACCGCCACGCCGATTCCGCGCACGCTCAACATGGCCATGGCCGGGCTGCGCGACCTGTCGATCATTGCCACGCCGCCGCCGAACCGGCTGGCGGTGCAGACCTTCATTACCGCCTGGGACAACGCGCTGCTCAAGGAAGCCTTCCAGCGTGAGCTGTCGCGCGGCGGCCAGCTGTATTTCCTGCACAACGACGTGGAAAGCATTGGCCGCATGCAGCGCGACCTGGCCGAATTGGTGCCGGAAGCCCGCATCGGCATCGCCCACGGGCAGATGCCCGAGCGCGAACTGGAACGGGTGATGCTGGATTTCCAGAAGCAGCGCTACAACGTGCTGCTGTCGACCACGATCATCGAATCGGGCATCGACATTCCCAACGCCAACACCATCATCATCAACCGCGCCGACCGCTTCGGCCTGGCCCAGCTGCACCAGCTGCGTGGCCGTGTCGGCCGTTCGCACCACCGCGCCTATGCCTACCTGGTGGTGCCGGACAAGCGCGCGATGACGCCAGATGCGGAGAAGCGCCTGGAAGCGATTGCCTCAATGGACGAGCTGGGCGCTGGCTTCACCCTGGCCACGCATGACCTGGAAATCCGCGGCGCCGGCGAACTGCTGGGCGAAGACCAGAGCGGCCAGATGGCTGAAGTGGGCTTCAGCCTGTACACCGAGCTGCTGGAGCGGGCGGTGCGCAGCATCCGCCAAGGCAAGCTGCCCGATCTGGACAGCGGCGAGGAAGTGCGCGGTGCGGAAGTGGTGCTGCACGTGCCGGCGCTGATCCCGGACGACTACCTGCCCGATGTGCACACCCGCCTGACCCTGTACAAGCGCATCAGCAGCGCGCGTGACAGTGCCGAACTGCGTGAGCTGCAGGTGGAAATGATCGACCGCTTCGGCCTGCTGCCAGATCCCACCAAGTATCTGTTTGCGATTGCCGAGCTGAAACTGCAGTGCAATGCGCTGGGCATCCGCAAGCTGGAACTGGGTGAGGCCGGCGGCCGCATCGTGTTCGAGGCCAAGCCGCAGATCGACCCGATGGCGGTGATCACCATGATCCAGAAGCAGCCCAAGCTGTACACCATGGATGGCCCGGACAAGCTGCGCATCAAGGTGCCGCTGCCCTTGCCCGAAGACCGCTTCAATGCGGCAAAGGCGCTGTTGACGACGCTGACACCCGGCTGAAACCCTGCCTGGTCTTGCACTATCGCGGTGACTTCCGGATTCTGTGAGGCGGCCAGCCATGGCCGCCATACCATTCGAGGAGCTTCACCCATGCAAGGATTCCTTCGCACCGCCGCCCCGCTGGGGCTGCTGCTGCTCAGCCTGGCCCCCGCGGCCCACGCCCAACAGAACAGCGACGACATTGCCCCCCCCTGCCTGTCGCGCGCGCAGATTACCGCCAGCGTCAATCCGGCGGTCATGATGGCCGCCCTGCCCCGCTGTCTGCAGGAAGGTCGGACCCAGGAGGCGATTGACCTGTACAACTTCGCCGGGGTGTTTTCAAATTTCGACCGCCAGCGCGTGGCCGACGAATCGGCACACGGCGTGTATTCCGCAATGAAGGCGGTCATCGGTGAGTCGATGGGCGAAGAAGCCCAGACCCGCTTCAATGACGCGCTGAGGGCCCAGCTGGCCCCGGACAAGGCACCGGCCTACATCGCCGGCGTCTGCAAGCATGCCAAGCGCATCGGTCCGCCCAGCTACGCGCCCACCTACATGCTGAATCACGGTATGGCCGCTTTCACCGGCAAGGGCGGTGGCCTGGTACCGGATTTCAATCCGCAGCAGGGCTGGCAGAACACCTTGTCCAACTACCTGAAGTGCCCGGGCTGATCCCGGGCGTTTCAAGAGCACCCGACCAACGGTCGGGTGCTACCCAGGCTTGCAGCAGTCACGACCGTTGGTCGTGATCCCCGTGCAGGTAGGTCACGACCGTTGGTCGTGATCCCGCTGCAGGTAGGTCACGACCGTTGGTCGTGACCCACGCAATCACCAGATCACCACACGCTTGTTGTCAGCGCGCACCATCGCGTCACCGGCCTTGCACTCGAACGCCGCGGCAAACGACGGCATGTTCGACGGCGCGCCGTTGGCACGGAAGTTGGCCGGGGCATGCGGGTCGGTGTTCAGACGCACGCGCAGCTCACCGTCGGTGAAGTTGCGACGCCACACGGTGGCCCAGTTCATGAAGAAGCGCTGGTCCTGGGTGTGGCCATCGACCTCCACATTGGCCTTCGGGTCTTCCTTCAGCGCCATCTGCAGCGCGTCGTACGCCACGGTCAAACCGCCCAAGTCGCCGATGTTCTCACCCAGGGTCAGCTTGCCCTTCACGTTCACGCCCGGCAGCGACTCGTAACCATCGAACTGCGCGACCAGCTGGTCGGTACGGCCCGTAAAGGCCTTGCGGTCGGCGTCGGTCCACCAGTTGTCGAAGTTGCCGTTGGCGGCGAACTGGCTGCCGGAATCGTCATAGCCGTGCATCATTTCGTGGCCGATCACCGCGCCGATGCCGCCGTAGTTCAGTGCCGGGTCGGCCTTGGCGTCGAAGAACGGAGCCTGCAGGATCGCGGCCGGGAACACGATCTCGTTCTTGGTCGCGTTGTAGTAGGCGTTGACGGTCTGCGGGGTCATGCCCCACTCGGTCTTGTCGACCGGCTTGCCGATCTTGTTCAACATGTAGCGGTAGTTGAACGCACGCGCGGCCTGCATGTTGCCTAGGTAGCTGTCGGCATTGGTTTCCAGGCCCGACCAGTCACGCCACTTGTCCGGGTAGCCGATCTTCGGGGTGAAACTGGCCCACTTTTCCAGTGCCTTCTTGCGGGTGTCCTCGCCCATCCACTCCAGCTTCTCCAGGCGCGCCTTCAGCGCCACCGAGAGATTCTCGACCAGGTGCTGCATCTGCACCTTGGATTCGGCCGGGAACACGGCGTCGACGTACAGCTGGCCGAGGCCTTCGCCGATCGAGGTGTTGACCGAATCGAGCACGCGCTTCCAGCGCGGCTGCATTTCCTTCTGGCCGCGCAGGGTGGTGCCGTAGAAGTCGAAGTTGGCCTTCTCGAAGTTGCTGCTCAGGTAGGGCGCGGCATCATCGACGGTGTGGAAGCGCAGGTAAGCCTGCCAGGTGCTGGCCGGTACGTCGGCAAGCATCTTGTCCACTTCGCTGAAGAAGCCCGGCTGGGCCAGCGAGAACTTCTGCGCGGCCGGCACCTTCAGGGTGTCGAACAGCGCGGTCCAGCTGAAGTTCGGGGTCAGCTTGTCGGCTTCAGCCGCGCTGACCGGGTTGTAGCGCTTGGCCGGGTCGCGCAGTTCGATGCGGGTCAGCGAGGCCTTGGCCAGGCGGGTTTCAAAGTCCATCACCGCCTTGGCATCGGTCTTGGCCTGCGCGGCGTCAACGCCGGACAGGGTCAGCACCTGTTCGATGTAGGCGACGTAGGCGTCGCGGATCTTGGCCTGGGCGTCGTCGATGTAATAGCCCTTCTCGGGCAGGCCGAGACCGCCCTGGCCGACGTAGGCGATGACGTTGGCCGAATCCTTGTAATCGGCATTGGCGAACAGCGAGAACAGCACGCCCTGGCCCTGCGCCTGGCTGTCGCGCAGGTAATGGGTGATGGCGGCGGTGTCGTTCAGCGCGGCGATCTTGTCCAGCTGCGGCTGCAGCGGGGTGATTCCAGCGGCTTCGATCTTGGCTTCGTCCGAGCCGGTCTTCCAGATGTCGCCGATCTTGGCTTCAACGCTGCCGGCCTTGGCCTGGCTGCCGGCGGCCTGCTGCACCAGCGCGTGCTGCACTTCCAGCGAGCGCTCGCGCAGGATCTCGAAGCTGCCCCAGGTGGTCTGGTCGTTCGGCACCGGGTTGGCCTTCAGCCACTTGCTGTTGACGTACCCGTTGAGGTCGGTACAGGCGGCAATGGCGGGGTCGAGGTCGGCGCTGTTGAGCGAGATCAGCGGGGTCTTGATCTGCGACTGATCAAACGCCGCCTTGGCCGGGGTGGCGTCGGCGGCGGGGGCGTCGGTCTTGCCGCAGGCGGCAAGCGAGGCGGCAATGGCAACGGTCAGGCCCAGCGGGGCCAGCTTGGTAAAGGTCATGCGTCACTCCGGCTGCAGTTGGAAGCATTGCCCGCAAGGCGGGCAATCTCACAGCCTAGCGCGGGAGGTGCGCAGGGCGGACCGGCCAAAGGTCACAGGGTCCGCATGGAAAAAGCAGCCGGGCAGAGCCCGGCTCTACGGCGTCGACGGTTACTTGGCCTTTCCTTGATTCGCCACGGCCTCGGCCGCCTTGCGCGCCGCTTCCGGGTCGCCCAGGTAGCGGAACGACTGCACGCTGAGGTCGTCGTTCAGTTCAAACAGTAGCGGAATGCCAGTCGGAATGTTCAATTCCAGGATGGCTTCCTGCGAGACGTTGTTGAGGTACTTGTACAGCGCGCGCAGCGAGTTGCCGTGTGCGGTGACCAATACGGTCTTGCCGTCCTTCAGCTGCGGCGCGATCGAATCGAACCAGTACGGCAGCACGCGCTCCAGCGTGGTGGCCAGCGACTCGGTGCCCGGCAGCGCATTGCGGTCCAGGCCGGCGTAACGACGGTCGTGGATCGGGTGGCCCGGGTCTTCCAGGTCCATTGGCGGCGGCGGAATGTCGTAGGAACGGCGCCAGATCTTGACCTGGTCCTCGCCGTGCTTGGCGGCGGTTTCGGCCTTGTCCAGACCCTGCAGACCACCATAGTGACGCTCATTCAAGCGCCAGCTCTTGCTCACCGGCAGCCAGTCCTGGTCCAGCTCGGCCAGGGCCCCCTGCAGGGTGTGGATGGCGCGCTTGAGCACCGAGGTGTGGGCCACGTCGAACTGCAGGCCCTCTTCGCGCATCAGCTTGCCGGCGGCAGCGGCCTCGCGGCGGCCCTGCTCGGTCAGTTCCACGTCCACCCAGCCGGTGAAGCGGTTGTCCAGGTTCCACTGGCTCTGGCCGTGGCGCAACAGTACGAGTTTCCGGGTCACTGCAGTATCTCCAACAGGTGGCAAGGCAGACCGCCATTGTAGCGGCAACCCTGCCCCCTGCCCCGCTCAGGCGTGCGGGTGGCCGTGGTGGCCCTGGGCGTCCGGGCCGCGCCGGCTGTGGCCATGGTCGTGAGGGTGGCCGGCGTGGTCGTGCCCATGCGCATGATCGTGCCCGTGGCCGCCCGCTGGCCTGCCATCGGCGCAGTCATCCCCACAGTGGTCCACTTCGACCTGCAGGGTCACGTGGTCGATGCCAAAGTCTTCGTGCAATGCGCTGCCCAGCTGGCGGCGCAGGCCGTCGGCGTCCACACCGTCGGCCATCACCACATGGGCGGTAAGCGCGGGCGTGCTGGAAGCCAGTGCCCATACGTGCAGGTCGTGCACGTCGCGCACATCGGGATGGGCACACAGGCGCGCGCGCACGGCGTCGACCTGGATGCCCTTGGGCACGCCTTCCAGCAGCACGTTGATGGCTTCACGCATCAGCACCCAGGTGCGCGGCAACACCCACAAGCCGATCAGCACCGCCAGTATCGGGTCGATCACCTTCCAGCCGGTCCAGCGGATCAGCAGCGCGCCCACGATGACCGCCACCGAACCAAGCATGTCGGCCCACACTTCCAGGTAAGCCCCTTTTACATTGAGGCTTTCGCCGCTGCCCGCGCGCAGCAGGCGCATCGAGATCAGGTTGATCGCCAAGCCGAAGGCGGCGATCACCAGCATGCCGGTGGAGGCAATCTCCACCGGTTGGCGGAAGCGCGCGATGGCTTCCCACAGAATGTACGCGGCGACCACGAACAGCAGCGCACCGTTGATCATCGCGCCCAGCGCTTCCAGCCGCGCGTAGCCGTAGGTGCGGCGCGCGTCCGGGGGACGCCGACTCAACCGCACCGCCACCAGCGCGATCATCAGTGCCAACGCATCGGTGGCCATGTGCGCCGCGTCGGACAGCAGCGCCAGGCTGTTGGTCCAGAATGCGCCTACCACCTCCACCAGCAGGAACGTGCTGGTCAGCCCCAGCGCCCACCACAGCGGCTTCTCGTGGCGGATCTCACTGGGGAGGTGATCGTGGTCGTGACCCATGGCAACAGCTCCTGTGCAAGGCCTACAGGCTAGCGCGGTGGAACGTGAGGAGACTATTACGGTGTTTATAACATTGCAGGAACGACGCCCGCGGGCCGCGACCAATCGTCGCAGGTGCGACAACTTCGCCTACATCTTTGCGATCAGGCACCGATACTGATGTTTTGAGTCATAGGTCACAGTTCCGTGCACACGATATCGATGGACCGCGCCAGCCAGGCGTTGATCGCCGCCTGGCAGCTCAGCCTGCAGGAAGCCGGCGCGGAGGCGATGGCACTGATGCAGCAGATGGCCCCTGAAGTGGCTCCCGCGCTGGCGGAAAACTTCTATGCGGTACTGCTGGAAGATCCGCGCGCCGCGCGCTACCTGTCACACGATCAGGTTCGCCAGCATCTGCAACCCTCGATGCAGCGCTGGCTGCAGCAACTGCTGGTGACCATTCCGGCGTCTGTGCCCACCAGTGTGGCCGCGCAGCGGGTGATCGGTGACGTACACGCCCGCGTCGGCATCCCGGTGGATCTGGTGACCCGCGGTGCCCGCGTGATCAAGCGGCACCTGTTCGCCGAGCTGCAGGACCGCGCGCCGAGTGCCGACGTTGCCTTCCGCGCGATCAATGCGCTCAGCGCGGTGATCGACATCGCCATGGAAGGCATGACCCTGGCCTATGCGCATGCACGCGAACGCTCGGCGCGCACCGACTCGGCCTATCGCCTGTTCTCGCTGGTGCAGAATGTCAGCACCGAACGCGAGCGGCAGCGCGCCCTGCTGCTGGACTGGGAGAACGGCCTGCTGTACGCCATGGCCAGCCAGCGTGCAGAGACGGAAGGGGCGTGGCTGGCCGAATCCGAATTTGGACTGTGGTTTACCCACAAGGGCCGCCCCAGCTTCGGCGAAAGCAGCGAAACCCAGCAGATCGACGCGCTGATCAAGCGCATCGATGCGCGTCTGCCCGATGCGTTGACGCACAGCGACTTCCGTACCCGCATGCGTGCCCTGCTGCACATCCGCAAGAAGCTGGAGCAGATCCGCACCCTGCTCGGCATGCTGTTCGAGCGGGTGGGCGAACTGGACGCCGGCAGCGACGCCCTCACCCACCTGCTCAACCGCCGCTTCCTGCCGACCGTGCTGCGCCGGGAGATCGAACTGGCGAGCAGTTCGCATACACCGTTCGCCGTGCTGCTGCTGGACCTGGACCACTTCAAGGTGATCAACGACACCCACGGCCACGACGGTGGCGACCGCGCCCTGCAGCACGTGGCCGGGCTGCTGAGCCAGTTCACCCGTGGCAGCGACTACCTGTTCCGCTATGGCGGCGAGGAGTTCGTGATCGTGCTGGTGGCCGCTACCGTGGACCAGGCGGTGTCGATTGCCGAGAACCTGCGCGGCCATATCGCACGCAGCCCGCTGACCCTGCCCAGCGGCCAGGAACTGGCGCTGACTGCCAGCATCGGCGTGGCCGCGCACGACGAGCATCCGGATTTCGAGCATCTGATGGCGCGCGCCGATGCCGCCATGTACGAGGCCAAGAAGCGCGGTCGCAACCGCGTGGTGCTTGCGAGCGACGACCTGCCGCCCGCCCCCGACCGGCGCATGCAGCACCGCCGCTGACCGTTGCGGTGGGCCCGTAGAGCGGGGCTTGCCCCGCTGGACGTTCGCCGCGAACAGCAGCGGGGCAAGCCCCGCTCTACGACCTGTCAAGCTACGACCGTAGGTCGTGGCATCCCCCAAACGGGGGATACGCCCCATGTGACGATCTCAAATAATAGTGAGTCGCAATTGCCACCCCGTTCTCAACGACATCCACGATGTCCATCCCCCCCTCCCGCGTACCGCCTGCCCGGCGCAAGGGCAATGCCCAGTTGTGGGCGCTTGGGCTGCTGGCGCTGATCGGCGGCTATGCCGTGGCGGCGGCCTGGGCCGACGGCCTTGCGCGCCTGCTGCCGGGCAGTCCCGCTGACGCCGCGCTGGTCGCCACCATGGCGTCCTTCGTGGTCTATGCGCTCGCCGCGATCTGGGCCTATGCCGCACGCAGCACCCCGCGTGCGGTACTGGGATTGATCACGGCGATCGCCCTGGGCGCAGCGCCCGCCGCGCTGCACGCGCTGGGGCTCGCATGAGCCAGGGATTCCGTCAGTCTCAGGCGGTGCTGCATACGTGGTCCGGGCTGGTGGTCGGCTGGGTGCTGTACCTGATTTTCATTGCCGGCACCGCCAGCTACTGGCGCAACGAGCTCACCCGCTGGATGCAGCCGGAACTCGGGCTGCCCGCAACGTCTGACGTTGCACTGGACCACGCACAGCACTTCCTCGCGCACACCGCGCCTGACGCCAAACGCTGGTCGATTGAACTGCCGGGCTCCCGCAGTAATGCCACCACCGTGCGCTGGCAGCCCAAGGACGCACCAGAACCGAAACGCGGCCAGCCCAATCCGTGGCAGGCCACGCTGGATGCCTCAGGCAATCCGGTGCAGGCGCGCGACACCCGCGGCGGCGATTTCTTCTATCGGCTGCACTTCGACCTGCACTATGTGCCGGCGCTGTGGGCGCGCTGGTTCGTCTGCTTCTGCACGATGTTCATGCTGGTGGCGATCATCAGCGGGGTGATCACCCACAAGAAGATCTTCGCCGACTTCTTCAGCTTCCGCCGTGGCAAGGGCCAACGCAGCTGGCTCGATGGCCACAACGCGCTGGCGGTGCTGTCGCTGCCGTTCCACCTGATGATCACCTACACCGGACTGATCACCCTGATGACGGTGTATATGCCATGGGCGGTGCAGGCGAAATTTGGCAGTCGTGATGCGTTCTTCGCCGAGCTGTTCCCGCGCGAGGCCAAGGTGCAGCCCGCGGGGCAGCGCGTGGTGATGCCGGCGCTGGCAACGCTGATGGACAGCGCGCAGCGGCAATGGGGAGATGGCCATGCCGCTTCCGTGGTGGTCGACCACCCCGGCGACGCGGCCATGCGCATCACCTTCCGCCGCGACAGTGGCGACCGCATCGCCGACAACGGCGAGGCGCTGCGCTATGACGCCCAGGGCGCGCTGCAGAGTCCGGTTACCGAGCGCTCGGCGGCGGTGTTCGCCCGCGATGGCATGATCGGCCTGCATGCGGCACGCTTCGCTCCCACGCTGATGCGCTGGCTGTTCTTCCTGTCCGGCGTGGCCGGCACGCTGATGGTGGCCACCGGGCTGGTGTTGTGGACGGTGAAACGGCGCGAGCAATTGCCCGATCCGGTTCGACCGCCGCGCGCGTTCCGCTTCGTGGAGCGCATGAACATCGGTTTCGTTGCCGGCCTGCCACTGGCGATGCTGGCGTTCCTGTGGGGCAACCGGCTGCTGCCGGTCAGTCTGGACGCCCGCGCCCAAGCCGAGATCAGCGTGTTCTTCGCCGCGTGGGTGTTGTGCCTGCTGCATGCCAGCCTGCGTGCGCCGCGCCGTGCGTGGGTGGAGCAGTTGTCCGTCGCCGGTGTACTCGGGCTGCTGCTGCCGGTGTTCAACCTGCTGGCCTGGAAGGGTGGACTGTTCAGTGCTTTCGCGGTGGGCGACGCCGCCACCGCCGGCATCGACCTGGGGCTGGCGCTGATTGGCGTGGCCCTTCTGTGGACAGCACGCAAGGTACACCGCCATGTGCCGGTGGCGCGTCGCGGCCGCGCCTCGCGTGACACCCCGCTGGTCGCAGGCGGAGCGGGCGCATGAGCATGCTGGCCTGGCTGCTCGCGGTCGCTGGATTCACTGCGTTGGCGCTGTCGATGGATCGCCACCATCGCGACGTATTCGGCGTCTTGCCGTCCCGGTGGCGGAGCCGTGGCCTGCGTCTCGCAGGGTGGACCGCGCTCACCGCTGGCATGGCCTGCTGCATTTCCGGCTGGGGTGTTGCCTACGGCGTGATCGCGGGCCTGGGTGTCCTGGCCGCCGCTGCCGCCCCTCCTATGTTTTGGCTCAGCTACCGGACCGCCCCGCGTGCGCGTCCTTCGCCAGGCGCTCCGCCCGCCCGCGCCCCGCGCGATCCCGCTTCCTGATTTCCGCTACCCCGAGGTTTCCATGATCCATCCTTCCCTGACCGGCGCGCCGCGCCGGAACACCTTGGCGCTGTGCCTGGCACTGGCTGCTGCGCCTTCGCTGGCGTTGGCGCAGAGCGCCGCCAATGCACCGACCACCACCGAGCTGGACAAGGTGCTGGTCACCCAGCGCACCGAGGGCTACCAGGTCTATGGCACCAACACCGCCACCAAGCTGCCGCTGACCCTGCGAGAAACCCCGCAGTCGCTGACCGTGTTCACCCGCCAGCGGATCGAGGACTTCAACTTGATCACCATCGCCGAGGTGCTGCAGCAGACCCCGGGTGTCACCGTGCAGTCCTACGACAGCAACCGCACGCTGTTCAATGCGCGCGGATTCACCATCAACAACTTCATGTTCGACGGCGTGCCCACCAACTACACCACCGGTGCCGGCGGCAATTCGATCCTGAGCGACACCTCCATCTACGAGCGCATCGAAATCGTGCGCGGGGCCAGCGGCCTGGTCACCGGATCGGGCAATCCGTCTGCCACGGTCAACATGGTGCGCAAGCGCCCTACCGACACCTTCCAGGCCAGCACCAGCCTCAGCGCCGGCTCCTGGGACTACCGCCGCGCGGAAGTGGACGTCGGCGGTCCGCTGACCTCCGGTGGCCGCGTCCGCGGTCGCTTCGTCGGGGCCTACACCGACAAGGAAAGCTGGGTGCGCTTCCAGCACGACATCTCGCCCAGCCTGTATGGCGTGATCGAGGCCGACCTGACCGACAGCACCCGCCTGCGCGCCGGCATCGATTACCTCAAGACTGCCTCGGATGGCGGTGCCTGGAGCGCTTCGCCTCTGTACTTCCGCGACGGCAGCCGCGCGGTGATGCCGCGCTCGTACAGTGCCGCCGCACGCTGGAACGAATGGAACCGCGAAAGCACCAATTACTTCCTTACCCTGGAGCAGCAGCTGGGCGCGGGCTGGAACGGGCGCATCGCGTACAACCACCGCGCCACCGACACCGACTCGCTGCTGCTGGCCGGCTCCAACACCGGCAACTGGGCCGACCCGGTCACCGGCCTGGGACTGCGCATTGCCGATACCTACTCAGTGTCAGAAACCCGCGAAGACGCCTTCGATCTGTATGCCTCCGGTCCGTTCCAGCTGTTCGGCCGCCAGCACGAGTTGGTCGTGGGCGTGAACCACTACGACCGTGACCTGGACACGATCCGCGCCGGCATCACCTCGCGTCCGTACAACGTGGCTGCCTTCCCCAGCATCTTCAGCTGGGACGGGAACATCGGCAAGCCGACCACGTTCAACTACGGCATTCCGTCCAGCACGGTCAACACCACCGAGACGGGCTACTACGCCGCCGCGCGCCTGAACCCGATCGACCCGCTGAAGGTGATCGCCGGCGTGCGCTACTCGGACTACCGCACCACGACCGACAACTTCGACGTCAACGGCAACTTCACCGGCCGCAGCGCACGCACCACCGCGCATGAGCCCACGCCCTACTTCGGCGTGCTATACGACCTGAGCGCGAACATCACCGCCTTTGCCAGCTACTCGGACGTGTTCCAGGCCACCGCGCTGCGTGACATCAACAACCAGCTGCTGGATCCGGTCACCGGAAGCAACTACGAGTATGGCTTCAAGGGCGAGTTCTTCGGTGGCCGCCTGTACGGTTCGCTCAATGGCTTCTACATGAAGCAGGACAACGTGGCCACGCGCGACCCGGCCGGGGCCGACGTAATCCTGCCCGACGGCGGCGTGCCCTACATTGCCAGCAAGGGCATCGAGACCAACGGTGCGGAGTTCGAGGTATCCGGTTCAATCACCGACCACTGGAGCATGACCGGCGGCTACACCTACGCCTACAGCACCAACCCGGATGGCAGCCGCTTCGCCAGCACCAGCCCCATGCAGCTGGCGCGGTTCAACACCACGTATCGTCGCGGTGACTGGATGGTCGGCGGTGGCTTCACGGTACAGAGCGAGATCTACCAGCTGCAGCCCATTCCCACCGGTCGCTTCACCGCGGCCGGCGCACCGATCACCGCCACCGGCAAGATGCGCCAGGGCGGCTACATGTTGTTTGACCTGATGGGGCGCTACCGCATCAACGACAACATGAGCGTGGGTGTGACCGTGACCAACGTGTTCGACAAGGTGTATTACCGGAATGTGGGCTTCTTCAATTCCGGGTACTGGGGTGAGCCGCGTCGGGTGTTGTTCAACCTGCGCGCGAATTTCTGACCACATCGGGCGCGGCGTTCTGGATGGGTGGGGCGGTTTGGGGCTACGTTGACACGCATGGCGTGTCACTACGTAAGATGGCCTTCTTTGAGGTTGGAACTGCCCATGACGTTGCGCCCGGTATTGGCTTCCGCTCTTTTGCTCGCGGCTGCGTTCGGCACTTCCGCCCGCGAGGTTGCCGCGCCTGCCGAGCACGTTGATGCGGACGGCCCCTATGTGTTTCTGACCGGAGACGGCCATCAGGCACAGTGGGTATGCGACGACCATGTGGTACGGCGGGATCTGCCTGCGCGCGGCTCCACCACGGTGGTACTGCCCGAATGCGGGTATCCGCATGCGCTGGACATCGGGCCACTGCTGAGCCCCGCGCCCGCACGTCTGCCGGCAGTGCCACGCATCGTGGCCCTGTCCGACATCCATGGCCAGTACGGTCTTCTGGTGCAGCTGCTGCGCGCACATCACGTGATCGACGACCAGGACCGCTGGTCGCTGGGCACCGCCACCCTCGTGGTGGCGGGCGATGTCTTTGACCGCGGGCCGCAGGTCACTGAAGCCTTCTGGTTGTTGTACAGCCTGCAGCAGCAGGCGGCCGATGCCGGCGGCGCGGTGCACTTCGTGCTGGGCAACCACGAAACCATGGTGCTGTACCGCGACCTGCGCTATGTCAATCCCAAGTATCTCAAGAGCGCTCGCCTGCTCGGCCGTACCTATCCGGGGTTGTATGCCGCCGATTCGGTGATCGGCCAATGGCTGCGCACTCGCCCGGCGCTGCTGCAGATCGGCGACACCTTGTTCCTGCACGGCGGCATAGCCGCGGAGAACGTGGATCTGGTGCAGGCGCTGGATGCCACCAATGCGCTGTACCAGGCTTCTCTCGGCCTGCCCCGTGAACAGGTCAAGGCCGCGCCGGACAGCGCGCGCCTGTTTGATGGCAAAACCAGTCCGATCTGGTTCCGTGGCTACTTCGATGGGCGCATGGACACGCCGCAGGTGGATGCTCTGCTTCAGCAGTTGAGGCTGAAGCGGATCGTGGTCGGACACACGTCGATGCCGCATGTGAGCACGTTCCATGGTGACCGCATCATCGCGATCGACAGCAGCATCAAAAACGGCGAGAACGGGGAGCTGCTGTTCATCGAGGACGGCGTGCTCAGCCGTGGCTTGCTGGACGGGTCACGGGTACCGCTGGCCGAAGGGGTGATTGGTACCTCCGATTGATGGCGGGGTTGCGCGCCATGCGACACATGTCGCACACTTGCGACACCACATCCATCAGGCTGTCGCCATGGTCCGTCCCCCGACCCCCTCCAACGCCGAGCTGGAACTGCTCAAGTGCCTGTGGCGGCTAAACGCCTGCAGTGCCCGCGAACTGCACAACGGCATCGCTGCCAGCCTGGAGTGGTCCTACTCCTCCACGCGCAAGACGCTGGAACGGATGGTCGACAAGGGGCTGGTGACGGAAACCAGCGAACACGGCCTCAATGTCTACCGCGCCCAGGTCGGCAAGGTCGCCACGCTGGCAGCCTTGAGCGCAGATTTCGCCCGCCGTGTGCTGGAACTCGACGGCGCGCTGCCGGTGCAGGCCTTCGCCGACAGCCGCCTGTTGAGCGAACAGGAACTGCAGCAACTGGAGGCCTTGCTGCACGCCCCCGACCCGGATGACGCCGCATGAGCGCGCTGCCCCCGCAGACCTGGATGTTGCTGGCGCTGGGCAGCGTGGCCAGCGCCGCGCTTGCGCTGGCCCTGGGTCGCACGGTGCAGCGGCTGTGGCCGCAGGCGGTGTCTACCCCGGGCGTGTGGTTTGCGGCGTGGTGTCTGGCGGTGCTTCCTCCCCTGCTGTCGGTGCTGCTGGCAGGCTTGGCCCCGGTCCCGCTGGCGGCATTGCCAGTTGCGCTGCCCCATCCGCTGGCGCTGGACAACCCAGCGACAACCCTCGATGCAGTCGTCCCGCCTGGGCGGGGCTGGCCCTCACTGGGGGGTGTACTGATGACGGCCTGGCTGCTGGGTTCGGCCCTGGCGCTGTTGCGCCTGCTCACCGGAAGCTGGACCGCGTACCGGGTGGTGCGCGACGCATCGGAGGTCATTGACGCGTCCAACTGGCCTGGCCCGGCAAGCACGCAGCAGGCGCTTTCCCTGCGCGCACAGGGCATCACGGTGCGCTTTACCTCACACGCGATGACCCCGTTCGCCGTGCGCTGGCCGCGACCGACCATCGTGCTGCCTGAAAGTGCGCTCCACCACTTCAGCGACCTTCAGCTACGCCTTGTTCTGCGGCATGAAGCCGCGCACCTGGAGCGTGGTGATCCGCAACGCGCCGGCGCTATGGCAATGGTCGGTGCGCTGCTGTGGTTCAACCCGTTGGTGCGGCATATCGCTGCCCGTGTGCAGATGGCCGCCGAGCTGCGCTGCGACGCCATGGCACTGGGCGGCGACGCCGCGGCCGGCCGCAGTTTTGCCATTGCCTATCTGGCCGCGCTGCGCCTGGCCGGACACGGCAGCGCGCCGAGCCCGGTGACCGCGCTGACCCACCGCGACATGGCCGGCCACCAGCTGCGCCTCCAGCACATGCTGCGCGGTGGCAGCGCACTACGAACTTCGTGGACAGGTCGTGTTGCCGTGCTCGCTGTATTGTTGGTCAGTGGTGCCGTCATCACCGTTGTACAGGCGGCCGTGCTGTCACCGGCTCCGCTGCCGCGGTTGACCACCCTCAGCAGCATCAGCGCGACGATGGCACCGGCATCGATCTCTCACCTGGCCGCAGCGGGACAACGCTTCAGCGCACCGCTGGCGCAGGTACGCATCAACAGCCACTTCGGCGACAGCGGCGGCATCCGTCAGCGCGCGCACCGTGGCACCGACTTTGCTGCCCGCGTGGGTACGCCGGTGATGGCACCGGCGGATGGCGTCGTGTCGGCAGCCACAGCGCATTACCCCGAGGGCGATCAATACGGCACGGTGGTCGTGATTGATCATGGCAACGGTTGGCAGAGTCTGTTCGCGCACCTGGACAGCACCTCGCTGCAGCCGGGCCAGCGTGTGCGGCGCGGTGATCTGGTTGCGCACAGTGGACGCAGTGGGCGCGTGACCGGGCCGCACCTGCACTGGGAGCTGTTGTTCAACGGTGAGCGTGTGGATCCGCTGAAGCATCTGCAGTAGCGCGGATCGCGACAGCGGGGCAAGCCCCGCTCTACGAAGGACGTTCCCGTCAGCGGGGCAAGCCCCGCTCTACGAGAGACAAGAGGTTGTTGCATGCCTGCACGTTGCCCTGCCCTGCTGGTGTTGCCCGCGTTGCTGGCTGCACCTGCCGCCGCTCAATCGCCCCCCGCGACCGAACTGGACACCGTGCAGGTGCAGGTCGAGCGCTACGACGCGCGTCGCGATGACGGTGCCACACGCATCGTGTTTGATGCGGGCGCGCTTCGCCAGTACGGCGACACCGCCCTGCTGGACGCGCTCAAGCGGCTACCCGGCGTCAGCGTGGTGGCCGGAGCGCCGGGCCGACCCGGCGGCGTTACCCTGCGCGGACTGGGCAACGGATACACGCAGATTCTGATCAACGGGCAGAAGGCACCGCTGGGATTCGATCTGGATTCGCTGACCCCGGAAATGGTCGAGAAAGTCGAGATTCTGCGCGCACCTACCGCCGACCTGCGCGGCGAAGCCATTGCCGGAACCTTGAACATCGTGCTGGTGTCCGGTGCCGAACGTGATAGCGACACGGTCACCGCGAACTGGAGCGTGAACAACGGCCGCAGCACACCGTCCGTGTCCTGGCAGCGCAGTCGTCGCAGCGAAGGCCGCAGCCATACGATCACCACCACCGCCACGCGCCGTGCGTTTCTGGTCGAGGAAGCCTCCACCGAAACCGTGAATGACGCCACGGGGCAGCCCACAGCGCTCCGCCAGAGCGCACTCCGCGCCAGTGGTACCCGGGAAGCGCTGGTGGTCACCCCCAGCCTTGAGCTCACCTTCGACAACGCCGATACACTGGCCCTGCAGGCCTACATCGACGCCAGCCGCTTCCAGCGCCACATCGACATCGACTGGGACACGCAACTGGGCGAACCACTGCTGCACACTCAGTACCAGCAGCAGACGACGATAGATCTGATACAGGCCAACGGCAGTGCGGAGTGGACACATGCCCTGGACACCGGCGGCAGCTTCAGCAGCAAATTGGCGCTGGGGGGCAATCACGAACGCTACCGCTATCGCGAGCAGGGCCAGGACACACAGGGCCAGCAGAACCTGGACGACCACACCGACGCGCGCCTGAACGTGCGCAACGCCAACAGCACCGGCAAGTGGGCGCTCCCGTCGCGTGGCCGGCACACCCTGCAGCTGGGTTGGGAAGCCAGCCTGGACCACCGCGACGAGGAACGGCTCCAGCAGTTGCGCCCCATCTCGGGTCTCCCTGGCAGCATCAGCGACCTTTCCTTCGATGCCGAGGTCGGGCGGCTGGCGGTGTATGCGCAGGACGACATCGAACTATCCCCACGCTGGTCGCTGTACCTGGGCACGCGTTGGGAGCACATCAGCACGCGCAGCAGCGGCAGTGGTTTCGATCCTGTCCGGCAAACCGACAGTGTGCTCTCCCCCATTCTGCAGTCACGCTGGAAGCTGCCGGGCACTGGTGATCGTCAACTGCGCCTTGCACTCACGCGCACCTACAAGTCGCCGACGCTGGGTTCGTTGATTCCACGCCCGTACACCTCCACCAACAACCGGCCATTGAACCCTGACGAACAGGGCAATCCGGCCCTGAAGCCAGAGCTGGCGACCGGCGTTGACCTTGCCTACGAGGCGCAGCGAAAGAACGGCGTGCAGTGGAGCATCGGCGGCTATGCGCGTCGTATCCGCGACGTGGTGCTGACCGACACGACCCTGCGCAACGGGCGTTGGGTGGCGACGCCACGCAATGGGGGTTCCGCGCGCAGCTGGGGCGTGGAGATGGATGCGAAAGCACCATTGCACGCGCTGATCGCAAACGCGCCGGATATCACGCTGCGCGCCAATGCCACCTACAACGCATCGCGGGTGGATGAGGTGCCCGGGCCCGACAACCGATTGGACGGGCAACTGCGTTTCACCGGTTCAGTGGGCGCGGATTATCGGATCGATCCGCGCTGGAATACCGGGGCCAGCTATACGTGGCGGAGCGGCGATCCCACCCGGGTGAGTACCTGGCAGACCGACCTTGAAGGGTGGAATCGCGAGCTGGATGTGTATGTGGTTCGCGCTTTCGGGCCGCGCAACAAGCTGCGGCTGAGTGTGGGCAACCTGCTGCATCCGGATACGCGTTCGGGTCAGCGTCTGCAGGATGAAAACGGCACGCAGGTATTGCAGCGGGAACGTCGCATCACGCCCACCTGGCGCCTGCAATGGGAGCTGGCGTTGTAGAGCGGGGCTTGCCCCGCTGAAGGCACCGCGCAAACAGCAGCGGGGCAAGCCCCGCTCTACGCCAATCACCGCCTGTAATGGCGATCCCAGGCCCATCACGCCTTACGGCGTCGACGGCACCGGCGTACGTTCCGGCACCACCACCACGCGCGGCCGGCTCGGCAGCGAATGCCGCAGAATGCGCCACACCACCTGCCCGAACTGCTTCGGCAGCGAGCCGGTGTTGTAGTGCTGGCCATAGCGCTGGCAGATCTCCCGCACTTCCACCGCAATGGCGGCATAGCGGTTGGCCGGCACGTCCGGATAGAAATGGTGTTCGATCTGGTGGCTCAGGTTGCCGGTCATCAGGTTCATCACCTTGCCACCGGCGATGTTCGACGAACCACGCAGCTGGCGCAGATACCAATGTCCGCGCGTTTCATCACGCACGCATTCCTTCGGGAAGGTCTCCGCATCGGCGGTGAAGTGCCCGCAGAAGATCACCACGTACGTCCACACGTTGCGGATCAGGTTGGCGACCACGTTGCCCAGCAGCACCGGCAGGAAGAACGGGCCGGCCAGCGCCGGGAACAGGATGTAGTCCTTGAACACCTGCTTGCCGACCTTGCGGCCCACCGGGCGCGACTGCCGCAGCAGCTGCTTGAAGGTCATCTTGCCGGCCAGCAGGCGGCCGATCTTCAGGTCCTGGATGGCGATGCCCCACTCAAACAGCAGCGCGAAGACCACGGCGATGACCGGCTGCATCAGGTAGAAGGGACGCCAGCGCTGTTCCGGGAAGATGCGCAGCAGGCCGTAGCCGATGTCGTCATCCAGCCCACGCACATTGGTGTAGGTGTGATGGCGGAAGTTATGGGTCTTGCGCCAGTTGTCGGCGGTGCCGACGATGTCCCACTCGTAGGTGCTGCCCTGCAGCTGCGCGTCGCCCATCCAGTCGTACTGGCCGTGAATGACGTTGTGCGCCAGCTCCATGTTTTCCAGAATCTTGGAGATGGCCAGCAGCGCCACGCCGGCAATCCACGCCGGAATCAGCACGCTGTGCACGAACGCACCGAGGAACAGCAGCGCGCGACCGGCCACGCCGGTCCAGCGCACGCCCGCCACCACACGGCGGATGTAGCGCGCATCGGACGCGCCCAGGGTGGCGACATGGCGCGCACGCAGCGCGTCCAGTTCATCGCCGAAGGTCTGCAGTTCGCTGGCCGACAACACGCGGTTTTGCACGGAAGACATGCTCAAAGCTCCAGAATCAGATCGGTGCTGGCGCTGTTCACGCACAGCCGTACTTGCGAGGCCGGTTCGGCCGCATGTTCGCCGGTCAGGATGTTGCGGGTGACCCCGCTGACCTTGCCGCAGACACAGGTATTGCAGATGCCCATGCGGCAACCGCTGGCCGGACGCAGGCCTTCGGCTTCCAGTGCAGCCAGCAGCGCAGTGCCGCGCGGCAGTTCCAAGGTGCGGCCACTGCGGCGCAGCTCGACCTGCACGGTGCCGGTTTCCGCGGCGACGTCATTGGTCGCCGGCGGACTGAAGGCTTCAGCGTGGAAACCAGCCACCTGCCCCTGCAGGCAGATGCGCGCGCTTTCCACGAAGCCGGCGGGGCCACAGGCCATGACCTGCGCAGCGCTCAGATCGCCCAACGCGCTGAAGTCGTAATCACCCACGCGCACAGCCGGATTCAGCGGATCGCGGGTCAGCGCCAGATGCACGCGCAGGTTCGGATGGCGCGCGGCCAGGGCGTTGAACTCATCCACGAAGCACAGCGCTTCCCGGGTCTGCGCCCAGTACACCAGCTCCACACGGCCCGGCACGCCAGCGGCCTGCAACTGGCGCAGCAGCGCGCGCATCGGGGTGATGCCGCTGCCGGCGGCCAGCAGGACCAGCGGTGCCGCAGGCACCGTGGACAAAGTCATCTCGCCGAAGGCCGCGCCCAGCTCGAATACATCGCCGGGTTGCGCCGCATGGGACAGATGCTGGCTGACCGCGCCTCCGGCGACCGTCTTCACCGTGATCGCCAGGGTGCCGTCGTCCAGCAGGGTCGGGCTGTAGCTGCGGCTGAGCCGGCGGCCGTCCACTTCCACACCCAGATTTACGTGCTGGCCCGGCTGCAGGCCCTTGAAGTGCCGGTTCGGGCGCAACACCAGGGTCACCGCGTCGGCACTGGCCGCCTCACGGGACACCAACCGGGCCCTCGCGCGGCGCAGGGTCCACAGCGGGTGCACCTGCCCCGCCCAGAAATCGAACAATTCTTCCGAGACCCAGTTGCGGGGTAGCAACGGGTTGCGGCGACGGACAGCAGGAAGGACTCGAGCGTTCATGCCGCCACTATACGACCGAGCATACAGGTGTGTATACAGTTGTATATCGCCCGGACCGGCTATGATTCATCTGATGACCGCCCAGCCCTCCCTGACTGCCACCGACCTTGCCGTATCAACGGCGGATGAGACACACCCGGCACGCAAGGGGGCGATCTCCCGGGATGACCTGCTGGCCGCCGCGCTGGCGCTGATCGGCCCGCACCGCAGCGTTTCCACGCTGAGCCTGCGTGAAGTGGCACGCGAAGCCGGCATCGCCCCGAATTCGTTCTACCGCCAGTTCCGCGACATGGACGAACTGACCGTGGCGCTGATCGACCTGGCCGGGCGTTCACTGCGCACCATCATCGGCCAGGCCCGTCGGCGCGCCGCCTCGTCCGACCGCAGCGTGATCCGGGTATCGGTGGAAACCTTCTTCGAGCAGCTGCGCGCCGACGACCGTCTGCTGCACGTGATGCTTCGCGAAGGCAGCGCCGGCTCGGACGCGTTCAAGCACGCGGTCGAGCGCGAACTGAATTACTTCGAAGAAGAACTGTGTGTGGATCTGATCCGGCTGGCGGCCGCCGACAACGGCGCGGTCCTGCACGAACCGCATCTGGTCGCCAAGGCCATCACCCGGTTGGTGTTCGCGATGGGCGGCAGCGCGCTGGACCAGCCGCCGGAAAAGGATCCCGAGCTGATTGATCAGCTCTCGCAGATGCTGCGCATGATCATCACCGGTGCGCGCACCATCGCAGGCAATCCGCCAACGCGATAAAAGAACGGCCAGCTACACGCTGGCCGCTCGATCCCGGTAGTGCCGGCCGCTGGCCGGCAACCAGGTAAATCCACATATCAACCGATTACGGATAACGCCGCTCGCAACGGCGCTCCACCACCCGGTCGCCATTCTTGGACTGCTGGTTGCCCTGGATGTGCCGGCCTGCAGCACCACCGGCAACCGCACCGGCCACCGTAGCCACCTTCTTGCCGTTACCACCGCCTACCTGGTTACCCAGCAGACCACCGGCCACCGCACCAATCGCGGTACCGGTGATGCGGTTCGGGTCCTTGCTGTTGCGCTGCACTTCAACATTGTGGCAAACCACCTTGCTGCCATCGTTGAAGCGGCGACCTTCGTCCTTCGGTCCGTACGTCTGCGCCGAAGCAACGGCGGAAAAGGCCAGCAAGCTGCCCAGGCACAGCATCTTGAGTTGGGTCTGCATGGTCGACTCCTATGGGTGAAACATGCGTCCAGTGTCGGCACCCACTGTGCAAGCGACCGTGAAATCAGGTGTAGGCGAAGTCAAAGGATAGGCTGCGATTCAGCATGTGAATCGCAGCCAACGTGCTCAGCGCACCTTGTACAGCACTGCAGCGCCAGGGCGCGGCTCGAACGCCGGCACGGTCTGCTGGGTCAACGCGGTGCCCTTTTCATCCCACACCAGTGTTTCGACCGGATACTCATCCTTGCGGGTCATCTGGTCGATCTGCTTGACGATCACCGTGGCAGCGGCCGGCACTTCAGGATTCCACGCGAACACGCCCACGCGGCCGTAGAACACCGCCGGCGCACTGGCATCGAGGCGGCGGTCCGGGCACATCACCAGACCACGGTCCAACATCACCCGCAGTGCGCCCACCGGCACTTTCTTCACCGTGGGCGTCGTGCGCTCGGTGCTGTGGCCAGGGCAGACGTTTGCAGAGCGGGTGACCATATGCTCGGCAACCTCACGGTCGGATTGAGCGAAGGCCAGCGCCGGGCTGAGAGCGAGCGTGAGCAGTGCGAACGTAGACGTCCGGGTCATGGTGAGGCTTCCTGATTGGGGTCATGCAACCTTAACAGCCGCACATTGCACAGATGCAAAGGCAGCGTGACGGCCCTCAGTGCTGCGCCAACGCGTACTTTCGTTCCCCCGCCAGCACCGCCAGTCGCACCGGCTGCGCATTCGCACCCTTCTGCGCCAGCCGGTTTTCCGGAGGCGGCAGCGGGCACGTGGCATAGTCGGTGTAGGCGCACGGAGGGTTGTAAGCGCGATTGAAGTCCAGCGTGACGCTGCCGTCGGCGGCAACCGCATCGGTATGCAGATAGCGCCCGACGCCGTAGGTCTGTCGCCCTGTGGTCTGGTCCTGGAACATCAGGTTCAGGCCTTGCGCCGGGTCACCCAGCGCCTCCAGCCGCCACGTCCGCCCGTCTTTCTCAAACACCACGTAACCCGGATTCGGCGAATTGTTGATTTCGCCGATCACGCTGGCAATCGGCAGCGTCTTGCCGGCCGCGTGCGCAACGAAGCGGGCTGGGACGCGCCAGGCTTCATCGGCCGGGAAGAAATCGAGGCCGGCAAACCCCACGCGCGCCGGTGCATCGGCATGCCGCACGCGCAGCGCCAACCGCTGCCCACGCTTGATCGCGGTAATTTGCCCCTTGCCCTGGTCGTAGCCCAGCTTGGTGGCACCGCCCTTCCCTTCCGGCAGCAACTGCACTTCGCCCTGCAGCGGTTTGCCGTCGGCGGTAATGCGCGCTCCTTCGGCGGGTTTGAAATACAACCCGTCGGTGCGCTGTTCCAACTGACCGAGACGGTCCGGGCCTATCGCAAGCCGGATACCGTTGTCCTTGCCTGCGCCCACGTTCTGGCGTCCCGCTTCAATCCAGTGCAGGCCGATCAAGCTGACCCAGCCATCAGGTTTGCGTAGATCGGCTGCGCGCTGCTGCACCCACGCGGCGTGTTCCTGCTGGAAGCGGCTGGGTGCCGGTGCAGCTGCACTGGGGCTGCAGGCGGATGCGAACACGGCCGCCATCGCGGAAAGAGCAAGTGCGTAGGTCTTCATGCAGTTCACCAGTGTTTGGAGATGCCAACGTGGAGATAGCGCCCATACGACTCATGCAGCGCGGTGAGGTAGTTGCCCGACGCGTTCAGCGGCGGCTCCTTGTCGAACAGATTGCGTGCCCCGACTTCCACCGCGGTGCCCGCCAGTGCGCCCTGGTTGAACTCCTTCTTCACCGACAAGGCCCAGCGCTGGGTGGACCCCACCACATACGGCGTCCGGTCCGAGTACGCACCAGCGGTCACGCTGTCGATGTAGTCGTCGCGCAGTCGCACGGTCCAGTCCTGCAGGTTCCAGATCAGGGTGGCACTGGCCCGCCACTCCGGCTTGGCCCCATTGATGCCCACCTCATTGGCCGCACCCAGATCGGGCGCAATGATGTTCAGCTGGCCGCTGGACACTGCGGCGGCCACCTGCTGCACCTCAATGGGCTTCTGCTGCGTGTATTCCTTCAACTGGCTGGCACTGATCAGCAAGGCGAAGTTGCCCCAAGCCGTCTCCGGCAGACGCCAGGTGAAGTTGTAGTCCACACCGGATGCGGTCAGCGGACTGCGGTTCTGATACCGGGTGTAGACGTGGGTCACCACGCCGGCGGGGGCCAGACCGGATCCCTCGAACTGTGCGATGTCCTCGGCGGTCACCGCCGCGCGCACCACGTTCGGGTTGCTGCTGCCTTCCACGACACGTAGATAGGCGTCGTAGAGCAGCTCCTCGCCCAGGGTGCTGATCGGGTTCTCCACTTTCACCTTCCACGCGTCTACGCTCAGGCTCAGCGAGCCCAGCGACTCGGGAAGGAACTGCGGCTCGAACACCGCGCCCCAGGACGACTGCTTCGTGGTTTCCGGCTTCACATCGTCGCCATAGGAGGTCACGGTACTCACCGACGGCTTGACCGAGAAACCGCTGCTGTAGGCGTTCAAGCAGGCGCTGTAGTCGGGGTGCGCACCCTTGCTGATCAGCGCATGGCAGCGGATGGCATCGTTGTTGAAGCCAAACCCGTAGGTGGGCGGAGAGTTCACCAGTTCCAGCCCCGGGGCACGGAAGCCACCGCTGACCGAACCGCGCAGCAGCAGGCTGTCAACGACCTTCCAGGCGGCGGCGAACTTGGGCTTGGCGACCTGGCCGGCATCGCTGTAGTCCTCATACCGCCCCGCAATCTGCAGGTCCAGCGACTGCACCAACGGAATATTCTGCGCGGGTGAGATCAGCGGGACCGCCAGTTCGATCAGCGCCGACTTGACGTTGCGGCTGCCTTTCACGTCCGGACGCGGGCTATGGGTAAAGAAATTGCTGGCAGCGACGGTTCCGGTATACCAGTCCGTGTAGGGGCGGCTGCCATCTATGTTCTCGTCGCGGTCATCCTGGCGGCTTTCGTAACGGTACTCCACGCCCGCAGCCAGGCCGATGTCGCCGGCGTACCAGCTGATCACGTCAGGGCGGTTGACCTTGAAGTCCCACAGCGCCAGTTCGGCGGTGCCTTCGCGTGTAGCCTCGCCGATGAACGACGAGGTGTCGTAGGGAGTGGCATCCCCGACGCGGATGCTGTTCGGATCACCGCCGCTGAAGGGGTTGTAGGCACTGGCGTCGGTGCGGTTCACGGCCTCGATGAAGGCGTCGGTCAACCCGCCCTGCTGGGTGTCCTTGCTGCGAGCCCGCGAGTACAGCAACGCGGTCTCCCAGTTCCAGCCGCCCTCGGTCCATCCGCGCACACCCAACAGCAGGCGCGATTGATCGTTGTCCACCTCGACCTTGCGAATGCCGGAATCGGCGAACTGGTAGTTGAGCAGACGGATGGCGTCGGCTCCGCGCAGAGACTGCGGCACCCAATACGCATCCGGCCGGATATGCAGCAGGAAGCCATCGCCACCGAAGCCCGATTCACTGCTGACCCATGATTCGGAGCGGGCACGGTAGTAGCCCAGTTCACCGAACAGCTGCACGGCGTCGGTCAGGTCGAAGCGCCCACTCGCGAACACGTTGCCCTTCTTGATCGCCGGTGACGTGGTGATGCCCGGTTCGGCAGCGGAATCGTAGTGATAGCGCGTGGGCACCGAGCCGGACACCAGGGCACCGGTGACCGGGTTGACCGACCAGGTACCGGTGCGACGACCATTCGCATAGGTCTCGAAGTGTCCCCACGGGGTGCGGGTACTGAAGCCCGTCGTACCGTTCGGGTCCGGCACGCTGGTGCCGTCGCCGAGTGGGCGGCGGCCATCGGTGGCGGTGAACCACGCATCGGAGTTGAGCTGCGAGGTGCGCCTGGAGAAGCCGTACAGCACCGACAGATTGCCGCGACCCTCGGCAAAATCACTGCCAAAGTAGCCATCCAGCGAGATGTCCTCGCGGTGCCCGCCGGTGACCTTGCCGTAGTTCAGCTGGATGCCACCGCCGTCGGCCAGGTTGCTCGGCATCACCAGATCGACTACACCGGCCACCGCGTCGGAACCGTAGATCGAGGCCGCGCCATCCAGCAGCAGATTGACGCGCTCCAGCCCGAAGGTCGGAATCGCATTGGCGTTGTAGGTGGTGTCATCGCCGCTGTTGCTGATCGGGTGCTGCACCGTGCGACGCCCATTGAGCAGCAGCAGCGTGTACTTCGAGCCGAGGCCACGCAGGTTGATCGATCCCACGTCGCCGCGCGCCACATTGGAATTGCGTCCGGCGTTGGTGGTGCCCTTTTCGGTCACCGCCACATCGCCAAACTGCGGCAGGCTGCGGAACAACTCGTTGCCGTTGGTGGCCCCGGTGGCATCGATCTGCTCACGGTCCACCGCGACCACCGGCAGCGCTGCCTGCGCACCGCCACCGGCGATCTGCGAGCCAAGTACGGACACCCGGTCCAGCGTGCGCGCACCGGCGCGGTCGTTCGCTTCCGCGGTGGCAACCGCCTCTTCCTCGGCATACGCCGACGGTGCCAGCAGGGTGCACAGCGCCAGCACCAGGTGGCGGCGATGCAGCGGCAAGCCGCGACGAGCGCGGCGGGCGGGCTCGGGCTTACTGCGCAGGTTCCGCATACGCGCCTCGCACGATGCGGCCTTCCAGCTTCTGCTCGTCCTTCACCAGGTTGTACAGCGGGCACGTGGCTTCCACTGACTGACGCAGGGCATCGATGTCCTGTGCCGAGGCCGGCGACTCAATGCGGACCTTGTAGTGAATGTCGCTGAAGCGCGCGGGCGACGTGACATTGCTGCCGAAACGCGGGCTCAGCTGGCCATCGACGGTGAGTTCCAGTGAATCGAGCAGCACGTTCCGCGATGCGGCCTGGACCTCGAAGATGTGGGTCAGGCAGGTACCGGTCACGCCGAGCAGGTGTTCTTCCACGGTCGGTGCCAGCCCGTAGCCCAGCAGACCGGGGGCGCTGTCGTGCAGCTGCTGGTGGTAGCCGTCCTTGCCCAGGAACACGCGACGCAGGCCGGTGCGCGGTTCGACATGGGCACGTGCGACCAGGGTTTCGGGCTCGGAGAGCTTCTTCTTCCCGTCCGCCGGCTTCACCTGCCGGGCCAGCACGGCCGGACGCTTTTCCTCGGTGATGAAGTCGCGCAGGCCCGGCGGCTGTTTCGGATCGCGCGTGACCGGGCTCTGCACATAGTCCACCTCGGCATGACTGACCTGATGCGGCTGGGTGACCAGATCAATCGCTGATGAGTTCTCATGCACGGCACGCTTCAGCGCCTGCAGCTGGGCCTCCGTGGCTGGCGAATCGATATAGGCGACATAGGAGAGGTTGTTCGGATACGCCAGGGTCTCGCTCTTGCGCTCCGGAATGCTGGTGAACACCACATCCAGGCCATCCAGCGGCAGTCCCTGCACCGCCGCCTGCACCACGTATTCGTCGGCCACGGCACTGGCCAGTGTGCCCACCAGCGAATCCCAGGAGCCGGCTCCCAGGTTGTAACCGGCGTAACTGCGCCCGCTGTCGCTGATGTACTGGAACTCACTGGTCTCCCCGATGCGCAGGCGGCGAACGCCCGAGCGGCTTTCGGCGGTCACTTTGGCGTGAATCGCGGTGGGGACGCCGGGTTGAGCCTGCTGGGTCTGGATCGCGACATGTTTGGCCGCGAGGTAGTCACGCAGCGGCGAAGCAGTGCCTTCGGCTGAGAAGGCCAAGGGGGCGGCGAGCAACAGCAGGGCAGACAATGCGGTCGCGCCAATCACTTTGGCGGGAGCTGCAGAACGGACGGCGGACATGGGCAGGCGGGCTCCGAAGGCGATCATGAACAGGAGCCCACTCTTTCATGTCGCGCCGCCGCATTAAAATAACGGTTGGGTATTCCCATATATGCGGTACGCAAGGTGCCGTCGCGTCGAATCCCTGCGCCGATCCGCCATTCGTGCGCTCATGAAGCCGAACGCGACATTTGTCGCCGGTGCTGAGGCGGCGGCGCGAGAGTAGACGGCCATCCACGAATCTGCGGCTCAAATGAACCCAAAGCAGGTTCTGATCTCAGGTCAGCGTCAACACACCGCGTTCGTAGAGGGCACTCTGCTGGGACTCACGCGCAAGCGCTCAAGGGCTGTTGACTGACGATATGGACAATCTGTTTTCACAAGCAACCCCGCTTCTCCTGTTCCTGCTCCCAGGCTTCCTTTCGGCTTGGATCTTCTACGGGCTGACCGCACACCCAAAGCCCAGTCAATTTGAGCGAACTATCGAGGCACTGGTCTTTACCTTCGTAGTGAAAGGCATCACCGGCGCGATCAAGACGGGCCTCGTCGCTGCAGGATCTTTTATTGCAGTGGGGGTCTGGAACGATGAGAGTCAGACCGCCTGGTCAATACTGGCAGCTTCAGCACTAGGCGTCGTGGTTGCCGCCGCCGTCAACAAGGACACGTTCCACTCCTGGCTGAGGCGTCGCGGATTTACTTCCCGAACCTCACATCCCAGCGAGTGGTTCTGCGTTCTGGATTCCAATCCGGCCTACGTGATCCTCCAGCTACAGGATGGAAGGCGCCTCACCGGCTGGCCAAAGGAGTGGCCTGTGAATCCGTCGGCGGGGCAGTTCTACATGCAGCAGCCCGCTTGGATCGACGAAAATGGCTACGTGGTAGACCTCGCCAATCTGGATGGCATAATCATTCACGCAACTGACGTGCGTTGGGTCGAAGTATTTCCGAAGGAGAACGCTGAACATGACATATCTACGCAAGGGGTCTAATCCACCGCCTCCGGTCAGGCACGCGTTTGACAATGCCAATCCGGTGACACGTAACGCGCGGCCGGCTCCTCCGCCGAATCCGCCGCCACCGCCTAAGAAGCCGTGATCCCGACCCGAAGAGGCCCCGTTGAGGGGCCTTCCTGTATCGGCTGCTGGGAAACCCCAGCCCCCCAGTGCCTGCCGATACAATAGGCGTTCCAGCCTGCCCCGATGGACCCCGCGTGACCCAGAAGCCCGTTGAACACACCCCGCTGATGAAGCAGTTCTTCGCAGCCAAGTCCGATTATCCGGACCTGCTGCTGTTCTTCCGCATGGGGGACTTCTACGAGCTGTTCTACGACGACGCACGCAAAGCGGCGCGGCTGCTGGACATCACCCTGACCCAGCGCGGCAGCTCGGGCGGCGCGCCGATTCCGATGGCCGGCGTACCGGTGCATGCCTATGAGGGCTATCTGGCCCGGCTGGTGGCGCTGGGTGAGTCCGTGGCGATCTGCGAACAGATCGGCGACCCGGCCCTGGCCAAGGGGCTGGTGGAACGCAAGGTGGTGCGGATTGTCACTCCGGGCACGGTGACTGACGAGGCGCTGCTGGACGAGCGCCGCGACACCCTGCTGATGGCGCTGTCGCGCAACAAACAGGGCTACGGGCTGGCCTGGGCCGATCTGGCTGGCGGCCGCTTCCTGGTCAACGAGGTCGATACCGACGACGCACTGGAAGCCGAACTGGCCCGCCTGGAGCCCGCCGAACTGCTGGTGCCGGACGAAGAGAACTGGCCGGAATTCCTCAAGCACCGCAGCGGCATCCGCCGTCGCGCGCCGTGGCTGTTCGATGCCGACAGTGGACGCCGCCAGCTGCTGAACTTCTTCAAGCTGCACGACCTGACCGGCTTCGGCATCGACGACAAGCCGCGTGCTACCGCTGCCGCCGGTGCCCTGCTGGGTTACGTGGAAGAAACCCAGAAGCAGCGTCTGCCGCATCTGACTGCGATTGCCACCGAAACCGCCAGCGAAGCCATCGCCATGAACGCGGCCACGCGCCGTCATCTGGAACTGGATACGCGCGTTGATGGCGACACCCGCAATACCCTGCTGGGTGTGCTCGATACCACGGTGACGCCGATGGGCGGCCGCCTGCTGCGCCGCTGGCTGCATCGTCCGCTGCGCCTGCGCGAGGTGCTGGTGCAGCGCCACGACGCGGTCGCCACGCTGATTGATCGCGGTGCGGATGGCGACGTGCGCGATGCGTTCCGTGCGCTGGGCGACCTCGAACGTATTCTCACCCGTGTGGCATTGCGCTCGGCGCGCCCCCGTGATTTCTCCACCCTCCGTGATGGTCTGGCGTTGCTACCGGAAGTCCGCGCGGTACTGGCCAAGCTGGACTCCCCTCGCCTGCAGGCGCTGCATGCCTCGTTGGGCGAGCACGACGAAAGCGCGCACCTTTTGGCGACTGCGGTTGCACCGACGCCGCCACTGAAGCTCAGCGATGGTGGCGTGATTGCCGAGGGCTTCGATGCCGAGCTGGATGAACTGCGCCGCCTGTCCACCAACGCCGATCAGTTCCTGATCGACCTGGAACAACGCGAGCGTGCCAGCAGTGGCATCGCCACGCTGAAGGTCGGCTACAACCGCGTGCATGGTTACTACATTGAAATCAGCAAGGGTCAGTCGGACAAGGCACCGGTGCATTACACGCGTCGTCAGACCCTGACCAATGCCGAGCGTTACATCACCGAAGAATTGAAGTCCTTCGAGGACAAGGTGTTGTCAGCGCGCGAGCGTTCACTGTCGCGCGAGAAGCTGTTGTACGAACAACTGCTGGACACGCTTGGCGCGAATCTGGAGCCGCTCAAGCAGTGCGCCGCCGCATTGAGCGAGCTGGACGTACTGGCCGCGTTTGCCGAACGCGCACAGGCGCTGGACTGGGCGCGCCCGGAACTGGAAACCGCACCGTGCCTGCGCATCGAACGCGGCCGCCACCCGGTGGTGGAGGCGGTGCGCGAGCAGCCGTTCGAGCCGAACGACCTGGACCTGCATCCAGACCGCCGCATGCTGGTGATCACCGGCCCGAACATGGGCGGTAAGTCCACCTACATGCGCCAGAACGCGCTGATCGTGCTGCTGGCGCATATCGGCAGCTTTGTGCCCGCCAGCCGCGCCGTGATCGGCCCCATCGACCGCATTCTCACCCGCATCGGCGCGGGCGACGATCTGGCGCGCGGGCAGTCCACCTTCATGGTGGAAATGTCTGAAACCAGCTACATCCTGCATCACGCGACCGAGCATTCGCTGGTGCTGATGGATGAGATCGGCCGCGGTACCTCGACCTATGACGGCCTCGCCCTGGCCGATGCCGTGGCGCGCCACCTGGCGTACCAGAACCGCTGCTACACCCTGTTTGCGACGCACTATTTCGAATTGACCGCGTTGGCCGACGAGCAGCATGAAGGCGGTGCCAGTGGCATTGCAAACGTGCATCTGGATGCCGTGGAGCACGGCGAGCAACTGGTGTTCATGCATGCAGTGAAGGACGGCCCGGCCAACCGCAGTTTCGGCCTGCAGGTGGCCGCGCTGGCCGGCCTGCCGCGTGCGACCGTGGCGCAGGCACGGCGTCGCTTGGCTGAGCTGGAACAGCGCGGCGGCGAGACCGTGGCGGCCACCATGGCTCCGCAGGCGCTGGATGCCCCGCAGCAGTTCGGGCTGTTTACCGCGCCGTCGAGCAAGGCGCAGGAGGCGCTGGCGGCGATTGATCCGGATGAGCTGACCCCGAAGCAGGCGCTGGAGGCGTTGTACCGGTTGAAGGGATTGTTGTGAGGTCACGACCAACGGTCGTGACCTACCGCTGGGCCATGCGGGGACGCTTCGACCCACGGCCGTGACCCGCCGCCGGGCATGCGGGGCGTTGCGACCCACGGCCGCGGCCCGCCAACCCGCACGGTAGCACCCGACCGTTGGTCGGGTGGCCGGCCGCGTGAAGCCTTCGCATGGTCTTCGTATACGCGGCGTTATGCTCCGCCGGTCCCCCACCCCTGGACCCAAGGAGTCGATCGTGAATACGCAATCGCTCACTGCTTCGCTCTTCTCGCAGCTGCAGAGCGGGCCCGCCCTGCAGCAGGTTTCCCAACAGCTCGGCATGGACAGCGGCCAAGCATCGCAGGCGATCAGCGCCGCCTTGCCCCTGCTCATGGGCGGCCTCGCCAACAACGCCAGCCAGCCACAGGGGGCGCAGTCGCTGCTCAATGCGCTGCAGCGCGACCACCTGGGAAGCGGAGGCGGTGGCTTCGACCTTGGCGGTCTACTTGGCTCCGTCCTGGGCGGCGGTGCCGCTACACCCTCCACCAACGGAGCCGGCATCCTTGGCCACGTATTCGGCGGGCAAACGCCGCAGGCGGCCAGTCTGCTGGGGCAGAAGACAGGCTTGGACAGCGGCCGTTCCGGCCAGTTGCTGATGATCCTCGCCCCCATCGTAATGTCGTTCCTGGCCAAACAATTTGCCCAGCAGGGCAACGCCAACCAGCTCAGCCAGGCCCTCGGCGAGGAGAACCGTCAGACCGGCGGCGGCGGCATCGGCGACCTGCTCGGTGGCGTGCTCGACCAGGACGGCGACGGCAAATTCGGCGTCAGCGACGTGCTGGGCCTGCTCGGCGGCAAACGCTGAACCCCGCAGTGGCCGGGTCACCTTCGACCCGGCCACCCATCGATAGACAGCATCTATCGACACCAAAGAATCAATCGATTTTACCTATCGACCGACGTTCACTATCGTCAAGGCACTCCCACACGCCTTGTTCGCGAGGCCACTCCCTCTCTCGCCAGTACACAGGTAGATACCGATGAAAAGCGAAGCCAAGTGCCCCTTCAACCACGCCGTCGTCGGCGATGCCACCACCAACCGTGACTGGTGGCCCAAACAACTGCGCGTGGATCTGCTCAACCAGCACTCCGCACGTTCCAATCCGCTCGCTGCGGACTTTGATTACCCGGCCGCGTTCGCCAAGCTCGATTACGCCGCGCTCAAGGCAGATCTGAAAGCGCTGATGACCGATTCGCAGGACTGGTGGCCGGCCGACTTCGGTCACTACGGCGGCCTCTTCATCCGCATGGCCTGGCACAGCGCCGGCACCTACCGCATTGGTGACGGTCGCGGCGGCGGCGGCCGGGGCCAGCAGCGCTTTGCACCGCTCAACAGCTGGCCGGACAACGTCAGCCTGGACAAGGCGCGCCGCCTGCTGTGGCCGATCAAGCAGAAGTATGGCCAGGCCATCTCCTGGTCCGACCTGCTGATCCTCACCGGCAACGTCGCGCTGGAATCGATGGGCTTCAAGACGCTGGGCTTTGCCGGCGGCCGCCCGGATACCTGGGAACCGGACCAGGACGTGTACTGGGGCCGCGAAACCACCTGGCTGGGCGGCGACGTGCGCTACGCACATGGCTCCGAAGGCGTGCAGGAAGACCACGGCGTGCTGGTGTCCGATGACGACGCTGACGGCGACATCCACTCGCGCAAGCTGGAGAACCCGCTGGCTGCGGTGCAGATGGGTCTGATCTACGTGAACCCCGAAGGCCCGGACGGCAACCCGGACCCGCTGAAGGCAGCGCTGGATATCCGCGACACCTTCGGCCGCATGGCGATGGACGACGAGGAAACCGTGGCGCTGATCGCCGGCGGCCACAGCTTCGGCAAGACCCACGGTGCCGGCCCGGCCGACAACGTTGGCCATGAACCGGAAGCGGCAGGCCTCGAAAGCCAGGGTCTGGGCTGGGCGAACAAGTTCCGCAGCGGCAAGGGCGGTGACACCATTACCAGTGGCCTGGAGGTGACCTGGACCCGCACCCCGGCCAAGTGGAGCCACGATTTCTTCCAGATTCTGTTCGGGCACGAATGGGAGCTCACCAAGAGCCCGGCCGGCGCGCACCAGTGGGTGGCCAAGGATGCCGAGGCGGTGATTCCCGACGCGCACGACCCGTCGAAGAAGCATCGCCCGACCATGCTCACCACCGACCTGTCGCTGCGCTTTGATCCGATCTACGAGCAGATCTCCCGCCGCTTCCTGGCCAACCCGCAGGCGTTCGCCGATGCGTTCGCGCGTGCGTGGTTCAAGCTGACCCACCGCGACATGGGCCCGCGTGCACGCTACCTCGGTCCGGAAGTTCCGGCCGAACAGTTCCTCTGGCAGGACCCGTTGCCGGAAGCGCCGAAGACCCCGATCAGTGCGCAGGACATCGCCACGCTGAAGCAGCAGATCGCGGACAGCGGTTTGAGCGTTTCCGAGCTGGTGTCTACCGCATGGGCCTCGGCGTCCACCTTCCGCGGCTCGGACAAGCGCGGCGGCGCCAACGGTGCGCGTATCCGCCTGGCCCCGCAGAAGGACTGGGCGGTGAACCAACCCAAGCAGCTGGCCAAGGTGCTGGCTGCACTGGAAAGGATCCAGAGCGGGTTCAAGGGCGAGGTATCGCTGGCCGACCTGATCGTGCTCGGTGGTGCGGTGGGCGTGGAAAAAGCCGCCAAGGCCGGTGGCCATGACGTCAGCGTTCCGTTCACCCCGGGCCGCACCGACGCCAGCCAGGACCAGACCGACGTGGAATCGTTCGCGGTGCTGGAACCGGCCGCCGATGGCTTCCGCAACTATGTGCGCGGTCGCTTCAGCGTACCGGCCGAAGCGCTGTTGATCGACAAGGCGCAGTTGCTGACGCTGACCGCGCCTGAGATGACCGCTCTGGTCGGCGGCCTGCGTGTGCTGGGTGCCAATGTGGATGGCAGCAAGGATGGCGTGTTTACCGACCGCCCCGGCACGCTGAGCAATGACTTCTTCGTCAACCTGCTGGACATGGGGACGCAGTGGAAGGCCAAGGGCGACGGTTACGAGAGCAGCGGCAAGGGTGCGTGGACCGGCACCCGTGCTGACCTGGTGTTCGGCTCGAACTCGGTGCTGCGCGCGTTGGCCGAGGTGTATGCCAGTGCGGATGGCGGCAAGAAGTTCGTGCAGGACTTCGTGGCCGCGTGGGCTCGGGTGATGGAGCTGGACCGGTACGACCTGCACCGGTAAGCGGGGTGTCTGGGGCGCACGACCAACGGTCGTGCGCTACCCGTTTCTCACCGGCACGATGATCTGGTAGCGCACGACCGTTGGTCGTGTGCCGCACACCGTGCGGCGTTACATGGCGTCGAGATCACCCAGCGCGCGGATCAACCGTCGCGCGCGTTTATCCGGGCGATGCTCCGGTGCCTGGAAACCATCACGCATCGCCACCCGCTGCGAACGCTGCTCGGCACGTCGCGCCTTGGAGTCCTCGCTTTCCGCATACAGCTGCTGCGCGACCGGTGCAGGGCCGCGTTGATCACTGAGCCCCAACACCTCCACCTCGTAACGTTCTTCGCCGCGGCTGATCTGCAGCTGCTCACCCACCCGCACCGCGCGCGATGACTTCGGGCGCTGCCCGGCCACGTCGACCTTGCCGGTTTCAATGGCCTGCTTGGCCAGACTGCGGGTTCTGAAGAAGCGCGCCGCCCACAACCATACGTCCAGGCGGACACTCGGCACGGGTACGGAAACATCAGTGGTCAAAGGGTCACTACTCCGGTCGTTTGTTCAGGGGCCGCGGGTTGGACGGGTCGCTGCGACAGCCGGTGCCACCGATCAGCGTGGGCACGCCGGCGTCCAGGTCGCGGCGCTGGCTGCCAACCTGGCATTCGGGTCGGTCCATGGGCCGCACCTGGGTGTCGCGCAGGCGGTCTGTAGAGGTACATGCGGCCACCGCGAGGGCAATCAAGAGGGCAACCGTCGGCGTGCGCATCGCGATATCCCACTGACAAGGGTAATGCTAGTGTGCGCCTGACCCGGCTTGATCTCCACCGCACATGGCCAAAGCGCCGCTTGACCTGACCACCGGCCCGATCGGGCGTAACCTGCTGCTGTTCGCCCTGCCGATTCTGGCCGGCAACATCGCCCAGTCCTTGAACGGTTCAGTGAACGCGATCTGGGTCGGGCGCTTCCTCGGCGAGGCGGCGCTGACCGCCACCGCGAACGCCAACAACATCATGTTCTTCCTGATCGGTTCGGTATTCGGCATCGGCATGGCGGCGACCATCCTGATTGGCCAGGCGATGGGCGCGAAGGACACTGCCCAGGCGCGCCGGGTGATGGGCACCAGTGCCACTTTCTTCATCGGCTTGTCAGCGGTGATCGCGGTGGCCGGTTGGTGGCTGTCACGCCCACTGCTGGCAGCGATGGGAACGCCGGCCGCTTCGCTGCCGTTGGCCGAGGCCTACCTGCGGGTGATCTTCCTGGCCATGCCCACGTTGTACGCGTTCGCGTTTCTGAGTTCGGCGCTGCGTGGCGTAGGTGATTCACGCACCCCGTTTCGCTTCCTGCTGGTGTCGGTGCTGCTGGATATTGTGTTCAATCCGCTGCTGATCTTCGGGCTCGGACCGTTCCCGGAACTGGGCATTGCCGGTGCGGCGTGGGCCACGCTGATCGCGCAGACGCTCTCGTTGATCGGCCTGCTGTGGTACATGCGCAACAAGCGCCACGTGCTGTGGCTGGGGCGTAAGGACATGGCACTGTTCAAAGTGAACCTGGAGATCCTGAAGGCGCTGGTGATCAAAGGCGTGCCGATGGGCCTGCAGATGGTGCTGATCTCGCTGTCGATGATCATGATGATGTCCATGGTCAACCACTACGGCACCGACACCGCCGCAGCGTACGGTGCGTCGCTGCAGTTGTGGACCTATGTGCAGATGCCGGCGATGGCCATTGGTGCGGCGTGCTCTTCGATGGCCGCGCAGAACGTCGGTGCGCAGCGTTGGGACCGGGTGCGCGGTACCGCACGCAGCGGCGTGCTGTTCAACTTCGCACTGACGGGGTTGTTGATCCTGCCGTTGATCCTGCTCGACCGGTATACGTTGGCACTGTTCCTGCCCAGCGGCAGCGAAGCGCTGGATGTGGCGCGGCACTTGAACCACATCGCGATATGGTCATTCCTGTTCTTCGGTGTGAGCTTCGTCATTTCCGGCGTGGTGCGGTCCACCGGTGCGGTGATCCCGCCGCTGCTGATCCTCGCCGCCTCGCTGTGGGGCGTGCGGGTGCCGTTTGCCGAACTGATGCAGGATCGGCTGGGCGCGGATGCGGTGTGGTGGAGTTTTCCGGTGAGTTCGCTGTGCGCGATGCTGCTGTCGCTGGCGTATTACCGCTGGGGTGGCTGGCGCAAGGCGCGCATGTTGCCGAGTCATCGTGAGGAAGTGGCCGCTTCGCCGGCCGAGGTGCCGGCGCAGCCGCCCTCGCCCGTGGCGGATCATGATCCGGATCCGGTCGGCGGGCGATGACCCGATACGCAAACGGCCACCCGAAGGTGGCCGTTGCGGGACAACTTGCGTTGTCGGGAATTACTGGGCCTTTTCGGCGGCCAGGCGGGCAGCCTTGGCCTGCGCAGCGGCAGCCAGATCTTCCTTGATACGGGCAGCCTTGCCTTCCAGACCACGCAGGAAGTACAGCTTGGCACCGCGGGCCTTACCACGACGCTTCACGTCGACCGAGTCGATGATCGAGCTGTGGGTCTGGAAGACGCGCTCGACGCCGTAGCCGTGCGAGATCTTGCGGACGGTGAACGAGGAGTTCAGGCCGGCATTCTTGATCGCGATGACCACGCCTTCATAGGCCTGGACGCGCTCACGGTTGCCTTCCTTCACCTTCACGTTGACGATGACGGTGTCACCCTGGCTGAACTTCGGCAGCTCGCGGGAGATCTGGGCGGATTCGAAGTCCGAAAGGATGGATTTGTTCAGCTTGCTCATGGGTGCACCGAAATTGTTCGGGTGGGTGTGTCGTTTCGACAACGTGGGCTCATGCAGTCACCTTATTGCGCTGCACGTTTTTTTGTATGGAGCCACCAAGGGGCATGAATGGCCCTTTGGGAATCCGCGATTCTAGCTGGTTCTGGTGCGGTTTGGTAGTGCCGGGCTTGCCCGGCACCACGGGGTCCTTCAGCCGGGCAAGCCCGGCTCTACGCCTTCACGGGCCTCGGCCAGCAACTTCCGGTCGGCCTTGGACAGCTGGCTTTCGTCCAGCAGGTCCGGGCGGCGCAGCCAGGTCCGCAGCAGCGACTGCTGGCGGCGCCAGCGGGCGATGGCCGCGTGGTTGCCCGAGCGCAGCACGTCCGGGACATCGCCCCATTCATGTTGCGCCGGCTGGCTGTAGTGCGGGCAGTCCAGCAGGCCCTGCGGGCCTTCAAAACTGTCCTGGGCGGCAGATTCGGCGTCGTTCAATGCACCTTCCTGCAGCCGGGTGACCGCATCAACAATCACTGCCGCGCCCAGCTCACCGCCGGACAGCACGTAATCGCCAATCGAGATCTCCTCGGTGACCTCGGCCGCCAGGAAGCGCTCATCCACGCCCTCATAGCGGCCGCACAGCAGGATCATGCGCGGCAGCGCCGCCAGTTCGCGCACCTTGGCCTGGGTGAGCGGCTTGCCCTGCGGGCTGAGGTAGATCACCGGAGCCGGGGTCGGATCAGCCGCTTTCGCCGCTGCCAGACACGCCCGCAGCGGTTCGATCAGCATCACCATGCCCGGGCCGCCGCCGAACGGACGGTCGTCCACCCGGCGGTAATTGCCCTCGGCGTAGTCACGCGGATTCCAGCCATGCAGGTCGAGCAGGCCGCGCTCGGCCGCACGGCCGACCACGCCCAGCGACGCCGACTGCGCCATGAACTCCGGGAACAGCGTGATGACGTCGATGCGCATCGAACTAGAACTCCGGGTCCCAGTCGACCACGATCAGGTTGGCCTCGAAATCCACGGATTTCACGAAGTCCGGCTGCACGAACGGAATCATCCGCTCACGGCTGCCCTGCACCACCACCACGTCGTTGGCACCGGTGGAGAACAGGTGCGACACGCGGCCCAGCTCGACGCCGTCCACGGTTTTCACCTGCAGGCCTTCCAGGTCGATCCAGTAGTACTCATCCGGCTTCGGCGGCGGCAACGCGCTGCGGGGCACGGAGATTTCGGTACCGATCATGGACTCGACCACATCGCGGTCGGTCACCTCGGGAAACACCGCCACAATGTGCTTGCCGGACGCTTTGCCGCGCACGCCCTTGACGGTGCTCTCCTGGCCAGCGGGAGTCCGCAGCGTCCAGGGCTGATATTGGAAGATGGCGGTACGCGGCTCGGTCCAGGACTCGAGCTTGATCTCGCCTCGCACACCAAAAGCGCCGACAATCCTGCCCAGCAGGATCCGGCGCTCGGTATCTTTCATCTGCGTATGCCGACGGGCCGCGCCAGGCGCGGCCCTTCAGGATCAGGCCGCAGCGGCCTGGGCCTTGGTCGCTTCCTTGTACAGGTTGCGGACCTTGTCGGTCATCTGGGCGCCGTTGGCAACCCACTTGTCGACCAGCGGCAGGTCGAGCACGATGCGCTGCTCGGCACCCTGTGCCACCGGGTTGTAGTAACCGACGCGCTCGATGTTGCGGCCATCACGGGCGCTGCGCGAGTCGGTCACGATGATGTGGTAGAACGGACGCTTCTTGGCGCCGCCGCGGGTCAGTCGAATCTTGACCATGGTGGTATTTCCTCTGTAGCCCAGTCGCCAGGATGGCGCGGTAAGCCGGCGATTATAGCGGGGGTGGCCGGGCATTCCAAGCCGGGGGGAGTCCCCGAAGATGAACGGGAGGGGTCCACGTGCGCGTCGGCGCACCACCAACGGTGGCGCGCTACCGGTAGGGCACGACCGTTGGTCGTGCCGGCGGGTCACCCCAGCGGCTGCCAGGGCGTCTCTGCCAGAAGGCCCAACGCCCGCTCACATAACGCCTCCGACCGCGCAAACCCTACCCCGTCAATCGCCGCCAACGGCCACACCCCGGCCGCATTGCAGGCCACTGCCGCATCAAATCGACCCAACCCGGCAAGGGTCACGGGCTCCAACACCGCCCCCCCGCCCCACCCGGCCTGCAACAGCCGCTCCTGGGTCCCACGCAGCGCTTCGGCCTGCGGCCACACCACCTCATCGCCGCGCCCGAACAGCACGTTCCAGGTGGTGCCCTCGCTCACCCGCCCCTGCCCGTCCACGAACAACGCATCGTCAAACCCGGCCTGCAACGCCAAGCGCCGATGCTGGAACAACGCAAACGTGCCGACGTGCTTCAGCTCTGGCATCTCGCGCTGATACACCACGCTGCGCACGCGTCGCGGCGTCGCCGGCAACGTGACCGGCGCACTCACCGCCACCAGCACATCCACCGGCAGCACCTGCAGCGGTTGGCGAAAATCAAAACCGCGCGCAAACACGGTTACGCGGACCGAAGCATCCACCACGCCTTCCGCCTGCAACGCCGCCAGAATCCACGCCTGCACCTGGCTGCCTTCCAGCGTGCTTCCAAACAGTTCTGTCGTGCCCTGGCGTAAACGCCGAAGATGCAGGTCCAGCCCCTGCACCGCGCCGCCGCGCACCTGCAGCGAGGTGAAGTGCCCGTAGTTCACCACCGCACCGGCGAGGTCGTCGGCGGTTGCCGGTCGCCCGTTGCAGTAGTGCTTCATGCCAGCAGCGCCCGCGCGTCGTGCCATAGCGTGTGCAGCACCTCTGCCGCCGGTCGCGCAGGTGCCATCCACGCCGACTGCCCGGCCCAGGCCTGCATCGCATCGATGCGGTGCTCGCGGTTCGCCTGCGCGCGCATCGGTGCGGTGAGGCCGCGCTGCACCGGATAAGGCTGCGGCGGTGGCGCATCGGCAGCGGCGGCGGCGCGCACATACGGTGTGGCCAACCCACGCCCGAGCCGTCCACTGAAGGCACGCGTGGGCCAGGTGTCTTCCGGTTCTGCTTCGGACAAGGCCTGCGACCACGCCGGATCAATCGCGCATTCCGGCGTGCGCAAAAAGGCCGTACCGACCTGCACCGCGCTGGCACCGAGCATCAATGCCGCCGCCACGCCGCGACCGTCGGCAATGCCTCCAGCGGCGATCACCGGCACCTGCAGGTGGTCGGCCAGACGCGGCAGCAGTGCGAACAGGCCCACCAGTTGGCGTTCGGCCGCATCCGGATCGAAGGCACCGCGATGCCCGCCGGCTTCAAAGCCCTGCGCCACCACGGCATCGGCACCGGCCTGTTCGGCCGCACGCGCTTCAGCCAACGTGGTCGCGCAGGCGAACCAGGCAATGCCGGCCTCGTTCAGGCGCTCCACCTGCGCGGGCGAGAACACGCCCATGATGGTGGACGCCACCGCCGGCCTTGCGGCAATAAGCGCATCGAACTGGGCATCGAAGTCGGCCGGACCGGCGTCACCGGCGCTGGCGGCCACCTCTGGACCCCACTGCGCGAGGAACGCGCGGGTGGCGGCTTCGGCCGTGTCATCACGTACGGGCAGCGCATCAGGAATCCACACGTTCACCTGTGCCGGGCCCGTCGACTGCGCGCGGAAATCGTTCATCCAGGCCACGATGTCCTGCGGCTGCGACAGCACCGCGCCCATCGCGCCCATGCTGCCGGCATTGGCCAGCACGGCCGAAAGCGACACCGGGCAGGCACCGGCCATCGGGGCCAGCAGGATCGGGCTCTGCAACGAAAAACGCCGACAGAAGCTGTCGGCGCGTTCAAGAATTCGCGGGTCGCTCATCGGTCACGCACCTGTGGGGTCAGATGCCCCACAGCATACGCCGCCCGGCGTGGCCTCAGCGGAACGGCAGACCACCGCGGCCGCCCATGGCCCCCATCATGCCCTTCATGCTGCGCATCATGCCCTTCATGCCGCCGCCGGCCATCTTGCTCATCATCTTTTCCATCTGCTGATACTGCTTCATCAGCTTGTTGACGTCGGCCGGGGTCAGGCCCGAACCACGCGCGATGCGCGCACGACGTGAACCATTGAGCAGGCCCGGGTTGCGGCGCTCCTTCTTGGTCATCGAATTGATGATGGCGATCATGCGCGGCACTTCCTTGCCCTGGCTGACCTGCTGCTTCAGATGCTCCGGGATCTGGCCCAGGCCCGGCAGCTTGTCCATCAGGCCGCCAATGCCGCCCATGTTCTGCATCTGCTCGAGCTGGTCGCGCATGTCGTTCAGATCGAACTTCTTGCCCTTGGCGACCTTCTCGGCCAGCTTCTGCGCCTTGTCCTTGTCGACCTGCTGCTCGACCTGCTCCACCAGCGACAGCACGTCGCCCATGTCGAGGATGCGGCTGGCCATGCGGTCCGGATGGAACACATCCAGGCCGTCCGGCTTTTCGCTGACACCAACGAACTTGATCGGCTTGCCGGTGATGTAACGCACGCTCAGCGCGGCACCGCCACGGGCGTCACCGTCGGTCTTGGTCAGCACCACGCCGGTCAGCGGGAGCGCTTCGCCGAAGGCCTTGGCGGTGTTGGCCGCGTCCTGGCCGGTCATCGCGTCAACCACGAACAGGGTTTCAGCCGGGTTGATCGCGGCATGCAGTGCCTTGATCTCGACCATCATCGCTTCGTCGATGGCGAGGCGGCCGGCGGTATCGACCAGCAGCACGTCCACGAACGACTTGCGGGCATCGTCGATGGCCGCGCGCACGATGGCTTCCGGCTTCTGGTCGGCGCTGGACGGGAAGAACAGCACGCCGACCTGGTCGGCCAGAGTCTTCAGCTGCTCGATGGCGGCCGGACGGTAAACGTCGGCGGACACCACCATCACCTTCTTCTTGCGCTTTTCCTTCAGGTGCTTGGCCAGCTTGCCCACGGTGGTGGTCTTGCCCGCACCCTGCAGGCCGGCCATCAGGATCACTGCCGGAGCCGGCACATTGAGGTTCAGGTCGCTGGCGGCCGCGCCCATCACGGCGGTGAGCTCGTCGCGGACGATCTTGATCAGCGCCTGGCCCGGGGTCAGCGACTTCAGCACTTCCTGGCCGACCGCGCGCACCTTGATGCGCTCCACCAGGGCCTGCACCACCGGCAGCGCCACGTCGGCTTCCAGCAGCGCGATGCGGACTTCGCGGGTGGCCTCGCGGATGTTTTCCTCGGTGAGGCGGCCGCGGCCACGCAGGCGCTCGATGGTGCCGGAGAGGCGCTGGGTCAGGGACTCGAACATGGATGCAACCTGTTCAGAACGAAAGACAGAGAGACGCACAGTATAGCGGGTCCGTCGGACCGGCCCGCGCCCCGGACACCCGGTCGCACCCGCGCCCATCGCCACCATCCCGGGGGTATGCGAAACTGACACGATGACAATCGTTCTCATCGCGACCCTGCTGTACCTGACCGCCACCGCCCTGCTGGTGCGTGCGGTGGCCCGCGATGACGCCTCCCGCTCGCCCACCTGGCTGTGGCCGGCGCTGCCGGCGATGCTGCTGCACGGCGGTTACCACGCGCTGGTAGCCATCCGCACCAGCGGCGGGCCGGACATGCATTTCTTCGCTGCGCTGTCACTGGTGGGCCTGGGCATGGCCTGGCTGACCTCGCTGGTGGGCGCGCGCGGGCGCATGTCCGCGCTGGGCGTGGTGGTGTTCCCCGTCGCCGCCGCCCTGCTCTGCGGTTACCACGCCTACGGCCATGAACCCAGCCGGGCACTGGGCTGGCAGCTGGCCACCCACGCGTGGCTGGCGCTGCTGGCCTACGCCACGCTGAGCATTGCCGCGCTTCTGGCGATCATGCTGTGGCTGCAGGAACGCGCCCTGCGCCGGCGTGATTTCCGCCCCTGGCTGCGCGCACTGCCGCCGCTGGCGGATCTGGAATCGCTGCTGTTCCGGGTGATTGCGGTGGGCTTTGCCTTGCTGACGCTCACGCTGGTGACCGGCGTGCTGTTCGTGGACGACCTGCTGGCGCAGAAGCTGGTGCACAAGACCGTGCTGAGCGTGCTGTCGTGGGTGGTGTTCGGGGTGCTGCTGATCGGCCGCCGCCGCTACGGCTGGCGTGGGGTGAAAGCGGTGCACTGGACGCTGACCGCGATGGTGCTGCTGGGGCTGGCGTTCTTTGGCAGCCGGTTTGCGATTGAACTGGTGTTTAATCGCGGCTGATGCGTCGTGCCGACCAACGGTCGGCACCTACCGATTGGGTCCACCATTACGCCGCTTCGATCGCCTCGGACAACCGCTCCACCGCGATCACCTCCATGCCCTTCACGCTGCCGGTCTTCGGCGCGTTCGCCTTGGGCACGATCGCGCGCTTGAAGCCGTGCGTGGCCGCCTCGCGCAACCGATCCTCACCGTTGGGCACGGGACGAATCTCGCCAGACAACCCCACCTCACCAAATGCAATGGTCTTCTCCGCCAGCGGCCGGTCCTGCAGCGATGACAGCACCGCCAGCAGCACCGGCAGGTCCACTGCGGTTTCCTGCACGCGGATGCCGCCCACCACGTTGACGAACACGTCCTGGTCGCCCACCAGCACGCCACCGTGACGGTGCAGCACCGCCAGCAGCATCGCCAACCGGTTCTGCTCCAGGCCCACTGCCACGCGGCGCGGGTTGGACAGCGGTGAGGCATCCACCAGCGCCTGCACTTCCACCAGCAACGGACGCGTGCCCTCGCGGGTGACCATCACGCAACTGCCCGGCTGCCGGGTGCTGCCGCCGGACAGGAAAATGGCCGATGGATTGGACACCTCTTTCAGGCCCTTCTCGCCCATCGCGAACACACCCAGCTCGTTCACCGCGCCAAAGCGGTTCTTGAACGCACGCAGCAGACGGAAGCGGCTGCCGCTTTCGCCTTCGAAATACAGCACCGCATCCACCATGTGCTCCAGCACGCGAGGGCCGGCAATGCCGCCTTCCTTGGTGACGTGACCGACCAGAAACACGGCGGTGCCGGTTTCCTTGGCGAAACGCACCAGCCGCGCCGCACTTTCGCGCACCTGGCTGACCGAGCCCGGTGCCGCAGTAAGCGATTCGGTCCACAAGGTCTGCACGGAATCAGCCACGATCAGCCGCGGCTTGGCCTGGCTGGCGTGCTGCAGAATGGCTTCCACCTGGGTTTCAGCGAGCGCGTTCACGCCTTCCAGCGGCAGGTCCAGGCGGATCGCCCGGCCCGCCACCTGCGACAGCGATTCCTCACCGGTGATGTACAGCACCGGCAGATTCGCCGCCATCTTCGCCACCGCCTGCAGCAGCAGGGTGGACTTGCCGATGCCCGGGTCGCCGCCGACCAGCACCACCGCGCCCTCCACCAGCCCGCCACCCAGCACCCGGTCGAATTCGCCGATGCCGGTGGTCACCCGCTGGTGCTCGGTGTGCTGCACGTCCTTCAGCGCCATCACCTTGGGTGCATCGACCTTGCCGGCCCAGCCGGAGCGGCGCGAAGCCGGCGACTTGGCCGCAGCCGCGCTTTCCAGGGTGATCTCGCTGAGCACGTTCCAGGCCCCGCATTCGGTGCACTGCCCCTGCCACTTGCTGTATTCCGCGCCGCATTCGCTGCAGACGTAGGCGGTGAGCCGCTTGGCCATTCTTGGTTCCACTTCCGGTTCATCTTGTGTGCCGCAGGATAGCCCACCCGCGTCGCACCACCTAAGACGCTGGAAACGCTTTCACTCAAGCTTTGGCCCGCCCGGCCGATACCGGGGACGGGCCTCTGCGCCCAACCCCCATATTTTTGTTCAGGCTTTCAGAATGACCGGCACCTACAGCCAGAGTCTTGTCGTGTTCTCGCTGCTGGTCGCCATCCTGGCCTCCTACACCGCTTTGGACATGGCCGCGCGCGTGGCCAATACGGAAGGCAAGGTCGCCCGCTGGTGGCTGGCCGGCGGTGCCGGGGCCATGGGCCTGGGCATCTGGTCGATGCACTTCATCGGCATGTTGGCCTTCGACCTCGGCATTCCGATGGGCTACGACCTGGCCATCACCCTGTACTCGCTGGCCGTCTCGGTCGGAGCCTCGGCGTATGCACTGTGGCTGGTCTCGCACAAGGTGCTGCCGTGGTACCGGCTGGCTGCCGGCGCGGTGCTGATGGGTCTGGGTGTCGCTGCCATGCACTACCTGGGCATGTCGGCGATGCGCATGGAGCCCGGCATCGACTACCACATGGGCTGGCTGGCGCTTTCGATCGTGATTGCGATTGTGGCTGCCGGTGCCGCCCTGTGGATCGCCTTCCGCCTGCGCTCGGAAACCCGCCATCCGATGCTGCTGCGCGGTCTGGCGTCGGTGGTGATGGGCTTTGCCATCATCGGCATGCATTACACCGGCATGGCCGCCGCCGAATTCCCTCCCGGCAGCGTCTGCGGTGCGGTCGGCGAGAACGGCGTGGACAGCAAGTGGCTGGCGGTGCTGGTCATTGTCACCACCCTCGCCACACTGGGCATCGCGCTGATTGCCTCGGTGTTCGACCGCCAGATGCGCGCCCGCACCGGCCTGCTGGCCGAATCGCTGGCGCAGGCCAACGAAAAGCTGATGCAGGCCGCCCTGCACGACCCGCTGACCCAGCTGCCCAACCGCATGCTGCTGCAGGACCGTATCGAGCAGACCATTGAAAAGGCGCGCCGCCGCAATTTCCCGTTCGCGGTGATGTTCTGCGACCTGGACGGCTTCAAGGCCATCAACGACGCCTATGGGCATCAGCTGGGCGACAAGCTGCTGGTGGAGGTTTCCCATCGCGTGTCCGGTCTGCTGCGCAGCCAGGACACGTTTGCCCGCCTGGGCGGCGACGAGTTCGTCATCGTGTTCCAGATCGACGAACCCGAAGACGCCGCCGTGGTGGCAGAGCGTATCCTGGCCAGTGTGGCCGAGCCGTTCTTCATTGATGCACTGGAACTGCATGTCAGTACCAGCATCGGCATTGCACTGTACCCGGACGACGCCGCCAACGAACGCGAGCTGATGGCGCATGCCGACGCGGCGATGTACCACACCAAGGACACGGGCCGGAACGGCTATACCTTCTTCACCGAGTCGCTGCAGGTCACCGCCAACCGCCAGCTGCGCCTGCTACAGGACCTGCGTCGCGCGATTCCGCGTGGCGAGCTGGTGCTGCACTACCAGCCCAAGTTCCTGGCCGCCGGTTCGGACATCATCGGGGCCGAGGCACTGGTGCGCTGGCAGCATCCGGAGCTGGGGCTACTCTCGCCCGACACCTTCATTCCCATGGCCGAGCGCAGCGGATTGATCCTGCCGCTGGGTGAGTGGGTGCTGGATGCGGCGTGCGCGCAGTTGCGGGCGTGGCACGATGCCGGGCATGACAGCTGGACCATGTCGGTGAACCTGTCGCCCGTGCAGTTTGCTTCAAGCAACCTGCTCGATACCGTGCGCGACACGCTGGCAAAGCATCAGCTGGAAGCGCGCTTCCTGACCCTGGAAGTGACCGAGACCACGGCCATGAAGGACGTGGAGGCCAGCCTGCAGATTCTGCATGGACTGACCGACATGGGCGTGCACATCTCGATTGATGACTTTGGTACCGGCTATTCCAGCCTGCTCTATCTGAAGCGCATGCCGGCAACCGAGTTGAAGATTGACCGCGCGTTTGTGCGTGAGCTGGAAGACAACAGTGAGGATGCGGCGATTGTGTCGTCGATAATCGCGCTGGGGCGGTCGTTGCAGTTGCGGATCGTTGCGGAGGGTGTGGAGACCGCCGGGCAGCAGCAGTATTTGAATAAGCTGGGGTGTGACCTGCTGCAGGGGTATCACCTGGGCAAGCCGATGGACGCCGAGGCGTTCCTGCGCAACGCGTGACCCGGCAACGCCGGCCGTTGGCCGGCCCATGTCGATTTGATTCGCGTCGTTAAAGAACGTTGAGCCGTCCATGGCGGTCGTCTATCGACCGACCCCACCAATGCATGCATCGCGCGACATCCCGTAGAGCCGGGCTTGCCCGGCTGCCTTTCGCAGCCCAAACAAAAAGGCCACCCTTGCGGGTGGCCTTTCTGCGTGAACCGGTCTTTCGACCTCAGTGCATCATGTGCACGTTCATGTTGTGCATCACCCACAGCGTGCCGGCCACGATGATGCCGATGACCACCACGGTGAAGGCGGCGGCGCTGACGTTCCAGCGCTGTGCCGACGAGCGGTCCAGGTGCAGGAAGAAAATCAGGTGCACGAAGATCTGCAGGATCGCCGCCACGATGATGATGACGCCCGTGGTGAAGGTCGGCAGACCGCCCTTCATCACCGCCCAGAACGGGATGATGGTGAGGACAGCGGCCAGCAGGAAGCCAACCAGGTAGGACTTGACGCTGCCGTGGCTCTCGCCACCCACGCCGTGCCCATCGTGATGGGCGTGATTGTCGTGTGCCATTACAGCGCTCCCTTCAGGTAGACGACGGAGAACACGCCGATCCAGATCAGGTCCAGGAAGTGCCAGAACAGGCTCAGGCACGCCAGGCGGGTCTTGTTGGTGGCGGTCAGGCCGTTCTGCTTGATCTGGATGAACATGATCAGCAGCCACAGCAGACCGGCGCTCACGTGCAGGCCGTGGGTGCCCACCAGCGCGAAGAACGCCGACAGGAACGCACTACGGTCCGGGCCGTAACCCTGGTGGATCAGGTGGTTGAACTCCCAGACTTCCATGACCATGAAGCCGAAGCCCAGCAGCCAGGTGATCGCCAGCCACAGGTACATCTGGCCCACCTTGGCCTTGTGCATGGCGATCATGCCCAGGCCGAAGGTCAGCGAAGAGACCAGCAGCAGCGTGGTTTCCCACGCGACGAAGCTCAGGTCGAACAGTTCCTTGCCGGTCGGGCCACCATCGGTACCGCCGGCCAGCACGATGTAGGTCGCAAACAGGCTGGCGAAGATGAGGCAGTCGCTCATCAGATACACCCAGAAACCGAAGACGGTGTTGCCGCCGGTGTCGTGGTGCTCGTGGTCGTCATGGCCGTGGGCCGCCGCGTGCGCGGCGTGCCCATGGTTCAGGGTGGAGGTATTGCTGCTCATGCCTTGAACTCCGTTTTCACCAGACCCTGCGCCTGCAGGTGACGGCGGTGCTCACTTTCGATCCGCTCAACTTCGGCGGCCGGCACGTAGTAATCCGTGTCCTTGTCGAAGGTGCGCCAGATGTAGGTGCCGATCATGCCGATCATGCCGACGATGGCCAGCCACCAGATGTGCCAGATCATGGCAAAGCCGAAGGCCAGGCTGAAGGCACCAATCACCACACCGGTACCGGTGTTGCGCGGCATGTGGATGTCGCTGTACTTCTCCGGACGCGGCCATGCTTCACCACGCTGCTTGCGCTCCCAGAAGTCGTCCAGTTCGGTGACCTTGGGCAGCATGCCGAAGTTGTAGAACGACGGCGGCGAAGAGGTTTCCCACTCCAGCGTACGGGCATCCCACGGGTCGCCAGTGAGGTCGGCGGTCTTCTTGCGGTCGCGGATCGACACAGCGATCTGGATCACCTGGCACAGGATGCCCAGGCCGATGATCGCCGCACCGGCGGCAGCCACGATCAGGAACGGCTGGTATTCCGGGTTCGGGTAGCTCTGCATGCGACGGGTCATGCCCATGAAGCCGAGCACGTACAGCGGCATGAAGGCCACATAGAAGCCGATGAACCAGCACCAGAATGCGCGCTTGCCCCAGGTTTCATTCAGACGGAAGCCGAACATCTTCGGCCACCAGTAGGTGATGCCCGCGAACATGCCGAACACCACGCCGCCGATGATCACGTTATGGAAGTGCGCGATCAGGAACAGGCTGTTGTGCAGCACGAAGTCGATGGCCGGGATGGCCAGCATCACGCCGGTCATGCCGCCGATGGTGAAGGTGACCATGAAACCGATCGTCCACAGCACCGGAGTGGTGAACTGCACGCGACCGCGGAACATCGTGAACAGCCAGTTGAAGATCTTCACGCCGGTGGGAATGGAGATGATCATCGTGGTTATGCCGAAGAAGGCATTCACGTTGGCACCCGAACCCATGGTGAAGAAGTGGTGCAGCCACACGATGAACGACAGCACGCCAATACAGGCCGTGGCGTACACCATGCCCTTGTAACCGAACAGCGCCTTGCGCGAGTAGGTGGCAATGACTTCCGAGAACACACCGAACGCCGGCAGGACCAGGATGTACACCTCCGGGTGACCCCAGATCCAGATCAGGTTGATGTACAGCATGGCGTTGCCGCCACCGTCATTGGTGAAGAAGTGCGTGCCCAGGTAACGGTCCAGGGTCAGCAGCACCAGGGTGACGGTCAGCACCGGGAAGGCGGCGATGATCAGCACGTTGGTGACCAGCGCGGTCCAGGTGAACACCGGCATGTGCATCAGCTTCATGCCCGGGGTACGCATCTTCAGGATGGTGATGAAGAAGTTGATACCGCTCAGCGTGGTACCCAGGCCTGCGACCTGTAGACCCCAGATGTAGTAGTCGACACCGACCCCTGGGCTGTACTCCTTGCCCGACAACGGCGGGAAGGCCAGCCAACCGGTCTGTGCGAACTCACCGACGCCCAGCGAGATCATGATCAGGCCAGCACCGGCCACGAACAGCCAGAAGCTCAGCGAGTTCACGAACGGGAAGGCCACGTCGCGTGCGCCGATCTGCAGCGGCACCACGACGTTCATCAGGCCGGTGATCAGCGGCATCGCCACGAAGAAGATCATGATCACGCCGTGGGCGGTGAAGATCTGGTCGTAGTGGTGCGGCGGCAGGAAGCCTTCAGCGCCGTTGACGGCGATGGCCTGCTGGGCACGCATCATGATGGCGTCGGCGAAGCCGCGAAGCAGCATCACGAAGGCCACGATGAGGTACATGATGCCGATCTTCTTGTGATCGACCGAGGTGAACCACTCTTTCCAGAGATAGCCCCACAGCTTGAACTTGGTGATGACCGCCAGCAGGAGCAGACCACCGATCCCCGCGCCGATCAGCGTGGTGATGATGATCGGGTCGTGCGGGATGTCAGCGAATGTCAGTTTACCCAACAGATTCATGCTTATTCTCCCGAGCCTGCGTGGCCGGTGTGACCGGCGGCGGCGTGCTCGTCTGCAGTGTGTTCGGCGTGCTCAGCGGCCGGCATTTCGTGGCCTTCATGGCCTTCATGGGCTGCGCCTTCACCGTGCGACATGCCCTCGTGGCCCTTGGCCTTGTGGTCCATGCCGTAGTGGTTGTTGTCGCCCATGTGCTTTTCGACGACCCAGTTGAACAGACCGGTTTCGGTGTTGCCGAAATAGGTCACCGGGTGCCAGTCGTGGTTCTTCTCGGCCACCAGGGCGTTGAAGGCATCCTTGTTCAGGGTGCTGCTTTCGGCACGCACCTTGGCCAGCCACTGCTGGTACTGCTCTTCAGTGACCGAGTGGGCCGTGAAGTGCATCTTGCTGAAGCCCGCGCCGCTGTAGTGCGAGGACATGCCCGGGAATTCGCCGGTCTCGTTGGCGATCAGATGGAGCTTGGTCTCCATGCCGGTCATTGAGTAGATCATGCTGCCCAGGTGCGGGATGAAGAACGCATTCATCACCGAATCGGACGTGATCTTGAAGTTCAGCGGGGTGTTCACCGGGAAGGTGATTTCGTTGACCGTCGCGATGTTCTCTTCCGGGTAGATGAACAACCACTTCCAGTCCAGCGAAATGGCTTCGATCACCACCGGCTTCTTGTCCGATTCCAGCGGACGGTACGGATCCAGCGCATGCGAGGAGCGCCAGGTCAGCACGGCCAGCACCAGCACGATCATGCAGGGGATCGACCAGACGACCACTTCGATCGCGGTGGAATGCGACCACTTCGGCTCGTAACGGGCCTTGGTGTTGGAAGCGCGGTACTTCCAGGCGAAGGCCAGGGTCATGATGATGACCGGCACAACGACCAGCAGCATCAGCACCGTTGCCGTGATCAGCAGGGTTTTTTCGTCCTGGCCGATCTGGCCCTTCGGGTCAAGAATGGCCGAGTTGCAGCCCGTGAGGAACACGGACAAAGCAAACAGCAGGCCCGGACGCAGGAAGCGCCCAAGGGTTTTCAACGGAATCATCGGTCGATCCAATTGCGTAGGGAATGCCAGGTCAAGCGCACCCACCTCGGCCAAGACCGGATGGACGTACATGTCAGCCCTATAATTTTATGCCGTCACGCACCATTTAAGAAGAGCGTTGACAATGATCCGGCGCAAGAATGCCCGTTTTTCTGCTGCGACACGTTGTCGCACGGGGTGCGCGCAGGGGCCGCAGGGGGCCTGAAGCGACCGCGCATGATGTTGTATAGACATGAATGGGTCAAGCGGCGGGGAACCTGAACAACCGGATCGCCCGGCACCGCGATGACACGCATGGCGTGTCACCAACGGGATCCGTAGAGCCGGGCTTGCCCGGCTGAACCACCGACCATCCGTACGGACGGGCCATGCCCGTCCACCGGATCGCCTGGGCACCACGTTGAATCAGATCCTGACGTCCCCTACAGGCATCCCCACGTTGGCTCATTAAACCCCCTAAGGCTGCACCTCACGGAAAAGGACCACCGATATCGCACTTGAGAATGACTCTCATCAAACACTCAATCATCGCCGCCAGCCTCGCACTGGGAACAGCCACCCTATCCGCCTGCGCCTCCACCCTCTAGACGCCTGCAACCGCCGACTTCAGCGAAGCCCTGGTCAACCTGCGCCAGATCGACGACGGCACGTTGATCGGCACTACCGCCCACCACCTGCCGCCAGATCACAGGATCGTAGAGCCGGGCTTGCCCGGCTGAACCACCGGCCATCATCGTAGGGACGCGCCATGCGCGTCCGCCGAATCACCCGGGCAACACGATTACACGCATGGCGTGCAACCCCGCTCCCGGACTGAACCAAATTCCAGACTTCTCCTACAGGCATCGCCGCAACGGCTACGTAGACTTGCTCAAAGCCGCACTTCATTGCTCGCGGCCCGGGCCACAGTCACATGGGAAAGGATCACCAATGCCGCATCTCAGAATTACCTTCATCAAGAACTCAGCCATGGCCGCCTGCCTCGTACTGGCGACAGTTGCCCTATCCGCCTGCGCCTCCACACCGAAGACGGCTGCAATCGCCGACTTCAGCGGAAGCTGGTACGTAAAGTGGTGCGACCGCACCAATCCCAAGCTGGACTGCGGCGGTTTTGACATCAGCGTCGTCCAGGAGGGCAACCGGATGTGCGGCGACTTCGGGGGAGCCCTGGTCAACCTGCGCCAGATCGACGACGGCACGTTGATCGGCACTGCTGTGGGCAACACCGCCGTACTGGCAGTGCAGAGCAACCGGAATGGTGCCATTCACCTCGTCCGCGCCGAGCTACAGGGCGACGCACTCAAGTGGGAGGAAGTGGACCTGATACGCAAGGCCGATAACAACGACATCCTGGTTATTGCGACGAGCGATGTACTGCGTCGGAGTGAACCGCCGACGGAGGGCAGGCCATCACCATCACTCAATCGCACATGCCGTGACGTTACGACAAGGTAAGAAGGCTGCCCATGGACTACAGAGAGCTAAGCCAAGCTGAGTACGAAAGAAAGCTCAGGCTTGTGATAGTCGGAGCTGAAGGCCTGCACGCCCACGTTCAAGACGTCGGCGACGGAAAGGCCACCATAGGTTGGGGCTTCACGCTGAATCGTAACAACAACGTCAGAATATGGCGCGAATCTGGACTTGAGCTAAGTGACGCTCAATGGCGAACGCTCGCAGGCGTGGATGCAGCAGGGACTGAACGAGAAAAGACTCGCTTGGGTCTAGGCTTCAGCAGACAGCTTGACGCGGCGGAATCAGACAGTTTGCTACGCGCATCTCTGGCGGAATACGAGGTACCAGCAAATAGCGCGAATATGCCGCTATCTGATGAACGGATCGCAGCGGTTTCGCTTGCCTACAATCGCGGACCCGCCAATCTGACTGGAACTGCGAACGGAACTGTGCCCGAGCACCCGGTAATGGAAGCCATACGCCAGGGTGACCGGGCTGAAGCTTGGTACCAGATCAGATACAACTGTTGGGGGAGCGACAAGCCCAATGAACAGTACCCGCATCGTTTGTCCAACGAAGGCGGCCTAAGAAAGCGGCGCTTTGCAGAGGCTCAGGTATTTGGCCTTTATGACGACAGCGAGAACATCACTCCGACCGAGGCCCGAGCTGTCTACCGCACACTTGAACTGCATCGTGACGATATTGAGCGCGTCGAGCTCCAGTTCGGCGAGACCCTTGACGGCACGCAAGCTTCGCGCAATCGCGTTGTGCAAGCCAATAGGGACTATCCTGATCTCGTAGCCGAATATGGTCGCGTACCATCAGTAGCAGCTGCCTTCGCACCGGCTCGTGATGTGCTAATGGAAGACCTGCGCGCCCAGCACCCGACAATGGCAGAACGACTGCAGACCGACAGCTTCCCCCCAGGCGCCATCTTCCTCGACCCAAATCGTAGCCTTCGCGACAGCGATGACATCCAGCAGATCTACCCTGACAATACTCGCCCACACATTGCACTTCGCCGCGAACACAGCAACTCATCCAGCGAAGCGGTGAGCGAAGAACATCAAGCGACACTGGATTCTCGCCGAATGCGCGGCAACCAGGAAGTCTCCCGGAACGACGTTCTGATTGGCGACGGCGGAAACGATGTTCTACGTGGTCACCAGGGCGATGACGTCCTGATTGGCGGCCACGGACGCGACCGCCTTGAAGGCGGCACAGGCCATGACACCTATGTGGTGGGCGGAGGCGACACGATTCGGGACGCGGATGGGCGCGGCGAACTGCACTGGGGCAACCTGCAGCTCACCGGAGGTGTGCGTTCTGAAACCGATCCCGCAGGCACCTACCGCAGCGAAGACGGGCGCTTTGCTTATCGCTTGGTTGAGGGCAACCTCAGCATCACTGGCACGCAGGCTACCGAAGCCGCAAACCGCCAGCCCACTGTCGTTGAGAATTTCCAGAACGGACAACTGGGCATAACCCTTGCGGACGGTCGCAGGGCTGAGCTTGATTCCCCTGCGTATCTACGCGACCCGATGTATCTGCAGATCCAGCGGGGTGTCGCCGGACTCGACGCTCAGCACGGCCGTAGCTATGACGCCATCAGTGAGCGCATGACGACCAGCCTGCTTGCACTCGCAAAGCAACGGGGGCTGCACTCGGTCGATCATGTAATGCTGAGCGGGCCAACGGCGGACAAACCGGCCGGGGCCAACGTGTTTCTGGTGCAAGGTGACCTATCGAACCCGGGTCATTATCGAGCCGTCATGCCGACGGCAGTGGCCGCCCAGACCCCGATTGAGGAGTCTGTCCGCAGCATCGAAGCAGCCGAGCAAACGCGCGTCGCCAAGGAGGATCAACAAACGCAGCCAGAACGACATCAATCGTCGCCGCTCCGGATGGGATGACGCGTTGCGTGCATGCGCCCTCATGACACGGCCGGCACCGCGACAACGTAGAGCCGGGCTCGCCCGGCTGAACCACCGACCACCTCGGTAGGGACGCGCCATGCGCGTCCATCGCATCACCCGGCACCCCGATGACTCGCATGGTGTGTCGCTACGCCAACATCGACAACACCCACGTCACCACGCACACATACGCCAACAACCCCAGACTGGCCGCCAACGTAGACCGCAGAATCGCCGACTCCTGCCCCACCAGCTTCACCGCCGCCGCCGCAATGGCAATCGATTGCGGCGACACCAGCTTCGCCATCACCCCGCCTGCGGTATTCGCTGCCACCAACAACGCTGGAGCCACCCCGATCTGCTCCGCTGTCACCGCCTGCAGATGCGCGAACAAGGTGTTGCTGTTCACCACCGACCCGGTGATGAACACCCCCATCCAGCCGATCACCGGCGACAACACCGGGAACACCCCACCGGTTTCCGCCAGCGCCAGACCAATCGTGGAAGACGCCCCCGAATAGTTGGTGATGTAAGCCACCGCCATCACCAGCGCCACCGTAGCCAAGGGCTTCCACATCTCACGCCCTGCCTGGGCCAGTTCCTGCCCAGCCGACCTCAGCCCCAGCTTCGGCGACAACAACGCCGTCAGCAACGCGGCGATAAGAATGGCCGTACCCGCAGCGCCCAGCCACCCCACATTCCACACCGCCGGCAGCGTATGCGCCTCGGCCACCAGCGGCGGCAGCTCCTGCACCCGCTGGTGCAGCAACCCAATCGGCAGATGCAGCACCGTGCCAGCCAGCGCTCCACCCGCAGCGAACAACCCTTTGAACGCCGGCAGGCTCCACACCAGAATGGTGGCGGTGAGCAGGTAGAACGGCGACCACGCCAGCAGCACCTCTTTCAGCGACCAGCGCTGCGCCGACACCGGCGGTGCCTCGGCCTCGCGGTAGATCCGCTTCGGCTGCCAGAACTGCATGAACCCGGCCAACGCTGCCATGCCCGCCAGCGGACCGACGATATCGACCAGCTCCGGCCCCAACAGCAGCAAAACGGCGGTCTGCACGCCACTGAACACCAGGCCCACCACCAGCAGCACCGGCCAGGTTTCGCGCACGCCGCGCCAACCATCCAGCAACATCACCAACGCCGCCGGCAGCAGCGCCGCGCACACCTGCACCAGCGGCACCAGCTTCCACGACATGTCCTGCAGCGGCACCCCACCCTGCTCTGCCCCGACCAACACGGGAATGCCAATGGCCCCGTAGGCCCCTGCCGCGCCGTTGGCGATCAGGCACAGCATGGCCGCCTTCAGCGGGCGGAAGCCCAGCTCCACCAGCAGCGCCGCGCAGATGGCGATGGGCACGCCGAAGCCGGCTGCCCCTTCCAGGAAACCACCGAAGCAGAACGCGATCAGCAACACCTGGATGCGCTGGTCATCGGAAATGGTGGCGATGCTGCCGCGAATGACTTCGAACTTGCCGCTGCGGATGGCGAGCTTGTACAGCCACACCGCCATCAGCACGATGAAGCTGATCGGGAAGATACCGTTGGCGATACCGAGCAGGGCTGCGCCGGTGATTTCGCCGAGGGGCATGCCGAAGCCGAACCAGGAGACGGCGATGGAGACGGCTACGGCTAGTAGTGCTGCGGTCAGGCCTTTGAGGCGCAGGACTGTCAGGGCTAAGAGGAATACCAGGACCGGGAGAGCGCCCATCAGGGCGGAGAGGTAGGTGTTGCCTAGGGGGTCGTAGTTCTGTTGCCACATGGGATTGGGGTTCCGTGCGGTTTTTGGGGCAGACCGGTGATGGAGCAGCCGGGCAAGCCCGGCTCTACGCTACCTTGTTGGGACAGGCGCGGCCTTCGGCGAAGTCGGTCAGGTTGCCCAGGGTGATGGCGGAGATTTCCTGTAGGGCTTCGGCGGTGAAGAAGCCTTGGTGCCCCGTGACCAGTACGTTCGGGAAGGTCATCAGGCGCTGGAAGACATCGTCGTCGATGATCTCGCCGGAAAGGTCCTGGAAGAACAGCGCGCTTTCCTGCTCGTACACGTCAATGGCCAGATGACCGAGGTGTCGTGACTTCAGTGCGCGGATCACCGCATCGGTGTTCACCAGTCCACCGCGCGAGGTGTTCACCAGCATGGCACCGGGCTTCATCAACGCCAGCGAGGCCTCGTTGATGAGGTGGTGCGTGTCCGGGGTCAGGGGGCAATGCAGGGAGACGATGTCCGAGCGGGCCAACAGCTCGGCCAGCGGCACCATTTCGCCGATTCCGTCGAAGGCAGAACTCGGGTATGGGTCATACCCGAGCACATTGCAGCCCATGCCTCTGAGAATGCGTGCCGTGGCCAGCCCGATCTTGCCGGTGCCCACGATGCCCGCCGTGCGGCCATACAGCGTGCGCCCAAGCAGGCCGTCCAGCATGAAGTTGCCTTCGCGCACCCGGTTGTAGGCCCGGTGGGTCTGGCGGTTGAGGGTCATGATCAGCGCCAGCGCGTGCTCGGCCACGGCCTCGGGCGAGTACGCCGGCACGCGGGCGACGAACAGGCCGAGGCGTTCCGCAGCGGCCAGATCCACGTTGTTGAAGCCTGCGCAGCGGAGAAGCACCGCGCGGATGCCCTGCCCGTGCAGTGCTTCAAGCACCGGGGCGTCCAGACGGTCGTTGACGAATACGCAGACCGCCTCACTACCCTGGGCCAGTGTGGACGTGGTGAGATCCAGCCCTACATCGAAGTAAGCGAACTCGAACCGCCCTTCACCGCCCACATGCTGGTTGGCGGCTTCCAGGAAGTGACGGTCGTAGGGGCGAGCGCTGAAAACGGCGGTCTTCATGGGGTGGCCTCTGGGGGAGCGTTTCAACAGTAACCCAGAAGGTAGGGACGGTTCCTCAGTAAATGATGTCAAAGCGTGACCGGGGGCACGTTGGAGCCGTAGATTGAGCCTGGGTCCGGTAACGCATGAATTCAAATCGACACCGCCTTCAATGCGGTGCCCTTTATGGCCGGTAGCCCTGCGCCAACAGCAGCCGGGCAAGCCCGGCTCTACGAGATGGTCTGGTGCGGATGGGGTGACGCCCTCCCCTGGTCACCCGGAATCACTCTTCGCCGTCAAACTCCAGCGGACGGGCGGCGACGAATACGTCATCTCCACCCGAGCTTTCGGCTGCGCGTCCCTTGGCGGGACGGGTGCCGGGCATCAGTTCAAAGCCCGGGTCGTACTTGGTGACCGCCGCAGTGAGCTGCTTGAGCACCCCGAGATCACCGCGGACCTTGGCCTTGCCGCTCTTCACCAGATCGCCCAGTTTCTGTTCGCCCAGCACCAGTGCGACAAAATCAGGGCGATTGATCTGCAGCGACAGGTCCGCGTCAGCCGACTGATGCCCCGTGATGGTGGTAAGCGTGGCGTTGCTCATCTCGGTAACGAAGGTCTCCCGGGTATCAGGGTGCATCAGGTTCAGTTTGAAGTGCATGTTCTCAGCCTTGCGGCTGTCGATGGCAATGGCCAGGTTCTGCAACAGCAGCTCGGTACTCGTGCCCCGCACCATCTCCGGCGATTTGACCTTGGCCTTGTCAAAGCCCACTACCCCGTCACGCAGTTCCTTGGTCGCCGAAAGATACGCATTGCGGATGCTCGGGCTCTCGGCCTGGTAGCCCAGCTGCTCGAACGCATCAGCAAGCAGGTTCTTGGCCTGCTGGTTGCCCGGCTGCGTGTAGACAAGCTTGTTCAGGATTTCCATCGACAACTTGTACTTGCCCTCATCATTGAGCGCCTTCGCCTTCGCCAGGATCTTGTCCGCACCGCCCATCATGTCCACATAGAGCGGAGCGGTATCTTCCGGCGAAAGCGGAACCATGGTGACAGGGTTACCGTCCCAGTAGCCCAGATACAGATTGATCACCGCGCGCGCGTTGTGTTCGTACGAACCGTGATAAGCCCGGGTGTACCACTGGTTGCGCAGTGAGGTTGGCGGCTTGTACACGTTCTGGATTTCGTTGATGGTGACGCCCTGGTTGGCCAGGTGCAGCACCTGGTTGTTGAGATTGGCGTACATGTCACGCTGGCCGCGCATCACCTCGTGAATGCGTTCCTTGCCCCAACGCGGCCAAGAGTGCGAGGCAAACATCACTACCGCGTCGTCGCCATAACGGTAAAGCGCCTCGTTGATGAAGCCCGCCCAGGCGCTGGGGTCACGCACCTTGGCACCGCGCAGCGTGTAGATGTTGTGCTGGCCGGCCACAATGTTCTCGCCCGCCCAGAAGGCCTTCAGCTCCGGGAACCAGGTGTTCATCTCCGCCGGCGCCTCGGTGCCCGGGGTCAGCTGGAACTCCATTTTCACGCCGTCCACGGTCAGCGTTTCATACGCCTGCTTGATTTCACGGGTGGGCGGAATGATGCCGCTGGCTCCTTTTGCCGTCGCCTTGCCGATGGAGCCGTCCACGTGGCCGGTAGGGCTGCGTGGCAGCAGGTCGGCGTAGGTGTAGCTTTTGCGTCGCGTCATCGCGTTGCCGGCGAACACGTTCTCGGAGATGGCCTCATACATGAAATGCTCGGGCGCGATGATCTGCACCTTGCCGGCCTGCAGGTCGGCTTCGTCCACCACGCCGCGTACGCCGGCAAAATGATCGCCATGTGAGTGGGAATAGATCACTGCCACCACCGGACGCGGGCCCAGCTTCTCGTTGATGAACTTCAGTGCCGCACGGGCGGTTTCGGCGGTGGTCAGCGGGTCGATCACAATCCAGCCGGTCTGGCCTTTTATGAAGGTGATGTTGGCCAGGTCGAAACCACGCACCTGGTAGATGCCCGGCACCACCTCAAACAGACCGTAGGCCATGTTCAAGGTGGCCTGGCGCTGCAGCGAGGGGTTGATGGTATCGAACTCCTTGCCCTCCAGCAGGAAGTTCCAGTCGTCCATGTTCCACGAAACACCGCCGCCGTCTTTGGCGATCTGGCGGAAGTCAGGTGCTGCAATGAACCCCCGCTTGGCCTCATCGAAGTCGGCGCGGTCGGAGAACGGCAAGGTGTCGCGCACCACCTTCTGCGCACTGACGGTGGAGGCCGAGGCCGGCTTCACCTCACCGGTGGTGTAAGCGGCGTCAGCGGCGTGGGCGAGCGAGGCCATGGAACAGACGAGAAGCGAAACGCAAACGCTCAAACGATGTGAACCAATCATGGATATCCCCGGAGATTGAGTAGAACCGTGCTTGCAACGGCCCGTGGCAGATCAGCGGTTGCTGGGGAGATGGCCCCAGTTGTACTGAACGGTCAGCTGGAAGATTTCGGTATTCACGTCCTCGTTGGACGCTTTGATGGGGTGCGAATACATGGCCTTCATCATCCAGTTCGGCGAAAAGGTCATGCTGGCCGTGGCCACGCCATCGGTGTACTCCTCACTACCCCCTTGGCTGATGCCATCCAGCCGGGTGGCCCCGCCGCGACGATAGGAAACGCCCACGCCTGCCCAGAACGCCCGGTTGAACGTGTACGAGTAGTGGGTGTCCAGGCCGAACAGCGGCTTGGTCTCCAACCGGTTGCCACCCCGCGGGTCATCGTTGTCCTGGAACCATTCCACGTTGCCGTACACGTCCCACCAGCCCTTCTCGCCCACCGGCATGAGGTAGGCCAGCTCAGGCTTTATCTGCCAGCGGTTGGTGCCCATGTTGAACAGCTTGTCGCGGCTGTAGCTGCCCGTCGGCGCACTAATCATCACCTGCGCGGTAACGGTGGGCCCGAAGGACCACTGCATGTACTCGTTGAGCGGCAGGTAGGGGGCACCGGAAAGATTGGTGCCCAGAATGACCACGGTGTCGCTGTAGCCGTGGCCGGAAAGCCGGATTGACCTGCCGCCTCCGAACGGCGAGAAGGTTCCATCCAGGTCCCCGTAGGCCTGGTAGACGCTGAAAGCAGACGTGTGGCCGTCGCGGCCAAAATACTTGAGGTACCGCAGCGTATGCAGGTCGATCCCCATCGACAGGCCCGGATCAACTATGGGGGGACTGTCAGGAATTTTGTGTTCGGGCATAACATGTTGAAAAGGATCATGTATGCCACCCAAGAAAATGACCGCCAAGGCCGCTGCCCGTCAGCTGCCTACCCTGCCTGCCGAGCTCGTTGAGCAGCTTGCCAACGGAGCGACGACCGCGGGCGAGATCCTGGACATCACCACAGCCCTGAAAAAGGCCTTGATTGAGCGGGCACTGAAGGGCGAGCTGGGCCATCACCTGGGGTACCCACCCGGAAGCGAGCGACCGGAATCGACCGGCAATCAGCGAAATGGAACGTCCAGCAAAACCGTTCTGACTGAGGATGGCCCCCTGCGACTGGACGTTCCCCGGGACCGGGATGGCAGCTTCCAGCCCATCCTGATTCCCAAGCACGAGCGGCGTTTCACTGGTTTTGACGACAAGATCGTCGCGATGTACGCGCGCGGAATGAGCGTCCGCGACATCCGCGCGTTTCTGTCTGAACAGTATGGAACAGACGTGTCGGCGGACTTCATCAGCTCGGTGACCGACGAGGTTCTGGAAGAGATTTCGGCGTGGCAGACGCGTCCGCTGGAGCTGATGTATCCGGTGGTGTTCTTTGATGCCCTGCGCGTCAAGGTGCGTGACGAGGGCGTAGTGCGCAACAAAGCGATCTATCTGGCATTAGGCGTTCTACCTGATGGAAGTCGCGACATCCTGGGCATCTGGATCGAGAACACAGAAGGGGCCAAGTTCTGGATGAAGGTCTTCAACGACCTCAAGACGCGCGGCGTGGAGGACGTACTGATAGCGGTGACCGATGGCCTTAAAGGCATGCCCGAGGCGCTGGCGGCGGTCTACCCAGCGACCACTCTCCAGACCTGCATCGTGCATCTCATCCGCAACAGCTTGGACTACGCCGGCTGGAAGGATCGAAGGGCTCTCGCAGCCGAGCTGAAGCCCATCTACCAGGCCATCAATGCAGAGTCCGCCGAACAGGCCCTGGAAGCGCTGGAGGCCTCGCCGCTGGGCAAACGCTACCCCTCGGCGCCCCAGGCATGGCGACGGTCATGGGACCGCGTCATACCCTTCTTCGCGTTTCCACCTGAGATCCGTCGTGTCATCTACACCACCAACGCCATCGAGAGCGTTAATGCGCAGCTGCGGAAGGTCATCAAAACCCGAGGGCATTTTCCAACTGACGAGGCGGCGATCAAGCTGATCTGGCTGGGGCTGCGCAACATCACGGCCAACTGGGGAGGCACCAGCCACGGCTGGAAGAACGCGATGAACCAATTTGCCGTACTTTACGGGGACCGATTTATCCGGAGCCCGTACTAAGAAGCCGGGCTGTCACAGGGCAGCCCACGTCGCCCGAACACAAAAATACGGACACTCTCACTATGGGCAGATCGAATTCCGCGTTTGTATCAACATGCTGATAGACATACTGCAGACCGGTTAACCCCTGTGGAGCGTTGGCGTAATCACGCGCACCGGACGCGGGTAACGCAAAACAACTGGATGAAGCCAGGTAAAGCGAAGCACCAAGTACAGCATATGCAGGTCTTCTCACCGCGGTTCTCCCTGGATGAAACGTGCACAGCACACACGTCGCCAGGCAACGGCGTGTACGCGTTGCTGGCGGTGACAACTTCAACGGCCCCTAATGCCTGCTTTGATACCTGATTCAGAAAGCGGAGACAAGCGCGAAAATGTGAACCCGTTGTGCATGTCGGATGACGGCCGAGCGGAAGAGTCGTCCTCTGGCATATCGGCGGTGGGGCTGGAATCTTGAGGAAGAGCAGCCGGGCAAGCCCGGCTCTACGAGATCTTCCACACCAGATCCAATCCGGTGCCGTCCCGCACCGCGTAGATGCGCTCGTACTGAAACGAGAGCACGAAGCGATGCGCGTGCTGCATCGCAAACACCTCAATCAACCGATAGATCTCATGCAGGCTCCGCAACATATGCGCAGCCCGAAAATGAAACGTAATCGTCAACCCGACACTCCACTCCACCTGCATGCCTCTTGCCCCTAAAGCAAGCGGAACAGCGTGTTGCTTGAACCCAAACGCACACCTGCACCCCGGCAGCAGTCCAGCCCAGATATTCTGATCAACCTCACTCGGCAGACCCAGCGACCGAAGCGTGAACGCAACATCATCAAGCGTCACACCCGACTCGATCTCCAGCACCATCACCAGGCTCATGCCCGAACCTCCTGCACTCTGCGCAACAGCCCGCCGTCCCGGCCGGGCTGCGCACGAACTGACAACCCGGGCCGTACCGTAAACATGGCGACCCATCCCGACCGTCCTACCAGCGCACGCGCGGGCGGATCAGGTCGATGTCCTCGCCCCAGGCGCAGTACGCCATTTCCATGTCGTGCTTCGACTGCAGATCCTGCCAGTACGCCGGCGGGTCACCGAAGTAACGCCCCAGCCGCAGCGACAGTTCCGCACTGATGCTGCTGCGGCCACCAATCACCGATTCCAGCCGCCCACGCTTGACCCGAATGGAATCCGCCAGCCGACGAATGGAAATGCCGGCAGGGCGCAGATAGTCGTCCATCAGCACGCGCCCTGGATGGATGCTCGCTGAGGGTTGAAACAGCGGCGCAGGCTGCACCGCTCCGCTTGCATGGCCGCCCTGAGGGCGCTCTGGATTCGCATGGTCAACACAACCTGCACAGGAACACTGCTCGCACATGGGAACCTCCCGAAACTGGGTAACGAATGAGTTCAACGAAGTGGCAACGCGGCGCACAGCTAGGGCGCGGCGGCATGCCGATCAGATGGCCGGGTCAGCGCCCGGCGTTATAAGTCTTGGATGTGCGCGCGAAGAGGCGACGCTGAAGGGCGGCGGGCGCGCGTAAGAGGTAATCGAAGGCCTCGAGTGGGCAGCTCGAAACGATGAATGAAGGCCCAGAACGTGTACATCTCAGACTCCCGGGGAAGTACCCTTCCCCCAATGGGAAAGGCGTCGGGAGCTAGAAAACCGTGATGCGATACGGTGTGGCTTATTCCCCCCCCGTTTTGGGGGAGTGTTGCATTCGCCACCATCCCGACATTGGGATATCCAATGCTCGCATCAACAGAGTTTTCTAGACTCCGAGGGCCACATTGCCGGAAGGCGATTCGGATGTGAAGTGGCTGTTTTCATGTATTTCGCGCGATTTCGATAGGCTGCATCTATCGATGACGTCTATGGCACGGAAAACGGCGGTTTGGCGCATGTTCCGAGCCAGAATGGCAAAGATTCCGATGCACCATGGCGCGTCATTGATGGCACCAGATCGAACTGCCAGGCACCCGAGGTGTCGTATGTAGCTCAAATGCCGACCGGCAGTGAACCGATCAACAGACAACGGCCAACGAACGACGCATCTGGTCGAGAATTGGTGCACACCCAACTGAAATGAATTGAAAAGCCCTCCCTGGCGATTGAAGTAGCGTGATCCATTCCACCAAGAGAGATGATCATGCGTACCGTTCCTTACCCCACCCCCGGTGAAATCATCCTGCATGAGTTCTTGGAACCCATGGGCATCACCCAATATCGCTTGGCCAAGTCCATCGGCGTACCACAGCACGTTATCGAGCAGATCGTAGAGGGAGACCTCGCGATCACCGCCGATACGGATTTTCGCCTCTCACGCTACTTCGGCACTTCGAAAGGGTTCTGGACCGGAATTCAGGAATCCTACGAACACTTCATCTAATTGGACGTCGCTACCGGTGCCGCGGAATGAACGGCCGCGATGGCCCCAGCGGGAACGATTCACCGGTTACAGCGTCTAGCATTCGAACGTTGCAGACTTCTCCCCCGAGTAGGACTCCAGACGGTAGTGGGCAGGATTGGTGAAATGCACCGTATACAGCTGCATGTTGTGGCGGAAGGAGCTGACTGTTGCGTTTGCTGGGTGCATCGCTCTTGAAGAGCCGGGCTTGCCCGGCTGACGGAGTCCGTACACGTTGGGAAGCCGGGCAAGCCCGGCTCTACGAATCTCCGCCGCTTCAATTCAAGTCTCCGCCACCAGTAAAAGTACTGGCAACCCGCCGGTGCTTTCGCCGATGCCCCGGTGCGTGGGCGGTGGGAAGCTCGGGGTCTCGCCCCAAGGAACCTGCCGATGAACGCCTCTGACGACACCCGTGCCGGAACGCCCGACATCCTGCCGCGCCCGGACTTCCACTTCCACGGCCAGGTGGGCCGCACCTACCAGGACTCGGACCCGGCCCAGTTTCCGCAGCCGGTGCAGGCCCCCAAGGGGGCCCCCAATGTGGTGCTGATCCTGCTGGACGACGTGGGCTTCGGCCAGTTCAGCACCTTCGGCGGCGGCGTGCCCTCGCCCACCATGGACCGGCTGGCGGCCGAGGGGTTGCGCTACAACCACTTCCACACCACCGCGCTGTGCAGCCCGACACGGGCGGCGCTGATCACCGGGCGCAATCATCATTCGGCCTCGTTCGCCGGCATTACCGAGCTCGCGACCGGCTACGACGGTTACTGCTGCGTACTGCCGCGCAGTTGCGGCACGATCGGCGAAGTGCTGCGCCAGAACGGCTACATGACCGCCTGGATCGGCAAGAACCACAACACGCCGACCTGGGAACTGAGCGCGGCGGGACCGTTTGACCGCTGGGCCAATGGACTGGGCTTTGACTACTTCTATGGATTCAATGCCGGCGACATGAACCATTGGAACCCGCTGCTGTTTGAAAACCGCGACCTGGTGCCCGCCTCCGATGACCCCGAGTATCACCTGACTGAAGACCTGGCCGACAAGGCCGTGGCCTGGGTGCGCCGGGCCAAGAGCATCGCGCCGGACCGCCCTTACTTCCTGTATGTCGCCCCGGGTGCCACACATGCCCCGCACCAGGCACCGCAGGCGTGGATCGACAGGTTCAAAGGCCAGTTCGACATGGGCTGGGATGCCTATCGCGAACAGACACTGGAACGTCAGAAAAAGCTGGGCGTGGTGCCCGCAGATACAGACCTGACCGAGCGCTCCAAGGGGCTGCCCGCATGGGAAGGCCTGGAGCCGGATCAAAAGGCCGTGTATGCACGCATGATGGAAGTGTTTGCTGCCTACGGCGCGCAGGTGGATGCGGCTATGGGCCGGGTGATCGACGCGGTGAAAGCACTACCCGACGCCGACAACACCATCATTCTCTACATTGCCGGCGACAACGGCTCCAGCGCCGAAGGTGGGCTGGAAGGCTCACTCAACGAGAACCTGTTCTTCAATGGTTTCCCGGAGAAGTGGCAGGACAACTTCGTGGTGATGCACGAACTGGGCGGGCCGAAGCACTTCAACCACTTTCCGTCATCGTGGGCGCATGCGATGAACACGCCGTTCCAGTGGACCAAGCAGGTGGCCAGCCACTTTGGCGGCACGCGCAATCCGCTGATCATCAGCTGGCCTGAGCGCATCAAGGATAAAGGCGCGTTGCGCGAGCAGTTCCTGCATGTGATCGATATCGTGCCCACGCTGTATGAGGTGTGCGGAATTACCGCACCATGCGTATTGAACGGCATTCCGCAGAAGGATATTGAAGGCATCAGCTTTGCCTTCAGTTTCGAGCAGGGCGATGCGCCCAGCAAACGGCGTACGCAGTACTTCGAACTGGGCGTCAACCGCGGGCTGTACCACGACGGCTGGATGGCCTCGGCCCCCAGCTTCGCGCCGTGGATTCCCAATCGCTCTGAAGACTGGTCACCCGACCAGCAGGTATGGGAGCTGTACAAGCTGGATGGCGACTTCTCACAGGCGCATGACCTGGCTGCCGAGCACCCGGACAAACTGCGCGAGCTGCAGGACCTGTGGTGGGTGGAAGCCGCCAAGTACAGCGTGCTGCCGCTGGACTGGCGTGCGGTGATCCGCATGAACGCCGAAGCGATGGGCCGGCCCAGCCTGGTTGGCAAGCGCACCCAGGTGACCTATTACCCCGGCATGGTGGCTCTGCCCGATGCGGCGTGCCTGCCGATGCTCAACAAGTCGTGGAAGATCATCGCGCAGGTGGAGGTGCCGGCCGGTGCCGAAGGCATGATCATCACCCAGGGTGGTTCGGAAGGTGGCTACGGTTTGTACATGAAGGACGGCAAGCCAGCGTTCGTCTACAACTTCCTCGGCCAGGAGCGCCCGGTGTTCAGCGCGGAAAAGGCACTTCCACCGGGTAAGGCGCACATCGAGGCACGCTTTGACTACGACGGTGGCGGCATGGGCAAAGGCGGCACGCTTACGCTTGCCGTGGACGGACACACCGTAGCCAGCGGCCGGCTGGAGCGCACTATTCCGATCCAGTTCTCCATTGGCGAGGGGCTGGATATAGGCCTGGATACCGGTTCAGCGGTGGACTGGAGTTACACCCTGCCGTTCCGCTTCACCGGCACCATCGACCACGTGGACGTGGAGATCTACCCGGAGAAGACCGCCGCCACCTCAGGGTGACGGCGGCGCGTACTCGAAGCGCAGCTCGCGCATGCCCTCGCCCACAGCGGGCGTCACCGGCTCGATGCCGTCGCAACCGTCGGCGAGCTTGCCGTCAACGCCCATCTGGGGCAGACCGCAGCTGCCGTTGCTGACGATGCCCAGCTGTGGGAACACCTCGCGCGTGAACTTTTCAGCTTCCTTGCGCAGTTGCGCCCGGTCGAGCGACGACGCCTTCGCGTTGTAGCGGATTTCGATGCCGTGCAGGCGGTCCACCATATAGATGAACGCCCCGCTGTAGGCCCCATCCTCGCGCTTGAAGCCGAAGTCCACCTGGTAGGCGGTAACCGATTTGGGGCGAGGCTGGTGATAGGGAGAGGGCTTGGAAGGCGGCTTTACAGGAAGCGTGAACGTCGACAACGGCGACATTGGCGGGTCGACCAGTTGCGAGGACCAGCCCTTCTGCAGCGCGTCGCGCTCGATAACGGCCTGCTCGGCGACGGCCTCGGCCGAGTTCACACCCACCGGATAGATGTACACATCAATGAAGCCGGTGTTGTCGTCGGGGCGCTCGTAGCGAAGCGAGGCACCAAAGGGCGCTGTGTCGAAACGATGCTCGCCCACCATCACCCAGGTGCCGATCCGCTCGGGATAGATCACCGAGGTCTCGCGCAGGAAGCCGCCCAGGAACGGCACTTCGTCCGGGGTTGCGTTCACACGCGTGAGGCGAGCGGCCAGACAATCCGTCACCACCGGGGCCAGGTGCCGGTCCAGACGGCCAGCCTTCTGCTCGGCGATCAGCGCGTCCATCTGCGCGATGCGCAGTTCCGGGTGCTTGGCCAGCATCACGCTGTAGACCTTGATCGCGCTTTCCGCAGCGGCCACCTGCCGAGCCAGCTCGGGGGTGTCCGTGCCGTGTTCGATCTGGAAGGCGACGTTCCCGAACAGCATCTGCTGCGTCAGTTCAGTGGTAATTGGGCTGCGGTCCTTGTGCCCCAGTTCGGGAAGATCCATCACATCACACAGGTTGACCTCGAACTCGCTGTTGTTCATCGCCCAATCCAACAGCGCCCTTCGCACTTCATGCGCGTCGGCGGCGTCCGGAGATTGTTCCAGCGCGCGGGTGTAGCGCAGGACCTTGGCGTGCGTGGATTCTTCGGCTTCGGCGGGTGTTGCGGGCTCCTGTGCCAGTACAGGCGAGGCCAGGCTGAGGCAGATCGGAAGCGCCAGTGCGAGCGCGGTGCGGCGGAGAGCGGTGATGGATGCCATCGTCCTTGATTTCCTGATTGTAGGGCTTCGTCCAGGCTGGAGGATAGCAACTGGTGTGTGACCAGGTGAGGACCGGGGTCACGGAACCCCCTGCCTCGGGCACCATGAACCCCCGACGTGACCTCCGCTTCACCGAGGTGCCGGATACTCAAAGCGCAGCTCACGATAGCCGTCAGGCACCAGCGGCTGGACCGGTTCCTCGCCGACGCAGCCTTCGGCGATCCCTCCTTCGAGGGCCCTCGCGGGTGCTCCGCAGTCGCCGGTACTGATGATCTCCACTTCCAGGAGCAGACTGCGGGCAAATGCCTCAGCTTCATTGCGCACCTGTTCGCGGCTCAACTTCTCAGCCTCTGCGCTGTAGCGCAGCTTTATGGCGTACAGCCGGTCAACCATGAACACCAGCACCGAGTTATAGCGTTTGCCATTCTCTCGGTGCTTGTAGGTGAAATCGGCGGCATATGCGGTGATGGCGTCGGGGCGCGGCTGGGACGTGGACGGATCCGCCTTCAGCGGCACACTGAAGGTACCAAGCGGGCTCAAGGGCGCGCCGGTGACCGCATCCTTCCAGACCGTGACCAGCTGTTCGCGCTCGGCAGCGGCCAGCTTTTCCAGCTGTTCCTTGCTGATCACGCCTATCGGGTAGAAGTAAACATCCATCCAGCCGGTGACATCGCCTTCGCGCTGGAAGCGGACTGAGGCCCCGGACTCCAGCTCGTCGTAGCGATGCTCGCTCTGCATCACCCAGCCATTGGGCACCTTGAGCGGATAGACCATGTGCGATTCGCGCAGGAATCCGCCGAGGAATGGCGGCGGCTCCGCCTCCTCGCTGAAGGTCATCTTCTCGCCGCCGTTCTCCGAATTACAGCCGGCGGCGACCTTCTTCGCGACATGCTCGCGCAGCGTGCCGTTGCGTTCCCGCTCGATGACCGGATCAAGCGCAGGAAGCTTCCATTTCGGGTCCTTGGCCAGGTATGCCGCGTACATCTTCAAAGCGCTCCGTACCGCTGCCATCTGGCGCGACACATCGTCGTTCTCCCGCGGGTGTTCGATCTGCCAGGCCACGTTGCCGGCCATCATCTGCACCATCAGCTCGCCGGACAGCGTTCCGTTCTCGTCATCTGGAATGTCGAGCATGTTGCAGACCAGAACCGTGTAATCCGGCGTTTCCAGCATCCAGCGCAGCAGCCATTTGCGCATGTCCAGCGCATTGTCGGCCAACGGCGTCGCCTCCAGCGCACGCGTGTAGCGAACCGCTTTGGCGGCATCTGTCTCGGCCGGTACCGACGCGGCCTGCACAGCGTGAGAAGCGAGCAGGGCCAAGCCCAGCGTGAGCGAACTGATCCAGATTCGGGCATTCATTGGGCGGAGAACTCCACGTTCCATTTGCCATCACGCAGCGAGAAGATGCTGGAGTCCCGGGTCATGCAGAACACCGGTGCATGGGCACTCACGCGCATGGGCCTGCAGTTGAATGGTGCATCGCCCACATGATCCCAGTCGTTCTTCTGCGGCGAGAAGCTGTACAACTCCCAGTCTCCGCCAAACGCATTCATGTTCCATCGGGAGGCCCAGCCGGAGGTCGCGGTGTCCATCTGCACGTCCCAGATCACGTAGGGCGGGCGGCCAATCTGCTGCCAGGTGTCGCCCTTGTCGGTGGAGTAATACACCTTGGAGAAGGCCCCCTGCCCCCACAAGGCGGACACCACGCCGGTGGTGGGATTGACCCGCAGCGTGGACGTTCTTGCCCGGGGAGGAATGGCCTTCCATTGCCCAGACGCAAGATTCAGACGCTGCGGCGTGTTTCCCGCCAGCACGTAGTAGTGGCCGTTCACAAGCTGTCCCTGCGGACCCGGCCACGCCCACATCTCATTGATGTCCATGGCGAATTCGCGCGAAGGCTTCAGGTCCGCCAGATCATCGGCTCGCGCCACAAGAATCCGCAGGCGCACCGTCCTGGGCACGAACGGGATGTTGAGGATGGGATTGGGAACCCGGATCGCGCCTTCCTTGAAGGGATCGGTATTTTCCAGCGTGGTCACCACCCAGTAGCCATCAGTGTGGTCGATATCCAACACCGATTGCTTGCTGCCCAGCGCCAGCAGCTCCGTCCAGGTGGCACCACCGTCGCGGCTTTCGCGGATATGTCCATCATCACTGCCCGCCACCAGGCGACCGTCGTGGACCTCCACCGAGGTGATCTGGCGCAGTGTGTCCATGCCCACGTTGCTCCAGTGACCGTCCGGCGAGCGCTTACGCAGCTGGCCGAAGTCGGCGGGGAAATACAGGGTTCCGTCCGACAAGGCGGCGGGCTCATCCTGCACCGGCAATGTCACCGTGCGGGCCAGGCGCACGAACGCCTCCGGGTCTTCGGCGGACAACAGCGCATTGATGGTGGAAGGCTTGTTGACCTTGCGATCGTGGGCGATCAGCAGGTCGCCCACGAGCCCCAACCCGGTGCCGACGGAGGTCCTTTCCATCGGGGCAGACATCGCCATGTCCACCGGAATGGGCACGGGGTCCACCAGCTGAGATGCGAAGGTGCGGGATGCGGCGGCCACCGCGTCCTGCCGGCTGGCGTGCGCGATGGGCAGCATCACCGTCTTGTAGCCGCCCACATCGACAGCCATATAGTCGCCCAGGTCCGTGACCCGCCCCGGCTTGATCTCGAAGGTGGGGCCGTCCTTCCACTCCAACGCGCCCCAGCCGGTGATGCGGTAGCTGCCTGCGGGAAGCCAGTCGCCAATGGCCTGCATCTTGGCCACGGCCGGGACGTCTGCCGCCATGTGGATGCGAATCTCGCGCTTGCTGCCGACCGGGGTGACCACCAGCATGTCCTGTCCACCCTTGGAGAAGGACATGTAGGCGTAGCCATGGGTGGCTACGAGCTTGGCGGGGTCTTTCGACGAACCGGACGCGATACAGGGCACTGCGAACAACACCACCACCGCCAACATCCAGCTGCGCATGCGACTTCCTCCTGAAGTCCGGTCACACCGACCGGCAGGTGACAACAACCTTTGGATTGGGCTGAATCAACTGACCGCGCGTCGCTCCCCAGCGGTACGCGCTAGTGGGATGGTAATGGGCGAGCGGGGCGGCGTGAAGGGTGTGGGCGGCCAGAATTGGGGGGCGACACAGTGGCGGTGAACTCTGGCTACGGAGTTATCGCAATCCAGCATTCATGGGACGTAGGCCATATCCACTTCATAACGGTACCCATCTGCGGCCTCATAGACTCGCACCTTGAGTACAAGGTCGCTTGCACCTTCCTCCTCGGTGTAAAGATCCACCAGAACATCCCAGTACTCTCCGCTCCAGATGTGGACGGATGAATCCCAAGAGGCATCTGGCAAAGGCACAAGCCGGGCACCGTAGTCCTCAATGCTCTCCTGGATGTCATCCCAGGTGCCGGGCAACTGAAGGCGCACCTGCGGCAGCATTGGCTCTTCCCCCCTTGCGAGCGCATCCACGATCGCCGCAAGCATGGGTCGCCAGACAATCGGCACAGGAGCCTCAGATTGCCCCTCTTTGGACACAGGCATTTCGTTCATGGGATCCACCACAGGACGTGATTACCAATTCGCGCGCTCATACTGGCCCCTGCACTCCGCACGACACTCGGGTCTGCCGAGCCATCCCTGGACAATAGCGGCTCTATAATATCCACGCCGGCGCCCCATCCTTCCTCCAGGAAGCGGGGGTCGGCCCTTCCTTCACCAAAAACAAAAAGCCCCGGCCAATGGCCAGGGCTTTGTGCTGGATCTGGTGCCGGAAACAGGAGTCGAACCTGCGACCTACGCATTACGAATGCGCCGCTCTACCAACTGAGCTATTCCGGCTGAGCAGGCAATTCTAAGCGGAGCGGCGGGTACGGTCAATCTGGCGGAAGGACGGCTGCGCGGGGGCCCCGGGGCCTCTATGATCCCCTCATTGTCAAAAGGACTCGACAGCATGCTCAGCTGGATCCGCTCCCTGCTTGGCCAGGACCGCCCCGCTCCGCCCGCCCCGCCGCCGCCTCGCGATGTGCTGCCCCTGGTGGAAAACCAGCTGCGCCCTGCCCTGCGGCTGCAGCGTTTCGACGGCCCTTCACGGAGTTGGCTTGGCGGTGACCCGCAGCTGCCCGCCGGCACGCCGTGGCCACAGGGCAGCAAAGGCCCGCTGGAGTTCCTGGCCCGCCTCTCGCTGGGCGAGATGCAGGCGGCCCTGCCGGTCGGCTGGCTGCCCGCCCAGGGGGCACTGCTGTTCTTCCACGGCCGCGGCGGATGGGGTGGCAGCCCGAAAGATCGTGGCAATCACGCCGTGCTGCTGGTGGCGGACCTCGAAGACCCGCGGACCAGCACGGCGACGGTGGGGTCTGGACGCAGGCAGCGCCGCGTGGGCAGCAATGTCCGCCCGGTGCTGATTCAGACGCTGCCGCCGATCGATGATCCCCAGCTGGAGCCGCTGGACCTGGACGATGTGGAATCAGATGCGTATCTGGAACTGCAGGATATCCCGTTCGGCGATGCGCCATGGCACCAGTTCTGCGGCTATGACAACCCAATCCAGTGCTCGGGCATGCAGTCAGACTGCGAGGAAATTGCCAACGGCCAGCGCGACGTGGACCCGGCCGTAGCGGCTCAGCGGTGGCAACTGCTGCTGCAGGTGGATGACGACGAGGAAATGGGGTTTGCCTGGGGCGATGGCGGCCGCCTGTACTTTTGGGTGGAACCGGAACGCGCTGCGCAGGGAAATTTCAACAATGTGTGGCGGTTGCTCCAGTGCCATTGAACCCTACCCTGCGTTGACGCTTCCGGCACTAAGCCCCAGGTTCAGTCCCACGACATCATCCGCTTGGACGAACTTGGCAATATTCCCGAAGGAGAAGGCGGGTTGCTCGTCTTCAAGAGAAGAGAGGACATTGTGCTGAGTCGATCACAGATCACCCTGAGCGTGAATCGGGCACTGCTGGGCGAGGCGTTCGATGAGCTGACCGGGGTCTGCGGCTTGGTCGAGCGTGAGGATGCCTTCAGCCTGACGTTCTTCGTCTCCCGCGAGCCCGATGACGCCATCGCCGAGTCCATCTCGTGCATGGAAACCGAGGTGATGGCGGACTTCCCTGCGAGCGTGCACATCAAACACCAGATCGTTCATTGCGAGCACCCCACCTTGCCAGCGACCGATGCATTCTGGATATATCTGCGCAAAGACAGTACGATCGAGAAGGACCGGAACCACACGACACGCACTATGGAAGCTGAAACCATATGGGCATTCGTCGGTGAGCAAGCAACGCTTCCTTCCGGTGTATTTTCAAACGTCGAGCGCGCTGAACGATGGATCGCGCTGCATGGATTGAGTGGGTTGCTGACTGAGTATTCCCTGGACGAAGGTGCCTATGACTGGGCTGTCCGCACGGGGCACTTCAAGCCGAGGGCAGATAAGACCATCAACAGTGAGCTGATTTCTCGTTTTACATGCGTGCAGATGAAGCATTTCCATTACTCGAATGGCGTCAGGATGTACTAGACTGGCCGTGCCGCCACACCTGCATGCGCGCCCTGCGGGGCGAGGTCACCCCGGACCTTCGAGCATCAAATGACTTATCAATCCTGAATTGGACAGCCCGTGACCAATAGTCCAGATGAAATCATCAGCCAGTTCATTGTTGATCGCGGCATCGAGGTTGATGAGAATTTTCCGGCGACCGCAATCACGCGAACCGATGCGCTGGAGTTCATCGAACTCCTTGCCCTCTTCGGGCGCTGCCCCGTTGGTATCGAGCTGTGGCGACGCATTCCGGCCGGGTACGATGTGGATGGATTAGCTGGTTGGTACTCATCCCGCCGAGATGGACAATCCAACCGAGAACAAGCAAGGAGGTACCTCTCAGACGGAGACTTCGGCGACTCAGACCGTTTTGTCCTGCAGTACGTATGAGCCACCGAATCGTTTGCATGTGATGGTGAGCGGACGATTTCGCAGCCACACCTGGCATTGACAGGCGCGCAGATACACTGCGGCGGTCATCAGAGGATGCGACCGCATGTCCACACGCGCCGCCTTTGCTTCTGCCTTGCTGTTTGGCCTGCTCAGCACACCGGCGCTGGCGCTTCAGCCTTCCACTTCGCCCCCCTCGCCGCCTGACCAGAACTGGCAGCCATTGTTCCAACAGGTGCAGCGCGCGCACCTCTTCCCGGACCAGAAGACCTTTGCGGATGCACTGCCCAAGAGTGACCCGGTGGCGCTTGTAGCAGAATGGCAGCGTGCCCGCACCCAGCCGGGCTTCGACCTTGGCACCTTTGTGGGCGAGCACTTCACCCTGCCGGGCGAGGCTGCGACCTACGTCCCGCCAGCAGGCCAAACCCTGCGCGCGCACATCGAAACACTGTGGCCGCACCTGACCCGCTCCACGCCTGATGTCGACCCTAACGGCTCTCTGCTGCCGCTGCCCAAGCCCTACGTGGTGCCGGGCGGGCGCTTCCGCGAGGTCTACTACTGGGACAGCTATTTCACGCTGCTTGGGCTTGCGTCCAGCGGGCGCTGGGAGCAGGTACGCGACATGGTGGACAACTTCGCCTGGCAGCTGGACCAGTACGGGCACATTCCCAACGGCAACCGCAGCTATTACCTGAGCCGGTCGCAGCCGCCGTTCTTCAGCCTGATGGTGGACCTGCTGGCCACGCATGAGGGTGATGCGGCTTATCAGCGTTATCTGCCGCAGTTGCGCGCCGAGCACGCGTTCTGGATGCGGGGCTCAGAGGGATTGGCTGCCGGTGCAGCAAGGGAGCGTGTGGTGCGGATGAACGATGGCAGCCTGCTCAATCGTTACTGGGATGCGCGTGCGGTGCCGCGCACGGAGTCCTGGACGGATGATCTGGCGACGGCGGCGAAGGCACCGCAGCGTGCGCCTTCGCAGGTGTATCGCGATCTGCGTGCAGGGGCGGAATCGGGCTGGGATTTCAGTTCGCGCTGGCTGGTGCATCCGGCGGAACTGAGCAGCATTCATACGACGCAGATTGTGCCGGTGGATTTGAACAGCCTGCTGTTCCATCTGGAGAAGACCGTGGCGCGGGCGGCTCGGGCTTCAGGTGAGCGTGCGGTGTCGCGTGATTTCGAGCGCATGGCGAAGCAGCGGCGGGAAGCGATCAACGCACTGCTGTGGGATGAGCGACAAGGGTGGTATGCGGATCGGGATATGGAGCGCGGGACGCCGCGTCCGGCGCTGACGGCGGCTGCGTTGTTTCCGCTGTGGCTGGATGTTGCTTCGCCTGCGCAGGCCAAGCGTACGGCGCAGGCGGTGGAATTGCAGTTGCTGCGCGAAGGTGGGTTGTTGACCACCACCGAGAACACCGGGCAGCAGTGGGATGCGCCGAATGGCTGGGCACCGTTGCAGTGGGTGGCGGTGGATGGGTTGCAGCGGTATGGGCAGGACGGATTGGCGCGACAGGTGGGTGTGCGGTTTTTGAGGACCGTGCAGCGGGTGTATGAGCGTGAGGGGAAATTGGTGGAGAAGTATGTGGTGGAGGGGGAAGTTGGCGGGGGTGGCGGTGGGGAGTATCCGTTGCAGGATGGGTTTGGATGGAGTAATGGGGTGGCGTTGGCGTTGTTGGATCGGTTGTGTGATCCGGGGCGGAAGTGTGCAGATGCCGGAGATGTAGACCGGTAGCGCCGGCCGTTGGCCGGCCCTCCATATCCCGTGGGCCGGCCAACGGCCGGCGCTACCGGGCTACCGACCGGGCGATGCAGTATTGCGCTGCGTAGTAGGTGCTCAGGACGATAAGGCTGGCGGCGGGGAGGCCGCCGTCGAAGCGGTCCCAGGCTAATGCGCAGTCGCTGATCACGAAGAACGCTGCGCCGACGGCGGCGAAGCGTGGACCGCGTGCGAGGGCCAGGGTGGCCATGAGGGCGAGTACGAATACGTAGGCGACTACTGGAATGCGCAGCTCACCAGGCAGCAGCGGCCACAGGCCGACGAGGTTGCTGCCGGCGAAGATGGCGAGCAGCGCGGCGGACAGGATGAGTGCCCTGCCCGCTTTGAAGCCGGCGCGGAAGGCGACGATGTAGCAGAGGTGCGCGAGCAGGAATGCGACCAAACCTGGCACGAACGCGTCGAACGGCAACATCAACGCGATGTCGCCGATACACGAGAGCGCCATGCCGGCGAGGATGGCGCGGCGGTAGCCGGGGTTTCCACTGGCACGCCAGGCGATGGCGGCGATCAGCAGCGTGGTCAGCGGCTTGGCGATGTAGTGCAGCCAGCGGCCGTCGCCGTCCAGCGACGCGCCGACGATGGCGGCAATTGCCGCCACCACAATCGGCACGTCGCGGCGCAGGTTCATCGCGCCTTCCACAGCTCGGCAAGGCGGTCCGGCTTGCCGGCAATGCGCTCCAGTTTCGGATACTGCAGGCCGCCGTGGTAGTCGATGCGTACCGTGTCGATGCGGTCGAAGCTACGTACCATCAGGGTGATCGGAGCCTGGTTGGTCTTGGCGTCGGCTACGGCATCCTTGAGCACTTCACCTTTGTACACGCGGCCATTGACGGCCTGCACGGTCATGCCCGGGCTCAGGCCGGCGTTGAAGGCCGGGCTGTCCCACAGCACGTCGATGATGCCGCCACCATCGCCAACCGAAAGACCAATCGAGTACAGCAGGTTGGTGTTCTTGGCGCGGGTCTGCTGCGCCTTGAACGCATCGTTCGGGGTATCGGTGTAGGTCAGCTTCCAGCCGGCCGCTTCCAGGCCGCCGATCAGCGGGCCGTGGCCATCCAGTCGCTCGCGCAGGAAGGTCGCCCAGTCGTAGGGGGCGATGCCGTTCAAGGTGCTCACCACGTCCTCGAAGGTGTAGGTGTTCACGTTCCAGTCGCCGTCGCGCATGCCGAAGAAGGCCTTGGCGAAATCATCCAGGCTGCGCTTGTTGCCGGTCAGGGCGCGCAGCTTGCCTTCCACGTCCAGCCATACCATCTGCCCGCCGGAGTAGTAGTCCTCGCTCATCTGGTAGTTGCGGAAGGCAAGCGCGCGGCGCTGGGCGATGGTGGGGTCGTTGGTGGTGTCCTGCAGGTTGCGCCAGGCCAGGCCGGGGCGGCCGCGGTCGTAGGTGGCGGCCACGTTGGCCAGCATGTCGCGGGTCTGGTCCACGCTCCACAGGCCGGAGCGCGCGGCCAGCACCTGGCCCCAGAACTGGGTCTGGCCTTCATACAGCCACAGCAGGCTGTCGCCCATAGGCACGTTGAAGTTGGCGGTGGTGAGGTCCGCACCGCGCCGGTACTTGCCGTTCCAGGAGTGGTTGAATTCGTGCGGCAGCAGATCGCGGCCAAGCCAGGTACTGTCCCATTCGGTGAAGTAGCCAGTGTCGCCGCTGTTTTCGCTGGAGCGCTGGTGCTCCAGGCCGATGCCGCCGAGCTGGCTGGTGAGGGCAAGCAGGAAGTCGTAGCGGTCGAAGTGGCGTGCACCGTAGAGCTTGTAGATCTGCTGCACCAGCGCGCGGTGCTTCTCAATCTGCTCGGGCTTGGCTTCCAGTGACTTGGCGTTGTCGGCAAACACGTTCAGACGCACGGGAACCTTCGCGCCGGGGTCGAGGTCGAACTGGCGGTAGTGCTGGCCGGCGAACAGCGGTGAGTCGACCAGGTGGTCGTAGCTGATCGGCTTGAAGACCACGGTGTCGCCGTCGCGGCGCTCGGTTTCCAGTGCGGTGGCGTAGCTCCAGCCCGGCGGCAGCGTGACCGTTGCCTGGGCCTGGATGTTGCGGGTGTTCACACCGGCCGGGTACAGCGAGTTGGCGTTCCACTGCAGGTTGAGGATGTCGGGGGTCATCACCACCCTGCCCTGCGTGCCGCCCTGCGAGGACATGAAATTGAAGTTGGCGACGACGTCGGTAGCCCCCTGCGGCACGTTTACGGTGAAGGCGTAGACGTTGTACGGATCACGGGTCCAAGTGAGCGGCTTGCCGTTGGCAGTGACCTGCAGGCCGGCGAGTTTGTCGATGGGGCCGCTGGGCGAATGTGCGCCGGGCAGCCATTGCGGGTACAGCAGGGTGAGCGGGCCGGGTTGGGCCGGGATGGTGGCCTTGACCTTGAAGATGCGGCGGCCGATGTCGCGGGCGTCGACGTCGATGCGCAGAGTGCCGGGGAACGGGATGTCCTGTGGCGGCGGGGTTTGGGCGTATGCGCCGGCGGTGGTGAACAGCAGGGCGGAGAGGATGGCGGCGCGCAGGAGCATCAAGGTTGGATCCGGTGGGGCTGAATCCTTGATGCTAGACCTGTGCGGAGGAGCGTTACATGGCCGAAGGTCATGCCTTCGTCGCCCGGGGTGTTGTTATCGGGGTGACGACCAACGGTCGTCACCTACCAGTGAGAGACCGCGGTTGCCCCACGGTAGGTGACGACCGTTGGTCGTCACGCGTTTCAGGAAATCAACCGCAGCCGCAATTCCTTCGGCAACGCAAACACCATCGACTCAGGTTCGCCATCCAACTCGCCGACACTGCTGGCACCGAGCTCGCGCAGACGGGCGAGCACACCATCCACCAGCACCTGCGGCGCGGATGCACCTGCAGTCAGGCCGATGTGCTGCTTGCCGACCACCCACGCCGGATCGATCTCGTGGGCACCGTCGATCAGATAGCTTTCCACACCCTCACGGATGGCCAGCTCACTGAGGCGGTTGGAATTGGAGCTGTTCGGCGAACCGACCACCAGCACCAGGTCGCAGCGCTTGGCGAGGTCGCGCACGGCATCCTGGCGGTTCTGGGTGGCGTAGCAGATGTCGTCGTTCTTCGGACCCTGCATGGCCGGGAAGCGCTCGCGCAGGGCGTCGATGATGCCGCGCGTGTCGTCCACGCTGAGCGTGGTCTGGGTGGTGTAGGCGAAGTTTTCCGGCTGGTTGATCTGCAGCGTGGCCACCTGCTCCACATCCTCAACCAGATAGATCTGGCCGGTGCCGGCTTCGCGGTTCCACTGGCCCATGGTGCCCTCCACTTCCGGGTGACCAGCGTGGCCGATCAGCACCACGTCGCGGCCGGCACGGCAGTGACGGGCGACTTCGAAGTGCACCTTGGTGACCAGCGGACAGGTGGCGTCGAACACCTTCAGGCCACGGCGCTCGGCTTCCTGGCGCACGGCCTGGGACACGCCGTGGGCGCTGAAGATGACGGTGTTGTTGTCCGGCACTTCGTCGAGTTCTTCGACGAAGATCGCGCCCCGCTGCTTGAGATCGTCCACCACGAAGCGGTTGTGCACCACTTCATGCCGCACGTAGATGGGCGCGCCCAGCGTTTCGATCGCGCGCTTGACGATCTCGATCGCACGATCGACACCGGCACAGAATCCACGCGGGTTGGCAAGCAGCACATCCATCAGACAGGTCTCCCGGCCAGCGCCGGCTTGATGTTACGGGTTGGCATTATCCGCCTTTTTGGCGGACTTGCCGTCAAACAGGCCGAACACAGCAATACCGATGGCACCGACCACAATGGCGGCGTCGGCAATGTTGAACGCGGGCCAGTAATGGTCACCGATGTACCACTGGATGAAGTCCACGACGTGACCATGCACCTGGCGGTCGATGACGTTGCCGATGGCCCCGCCGATCACCAGGGCGTAGGGCACGGCGCTGCGCCAGTGGCCGCGCGGGGTGCGCGACAGCCAGAACGCCATCAGGCCGCTGATGGCCACGGCCAGGGCGGTGAAGAACCACAGCTGCCAGCCACCGGCGTCGCTCAGGAAACTGAACGCCGCACCGGTGTTGTAGGTGCGGTACCAGTTCCAGAAGCCGTCGATGACGGCCACCGGCTCGAACTCGGGCAGGCTGGACAGCACCCAGGCCTTGGACCACTGGTCCAGGCCGATGATGGCCGCCGACAGCAGCAGCCACACCAGCGCATTGGGACGCACGCGCGAGCCGGTCATCAGAACCACCTGCGGTCTTCGCCGGCACCGTCGATGTTGCTCGCGCAACGACCGCACAGTTCCGGGTGGGCGGCAACCACGCCGATGTCGGCGCGGTAGTGCCAGCAACGCACGCACTTCTGCTTTTCAGTGGGCTGGGCGCTGACGAACACCTCGTCGGTGGTCGCCGGACGCACGCTGACATCGCCACTGATGAACAGGAAACGCAGCTCATCGGCCAGCGGGGCCCAACGTGCGGCGGTCTCCTCGTTGGCGGCGATGGTGATCTCCGCTTCCAGTGCGGCACCGATGGCCCCGTTGGCGCGCATCGGCTCCAGCACCTTGGCCACCTGCTCGCGCACGGCCAGCAGCTGGTCGAAGTCGGCGGCGTTCAGCGGTGCATCGGCCGGCAGCGGGGCCAGGCCTTCGTACCAGGTGGAGAACAGGACGTTGTCGCCCCGCTTGCCCGGCAGGTAGCCCCACAGCTCGTCGGCGGTGAAGGTCAGGATCGGAGCCACCCAGCGGGTGAACGCTTCGGCGATGTGGTACATCGCGGTCTGCGCCGAGCGCCGGCCACGCGAATCCACCGGCATGGTGTACAGGCGGTCCTTGGTGACGTCCAGGTACAGCGAGCCGAGGTCCACGCTGCAGAAGTTCAACAGCAGCTGGACGATCTCAGCCATGTTATAGCTGGTGTACGACGCCTTGATCTTCTCCTGCACTTCCCACGCGCGGTGCACGATCCAGCGGTCCAGCGCGACCATGTCGGCCGGCGCGACCAGATGCTGGGCGGGATCGAAACCGTCCAGGTTGCCGAGCAGGAAGCGCGCGGTGTTGCGCAGGCGACGATAAGCGTCCGCATTGCGCTTGAGGATTTCCTGCGACAGCGACATTTCGTTGCTGTAGTCGGCCGAGGCGATCCACAGGCGCAGGATGTCCGCGCCCAGGGTCTTCATGATTTCCTGCGGCTCGATGCCGTTGCCCAGCGACTTGGACATCTTGCGGCCGTGCTCGTCCACGGTGAAGCCGTGGGTGAGGCACTGCTTGTACGGCGCATGCTTGTCGATGGCCACGCCGGTGAGCAGCGAGGACTGGAACCAGCCGCGGTGCTGATCCGACCCTTCCAGATACAGATCAGCCGGCTTGCCGAAGCCACGCGCCAACAGCACGCCTTCGTGGGTGACGCCGGAGTCGAACCACACGTCGAGGATGTCGGTGACCTTCTCGTACTGCGCGGCTTCATCGCCCAGCAGCTCGGCGGCGTCCAGCGAGTACCACACGTCGATGCCTTCAGCCTGCACGCGGTCGGCGACCTGGTTCATCAAGGCCACGGTGTTGGGATGCGGCTCGCCGGTTTCGCGGTGGATGAACAGCGCGATCGGCACGCCCCAGGTGCGCTGGCGCGAGATGGTCCAGTCCGGACGGCCTTCCACCATGCTGGCGATGCGCGCCTTGCCCCAGCTCGGGAACCAGCCGACGGTGTCGATGGCGGCCAGCGCATCACGGCGCAGGTTGGCCTGCTCCATCGAGATGAACCACTGCGGGGTGGCGCGGAACACCAGCGGGGTTTTTTTGTGGCGCCAGCAGTGCGGATAGCTGTGCACGATGTCCACGGCGCTCAGCAGCACGCCACTGGAACGCAGCACGTCGATGATCGGCTGCTGCGCCTTCCAGATGTGCTGGCCGGCCAGCACCAGGTCACCGGCCGGCGGCGTCGACGGCAGGTACACGCCTGCACCATCGACCGGATTGATCTGGCCGGCGTTGTACTTTTCGATCAGGCCGTACTTCAGGCAGACCGCATAGTCTTCCTGGCCGTGGCCGGGGGCGGTATGCACCGCACCGGTACCATCGGCGTCGGAGACGTGGTCGCCATTGAGCAGCGGGATATCGCGCTCGGCGTAGAACGGATGCGCCAGCAGCAGGTTTTCCAGTGCCGCGCCGTTGGCATGGCCGTGCACCACCACGTTGTCCACGCCGTAGCGGGCGAGCGCGCGCTCGGCCAGCGCCGAGGCCAGCACCAGCCAGCGCGGCTGGCCGTTATGCGCAGGACCTTCAACCAGGGCGTATTCGATCTCCGCACCCAGCGAAACGGCCAGCGAGGCCGGCAGGGTCCACGGGGTGGTGGTCCAGATCGGCACCGCCACTTCCACGCCGGCCGGCAGGGTCACGCCGAAGGCGGCGGCCAGTTGCTGCGAATCACGCGCGGCGTAGGCGACGTCAATGGCCGGCGAGGTCTTGTCCTGGTACTCGATTTCCGCTTCGGCCAGCGCCGAGCCGCAGTCGAAGCACCAGTACACCGGCTTGGCACCGCGCAGCAGGTGACCGTTGGCGACGACCTTGGCCAGCGCACGGATCTCGTTGGCTTCGAAGTCGAAGCTGAGGGTCTTGTACGGGTTGTCCCAGTCGCCGACCACGCCCAGGCGCTTGAAGTCGCGGCGCTGCAGTTCGATCTGCTCTTCGGCGTACTCGCGGCACTTCTGACGGAAGGCAACGGCGTCGAGCTTGGTGCCGACCTTGCCCCACTTCTTCTCCACCGCGATTTCAATCGGCAGGCCGTGGCAGTCCCAGCCCGGCACATAGGGCGCATCGAAGCCGGCCAGGTAGCGCGACTTGACGATGATGTCCTTGAGGATCTTGTTGACCGCATGGCCGAGATGGATCTGGCCATTGGCGTACGGCGGGCCGTCGTGCAGCACGAACAGCGGGCGATCCTGCGCGTTTTCGCGCAGGCGGGCGTACAGGCCCTCGTCTTCCCAGCGCGACAGAATGCCCGGCTCGCGCTTGGGCAGGTCGCCGCGCATCGGGAATTCAGTGGCTGGCAGATGAAGGGTGGCTTTGTAGTCCTGGCTCACGCAGTGGCTCGCAATCTGTGTTCGGAAAGGATGTGACGGGCCTGGTCGGCGTCACGGTGCATCTGGTCGGTCAACGCGGCCAGATCATGGAACTTCTCTTCATCGCGCAGTTTGGCGACGAATTCAACTTGGATGTGCCGACCGTACAGGTCGCCCTGGAAGTCGAACAGGTGTGCTTCCAGCAGCGGCTCCACGCCCTCCACGGTGGGACGGGTGCCGAAGCTGGACACCGACGGCCACGGCTGGTCGAACACGCCGTGCACCCAGGTGGCATAGATGCCGGCCAGCGCCGGCGTCTTCGGGAAACGCAGGTTGGCGGTGGGGAACCCCAGGGTGCGGCCAAGCTGCCGGCCGCGCACCACCCTGCCCCCGATCGCATACGGGCGACCGAGCAGGTCGCCGGCATGGGCGAAGTTGCCTTCGCGCAGCAGCTGACGGATGCGGGTGGCGGAAATGCGCTCGCCGTGCAGGTCGACCGGGTCAATCGCGCCGGCCGTGAAGCCGTGCTGCTCGCCCATGGCCTGCAGCAGGGCCAGATCGCCACGGCGGCGGTTGCCGAAGCAGAACTGCGGGCCGATCCAGACTTCACGCGCGCCCAGGCGATGGACCAGCAGTTGTTCGACGAAGGCTTCAGCGGACATCGCGGCCATGCGTGCGTCGAACCGCAGCAGGCCGATGGCGTCCACGCCCAGTTCGGTCAGGCCGGCGACCTTGTCGCGGGCCAGGGTCAGCCGCGGCGGCGGCTCGCCCTGGGCGAAGTACTCGCGCGGTAGCGGCTCGAACGCCACCACCACGGCGGGGACGCCCAGCGCGCGGGCACGCGCGACGGCGTGGCGCACCAGCGCACGATGGCCCAGGTGCAGGCCGTCGAACGCGCCGATGCAGACCACGCTTCCGTGCGGGAACAGACGCCCGCCTTCGATGCTTCTGAACAGCCTGCTCATCTATCGGAATTCCGGCCCACCCAGGCCAACGCTTTGTTCGGTATGACCGGCAAGTATAGCCGGGGCGTCAAGGGTCAATGCTCGCGCAGGTGGCGGGGGCGGAAGCCCATCGCGACCAGCGCCACCAGATAGGTGAGGCCGCCGCCGCCCACCAGCAAGGCCAGGTTGCCGATCCGGTGCCACTTATCCATGCCGGTGAAGCCGGGCATGCTGTACAGCAGGGCCAGCAGCATCGCCACCATGGCCGCGCAGGCCAGCAACAGCCGGGTGACATAGCCGGCCCAGCCGGGCTTGCGTTCGTACACATCGGTCTTGCCCAGCCAGTACCAGAGCAGGCCGAGGTTCAGGTAGCTGGACATGGCGCTGGCAATGCCGAGGGCCAGATGCAGGCCGGGCTGCTTGCCCAGCGCCGCCATCACCCCTTCGGCCTTCAACGCATCCGGCACCATCACGTGGTACAGCACCGCCAGCAGGGCGAAGTTGAACACCATGTTGGCGACCAGGGCGGCAATGCCGGCGCGCACGGGGGTGCGGGTGTCCTGGCGGGCGTAGAACGCCGGCAGCACCACCTTGAGCAGGGCAAACGCCGGCAGGCCGGCGGCCAGCCCGTACACCGACAGCGCGGTCATGCGGGTGTCGAAGGCGGTGAACTGGCGGTACTGGAACAGCGTGGCGATCAGCGGCTCGGCCAGCAGCACCAGGCCGAGCATGGCCGGCACCGCGATCAGCAGCGTGGTGCGCAGGCCCCAGTCCAGGGCATTGGAGAACCCGGCCTTGTCGGTACTGACATGGTGGCGGGCCAGCGCCGGCAGGATCACCGTGCCCAGCGCCACCCCGAATACCCCCAGCGGCAGCTCCAGGAAGCGGTCGGCCAGCGACAGCCAGGACTGCGAGCCGTCGGTCAGCTGGGCGGCGATCACGGTGTCCAGCAGCAGGTTGATCTGCGCCACCGAAGAGCCGAACAGGGTCGGCACCATCAGGGTCAGCACCTTGCGCACGCCCGGATGCCGCCAGCCCCAGCGCGGCAGGGTCAGCAGGTTGATGCCCTTCAGCGAGGGCAGCTGGAACAACAGCTGCAGCAGGCCGGCGGCGAGCACGGCCCAGCCCAGCGCCAGGATCTGCTTCTCCGGGGTGCCCCCCAGCTGCGGGGCCAGCCAGAGTGCGCCGGCGATCATGCACAGATTGAGGATGACCGGGGTCAGCGCCGGCATCGCGAACTTCTGGAAGCTGTTGAGCGCACCACCGGCCAGCGCCGTCAGCGACACGAACAGCAGGAACGGGAAGGTCAGCCGGAACAGGTCCACCAGCAGCCCATGCTTGACCGGGTCGGTGTCCACCCCGCTGGAGAACAGCGAGGCCAGCTGCGGGGCGAAGATCAGCGCCAGCGCGGTGACCACCATCAACACCCCGCCCAGGGTGCCGGCCACGCGCGACATCAGTTCGCGCAGCTCGGCATGCGGGCGGGTCTCCTTCACCTCCGTGAACACCGGCACGAACGCCGTGGCGAACGAGCCCTCGGCGAACAGCCGGCGCAGGAAATTGGGCACCCGGAAGGCCACCCAGAACGCGTCGGTCACCGCGTTGGTGCCGAACGTGGTGGTGATGACCTGGTCGCGGACCAGGCCGAGGACGCGGGAAATCATGGTCATGCTGCTGAACGACAGCAGCCCGCGCAACATCCTTGGTGAACTCACCCGTGTTCCCTCTTGACAATTGACTTGACGTACATTTTTCGAGCCATCATACTTTCCAGCTTGCTGTTCCCATTACACCGATTTTTCAGGAAACCACCACTGTGGCCAATATCAAGTCCGCCAAGAAGCGCGCCAAGCAGACCGTCGTGCGCAACGCGCGCAACACGGCTCAGCGTTCGATGCTGCGCACCGCTGTCAAGAAGGTGATCAAGGCTCTGGATGCCAATGACGCCGCCGGCGCCGAGGCAGCCTTCGCCGTCGCCCAGCCGATCCTCGACCGTTTCAGCTCGCGCGGTCTGATCCACAAGAACAAGGCTGCTCGTCATAAGAGCCGCCTGACCGCCCGCATCAAGGCCCTCAAGGCCGCCTGATACGGCGTGGTTGCTGCTGGATTGCCGGGCATCGCCCGGCACTACGGCAGAACGCAAAAGCCCGGCATAGACCGGGTTTTTTGTTGTGCCCGCGATTGTAGTGCCGGGCCATGCCCGGCAAACGCGCGCGTGATCCACAGCGCCACAGAAAAACCCGGCCGAGGCCGGGTTTTTCACGTGTGCGTGGAGGCGCTCAGAGCGCATCGCGCGCATCAGCCTCTTCTTCTTTCTGGCGGTCAAAGAACGCCATCACCTGATTCATGATCGGCCAGGTGCCCTCGCGACCCAGCGCCGAGACCAGGTACCAGGGCTGGGTCCAGCCCAGCTCGGCAACGATCTGCTCAGCAGCAGCCTTGGCCTCGTCCTCGAACATCAGGTCAGCCTTGTTCAGCACCAGCCAGCGCGGCTTGTCCAGCAGCTCCGGGTCGTGCTTTTCCAGCTCGCGCTCGATGGCACGCACCTGCTCGACCGGCGAGATGCCTTCCACGCCACCTTCCATCGGGGAGATGTCCACAAGGTGCAGCAGCAGGCGGGTGCGCTGCAGGTGGCGCAGGAACTGCGCACCCAGGCCAGCGCCGTCGGCCGCGCCCTCGATCAGGCCGGGAATGTCGGCGATGACGAAGCTGCGGTAGTTCTCCACCCGGACCACGCCCAGGTTCGGGTACAGGGTGGTGAACGGGTAATCGGCCACCTTCGGGGTGGCTGCGGACACGGCGCGGATCAGGGTGCTCTTGCCGGCATTCGGGAAGCCCAGCAGGCCGACGTCGGCCAGCAGCTTCAGCTCCAGCTTGAGCAGGCGCTCCTCGCCCTCCTCACCCGGCAGCGCCTGGCGCGGCGAGCGGTTGGTGGAGCTCTTGAAGTGCATGTTGCCGAGGCCACCGCGGCCGCCCTTGGCGACCAGCAGGCGGTCGTTGTGCTGGGTCAGGTCGCCGATGACTTCGTCGGTGGCGACGTTGATCACCACGGTGCCGACCGGCACGGTGATGGTCAGGTCTTCGCCGCCCTTGCCGTAGGCCTGGCGGCCCATGCCGTTCTCGCCGCGCTGCGCCTTGAAGATGCGCTCGTGGCGGAAGTCGACCAGGGTGTTCAGGTTTTCGTCGGCGCGGATGTACACGCTGCCGCCGTTGCCGCCGTCGCCGCCGTCCGGGCCGCCCAGCGGAATGAACTTCTCGCGACGGAAACCGACGCAGCCGTTACCGCCATTGCCGGCAATGACCTGGATTTCTGCTTCGTCTACAAGTTTCATGATTCTGGATGCCAACTGGAGGCGGCAGGCGCAGAATGCCCACCGCAAGTCTAAAAGATGCCCGGCTAGAATGCCGGGAAAACAAAAGCCCCGCTGGAAGCGGGGCTTTTGTCGGCTACCCCACGCGCCAGGCGCGGGTGCCTGCGTATCGCGAAGATCAGGCTTCGGCGACGACGCTGACGGTGCGACGCTTCTTCGGGCCCTTCACCGAGAACTCCACCTTGCCGTCGATCAGAGCGAACAGGGTGTGGTCACGGCCCAGGCCAACGCCGGTACCCGGGTGGAACTGGGTGCCGCGCTGACGCACGATGATGTTGCCGGCGTCGATGGCCTGGCCACCGAAGATCTTCACGCCGAGGTACTTCGGGTTGGAGTCGCGACCGTTGCGCGAGGAGCCTACGCCCTTTTTATGTGCCATGACTGCTTCTCCTTATTACTTGTTACCACCGGCAACGCCGGTGATTTCGATTTCGGTGTAGTACTGACGGTGACCCTGGCGCTTCATGTGGTGCTTGCGGCGACGGAACTTGATGATCCGGACCTTGTCAGCACGACCCTGGGACACGACCTTGGCGGTGACCGAAGCGCCCTTCAGCGCGTCGCCCAGCTTGATGCCGTCGCTGTCGCCCAGCAGCAGGATGTTGTCGAACTTGATCTCGCTGCCGACGTCGGCTTCGAGCTTTTCAACGCGGAGGGTTTCACCCTGCGCGACGCGGTATTGCTTACCGCCGGTGACCAGTACTGCGTACATGACCAGACTTCCTCTGTAGTTATTGTGGTCTTGGACTGCCGCCGTCGAGGGCGGACAGAAGCGGGATTTTACGCATTCACCCCAGTCCGGGTCAACCCACCCTCTGCCCTGACCCACTGCCGCCTGAACCCCGTTCAGGAAACCGGTCCGGCCGGTCGCACGGGGTGAGACAGGGGGCTGGCAATGTCGCTGATTGCCCCCAAATCCCAAGCTCGGTAGGCTGACCGATTGGCGTCTCTGCTTGCCCCACTGCCCCACTACGGATCCCCTCCCCCATGGCGATGGATTACATCCGCATCCGCGGCGCGCGGACGCACAATCTCAAGAACATCGATCTCGACCTGCCTCGCGACAAGCTGATTGTCATCACCGGTCTGTCCGGCTCGGGCAAGTCGTCGCTGGCCTTCGACACGATCTACGCCGAAGGCCAGCGTCGTTACGTGGAGTCGCTGTCGGCCTATGCCCGGCAGTTCCTGAGCGTGATGGAAAAGCCGGACCTGGACCACATCGAGGGCCTGTCCCCGGCGATCTCGATCGAGCAGAAGTCGACCTCGCACAACCCGCGTTCGACCGTCGGCACGATCACCGAGATCTACGACTACCTGCGCCTGCTGTATGCCCGCGTCGGCAGCCCGCGCTGCCCGGACCACGGCTACCCGCTGGAAGCGCAGACGGTCAGCCAGATGGTCGACCACGTGCTCACCCTGGACCCGGAGCAGCGCTACATGCTGCTGGCCCCGGTGATCCGCGAACGCAAGGGCGAGCACGCCCAGGTGTTCGACCAGCTGCGCGCGCAGGGGTTCGTGCGCGTGCGCGTGGACGGCGTGCTGCACGAGATCGACGCGGTGCCGCCGCTGGCGCTGCGCCAGAAGCACACCATTGAAGCGGTGATCGACCGCTTCCGCCCGCGCGAGGACATCAAGCAGCGCCTGGCCGAAAGCTTTGAAACCGCGCTGAAGCTGGGCGACGGCATGGTCTCGGTGCAGTCGCTGGACGTGGAAGGTGCCGAACCGGTGCTGTTCTCGTCCAAGTACTCCTGCCCGGTGTGCGACTACTCGCTGCCGGAGCTGGAACCGCGCCTGTTCTCGTTCAACTCGCCGATCGGTGCCTGCCCGGGCTGCGACGGGCTGGGTCTGGCCGAGTTCTTCGACCCGTCGCGGGTGGTGGTGCACCCGGAGCTGTCGCTCTCGGCCGGCGCGGTGCGCGGCTGGGACCGCCGCAATGCGTATTACTTCCAGCTGATCGCCTCGCTGGCCAAGCACTACAAGTTCGACGTCGACGCGCCCTGGCAGAGCCTGCCGGAAGACGTGCGCCAGGCGGTGCTGTACGGCAGCGGCGATGAAACCATCACCTTCACCTACTTCACCGAAGCCGGCGGCCGCACCCAGCGCAAGCACCGCTTCGAGGGCATCATTCCGAACCTGGAACGCCGCTACAAGGAAACCGAATCGGCGGCGGTGCAGGAAGAGCTGGCCAAGTACATCAGCGAACACGATTGCCCGGACTGCCATGGCCAGCGCCTGAACAAGGCCGCGCGCAACGTGTTCGTGGCCGACCGCGCCCTGCCGGAACTGGTGGTGCTGCCGATTGACGAGGCGCTGAAGTTCTTCAGCACGATGACCCTGCCCGGCTGGCGCGGCGAGATCGCAGCCAAGATCGTCAAGGAAATCGGCGAACGGCTCGGCTTCCTGGTCGACGTGGGTCTGGATTACCTCACCCTGGAGCGCAAGGCCGACACCCTGTCCGGCGGCGAAGCGCAGCGCATCCGTCTGGCCAGCCAGATCGGTGCTGGCCTGGTCGGCGTGATGTACGTGCTGGACGAGCCGTCCATCGGCCTGCACCAGCGCGACAACGAGCGCCTGCTCGGCACCCTGACCCGCCTGCGCGACCTGGGCAACACGGTGATCGTGGTCGAGCATGACGAAGACGCGATCCGCCTGGCCGACTACGTGCTGGACATCGGTCCCGGCGCGGGCGTGCATGGCGGCGAGATCGTCGGCCAGGGCACCTTGCAGGACATTCTGGAGGCACCGCGTTCGCTGACCGGTCAGTACCTGTCGGGCAAGCGCGCCATCGAGATTCCGGCGCGTCGGCACAAGCCGAACCCGAAGATGACCCTGCGCCTGCGCGGGGCCAGCGGCAACAACCTCAAGGGCGTGGACCTCGACATTCCGTCGGGCCTGCTGACCTGCATCACCGGTGTGTCCGGCTCGGGCAAGTCGACGCTGATCAACGACACCCTGTTCTCGCTGGCTGCCAACGAGATCAACGGAGCCTCGCACGCGATTGCACCGTACAAGTCGGTCGATGGCCTGGACCTGTTCGACAAGGTGGTGGACATCGACCAGTCGCCGATCGGTCGCACCCCGCGTTCGAATCCGGCTACCTACACGGGTCTGTTTACGCCCCTGCGCGAGCTGTATGCACAGGTGCCGGAAGCGCGTGCGCGCGGCTATTCGCCGGGCCGCTTCAGCTTCAACGTGCGTGGCGGCCGCTGCGAGGCCTGCCAGGGCGATGGCCTGATCAAGGTGGAAATGCACTTCCTGCCGGACGTGTACGTGCCGTGCGACGTCTGCCATGGCAAGCGCTACAACCGCGAAACGCTGGAGATCCTGTACAAGGGCTACAACATCAACGACGTGCTGGAAATGACCGTCGAAGATGCACTGAAGCTGTTCGAACCGGTACCGAGCATCGCGCGCAAGCTGGAAACGCTGGTTGACGTGGGCCTGAGCTATATCAAGCTGGGCCAGAGCGCGACCACGCTTTCGGGCGGTGAAGCACAGCGCGTGAAGCTGTCCAAGGAACTGTCGCGCCGCGATACCGGGCGCACGCTGTACATCCTGGACGAACCGACCACCGGCCTGCACTTCCACGACATCGAAGCGCTGCTGGGCGTGCTGCACAAGCTGCGCGACGAAGGCAACACCGTGGTGGTGATCGAACACAACCTGGACGTGATCAAGACCGCGGACTGGATCGTCGACCTGGGGCCGGAAGGCGGCCATCGCGGCGGCACCATCCTGGTCACCGGCACGCCGGAAGACGTGGCTGCACACCCGGATTCGTACACCGGCCAGTTCCTGGCCAAGATGCTGCCCTCGACCAGCGCGCGCCCTGAGCGGCCGGCCGCCGTGGCCAACAAGCCCGACGCCCGCCCGCCGCGCAAGGTGAAGCCGGAAAAGCCGGCGAAGAAGGCGGCCGCCGCCAAGACCACCGGCAAGGCCAGCAAGAGCAGCCCTGCCACCCCGACGAAAAAGAAGAAGGCCTGATGAGCAGCGAACACAAGATCCTGGCCCGCGTACCGACCAGCGTGCGCTGGCGCGACATGGACAGCATGGGTCACGTCAACAACGCCAAGTACATTTCCTACCTGGAAGAGGCGCGCGTGCGCTGGATGCTCGGCGTGGAAGGCGTGTCGATGACCGACCGCATCGCGCCGGTGGTCGCAGCGACCAACGTCAATTACCGCGCGCCGATCGTATGGCCGAACGACATCGTGGTGGAGCTGTTCGTGGAGCGGCTGGGCAACAGCAGCGTCACCATCGGGCATCGCATCGTTGATCAGAAGAACGAGGCGACGTTGTATTCGGACGGCAACGTGGTGGTGGTGTGGATGGATACGCAGACCGGCAAGAGCGCGGCGTTGCCGGAGGCGATCCGCAGCGCGTGCGGGTAAGGCGCAACGACCAACGGTCGTTGCCTACCGGGATTGCGCGATATCGGTAGGTGCCGACCGTTGGTCGGCACATCGCCGCCGACGTCAATCCGTCATCGCGCCGCGCACCTGCAACACCCCATCCACCTTGCGGCCATCCTCAAGGCTCAGCCGCAGCGGCAGCTCCCTGCCCTCGGTCAGCGTCACCCCGGGCTGCATCAACATCAGATGCAGCCCACCGGGTTTCAGTTCGACCTTCGCCCCAGCCGCAATCGGCAACCGCTCCACTTCACGCATCCGGCTGACGCCATTGACCACCGTGGTCTCATGCAGCGACACGTCGGCAAACGCCTTGCTGCCCGCGGCCACCACCGTCACCGCCTGCGCGCAGCGGTTGTGGATCACCCCATAGCCCGCCGCCATCGGCGTCTGCGCCGGCGGCAGCCGCACCCAGCCCTGCTCCAGCACCACACAGGCCGGCTCGGCCGCGGATGCTGCGCCCGCACACAACGCCAACAATACGCCCACGAATGGTTTGGTTATCATCGCCTCAGTTTCCCGTCCGCAACGAGACCGCAGCATGACGACGCTTATCGAGGTGATCAACCACGGCCCCATCCGCGAGCTGCGCCTGGCGCGCCCGCCGGTCAATGCGCTGGACACCGAACTGTGCCGGCAGCTGATCCACGCGGTTGAACTGGCCATGGCCGAGGACGCGCACGGGGTGATCCTGTCGGGCACCGAACGCATCTTCACCGGGGGCATGGACGTGCCGCACCTGCTCTCGCACGGCGATGACAAACACAAGCTGCTGGACAGCTGGAACGCCTTCTTCGGCGCGGTGCGCACCATTGCCGAGAGCCGCATCCCGGTGGTGGCAGCGATTACCGGCCATGCCCCGGCGGGCGGCTGCGTGCTGTCGCTGTGCTGCGACTACCGGGTGATGGCGCGCAGCACCGACCCGGCCCGCCCTTACGGCATCGGCCTGAACGAGGTGCAGGTGGGGCTGGTGGCCCCGGAAGGTATCCAGCGCTTGTTGCGCCGCGTGATCGGTCCGCACCGCGCCAGCGTGCTGCTGACCACCGGCGCGCTGGTGCCGGCCGAACAGGCCCTGCAGATCGGGCTGGTGGATGAACTGGCGGACGGCGACCAGGTGGTGGGCCGCGCCCTGGCCTGGCTGCAGCAGCTGCTGAAGTTGCCGCGCCAGCCGATGCAGCTGACCCGGGCGATTGCCCGCGCCGACCTGCACGAGGCCCTGGCCCCGGAACTGATCCAGCTGGACCGGTTTGTGGAGGCCTGGTACGCGCCGGATGCGCAGAATGCGTTGCAGGCATTGGTGGCGCGGATTGGCAAAGCGTGACGGCCCGGCACGACCAACGGTCGTGCCCTACCGATAGCGCACGACCGTTGGTCGTGCGACGGCGGCGCAATGCGCCGGCCGGTATAATTCCCCCCCGTTCCACCATCAGGCCGCCGCCTTGTCCCAGCCGCAAGAACCCGTCGTTTCCGAGCTGATTGACCTGCTCTCGCTGGAGCGGCTGGAAGACAACCTGTTCCGCGGCCAGAGCCGCGACATCGGCACCAAGTACGTGTTCGGCGGACAGGTGCTGGGCCAGGCGCTGTCGGCGGCGCAGGCCACGGTGGAAAACGGCCGCCATGTGCATTCCCTGCACGCTTACTTCCTGCGCGCGGGCAACATCGACCACCCCATCGTCTATGACGTGGACCGCACCCGCGACGGCGGAAGCTTCTCGGTGCGTCGGGTCACCGCGATCCAGCACGGCAAGGTGATCTTCTTCTGCGCCGCCTCGTTCCAGCAGGCTGAAACCGGGGCCGAGCACCAGCAGAAGATGCCGGAAGTGCCGCAGCCCGAAGACATCGAGCCGAACCGCCCACTGCCGCCGGAAGTGCTGGAACGCCTGCCGATCAAGGTGCAGCGCTGGCTGTCGCGCGGTGGCCCGTTCGAGTTCCGCCACGTGTACCCGCGCGATGAACTGCACCCGCCCAAGCGCCCGCCCTACCACCAGGTGTGGCTGCGTTTGAATGAAAAGGTCGGCGACGCGCCGGAACTGCACCAGGCGCTGCTGGCCTATGCCTCGGACTTCCATCTGCTCGGCACCGCGACCTTCCCGCACGGCATCAGCTATTACCAGCCGCACGTGCAGATGGCCTCGCTGGACCATGCGATCTGGTTCCACCGCCCGTTCCGCGCCGACGACTGGCTGCTGTATTCACTGGACAGCCCCAGCGCGCAGGATTCACGCGGACTGGCGCGCGGCCAGTTCTTCAACCGCCACGGCGTGCTGGTCGCCAGCACCGCGCAGGAAGGCCTGATCCGCGTCGTGGAAGACAGCAACGCCGCGGCCGCCGTGCCGGCCAAGGAGTAACCCCATGCGTCAGATTTTCACCAGCCAGCGCGTGGAAACCGTGGAAGGCGTGGCCCAGTTGCTGCGCGATGCGGGCATCGAGGTGCGCATCACCAATGGCCGCTCGTATCACAGCAAGCGCGGCAGCCAGTTCAGCTATCTGGACACCAGCAAGGCCACCACGCACCCGACCCTGTGGGTGGTGCACGCCAACGACCAGCCACGCGCGCGAGAGATCCTGCGTGACGCCCGCCTGCTCGACACCACCCGCCGCGACCATCCCACCGCCGAGTACGCTTTCCGCCCGGAAACGGCAGAAGCCGCCCCGGCCCGCAACTGGGGCTGGCGCATCCGCATCGGCCTGCTGCTGGTGATCGGCGCGGTGGCGATGTTCATCACCATGCGCCACCGCAGCGCCCCGCCGCCGGCCGCACCGGTACCGGCGGTGCAGCAGCAACCGCAACCCGCCCCAGCCGCCCCGGAGGAAGAAGAGGTGCGCGTGCGCATCACGCCGCCCCAGCAACCGTAAACCCGGCCGGTCACATTTCCCGCCGGCCCACGTCATGATGGCATCACCCGCTGGGGAAGGACGCCATGACGCTGGACACGCTGACCGCTTCGCACCCGCTGACCCTCACCCTGGAACGCGAGCTGCCCGCCGCTGCCGGGGGCTGCCAGCAGTCCTATGGCCGCATCGTGCTGGCCTGCCAGAACACGGTGACCGCCATCGCCCTGGCCATCACCCGTGACGTGCAGGCCAGTGAGGACATCGCCCAGGAAGCCTTCATCAAGGCCTGGCAGCAGCTCTCGCACCTGAACAACCACGCCAGCTTCCTGCCCTGGCTGCGCCAGATCACCCGCAACCTGGCCCGCGACTGGCTGCGCGCCAACCGCAACCGCCCGCTGTCCGGCGAGGCGGCAGACATCGCCATCGGCATGGCCGCCGACCCCAGCCCGGACGCGCCCGAGCACCTGCAGCGGGTGGAAGAGGAACTGGCCGCCGAGGAGATCATTTCCGCGCTGCCCGAAGACAGCCGCGAAACCCTGTTGCTGTACTACCGCGAAGGCCAGAGCTCACAGCAGGTCGCCGACCTGCTGGGGCTGAGCGACGCCGCCGTGCGCAAGCGGCTGTCGCGTGCGCGCACCACGGTACGCGAGGAAATGCTGCGCCGCTTCGGTGAGTTCGCACGCAGCAGCGCGCCGAGCGCGGCGTTCGCCACGGCGGTGGTGTCGATGGTGATGGTGGCTGCGCCGGGTACCGCCAGCGCGGCGATCCTGCTCAGCACCAGCTTGGGGGGCAGCAAGTTCGGACTGGGTGGTGCCAGTGTCACCAGTGGCACCGCCGTGGCCTCGCTGACGGCCGCAGCGGAGCAGAGTCAGTTGCTGGTGACTGGCCATGCCCTGACCACCATGATCGTCGCAACGGTGGGGGCCGTGGCACTCAGCTATCTCGGCGGACGCTACCTGCTGTCGTTTGCCGAGCATCCCGATGAGCGCCGGAAGATCATGCGATTCGTGCACTCCAGCACCGGCGTTTCTCTGGTGGCCTGTCTGGCCACCCTCGTGCTGACCGTTCTCCAGGCCCCGCTCTGGATCGCCTTTGCCGCCGCGTTCTCCGGCGTCTGCGTGGTCAACTATCAGTGCCTGGTGACGCTGCAGCGGATCATGAAACCCTTGATTGCCCGCGACAATGCGCGGCGCGGGCGTACCGGCACCAACTGGTGGTATGAGTCCATGTATGGGCGCACCGGTGTGATACTGCTGAACATCCTGACGCTGGGCATGGTGGGCGCGGTGGTGATGCTCAAGGTGGGGTAGTGCCGGGCTTGCCCGGCAATGAACAACGCCGGTCACAGACCGGCGTTGTTCGGGTTTCAAGAGCAGCCGGGCAAGCCCGGCTCTACGGGATGCGGGGTTGATCAGTGCACCGGCGGTTTGCCACCGCGCGGGCCGCCGAACGGCGACTTGGCGGCATCAAATTCGGCCTTGCTCAGCTGGCCGTCCTTGTTGGTGTCAGCGGCGGCGAACCACGCATCACGGTGCTGCTTCATGCCCAGCTCGCGGTCGGCCTTGTCCAGGTAACCGTCCTTGTTGAGGTCCATCTTGTCGAAGCGCTCAGCCAGGCGCGGATCAGCCTTGGCTTCCTCGCGGCTGATGCGGCCGTCCTTGTTCACGTCCAGCTTGGCCATGCGGTCGTGCATGCCCGGGCCACGGCCGTGGCGCTTGCCGTGCCAGCGCGGCATTTCCTCGCGCGACAGCTTGCCGTCCTTGTTGGCATCCAGGGTGTCGAACTTCTCGGCCAGGCGCGGGGCCTTGGCCGCTTCGCTGCGGTCAATGAAGCCATCACCATTGGTGTCCAGCTTCACGCGGGCCGGCTTGTCGCCAGCGGTCGGGGTGTCGGCGGCCACCGCCAGGCCGGCAGCGCCGGTGGTCATCAGCAGGGCCAGCAGCAGAAGGGGTTTGCGGTTGCGCATGGAATCACTCCGGTATCAGGGGTTGGCTGTGCGGTGCATTGGCACCCACGCCAGGGAAAACGCGCCAGCGTCTGCCGCGTTGACAGTGGCACCGGTCGCGTTCATGTAGCAGACAGTCGCGGCGGCTGCGACGGCCCGGCGCTATGCTGTGGGCATGGCGATACACGGCGACCGCGACGACGAGCTGCGACTGTTCCAGACCGGGGACCACCCCTGTGGCTACTGGCCGGATCGTGCCGCGCGCGATCTGGTCCTCGATCCGCACGATCCGCGCCTGGGCACGCTGTACCCGATGGCGCTGAGCTGGGGCTTCCGCCGCTCCGGCGACCTGGTCTATCGCCCGCACTGTGCCAACTGCCACGCCTGCGTGTCGGTGCGCATTCCGGTGGCGCGTTTCGCGCCCGACCGCAGCCAGCGCCGCTGTCTGGCCCGCAACGCCGACCTGGAAGTACGCATCGTCGCCGCCGAACAGACCGACGAACAGTTCGCGCTGTACCACCGCTACCTCACCCACCGCCACGCCCAGGGCGGCATGGACGATCACGGTCCGCACGAGTTCGACCAGTTCCTGATCGGGCAGTGGTCGAAGGGCCGCTTCCTGGAAATGCGCGCGCCGGCCCATGACGGCCATCGCGGCGAACTGCTGGGGGTGGCGGTCACCGATGTGACCGCGCAGGGCTTATCGGCGGTGTACACCTTTTTCGACCCCGAACAGGCACACCGTGGGCTGGGTACCTTCGGCATCCTGCAGCAGATTGCCTGGGCCCGGCGCGAGAATCTGCCGCACCTGTACCTGGGCTACTGGATACGCGACCACCGCAAGATGGACTACAAGCGCCGCTTCCGCCCGCTGGAGGCCTACGACGGCCGCCGCTGGCACGACTTCGACGACGAACTGGACGGGCGCTGACGCGCCCCTGCAATGCACGCAGGTAAAATAGGCAGATGAAGACCCCTGCCCTGTTCCTCGCCCTGGCCCTGTTCTGCAGCGGCTGCGCCCAGACCCCGAACCGGACCGCCGCCATGCCTGATTCCAAGCCGGCACCGCTGCGGATCGCCACCTACAACACCTCGCTGTACAGCGACGAGCGCGGCGGCCTGATCGCCGAGCTGGAAGGCGACAGCGCACACGCACGCAAGATCGCCGCGGTGCTGCAGCAGGTCCGCCCGGACCTGGTGCTGCTGAACGAATTCGACTTCGACCACGAACACCGCGCCGCCGACCTGTTCCAGCAGCGCTACCTGGAAACCGCCCAGCCCGGCGGCGGCGAGCCGCTGAAGTATCCCTACCGCTACCTGGCCCCGGTCAACACCGGCGTGCCCAGCGGCCTGGACCTGGACAACAACGGCGAAGTCGGCGGCGAAGGCCGCTCGCGCGGCAACGATGCCTGGGGCTACGGCCTGCACCCCGGCCAGTACGGCATGCTGGTGCTGTCGCGCTACCCGATCGATGAAGCCCAGGTGCGCACCTTCCAGTTGCTGAAGTGGAACACCCTGCCGGGGGCGGTGAATCCGGTCGACCCGCGCACCGGCAAGCCGTTCTACAGCGCCCAGGTATGGTCGCAGCTGCGGTTGTCGTCCAAGTCGCACTGGGACGTGCCGGTGAAAACCCCCGATGGCGTGGTTCATGCGCTGGTTTCCCACCCCACCCCGCCGGTGTTCGACGGGCCGGAAAAGCGCAATGCACAGCGCAACGGCGACGAACTGCGCTTGTGGCAGCAGTACCTGTCCAGCGGCGACAAGCCCTGGCTGTGTGACGACCGTGGCCAGTGTGGTGGCTTGGCGCAGGACGCGCGCTTTGTGATCCTGGGTGACCTCAACAACGATCCCGTGGATGGCGATGGCCAGCACGATGCCATTGTCGAGCTGATCGAAAACGCGCGCGTGCTGCGCTACCCCACCCCACGCAGCGTCGGGGCTGAACAGACCAGCGCGGCCTACGCGGCCAAGGGCATCGTGCGCAAGGGTGCACCGTTCCACGCCACCGGTGATTTCGGTCCCAAGGCCGGCACCATGCGGCTGGATTACGTGCTGCCGTCGACCGGTTTCGAGTATGTGAGCAGCGGCGTGTTCTGGCCGGCCAATGAAAGTGCCGAAGCGAAGATCGCCGATGGCAGCGACCACCATCTGGTGTGGGTGGACGTGCGGTAAAAAGCGTGCCGACCAACGGTCGGCACCTACCGTCCTGTGCGTGATGGGTAGGCGACGACCGTTGGTCGTCGCTGCCGTTCAACGCAGCTCGATCTGGATCGCCTCGGCGGCCTCACGCGCGATCTTCCGCGCCTCGTCGATATCCGCGCCACGCGCCAGGGTCACGCCTACGCGGCGATGCCCGTGCACGCTCGGTTTGCCGAACAGGCGCAGCGCCGAATCCGGATGCACCAGCGCCTGCTCCACGTTGCTGAAGAACGGCACGCCTTCGCCGTGTGCCAGCATCGCGCAGGACGCCGAAGGGCCGCTCTGGCGGATGACCGGAATCGGCAGGCCCAGGATCGCCCGCGCATGCAGCGCGAATTCGCTCAGGTCCTGCGAGGCCAGCGTCACCAGCCCGGTGTCGTGCGGACGCGGCGAGACTTCGCTGAACCACACCTCGTCGCCCTTCACGAACAGCTCCACCCCGAACAGGCCCCAGCCGCCGAGGTCGTCGGTGATCGCCTGCGAAATCTCCTCCGCCCGCGCCAGCGCGCGAGGCGACATCGGCTGCGGCTGCCAGCTTTCACGGTAATCGCCGTCCTTCTGCCAGTGCCCGATCGGCGCACAGAACGAGGTGCCGCCTGCATGGCGCACGGTCAGCAGGGTGATCTCGTAATCGAAGTCGATGAAACCTTCGACGATGCAGCGCCCCGCGCCGGCACGGCCGCCGGTCTGCGCGTAGTCCCACGCCGGTGCGATGTCCGCCTCGCTGCGCAGCGTGCTCTGGCCCTTGCCCGAGGACGACATCACCGGCTTGACCACGCACGGCAGGCCAATGGCCGCCACCGCTGCGCGGTACTCCGCCTCGGTGTCCACGAAGCGGTACGGCGAGGTCGGCAGGCCCAGCGTTTCCGCCGCCAGCCGACGGATGCCCTCGCGGTCCATGGTCAGGCGCGCCGCACGTGCGGTCGGCACCACCCGCTGGCCGGTTTCCTGCTCCAGCTGCACCAGGGTTTCGGTATGGATGGCCTCGATCTCCGGCACGATCAGGTGCGGTTGCTCCTGCGCGATCAGCGCGCGCAGCGCCATCGCGTCCAGCATGTCGATCACGTGCGAGCGGTGTGCCACCTGCATGGCCGGCGCATTGGCGTAACGGTCGGCCGCGATCACCTCCACACCCAGCCGCTGCAGTTCGATGGCGACCTCCTTGCCCAGTTCGCCCGAGCCCAGCAGCAGCACACGGGTGGCGGAAGGAGACAGCGGCGTACCGAGCGTGGTCATGGGGCGTTCCGAGGGGGCAAAGGGACGGGAAGGCATTTTAGGGCGTACGGCCCGGGCTCGGGGGCACTTGCATGACTGATATCATTTTGATACCACTATTCCAAACCCACCCAAGGATGCCCCGCCATGAAGGAAAAACCCGTCCGCTCCCTGTCCGGCCTGCCGTTCCTGCTGGCCGTGCTGGCCCTGTGCTGCGTGGCCGTCTGGATGTTCGTCGCCGGCGCGCAGCGCGGCAACGTCAACGGCTGGCTGCTGTTCGGAAGCGTGCTGCTGGCCATCATCGCCCTGCTCAGCCTGACCGGCCTGTACACCGTGCAGCCCAATCAGGCCGCCGTGCTCAGCCTGTTCGGCAAGTACGTGGGCACCGTCAAAGACAACGGCCTGCGCTGGAACAACCCCTTCTTCAGCAAGAAGAAGGTCAGCCAGCGCGTGCGCAACTTTGAAAGCGGCAAGCTGAAGGTCAACGAGCTGGATGGCAGCCCGATTGAAATCGCCGCGGTCATCGTCTGGCAGGTGGTCGACGCCTCCGAGGCGGTCTACAACGTGGACGACTACGAGAGCTTCGTGCACATCCAGTCCGAATCGGCGCTGCGCGCGATGGCCACCAGTTACCCGTACGACCAGCACGAGGAAGGCCAGTTGTCGCTGCGCAGCCATGCCACCGAAATCTCCCAGCATCTCAAGGACGAACTGGCCGAACGTCTGGCCGATGCCGGGGTACAGGTCCTCGATGCGCGCATCAGCCACCTCGCCTACGCGCCGGAAATCGCCCAGGCTATGCTGCAGCGCCAGCAGGCCAATGCGGTGATCGCCGCGCGCACGCGGATTGTGGCCGGCGCGGTGGGCATGGTGGAGATGGCGCTGGCCGAACTGCAGAAGAACGGCGTGGTGCAGCTGGACGAAGAGCGCAAGGCACACATGGTCAGCAACCTGCTTACGGTACTGTGCTCGGACCGTGGCACCCAGCCCATCGTCAACGCCGGCTCGCTCTATTGAGCCGGCTGTACTGAGCCTTCCGCATGACTGAAAAGAAAGCCTACCCGCTGCGCATCAATGCCGACGTCCTGGCGGCGGCGCAGCGCTGGGCCGACGACGAACTGCGCAGCCTCAACGCGCAGATTGAATACGTGCTGCGCGACGCCCTGCGCAAGGCAGGACGCCTGCCGAAACCCACCCCGACGCCGGAGAACAAGGAATGAGCAAGCGCTGGAGTTATCTGACGGTAGAAGTGAAGCCTTCCTGGACAGGCATCAGGCAGGAAGACATCCAGAACGAGCTCAACCGCCACGGCGCGCTGGGCTGGGAACTGGTCAACGTGGCGCTGCCGCCGTCCTGGGGCAAGGCGCTGCTGGTGTTCAAGAAGGAGCAGTGACATGCGCACGCGCCTCGCATCGCTTGCCCTGCTGCTTGCGTCGGTCACAACGAGCGCCCACGCTGCCAGCCCCGAGCAGACCGCCAGCCAGCTGCTGGATCATCTGCAGGCCGGCAACATGACCGCCGCCGAAGCGATGTTCACCCCGGACATGGCCAAGGCGGCACCCGCCGCCCAGTTGCAGACGCTGTGGCAGCAGCTGGGCGGCCTGAAGTCGCGTGGTCCGGTACGGGTGGTGGAACAGCAGGGCATGCCGACCGTGCTGCAGCCGCTGCAGTTTGGCTCGGGTCCGTTCAACGCCGTGATCACGGTGGATGCGCAGGGCCGCATCGCCGGGCTGTACTTCCTGCCCGTGCAGCCAGCGGCACCGCCGCCGCCGCCGGTTCCGGCGGATGCGCCCTATCGCGAAAGCGAAGTTCAGATCGACAGCGGCAAGGGCGCGCTGCCCGGCACGCTGGCAATGCCAGTGGGCAAAGGCCCGTTCCCGGCGGTGGTGCTGGTGCACGGTTCCGGCCCGCAGGACCGTAACGTGACCATCGGCCAGAACCGCCCGTTCCTTGACGTGGCGCGCGGGCTGGCTGCGCAGGGCATTGCCGTATTGCGCTACGAGAAGCGCACCAAGGTCCGCCCGCAGGACTTCAGCGGCGACTTCACCGTGGATGACGAGATCACCGACGACGCGGTCGCCGCCCTTGCGCTGCTCGCATCAACGCCCGGCATCGATGCGCGCCATCTCTACGTGATCGGCCACAGCCAGGGCGGCATGATTGCACCGCGCATTGCCACCCGCTCCGGCAAGGTGGCCGGTGTGGTGCTGTGGTCGGCACCGGCGCGCTCGCTGTTGGACATAATGCCCGAGCAGCATCGTTACCTGTTCAATCTGGATGGCCAGATCAGCCCGCAGGAAAAGGCGGTCATGGATCGCCTGGATGCGCAGATCGCCGCGGCACGCGGCACTGAACCGGTAGCGCCCGCTGCGTTGCCGCTGGGTCTGCCGGCACATTACTGGCGGACGCTGGAGCAGGTGGACCCGGTTGCCGATGCCAAAGCGCTTTCGCAGCCCATTCTGGTCCTGCATGGCGGTCGCGATTTCCAGGTGATCGATACCGACTGGAAGCTGTGGTCGCAGGCGCTGTCTGGTACCGCGACGCTGCACCGCTACGATCAACTGAACCACCTGGGCATCGCCGGTGAGGGTCCGGGCTCGATCGAGGAATACAGTCGCCCGGGGCATGTGGATAAGAAACTGATAGACGACGTGGCGGATTGGATCAGGGCGCAGCCATGAGAACGGCAGCCGGGCAAGCCCGGCTCTACGGGCGGGCGATGACGCGCGGCGGGATCGCCCCCGCAACGGGCGGTGATGCGGGCTTATCGGCTAAGCTGGGCGCATGCGTCGCTTCCCTGCCCTGCTGACCAACACCGCCGATATCGAGCTGTGGCCCGGTGGGTTGCTGCGTGCTCGCAGCAATGCCGATGCACGTGCTCTGGCGCAGGCGCAGTGGGTGCTGCGGCGCAAGGCCGATGGGCGTTACCTTGCCGTGGTGAAGGCACAGGGCGTGCTGCCGTTGGTGCCGCACCTGATGCGCGAAGCCGGCATTGACGAGGCGCTGGATGCGCTGGAGCGGCTTGAACAGGGCCGCAGCCGCGGACCACAGCCGACCGCCCTGCTACCGCTCAGCGGACTGCAGCTACGGCTGGAGCAGCTGGGCATTGATGCGGAAAAGTACGAAGCCGATACCGGGCTGACCCTGGAAGCCGAGCCTGCGCAGCTGCGCCTGGCCGGCTTCGACCGCTACCGGCGGCCGCTCTGGTTGCAGCACGGTGCGGCGCTGGCTTGGCGGCGGTTGCAGCTGCATGCAGCGCAGAACGGGATCGCGCTGCAGGCGATCTCGGGCTACCGCAGCCACGACTACCAGCTGGGCATTTTCGAGCGCAAGCGCGCGCGCGGGCTGAGCGTGCAGGAGATTCTGCAGGTCAATGCCGCGCCGGGGTACAGCGAGCATCACAGTGGACGCGCGCTGGATATCAGCAGCCCGGGGGAGCCGCCGGCCGAGGAGAGCTTCGAGTCGACTGCGGCGTTTGCGTGGTTGCAGGAGAACGCGGAGCGGCATGGGTTCCGGCTGAGCTATCCGCGCGACAACCCGCACGGCATCGTGTACGAGCCCTGGCACTGGTACTGGACCGGCGTGTAGGGACACGCCATGCGTGTCCATCGAACGGCCGATTACCGCGTTGACGCGCATGGCGCGTCACTACGTCGGGAGATTCCCTCTTTCGGTTTTGTATAGCTGGCGTTAAGCTTCGCAGAACATCCAAAGGGGGATAGCGCGTCATGGAAGACAACAGCCCGTACCAGGCCAGCAAGGTGGCACCCACTGCGCAGCGCTCCAGCCGCGTCGACTGGCGCGATGAGCCCCCGCGAGAGATCACCAGCCCGATCAAGCACATGTGGATTCTGCTGGCCGTGCTGGGCAGCTTCTCCGTCATCGGCGCAGTGGGCGTGCTGTTCATGCGTGGCGGTGCTTTCAATGCGGTGCTGCTGGCACCGATGCTGATTCTTGCCTGTGTGTACCTGCTGCTCGCCTTCGGCGTCTACAAGCGAAGCCGCATCGTGGCAACACTGGTGCTGAGCTTCTGCGGTCTGGCCGTACTGGGCACGGTGGTCAACATCGTTACCGGTCAGGGTTCGCTGGTTGGCATTGGCTTCATGGCGATCTTCACCTTCGTCAGCGTGCGCGGCACGCTCGCCACCTACCGCTACCACCGCCACATGGCCAATGTGCGCACGCGCCCAGCTCGTGCCCGCCTGAGCGATGACCCGGCGTTCGCGCCGAAGCTGGACGCGTAGTGACGCGCCATGCGCGTCATCGCATTGCCAGGTCGTTCGACGGACACGCATGGCGTGTCCCTACGCGGCGTCAGTCCTGCGACCGGTTGGTCGCGGCCTTCGGCACCTCGCTGAAATCCGCGATCCGCCACAAATACAAACTGGCGTAGGTGCGATAAGGCCCCCACTTCTCTCCTCGTTCGGCCAGCGCCTTCGGGGTAAGCATCACCTCGGCCTTGTCCACCCGCTGCGCACCCTTGCGCACGCCGAGGTCGTCGATCGGCAGGATGTCCGGCCGGCCCAGGCGGAACATCAGCATCATTTCCACGGTCCACCGGCCTATGCCACGGATCGGCACCAGCGCCTCGATGATCGCGTCGTGCTCCATCACCGACATCCGGCGCAGGTCGGGAATCTCACCGGCCGCCTCGCGCCGGGCCAGGTCGCGCAGCGCCAGCGCTTTGTTGCCGGATACCCCACACAGACGAAGCGCAGCATCGTCTATCCGCCCGAGCGTGTCCGCATGCAGACGCGTGCTGCCGATGGCCGTCTCGACCCGGCCGACAATGGTGGAGGCAGCCTTGCCACTCAGTTGCTGGAACAGGATCGCGCGGGCCAGCGCATCGACCGGGTCGAATGATTTCCCCCAGCCCGGCGGTGCCTCGATCGGCCCCAGCCGCTTCATCCATGCGCCCAGGCGGCGATCCCGACGAGCCAGCCAGTCGTGGGCCTGCTGCACATCGAAGCCGCGGCGGAAGCGGGGCATGGTCAGCGCCTCAGGGCATTGAGCCCGTACACCACCCAGCCGAGGATCAGCGCACTGCCTCCGACCGGAGCCAATGACGTCGGCAGCTGCCAAAGCGCGGCGCCGACCAGACTTCCCGAGAACAGCAGCGTGCCCAGCAACAGCACATACAGCGCCAAGCGCCCTACCCGGTTCTGCTGGCTGGCACCCAGCACCGCCAGTGCTACGCCGTGGCCGAAGGCATACAGCGCCGCAGTGCTCACGTGCGATTGCGCCAGCGCGTCACTGATGCCGTGCGAGGCATACGCGGAAAGGCCAACCGCCGTGGCCGCAAGCAGCCCGCCCAGGCAGGCCAGCAGCGAGGGTTTGCGCGCACGTCGTTCCAGATTGAGCATGTGGAATTCCTTCTGCCAAAAAAAACGCGCCGCAGTGAGCGGCGCGTTTTGAGGTCATGCGTTACATCGCATCAACCGCTGGGTTACTTAACAGCCCAGTAGATGTCGTAGGTGCCGTCCGCGGTGAACGACTTGTCCACGCCATCCTTCCAGCTTTCGTACGGACGGTCGATGACTTCGTTGCCGCCGGTGACAGCCCAGGCACGCAGGGCGTTACGGGCGATGTCCAGACCCGCCATGTGGCCGGTGTAGGCAGCATGGGCGGAACGGTGCGGAGCCACGTGCACGTACTTGACCGGTGCGCCGCCGTCGATCTTGACGGTCAGCTGCTCAGCCGAAGCACCTTCGGTACCCTTCTTCTTCACCGGCTGGGCGATGTCGAAGGCGTACTTTTCCTGGCCGAAGTCGGTGGTGATGATGCGGAACGGACCGGCGGCTTCGAGGTTGTTGGCCTCCATCACGCGCTTGATCCACTCCTGGTTGTCCTTGATCGACTTGGTGATGGTTTCCTGGCCGCGGTCGACGTTACCAGCGGTCACCACCAGCAGGTCTTCAGCCGCCACGTCCACGATGGCCAGATCGGTCAGCGGGGCTTCGGCGGTGCGGTAGTCGATGTTCGGCACGGTGGCCAGCATGTTGGCCATGCGCGACAGACCCAGCTTCAGGTCGTCACCGATGTGACGGCTGACGTACAGGCCGGCGTAACGACCGAACAGGTCGAAGCCGTACTTGACGCTGTAGTCCTGGGTGATCTTGACGTTGCGGCCACCCTTGCCGGTCGGCTCGAGGGTGAAGCTGGTCTTCTTGTCGTGACCCTTGCTGACATCTTCGATGGCGATGGCCACGCGCTTGCCAGCTTCGGATTCGGTGATTTCCCAGCTGCCCTGGCCGAGCGACGCTTCCTTGGAGGCGTAGTCCAGACGGGCACCCACGCCAGCGGCGGGGCCGGAGTACTTCAGTTCAACGGCGGGATCGCGCAGGACGAGCGGGTTCCAGTCCTTGAAGCGGCGCAGGCTGTTGACCGTGTCGAACACGATCGTCATCTTGCGGTTGGTCTCGATGCTTTCGGAAATATGGCGTTCGCCCGGCAGCGCCACGCCAATGATGACGAACAGGCCAGCCACGATCCCCAAGGCGATCAGGAACTCGATAATACGGGTCATTCAGGAGTCTCCGGGGCCGATCCCACGGCCGGGTTGATTGAAGCGAAGCGCCAATCCTAGCAGGCTTCGCGGGTGTTATGGATCAGGATTGGCGCACCGGTTTCCATGCCGGCAGCGGTTTTGTACAGACAAGGAGCGGAAAGATAGCGCATCGCGCGCGTCCGCACGTAGGGGGACGGGGAATTTCTTCCCTCGCCCGCACCTGAATGAATTCCAACTGCCCTTCAAAGCCCTTGCCCTGCAAGGGCTGTGCCGTGACGAGCCGGGCCGATTCAGACAAGCTGGAGTTCGAATGCCTTCAGCACCGCCCGGGTGCGGTCGCGCACACCCAGCTTGGACAGAATGTTGGACACGTGGTTCTTGATGGTGCCCTCGGCCACGCCCAGCGAATTGGCGATTTCCTTGTTGGAGAAACCGCTGGCCATCAACCGCAGGATCTCGGTTTCACGGTCGGTGAGCGGATCCGGGCGGTCCAGGCTGACGAACTCGTTGTGCATGTGCTCCAGCCCTGAAAGCAGGCGCTGGGTCACCGCCGGCTGCACCAGCGAGCCACCGTCGGCCACGGTACGGATGGCCCCGACCAGCTGCTCCAGGGTCACATCCTTGAGCAGATAGCCCTTGGCCCCGGCCTTGAGCCCGGCAAGCACCAGCTGATCGTCGTCAAAGGTGGTCAGGATGATGGTCGGCGGCAGCTGGTTGAGCCGGGACAGCATCTGCAGTGCCTCCAGCCCGGACATCACCGGCATGCGCATGTCCATCAGCACCACGTCCGGCTTCACCTGCGGCACCACGTCGACCGCCTGGCGGCCGTCGGCGGCTTCGGCCACCACCTCGATCCCGGCATCCAGTGCCAGCAGCGAGCGGATTCCCTGCCGCACCAGGGTTTGGTCATCGACCAGGCAGACGCGAATCATCACAACGCTCCTTCAAAGGGTGCCAGCATCAGCACCGGCACGCCGGGGACCGAGGCGCGCAGGCGGAAGCCCTGGCCCCGGCGGGTTTCAATCTGCAGCTCGCCACCGCACTGCTGCAGGCGTTCTCGCATGCCGCGCAGGCCGTTGCCGACCACGATACCGTCAGCGCCGACGCCATCGTCATGCGCTTCCACCACCACCTGCCCGGACTCCTCGCAGCGGACCTGGATCCACAGATTGCGGGCCCCGGCATGGCGGACGGCATTGGTAATGATCTCCTGGGTGCAGCGCAGCAGCACATGGGCGTGTTCAGGATCTTCCACGCTCAGGGGCTCTTCGATGTCCAGGTGGATGTCCAGCGAGGGCACCTGCTCGGTCAGCGGGCGCAGCGCGGCGGCCAGGTCAATGGCCCCGCTGTCGCGCAGCTGGCTCACGGCCTCGCGCACATCAGTCAGCAGCAGCTTGGCCAGGGTATGCGCCTGGTGGACGTGCTCCTGGGCCTGGCCTTCGGTGATGTGGCCGGCCACTTCCAGATTCAGGCTCAGCGCGGTCAAGTGGTGGCCCAGCAGGTCGTGCAGCTCGCGCGAGATGCGGGTGCGCTCGTTGACCCGGGCGCTCTCGGCCAGCAGCACGCGGGTGGCGCGCAGCTCGGTGTTGAGCCGGCGCTGCTCCTCGCGTGCATCGGTCTGCTGGCGGGCGACCAGGCTGGTCACGAAGATGAACATCGAGAAGCCGCCATACAGCAGCGACTGCATGATCGCTTCAAACAGGGAGAACGGCAGGAACAGGTAGTAGACCGGTGCCACCGCCAGCTGGCTGACCAGCAGCCAGATCACCCCGACCCGTGCCGGCAGCATCCAGGGAATGACCCCGGCCGCGACCATCATCAGGATGCTACCCAGCCCCGAACCACTGAGGAAGCTCACGCCCAGGGCGCAGATGGTCAGCAGCACCAGGATGGCGCGGTCGTACCAGGCCGAGTGACCGCCATTGCGCAGCCCCCGGGTCAGCCACAGGTAGCCGCCGCCGAAGGTCAGATACGCCACGAACAGCAGCAGGGCCGGCAGGTCCACCCCGCCGCCGTGGCGCAGCAGCGCCTCGTACTGGGAATAGACCAGCGGCAGACCCAGCATGACCCAGGTGAACAGGCCGGCCAGTCGCAGAACTCGGGTTTGGCTGAGGTATCCCAACATGGCTGCATCTTAGGCTGAACCTGTGCCCCTGCACCCGGGCAGAAGTCATGCCTTGCCTGTGACCCGACCGGCCGGCCATGTAATAATCCGGTGCAGGGTTCCTTTGGGAACCATCCGCGTTACCCCACGGAGTCACAATGTCGATTGTCATCCGCGACGTGCGCGAGCACGAGCTCGATTCCGTCCTGGCCCTGAACAACAACGCCGGTCTGGCCATCCTGCCGCTCGATGCGGCCCGCCTGCGCCTGTTCTTTGAAACAGCCGAATATTTCCGGGTTGCCGAACGCGATGGCAACCTGGCCGGTTTCCTGATCGGTTTTGGCAGCGAGAGCCAGCACGACAGCAGCAACTTCGCCTGGTTCAAGCAGCACCTGGACAGCAAATTCTTCTACATCGACCGCATCGTGGTGGCCAGTCGCCGTCGCGGCGGCGGTGTGGGCCGCGCGTTCTACGCCGACGCCCAGAGCTACGCCGAGCTGCGCTACCCGCAGCTGACCTGCGAGGTGTTCCTTGACCACGGCGCCGACGCTGCCCTGCTCTTCCACGGCAGCTTCGGCTTCCGCGAGGTCGGGCAGAACACCATGCCGCACGTGGATGTGCGGGCCAGCATGCTGCTGAAGGACCTGTGCAGCTACCAATGGGTGCACGACACCTACGGCGACACGCTGCCGGACGTGCCCTGGGTGGGCCAGCGCCGGTTGCCGCTGGGCGCGCAACGACCGACGGGGACCTGAAGTGGCGGCGAACATGGATTTTGAACAGGCCGGTGAGCTGAAGATCGGCCAGGTGGGTATCGCCAACCTGCGCATCCGCACCCTGGATGTGGAACGACTGACCCGCGAAATGCACGAACGCGTGGCGCGCGCGCCGAAGCTGTTCGGGCGCGCTGCGGTGATTCTGGATTTCGGCGGCCTCAGCCGCATGCCCGACGTAGCGACCGCGCAGGCGCTGCTGGACGGCCTGCGCAGCGCCGGCGTGCTGCCGGTGGCGCTGGCCTATGGCAGCACCGAAACCGACCTGCTTTCGCAACAGCTGGGCCTGCCGCTGCTGGCCAAGTTCCGCGCCCAGTACGAGCGCGCCGAAGCCGAACCGGCTGCAGCGCGTGCGCCGTCCCCTGCCCCGGCGGCTGAGCCGGCGCGGCCTGCACGTGCGCCCGCCGCACCGGCTGAAGCGTCCAGTGTGCCGCAGCCGGGTCGCATGCAGACCACCAATGTGCGCTCCGGTCAGCAGCTGTACGCGGAAAACTGCGACCTGACCGTGATGGCCACGGTCGGTGCCGGTGCCGAGGTCATTGCCGACGGCAGCATCCATATCTACGGTACGCTGCGGGGCCGTGCCCTGGCAGGTGCCCAGGGCAACACCACGGCGCGCATTTTCTGCCGTGATTTCCACGCTGAACTGGTCGCCATTGCTGGCCATTACAAAGTACTGGACGATGTCCCGGACAACCTGCGCGGCAAAGCCGTCCAGGTGTGGCTGGAAAACGACCAGATCAAAATTGCTGCGCTGGACTGATCCAGCCACTCAAATAATAAAGAATCAGGAGAAGTGCTTTGGCTGAAATCATCGTAGTCACCTCCGGCAAGGGCGGCGTCGGCAAGACCACCACCAGCGCAAGCCTTGCCTGCGGCCTGGCGTCCAAGGGCAAGAAGGTGGCGGTGATCGACTTCGACGTCGGCCTGCGCAACCTGGACCTGATCATGGGCTGCGAGCGCCGCGTGGTGTACGACTTCGTCAACGTCGTGCATGGCGAAGCGACCCTCAAGCAGGCCCTGATCAAGGACAAGCGCTTTGACAACCTGTACGTGCTGGCTGCCTCGCAGACCCGCGACAAGGACGCGCTGACCCAGGAAGGCGTGGGCAAGGTGCTGAAGGACCTGGCCGCCGACGGCTTCGACTACATCATCTGCGACTCCCCGGCGGGCATCGAGAAGGGTGCGTTCCTGGCGATGTATTTCGCCGACCGCGCCGTGGTCGTGGTGAACCCGGAAGTGTCGTCGGTACGCGACTCCGACCGCATCATCGGCCTGCTGGATTCCAAGACCCACAAGGCCGAAGGCGGCCAGAACGTGCCGGCCTTCCTGCTGCTGACCCGCTACAGTCCGGCCCGTGTGGAAACCGGCGAGATGCTCAGCATCACCGACGTGGAAGAAGTGCTGGGGCTGAAGGCCATTGGCGTGATTCCGGAGTCCGGCGACGTGCTCAACGCATCCAACAAGGGCGAGCCGGTGATCCTGGACCCGCAGTCGCTGGCCGGCCAGGCCTACGGCGACGCCGTTGCCCGTATTCTGGGTGAAGAGCGCCCGATGCGCTTCACCACCGTGGACAAGAAGGGCTTCTTCAGCAAGCTGTTCGGAGGATAAGCATGGGCCTGTTCGATTTCCTCAAGACGAAGAAGACCACTGCCGAAACGGCCAAGAACCGCCTGCAGATCATCATCGCGCAGGAACGCAGCCACCGTGGCGGCCCGGACTACCTGCCGCTGCTGCAGCGCGAGCTGCTGGAAGTGATCAAGAAGTACGTCAACATCGACGCCGACGCGGTGAAGGTCGACCTGGTCAAGGACGGCGAGCACGACGTGCTCGACATCTCCGTGGCCCTGCCCGACGGCCCGCAGTCGTAACCTGCCCTGCCCCTCTCCCTGCGGAGAGGGGCGATTGAATCACGCCCCATGACGACCGCCGCTGCTGAAGCCGAACCCTGCGTCACCCGCGTGGGCGAGATCCGTTTTGATGATGCGGCGCGCCTGCTGGCCGCGCATGACCTGCGCCTGCACCGCGTGGACGACGGCGCGGCCATTCCAGGCAGCTACTGGGGTGAGCCGGAGGCCGGCATCATCGGCAGCGATGTGTACGTGCGCGACGACACGCCAGTGCACTCGATGCTGCACGAAGCCTGCCACCTGATCGTGCTGCCACAAGAACGGCGTGCACTCGTGCACACCGACGCCACCGATTCGGTGCCGGAAGAAGACGCTACGTGCTATCTGCAGATCGTGCTGGCCGGGCAGCTGCCCGGCGTTGGCAGCGAACAGTTGATGGCCGACATGGATGCGTGGGGGTACACGTATCGGTTGGGGTCGACGCGGGCGTGGTTTGAACAGGATGCGGAGGATGCAAAGGCGTGGTTGATCGAACGCGGGTTGTTGCCCGCGTAAAGCGCGTCGCGATGCGACGTCACCCGACCAACGGTATGGCCGGCGATGCCGGCCACCCCTGCGGGGCCGTCGCGACGCGACGTTACTCACGGCGGTGCCGTTCGTTGCGGGTGCCACCGGGTGCTATGCGCCGGCCAATGCGCGCAACGTAATGCCCACGATGTACGCCAGGTACGTGCCGGTCGCGTACCCCATCGTACCCAGCAACACCCCCACCGGGGCCAGCGACGGGTGGAAGGCAGCCGCCACCACCGGGGCCGACGCCGGTCCACCGATGTTCGACTGCGATCCGATGGTGAAATAGAAGAACGGCACGCGCAGGGCCAGGGCCAACGCAAGCAGCAGTGCGATGTGCACCAGGATCCAGATCAGGCCCAGCGCGAACAGCCACGGCCGCTGCAACAGCGCCATCAAATCCATCTGCATGCCAATGCAGGCGATCAGGAAGTACAGCAGCAGCGAACCGAGCTTCGAGGCCCCCGCGCCTTCCAGCGTGCGCGCACGGGTGAAGCTGAGTGCCAGCCCGCAGGTGGTGGAGATCACCACCACCCACACGAACGGCGCATCCAGGCTGAACTGCGACGCCCACGCCACGTGCCCCTTGAACCACGCCGAGACCGGACCGGCAATCGCATGTGACAGACCCACGGTGCCAAATGCCACCGCGACGATCAGCATCAGGTCGGTGAGACTCGCAACACGCTCGTGTTCGGCCTGGAATTTCTCGATGCGTTGCTTGAGCTGATCGATGCCGGAAGTATCGGCGCGGGTGATCGCATCAATCTGCGGCGCGCGCCCGGCCAGGAAGATCAGCACCGCCATCCAGACGTAACCGACGCCGACGTCGATCACCGCGAACTGGCCGAAGGTGGTGGCGTTGACGTCGAACACTTCACGCATTGCCAGCATGTTGGCCCCGCCCCCGATCCAGCTGCCGGCCAGCGCGGCCATGCCCGCCCAGGTATCGCCGGCGACGGTGACCGGATGGATCCAGCGCATCACCACAAAGGCGACCACGGCACCGATCATGATGCTGATCGAGGCCCCCAGGTACATCACGATCAGTTTGGGGCCAAGCTTCAGGATGCCCTTGATGTCCACCGCCAGCGTCAGCAGCACCAGCGCCGCCGGCAGCAGGATGTCACGCGCGACCGGGTTGTAGAGTTTGGTGTTGTTGCCGTCGATCAGGCCGACGGTGTTGTAGATGCCCGGTAACAGGTAGCAGAGCAATAACGCCGGCACAAAGGTGTAGAAGCGCTTCCATAAACCGGCCGGCCGCGCGGCGCTCCAGAACACGAGGCCTAGTGTTGCAGCGATCAGGCCGAAGACGACGATATCGTTCTGGATCAGGGGCATGCGGGTGCGTCTCGGGATGGATTGCGCGATACCAATACAAAAGCGCCGCCCTTGGGCGGCGCTTTCCAAATCACTGACCGATGTGCTGCTTCAACCAGCCGTTCACCGTGTCATGCCACTGCACGCTGTTCTGCGGCTTCAGCACCCAGTGGTTCTCGTCCGGGAAGTACAGGAACTTCGACTCGATACCCTGGCGCTGCGCCGCGGTGAACGCGGCCAGGCCCTGCTCGACCGGAATGCGGAAGTCGAGCTGGCCGTGCACGATCAGGATCGGCTTCTTCCAGTTGGCGACATGGTTCACCGGGTTGAACTTCTCGTAATTGGCGGCCTTTTCATACGGCGTGCCGCCCTGCTCCCACTCGGTGAACCACAGTTCTTCGGTGGCGTAGCCCATCATGCGCTGGTCGAACACACCGTCATGATTGACCAGGCACTTCCACGGCTCGTTCCAGTTGCCGGCGATCCAGTTGACCATGAAGCCGCCGTAGCTGGCACCCAGCGCACAGGCCTTGTCACCGTTGAGGAACGGGTACTGCTTCTGCGCGGCGGCCCAGCCCTTCTGCAGGTCTTCGAGCGGACGGTCACCCCAGTGCTGGCTGATCGCGTCGGTGAAGGCCTGGCCGTAACCGGTGGAGCCATGGAAGTCGATCATCACCACGGCGTAGCCCTGGCCCGCATAGGTCTGCGGGTTCCAGCGATAGCTCCAGCCATTGCCGAAGCTGCCCTGCGGGCCGCCGTGGATCAGGAACGCCACCGGATAGGTCTTGCCTTCCTGGTAGTTGTACGGCTTCACCACGTAACCGTGCACGGTTTCATTGTTCCAGCCCTTGAACTGGAACTGCTCGTAATCGCCAAAGGCCACGTCCGGCAGCATCTGGCTGGCGCTGGGAGTGATCTCGCGCGGGGTGCTGCCGTCGGCCTGGGCAACCACGATCTGGTCACCGCTCTTCAGGCTGTTCTTCGTGTAGGCCAGGGTGTTGCCGGCGATCACGGGCGAGCCAATGCTGCCGCCTTCGGCGACGACGGTGGCCTTGCCGGTGGCGATGTCGATGTTGAACAGGCGGTGTTCGCCCAGGTCATCGGCTGCGGTGTAGAAGCTGTTGCCGTCGGCGGACAGCACGATCTCGCCCGCCGAGCGATCCCACTGCGGGGCGATCTCACGGGTCTTGCCCGAGGCCAGGTCCAGGGCGATGACGCCGAAGCGGTCGGCCTCGAAGCCCGGGCGCTTCATCGCACGGTAGTACAGGGTGTTGCCGTCGGCGCTGAACACCGGGCCGGCATCCCAGGCCGGGTTGGCGGCGGTCAGGTTGACCGGTGCCTGCTTGCCTTCCGCATCAAGGCGGTACAGGTCGAAGTTGGTCGACCAGGGTTCCTTCGGGCCCTGCACGCGGATGCTGGCGACCAGGCTCTTGCCGTCCGGTGCCCAGGTGTAGTCGTCGTTGCCGCCGAACGGCTTGGACGGTGCATCGCCGGCCAGAGTGGCGCTGATCGCGGATGCGCCCTTGACCGCAGCGCCCTTGCCGGTGGGCAGCGGAGCCACGAACAGGGTGTTGCGGCGGCCATCATTCCAGGTGTCCCAATGGCGCACGAACATGCTGTCGAACACCTCACCGGTGTTCTTACGCGCCTTGTGCGCGGCCAGCTTCTTCTCGGTGCAGGCCAGGTCCGAACCGCAGTCCTGGAACACGCCGGCGCTGAACGCCACGCGGTCGCCATTCGGCGACAGCTGGTAGCTGTCCACGTCCACCGGGAAGTCGGTCAGCTGGCGCGGGGTACCGCCGCCCAGCGGCATCACATACAGCTGCTGGCTGCCGTTCCTGGCGCTGAGGAAGTACACGCTCTGGCCATCGGCCGACAGCGCGGCGGAATTGACGTTCCAGCCGGCCGGGGTCAGGGCCTTCGGCGGGGCGGCATCGCGGGTGCGCAGGTTGCGGATGAACAAGCCGGTGCTGGCCTTGCTGTCCGCGCCCATCACGCGCTTGGCAAACACCACGTTGCCGCCATCGGCGGTCAGCAGCGGGGCGGACACGCGGTCCAGGGCAACCATGTCGCGCACATCCAGGCCACGGGTGGCGGCCGCGACCGGCAACGCGGTCAACAGGCTCAACGGCAGCAGGGCGTAACGAAGCTTCATCGGGTTCTCCGCACAACGGCAAAACGCCGATGGTAGGGCCTGTCATCCCTGTGAAGCAAAGGCCACACGTCATGTGCCCTGAAATGGCAAACCCCGCCGGGGCGGGGTTTGCTGGTCTCATCCGGTTCTGGAATCAGACGTTGGTCGCGCGCTTACCCGTGCGGTAGATCAACCACCCCACCAGGAACAGCACCGCCAACCCGATCCACTGCGCGGCCGGCAGGCTGAACGGCACCGCCAGCACATCAGCGCGGCCGCTCCAGACGATCGGAATCGCAATCGCGATGCCCATCAACGCTTCACCGGTGATCAGGCCGGCGGCAAACAGCACGCCCGGCTTGTGCACGCGGTCGCGGCCTTCCTCGTCGTCAGCGCGCACCTTGTGGAAGCGCTCCACCAGGTAGGAGATCAGGCCGCCGAGGAAGATCGGCACCATCAGTTCCAGCGGCAGGTAGATACCAATGGCCGCGGCCAGCACCGGCACGCGGAAGCGCGAGCCACGGGCCTTGAGCCAGCTGTCGAAGGCAATGATGACCGCACCGATCACCGCACCGATGGCGATGAAGTCCCACGGCAGTTTGCCGCCGAACAGGCCACGGGCCACTGAGGCCATCAGGTTGGCCTGCGGCGCGGCCAGCGCATTGGGGTGTTCCGGGGTAGGCGCACCAATGCCGTAGGCGGTGGCCAGAAGGTTCAGCACCGGGGCCATGATCAGCGCGCACGAGAACGCGCCGATGCCCAGCATCAACTGCTGCTTCCACGGGGTGGCACCGACGATGTAGCCAGCCTTGAGGTCCTGAAGGTTGTCACCGCCCACCGCGGCGGCGCAGCAGACCACGGCACCGATCATGATCGCGGCCACCGCGCCCAGCGGCGCACCACCGGTGCCGACCGGCTTCAGGCCATCGGCCCCCAGCAGCACCACCAGCACCGCCGAAGCGAACAGGATGGTGGAGATGGTGATGCCCGACACCGGGTTGTTGGACGAGCCGATCAGGCCCGCCAGGTAGGCCGACACCGACACGAACAGGAAGCCGGCCACGATCATGATGATGGTCATCGGGATCGAAACGTGCCACTGGCCGACGATGGCCTGGTACAGGGCCAGCAGCGGAAGCACGAAGGCAACCAGCGCCACCAGCATCCACTTCATCGGCAGGTCGCGTTCGGTGTGTGCCAGCACCGGGCCACCACTCTTGCGCGCGGCGGCGAAGCCGCTCTTGACGCCGCTGAGCAGCGATTTACGCAGCGAAATCAGTGTCCAGATACCGCCGATCAGCATCGCGCCCACGCCCAGGTAGCGCATCTTTGCGCTCCACAGTGCGAACGCGGCATCGGTGGACGAAGCCGTGGCAATCGACGCGGCCAGGGCCGGATCGGAATTGAGGAAGAACGCCTGGTACAGCGGAATGGCAATGTGCCAGGTCAGGATCGAACCGGACACCACCACGATGCCGACGTTCAGGCCGACGATGTAACCCACGCCCAGTAGGGCCGGTGACAGGTTGGTGCCGATGAAGGCGGTGATCTTCGAGCTGCCGACGTACGCCGAGGTGGCCCAGGCATCCGGAATCAGGCGCATGCCGCTGGCGGCGGCGACCTTGACCACGGCACCGATGACGGCCGAGAGACCCAGGATCTTCAGGCCCGGGCCCGGGTTCTCACCGGCCTTGAGCACTTCGGCGGCGGCCTTGCCTTCCGGGAACGGAAGCGGGTCTTCCACGATCATCGAACGACGCAGCGGCACCGAGAACAGCACGCCCAGCAGGCCACCCAGGCCGGCAATGCCCAGCACCCACCAGTACTTGAAGTCCGGCCAGTAGCCCATGATCACCAGCGCGGGGATGGTGAAGATGACGCCAGCGGCAATCGACGAACCGGCCGAGGCACCGGTCTGGACGATGTTGTTTTCCAGGATCGAGCCGCCGCCGAGCAGGCGCAGCACGCCCATTGAGATGACGGCCGCAGGAATGGCGGTGGCGATGGTCAGGCCCGCGAACAGACCGAGGTAGGCGTTGGCAGCCGACAGCACCACGGCCAGCACGATGGCAAGCACCACCGCACGGAACGTGAGCTGCTTGGGCGCAGCGTCGTGATTCATGTAAACCCCTGCAGGGAAAAAAGCTGGCCCACGCTAGCCTTCATGTCCTGGCAAGTCCAGTGTCAGCCGTCAGGCTGACACGGATAATCGCGTGATGTTATATCCTATCGCGCCCACCCCGGGTCGCACCTTGTCTCCCGCCCCCCGCCTGACCTCCATCGACCAGCTGCGCGGCACGGTGATCGTGCTGATGCTGCTGGACCATGTGCGCGAAACCTTCTACCTGCACCACCAGGTGCCCGACCCGATGCCGGTGGACACGGTGGAACCGGCGTTGTTCGCCAGCCGCCTGCTGGCGCATCTGTGCGCCCCGGTGTTCGTGCTGCTGACCGGCCTCTCGGCCTGGCTGTACGGCAGTGGCCAGGGCGATCCCCACCGCGCGGCGTCAGCGTTCCTGCTCAAGCGCGGCCTGTTTCTGATCGCGCTGGAACTGGTGGTGGTCAACTTCGCCTGGACCGGCCAGTTTCCGCCCAGCGTGATCTACCTGCAGGTGATCTGGGCCATCGGGCTGAGCATGGTGGTGCTGGCCGGCCTGCTGTGGCTGCCGCGTGCAGCGCTGGCGGTCGTTGCGATCGGGCTGATCGCTGGCCATAACCTGCTCGATGGCGTCCACATCGACGGCAATGGAGCCTGGGCGGTGCTGTGGAAAGTGCTGCACCAGCGCGACTGGATCGAGGTCGGCGAGGCGCTGCGCCTGCGCACGTCTTACCCGGTGCTGCCGTGGTTCGGCGTGATCGCGCTGGGCTATGTGATCGGACCGTGGTTCATGCGCGGCGGCGACGCATGGGTGCGCCAGCGCCGACTGCTGTGGGCCGGTGGCGGCGCGCTGCTGGGCTTCGCGCTGCTGCGCGCGCTGAATGTCTACGGCGACAGTCCCTGGCAGGGCTTTGCCGAGATGGGCGTGACCGTGATGAGCGTCTTCAACGTCACCAAGTACCCGCCGTCGCTGCTGTTCCTGCTGCTGACCCTGGGGGTCGGCCTGTTGCTGCTGCGGCTGTACGAGCAGCCGGCCGTGGCCCGGCGGCTGGCTCCGCTGGCTGATATCGGGGCGGCCCCGATGTTCTTCTATCTGGTGCATCTGTATGTGCTGAAGCTGCTGTACCTGGGGGCCGTGGCGGTGTGGGGAACGAACCACGGGACGTATTTCGGGGTGGATCAGGTGTGGCAGTTGTGGGCGATCACCGCGGTGCTGGCGGTGGCGTTGTATTGGCCGACGCGGGCATTTGCGCGGTTGAAGGCGCGCAGGAAAGACCTGGTGTGGTTGCGCTATCTGTGATCCGGCCGTTGGGGTGATAATCGCGGGCTGTTTGTGTCGCTCCTGGCCCGATGACCACCACTGCCCTGCCCGCCTCCGACGACTTCCTCGGCCATCCCAAGGGCGTCTACATCTGCTTCTTCACCGAGATGTGGGAGCGCTTCTCGTTCTACGGAATGAAGGCGCTGCTGCTGTTGTATCTGACCAAGTACCACCTGTTCGGCGACAAGGCCGGGCTGGACCTGCTGGGGGCCTACGGCGGGCTGGTGTACTGCATTCCGGTGTTCGGCGGGTTGCTGGCCGACCGCTGGCTGGGCATGCGCAAGGCCGTGGTGTTCGGCGGCGTGCTGCTGGTGCTGGGGCACCTGGGCATGGCGTTTGAAGGCCATGCGGCGACCCGGGTCAATGGCGAAGTCGTCCGCGACACCACCGCGCTGGGCGTGACCTACCTGTCGCTGGCGCTGATCATCATGGGCGTGGGCTTCCTCAAGCCCAACATCTCCACCATCGTCGGCAAGCTGTATCCGGAAAACGACCCGCGCCGCGACTCGGGTTTCTCGCTGTTCTATGCCGGCATCAACCTCGGTGCGCTGTTCGCCTCGCTGGTCTGCGGCTTCCTGGGCGAGGCCTACGGCTGGAAGTACGGCTTCGGCGCGGCCGGCATCGGCATGGTGGTGGGGCTGGTGATGTTCCTGTGGGGCCAGAAATACCTGCACGGCCATGCCGAACCCAGCGACCCGGTCGGGTTGCGCCAGCGCCTGTTCGGACTGCCCCGCGAATGGCTGATCTATGCCGCCGCCGTGCTGGGCGTGGTGCCGGTCGCGGCGTTGATGTGGGCCGCAGCCAATGGTGCATTCGCATTGGGCGGTGAAATCAGCCTGGCATTGATGCTGATGATCGTGGTGCTGGGCGCGGTGCTGCTGTGGTTTGCCTGGTTCACCGGCACCCGCTGCACGCCGGTGCAGCGCCAGCAGATGATCGCGCTGATGGCGCTGATCTTCATGGCGCTGGTGTTCTTCACCCTGTACGAGCAGACCTATGGCTCCTGGGTGACCTTCACCGACCGCATGCTGACCAAAGACCTGGTGCCCGCGCTGGTTATCCAGGGCGGCACCCCGTTGCCGTGGTCGATCGCTTCGCTGCTGTTGGCACCGCTGGGCTTCGTGGTGGCCGCCCGCCTGTCGGAGCGTAATCCGGGCTCATCCGCTCCGCGCACGGTGTTCATCGCCATCGTCGCGCTGATGCTGGTGATGCTGATCCGCGACTGCCTGGTGATTCCGCAGACCGCCGGCTCGCTGACCTACCTGGGCGGCCTGTTCCTGGTGGTGCTGGCTCCGCTGTTCGCCGCCCTGTGGGCGTGGCTGGACCGGCGCCGCCTGGATCCCTCCAAGCCGTTGAAGTCGGCCTACGGCCTGGTGTTCGCCGCGCTGTCGTTCATTCCGCTGGCACTGGCGGCCCAGCAGGTTGGCGCGACCGGTCAGATGGCCAGCGTGTGGTGGCTTGTGCTCGCTTACCTGGTGCTGGAAATCGGCGAGATGTGCCTGTCGCCGGTCGGCCTGTCGGCCGTCACCCAGTTGGCCGCACCGCGCGTAGTCAGCCTGATGATGGGCACCTGGTTCCTGGCCACGGCGTTCTCGGAAACCCTGGCCGCGCTGTTCGGCAAGCTGGCCGCGATTGAGGTGCCGGAAGGGGAAACGCTGAACATCGCCAGCGCCGCCGCCAGCTATGAACATCTGTTCTGGCTGCTGATGTGGATCGGGCTCGGCTGTGCGGTGGTGGCGCTGCTCAGCGCGCCGCTGCTGCGCCGGATGATGCACGGGGTGCGGTAACGCCGCACCCCGTGAACATCGATTACGGCTGCGCGGCTGCGGCCGCAGTCTGCCCACCCAGGCTGCGTGACAGGAACGCCAGCAGCTTGCTGTAGTACTCGCGACGATGCGGGTCGGTGTAGAAGCCGTGGCCTTCGGTGGAGTAATACAGCGACTCCACCGGCACGCCGGCCTTCTTCAGGGCGGCTTCCATGCGGCGGGTGTGATGCTCAGGAGCACGCTCGTCCTCACCACCAGCAGCCAGAAGCACCGGCACCTTGATGTTGGCCGCCAGATTGACGGGTGACACCTCGCCCAGCTGCGTCGGGTTGCCCAGCCATTCCTTCAGATAGGTTTCGCCCGAGCCGGTGCTCTGGATGTCACCCCGGCTGAACATCATCGGCAGGTCGTATACGCCCACATAGCCGGCTGCGCACTTGTACAGCCCGGGTTCGCGCGCTGTGCCCATGAGGGCGGCATACGCACCGTAACTGGCCCCGTAGATGCAGATGCGCGACGCATCGGCGTGGCCCTGCTCGATCGCCCAGCGCGTGGCGTCGGTGACGTCATCCTGCATGGCGCGCCCCCACTGCTTGGCACCCGCCGCTTTATGGCTGCGACCGAAGTTGGCCGAACCTCGAAAATTGACCTGCAGCACCGCATAGCCGGCTGCCGCCAACATCTGCGTCTCCGAATCGTAGTTTCCGTAGTCGAACACGCCAAACGGACCGCCATGCGGCAGCACCACCATCGGCAATTTGCCGCGGCTGCCGGCAGGTGTGGTCAGGTAGCCATGCAGGGCCATTCCGTCACGGGCCTTGAAAGCAAATGGCTGCACCGTGGCGCTTTTCTCTGGATCGACCCAGGCGCTGCGGCTGATCAGGTGCTCGGCCTTCTTGGCGACGGTGTCGAAGATGTAGAAGTCGCCTGGGTTGCGTCCCGACCAGGCCTCCACCAGCACCTGCTTGCCATCGCGGGTGCTGGAGGTGATGAACACAGCGTCGCCACCAAAGGCGGCTTCCAGGCTGCGGTACAGGCGTGCGTCCGGCGACTGCTCATCAAAGAAGCGCGTGCGAGGCTTGTCACCGAAGTACAGGGCACCCACCGGCATGCGGCTGCCCGGGCGATAGATCAGCCGGTCCGGGTCGACCACGGGATCGCGTAGCACCAGCGTACGTTTGTCGGTCGCCGGATCCCAGCTGACGATGGCATCGGGTCCATCAGCCTGCTCCACCCGGAGGTAGGCCAGCTTGCCGTCTTCAGAAAAACCCAGCGCCTGCTCGATGCGCTTGTTGGCCCCTTCGTCGTTGATCAGCAGCCAGTTGCTGGCGCTCGACTCGCGATAGTAGAGCTTGTTGTTGTTGTCCGCGCCGGAGCCTTGCGCGAACCGTATCTGGCCCTGCGCATCGCTGACGAAGTGCCCATTGCGCACCGGCGAGCGCGCTACGGTCACGCGCCGGCCACTGTTGATTTCCAGTCGGTCGACGCGGGTGAACGGATCTTCGCTGAACGGCCGGATGGAGACCAGCACATTGCGATCGTCCTGCGGCACGCTGTCAATCAGGAATGCCGCAACGGCTTCGACTTTCTTGGGCTGGATGCGGGAACCCGGACCCTTGCCTTCCACCCGGTAGCCGACCAGCAGTTCGCCGCGCCCACCATTGGCATTCATGGCGTACAGCTCGCCGGTCAGGCGTGGCTGGTCCAGGGAACCGAACTTTTCCGCCAGCCCGATCAGCACACGCTCGTTGTTCGCCCATTCGAAATCGATGGCGTAGTTGTTGCGCGGCGGCACGAACGAGCCCATCACCTTGCCGGTGCTGCGACTGAGAATGGCCAGCGCAGTGCGGTCTTCCATCGGCACCGTGGCGGCGTAGTAGTCGCCGCCGGGCGAAAGCTTGATATCGGTGAACGTGTCGCGCTTGAGGTACTGCTCCAGGTCCACCGCCATCGCCGAGGCCACCGGCAGACACAGCAGCGCCGCGGCGGCCCATGCCGCCAAGCTCGAGTAACGCATCCTTCCCCCTGTTGAGCCGGACACCTTGTCCGGAATGTTCGATTCTAGGCAGATGCGCACGACCGGAGCCAGTGCGCGTGTCGGTTATGGCGAGGCGGTGGTGCCGGCGGGCGTGGCGGTTTTCCCACCCAGCGTCTGCGCCAGGAACGCCAGCAGGCGGGCGTAGTACTCGCGCCGGTGCTCCGGCGTGTAGAAGCCGTGTCCCTCTGTCTTGTAGTACAGCGCTTCCACCGGCGTACCCGACTTTTTCAGTGCCGCCTCCAGCCGCCGGGTGTGGGTGATCGGGGCGCGTTCGTCCTCGCCGCCGGCGGCCAGGAACACCGGCACCTTGATCTCGGCTGCCCGCGCGATGGCCGAGCGGGTCCCGAGGTCCTTCTGCTCGCCCACCCATTCGCGCAGATACACACGACCGGTCTTGCTGTCGCCGGTATCGCCGCGTGCGTACATCAATGCCGGGTCATACACGCCGAAGTAGCCGGCCGCACACTGGTACAGACCGGGCTCACGGATCGGCCCCATCATGGCGGCATACGCGCCATAGCTGGCCCCGTACAGACAGATGCGGGCGGGGTCGGCAATGCCCTGCGTAATGGCCCAGCGGGTGGCGTCGCTGACGTCATCCTGCATGGTGCCGCCCCACTGCTGCTTACCTGCCACGGTGTGCGCGAAGCCATAGTTGGACGAGCCGCGGAAGTTGATCTGCAGCACCGCATAGCCAGCGTCGGCCAGCATCTGCGTTTCGCGCTCGTAACCGCCGTCGTCGAACACCCCGAACGGTCCGCCATGCGGCAGCACCACCAGCGGCAGGCCCTTCGCTTCCTTGCCATGCGGCACGGTCAGGAACCCATGCAATGCCAGACCATCGCGGGCCTTCAGCGACACCGGTTGCACCCGCGCGGTGGTCTCTGCGTCGATCCAGTGGCTGCGACTGGTCAGCAGGGAGGCATGCTTTTTGACCGTGTCGTACAGATAGAAGTCGCCCGGATTCTGCCCGGACCAGGTCCGCACCAGCACCAGTTGGCCATCGCGGGTGCTGGAGGTGATGAACAGCGGCGACTTCAACGCCGCCTCAAGGCTGCGGTACAACCGCGCCGTACTGGACCCTTCGTCGAAAAAGCGGGTATGCGGGGTATCGCCGAAGAACAGCGCCCCGACCGGCGTACGGGTACCCGGCTGGTAGATGATCCGGCCCGGATCCACCACTGCATCGCGCAGCACGGTTCTGTGCGCATCGGTCTTCGCGTCCCAGGCCACGATGGCGTCAGGCCCCTCGGCCTGCTCCACCAGCAGGTAGGGCTGGCCATCTGCACCGAAACCGACCGGCACCTGTGCCCGACCGGTGCGGGAAGTCTCGTGCACAGGCCGCCATTCCGCGCCCGGGTCGCGGTAGTACAGACGGCTGACCCGGTCATCGGCGAAACCGGTGGCAAACCGGACCTCGCCCTGGGCATCGGTACGGAAGGTCGCGCGCGGCACCGGTGAACGAATCACCAGGGTGCGCTTGCCGGTGGCCACGTCCATCCGCTCGACCTGGGAAGACGCCTTCTCGGAGAACAGGCTGACCTCGATCAGCGCGCTGCCGTCACCGGCCGGGGCGGCTTCCATCAGCTCAGCCGCAATGCCCCAGGCCAGCCGTGCTTCGGCGTGGTTGCCCGCCGCCATGCTGCCCTTGCGGTAGCCCACCAGCAGTTCGCCGTCCTTGCCATCGGCATTGATGCCGTACAGCTCACCCGTCGCCTGCGGCTCATCGAGTCGACCGAACTTCTTCGCCAGCCCGATCACCAGACGCTGGTCGCTGACCCATTCAAAGGTATCGGCGTGATTGTGCTTCTGCGGCCGGAACGCCCCGACCAGCTGCATGTCACTGCGGCGCAGGATCGCCACCGCGGTGGAGTCCTCCATCGGCACGGTCGCGGCCAGATATTCGCCGGTTGGCGACAACTTCATTTCGTTGAAGCTTTCCTCGCGCAGGAAACGCTCCAGGTCCACTGCTCCGGCCCCCGCCGGCAGCCAACCGCACACCGTGCCCAGCAGCACGGCGATCATCATCTTGCGCATCCATTCCCCCCCGGGACCGGACCCCATGTCCGGAACGGCGATTCTAGACCCACACCGGACCGCACAAAAGAAAAATGGCACCGCTTGCGCGGTGCCATTTGTGGCCTGCCCTGATGGAGAGAGGTATCAGTGCACGCCGCGGAACGCGAGGCTGAGCGCCAGCACCGACAGGATCACCGCAATGGTGCCGTCGAGGATGCGCCAGGTCTTGGGCTTGGTGAACAGCGGGGCCAGCAGGCGTGCGCCCAGGCCCTGGGCGGTCAGCCACAGGCAGCTGGCGGTGACCACACCGGCTGCGAAGGCCATGCGCTCGTTGCCGAAGTTGTCGGCAATCGAGCCGATCACCATCATGTCCAGCCAGAAGTGCGGGTTGATCAGCGAGAAGCCTACCGCAGCGGTCAGCACCGCGCGGCGCGACGTATTGTCGCTGTCGTCCATCTGCAGGCCACCGGTGCCGGCCAGCGCGCGACGTGCCGACTGCCAGGCGTACCACGCCAGAAAGGTCACGCCGCCCCACAGCACCACGGTGGTCAGCCACGGCAGGGCACGGGTCAGGGTGTTCAGGCCGGCCACGCTGGCGAAGATGAAGATCGCATCGATCGCCGCACAGGTCGCCACCACCGGCACGATGTGCTTGCGCAGGATGCCCTGGCGCAGGATGAAGGCGCTCTGTGCGCCCACCACCGCGAACAGGCCGATGCCTGCGGCTGCGCCACTGAACCACGCGGCCAGACCGGGGCCGCCGGAGATGAAGGAGAACATGGAAATACCGCCTGTCTTGCTGTGGGGGCGGTGCCTCGCCAAGGCGTACAGCACCGGATGGCGCGTATTGTCGCGCCGCAACATGAAAAAGTAGAGCTAAACTTGCTAAACCATCTTTAGCGGAACTTAAGACGATGCGAATCGACCATGCCCAGCTCAGAGCGCTTGCCGCCGTTGTCCGCGAAGGCAGTTTCGAGCGCGCCGCGCAGTCGCTCAATGTCACCGCGTCGGCCATTTCGCAGCGGGTCAAGGCGCTGGAGGACCGGGTGGGCAGACTGCTGGTCAAACGCTCGTCCCCCGCCGTGGCCACCGAAGAAGGCCAGGTGCTGGTGCAGCTGGCCGAGCAGACCGCCCTGCTGGAGCACGACGCCCTGCACCGGATGGGCATTGCCGACGAGGACCTGCCGCAGGCCAGCATCCCGGTAGCGGTCAATCACGACAGTCTGGAAACCTGGTTCACCGAGGCTGCCCTGCGCTTTGCCGAACAGACCGGCACCACCCTGGACCTGCGCCTGGAGGATCAGGACCACACCGTCGCGCTGCTGCGCCAGGGCGCGGTACTGGGCGCGGTGACCACCCTGGACGAGCCGGTGCAGGGCTGCCAGATCCATCCGCTGGGCAGCATCCGCTATGCAGCAACCTGCACGCCGGCCTTCCACGAGAAGTACTTCGCCAAGGGGGTGAACGCGCAGTCACTGGCCCAGGCCCCGGTGCTGGTGTTCAACCGCAAGGACGACATGCAGGCGCGCTTCGCCCGACGCCTTGCCGGAGAAGAGCTGCCGATGACGGCGCCCACCTGGTGGATCCCGTCGACGCGTGCGTTCGTGCAGGCAAACCTGGGGGGACTGGGCTGGACCATGAATCCCCTGCCGCTGGTGAAGCGGCACCTGGAGGCCGGCCGGCTGGTGCTGATGAAGCAGCGCGCGTGGGAGGACGTGCCGCTGTACTGGCAGCACTGGAAGGGCGACGTAAAGACCATGGCGCTGCTGACCCGGGCGGTGCTGGGCGCGTCGAACGGGTTGGTGCGGAAGAAGCGCTGACCTTCGTGCCGACCAACGGTCGGAACCTACCAGATGGCGTTCACGGTAGCGCCCGACCGTTGGTCGGGCGGCCATTCCGCGACGTACACGGCGCGCTGACCTCCCCCCGCGCAGCATCCGCGGCATGGACAGCGATCCGGTCTACCTGCACATCCGGGTGGTGTTGAGCATCATCCTGGGGCTGAGCATCACCACCCTGCTGCGCGGGCTGGCGCAGATCATCGAGAACCCCGCACGCCGGGGCTGCTCGTGGCTGCATATCGCCTGGGTGCTGTGGGCGCTGATCTCGGTAGTGACCTTCTGGTGGTGGGAGTTCCGGCTGATCCAGGTGCACCGCTGGACCTTCGGGCTGTACCTGTTCGTACTGGCTTATTGCGCCAGCTGGTACCTGCTGTGCGTGCTGCTGTTTCCGGACGACCTGCGCGACTACGACAGCTACGAGCACTACCTGCTGCAGCGCCGCGGTGGGTTCTTCGGGATGCTGGCGCTGGTCACCCTGCTGGACCTCGGCGACACCGCGATCAAGGGCCACAGCCGCTGGGTAATGCTGGGGGAGGCCTACCCGATCCATACGGCGGCGATGCTGGCGGTGGCGGCATTGGGGATGATCAGCCGCAGTCGTCGGGTGCACGTGGGCCTGGCGACGGCAGCGTTGCTCTACCAGTGCGGGTACTTCCTGGCCGAATATTTCAGCCTGTCGGCGGATTGAGCGCCCTGCCCGCGCCACGCGATGCTGCGTTGCACCAAATCCGTACCGTTTCGGGCTAAAATTGCCCCCAGGATGCGCCAAACGGTTGTTTCTTCACGCTTCTTCCCCAGGGCGTGGTCATCCTCCTCCCATCTCCCCCTAAGAGATATCCATGAAAAAGTTAGCCAAGGTCGTCCTCGGCCTGCTCGTGCTGTTGCTGCTGGCAGCGGCCGTGTTCCTGTACTGGCCCCTGTACCAGCGCTCGGTCCCGGCGGCGGAAAACGACAAGCCGGTCGACGTCGTGCTGGTCGGCGGCGGCATCATGAGCATCACCCTTGCCACTTTCCTGCAGGAACTGCAGCCGGACTGGAACATCCAGGTCTACGAGCGCCTCAACGGCGTGGCGCTGGAAAGCAGCGACGGCTGGAACAATGCGGGCACCGGGCATTCGGCCTTCGCCGAACTGAACTACACCCCGGAACTGCCGGACGGCAGCATCGAGACCAAGCGTGCGGTGGGCATTGCCGAGCAGTTCGAGGTCTCGCGCCAGTTCTGGTCGCACCAGGTGAAGGAAGGCCGGCTGAGCCAGCCCAGCGACTTCATCAACCCGACACCGCACATGAGCTTCGTCTGGGGCGATGACAACATTGCCTACCTGCACAAGCGCCAGCAGGCACTGTCGAAGAACCCGCTGTTCTACGGCATGCAGTACTCGGAAGATCCGGCGCAGATCAAGGCCTGGGCCCCGCTGCTGATGGAAGGGCGTGACCCGAACCAGAAGGTGGCCGCGACCTGGATGCCGCTGGGCACGGACGTGAACTTCGGCGTGATCACCCGCCAGCTCACCACCGGCCTGCAGCGCAGCCCGAACTTCAAGCTGCATCTGGAGCATGAAGTGCGCGCGCTGCGTCAGAACGACGACAAGAGCTGGAACGTGACCGTGGCCGACCTGAAGTCGGGTACGGAATCGACGGTGAAGTCGCGCTTCGTGTTCATCGGTGCGGGCGGTGCGGCGCTGAAGCTGCTGCAGCTGTCGGGCATTCCGGAATCGAAGAACTACGCGGGCTTCCCGGTCGGCGGCCAGTTCCTGGCGTTCAAGAACCCGGCGATTGCCAGCCGCCACAGCGTGAAGGCCTATGGCATGGCCGAAACGGGCTCGCCGCCGATGTCGGTGCCGCACCTGGATGCGCGCAAGCTGGACGGCAAGCCGGTGGTGCTGTTCGGGCCGTTCGCGCTGTACAGCACGAAGTTCCTGAAGCACGGTTCGTGGTTCGACCTGTATTCGTCGGTGAACCACAACAACGTGGCAGGCATGCTGGACGTGGGTCTGGAGAACCTGGACCTGGTGAAGTACCTGATGGGCCAGGCCCGTCTGGAAGATGCGGACCGCCAGGCCGAACTGGTGAAGTACTTCCCGACTGCCAAGCGCGAGGACTGGGAACTGGTCACCGCAGGCCAGCGCGTGCAGATCATCAAGAAGGACCCGGAGAAGGGTTCGGTGCTGCAGTTCGGCACCGAGATCGTGACCGACAAGGACCACACGATTGCGGCCCTGCTGGGCGCATCCCCGGGTGCCTCGACGTCGCCGCCGATCATGCTGGACCTGCTGAAGAAGGCGTTCCCGGAGCAGATGGCGGCCGGCTGGGAAGCACGCCTGAAGGAGATCGTGCCGTCGTACGGGCGCAAGCTCAACGACAGCGCGGCGCTGACCAACGAGATCCGCGGCCAGACCAGCGCGGCACTGAACCTGCCGTTCCTGGAAGTGCCGGCCGACACCAGCGCAGCGGTCATGCTGACTCCGCCGGCTCCGGTTGCGCCGGTGGCTCCGGTGAAGGAAAAGCGCAACGCGAACGAAGAGATGCAGGCGCTGTAACGGCTGCATCGCTCGATGTAAGTCTCTGGAAACCGGCTTCCTTGGGGAGCCGGTTTTCTTTTGGGCGTGGATCGCCCACCTCCGCACGTGGACGGCGCCCTTCCGCGCGTGGATGGCTCCCGTAGAGCCGGGCTTGCCCGGCTGCTGTTGGATTCAGGCGAAAAGCCGGTGCTCACGGGATCCCTGGTTTGGCGGATCGGGATGGGCGTTCCGGGGGACGCCGCAAGTCCCCCTCCGGGGCCCGGCCCAGCCGCTGGCGGCTGGGCGTTCAGTCGCACGCGAGGCAGTGCCTCGCAAGCAGTGCGCCTTCACCCCTGTAGGCTTGATCGCCGCATCCATGCGGCTCACACCCCCTCCAGCCCACCCCGACCCGCCATCGACAGTGCGGCGGTGGCCATGGGAAATGCCAGATCAACAGCGGTGTCGATCCGGCGTCATGCGTTACCGATTGTTGGGGATTTCACGGCGATCGTCTGTCGACCGATCCCACCAAGGCATTTCCGACCCCGCCGGGGCAGCGCAAATGGCTTTTGATCTTCCATGGCCACCGGCCAACTGTCTGGGGCGTGCCGGGCTGGGTTTGCGGGACCGTAGAAAACATGGATGTTTTCTACGAGCCCCCATGGAAGGGTTTACGGCGTGTCCCGCAAACCCACCCCGGCACGCCCAAACACGGAAACCGATGACCACCGGCTTTTCGCACGAATCCAACAGCGCCCACATTGTTAAATTTGTAATTAGAATGCGAACGATTTACATTTGCGTCCCGTTGTGCCCTCCCCTTGGGCTTTCCGAGACCTTCGCATGTCCTTACGCGCTGCTTCGCCCCGCTCTTTCCGTCGCGCCCCGCTGGGCGTTGCCCTGCTGGCCGTCCTGGCCGCCGCCGCTCCGGCTGTTGCCATGGCAGATACCGCTGCCGCCGATGCCAAGACCCTGGACCAGGTCAACGTGGTCGGCACCCAGGCGGCTCCGTCGAGCACCACCCGCCTGCCGATCACCCTGCAGGAAACCCCGCAGTCCACCAGCGTGATCGGTATTGACCGGCTGCAGGACGAAGCGCTGTTCTCGATCAACGACGTCATGCGCAACATCACCGGCGTCAGCGTCTCGTTCTACGACACCCAGCGCCCGCTGTACTACGCGCGCGGCTTCACCATCACCGACTTCCAGGTCGATGGCCTGCCCACCTACAGCGGTTCCACCAACCAGGAATACGACACCGCCTTCTACGACCGCGTCGAAGTCATCCGCGGTGCCAATGGCCTGCTCAGCGGTGCCGGTATTCCTTCGGCCACCGTCAATCTGCTGCGCAAGCGCCCGGGCAAGGATTTCGATGCCTCGGTGGCCGTCAGCGCCGGCAGTTGGGACTTCGGCCGCCTCGAGGCCGACGTCAATGCGCCGCTGACCAGCGACGGACGCTTCCGCAGCCGCGTGGTTGCCGCCTATACCGATCGTGACCTGTATTACGACCGCTACAAGGAAGACAAGATGGCCGGCATGGCCGTTCTGGAAGGTGACATCACCGACTCCACCACTGTCACCGTTGGCTACCAGCGCCAGGACAACAACCCGGTCGGTTCCACCTGGGGCACCGTGCCGTTCTTCAACAGCGACGGCACCTTCGCCCACCTCCCGCGTGAGACCAACATGGCTCCGAAGTGGAGCTACTGGCAGCGCGAAACCAGCACTGTCTTCAGCAACCTGGAACAGCGTTTCGGCGAGAACTGGCTGCTCAAGCTCAACACCGCCTATACCCGCGGCAATGTGCAGAACGTGCGCGTGTACGGCAGCGGCTACCCGGATCCGGTGACCGGTGCCGGCATGTACCTGCTGGCCGGTGCCGGCGACGCGGAAGACACCCGCAAGGGCGCGGACCTCTACCTGTCCGGCAAATTCCCGGCGTTCGGCCGCGAGCACGATGTGGTCATCGGCGGCAGCTACAACAACCTGGAAGCCACCACCTGGACGCTGACCTCGGTGGCCAACTGGCGCTACAACATTCCCAACATCCACACCTGGGACGGCGACATTCCGGAGCTGCGGGCCAGCCGCACCGGTGCGCGCCGCATTGCCCACACCAAGCAGAGCGGCGTGTATGCGTCGACCCGCCTGCGCCTCGCCGACCCGCTGTCGCTGATCGCCGGTGCGCGCCTGAGCCGCTGGGAAACCCTGAGCCGCAGCTACAACGCGGCCGGTGCCTATACCGGTACCAGCGGTGCCTACAAGGTCACCGATGAAGTCACCCCGTACGTCGGCCTTGTGTACGACATCGTGCCGGACTTCTCGGTCTACGCCAGTTACACCGAGATCTTCAACCCGCAGAACTACAAGGACCGCAACGAAAACCTGCTGGCTCCGGTGGAAGGCTCCAACCTGGAAGCCGGCATCAAGTCGCAGTGGTTCGACGGCAAGCTGACCGCCAATGCGGCGATCTTCGAAGCCAAACAGGACAACTACGCGGTGCGTGACATGAGCCTGCCGGATGGTTCGCTCAGCGACGGCAGCTCGGCCTACATCGGCGTCAACGGCACCAAGTCGCGCGGCTGGGAAGTGGATGTCAACGGCGAAATCCTGCCGGGCTGGACGGTCAATGCCGGTTTCACCCACGTCAAGGTGACCCGCGCCGCGACGGACCTGCTGTACGCGAACCCGCCGGAAGATCTGTTGCAGTTGAACACCAGCGTGCGCCTGCCGGGCGTGCTGGACCGCCTGACCATCGGTGGTGGGTTCTCGTGGCAGAGCAAGGTCGAGGGCTACAACATCCCCTACCCGCTCGGCGGCACCCGCACCGTGACCCAGCCGTCGTACATGCTGGTCAACTTGCACGCCAATTACCGCATCAGCGATAACTGGACTGCTTCGCTCAACGTGCGCAACGCGTTGGACAAGACCTACTGGGCGAACCTGGACTACAACAACTACGGCGAGCCACGGTTTGTGTCGGCCAGCCTGCGCTGGGCGTTTTGACCATTTGCCGGGCATGGCCCGGCTCTACGGATCGCGCGGACCAAACGAGCGCACGGATCGCGCCGAGCCCGCCGAGCCCCCGATCACGTGAACCTGAACAGGGCCCGCCATTGGCGGGCCCTTTCTTTTGCTGCACTGCGGGTTGCATCTCCCTTCGTAATTATGCCGTAATTACGTCAACACCCCCGGGATGACTGCAATGACCCCCAGCTGGGACAGCAAGGCACGCGGCCGCCAGGCCCGTCTGCAACGGGCCGCCGCCTTCGCCCGCGGCCATGAAGTGGCCGCCGATGACGTGGTGGAACTGCTGCACGCGGTACTGGAACCGGGCGACAAGGTCTGCCTGGAAGGCAACAACCAGAAGCAGGCCGATTTCCTGGCCCAGCGCTTGGCCGAACTGGATCCGGCACGCGTGCATGACCTGCACATGGTGCAGTCGGTGTTGTCGCTGCCCTCGCATCTGGACGTGTTCGAGCGCGGCATCGCCTCGAAGCTGGATTTCTCCTTCTCCGGCCCACAGTCGGTGCGGCTGGCCAACCTGGTCGCCGAAGGGCGCATCCAGATCGGGGCCATCCACACCTACCTGGAACTGTTCGGGCGCTACTTCATCGACCTCACCCCGCAGGTGGCCCTGGTCGCCGCGCAGGCCGCCGACCGCCACGGCAACCTGTACACCGGCCCGAACACCGAAGACACCCCGGTGATTGTCGAAGCCACGGCATTTGGCGGCGGCATCGTGATTGCCCAGGTCAACGAGATCGTCGACACCCTCCCCCGCGTCGATATTCCGGCCGATTGGGTCAACTTCGTGGTCCAGGCTCCGCGCCCGAACCATATCGAACCGCTGTTCACCCGCGACCCGGCGCAGATCTCGGAGATCCAGGTGCTGATGGCGATGATGGCCATCAAGGGCATCTACGCCGAGTACGGCGTCAACCGGCTCAATCACGGCATCGGCTTCGATACCGCCGCGATCGAACTGCTGCTGCCCACCTACGCCGAGTCGCTCGGACTGAAAGGCAAAATCTGCCAGCACTGGGCCCTGAACCCGCATCCAGCGCTGATTCCCGCGATTGAATCCGGCTTCGTGAAGTCGGTGCATTCGTTCGGCTCCGAGCTGGGCATGGAGAAGTACATCGCCGCACGTGGCGATGTGTTCTTCACCGGTGCCGACGGATCGATGCGCTCCAATCGTGCGTTCTCGCAGACCGCCGGCTTGTATGCCTGCGACATGTTCATCGGCTCCACCCTGCAGATCGATCTGCAGGGCAACAGTTCCACCGCCACCCGCGACCGCATTGCCGGCTTCGGCGGTGCGCCGAACATGGGCTCGGATGCGCGTGGCCGCCGCCACGCCAGCGACGCCTGGCTCAAGGCCGGACAGCAGGCCGCGCGCCCCGGCGAGATTCCGCGCGGGCGCAAGCTGGTGGTGCAGATGGTGGAAACCTTCCGCGAACACATGGCACCGGCTTTCGTCGAGCGTCTGGACGCGTGGGACCTGGCCGAGCGCGCACAGATGCCGCTGCCGCCGGTGATGATCTATGGCGACGACGTCAGCCACGTGCTCACCGAGGAAGGCATCGCCAACCTGCTGCTGTGTCACACCCCGGAAGAACGCGAGCAGGCGATCCGCGGGGTCTCCGGCTACACCGCCGTGGGCCTGGGGCGTGATCGCGCCATCGTGGAAAACCTGCGCGACCGTGGCGTGATCCAGCGCCCGGAGGACCTGGGCATCAACCCGCGCGATGCCAGCCGCGACCTGCTGGCCGCGCGTTCGGTGAAAGACCTGGTGCGCTGGTCCGGTGGCCTTTACGACCCGCCCAAGCGTTTCCGCAACTGGTAAGGAGCGCATATGGAAACCCTCGATTATCGATTCGACGGCCACACCGCCGTGCACTTCCCGCCCCAGGCCGTGCTGGTCGGCGTGCTGGCCTCGGGCAATCTCGAAGTCCTGCTGGAAGCAGCACCGCTGGACGGCGCGATGCAGGTGCGCATCGTGACCGCCGCCTCCGGCTTCGGCAGCATCTGGCAGGCGGTGATCGCCGATTTCGCGGCGCGCCATCCGCTGCGCGATGTGCAGGTGTCGATCAATGATGCCGGGGCCACCCCGGCGGTGGTCAGCCTGCGTCTGGACCAGGCGGTGCAGGCGCTGCACGAAGGAGCCCCGCAATGACCCGCACACAACGACACAGCTATTACGAGGCCGATGCCCGCGAGCGTATCGCGGCTTTGCTCGATACGGGCAGCTTCAACGAGTTCCTTGGCCCGGCCCGACGCATGACCAGCCCGCATCTGGCGCAGCTGGACCAGCCTGCCGCCTTCGATGACGGCATCGTGATCGGCAGCGGCACGCTGCGCGGAAAATCCGTGCTGATCGCGGCCCAGCAGGGACCGTTCATGGGCGGTGGGGTCGGCGAAGTGCACGGAGCCAAACTCACCGGCCTGCTGCAGCGCGCGGCACAGACCCGTCCCGACGGCGTCCTGCTGCTGCTCGACACCGGCGGTGTGCGCCTGCACGAGGCCAATGCCGGCCTGATTGCCATCTCCGAAATCATGCGTGCCACGCTGGCCGCACGTGCGGTGGGTGTGCCGGTGCTGGCGCTGATTGGCAGCGGCAACGGTGCCTTCGGCGGCATGGGCATCGTCGCCCGCTGCTGCAGCACGGTCATCATGTCTGAAGAGGGCCGCCTCTCGTTGTCTGGCCCTGAAGTAATCGAAACCGTGCGTGGGGTGGAAGAATTCGATGCGCGCGACCGTGCATTGGTCTGGCGCGTCACCGGTGGCAAACACCGCTATCTGATCGACCAGGCCCAGGTGCTGGTGGCCGATGCGATGGACGCCTTCGCCGACGCGGCCTACGACGCGCTGCAGCCGGACACCTCAAGCACGGACACCGACGCGGCCCTGCACGCGCTGCAGGCACGGCATACCGCCCTGCAGGCCCGCGTGCAGGCCTGGGGCGACTGCCGTGATGGCCTGGACATCTGGACCCGCCAGGGCATCGCCGAACCGGAGCGGCTGCCACTGCTGGACACCGATGCCTTCCTTGCCGCCACCGCCGCCCGGAGCCTGCCATGACCGTAGCACTGCAGACGCTGCTGGACGCGCTGTTTCCGCTCGGCCACGACATCACGGTCAACGACGCGGTACTGGGCGGTACAGCGCGCACCGAAGACGGTGTGGTCACCGTGATTGGCACCATCGACAAGATCGAAGTCGGCGTTGACCACGCCCTGGCCTTGGCCGATACCGTGCTGACCAGCACCGCCGAACATCCGCAACGCCCGATCGTGATGCTGGTGGATACTGCCGGTCAGCGGCTGGCGCGGCGCGACGAACTGCTGGGCATCAATGGTTACTTCGCGCATCTGGCACAGACCCTGGACCTGGCGCGCCGGCGTGGTGCGCTGCTGGTGACCCTGGTGTACGGCGAATCGGTCAGCGGTGGCTTCCTGTCGTTCGGGCTGATGGCCGACCACATCCACGCCCTGCCCGACGCACAGGTGCGAGTGATGGACCTGCGCGCGATGGCGCGGGTGACCAAGCAGCCGCTGGAGAAGCTGCAGGCGCTCAGCCAGAGCTCGCCGGTGTTTGCGCCGGGCGTGGAGAATTACGTGGCGATGGGCGCGGTGGAATCGCTGTGGCCCGATGACCTGGCGCAGCACCTGCTGCAGGCACTGCGCACGCCCGCCGGTGGCGACCAACGCGCGGCACGGGGTGCCGAGCGCGGCGGCCGTAGCCTGGCGGCCAGCGTCGCCGCTGAAGTGGCCCGCGGCAATGCCTGACCGGCCCGCCCGCCACACGCTGGTCTGGCTGTCGGCGCAGGCCGACTGGCGGGCCGACGTGGCAGCGCAGGACCCGCGCCTGGCGCAGTGGCTCGCGCAGGGCTGGCCGGCAGTGGTGGCGCGTCGCGCCGCCGATGATCCCGATCCACGTCTGCGGCTGGGGGTGCCCCTGCCACCGGCCGAGGGCAAACAGCGCCTCGCGCTGCGCGTGCCGATGGCCGATGTGGTGAAGGTGCAGCCGCCGATTTCGCTGCAGGCGGTGCTGGCGCATCCGTTGGTGGGTGCCGCAGCAGACTGGTCACTACCGTTGCAGGCGCTGCACGCGATGGCACCGGCACGTGTGTTCGGTGCCTTCGCCTGGCAGATGCTGACTGGGTTGGAGTATGTGCACGCACGGTCGGATATCGACCTGCTGTGGCAGATCGACGACCGTGATATGGCTGACCATCTGGTTACGCGACTGCAGGCCTGGGAGGGCACCTTTGCACGACGTGTGGATGGTGAGCTGTGTCTGCCGGATGGCGGCGCAGTGAACTGGCGCGAGTACGCCAGCGACGCGCGCCAGGTGCTGGTCAAGCGCGTGGACGGGGCGATGCTGGCGCAGCGCGAGGATCTGTTCCAGCGCGTTGAGGTGGGCTCATGAACGCGGTGGGGACTGCTCCAACGGCAGCCGGGCATGGCCCGGCTCTACAGGTTGCGCATCCGGCCGTTACCGTGCGCCGGACAGTGCATCCGGTCGACACCGCGCGGCTGGGGCGGTTGGCCATTGCCAGCCTGCACGCTGAACTGGCGTGTGCACCCAAGCCGGGGCTGGTGACGCCTTTCAGTGCGGGCAGCCATGCCGACATGGACGCGGGCACGTTCCTGCGCAGCCTGTTCGCGCTGCGCCACTACTACCGTCAGATCGCCAGCGCCGGTGCACAGGATGCGCCGTTCGAGGTGTTGCGCACGCTGGGCATTGCTGCAGAGGCGGCGATGCTGCGCGCCACAAACGGCGTGAACACCCACCGTGGCGCGATCTTCAGCCTCGGTCTGCTGGTGGCGTCAGCCGCGCGCGGACGCGCACACAGCGGCACGGCGTTGGCGGCCGAACAGGTCTGCCTGCAGGTGCAACACTGGGCTGACGACCTCATCCAGGCCCCTCTGAACGCTGACAGCCCGGGACAGCGCGCACGCGCGCAGCACCGCGTCGCTGGCGTACGCGAGCAAGCTGCGGGCGGTTTCCCGCTGCTGCGCGAACTGACCGTGCCTGCGCTGCGCGACGCGCTGGGTGCAGGGCTGCCGCGTGAGGCTGCGCTGTGCCACACGCTGATGCAGCTGGTGGCGGTGGTGGATGATCTGAACCTGCTGCACCGTGGCGGTGCGGCCGGGCTGGCCTGGGCAAAGGCCGAAGCGACCGCGTTCCTGCACGCAGGCGGCGCGCACAGTGCCGACTGGCGGCAGCGCCTGGCCCGCATCGACGCCGGGTTCGTGGCCCGTCGACTCAGTCCGGGTGGCAGCGCCGACCTGCTGGCCTGCGCCTGGTTCCTGCTGCAGCAGGAGGGCGCATGAGCCTGGCCCTGCTCTGCCCCGGACAAGGCGCGCAGCACGCGGCGATGTTCGAACGGGCGCGTCCCTACCCCGCTGCACGCGAGGTCATGGCCGCGGCGTGCGCGGTACTCGGGCGCGACGTGGTGGAGGCCGCGGGTGCCGACGATCGCTTCGACAACGCGCAGGCGCAACCGCTGCTGTGTGCCGCCACGCTGGCGCAGTGGCAGGCGCTGCGCGAGGCGTTGCCGGTGCCGCTGCTGGTGGCCGGCTACAGCATTGGCGAGCTGGCCGCGCACGCCGTTGCCGGCAGTATCGATACGGCGGGCTGCCTGCAGCTCGCTGCGCAGCGCGCGCGGTTGATGGACGAGGCCAGCCCGCCGGATACCGGCATGCAGGCGGTGCTGGGGCTGACCCGTGATGCCCTGCAACCGCTATGCGAAGCCCACGGGGCCTTCATTGCCATTGCCAATGGCAGCGACCATTTCATCGTGGGTGGGCGCAGGCCGGCGCTGCAGGCACTGGCCGCGCAGGCGGGTGCGCGGCATGCGGAAATTCGTCCGCTGCCGGTCCATGTGCCTGCGCATACACCGTTGCTGGCGGACGCCAGCAGCGCCTTTGCAGACGCACTGGCCACGGCCGGGCTGACGGCACCGCAGCTGACGCTGCTGGCGGGCATCGATGCGCGCCTGGTGCGCGATGCCGCCGTGGCGCAGCACAGTCTGGCGGCGCAGCTGTCACAGACCATCGAGTGGGCGCAGGTGATGCGCCAGGCCTTCGAGCGCGGCGCGCGGGTGTTCCTGCAGCTGGGTCCGGGCACGGCCCTGGCGCGCATGGTGGCTTCCGCTTACCCGTGCTGCGAAGTGCGCGCGGTGGAAGAGTTCCAGCACCTGGACGGTGCGGCGGCCTGGGTGCATCGCGCCCTGGAGCGTCTGTAACGCCGGACTTGCCCGGCTGGTTTTACCCCGTGGATGGCGGTCCCCCATCCGTGCTGTACGCGAGTCAGGTGTCTGGGAGGGCGCATGAGTCCACAAGTCGCAACGATCATCGGTCTGGTGATCATGTTCATCATCGCTACGGCCCTGCCGATCAACATGGGTGCGGTAGCGTTCGCATTGGCCTTCATCATCGGGGGCATCTTCGTCGGCATGGAGGGCAAGGCGGTGCTGGCTGGCTTCCCGGGCGATCTGTTCCTGACCCTGGTCGGCATCACCTACCTGTTCGCGATCGCACAGAAGAACGGCACCATCGACCTGCTGGTGCACTGGGCAGTTCGTGCGGTGCGCGGACGCATCGTGGCGATTCCGTGGGTGATGTTCGTGGTCACGGCGCTGCTGACGGCATTCGGCGCGCTGGGTCCGGCGGCGGTGGCGATCATCGGTCCGGTGGCACTGCGCTTTGCCAAGCAATACAAGATCAATCCGCTGCTGATGGGCCTGCTGGTGATCCATGGCGCGCAGGCGGGTGGCTTCTCGCCGATCAGCGTGTACGGCAGCATCACCAACGGGGTGGTGCAGAAGGCGGGGTTGGAAGTGACCGAGATGGCGGTGTTCCTGACCAGCCTGGGCTTCAACTTCATGATGTCGGTGATCTGCTTCTTCGCCTTCGGTGGCATTGCACTGATGCGTCGGGGTTCGGTCACGGTGGCGGGTGGCGAACTGGCACTGGCCGGTGGCCCGCAGGCGTCGTCACGCCAGTTCGCGATTGAAGGCCACGGTGCGCTGGTCTCGGCGGGCGGTGGCACGCTGTCCAATGATCCGGATGCGCTGGAAGCAGTCGGCATCACGCGCGAACGCCTGTTCACGCTGGTGGGGCTGGTGGGGCTGGGCGTGGCGGCGTTGATCTACAACCTCAACGTGGGTCTGGTGTCGATCACGGTGGCGGTGGCGTTGGCATTGCTGTCGCCGAAGAGCCAGAAGGGTGCGGTGGATGGCATCAGCTGGTCGACGGTACTGCTGATCTGCGGCGTGGTGACTTACGTGGGCGTGCTGGAAAAGGCGGGCGCGGTGGACTTCATCGGCAACGGGGTGTCGGACATCGGCATTCCGCTGCTGGGCGCGCTGCTGGTCTGCTACGTGGGTGGCATCGTGTCGGCGTTCGCCTCATCGGCGGCGGTGCTGGGTGCGACGATTCCGCTGGCGGTGCCGTTCCTGATGCAGGGTCACCTGGGCGCGGCCGGGGTGATCTGCGCGCTGGCGGTGTCCTCGACGATCGTGGACGTCAGCCCCTTCTCGACCAACGGTGCACTGGTGGTGGCATCGGCGGCCAAGGAAGAGCGCGAATCCCTGTTCCGCCAGTTCCTGATCTACAGCGGCCTGGTCGTCGCCTTCGGCCCCCTGCTGGCCTGGCTGCTGTTCGTCGTCCCGGGCTGGATGTAGGGGGCTGCGGGATTCGCTCCCCAACCCGAATCCCGCCAACCCACTACAATTCCCCCATGGCCATCGCCCCCGCCCCGCGCTCCCCGAAAAAAAAGGCCCCTCTCTACGAAGAGGTCGCCGAGCACGTGCGCGAACGGATCTACGACTACCGCCTCCCCCCAGGTGAATGGATCGACGAACCCGCCCTGTGCGAGGAACTCACGATCAGCCGCACTCCGCTGCGCGAGGCACTGAAGCTTCTGGCAGCGGAAGGCCTGGTGCAGATCGATGCCGGGCGCGGCGCGCGGGTGACGCGTTTGACGCTGGAAGACCTGAACCAGCTGTTCCCGGTGATGGCGATGCTGGAAGGCCGTTGCGCGCACGAGGCGGTGAAGAACATCGACGATGCCGGCGTGCAGCAGCTGGAAGAGCTGCATGCGGCGATGGAAGATGCGGCGGCGGAAGGCAACATCGCCGAGTACTACCGCAACAACTACCTGATCCACGAGACGGTGCAGCATTACGCGGGGAACCCGTGGCTGATCCGGATCACCCATGACCTGCATCGCATTCTGAAGATGCACCGCGGCCGCCAGCTGCTGGCACCGGGGCGGACGGCGCAGTCGCTGGCCGAACATCGGGAGCTGATGGCGTGTTTCCGGCAGCGCGATGCGGTGGCAGCCGGGCAGACCATGGAGCGGCATCTGTTGAGCCAGGGGCAGGCGCTGGCGGCGTATGTGGCGGCGGGGGGATTGTTGAACGTGCCTGCCCCGTTGCCGACGGAAGGCGGAACCTGATCCCCCCCCTCTCGTAGAGCCACGCCCTGCGTGGCTTCGCGGACCCGACCTTGTAGGGACACGCCATCCGTGTCCATCGCACGGCCAGATATCCCGTAGGGACACGCCATGCGTGTCCATCGCACGGCCAGATACCCCGAGGACACGCATGGCGTGTCCCTACGCGGAGGTGTCGCGCGTCGGTCGGGTTTCGCGCAGCGTCCACAACGCCGGCAGTACCACCACCGCGACCAGCGCGATCATCGCGCCAGGTGCCCCGGCCCAGCCGGTCTGGCGCACCAGCAGTTCAGCCAGCAAGGGCGTCGCCCCACCAAAGAACGCGGTGGCCACGGTGACCCCCAGCGCCAGCCCGCTCAATCGCCCCTCGCCGGGGAACTGCTCGGCCGTGGCCGGCGCAGCGACCGCGCTCACGCCACCGGCCAGCGCGGCCAGCACCACAGCCCCCACGGCAATCTCCACCACGCCGCCCTCGCCCATCAGCGCGAACAAGCCCAACGGCAGCAATGCTGACAACACGGCGAGCGCGATCAGGAGCGGCCGCCGCCCTATCCAGTCTGACAGGGCCCCGAACAACGGGGTGACGACAATCACCGCCACCGCCGCCACGGTGGACAGCCATAAGGCGGTCGCCTCGCTGACCTCGCTCATCGAACCCAGGAAAGCAGGCACGTAGGTGATACCCACGTAGTAGGTGATCGAGCCGAGCGCGGACACCGCGAAGGTGCGTACCACCGCACCGCGATGATGCCGCCAGGTATCCCGGATGGGTGTCTTCGGCACCGTGCCGACCTCGCGTTGGCGGATGAACTCCGGTGACTCATGCAGGGTGGAGCGCGCCACCAGAATCACGCCGGCCAAGGCCGCGCCGACGAAGAAGGGAATCCGCCAGCCCCATGCCGCCAGCTGTGCATCGCTGAGCAATGCCACGGTCAGTGCGGAGACACCGACGGCCAACAACGCGCCAATTTCGCTGGCTGCGGACGCCAGCGAGGTCACCAGACCACGCCGGCGGGGCGGAACACTTTCCAGCAGATAGGCCACCACGCCCGTGTATTCGCCACCGACCGAAAACGCCATCACACAGCGCAGCAGCAACAACAACACGCCGGCGCTCACACCGATGCTGGCAAACGTCGGCAACAACGCGGTGGCCAACATCGCCGCCGTCATCAGGATCATGGATGCCAGCAGCATCCAGCGCCGGCCGATACGGTCACCGAGGCTGCCGAAGCACAGCGCGCCAAGCGGGCGCATCAGGTAGGACACCGCAAACCCGGCCAGGGTGACCAGCAGCGCTTCCTCACCGCCACCGAAGAACACCCGCGACAACACCGTCGCCAGGTACAGATACAGCGTGAAGTCGTACCACTCCACCACCGTGGACAACCCGGCGATGACCATCGAACGCGTGTGCGGGGCTGCGCTCAACGCAGGATCTCACCCTCGTCTTCACCGTCCCAATAATGGATGCGCACCGCGCTGACCCGGATCAGCACCAGCCCCGGCGTATCGACGCCCTGCTCGAACCAGCGCTTCAGATCGCTCACCCAGTGCTCCTCCATCAGCGTTGTGCTGCGGATCACCATGCCCCGGCCCTGCACTGTCACGAACAGCGGCGGCTTGCCCAGCAGGGACTTGCTGCCGGTAAACGACAGCGCCACTTTCGGCTCGCGCATGATCTCGCCGACCATGTCCGCGCTTTCCAGCGTGAAGAACCAGCTGTCACCGTCGTACTCGACGTCGCCGTTGTTACTCATCGGACGCGCGGCGATCTCGCGCTCGTCAGCGTGCGTATGCAGCAGGCAGAAGTCGATGTGGGCCATCTTCTTCGCCAGTTCTGGCAGGGTCAGCGTGGTCATGTGCCTTCCATAACGGATCGGATGACCACAGCCTCGGCGCGATCACGTGACCGCGCCGTGCAGAGCCCCTGCCCCTGCATTCACATTGTCAAAGCCCGACCAGCTTGCGGATCTTCCTGCCTTCACTCCGCGGGCGCTGGAAATCGTTGTAGTAGGCAGGCTCAAACGTGTATTTCTGCCCCTTGAGCAGAAAGATGGACTTCTGCCCGACCTGGCGCTGGATCTGGCCGAGGTCGTAATGCCACATCTGCCAGAGTGGCACGGTAATGCGCACCGGCACTGGGCCGGTGCGCGTGAACACCGCCTCGTCCAACACCAGATGCAGACGAATCTGATTGTCGCTGCCCGGGCCGGTGCGGGCCGCCGGGTCGGTCACCTGGCGCCCCTGACCGTCCACCATGTCGACCGCCTCGATCTTGGCTATCACCGCCGCGTCGGACTGCGCGACGATCTGCTCCAGCGTCATGGGCGCAACGGATGTCGCAGACGCCGTCGTCACCCACATCAGGGCCAGCAGACTCAACAGGTACTTCATGTGCGTTCCTTGTCAGCGGAAGTGGTCGTGCTGGCAAACCTACCACTCCCACGGCCAAGGTCAACGCGTGGCGACCTCCACGAACACCGGATTTGAGTGGAACCACAGGTCCTGCCACGGATCTTCACCGGGCAGGTCGGCCAGCGCCACACGCTCGCCGGTGCTGTTACCACGGGCACGCACGAAGCCGCCATTGGCCGGTACCGGCAGCGTCCACGTGACGCTGATCCAGTCGCCGTCACGCTGCCAGTCGCTGGCGGCAAAGTGGCGCGACTGCATCTTCAACGCGCCGTCAGCACCCTTGCCCCCCACCACCAGCTCGATCAGCTTCAGCGCCGGTCGGTCACCATTCGCATTGGGGACGTTCGGCTGGCGCACGCGCAGTTTTACCTGCAGCGTGCCATCGGCCGACACCGGCAGGGTCTCGCCGAGCGTAGCCGAACGGGTACCCTCGCCGACCGACAGCTCCACCCGGTCGACCAGGTCACCGGTCACCGCGAACGTGCGGCCATGGCGCAGGCTGTCCAGGATGTCATCGGCCTCCGGCCGGGCCCAGGCGTAGGTCTTGCTGTACTCGCCCGGGTCGTAATCGCGGCCGCCATCGCGCACGTTGACGTGCGAGTCCGAGCTGGCGGTGATCCAGAAGCGCAGACCGTCGGCCAGCATCTGGTCCCAGATGCCGCCGACCTGCGCGGTCATCTGGTCGAAGCCGCCAAAGGTCGGTGCCGCCTTGTTCCGATACAGGCCGCGCTCGCTGCGGATGCCCTGGTGGCCGGGGGCTCCTTCCATGCCGACCAGCACCTGCGGGGCAGCGGCATGCCAGCTGCGCAGCTCTTCCGGGGTGACCTTGCCCCAGACACCCACGCCGGTGGCGGTACGTGAGGGATGGTTGATCAGCATCAGAGGCTGCGGCTGCAGCCCATCCAGATAGCCCAGCGCGGCCAGCATCTCCTGCTGCGTATCGCGGCTGCCCTGCAGCGGTTCGCTGCGGCTGTAGTCACGCTCGGCGGTGACCAGCTGGTCACGCTCGTCCGGACCCGGAGCGATGATCAGCGAGGCATGCTCGCCGGCCGGCACGTCGAATTCCATGCCGTTGAACTGGATCACGTCGGGCACATCGACCCGGGCCTGCAGCAGTGCCGGGTAGGCGTGGTCGCGGGTCACCACGGAATGACCGGGGCCACCGTGATCGGTATGAACCATCCAGCGCAGGCCGAAGGCCTTGGCCTGGGCCGCATTGCGGCTGCGGCTGTAGGAGGAGTCGCCGCCGCGAATCGGGGTTGGTGGCGTGGTGCTGCGGTCCCACTCCACGCTCCATTCGCTGTGAACGTGGTGGTCGCCGGCCAGCCACTGGCGACCGGCATCGGAATCGGGGGTGGTGGCCAGCGCCGGCGCGGAAGTGGCCAGCATTGCCATCGCAAGAAGCGTCTTCATCGGCATACCTCATAAAGCGTGCAGGCGACGCGCGGACCCTCTCCGATCCGCGCGCCACCCACACTGGAACGGTGGATCAGAAGTCGGCGCGCAGGCCCAGGCTGATACGGCGACCCGACGCTTCGTACATGGTCGGGAACGACGGATCCATGGTGTAGCCGCTGGTGATCTCGTTGGTGAGGTTGATGCCCTTCAGGCTGATCTTGATGTTGTCGGTGATGCGGTAGCCGATGGAAACATCCATCTGGCCATAGGCGTCGCGGTAGATCGGGTACAGGTTGTAGCCGATCGACTCGACGTACTCGTCCTTGTGGTTGTACGAGACGCGGGCGTCGAAGCGCTCGTTCTCGTAGTACGCGGTGAAGTTCCAGGTCTTCTCCGACAGGCCCGGCATCGGGGTCTTGATGCCCAGGTCGGATTCGCCGGCCAGCGAGCTGTCCAGCATGGTGTAGTTGGCATTGATGCCGAAGCCTTCCAGCCAGGGCGTGAACATGCCCAGCGGCATCTGCGCGACCAGCTCGATACCGTCGACTTCATAGGAGCCCTTGGCATTGACCGGCTGGTACACGTCGAAGTCGTAGATGCCGTTGAGGCTGCCATTGGCGTTGTACACGGCCACGTCCTCGACCATGCCGGTCAGCGAGTTGATCACCACGCCGTCGATGTTCTTGCGGAAATAGCTGGCTGCGAACAGCGCGCCGTTGTCCAGGTACTTTTCCACGCCCACTTCCCACTGCTTGGCGTAGGTCGGCTTCAGCTCCGGGTTGCCGTCGGTGAAGCGGTACGAGCTCCAGCTGGCGGTACGCTTGTAAGCCACGTCGGTCAGTGCCGGGCGCATCATCACCTTCGAGGCGGCAGCACGCAGCAACAGGCCGGGCGACAGTTCGGCGGTCATGTTGAAGCTGGGCAGCAGGTCATCGTAGCTGCCATCCTTGGAGACCGGCGTGTCGGTGTAGCCGGTGCTGCCGTCCGGACGCTGGATCGGGTGGAAGCCGAACGAGTCGACCTTGGTGTCCACGTAGCGGGCACCGGCGTTGATGGTGAATGGCACGCTGCCGATGTCGAAGGCGAAGTCGGTCATGGCGTAGAAGCTCATCACCTTCTCATCAACCTGGTAGAACTGGCCGGGGTCGAACGGGGTGTAGAAGCCGTCGTAACGGAACGCACCGCGTGCGTACTCATTGGAGACCTGCTCCCAGTCCAGGCGCTTGTGCGAATAGCTGCCGCCCGGAACGATGTCGCTGATCGACTGCAACGGGCTGTCGGCCAGGGTGCGGGTGTTCACCCAGGCGGCACTGCCGGCGGTCGGACCGGTGATCTTGGCCTCGCCATACTGGCGCTCCTTGGAGCGGTCGGTGTAGCGCGCACCGAACTTCACCGTGTGCAGCGCCGGCAGGAAGGCCAGGTCCAGCAGACGGGTCACGTTGACCTGGGCGGCGTACTTGTCGTCCTTCACCTTCTCCAGCGTGGTTTCATAGGCTTCAAACAGATACTTGTCCGACGCGTTGTACATGTCGATGCTGCCCGGAGCACTGCTGGGAATCGTCTCGCCGCTGTCGCCGGTCCAGCGCGTACGCGACGGCGCATAGGCCACGTGCTTGAGGTTCGAGTAGTCCGAGGTCTTCTCTGCGCCCGAATAGCCCACCAGCGCGTCGACGTACCAGCTGTCGCCCTTCCAGTCCAAGGCCATGCTGTACTGGCCGTAGTCAGTCTTGTTGATGCGTTCCTTGCTCAGCATTTCGTGCTGGGTGGCGGTGTAGGACACATCACGCAGCACCAACATGCCGTACTGGGACAGCGTGTCGGCATCGTACTCGTGGATGGTGTCGAAGGTGCTGCGGCTGGACGCCGAGTAAGCGGCGGCGTCGTACTCGTCCTCGGTGCTGTCGTAGCCACCGACCATGGCATCAAAGGTCAGGCTGAAGGTGCTGCTGGGCTTGTACTGCAGCGAGCCGGTGGCACCCCATTTGTCCTGCTCGTTCAGATACACGCGGTCACCGACCTTGTCCTGGAACACCACGCGGTTGGTCTGGTCCGAATCGTTGCGGTTGGTGATGTTGACCCCGGCATCGCGCAGCAGCACGGACTGGGCCTGGGTGCCGCGGGTGCCCGACGCGGTCAGGAAGCGCGAGGACGGACGAAAATTTATGCCCGAGGTAGAGTCAGTGCGGTTGGTGCGCTTGGACTGCGAGTACGACACCAGCGCGCCCCAGTCGCCCCAGGTATCGGCGGCGAGAAACGCAAAGCGCGGATCGACTTCCTCGGAGATGCTGTTGTGCGCACCTTCGGCGGAGAACACCAGCTTGCGCTCGCTGTAATCGAACGGGCGCGCGGTGGAAATCTTCACCGAGCCGGCGATGCCGCCCTCCTCGTCTGCTGCGGTCGGGGACTTCTGCACGGTCACCTGCTGGATGATTTCCGAGGCGAACATGTCAAATTCCACATCACGACCGCCGCTGCCCGAGGCCGTGGCCAGGTCGTTGATCGACACATGGGTGTATTCGGAGGGAAGGCCACGCACGTTGACCTTGGTGCCCAGACCCTTGCTGCGTTCGATGGTCACGCCGGGGACGCGCTGCAGTGCTTCGGCCAGGTTCTGCTCCGGGAAGTCGGCCACGTCGGTGGCGACGATCGAGTCAGAGAACCCCACGGTGGCGCGCTTGATGTCCACGGCCTGCTCCAGGCTGCGGCTGTAGCTGCCAGTGACCTGGATGGTTTCCAGATTCTGCGCCCCTGCTCCACCGGACGGTGCAGCAACGTCTGCCGGCTGCGGCGCGTTCGCCGTCACCGCAATGCCGGCAGGTGCCAACGCGCTGGAGGTCGGTGCCGGCGATGCGCTGTCCTGCGCCTCGATGGTCACGGTGGTGGCGTTGAGGTAACGGTAGCGCAGGCCGGTGCCGGCCAGCAGACGGCTCAGCGCCGCGTCGGCGCTGAGGCCGGCCGGCACGCCCGGAGTGCGCGGATTGCCCGCGCTCTGTGCGTTGTAGACGAACTGCAGGCCGGTCTGGCGCGACAGCGCGTTGAGCGCGGCGTCCAGGGGCTGCGAGGCAATGGCCTCGCTGGCCACGCGGGCAGGTTCGGCGGCGGCAGCCGTGGCAGTGACCTGCAGGGCAAGTGCAATGGAAAGGAACAGTGTGCGGCGCATCGTGGGATCCAGTGAGGGAATGGCGGTGGTCGCGGAACGGGGTTGTTCCTGCTTTCCCCAACTACGAGTGCGCAGCGCGCGGATCGGGCACCGCTTTTTCAATGAATTTTTTCTTACAGCGCCGCCGCGCTGCGGGCACGCACGCGCACGTGGATGCCATCGACCTGGCGCTCGGTGATCAATGCCGGCTGCTGATCCAGAAACGCACGCAACGAGGCCAGGTCATCCACGCGCAGATTGCCGGTGAGGCGCAGCGCACCGGCTTCGTCGCTGACATGCAGGCGCACGGCATTACGGCGATTGAAGCGGTCGGCGACATCGCGCAGGGGCTCGTCGCGGAACACCGCGCGCCCGTGCCACCAGGCGGTCATGCTGGCCGCATCTTCATTGCTGATCTGTACGCGCTGGTCGCGATAGTCCACCTGCGCGGCCTGGCCCACGCCCAGGTCTGCCAGCATTCGGCCTCGCCCTCCATCGCCACGCACGTGCACGCGCCCCTCGCTGACCCCGATACGCGCCTGTTCGCGCAACAGCGAGACATCGAACGTGGTGCCGATGTCGGTCACCTGCAGACCCGCCGCATGCACCGCGAAGGGCCGGCGGTCCGGCGCGACCACGAAACTGGCCTGCCCACGCTCAAGCTCTACCCGGCGCGCCAACAGCGTGATCCGCACGGACACCTCGCTTTCCGCATCCAGGTGCAGCACGGTGCCATCCTGAAGCGTGATCTGGCGCGGCGCGCCGTGCTCAGCCACGAAGTGGTCGGTGCGCGGCAGCGCCAACGTGGTTCCCCACCCCAGCGCCAGCACGATGCTGGCGGCCACGGCAACGCGCGGCAGCCAGCGACGCTGCCTTACTGGCACGGTTGTGGCGGCGGTTCGGCGCGGGGAGAGCTGCACCACGTTGTGCGTGTTCTCCGGTGCGGCGGGCGCAGCGACCAACGCGTCCAGATCGATCGGCATGTCACGCAGCGCGTCGCCCAGCGCGCCCGCCACCTCGCTGATCGCCATGTACTCGCGCAGGTGCTCGGGTGAAGCCACCAGCCACTGCATGAAGGCGCGCTGCTGAGCGGCACTCACCGTGCCCTGCCGCTGCAGCGCATGCCAGTGCGCAGCAGTCTGGGTCAGCGCCGACGGATGCTCGGTAGGCTCGCTCATCGCAGTGCCACCGGCTCGGCCATCGCCCGGCGGCACACCGACAGGCCCCGCACCACATGCTTCTTGACCATATGCGGCGAGACGCCCAGGCGCTCGGCAATCTGCTTGTAGCTCAGCCCATCGCGGTACTGCATCACCAACACCGCGCGAGTGTGCTCGGGCAGGCTGGCCAGCAACGTCTGCAGGTGCTGGCGGCGCTGTTCGCGTTCGGCGGCGTCTTCCACGCATTCCCCGCTGGCCAGTCCTTGGCCCAGTTGTTCGATCTCGTCGATGGGCAGGGTCGACCAGCGCCGCCGGGCGGCCTGCTCGCGCACCAGGTTCTGCGCGACGGTGAACAGGTACGCCTCGGGATTGGCAATGGGTTCGCCTGCGCCCTCATGCGCACGCAGCAGGCGCAGGTAGGTCTCCTGCACCAGGTCTTCCGCGTCCTGGCGCGCGCCACGGCGCACGAAGAAGCCGCGCAGCACCGGCGCGTGATCTTCGAACATGCGTGCCAGGCGCCGTCTTGCCTGTTCGGCCACCTGTGTCGCCTCGCCCCTGAAGTGTGCAGCACGGTAGGTCATGTAGATGACGGGACGGTGACGGTTCCGGCTCTCGACCGTCCTCGCCTGCGCAGGCAGTGTGGCGACCATGCTGCCACTCCGGTCTGTCATCCCGTCCCCGCCGCTCGCCACCGGACCACATAGCCGTCCCTTTCGTATGGCCGAAGCGTCGGCGATGCAGTTGCAGCACCTGCACAACCATGCGTCGGGCCTGCACGTGCCCCGCCTCGGCGTACCGGCCTCCGTGTGGCCGCAACTGGAGGACGCACTGGCCACCGCCCGCATAGACCAGACGCTGGTGCTGGGGCTCATTACGGGTGGGTTTGGCGGCACCGACCTGGCGCGATGCCTGGCGGCACCCCTGCTGGACCAGCTGCAGCGCACCGAACCGGTGCCCGCCGAATGGAGCACACTGGTGCTGCAGGCACTGCGCGATCCCCGCGAGGTCTGGGAGACCGCCTACGTCGGCGAGCGTGCCCGCTTGCGCGCGCATCTGCAGCAGCGCCCCGGACTGCTTCTGCACGGGCTCTACCTCACCCTGCTGCGGCCCTGGTCGCTGCCGCCGTCCTGCTGGCGTCAGCGTCTGACCGGGTTGCCGGTGCAGGGGCAGCTGACTTGGCCATCGCTCCGGGCGACTCGCGTCGAGTGCGAACCGGTACACCGACGTGACGCGTATGCGGACCTGCAGCGGCTATGGCGCGACACCTGGGGGCTGCCGCTGACCGATACGATGCTCCACGACTGCCTGGCACGGGCACGGCGACTGAATCGACAGGAGCCCGGCCTGTGGGAGCCGCTGGTGGCGCTGGACGTCGTGCGTGCACATCGGCATGGCAGTCGCGGATTGGAGGCCGTGCTGGAACAGACCCACCTTCGTTCGCTTGTCTGCACTCGCACGGATGCACATCCCGTGGTCCGTCATCTGCTGCGGGTGGCCGAACAGGCGCGCTACGACCACTCGCCTGGCCCGCCGTTGATTGCGTCACCTTCGCCACGGCGTGCTCTGTTATTGAGCGGCCTGCTCGTGCTGCCGGCCGTCACGTTGCAGGGTGTACCTGCCGCCACCCGCCGGCCCGCGACGCGCGCGCTTGCTTCATTCGTCAGCACGGCCACGGCGACGCCCGCCGATGCCAGCGCTGCGCCCTGGCCCCTGCCCACGGGAAGTCGCGCGGGCGCGCTTACCCGCGAGGGCCCCCTCGCCCGTGGCATCGGCCTTCCCATCGGCGGCGGCGTCGCTGCCGTCCCGGCCAGTCCGCCCTTCGTTGCCGACCGCAGCAGCGGGCTGCGCCCGGAGGAAGCCCGCACCACTGTCGCCTCACGCTTCACGTCCGTGGTCAGCGCGCGTTGGCTCGGGGTCTGCGGACGCAGTGCATCGGACTTCAACGCCGCCGTACATGCGCTGCTGAGCAAGGCGGGGGTCACGGCGAGCGAGCGACGGGACCCGGATGTTGCCGTCAGCGCGCTGTTCGAGCGCGGCGATGCACATCTGGCCGCAGCGCTGCAGGACGTTGAGCTGCCCCTGCTTGCACGCCGGTTGGTGGACCGTGCCAGCGCCACGACCCGCATCTATCTGCTGACGCTTGCGCTGAGTCGCGTGTACGCGCGCATCCAGCCGCGCACGCCCGGCGACCCGGAGCTGCGTCAGGCGGCACGTTGGATGAGCAGCGCGGACAGCTACTTCCGTTCCGTTGTATCGAGTGATTCGGTACGGGCCAGTGTCAGTATCGGAGACACCGCCCGATGGTTGGCAACGCCCCCCACCACTACCGACGCGCCCCCGCTGACCTGCGCGCAGGCCATTGCGGACGCATGGGATCCGGACTTCCGCCCCGACGATGCGCTGGCGTGGCCGTATGGCAGCCCGCAGTTCCGCAGCAGCGGCTGGTTCGCTCACCCTGCCCCGGCGGCAGATCGCCCGACCCTGGCCTTGGCGGGCGTGGTGTTCAGTCTGGCCAATCCCGTGCTCGAGATGATCCAGTCGGACTACGACCCGCACGCACTGCCCACTGTCAACGCGAGCCATTGGCAGCAGCGCTGTTCGCAGTTCGCGCAGGAGACTGCAGTGCTGGATACCGCTGCCTGTCTACAGGTGGCCTGGCACCGTCTCGCGCGCCAGGTATCGCAGTTCATGCAACGGCGTGCGCTTATCGATGCCAGCGACGACAGCCTGAATCTGCGTGTGCAGCTGCGCGGCCTGATGCTGCCGTTGCACCGCGCCGTCGAGCGGCTGGAAGGCCCGTGCGCGGCCCCTGGGCTACACGCGCGTGCACGCCGCAGCCTGCAGCAGTTCCTGGGCATGGTCCGCCTGCACCAGCAGATGCGACAGCGCAATGCCACGGCCCTGGCCGATTCCGTCCTTGCAACCCTTCCCGGAAACAACACCGCATTGGCGGCGGTGCTGCAGCACGTACTGCCGCACGCCGGTTTTCCTGATCTGGATGATCTCGAGATCACCCTCGGGCAGTTGTACGCCAGCAACGCCACACAGGCCCTGATCGCACGCGTGCTGGGGCTGCCCCACGCGCGGGTCGACACCGTGGTGAACCGGCTGTTCTTCATGCGCCTGGCCGAGGCGCCGTTGCCGGCGAGCGCCCGTACGCCGCCGCTGCTGGCATGGCAACGGGAGCTCGGCCTGCGGACCGCGCCAGGAGTGCTGCGTGGCGAGTGGATCACGCGGCTGTCGCCGGCCCAGGCGGCCGCCCTGTTCGAACGCGACGATCGGCCGGGACTGCAGGCGCTGCTGGAAGCGGCCGTGGATATCCGGGCCGAGGGGGCCGCGCGTTGGCGGTTGTGGCAGCAGGCCCCGCAACGGCTTGCGGCATGGCTGGAAAGCACAGCAGGGCAACAGCGTATGGCCGACGTGCTTGGCCCGGCGGTCGCAGGCACCCGGTTCCTCTTCAACGGTGATGGACTCCCCGCCCCGCTGGCGCTGGCCCTGCTCCGCCGCGCGGTGCAGCACCCTCTAGGCGATGCTGCACCCGATACGCTGGAGACGCTGCAGGAGCAGGCGCGCCAGGCCCCGTCGCCGGTGCTGTCGCTGGCGGTTGCCCTGCGGCTGGGGTATCCGCTGCTGACGGCACAGACCTGCCTGTCGCATGCGGCAGTGCTGTTGGCCGATTCCGGGCCCTGGGAGACACCTGCTTCCTTCGCGTTGGAGTTCCCGCTGCCCGCTTCACCGGCCAACGCTACGGTACCCGCGCTGGCACTGACCGCAGTACTGCGCGACGCCGGGATAGAACTGCTGGAGCAGATCGACCCCGCGCTTCTCCCAGGGCAGACGTGGGAGCTGCTCGCCAGCACCCATGGATTCCAGCACGTCGCCCAGCGGTTGCAGGGTAACAGCAGCGGCGCGGCCACTGCGCAGCAGGCAGTGGCGCGCTGGATGCTCGACCATGGCATCGGCCAGAACGCGATGTCCCGCATGGTGACAGGCCTGGACGATGAACGTGCGCGCGATCAGCTCATGCAGACCACGCGTGAGCAGTTGCACCAGCATCTACCGCCCGTGCCGTCTGCGCTGGCACGCGCAGTGCTCTGGTGGCTGCTGGTTCGGCACGCCGGTCGCCCCGAATGGGCGGTGCCGGATCTGCCGGACGATCTGGACTACGGCCGTTCGCTGCGCAGCGTGTCCTTTCTGCAGGCCACAGCGTTATGCGAGGCAGCTGTACCCGATTCTGCAGCGGCGTTGGGCGTCGCGTCGCTGGCCGAGCTTCCGGGCCCATTGTCTGCCCACGTCAGTTCCGACGAGGATCACGGCGCAGCGCTGCTGCAGGCGCAGGCGCGTCCGGCGCTGCTGTATGCCGCGGCACATCAGCGCGTACATCTGCCGAACGGCCCATCGGGGGCAACCGCGGCGCAGACGCGCGATGCGCTGGAGTTCCTGCGCGAGCGACAGGCCGCCGTGGCGGCTGCCGCCACGCAGTTGCTGCAGCCGGCACCGCAGCGACGACCGCTGGCCGCCCGCCAGTTGCGCGACGCCGGCATCCCGCAACGCTACTGGAACCAGACGCTTGCTCAGATTCCCGATGCGGTGCTGAACGCAGGCGGCGTGATCCGCCGTACGACCCGGGATAGCGGCCTTGACGGCATCTCGCTGGTCTTTGGTGCGGCGCTGCGCTCGATGAGGGAATCGCTGGTAGCGGATTCACTGCAGGCACTGCTGGTCGGCGGCGCGGTGGAGTTGGCCGGGCAGCCCTCCATCGCGCAACTGTTCGACCAACGCTACGCGCTCTATCAACAGCAGATGACAGACGCATTGGCCGTGCTGCTGGCGCGATCGATGGACGGTCTGCCCACCGTTGACCGGCAACATCTTGAACGTGCCACGGTGACACCGTTACTGGTTCCGGGTGTCTCCCACGGTGTGCTGCTGCGCTGCGTGCGGAATGGCACCGACGGCACCGACGTGGCACCGGTCTTTCTCGCCGTCATCCCCGCAGCGGGATACGCAGTACGCCTGCAACGCGGTGACCGGCGCATCGACGGACAGTGGCAAAGGGGCGTGCTGTATCCACACGACGGTTTCGTCTCGGGTGCCGCGCCTGACCGGATCGCTCCGGATCAGCTGAGGTTTCTGGATGTCCCGTCGTGCATCATCGGAGGCTCTCATTGCCACAGCGCGAACAACAGCGATATCGACAGCGGCTTGCTGCATGCGATGGCAGACCTGATGTACGGCGACTTCTTCACCCGAACCCGCGATACCGAGCTGTCCCGCCTCACCGGAGAAGAACGGCTGGACCAGCTGGAAGCCGAGGTAGCCGATGCACTGGCCCGGTTCGCTGTGCCCTTTTACGGCTGCGCCCGTGACCTGGCGACCGATGACACCAAGGCCGCTGTCATCGACTGCACGCTGGACGCCCTTTCTCTGCTGCTGCCGGAGTCCGGTGTTGCGCGCTTTCTGCGCAGTTCCACCGAACTGGTGGCACGCGCCGGTGAGCTGAGCGTGCGTGCGCTGCTGCAGGACGCAGGTGCGGCGCTGCTGCACCTGGGCGAAGACCTCGCGGCCCAGAGCGGGCTGCGGCTGCTGCATGACCTGGGACACGGCGTGGTGCAACTGGGGCGTCGCAGCGCGCTGTGGTTGCTGGAGCACGTGCCGGCGCTGGAATCCCGGTTCGCGCACAGCGCACAGATGGCCGAGGCCATCCACTCAACGTTTGTGCTGGACCGGGGCCTGCTTGAAGGCGAGGCTCCCACGTGGATGGACCTTGCCGGCCGCTGCACCCGGGTGCGCCGCCAGGTGAATGTCGGTCGCTGTAACGGCGAGGCGATCACGTTGTTTGATTTCTCGCCCTCGCCGACCTACGACACACCCGGCGAGGTGACCTGGTTTGCCGGCATGCAGATCGCTTCGGATGAACCGATCACCGATGCCGGACGCCGCTTCATCGTGGATGGCGAGTACTGGCTGCAGACCGTCAGCGGCTCCGCCTATCGGTTTGCACGCGACAGCAGCCGCACTGCGCCAGCCCTGCGCGCACGCATCCGCGCGACCATTCTTGGCGGCGAATCACAGCTGTTGCGGATTGAACTGCACAATCCGTATCCGAATCACCTGCTGCGCATGACCCAGGGCGCGGTGGTCGGGCGCGCGGGCGACGGCAGCCGTGTGCTCATCACCCGGGTCGCGCCCGGTCGCTTCTATCTGGCCGCATTGCTCGCCGATGCGGAACCCAGCGCGGGAATGGCGCTGGAGTTCTGGCCACTGGAACAGCAGGGCTTCGCGCCGGCACAGAACGATGCGGTCAAGACCGCCTGGTGGGGGGCATTCCACTACAGCCAGCAATGCCAGCTCAGCGGTGCGGCGCTGGTCGACCGGTTCGGCAGCCAGCTGCAGCAGCAACTGGAACAGCTGGATGATCTGGGACGCCTGCTGCAGGAGGTCCGCGCCAATAGCCCTTACACCTTCCACAACCTGCCGGCGCAGGCGGTGATGTCGTGCGCACAATCCAATTGCCGTTACGTGCAGACGCTGCGTGAGCAGATCGGGCCGGCGCACTGGCGCGCCCCCCGTGCGGACGACACCTGGATAGACGACGCGCTGCGCGATCTGCTGAATCCGCCGGGCACGGTACCGGCGGCCGTGTTCACTACGTTGGATGACACGCTGGAAGCGCGTTTTCTTACGCCGCGACGTGGGGCGGCCAAGACGCTGGCCATCGCGGAGGTGACATTGAAAGACGATCCTGTGCCGCTGCTGTTCCATGCCACGTCGGGGCAACGCAAAGGCCGCAGCCTGCTGCCGTTGTCGAATCTCGAGCGCAGGCATGCACCGGCCGGCTGGCAGGTCGACGGCAGGACCGTGACCACACCACATGCGCGCTACATCGATGCGCAACCCAGCGTGACCTCCATCGCCCAGGGCGATGTGAGCCGTGTGGTGCCGAATCATTCGCTGCATGTCGACGATCTGGATGGGCAGCTGTTCCACGAGCGCAATGCCCGCCACCTGGACGCCGAGCGCAACCTCTACTACCGGATCGAGCGCACCATCACCGAAGGCACGCTGGACCCGTCCCGGGTGACCTCGCTGCGGCTGTTCTCCTCGCGGCGGATCTGCGCGTCGTGCCATATCTCGGTCGGCAGCCTGCGCGCGCGCTTTCCGGGGGCGCACTTCGAGGTGGTCGAGCGGGAGGTGCAGGCGGCCGGCGCGGCACTTGACAGCGGGGCGCGGACCGGATCATAGTTAATTAACGAATTAGTTAACAGACAGCCGTGGACCGTATCTTCGAAGCCCTTGCCTCCAGTGCCCGCCGCCAGATCCTGGCCTACCTCAGCGGAGGCGAACTGAGCGCGGGCGAGCTGGGCGAACGCTTCGATTTCAGCAAGCCGGCGCTGTCCAGCCACCTGCGCATCCTCGAGGAAGCCGGGCTGATCGAGCGCGAGAAGCGCGGCCAGTTCGTCTATTTCCGCCAGGTGCCCGAGCGCCTGACCAACACGCTGTTCAGCTGGGCCGCGGAAGTGTGCCCGGTGGGCGGCCCCCTGCAGCGCGAAAGCCGCGCCCGCGCCCGTTCCCGCAAGACCCCTGCCGAAGGCTGAGGAGGCCAGCATGCCCGGAGTGACCCGCATGGACCGTTCATTCCCCGGCATCAGCCTGCCCTCCCAGGGCGGTGGCAGCCCGGTCGAAGTCACCCTGATCACCCAGCTGGGGATCGGAGCCGGCGACCAGCTGGTCCGCGACGCGGGCGTGCGCCAATCCGCGCATCCGAGTTTCATCGACGCCCTCGACGAGCCATCGGCGCGGCTGGGCGGCATGCATATGGCGCAGCAGGATCCATCCTCGCTGTACTCGTTCGCGGTGGGGCCGCAGGGCCATCCGTTCCACCGCCACGCCGGTCCGCGCATGTTCACCGCCGTATCCGGCAGCGGCGGCGCGCAGCTGCGCTTTTCCACTGCGTCGGATGCGCAGCTGGAAGCTGACCCCGCCGCGTTCCTGCATGCCCTGCGCTTCATCGATGTGCCGCCGGACTGCCTGTTCACGGTGCGCTTCGGCAGCGGCACCTGGCATCAGTTCGTCTCAAAGCGCGCACCGCATCCGGCCCTGTTCGCCTTGTCGTGCCATGCCAACGATCACACCGGCCCGCTCAGCGAGGCGCAGCGCGCGCGGGTGGAGGCCGACAATGCCGACATTCCCAGCCTGACCGACACGCTGCCGCCGCACCTGCAGGCGCTGCTGGCGCAGACCGACCCGCACAGCGTGCCCAGCGTGAGCCTGTCATTACATGCGCCGGCGCGTTCCTGGGCCGGCCGGCTGTGCGCTGCGACCCGCGACCCGATCGGCCGCCTGCGTACCGCGCTGCATGGGCTACGCCCGATCCGCGGTTATGTCAGTCGCCCGCCGCAGCGCCACCCGGTCACCCACCACCGCGGCGCACCGCAGGATTCGCTGCTGCAGCCGCAGTTGCCCGAGGGCTGGCACCACCAGGATTACGTATCACTGACCTTGCCCGCCCATGCGCTGCCCGGCCGCTCGGCGCGCCGTACGCTGGAAACGGTGCTGGACGGCTTCATGCTCAATCCGCCCGCCGGCGTGGGCCAGCTGATGGCCGTGCGCAACGTGCTGGTCGCCCCGCTGCGGTTGCGCACCTCGCCACTGGGATGCCCGGTGTCGTCGCTGCTTTCCGAAGACCGCAGCCAGGTGTTCGCCGGCCGTTTCCCGGTGCTGGGCCAGCAGGTGGACAGCGAAGATCGCAGTGCGGAAGTGCTGCTGGGCGCGGATGACCGCCACCTGCGGTTCCGTTCGTGCGTGCGGGTGGAGCGGCTGGACGATGGTCAGGTGCGGGTTTCGCTGGGTACGCGGGTGCGTACGCACAATGCGTTCGGGCGCTTCTACATGGCAATGATCGACCGCACCCACCGCCGCTATATCAGCCCGGCCCTGCTGCGCATGGCCGTGGCGCATGCGCTGGCACCGGAACTGACCGGGGTGTCCGGTGCAGCCACGCAGGGCGTGGCTCTACGCGGGATTGTGGGCGTTCGGTAACGTCATTCGCCTTCGGGGGCTACCCGTCGCCGCAGGGTGAACACGGTGATCTCCGACGGCACACCGATGCGCGCTGCAAAGCCGGGCCACAACCCGGCCCCGTTGCTCACATACAGGGTCATGCCGTCCACCGCGTAGCCGCCGGACACGAAGCCGCCGTTTGCACGCTTCACCAGCTGGTCCATGCCCACGATATGCCCGCCATGGGTATGCCCGGACAGCTGCAGCGCGACACCCTTGGCGGCATTGGCACGCGCCTGGTTCGGGCGGTGGTCGAGCAGGATCACCGGTGCGGTCGGATCGGCACCGGCCAGTGCCTTGTCCAGGTCGGGCATGGGCAACCCATAGCGTGCGGCGACCGGGTCGGTGACGCCGGCGATGGTCAGCTGCGCACCGTCGCGACGGATCACGGTGTGGCTGTTCTCAAGCACCTGCATACCCAGCTTGCGGAACGCCGGCATCCACTGCGCGTACTGGCCGTAGTACTCATGGTTGCCGGTGATGGCGATGACGCCGTCGGGAGCCTTGAGCACACCCAGCGGTCGCACGTCATTGGCACGTGCGGCCACACTTCCATCCACCAGGTCACCGGTGATCACCACCAGGTCGGGCTGCTGCGCATTGCTTTCAGCGACCACCTTGGCCACCCACTCGCCTGTGAGCAGGCGGCTGGCATGGATGTCGGTGAGCTGCAGCACGCGATAACCCTCAAACGCAGTGGGCAGATCCTCAATGGCGACATCGACGTGGCGCACTTTAGGCACCGCCATGCCCTGGCTGATGCCGTAGGCCGACAGCAGCAGGGCGGCCAGTCCCACTGACGGTCGCAGCCAGGGTCGGCGCAGCGCACTCATCGCACGCGGGGCCCGCAGCAGGCGGGCCGCCAGCAAGGCGACGTCCAGCACGATCAGCACCAGTGCAAGCAGCAGCAGCGCGGTGAAGCCGGTGGCCAGCACGGCAATGGCGGCTTTGGGAATTTCCGGCGAGGCCATGGTGCCGGCAAAACGGGCCACGATACGGTGGTGCAGGGCCAGGGCGATGACCAGCAGCCCTAACGGGCCGCGCAGCGACAGGGACAGCTTCAGGGGCCAGATGACACACCACACCACGTACAACGCAAGCAGCAAACCAACAACACTCAGCACAGGCAATTCCAGATACGGGGGGAGGATGGCCGATGAATGGGCCAGCGTGCATGTTTAGCGGAATCTGGCGGTCGGCGCTACCTTGGGCGTGTTTGCGTGCACAGGATCATGGCTTTGACACGCATGGCGTGTCACTACGACCCTGGGTCGCCCGGGTTGGGTTGGTTGGTTGGGCGACCTGTAGTGACACGCCATGCGTGTCAACGCGGTGCCCGAACGGCCAATCATTTCTGGTTGTGCTTCACCGCCGCCCGAATCAAGGCCTTGAAGGCCGTGGCATCCAGCGTGTCGCCCTCGTGCAGGTCAATGGCGCGACGGGTATTGCCGTCGAGGCTGGCGTTGAACAGGCCCTTGGGATCCGGCAGCGATGCCCCCTGGGCGAAGGTCAGCTTCACGGCCTTCTTGTACGACTCGCCGGTGCACAGAATGCCGCCGTGCGACCACACAGGTACGCCGCGCCATTTGACCTCTTCCAGCACGTCGGGGACGGCGGTGTGGATGAGATCACGCACGTGGGCCAGGGTGGTGCCGCGCCAGTCGTCCAGACTTTCGATCTTGTTGGTGATCTCGGTGATTCGTGTGCTCATCAGCTGCTCCTCGTAGTGACACGCCATGCGTGTCATCGCGCTGCCAAACGGAGTCGAAGCCACGCAGGGCGTGGCTCTACGCGCCGGGTAGTTTGCTGGCCTGCTTCACCCAGGCTACGAACTGCGCCTCGTCCAGCGGTTCATCCTCGAATACGTGCAGGTAGCGCACTTCCTGCTGCTTGGATTCCACCGGCGGCACAGGATCCAGCGACGTACCTTTGAAGAACGCCACCTTCAAGTACTTGCTGATGCAGTGAAACGACAGGAACCAGCCCTGCCCCTCCACGCCGTACCACGGTGAGTTCCACTTCACCGCCTTGCTTACCTTCGGCACATTGGCGGTAATCAGCGCATCCAGTTGCCGGGCGCGCGCCTGTTTCCAGCCGGGGATCGCATCCAGATACGCCTGGACAGGACCGTCGCCCTCCCCCTTGGCAATCTGCGGGTTGTCGCCCGCCAGCAGGCGTACCTTGCCGGCGACAGGTGCAGAACTTGATGAACGCGAGGCCTTGCGGGTGCCGCTCGTTGCCATGTCTTTTCCGCCATGGAAGTCCGTTGGCGTTATAGACCGCCCGGCCGCCGAACACAACTCGGTGCCCCCGTCCCGACACCGAAAAAATACTGGGAAAAACACCGGTGTTTACCGATGCGCCGCCGCTACCGGGCCGCCAGCATGGCAGCACTCACCCCGCGACGAAGGTAGATCCTGATGGCAACCAAAGCGGCCAGAACGGCCAAGCCCGCCAAGCCGGCAAAGACCTCCCGCCCCAACATCCTGGTGATCTTCGGCGACGACATCGGCATTCCGCAGATCAGCGCCTACACGCGTGGGCTGATGGGCTACCAGACCCCGAACATCGACCGCATCGCCAATGAGGGAGCCCTGTTCACCGATTCCTACGGGCAGCAAAGCTGCACCGCCGGCCGCGCCTCGTTCATTCTGGGCCAGGAACCCTTCCGCACCGGCCTGCTCACCATCGGCATGCCTGGCGACCCGCATGGCATTGCCGACTGGATGCCGACGATTGCCGACGTGCTCGGCGCAGAAGGCTATGCCACCGGTCAGTTCGGCAAGAACCACTTGGGCGACCAGGACCAGCATCTGCCGACCAATCACGGCTTCGATGAGTTCTTCGGCAATCTGTATCACCTGAATGCCGAAGAGGAACCCGAAGGCTACTTCTATCCGAAGGATCCGGCGTTCAAGAATAAGTTCGGGCCGCGCGGGGTGATCCACTCCAAAGCCGGCGGCAAGATCCAGGACACCGGGCCACTCAACAAGGAACGCATGCCGACCGTGGACGAGGAGTTCCTGGAGGCAGCGCAGACGTTCATCAGTGACGCGGTGGAGGACGACAAACCCTTCTTCGTCTGGTTCAACACCACCCGCATGCATGTGTTCACCCACCTCAAGCCGGAGTCTGACGGGGTGACCGGCAAGGGACTGCACGCCGATGGCATGGTCGAACATGACGGCCACGTCGGGCAGCTGCTCGACCAGCTGGACGAGCTGGGCATCGCCGACAACACCATCGTGGTCTACACCACCGACAACGGTGCGGAGATCGCCTTGTGGCCGGATGGAGCCATGACCCCGTTCCGTGGCGAGAAAGGCACTACCTGGGAAGGCGGCATGCGGATTCCGATGATGGTGCGCTGGCCGGGCGTGGTTGAACCGGGTACGGCCTACAACGACATCATCTCGTTGATCGACTGGTTCCCGACCTTGTGCGGTGCCGCCGGCGTGGAGGACGTGGTCGGCAAGATGAAGAAGGGTTACAAAGTTGGCAAGAAGACCTTCAAGGTGCATCTGGACGGCTACGACTTTGGACCGTATTTCAAGGGCAAGGTCGATGCCGGCCCGCGCCAGGCGCTGTATTACTTCGACCAGGGCGGCAACCTCAATGCGGTGCGCTATGCGGACTGGAAGGTCAGCTTCGCAGTGGCCAGCCACGGCAACATTGCTACCGCCTCGCGCAAGGTGACCTCGTGGGCCACCATCTCCAACCTGCGCATGGATCCGTACGAGCGCGGCATGGAGGAAGGCGGTGGAGCCACCGGCTTCCTGGCCCAGCAGATGTGGCTGCTGGTCCCCATCCAGGCGCAGATCAAGGCGTTCTTCTCCGACTTCACCGACTATCCCTACCAGGCTGGCAGCTCGCTCAACCCCAGTGGCATCAACTACAGCCTGCTGCAACAGCAGGACGCCCTCAAGCGGCTGAAGGAACTGGAAACCCTGCGTACCAACTGAGGCGCAGCGCCCCGGGCTGGCTGAACCGCAGCCCGGGCTTTCCGGCCCGGCCCCTTGCGCCGGACCGGCACCGGGCCTATAAATGAGCAACTACTCATTCAATGATCCGGCATGGCCCGCCCCCTCAGCGACGAAAAACGCGATGCGATCCTGACCGCCGCCGGCCGCCTGGTGGCGGCGCAGGGCGTGGCCGCGTCGACTGCGCAGATCGCCAAGGCAGCCAAGGTGGCCGAAGGCACCGTGTTCACCTATTTCGAGAACAAGGACGTGCTGCTCAACGCCCTGTTCGTACGCCTGGAGATGCGGCTGGCGGCCAACATCGGGGATGCATTCCCGGTCGAGGCCAGCGCGCAGGACCAGCTTCAGCACGTGTGGGATGCGCTGGTGCGCTGGGGTCTGCAGTACCCGGATGACGCCAAGGCGCTGCGCCAGCTGAAGGTCTCCGACCGCATCAGCGACAGCACCCGCCTGCACTGCGAAGGCTTGTTCGGCGGCATGCTGCAGGCGCTGCAGGCCAAGTTGGCTGCGCATATCGACCCGGACCGGCTGCCGTTCTACCTCGGGCGGGTACTGGTCAACCTGTTGGACACCACGCTGGATGCCATCACCGCCCAGCCTGATCAGCGCCAAGCACTGCAGCAGGCGGGTTTCGACCTGTTCTGGAAAGGCATCCAGCGATGACTTTATTTACGTCAATAAATGAGCGCCTACGCACTCATCTCAAGAGCCGCACCGTTCGTGTGCTTGTTGTTGTCTCCGCCCTCACCGTTCTGATCGGGATGACCGTTACCGTGCCTATTACTACCTATCCGCAGTCACCGCAGCAGTTCGACGACCAGTTCCGCAATGCCGCGCCCAAACCGAAAGAATCGCTGGGCACCACGCTGAAGCTGTTCTGGGACTTCTTCTTCAACCGCCCGGACGGCACCGTGCCGGTCAGTTCGCCGCCGGTGCGTGTGCTGACCCCGGAGGCGCTGGCCAAGGCCCCGGACCGCAGCGTCTACCGGTTGGGTCATTCCACGCTGCTGATCAAACTGCGCGGCGGCTGGTGGCTGACCGATCCGGTGTTCTCCGAACGTGCCTCGCCGTTCCAGTGGATCGGGCCGAAGCGCTTCCATGCCCCGCCGATTGCACTGAAGGATCTGCCGCCGATTCGCGGCGTGCTGCTCTCGCACGACCATTACGACCATCTGGACCGCGCCACGGTGAAGTACCTGGCCAACCGCGCCGACGTGTTCCTGGTGCCGCTGGGCGTCGGCGACCGCCTCACCCACTGGGGCGTGCCGGCAGACAAGGTGCGCCAGTTCGACTGGTGGCAGGAAACCGAAGTGGATGGCCTGCGCCTGGCGTTTACCCCCACCCAGCATTTCTCCGGGCGCGGCCTGCGCGACAGCAACCGCACCCTGTGGGGGTCGTGGGTGATCATCGACGACAACCTGCGCGTGTATTTCAGCGGTGACACCGGCTACTTCGCCGGCTTCAAGGACATCGGCGAACGCTACGGACCGTTCGATGTGGCCTTCATCGAAACCGGTGCCTACGACCCGAAGTGGCCTTACGTGCACATGCAGCCCACCCAGACGGTGCAGGCGCACCAGGACCTGCGGGCGCGCTGGTTGGTGCCGATCCACAACGGCACCTTCGACCTGGCCATGCACACCTGGGACGACCCGTTCGAACAAGTCAGTGCCCTCGCCGCCCAGCGTGGCATCGCGCTGTCCACGCCGGAAATGGGCGAACGCCTGGATCTGGACGCACCGCACCCCGGTCGGCCGTGGTGGCGCACGATGAAGTCGGCGCCGTCCGCCCCGCTGGAGCCCGTGGGCCAGCGCTGAGTACACCGGTTGTGAAGCGCCGGCAGCGCCGGAGGGCCTGCTGCCGCTGCGTTATCATGCGGAGTCCAGGAACACACTTCTCTACAAGGACGCCCATGCAGATCGATATCCGTCAGATTCCCGCCACCGGCTGGACCCCGCAGACCCTGCCCGAGTTCCCCTGCTGCCCCGACCCGCAGCTGGACGACCTGGCCGAGATCGGCCGTGAGGCCGGCGGCATCGACGCCCTGATGGAATTCCTGCAGGGCAGCTTCGCCAGCACCCTGTTCGCCTTCGGGCAGGTGCTGCGCGAGCAGTTACCGGCAACCGACCTGCAGCTGGAAGCTGCTGCTGTCAGTCAGCTGCTCCAGGGCAACAGCAAGGTGGTCGTGCACCACGGCAACCTGGTGGTGGACGGCGACCTGCAGCCACCTTCCGCCCTGCTGGTCACCGGCGACCTGACCGTCAACGGCATCCTCCGCGACACCGGAAATGTAGCCGTGCTTGGGAATCTGCACTGCCATAGCGTGGCCTCGGAAGCCTGGTTCATTGTCGGCGGCGATTGTGTCGCGCGTGATTTCGTCTACGGCGATTACAACGACAACATGTTCGAGGTACTGGGCAGGATCCAGGCACGCGCTGTGGTCACCAGCGACCACGCGATCTACGCCGAAGAGGGCCTGCATGTCGCGCACGAACCCAGCGAACCGGGTGTCAACTGGGAAGCGGAAGTATTCGACCTGTGGGATGCCACCCATTGCGAGGAACTGCTGACGGCAGTGGGCACGGACATCCACACGCTGATCCCGGTGACGAAATTCGACGCCATGGAGGACGCATGATCCTCCACCGTCCCACCACATCGCGCGCGCAGGCGCACCCGTACTGAGTCTTTACTGATGTCTTCACGTCTGACTTCTGCTTATGTGCTGCCACTCTCACAGGAGGCGGTGGCATCGTATCTGGAAGACGGATCGATTCCGGTCAGCGCACTCGAACGTGCCGGGCTGTTCGCCGCCGCACTGTGCCTGCGCAGCCGCCAGCCCGAAGGCGCGTTGAGCACCATGCTGGAGCAAGCCTGTGCGCTGTTTGCCGCACAGCCCGACGCGGTGCCGGCGCAGCTGGCCGGGCTGCGCGCCGGCCTGCCTTCCACGCTGCAGGCGTGGCAGCAGGCATTGGCCTCGCAGGAACGCGTGCTGGCTCCGGCCACTCTGATTGAGCAGCATGCGGCGACGGAGGCGTTCGACGCCGTGGCGTTCCAACAGGCCTGCGACGGCACCCTGACCCCGCACACGGTGCGCTTCTATACCGAGGCGGCCTATCAGGAAACCAGCGAGACCATCGCCAGCGGCGAGCACGCGCCGATCTACATCGAACGCGATCACGACTACACCGACGACCAGGCCCGCGCCCTGCGCGCCATTGTGGCCAACGATGACGAGCACATCGATCTGGACGCGTACGCCGGTTCCGGCAAAACGCACCTGGTGCTGCAGCTACTGGCCGGGGCGACCCGGCATTTCACCTATCTGGCACCGCGTCCCAGCCAGGTGCAGGCGTTCCGCGAGCGGCTGGGCACGCAGGCATCGGTGGCGCTGCTGTCGCAGATCGCGTTCGCCAACCAGGTGGCGGCCGATGCGCATCGGCGCGGCGTGCTCAGCACCGACTTTGCGCCGGCCTATCAGGTCAGTCGTTTGTCGTTTGCCGAGATTGTGAGCCGTATCGGGCTGCAGCCGATTGGCCGCACCCCCGCTACCAGCGTGCTGCGCATCGCCTTCGACGGCATCGCCAGCTGGTGCCGATCCACCTCCGCGCAGCTCGAAGCGCGCCACTTCCTGCGGGCGGTGCCTTACGCCATGCTGGATGCTTCGCCCTTCATCACCGCTGCCGAGCACGTCTGGCGCTGCATGTTCAACCCGACCGTGCAGAAGGGCGGCCTGCTCAGCCTGACCCCGGACCACATCGGCAAGTGGCTGGCGCAGCACGATGCACGTATTCCCGCCCGCTGGGGCACGCTGTTGATCGACGAGGCGCATGACCTCAGCCCGGCCTGGAAGCAGCTGCTGTCCGGCTACGAGGGCGCGGTGATCAGCCTGGGCGATCCCAATCAGCGCCTGATCGGGCGTGCACCACGATTTGCCACCGGCATGGCATTGGAGATCAACCAATCCGTGCGCCAGGGTCGCTACGTCGAGCAACTGGTCAACGACACGCTCGCCCTGGACGCAACCGGGGTGTACCAGCAGCCATTCAGCGGGGCCAGCGCCCATGCCACCGTGGCGGCCACCTACACGCGCTGGGACGAAGTGCCCACGGAAGGCACGCAGGTGTACGGCAGTACCTGGCGGCTGCTGGAGGAAGCGCAGCGGCTTTCCGCTGCCGGAGCCGCATTCGGCATTCATCCCGAATCCCTGCGCCAGCTTGGACGCGAGGTGGACCGCGCCGCAGACGCGTACCGCGAACTGACCACTCACGGCGGCAGCAGCCGGCGCTGGGAAGACCTGCTCGCGGAGTGGGACGAGCAGCAGCTGCCCCAGGTGTCGCGTCTGTTCATGCGCGGCTACAACCGTACGCACTTCGACGCGCTGTGCGAACGCTTGGAGCCACATATGCAGGCGGCGTTGTTGCTGATGCTGGTCGAGCACAGCAAGAACACCGAGTTTGCCCAGGTCGCCATGGCACCGTGCTGCTTCCGCACCGGCTTTGCCCGCCGCTATGCGCACAACCCGGTGCGTGCGGCGTATACCGCGATGACCCGCGGCTCACGCCAGCTGTGGCTGCCGGAGGGCGCGCTGGAAGACCTGCAGCAGAGCATCGCGCGGTATCACGACCGAAAACGCCCGTAGGGACACGCCATGCGTGTCCACAGAATCGCCGGCATCGCGCGGACACGCATGGCGTGTCCCTACACCACAGGCTCTGCCGCCGGGAACGTCCAGCTGCCATCCAGGATCGCCTGCTGCGGCCGATACAGCCGCACGGTGTAGTTCCAGCCCGGCACCGTCGGCAGGCAATTCGGCACCTTGCCATCGCAGCCCCCGAACTGGATCGTCACCGTACCGTCCGGGTCTTTCACCGCGGTGAGGTTGTTGAGCGAGTACGCACCCAGCGCATTCTTCTCATAGTATCCCTTGGCGTTGTACACACTCACCGACCAGAACGCATCCACCGGCACGTCCTTCACCCGCAGCCGGTACACCGTCTTGCCGTCATTACGCGGCGGAGCTACCCCGAGATACGTGGCGTCCTTGTCCGGATTGCCGCCCCACCCCGCCGCCGTAGCGATCAGGTGCGCCACCGGATCAACCTCGTCCTTCTGTCCGAAGGCATGCTGGAAATCAGGCGACGTCGCCGCCAGTCCCAGCAGAGCATCGCGCACCTTGTCCTGGCTGGCCGCATCCCACTTTGGCAGGTCCAGTTGCCCAGGACCGCCCGGCTGGGCCACCGTGATGGCGTCCTGCAGACGATGCACGGCCTCCACGTCGGCAGGGTCTGCCGGATTTACCAAGGTACGAACCCCGGCCACCACGTAGCGCGTGCCCGCCTTCTGACGGTCGAACGAATGCGCACCCGCGCCATACTCGGTCCACGCGTAATGGTCCTGGTTGACCACCATCAATGATTGGAAACGGTCGCCTGCATCCGGCAGCGTAATCGTGACCGGGCCTGCATCCAGGTCGAACACCGCCGAGCTGTACAGGGTGTCGCGGTTGAGGCGGATGACGGACTGGTTCTCGATGGACGCCGGCTCGCGCCGGTGCACCATCTTGCCCGGCCCACCCGATTCCTTGGCCAGGTTGGCCATGTACCGGTCAGACTCGGCCCGAACGAAGTTGGCCGGCGTCACCACTTGTGCACCGTCGGCGGTAAGCACCGGCGGGCGCTCTGCCGGCGCTGGGACCGGAGCCGGCGCGGGCGCACGCGCGGCGGGTGTGGCAGCTGCTGGCGACTGTTCTGTCGGCTCAGCGGCAACCGGCGCAGGCTGCGCTTCATCCCTTGAGCCGCACCCGACGCTCAGCGCGGCAAACACAAACAACGCAATCCATCTGCGCATGACACGCTCTCCCGATCGTCAATCGTGGGCCGACATCGCGTTCATCTTGGCCAGCGCGTCGTCGATGGTGAAACTGCCTGGCTTCTGCACGCGTGGATATTCCACCAATGTCTGTGCGAACCGGTCGGCAATGCCATACGCGGCGAACAGCAGGTAGTCGTGGTACAGGAACCACTCGTAGTAGCTGTTGGAGGTGATGTCGGCATACTCGTAGGGGTCTGTTCGCAGGTTGAACAGCTTCGGCAGACGCAGTGTGGTGAACGGCTCGCCCCATATCTGCATCGTGCCCCGGCAGCGCTGTTCCATGAACACCACTTTCCAGTTGTCGTAACGCATGGCCAGCACGTCGCCGTCGTCGCTGAAATACATGAACAGTTTGCGCGGGCTCTCCTTTTCCTTGCCGGTCAAATACCCCAGCAGGCTGGTGCCGTCGATATGGTTGCGGAAGGTCTTGCCGTTGGCCTTGTAGCCGGTTTTGAGTTCCTCCACCACCTGCGGTGCACCGGCCATCTCCAGGAAGGTGGGCAGCCAGTCGTGGTGCTGCACGATCCCGTTGGCGATCGATCCCGGCGCAATGCGACCCGGCCAGCGTGCCAGCAGGGGAATCCGGAACGCGCCTTCCCAGTTGGTGTCCTTCTCGCTGCGGAACGGGGTAGTGCCGGCGTCCGGCCAGGAATTGCGGTGCGGGCCGTTGTCGGTGGAATACAACACCAGCGTATCCTCGGCGATGCCCAGTTCGTCGAGCAGGTCCAGCATGTCGCCCACGTTGCGATCATGGTCGATCATGGTGTCGTGGTAGGGCGACTGCCAACGCCCGGCCTGGCCGAGGCTGGACTTCTTGGTGTGGGTGAACATGTGCATGTGCGTGGTGTTCAGCCATACGAAGAAGGGCTTGTCATCGGCGTGCTGCTTCTTGATGAACTGCTTGGCCGCGACCACGAATTCGTCATCGCAGGTCTCCATGCGCTTCTTGGTCAGCGGACCGGTGTCCTTGATCTTCTGCTTGCCTACCTTGCCCCAGCGTGGCTGCTCGGTCGCGTCGTCCTTGTCGGTGGCCCAGCAGTGCAATACCCCCCGCGGCCCGATCTGCTTGCGGATGTTGGGGAAGTCCTTCTCGGGGAAGTAGTCGTACATCTCCGGCTCTTCCTCGGCATTGAGGTGATAGAGGTTGCCGAAGAACTCGTCAAAGCCGTGCACCGTAGGCAGGTATTTGTTCAGATCGCCGAGATGGTTCTTGCCGAACTGACCGGTGGCATAGCCCTGCTCCTTCAGCAGCTCGGCGATGGTCACGCTTTCCGGCTGGAGGCCCTCCTGTCCGCCCGGACGCCCGACCTTGGAAAGACCGGTGCGGTACACACTCTGGCCGGTAATGAAGGACGAGCGCCCTGCGGTACAGGACTGTTCGCCGTAGGAGTCAGTGAACAACATGCCTTCCTGGGCCAGGCGGTCGATGTTCGGGGTCTGGTAACCCATCAGGCCGTGGCTGTAGCAACTGAGGTTGCTGATGCCGATGTCGTCACCCCAGATCACCAGGATGTTCGGTTTCCGGCCGGCCGCCGGCTTTCCACTGCTACGCGCCCGGCTGGGTGCCTTCTTCGCCGCTGTCTTGCGGACCGGTGCCGCCTTCTTCGCGCGTGCCGTTGCCATGGAACACTCCCTTCGCTGAGGATGCTTTGGCAAGCATCCCCCCGCAGGACAGGCGGGCCAAGAGGCGTTTTACGCAGCAGGAGCCAGTATTTGTACTGGTTACTTCGACAGCAGCAGCCGCGCCTGCGTGCCCCAGCCGCCCACCAGCACATCCGTGCGCCCGTCACCGTTCAGATCGCCCTGCCCCATGCTCCAGCTGCGGCCAACGGTGATGCCGGGCACGGCGTCCAGGGTGACGTCAGTGAATGTGCCGTTGCCATCGTTCTGCCACGCGCGCAGCTGCAATGGCACGAAGCCCGGCACTTGGATCGCGCCCACCAGCAGGTCCGGAGCGCCATCGTCGTTGAAGTCCACCACGGTGCCGGCCCAACTGGAGAACGTATGCGTGGGCAGACGCTTTTCTGTTTCATCGACGAAGCGTCCATTGCCGTCGTTCACCAGCAGGCGCGTCTGCGGATCTTTCTCCCAGGCGCCGTTGTTGCTGGTGATGTTGAAGAATAAGATGTCCGGCTTGCCATCACCGGTGACGTCGGCGACATGCACTTCGCGGGTTTCCATCGGTACCCGCAGGTCGAGCTGCTGCGTGGCGTCAACGAAACGCCCGGTGCCATCGTTCAGCAGCAGGCGATTGGGATGGCTCGGACTGGCCAGCAGCACGTCCAGATGGCCGTCGTCGTTCATGTCGGCGATCGCGACGCCCTCAGTCTGGTCGTCGCCGGCCGGCAGATGGGAAGCGGAGGCGTCGATGAAGTGACCCGGGCGCACCGGATCATTGAGGAACAACAGGTTGCGGGCCGGCTGCAGGCCTTGCGGGCTTTCGCCGGTGCTGCCGATGAAGATGTCCGGGTGACCGTCGCCATTGAGGTCACCTACTGCCAGCCCGTTGCCTTGGCTGTGCGCGGGCAGGCGGTCACTGACATCGGTGAAGCCACCCTTGCCGTCACCGAAGAACAGCTGGTGCCGTTTATCCGCTTCGGCCACGAACACCACGTCGATGTTGCCGTCGCCGTTGAAGTCGGCCGCGCGTACGTGTTCGTTGTCGCGTGCGGTGGTGCCGAATGCATCGGGCACGTAGGTCAGCTTGCCAGTGCCGTCGTTGCGGTACAGGCGGTTGACGCCGTGTTCCACTGAAACCACCACGTCCAGATGCCCGTCGTTGTCCACGTCGACGAACACCGAATCGGTGGCGTGCAGTTGTGGAGCCATCGGCACATGGGTGGCGGTGGCATCGGTGAAGTACTTTGACGGCGCTTCGTGGATGAGGTCGAAGGCGTGGGCGGCCGGGTTGGGCGGAGACGGCGTTGAAGCGGTTGCGGCCGGCTGCTGCGCGCAGCCTGAAGCAAGGAGGGCGGCGGTCAGTGCGGTGATGCGGAGGTGCATGATCGTGGGGCTCCTGCAGTGCGAGAGACCTGACCACCATAACAATTCCACCATGGGGCGTGCGCGGAACCCCGTAGAGCCACGCCCTGCGTGGCTTCGACCACCTTTGGGACCGCGATGACACGCCATGCGTGTCACATTGAATCAACGACCCACGCGCGCCGCCAGCTCCGCCGGATACCGATCACCCACGATCTGAATCTGCTCCAGCGCCTGCCCAATCCGCGCCAGCTCATCGCCACTCAGCTCCACCTCCACCGCACCCAGGTTCTCCTCCAGCCGATGCAGCTTGGTCGTCCCCGGAATCGGCACGATCCACGGCTTGCGTGACAGCAACCACGCCAGGGCAATCTGCGCCGGCGTCGCCTTGCGCGCCTCCGCAATCTGCGCAATCGCATCCACCAGCTGCTGGTTGGCCGTACGTGCCTCCACAGAGAAACGCGGATTATTGGCGCGGAAATCACCGCTCTCAAACGTGGTACTGGCGTCGATCTTCCCGGTGAGGAAACCGCGCCCCAACGGGCTGAATGGCACAAAGCCAATGCCCAGTTCCTCACACACCGGCAGCACGTCCTGCTCCGGCGCTCGCCACCACAGCGAATACTCGCTCTGCAGTGCCGCCACCGGTTGCACCGCGTGCGCACGGCGGATGGAATCCACACCCGCCTCAGACAACCCGAAGTGCCCCACTTTGCCCTCGGCAATCAGGTCACGCACGGTACCGGCCACATCCTCCATAGGCACCGCCGGATCCACACGGTGCTGGTAGAACAGATCGATGCGCTCCGTGCCGAGGTTGCGCAATGACTGCTCGGCCACCTTGCGGATGTTGGCCGGGCTGCTGTCCACGCCCTTTTGTGCGTTGCCGTCCTTGAAACCGAACTTGGTTGCGATCACCACCTTGTCGCGGAACGGGGCCACGGCCTCGCCCAGCATCTGCTCGTTGAGGGTGCCGTAGGCTTCAGCGGTATCGAACAGTGTGACGCCGCGCTCGATGGCGTCGCGGATCAGGCTGACCGCAGCGGGTCGTTCCAGGCCCTGGCCGTAGGCAAAACTCAGGCCCATGCAGCCAAAGCCCAGCGCTGAAACCTGCGGACCATTGCGGCCGAGTGTGCGTGTCTTCATGGTTGATACTCCTGGTGTGGGGATGACCACCAGTCTGCGCCCATCGCCGCCCGGCGATAAGGGCGCTTAACCTGAATGCACTTATGCGCCAGGCTTATAAGAGGCTCTCATCCAGCGATGCCGGATCGAATCCCGGTTCCATCAGGTAGAGGCAAAGGTCATAGGGGGCCGAAGGCGAATGGAACGACCTCGCCGACAAGGACATGCCCGGCTGGGCCGTGATCAGCCACTCATCGAGGTAACCGGCCAGCGCCAGCAGGTCCTCCAGGCGACCGGCAATCCAGTGGTTGTCGATCACGGCGACGTCCCACGTGCCGATCTCCAGATAGTCGTACGGACCGAGATTGCAGTGACACGACACCCAGTCATGCTCCGGGTCAGCCGCATAGCCGCGGATCGCGGCGGAAAACGCCTGAAGTCCGTTCCGGGTGCCGGTGATTTCCCAACGCTTCTGGTCATCATTCCGGTCGTAGAAGAAGCCCAGCGCTCGCCACTCTGATGCAAACCACGCATCTGTGAACATGCCCGCGGCCATCAGCTGAGCTCTCCGCGATCAACAGAGCGAGCGCGCCGACCTCGAGCACCGTTCAGTTGCGACAGGAGCACGCCGATGCACGCACCGACAACGCCGGTAAGCATGAATACGGCGAAGTTCAGGGAATTTGCGGAGACCGCTTGGACGAACCCAGCCTCCGTGAATCCTGCGACAAAGTGAGCCGCCAGAAGCCCGAAGCCAAGATGGATGCCAGCGACCGCCAAGGCGAAACCATAGCGGCGTGAGATCCAGCCCGCCAGCAAGGCAATCCAGAGCCCGCACAGATAAGCCAGGGCATCGGCCCTTGCGAACACGAACACGCTCTTGGCGACCACGGAAACACCGAGGAACACCGCCACCGCGATATTCAGCCCTACCACCAGCAGAAACGCGGTTATCTGCCTTCCCATGCGTTCATCTCCTTCTGTCCATGATGCGAGCCGTTGCGCTTCGGTCCTCAGTCCAGCAGCTTGCCATCTTCTCCCACCCGCCGGAACTCCCACTCCCGGCGCAGCGTTTCCCAACCATAGTGCCGCAACTGCAGCGCGGCAACCGGCCGCTCGGCGGCGATCTCATTCCAGTACGGCTGGGTGCGGAACTCCCAGACCAGCGGAAGTTCGCTGTCGCCCACCTTCTTCTGGAACGGGCCAACGCCCAGATGTCGGGTGGGAATCTCCTTACCCTCCGCATCCAGCGGCACCACGCTGGTCCAGATGCCTCCCGATTCTGCAGGCTGGACGCGCTCATTCTGCAGCGTGATCCGATGCGGGGCCGGCATGGACACGCGCACGCTGGGGTTCACCTTGGATGCCTCGCCGGGTTTGATGACCTCCGTGCCCACCCAGCGGTGGACCTCGACATCCACGGTCATGCGGATGCGATCCAGCGCCTGTCGTTGCTGTTCGGTGGTGTTCAACGGCAGGCGGAACGGGAAGGACGGCGAGGTTTCGGCGACCTTGTGCCGTCCTTCCATCTGCATGGAGGACAGGATCCGCACCGCCTCCAGGTCCGGCAGCGGTTTGCCGTCGCGTCCGAGCAGGGTGACCGAGCGCGGGCGGACGGTCAGCGTGGGCTCCAGTACGGAGGACACGGGAGACGCCGGACCCAGCCGGGCTTCCGCGCCGATGGCCAGCTGGGTGCGAGCCGAATCCCGATCCGGCAGCAGCGCAAAGCGCAGGCTTTTCTCGAAGGAAGGCAGCGCGTCCGCCGACACCATCCAGGCGTCCAACTGGCTCTCCACCTCCTTGGAAGCGGTGTAGTCGTCAGCTCGTCCGCTGGGCGCGCTGTACGGCGGCTGCGCAAGCTCGTCGGTAAGCGACGCCACCTGCTGGCGATACTGCTCGGCGGTCATCGGCTCAAGGAAGGGTTCGTAAGCCAAGTCAGCGACGTGGCTGGTTTCAGTGGTCGAGGGGAAGCCGCGCGCCGCATCACGATGCAGCGTCGTGCGGGTTTCCACCGGCATGCCGTCGCTGCGACGCACCGCCTGCCGCCCGGTGCCCTTCAGCGCCTTGCCACTCACGGTGAAGTCCAACACCGCCACCGTCGGGGTCAATGCAACCACCTTTTGCTCCACCGACACGGTGCCATGCGCCTGTGACTGCGCCGTACGACGATGGGTCTGGCCGACGTTCCACTGTGCCGGCACCTGTTGCGGCAGCATGGCCAGCACATTCTCGCATGACAGCTGCCACTGCGTTGCGTCAGGCATCTCCGTCAGCGCCTGCTCCCAGACGCGCGTGTTCACGGGCGACAGCACACCCGCTTCGTCCTTGGCCGACACCGTGGTGCGGAATCCAGATGCCAAGGCGTCCAGCATCGGCTGCACGCCCGGCTCGCGCTGATCGAGGTCGGTGACCCGATGCTTGCCGTGGCCCATCACCTGATACTCGGCCCACAACGGCTGGACCGTGACGGTGCGACCGCCGTTCGCAGCAGCATCAATCTTGACCCGGTGAAACGTCACCGACTCCACGCCGGACTGCGTTGTATCGTCATGCTGGATCAGCTGCAGCGATGCATACACCGACTCGGCCGCAACGGCGACCACAGGGCTGCCCACCAAGGCCGCCGCCAGAACTACAGAAACAGTAAAACGCACGGGATGTCCTATCCTTTGATGCTCACAGTGACGCACATCATAAGCGCTGCATCTGGACTCTGGCGCTCCCTACTCACGCCGCTGGCACCGGCACCTATGTCGTAATCGGCACGCCCAAACGCGTCGAAACACCGTAGTTTCAGTCGCAATTGGCAATTCACCGATGCGCTGCGCCACGATCACAGGTCCGCCCTCAGCCCGGTTCCGTATGAGCAGCGTCTCTGCAGTTCTCACCCTCGTGGCCGTCGTGGTGTTGTTTCTGTATGGACTGCAAGGATTCACCCAGCAGCTGCGTAGCAGCGGCGAGTCCCTGCTGCGCACGTCGCTGCAGCGGCTCACTGCCCATCGCTGGAGCGGCTTCATGGTGGGCGCGCTGGCCACGGCCGTGGTGCAGTCGAGCAGCGCGGTCACCGCGTTGACCGTGGCACTGGTAGACGCGTCGTTGCTGTCGTTCCGGGCGAGTCTGGCCGTACTGCTGGGGGCGAACGTGGGCACCACCGCCACCGCTTGGCTGGTGTCGTTCAAGCTCGGCGGACTGGGCCCCTTGCTGATCGTGCTGGGCGCTCTGGCATCCGCGCTGCCACTCCGGCTACGCGCGGCGGGAAAGCCAGTGTTCTATCTGGGCCTGATTCTGTTCGCGCTGGATCTGATGGCCGCGCAGGTGCAGCCGCTGCGCGACCAGCCGTGGCTCAGCAACTGGCTTGCTACGGCCAGCGCACCCTGGCTGGGCGTGCTCAGCGGCTTGCTGATCACGGCGCTGGTGCAGTCCAGCAGCGTGACCACCGGCGTTGCCATTCTGCTGGTGCAACAGGGAGTGCTGCCGGCGGAAGCGGCCATCCCCATGGTGGTGGGGGCCAATGTGGGTTCAACCTCGACGGCATTGATCGTCAGCATGACGCTGGGTGCGGTTGCACGCGCTACGGCACTGGCCAACCTGCTCTTCAACGCTGTGGGCACACTGATACTGCTGCCGTTCCTGGTGCCCTTCTCGCGCGCCGTGGTGGCATTCGCCAACGACCCGGGCATGGCCCTGGCGCTGGCTCACCTTCTCTTCAACGTGGGGATTTCAGCATTGTTCCTGCCGATGCTGGGGCCGCTGTCGAGCCTCGTAGCATCAGGTCAAACTCCAGCGTCTGCTGCAGCGGCACGTCCACCCGATCAATGAGGGCCAGCAGCAGGTGTACCGCGCGTGCGCCGATCTCCCGCATCGGCTGGCGCACCGTCGTCAACGGCGGCGTGAGGTAACGGGACGAGGCCAAGTCATCGAAGCCGACAATCGACACGTCATCCGGCACGCGGATGCCCAACTCCCGGCAGGCCGCCATCGCCCCCAGCGCCATCTGGTCGCTGAAACAGAAGATTGCGGTTGGTGCGGTTTCGCAGTCCAGCAATGCAAGCGTCGCCGCGTGGCCCGATTCAAGGGAAAAGTCCCCCGGCGCAATGCTCAGACTACGCAGGCGCTTGCGCGCCTTGGCGGCAGTCCTCACACCTTCCATCCGTTGCTGGTGCAGCGGGTTGTCGGTCGGCCCGCCGACCACGGCAATCCGCTCGTGCCCCAGCCCATACAGATGGTCCATGACAGCGCCTGCAGCGGCGGCATTGTCGATATGCACACTGGGAATGCCCACGGCCGGGTCGAACTCGCACCCGTTCACCACCGGCGCGGCGTCCCCGAACTGCTGCACGATCTCGCGCGCCGTCGGCGGCAACCGATGCCCCAGCACGATCAGACCATCGGCCTCGTTACGCCGAAGCATCTGCGCATAGCGCTCCTCGCGCTCGGGCAGATGCTGGGTGTCGCCCAGCAGCACCGCGTAGCCCACCGCCTGCGCGGCGTCCTCCGCGCCCTGCAGGATCTGCGCGAAGAACGGGTTGGCGATATCCGGCACTGTAACCAGGATCTTGCCGCTGCGCTGGGTCTTGAGGTTTCGGGCCACCGTATTGGGTACATAGCCCAGCGCGGCGACCGCCTGCTCGATGCGCGCACGCGTGGCCGGCAGGACTTTGTCCGGCCGCGAGAGCGCCCGCGACACCGTCCCGGCCGAGACGCCGACGTGCTTTGCGATGTCGTAAATGGTTGCCATGGCGTTAGTTCCTCCTTCCGCTGTGCACTGCACAACAGGTCTTGCCCGAGCCGCTGCTAGGATAATGCAATCGATTGCATCGAGGGCGAAACACGTTGAAGACGCTCAAGGGCCCGGCCCTGTTCCTGGCACAGTTCATCGGCGACACAGCTCCTTTTGATCGGCTCGACACGCTGGCCGGATGGGCCGCGGGGCTGGGCTATTCTGGCGTACAAGTGCCGACCAGCGCCCCTCACCTGTTCGATCTGGCCGAGGCCGCACGCAGCCAGACGTACTGTGACGAAATCGACGGCATGCTGGCCGGGCACGGTGTGCAGATCACCGAGCTGTCCACTCACCTGCAGGGCCAGCTGGTCGCGGTGCATCCCGCCTATGACAGCCTGTTCGACGGATTCGCGCCCGAGGACAAGCGCGGCGATCCGGCGGCTCGTCAGGCCTGGGCGGTAGAGCAGCTGAAACTGGCCGCCAAGGCCAGCCAGCGACTGGGACTGACCGCGCATGCCACCTTCTCCGGCGCGCTGGCGTGGCCTTACTTCTATCCCTGGCCGCAGCGCCCGCCGGGGCTGGTGGACGAAGCCTTTGCCGAGCTGGGGCGTCGCTGGCGGCCGATTCTGGACACCTTCGACGAGTGCGGCGTGGATCTGTGCTTCGAGATCCACCCGGGTGAGGATCTGCATGACGGCGCGACCTTCGAGCGCTTCCTCGATGTGGTCGACCACCACCCCCGCGCGAAAATTCTCTACGACCCCAGTCATCTGCTGCTGCAGCAGATGGATTACCTGGGCTTCATCGACCGCTATCACGCACGCATCGGCATCTTCCACGTCAAGGACGCGGAGTATCGCCCCAGCGCGCGCAGTGGCGTGTACGGCGGGTATCAGGACTGGATTGATCGACCCGGGCGCTTCCGTTCGCTGGGCGACGGCCAGATCGACTTCAAGGCGATCTTCTCCAAGTTCGCGCAGTACGACTTCCCGGGCTGGGCGGTGCTGGAGTGGGAGTGCTGCCTGAAACATCCGGAAGACGGCGCGCGCGAGGGGGCCGCGTTCATCCGCGACCACCTGATCCGGGTCACCGAACGCGCCTTCGACGACTTCGCCGACAGCGGCAGCGACCCGCAATCACTGCGCCACATGCTGGGAATCTGAGCCATTACCGCCCTGGGAGGGGTAGCCATGACGCACACCATGTCGCGCTTGGGCGCGATGATGTTTCTGCAGTTCTTCATCTGGGGAGCCTGGTTCGTCACCCTGGGCACGTATCTGGTGCAGGGCCCGCTGCAGGCCAGTGCCAGCCAGGTGGCCACCGCCTTCCTCAGCCAGTCGATCGGTGCGATCGTCGCCCCGTTCCTGGTCGGCCTGATTGCCGACCGCTACTTCGCGGCGCAGCGCATTTTCGGGGTGCTGCATCTGGCCGGTGCCGTGCTGATGTGGTTTGCGTCCACAGCCACCGACTTCAATACGTTCTTCGCCTGTGTCATGGGCTACATGCTGCTGTTCATGCCGACCCTGGCGCTGGCCAACAGCGTGGCGATGCGGCACATGCAGTCGCCGGAGAAGCAGTTCCCGCTGGTGCGGGTGGCCGGCAGCGTCGGCTGGATCGTGGCCGGCGTGCTGATCGGCTGGCTGGGCTGGGAGCAGGCGCACCGACTGGAGCTGACCTTCCAGATGGCCGCACTGGCCTCGCTGCTGCTGGGGCTGTATGCGTTCTCCCTGCCGCACACGCCACCTCTGGCGCAGCAGCGCGATGCCGGGCTGGGCAAGATCCTCGGGCTGGACTCGCTGCGGCTGCTGAAGTCGCGCTCGTACCTGGTGTTCTTCCTGGCCTCCATCGCGATCTGCATTCCGCTCGCGTTCTACTACAACTTCACCAACCCGTACCTCAACGACCTGGGCGTGCGCGGTGCGGCTGGCCTGCAGTCGCTGGGCCAGGTGTCGGAAGTGCTGCTGATGCTGGCGATGCCGTTCCTGTTCGTGCGCCTGGGCGTGAAAACCATGCTGGCGGTGGGCATGGCCGCGTGGGTGGTGCGCTATGTGATGTTCGCCTTTGGCGATGCCGGCGGCGCGTTCTCCCTGCTGGTGATCGGCATCGTGCTGCACGGCATCTGCTACGACTTCTTCTTCGTCACCGGGCAGATCTATACCGACGCACATGCCGGCCCGGACGCGCGCAGCAGCGCGCAGGGCTTCATCACCCTGGCCACGTATGGCGTGGGCATGTTGATCGGCACCTTCCTGTCCGGCGCGGTGGTCGAGCACTACACCACGGCAGCCGGTCCGGACTGGGAAAAGATCTGGCTGTTCCCGGCCGGTGTCGCGCTGCTGGTGCTGGTCGCCTTCCTGCTGCTGTTCCGCGACCGCCCGGTCGTGGCTGCCACTTCCACTGCCCCCTGAGGACACACACCGATGCCCAAGCTTGGAATCGCCATCATCGGCACCGGCATGATCGGTGCGGTGCACCGCCGCGCGGCGCTGCTGGCCGGAGCGGCGGTTCGTGGCGTGGTCGCGTCTTCACCGGAGCGCGCACGTGAGGTGGCGCAGGCGTGGAATGTGCCGCACGGCTATCGGGATATCGAGGAGGTGGTGGCCGATCCCCAGGTGCAGGTCGTGCACGTGTGCACGCCCAACCATCTGCATCGCGCGATGGCCCAAGTCGCGCTGGAAGCGGGGAAGCACGTGATCTGCGAGAAGCCGCTGGCCACCACCCTCGACGACGCCCAGGCATTGGCCGCACTGGCCCGCTCGACCGGTTTGGTGGCCACCGTACCCTTCGTCTACCGCTACCACCCGGTGGTCCGTGAAGCCCGCGCGCGCATCGCGCAGGGCGAGCTGGGTCCACTGCATCTGATTCACGGCAGCTACCTGCAGGACTGGCTGCTGGACCCGGCCAGCAACAACTGGCGTGTCGACCCGACGTTGGGCGGCACCTCACGCGTGTTCGCCGACATCGGTTCGCACTGGTGCGACCTGGTGGAATGGGTCGGCGGGGAGCGCTTCGTTGACGTCAGCGCCGCGTTCGCCACGGTCATCGCCGAGCGCGGTGCCGTCACCGGGCAGAGTTTCACTACGCCCGCAGCAGGCGGTGCGAAACAGGCGGTCGCCAGCGAGGACGTGGCCGCTGCCATGTTCAAGACCGGTGCTGGCACGCTGGCCTCGCTGACCGTCAGCCAGGTCTCGGCCGGGCGGCACAACCGGCTCTGGTTCGAAATTGATGGGGCCAAGGCCAGTGTGGCCTTCAACCAGGAGGACGCCGAGCGTCTGTGGATCGGGCACCCCGACCAGCGCGAGGAGACCTTCGTGCGCGGGCCGGGCGCAGGCAGCGCCGAACAACGCCGGCTGGCCGTGTTTCCACCCGGGCACGCGCAGGGCTACGGCACCTGCTTCGAGGCCTTCGTCGCCGATACCTATCGGGCCATTGAGGGCGAACGGCCCGAGGGCCTACCCACCTTTGAAGACGGCGCGCGGTCGGCGCTGATTGTTGATCGCGTCATCGCCTCGGCCAGGTCTCGCGCCTGGACCGCCATCAGCTGAATTCCCGGAAGGAGTGCTTGATGAAGACCCGTACACGCCGGACCACCACCCTCGCGCTGCTGTTGCTCGCCGCCCTGCCCGTTTTCGCCGCCGACGTCACCAGCGCGCAGAAACCCATCGCGGTGCAGATGTACACGCTGCGCAATGCCGGCTCGCTCGACCAGCAGTTGAAGATCGTCCACGACGCCGGCGTGCATGCGGTGGAAACCGTGGGCACGCAGAACGTCAGTGCCGCCGAACTGAAGCAGCTGCTGGATCGCTATTCGATCAAGGCGATCTCATCGCATACGCAGCTGGCCGACCTGCGCAAAGACCTGGACAGCGCAATCGCCTTCAACCGCGCGATCGGCAACACCACCCTGGTCGTGCCGTATCTGAACGAGAATGACCGCCCGAAGGATGCGGCCGGCTGGACCGCGCTGGGCCAGGAACTCGGCCAGCTCGCAGCAAAGGTGAAGGCCCAGGGCATGCATCTGGCCTACCACAACCATGATTTCGAACTGGTCGACTACGACGGCAAAACGGGGCTGGAACTGCTGTTCGCCGCGGCCGGCCCCGACCTGCAGACCGAGCTGGACCTGGCCTGGGTGGCACGTGCGGGTTATGACCCCGCGGTGATGCTGAAGAAGTTCAACGGCCGCATGTTCGCCGTGCACGCCAAGGACAATGCGCCCACGGGCCAGAACAAGGACGAAGGCGGGTTCGCCGCCGTGGGCCAGGGCGTACTCGACTGGAGCGTGATCCTGCCGGCTGCAGCGGATGCCAAGGTGCAGTGGTATATCGTCGAGCATGACCAGCCGCGTGATCCTGCGACCATCATCAACACCGGGGCCGATTACCTGCGTGAACACCTGACCGTCACCCTGCCCGCCCGCGCAAAGCGCTAGCAAGCGAAGGAGTTTGTGTTGTGAAAGTGATTCTGATGTCTGCTGTAGCGCTGTGTGGTTCGATGCTGGCACCGGCTGCCTGGTCCAAGGAGGATCCGGCGGCGGGTGAGAAGCTTTACAGCGTGCATTGCGTGGCCTGCCATGGGGCGAGTCGGGCGGGGGTGCCGCCTACGTTTCCTGCGCTTACCGATGTAAGCAAAAGGCTGGATGCTGCGCAGATCAAGGAGAAGATCAGGAAGGGCGGCGGGTTGATGCCGCCGTTTGCGCAGTTGTCGCCGCAGGAGATTGATGATTTGGCCGCGTATTTGGCCAAGTAGTTTTCAGGTGCCGCGAAGCCACGCATGGCGTGGCTCTACACGGGTCTCTTTATAGCTTGCGGACCCAGATGTTGCGGTAGCTGACCTTGGAGGCGTGTTCCTGCAGGTACAGGGGGGCGCAGTCGTGGGGGGCGTATGAGGGGGCACCGATGTATTCGGTCTTGCCGGACACCACGGTGTCGTTCTGCACCAGCACGCCGTTGTGCAGCACGGTGATGCGCGCCGGCGAGATCAGCCCTCCGCCCGGCGAGAAGCGCGGGGCCTTCCAGACGATGTCGTAGGCCTGCCATTCGCCCGGGGGGCGCGAGGCATTCGCCAGCGGCATGGCCTGCTTGTAGATCGAGCCGGCCTGGCCGTTGGCATAGGTGGGATTTTTGTAGCTGTCGAGCACCTGCAGCTCGTAGAGTTCCTGCAGGAAGATGCCGCTGTTGCCCCGGTCCTGGCCTTCAAAGCCCTTCGTGTCCGTCGGGCTGCGCCACTCGACGTGCAACTGGATGTCGCAGAACTTTTCGCGGGTGCGGATGCCCTTGCTGCCCGGCACCACCGTCATTGCGCCGTCGGCCACGGTCCAAGGCACGCGACCGCCCTCCTCCGCCTCCCACGCAGACGTATCCTTGCCATCGAACAGCACGATGGCGTCAGACGGCGCACCGCCCGGAGGCGTGGCCACGATGGCGGGTTCGGGCGTCCAGGCTTCGGTCGTCGCGGGATCGCGCGCGGGGTCGCCTTTGGGCGCAGCCAATGCAGGGGCCGCCGCCAGCAGGCAGGCCGCCATCAATAGGGGTCGGGTCATCGTGTTCCTGGTCAAGTAAAGGGTCGAATCGTGGTGAGCTGTCAGCTGGTGCCCCAGGCCGGCGTGCCGGCCACATACGCGAGGTCGCCGTCGTAGCGGCCCGGCACGGCGACGTACTGCAACACCTCGGTCGCGCCGGTCTTCGAGGTGAAGAAGCCGAAGATGGTCAGCTGCTTGAGCATGGTGAAGTAGTGCGCCCTCGCTTCGGCCGATTCTGCATTACGTGGACCGGCACTGGCGGCATGCTTCTTCGCGTCCGCATCCACGGCGCGCAGCAGCTCGGTGCGGGCCTGCGGGGTCAGCGAGACAAACCGTCCCTCTGCCCGCTTGTCGATGTCGGCCAAGCCCGCGCGGAACGTCGCCTGCTGCTGGGCGGTGTAACAGTCGGCAACGAATGTGGCCATGAATGCGCCGATGCCGGTGTCCTTGGCCCCGGGCGTCTTGGTCCGCGGCAGAATGGTGTCAGCGATCTCGTCCATCAGGGCGATATCGGCCGCCGAGAACGCAGTCTTCGTCCCCGGTGCCGGTACCTGTCCGCTGGCCAGCGCCGGCAGGCCGATCATGGCCGCGCCGGTGGCGGCGACAATCATCTTCAGAAGTTCGCGTCGTTCCATTACAGGTTCCCCGCTTTCAGTTCACGCACCGCATGGTCGGCGGCGCGGGCGGTCAATGCCATGTAGGTCAGTGAAGGGTTCACGCAGGCGCTGGAAGTCATGCAGGCCCCGTCGGTCACATAGACATTGGGCGCATCCCAGACCTGGTTGTGCTGGTTCAGCACCGAGCTCTTTCGATCACGGCCCATACGTGCGGTTCCCATTTCGTGGATGCCTTTACCCGGCGCGTAGTCGTTGTCGAACATCTGCACGTCCTTTACGCCAGCGGCCTCCAGCATCTCGGCGGCATCGACGGCCATGTCCTTGCGCATCGCCAGCTCGTTGGCGCGCATCGAGACATCCATCGCCAGCACCGGCAGGCCCCACTTGTCCTTCTTGTCCTTATCCAGACGGATGGTGTTGTCGTGGTGCGGCAGCATCTCGCCGAAGCCGGTCATGCCGATGCGCCAGTCACCCGGCACAGTCAGTGCTTCTTTCAGATCAGCCCCGATGTTCATCTCGGCGATCTCGCGCGACCAGCCGTTGCGGCTGGCACCGCCCTGGTAACCGAAGCCGCGACGGTAGCCACGCTTGTCGTCGGCGGTGACATTGCGGAAGCGCGGAACATAGAACCCGCAGGGCCGACGCCCGAAGTAGTACTTGTCGTCGTAGCCTTCGACCCGACCGGACGCGCCGGCCCCGAAGTGATGGTCCATCACGTTGTGGCCGAGCTCGCCGGACGAAGAACCCAACCCGCCTTCCCAGACATCGGTGGCCGAGTTCATCAGCATCCAGGTCGAGTTGAACGACGAGGCATTGAGGAAGATGACCTTGGCGGTGTACTGGTAGGTCTGGCCGGTTTCGGCGTCGATGACCTCCACGCCACGCGCGCGCTTGCGGTCCTTGTCGTACAGCACTTCCTTGACGATGGAGAAAGGCCGCAGGGTCAGGTTGCCGGTCTTCATCGCCGCCGGCAGCGTTGCCGCCTGGGTCGAGAAGTAGGCTCCGAAGGGACAGCCGAGGATGCACTTGTTGCGGTACTGGCAGTTGACCCGCCCCTGCTCCGGCATCGGCTGGGTGATGTTGGCGGTGCGCGAGTGAATCATGTGCCGGGTGCCGCCGAAGGCTTTCTTGATCCGAGCGGCCACGTCTTTCTCGACAATGTTCAACGGGATCGGCGGCAGGAACTCGCCATCGGGCAGCACGTCCAGCCCTTCACGGGTGCCAGCGATGCCGGCGAACTTCTCCACGTGGTCGTACCAGGGCGCGATGTCGGCGTAGCGGATCGGCCAGTCGGTGGCGATGCCGTCTTTCTTGTTCGCCTCGAAATCCAGGTCGGAGAAGCGGTAGCTCTGCCGGCCCCACAACAACGAGCGGCCACCCACGTGATAGCCGCGGAACCAGTCGAAGCGCTTGGTCTCGATGTAGGGCGAGTCCTTCTCGTCGGCCCACATGCCTTCAAGGTTTTCGACCAGGCCGTAGTCGCGCATCAGTACCGGAAAGTCGGCTTTCATCGCCTGGGTGGGACGATTGCGGTGTGGGAAATCCCACGCCTCCTTCATCGCATTGACGTAGTCCTTGACGTGCTCGATGTTGCGGCCACGTTCAAGCATCAACACTTTGAGCCCTTTTTCGGTCAGCTCCTTTGCCGCCCAACCGCCACTGATTCCCGAGCCAACAACGATGGCGTCGTAATGATTGTCTGCCATGGGTCTACTTCACCTGGGTGGATATCATTTCAAACATCGCAGAGGCGGATTGCCTCGCGCAGCGAACCGACGGGATCGGGCGCGGTGGGGATGAACTCCTGCGCCAGATACCCATCGAAACCGGTGTCGCGGATCGCGCGACAGATGGCGGGATAGTTGAGCTCCTGCTGGTCGCCGATCTCATGTCGGCCCGGCACGCCCGCCGTGTGATAGTGCTTGAAGAAGGTGTGGTGCCTGCCGATGGTGGCGATGATGTCGCCCTCCATGATCTGCATGTGGTAGATGTCGTACAGCAGACCGAAGTTGTTCGAACCCAGCCGCTGGCACAGCTCCACGCCCCACGCCGAGTGGTCGCACAGGTACTCGGGGTGGTCGACCCGGGAGTTCAGCAGCTCCATCACCAGCACCACGCCGCGCTTCTCGGCATGGCCGAGGATGCGCTTGAGGCCGGCTTCCGCATTGGCCAGGCCCTGCTGGGAATCCATGCCATTGCGGTTGCCCGAGAAGCAGATCAGATTGCGGTAGCCGGCGTCGGCCACCATATCGATGTGCCGCGTGTAGCGATCGACCAGCTGGTCGTGGAACTCGCGGCCGGCAAAGCCCTTGGTCAGGCCCAGCTCCGCGCCGTTGCACATGGAACTGTCCACGCCATGCGCTTTCAGGGTGGGCCAGTCCTCGGGCCCGACCAGATCGATGGCGGCGAAGCCGATGCCTTTGACCGTCTGGCAGAGCTCGGCGACGGAGAGCTTCGGGAAGGTCCAGCGCGCGACCGAATGTTTCAGATTGGCCCTCAGCGGCGCATCGGCCGCAGACGCGGGCAGCACTTTGGCTGCGCCAAGGCCTATACCTCCGGCGACCGCCATGCGCAGCGCGTCGCGCCGCGTGAACCCGGGTGTCGCCGTTGGCCCGCTCGAATCAATGGACATTCGCCCACCGGCCTCCCAACCGGTATCAAACGCAACGATTCACTGCAATGCAATCGATTGCACCATACGGCACTAAATCGATCCAATGAAAGACGCAGCGCACAAAAATGCGTGCTGGGGGGCACCGTACAGCCCTCTCGGGATGCTCGGGATGCATCCCCCTCGTAGAGCCACGCCCTGCGTGGCTGCGACGGCCAGCCTCCTCAGATCAAAAAATGCTCGCTTTCGTACACCGCGACCCGCATCAGCAACGTCTCAAACGCGTTGCCCTCATCGCTTCCATGCTCCGGCGGATCATCGAACCAGACCGACAGCCGCCGCATGGCCTCGTTGTAATCATCGACGGTCCTAATAGGCACGTTACCCCCTGAACGTAGCGCTGGCGTCAGCCTGGTGTTCCAGGAGTTGGCGGATTGCCAGCAAGTTTTCCAACGTCATCCATGTCCCCTACGACGAGAAGCTTGGGCTTGGAGAGCAACTCGCGTGCAAACGTGTCGCCCGCGTGCAGCCTTCGCAAGAATTCTTCTCGAGCGTACAAGACTGGATTGACCTCCCGTTGCAGAAGTTCCTGGACCGGACGGACAGCCCGCACCAGATCAGCGAATCCCACGTCTCCGACCACCAGCAGATCAATGTCGCTGGCGGACACTTCTGCGCCACGTGCCACCGAACCGAAGATCCAAGCCACGGAAATAACAGCACTGAACGGGGCAAGCGCGTCACGCAGTGCGGGGACAACTCCATGGGTCTTACGGAAGATCGCAGCCAGCTCATCAAACAGGAAGTAGTCGCGATTGGCGCGATAGTGCACCTGATTGCCAACCTCGCTGCGTTGCAGGAGTCCGGAGCTAGCGAGCCTGTCCAACTCGCGCGCGAGCGTTCCGGCGTGACTGCCGGTAATTCGAGCCAGCTCGCGAAGGTGGAAGCTTTGTTCCGGCTGGAGCAGCAGCACGGCGAGTACCCGCTGGCGACCAGTCGGAAAGAGAATATCCATCAGGTGTGAATTGTTGCTCATTTGGCGACATTCGTTGCTGTTCAGGCAACGATATTCGAACAGGGCATCCGTCCCAATGTCCACACCCTAATGGGACGAGGCACCACATTGACTGCTCGTCGCGTCTGAACCATGGTGACCAGATGGCGTTCTGCCAGATCCTCGACCTAGACCTACCCTCACGAAGGAGACGCCATGGCCTTGCCCCACTTGGAACTGACTGACGCTCCCAAGATGCGTTCCGTGCCGCACTATCCACGCCGCAACCCGTGCTGATGACGTCAGGCACAACCATTGCTGATGTGCGGGTTGATGAATCACCCGCCCGCCGACGCGCCGAACTCGCCTCGACATGGCCGACCGCGGCAGAAGTCAGCATAAGGCTTGGCTCTACGACAGAGAACGCCAGTCATCTCGCCACCCGTCTGCGCCGTGACGGCAAGCTGCTTGGCGTCTACCTGCCCCTCCCGTCACCCAGTTATAGATATCCGACTTGGCAGTTCGACGAGGGTGGACTTCCGGTTCGTCTCATACCGGAAATTCTGGCAGTGCTTCGCGAGAAAGGCCCCTTCAAGATAGCCTCACAGTGCCGCTCCAGCGGATGGGCAGAGGTGGAGTGGTTCCGCAGCCGCCACGCTCTGCTCAACGGAGAGCGGCCGGCCGACGTGCTCGCCACGGATCCTGGCGCAGTGCTGCGTGCCGCACAGATCGAGTTCGGCGAGGACGGTGACGGTATCCCCTGCCTCCGCACACAGCACCGCCGCTCTATGGCTCCCCCAATTGCCAGTCCATCTACACGGAAGCGGACACGAGGCAAAGAGCTTCAGGAAGCAGTGATCGAAGAACTATATTACCAAACACCCATTCGTACAAAGGACGATTGTAATGCTCGTATCAAGAATACGGATTGAGAACGTACGGAGCTTCCTTGAACCAGCGGAACTTCGACTTGATGGCCCATTGAGCATTGTCATCGGACCAAATGGCGGCGGAAAGACGAACCTACTGGATACGCTGTTCGTGACACTTCGGCGCTACTTGTTTGCCTCAATGTATGCAGTGCACGCCCCACACACAGACAAACCCAATCGACACCAGTTCCAGCACAATGATGCGCTCAATCACATGAGTCTTGACCCACACACATCGGCAACAGGTCAAGACCAAGTAGTGATCATTGATCTTGAGGTGACAGAGAAAGACATCACAAACATGGAGGCAATTAGGCGCGACGCCCCAAACCTCATGGAACTTGCATCGGAAAAGTACGATAACGCAAATCTGGAGATCAGCCAAAACTGGGAAATTGAGAACATTCAGCCAGGCCAAGTGCTGACCTTTAAGATACTAAATGGAAATGTACACACGAATGACATGCCAGCAAGGCATTTCATGGAGTATCTACAGAAGTTTGAGATTGACGCATTACTTAGGCAAGAGTATGGACTGGGCGAGCTAACCTTGCCACTCCTGTATCTTCCAGTTAATCGAGCCTCCCAAGGATTTCAATCGGGAGTCGAACTTGCCTCTCATAACGCTTACGAGTCAAAGCGTCATACCGACGCCATGACATCACGCCAACCTGCAAACATCGTCAACTTGGCTATTGGCCAACTGACACAGAAGTATCGCCTGTTACTCGAGAAGGATTCTGGCACTGCACGCATCGACTTCATGAACGATCCGCAACTGCAAGATCTTACCAGGGCACTTCGCCAACTTGGATACGAATGGCAACTCGAATGCACCGTCCCACTCAAGAATCAGTATGACATTCGCCTAAAGAAGCAAGAATCCTCGTTCCTGGTAGGTGCCGCATCATCTGGCGAGCGCGAATTGCTCACATACCTATTTGCCATTTATGCTCTTAAAGTTCGTGACGCACTAATACTCGTCGACGAGCCAGAGCTCCACCTGCATCCAAAATGGCAAAGAATGCTCCTACAGCTTTTCCGCGATCTAGCAAGGGATACTGGAAATAGATTTCTATTGGCCACACACTCACCCACATTCATCTCACCAGAGTCAATTCACTACGTCTCAAGGGTGTTCTCTCAAGAGCAGAAAAGCAATATCATCAAGCTTGATGCCTCTGCACTCCCCGATGCGAAGCACTTACTAAATATAATAAACAGTCAAAACAACGAGCGACTTTTCTTCGCTGATGAAGTAGTTCTTGTCGAAGGAATTTCTGACAGAATATTTTTCGAAGCATGGCTCGATTTACACGGACGCAAAGATTCGACATCGAAAATCGTGGAGGTCGTCAGCGTTGGCGGAAAGGGGGTGTTTCCAGCCTACAAGAAGGTACTAGATGCTGCCGGAATACCATTTTCAATAATCGCAGATCGTGACTACATTGAGCAGGTGGGAACTCCAGGCGTGAAGGCGCTTTTCGATCTAGATACCGGAGAAATCAAGAAGGATGTGGTAGACAACATCAAGAGCCTGGATGGGGACGCATTAGTCCAAGCGATCGATACAGCAATTGCGGGTGGATCGTGGACGCAAGCGGAGGAGGTTTGGACTTACATCAAGTCACGACGCCGAAAGCTGCCCTCATGTCTTGACGAAAAGCAGGGTGAGATCCTTGATAGCTTCCTGAAGGAGAAACGCAAAGAAAGGGTTCACATTCTTAAACTAGGCGCGCTTGAACGTTACCTGCCAATTGGTCATGCGGGGAAGGACCTGGAAAAGCTCATCAGGTTCCTGGCCGAAGAGGATTTCGAGAAAAAGATGCCTCCGCCCGCAATCGAGGAACTGCGCCAGATATCGGATGCCATCCTGAAAGGACCATCAGTTGCATGACGTTCGCGCCACCCACGCAATGAATAGGCGCTCCCAAGCTACTGACCGTAAAGAGCATCGGTCATGCAACTCAATCACTGATTGGTAGGCAATAAAGACAAAGCCCCGGAATGCACAGGGCATTCCGGGGCTTCGTCAGAAGAAGACTTCCGTACCGGCGATCAGAACGGGATATCGTCGTCCGCAAAATCATCCATCGGCGGTGCCGACTGCTGCGGCTGCTGCTGCGGGCGCTGCTGCTGGCCGTAGCCACCGCCGCCGCCACGCTGGTTGCCGCCGCCACCGCCGCCGTACTCCTGGCGCGGAGCCTGCTGGCGCTGCGGACGGTCGCCGCCGTAGTTGCCACCACCACCGCCGCCGCCTTCACCGCGGCCGCCCAGCATCTGCATTTCGTCGGCAATGATGTCGGTGGAGTACTTCTCCACGCCGTCCTGGCCGGTGTACTTGTCGTAGCGCAGGCTGCCTTCGACGTAGACCGAGCTGCCCTTGCGCAGGTATTCGCCGGCGATTTCGCCGAGCTTGCCGAAGAACACCACGCGGTGCCACTCGGTGCGTTCCTGCTGGTTGCCATCCTTGTCCTTGCGGACACTGGTGGTGGCCAGGCTGATACGGGTGATGGCCATGCCGCCCTGGGTGTACTTCACGTCCGGGTCGTTGCCGAGGTTGCCGACCAGGATGACTTTATTGATGCCGCGCGCCATAGGGTGTGCTCTTCCGTTGTTCGAGGGCAGGTCTGAGAGATTACACAGTCCGGAAGGAGCCGTGATCCCGCCTGCCGCTCATTGAATCTGGGTGGGTTACAGAACGCCACATCTTAACAGCTCCGCCCCCGTGGCCCGGGTCGGAACTGTCCGCTTCCTCGGGTCAGGCAGTCACCACGGGCTGGCACGCCGGACGACTGTTATGTTATAACATCGTAATTCACCCCGCCACGGAAGACTCATGTCTCGATCCCGCTCCACCCTCTCCTCTGCCATTGCCCTGGGCCTGCTCGCCTCCGGCATGGCCGCCACCACGGCCCACGCCGAGGCCGCCCCGCCCAGCGCATCCACCCTGGACACCATCCACGTCACCGGCATGGCCGAAGACGCCAGCAAGGTCGCCTCGCCGATCAGCGTGATCAGCGCCGAACGCATCCAGCAGGGCGGCGGCAACCTGGGCGAGGTGCTGGATGGCCTGCCCGGCGTGCGCGTCGACTCATTCGGAGCCGGTGCCGGTCGCCCGGTGATCCGCGGTCAGGCCGCGCCGCGCGTGAAGGTGCTGTCCGACAGCTCCGCCGTGCTGGACGCGTCGGACATCTCGCCCGACCACGCGGTCACCGTCGACCCGTTGCTGGGCGAGCGCATTGAAGTGCTGCGCGGCCCGGCCACGCTGCTGTACGGCGGCGGTGCCATTGGCGGCGTGGTCAACGTGCTGGACAACAAGATTCCCGAGCGCTTGCCCGAGAACGGCCTGGAAGGTCGCCTGCTGATCCGCGGCAACACCGTCGCCGATGAACGCGTGGGCGCAGCCTCGATCAGCGGCCAGGTCGGCCAGCATCTGGTGCTGCATGCCGAGGGCTCCTACAAGGACGCCGACAACTACCGCGCGCCGGATCTGGACGAATCGCGCGTGGATGCGACCTTCAGCCGCTCCAAGAACGGCAGTGTCGGGGCCAGCTGGGTCACCGACAACGGCTACGTAGGCGTGGCCTACTCGTACCGTGAGGACGACTACGGCCTGCCCGGCCACAACCACGAGTACGAGGGCTGCCACCCGCACGGCAGCGCTCTGCACTGCGGCTCGCACGAGCACGGGGCCGGCGAGGATCACGACCATGATCACGAACACGACCATGAGCATGTGGCCGCGATCAACCTGACCAGCAAGCGCTACGACCTGCGCGGCGAGTACCGCGACCCGTTCGCCGGCATCAGCCGCGTCCGCTTCCGTGCCAACTACACCGACTACAGCCACGACGAAATCGACGGCGAAGAGGTCACCACCACTTTCGCCAACAAGGGCTACGACAGCCGCGTGGAACTGGAGCACGTGCCGCTGGGGGCCTTCAGCGGCGTGTTCGGCATCCAGCATTCGGACACCGAGTTCAGCGCCACCGGCGTGGAAGCCTTTCTGCCCACCGTGGACACCCGCTCCACTGGCGTGTTCCTGGTCGAGCACGTGGAAGTGAACGACCAGTGGCACTTCGAACTGGGCGCGCGCCATGAATGGCTGAAGCACCAGCCGCGCAGCGATGTCCGCAACCGCCCGGCCTTCGACGACACCGCCAGCTCGTTCTCGGGCGCGGCGATCTTGTCGTTCACTCCGGACACCTCGCTGACCTTCTCGCTGTCGCGCTCGCAGCGTCTGCCGCACGCGCAGGAGCTGTATGCGCGAGGCATTCACATGGCGACCAACACCTACGAATGCGGCATGCTGCCCAGCGCACTGACCTGCGGCGGCACCGCCAATGACGCCGGCTACGACAAGGAAACCTCGAAGAACGCCGAGCTGACCCTGCGCAAGAGCGAAGGCCCGCTGACCTACAGCCTGGGCGTGTTCGCCAACAACGTGGACAACTACATCTACGCACGCACGCTGGACCAGTACGAAGCCTTCCGCCTGATCAAGTACACCCAGGCCGATGTGGAGTTCCGTGGCGTGGAAGCCGAGCTGGGCTACCAGTTCACCGATGCGGTGTCGGCCACCCTGTTCGGCGACCGTACCCGGGCCCGCTTTGCCGATGGCGGTGGCAACGTGCCGCGCATTCCGGCTGCCCGCTTCGGTGGCCGCGTGAACTGGGCACTGGGCGCGTTCGACACCGAGCTGGAGCTGTACCGGGTGAACCGCCAGCGTGACATTGCCGATTACGAAGTGGAGTCGCCGTCGTACGACATGGTCAACCTGACCGTCGCCTACACCGTGCCCAACACCAATGCCCAGGTGTTCCTGCGCGGCACCAACCTGGCCAACGAACAGGTCTGGAATCATGCCTCGTTCCTGGCCAGCACCGTTCCCCAGCCTGGCCGCAATGTCAGCCTGGGCTTCAGCTACCGCTTCTGAGCATGACCACTTCGCTCTATGAGCGCGTTGCCCGCCTCCACGGCCATCGGCCGTGGGGGCAGGTTCTGGACGCCGGCACCGGGCCAGCGTCCATCCGTTGGCTGGAATCGCTGGGCAGTGAAGGCTGGACGGCGGTGACCGGTTCGGAGCGGATGCGCGAGAAATCCCACGCCGCCCTGCAGCAGCCGATGCGTGAGCAGGATCGCCTGCTCACCGGCAACTGGATGGAACCTGCACTGCTGCAGGACGAGCAGTTTGACGTGGTGCTGGCGGACTACCTGCTGGGCGCGATTGAAGGCTTTGCGCCCTATTGGCAGGACAAGCTCTTCCCACGCCTGCGCCCGCTGGTGCGCAGCCGGTTGTATCTGATTGGCCTGCAGCCGTATGTGCATGGCCTGCCGGATACCGATGCCGGCCGGTTGATCAACGAGATCGGCCGCCTGCGTGATGCCTGCCTGCTGATGGCCGGCGACAGCCCGTATCGCGAGTATCCGCTGGACTGGACGCTGCGGCATCTGGAAGCGGCCAGCTTCCGGGTGGTGGATGCGCATGTGCTGCCCATCACCTACGGCGCGCGCTTCATCCAGAGCCAGCTGGCGATGTGCACGCAGGCGGCGAACAAGCTGCAGGACCGTCGGCTGGCGGTGTCGCTGCTGCAGCATGTGGCCGAGCTGGAAGCGCGGGCATTGGCGGCCAGCCATCAGCTCGGGGGCCTGGCGCATGGCAATGACTACATCGTGGTTGCCGAGCCGGCCTGAGGGGACCATCGCGCATGCACAGTACGCCGCCGCCGTCGCCCCCTGCACGTCCACGTGTTCACGCTGAAACCGTGGCGGGCGATGGTCTGCAGACCATCCGCACGTTGTGCGAACAGCGCGGGTTCGTGTTTACTGCCATGCGCCAGCGCGTGCTGCAGGTACTGGTAGATGCCGGCTCGCCGATGAAGGCGTACGCGGTGCTGGAGGAGGTGCGTCGCACCCAGCCCCACGCGGCCCCCACCAGCGTGTATCGGGCGCTGGATTTCCTGTTGGGCCAGGGGTGGGCGGTCCGGTTGAACTCGATCAACGCGCACCTGTATGTGCCGCCGGGATCGCCGGCGCGGTGCACGTATCTGGTGTGCGAGGAGTGTTGCAGCGTGCAGGTCGTGCATGGGGCCGAGACTGGGGCGAACTGGATCGACCAGGCGCGTATTACCGGTTTTGTACCTGCATCAAACAGCGTGGAGATTTCCGGCCGTTGTGCACAGTGCCGGATGCCCACGTAGAGCCGGGCTTGCCCGGCTGCTCTTCGCGGGGACTCAACCCACCCTTGCGGCCATACCTCGCCAAAAGCAGCCGGGCAAGCCCGGCTCTACGTCATCGTCCTGCGGTGGCGAGCAGCAGGAACCAAGCGCTCTTCAGTTCGCAGAGAACAAGGGCGTCATCAAGGCCATGGGCGAATTGGGTGTGGAAACAGCGATGTCCGCACATGTTATACAGTTACACCATGACACTGCTGCGCCAACGCTACTGGCTAGAATGCGCGGCATGACCAAACAACTGACAGAGACCAGCAAGTACCTCAGCTACATCCTTCGCCATGAACCGCAGTCCATCGGGCTGGAGCTGGACAGCGAAGGCTGGGTGGACATCGATATCTTGATCAACGCGGCAGGCAAGGCCGGGACGGCGCTGGACCGCGACCTCATCCAGCACGTGGTCGACACGAGCGAGAAAAAAAGGTTCACGGTTTCGGCGGACGGGCGGCGCATTCGTGCCGCGCAGGGCCACACCACCGCTGCGGTGGACATCCAGCATGTCGCCAAAACCCCGCCGGACGTGCTGTATCACGGCACCGCCACGCGGTTCCTGGAGTCGATTCTGGCAGAGGGCCTGCGCCCCGGGCAGCGGCATCATGTACATCTGTCTGAAAACGTGGGAACCGCGACAGAAGTGGGCAAGCGTTATGGCACACCGGTGATTCTGCAGGTGGACGCAGCGCGCCTGCATCAGCAAGGCGTGGTGTTCTTCCAGGCGGACAACGGGGTGTGGCTGGTTGAGCGGGTGCCTGCCGAGTTTCTGGCACCGGTGACCAACTGAGGAACCCAGATGGCTCAGGAAGAGATCTACCTCAGTACCGACGTCGAGGCCGACGGCCCCATCCCCGGCCCGCATTCAATGCTCAGCTTCGCGTCGGCGGCCTATCGCGCTGACAAAACATTGATCGGCACCTTCTCCGCGAATCTGGAAACGCTGCCCGATGCCAACGGCCATCCAGACACCATGAAGTGGTGGGCTACCCAGCCGAAGGCGTGGGCGGCGTGCCGCACCGACTGCGAGGCACCGGAAGCCGCCATGCAGCGGTACGTGGCATGGATCAGGACACTACCGGGCAAGCCCGTCTTCGTCGGCTACCCGGCCGGATACGACTTCCTGTTCGTGTACTGGTACCTGATGCGCTTTGTCGGAGAAAGCCCGTTCTCGCACTCCGCGCTGGACATCAAGACCTTCGCGATGGCGCTGATGAAGTCCGACTACCGGGCGGCGACCAAGCGCAACATGCCCAAGCGCTGGTTCGACAAGCTGCCGCACACCCATGTCGCCCTCGATGACGCAATCGAACAAGGCGCACTCTTCTGCAACATGCTGAAAGAACGGTAGAGCCACGCCCTGCGTGGCTGCGCCCCAGAAAGCAGAACGCCTCCTTTCGGAGGCGTTCTGTTTGAATCAAAGTTCTCGGTCTGACCTTTCGGTGCGAAGCACCTCCATAAGAGGCTCAGCATCGATAATTCCAGCCATACCGGCGGATACAACTGCAACGCATGCTGGACGATGGGCATCGCCCACGCCGGGGTGCCGTGCAAGTCTTCGGACGACGCAGGGAATGCAATGATGCCCTCGTACAGGTTCAGCACCAACTTCAAACTACGGGCACCGTCCTCTGTGCAGGCGGAATTATCGTAGACACGCAGCGCGGCCAATCCGTCCATCAAAGAGATCAGGTTCTCCCTGGATCGATCATATCGAAGGCGTATCAGATCGGACCCTACGTGATGCCCTCCCGCAGCCACCCTCTGCGCCACCCGCTCGATATGCAGCTCGGCACTCTCCAGTCCACAGAACCAGATGGTCACATCATGACTACGCATTGCCTTCCGTAGCAGCGCGGTGAGAGTTGTTCCGCCGAGTGTCGTCTCAAAGGCGTGATCCCTCGCCGTGTCTATGGCATGCACGAGGCGCGCCTTCCCCATTGCCCATGCACTGGAGTTGGCCGCGTCCTGCTCGTGCCCAAGCTGCACGAGCCGCAATGCGTACGCGTCAGGATTGAACCAGTCTTTCCCATGCTCATGGAGGATGCCGCCTACCAGTGAACTCTTTCCGGCTCCGTTCACTCCGGCCAATACAGTTATTGTCGGCATCGTTCAGAACGCCGGGCCGAGCTTGACTTTCCCCTGATGCGGGGCGTTCTTTATCACTTCGGCAAGTGACTCCCCTTCATTCAGCACAGCAAGGCGCTCATCACACTCCTTCTGCACCCTCGCCAAGGCAATCGCATTCGCAACTTCTTGGGGCGCGATATCGCCAATGTGCTGAAGGAGAAGTTCATACATGGCCACCGAGAGGATGACGGCTTCGTTTCGCTGATCCCCCTGAATGACGACCGCTGGCAGCTTGCCCACCTTATCGAGGACGGCCGACCAGCTGTGTTGCTCGAACTTGTCCGCCGTCATTACGGTCAGGTCGGATATCCCGATCTTGACCTCTTGCACGTTCGGATGCGTTCGCCCGCTCCTCGCCTTCTTCAGAGACGGGGACACCGCGGATTTGGCATTTCGCCCAGCAGGATTGATCGGCTTCATAGCGGGGAGCCCCCGTTCAATGATTTGGTTCATCGTACACCTGTAGTAGAGAGATGGGATTCGGGATTCAATTCCATGATCAATGCGGCACACCGCCGCAGTAATCACTTTTGAACCATCTTTTCTGTAAGAAACATCCGATTTGTTGCAAATCGATCTGCATCCTCGCCGCGTGCACTCGGCGAGGCGCAGACGTGTGCGTCAGGGGGAACGGTTCACTGTCTGGCGGGTGACCACTTCCGGTGCCGGGCGCACGGTGAGGCCGATGCCACCGGGGATCGGATGCGGGATCAGCACGTCGCCGATGCGGAAGCCGGCGACATGCAGCCACATGCCGCGGAGCTTGATGCAGGGGATGCGGATGCCATCGGGTTCATCGCCATCGCGCGGGGTGAGTGCTTCGACGCGGATGTTCTTGGGCCGCTGGACATGCAGGGGGCGCTTGGGCCGCTTTTCTTCGGACACGGAATTGCTCCTCAGGATCTCACCCCTCGCCAGGATGGCGAGGGGTCGGGAGGCTGAAACCCGTTGAAAATGACAAAGCACGGTGTGACGTATTTCCGCGAGGGTGTTGCATTCCGTCACACTCCCGACGAAGGAAGCAAAAGCGATGTCAATTTCAACGGAGGTTTCAGACTCCACGGCTTCACCATGCGCAATACAGCGAGCGATTGGAAACGGCCCGCGAGCAAGGATAGGTCGACTGCAACGGATGCGTGCGATCGGATGACGCGGATGCCATATTTTTTCCGTCTTCCGTGCCGATTGCGTACGTTTCGCGCCGGATTATTGACGATGTAGCGTGCGGATTTTTTTCGCGGCCCGTTCGGCGCGTGCGTCGTGAATGGCGCGGAACGCGTGATGGGGCCCTGCCGGGCCCAAGCCCGGCGAACGGCGTGGTCGTCCTGTGCACGTAGCAATTCGTAGTGACACGCCATGCGTGTCAACCGCGCAAAGCGCGGCACAAGCACCCGAAGACACATCAATACCGATCCCGGGCCTGCCCCCGGCGTTTAGCCCCAGCCGAAGCCACGCGTCAGGCGTTCATGACCCCGGAACGAAGAGCAGACGCGCATGGCGCGTCTCTACGCGGATGTCCGTCATCCGCCGTATGCGCCGCCCCACAATGAATTCAGACGCCCCACCCCGACCCATGGCATCATTTACTCCGTCATTCCTGCCCTGCCCGCCATGACCATCCGCGGCAAAGCCACTTCACTGGATATCGCCCATCTGGCCGGGGTGTCGCAGCCGACCGTGTCGCGTGCGCTGCGCGGCAGTCCGATGGTGAACCCGGAGACCCGGGAGCGCATTCTGCGCATCGCCCGCGAGCTGAACTACAAGGTGGACAAGAACGCCTCCAGCCTGCGCCTGCGCAATGCCGGCACGCTGGCGCTGCTGTTCTTCGAAGACCCCACCAACGACGATTCGCTCATCAACCCGTTCTTCCACGCCATGCTGGGCTCGATCACCCGGGCCTGCGCGCTGCGCGGCAACGACCTGCTGGTTTCGTTCCAGCAGTTGTCCACCGACTGGCAGGCGGACTACGAGGACAGCAACAAGGCCGACGGCATCATCCTGCTGGGGTACGGCGATTACCACGAGTCGCGCGAGCGCCTGCAGCGGCTGGTGGAGCAAGGCACCCATTTCGTGCGCTGGGGCGCGGCCCTGCCGGACCAGCCGGGGGTGTCGATCGGCTGCGACAACTTCCAGGGCGGCCATGACATCACCGCGCACCTGCTGGACCAGGGCTGCCGGCGGATTGCATTCATCGGGCATGCGTCCAGCCATTACCCGGAGTTTGAGGAGCGCCATCGTGGGTACGTGGCGGCGATGACGGCGCGTGGTGTGGCTGCTGTGCCTGCGCTGCAGCGTGATGCGATTACTACCGAACAGTCGGGCTACGAAGCCTGCTTGGCGTTGTTGGCCAGCGGGGAGAAGTTCGACGCGCTGTTTGGTGCCAGCGATCTGATTGCGATTGGCGCGATGCGGGCGTTGCGCGAGGCCGGGCTGCGGGTGCCGCAGGATGTGGCCCTGGTGGGGTTTGATGACATTCCGCTGGCCGCTTCGGTGTCGCCGACGCTTTCTACTGTCCAGCAGGATACCAAGCAGGCTGGGCAGCTGCTGGTGGAGAAGCTGCTGGCATTGATCCAGGGTGAGAAGGTGGAAGGCCAGACCATTCCGGTGAAGCTGGTGGTGCGGGAGTCGTCGTTGGCGGGGCGGTGACACACCGACAATCGACCGCTCTGACGCACGTAGAGCCACGCCCTGCGTGGCTTCGACTACGTTTGGCACCGCGCAGCCACGCATGGAGTGGCTCTACAACTACGATTGGCACGGCGAAGCCACGCAGGGCGTGGCTCTACGCCCGAGGGTAGCGGCCTAGTAAGTGCTGCAGGTTGAGGACGAGGTAAACGGGCAGCGCCGTTGCCGTCCAGATGGCGGCAAAGCCGCCCCAAAGCCATCCATTGCGGCCCATGGCGCGGGCGGCAAGGCCCAGGTGACGCGCGGTGTTGAGATTGATCACCCACATGGCAACGACCAGCCAATCGTTCTCGTACCCCTGCTCCGCAAGCGCCAGCGACGCGCCGAGGAACACGCAGAATGAACCCAGTCCACACACCATCGCGGCCGTCAGATGCCGCTGCGCGAGTGCTTTCGGACTCTCGCGAACTTCAGAATGCTCTTCCACCCATCCCCCTGATGTCCATGTGGCACCGCCACAGGCCATCACATTAACGCAGCACCGGCTCCACATCCACGATATCCACGCCGGCCAGACGGCCCAGCCACTGGTCGAACCAGGGCTTGTGCGAGGCCCCCACTACGGATAACACGCGCACACCGGGGCGCTCGCGGAAGGTCTGGGCCACGTTGGCCACCATGCGCAGGTTGCGGATCTCCCAGCCGTTCACCCACTTCTGCGGTGACTGTAGGGGCGAATGCGCCTTCAACGCGGCGGAGACATTGACCTTGGCCAGGGTGTTCAGGCGCTCCGGATCATTGAGGTAGCGGTACAGGGGCAACAGGTCCTTGCCCTTGGCCATCTCGTCTTCCTCGGCGATGTGCTTGTCGAGCTCGGCACTGCCGGTCTTCCACGCCGCTTCCATCTCGCGTGCGAAGGCTTTGCGGTCGGGCAGCGTGAGGTTGTCACCGGTGTGGTCGTCCACGGGATAGACGCGGGGATGGCCCAGGCGAGCGGCCAGCTGCGAGGCGATCTGGTAGCTCTCGCTCTGGCGGGTCGCGATACCTTCCAGCATCGTCACCAATGCCGGGGTCAGGCCGTCGCCGGGCAGGCGCTCGCTGACGGGCAGTTGCAGCCACTGCACGTAGGCCGAGGGGCGGTCATTGGCAGCCAGGAACCAGGCGGCCAGCTGGCGGCGCTGGGCCGGGGTGGGTTTGGCCGGCCAGTCCGCCAATGTGGCGTTGACCCGTTCAAGCGCGGCGGGTATCTGCAGGCCGGTGGCGGTGCGGGCGTCGTCGGTGTCGGCGCAGTAGTCGTCGCCATACACGGTGGGGTGACGGGCGGCCAGATCGCACTGTTCGCCGTCGATGTTCTCGATGGTGATGATGTCGGGCTTGTAGGCGGCCAGGCGGGCGAGCAGCGGTTCCAGCGCGCCGGGCTGGATGCCGCCCTTTATCTCGCTGAGGTGGACGCTGCCGAGTACCAGCACCTGGGTGCGCGGGCCGGTCATCTCGCGGTCGAGGGTGGTCAGGTCGACCGGAGTGGCGGCAACCGCCGGAAGTGCGACGACCATCGCCATGGTCAGCCAAGCGTTGCGTACCTGCATGCCCTGCCCTCTTCTTTCCGTGGAGGCATGCAGTGTGGTGTCACCGGGAACGCCTGGGCGTGTGGCGTTGGTCACGGTGCCTGTCGTGGGGTATCTAAACCCTACGGACGGTTCGGGTCGGCGAAATCTTCCAGCAGGTGGCCGACGCCGTCGGGCGAAATGGTCAGCTGCAGCGGTGTGGCCGGGTTTACAACCACACCGAATCCCCCCGGAATGCGACCGAGCACCTCGATCATCCGCATCTGCCCGACGTGCGGTGCGGTCTGGCTATAGCCACCCAGACGGCACAGGTCGGTGAACACTGCCACCCGCTTTACTCCGCCGTCGTCGAACAGCAGGGGGTCGAAACCGCTGCCATCGGGGGTCACCAGGCTGCCGTTGAGCAGAATGACCTCCGACGCCACGAACGCCTTCATGAAGCCACCGATCGAGGTCTGCCCGTCCATGGCGGATTTGAGCAGGGTTTCAAGCGGGTTCTGCGGCGGCAGATCGGTCATGGGCCAGTCCTGGCGTAAGCGGGAATGGCCATTGTAACGGTGGCCGGGTGAGAGGCCGGCCAACCGTGGGCGGACCCGGTATCGCCCGGCCCAGGCGGTGTTGGATTACCGCGCCAGTCGCTCGGTGCGCGCCTTCTGGTCGGCCATGCCCTTGTCCAGCTCGGCCTGCAGGGCTTTCTGCTTCACCGGGGCGTCCAGCAGGTACACCTTCACGCCGTGGGCGGGCACGTCGGCCTTCAGGCCGCTGGTCACCTTGACGCTGCCGCTGCCCAGCGCGTCGCGCCAGGTGCCGGGCTGCAGGTAACGGGTCACCTCGAAGCTGCTGGCGGCGTCGCCCTTGTTCAGCAACACCAGCGCGGTCTGCGCGGTGTCGCCGTGCTGCAGCACGCGGTAGAACACGGCCTGGTCACCCTGCAGGCGCTCGGTGACCTGCAGGCCGCGCTGCAGCGCCGGGGTGTTCTGCCGTAGCAGGGAAATTCGCTGCAGCGGCCCGAAGATCGGGCTCTGCGGCGCGGCATCCACCCGCTCCTGGCCGAAGTAGGCGCGGTTGCCGGCGTGTTCGGCGCGGCTGCGCATGAAGCCGGTTTCCGAACCGTAGTACAGCACCGGAATGCCGCGCGCGGTGAACAGCCAGTTGTGCGCGTCGATGAAGCCGGCATCGCTGGCGTCCAGGCGGGCCATGTCGTGGTTGTCGTAGAAGCTCATCAGCTCATACGGATTGGCGTACGGGCCGCCGAGCAGGTGCAGCGGCTCGGCCAGGGTTTCAAAGCCCTTCTGCTCCTTGCCGAACACGCTGGACAGCGCGCCACGCAGCGGGAAGTCGAGCACGCTCACGTTGGCGTTGCTCGGCCAGGTGTGCTCGGCGATGGTGGCGGCGTTGTAGTCGAACGCCTCGCCGAACATGAACATGCCCGGATGCTCGGCGCGAATGCGCTTCACGAACTCGTTCCACCACGGATGCGGCAGCCAGCCGATGGTGTCGATGCGCAGCGCGTCCACGCCCTGTGCGGTCCACTGCAGGTAGGCACCGACCAGATAATCCATCACCGCCGGATTGTTCTGGTTGAAATCGCCCAGCTCGGCCAGGTTGCCGTCGAAGATGGAGCCCTTGTCGGCGTCCACCGGACCGATGTTGTTGTAGAACGCATGCAGCGGGTTGTGCTTCGGGTCCAGCTGCTGCGGCGGCAGATTCTGGTGGTCGGCAATCAGCTTGCCGTCCTTGTCGAAAATCTGCCCGAACTGCGGCTGCTTCACCGGCATGCTCCAGGCCGGCGAACCGTGGTTGCCGACGATATCCAACACGACTTTCAGGTTCGCATCGTGCAGGCCACGGGTCAGGCCGGCAAAGTCGAGATCCTTGCTCGGCAGGTGCTCGTCCAGCTTGTAGAAGTTCACGCCCCAGTAGCCGTGGTACCCGGTCTTGCCGCGATCGGTCAGGGTGCTGGTGCAGCTGATCGGCTTGCTGCCGGTGAAGGCTTCATCCGGGTTGTCGATGATGGGCGTGATCCACACCGCACCAAAGCCGAGCTTGCGGATGTAGTCGGCGTTGTTGAGCACGCCCTTGAAGTCACCGCCGAGGTAGCCGATGTTGCCGTCCACCTTGTCTGGGCACGGCACCGGAATGTCGAAGGTGCGGTGCTTGCCGCCCTGGTCGCGGTGGTCGTTGCTCGGATCGCCATTGACGAAGCGGTCGGTGACCACGAAGTACACCGCATCGCTGGCAAACGGCTCCAGCGTGCCCACATAGTCCGGGCGCGACGCGGCCTGCGCAGAAGCGGCAATCAAAGCCAGCGAAACACCCAGCGACAGCTTGGCAAACGAACGCATCACGCACCCTCCTGATGGGCCGGCACGCGCAGCACGCACAGCCCGGCAACGAACAGACTCACTCCGCCCAGCACCAGCACGTGCATGGGGTTGCCGCCCAGCCACGCGCGCAGCGCGAAGCCCAGCGCGCTGGCGGCAACCAGCTGCGGAATGACGATGAAGAAATTGAACAGGCCCATGTAGATGCCCATCTTCGCGGCCGGCACACTGTCAGACAGCAGTGCGTATGGCAGCGACAGGATCGAGGCCCAGGCAAAGCCGACGCCGACCATGGACAGCAGCAGCCAGGTGGGATCCTTGATGAACATCAGCGAGATCAGGCCGAGGCCACCCAGCCACAGGTTGACCAGGTGGCTCCAGCGCAGGCCCAGCGCGCGCACCATCAGCGGAATCAGCAGCGCGGCCAGCGCGGCGAAACCGTTGTAGGCACCGAACAGCACACCCACCCAGTTCGCACCTTCGTTGTAGGCGGCCGAGGCGGGATCGGTGGAACCGAAGTGGGTGCCGGCCACCGCAGCGGTGGTGTAGATCCACATCGCAAACAAGGCGAACCACGAGAAGAACTGCACCCACGCCAGCCGACGCATGGTCGAAGGCATCGTGCGCAGGTCGTCCACGATGGTGTCCAGCATGTGCGGGCCGGGCACCACGCGCGCAACGCCGAGCAGCACGCCGTAGGCGGCACACAGGCCCGCCAGCACGTACAGCATTTTGTCGCCGTTCTGCCAGGCGATGGCGGCCGCGAGCAGGACGCCCACGGTGATCCACCCCACCACACTCTGCAGCGGCGGCGGCCCTGAAACGGGCGCGCTCTGCTGCGCAACCGGCGGCTCGGCGTCATCAAACGCGGCCAGTTCGGCCGGCGAGTACTCGCGGGTGCTGAACACGGTCCAGGCAATCGCCGACAGCAGCACCGCCGCGCCGAAGTAGAACGCATAGCGCACGGTCGGCGGCACTTCGCCGGGGGCGGCGGTGTTGGCCACGCCGAAGTGGGCCAGGATGAAGGGCAGGAAGCTGGCGACAATCGCGCCAACGCCGATGAAGAAGCTCTGCATCGCGTAGCCGGTGGGACGCTGGCGCGGGGCCAGCTTGTCACCGACAAAAGCGCGGAACGGCTCCATCGACACGTTGATGCTGGCATCCAGCACCCACAGCGTGCCGGCCGCGATCCACAGCGTCGGCGAATTCGGCATCACCAGCAGCGCCAGAGTGGTGAACACCGCGCCGAACATGAAGTACGGGCGACGGCGGCCCCAGCGGGTCCAGGTGCGGTCGGAGAGATAGCCGATCACCGGCTGCACCAGCAGGCCGGTCAGCGGCGCGGCAATCCACAGCCCGGGCACGGCGTCCATCGGTGCGCCGAGGGTTTCGAAGATGCGGCTGGCGTTGGCGTTCTGCAGGGCAAACCCGAACTGGATGCCCATGAAGCCAAAACACATGTTCCAGATCTGCCAGAACGACAGCGTCGGCTTGGACGGCCGCGTCACTTTGCAGCCTCCACCGCCGGCACCGGCGACAGCAGCAGCGCGCTGACCTTGGCGCTGTTGAGAACGCCATCACGCCCACCCTTGCCGCCGTTGTACTGGGCGAAATGTTCCAGCGCGCTCATGTTGAAGCCCTGTTCCAGGCTGAAGCGGCAATTGCCCTTGGGCACGTCGAACTCGGCGGCGGTGGAATCCTGCTGGCCAACGCTGTGCGGCATCACCACGCTGGCACGCTGCACCGGCTTGCCGGCGCAGCTCACCACGAGCTGCTTCACGGCGGCGGTGACGCCGGTGTTGATCGGGCCGTTGGGATTGTCATAGCGCAGGCGTACGCGCACGCGGGTGGCCGCGGCCGCGTTCCAGCTCCACTTGCTGGCCCCGGCCAGGCGCTGCTGCGGGCCCAAGCAGGTCATCGGGCTGTGCAGCGATTCCAGCTGCGGGCCACGCTGGGTAAGGCTGAGGCAGTGCTGCAGGCCGTCTTCGCGTACGGTCAACGCGCCCTTGGCGGTGGTGGCCTTGCCGTCCAGCCAGAGCACGTGGCCGGCGGGGACGGTGACGCTCCAGCCCTTGCCACGCTTCTCTGCCTTCGGTGCTGCCGGCGTGGCCGGTGCGAAGCCATCGGTCGGCGCATCGGCCAGCAGCGCCGGCGCGGTGACCGGTGCCGGGCCGGGCACGGCCTTCAACTGCACGGTGACCACGTTGCCCTTGCGGGTAGTCTTGTCGGCCACCAGCAGCGCGCCGTCCAGCTTGCGCGGGCGCTTGAGCACGTAGCGGGTGCGCCCGTCGTTCAGTTCAATACTCTTTTCCTTGCCGAACAGCTGCGGCACCAGCGCCACCGGCAGCTTGGGCGCGACCTTGCCGTCGGCTTCCACGCCGAACACGCCTTCCAGCACCATCGACAGATAGCCGGCCACCGACCACAGCTGGCGCGGCGAATTCACCACCGGGCCGCTGAGCGCGCCCTCGTCGACATGCACGGCAAGGCGACGCATCTCGAAGTTTTCCATGTTGGAACCGGCCAGCGCGCTGCCGCGCATCAGCGATTCAATCTCGCGCTGGATGCGCGCCACGTCGTCGACATGCCGGGCCGCACGCAGCGAATACGCGCTGACGAACGGCCACACCGCGCGGTTGTGGTAGATCGGTTGCTGTGCTTCCTGCGGCCACACCACCGGGCTGCCGCCTTCCACTGCCGGGTAGTTGGCCATGGCGCGGCGTGCACGCTCCTGCGGAAACACGTCGGCCAGCACACCCAGCGAGATCGCCAGCAGGTCGTACTTGGCATAGTCCACCGGGTGTGCGGCTTCGCCGATGTAGCTCATGTACTGGCCGGCATCTTCGCGCCAGAAACGGGCGTCGATCTGCGCGGCCAGTGCCGTGGCCCACTTTGCGTAGTCCTCGGCGCGCGCATCGCCATGCTGGCGGGCCAGCTGTTCGGCCAGGCGCAGCGCCTGGTAATGCAGCACGTTGGTGGACAACGAATAGCTTTCGCCGATGAAGCGCACGTCCTTGCGGGTCCAGTCCGGATAGGTCTGCTCGCGCCAGTCCAGGAACGAGGTCTCGCCCTTGTACAGGCCGATGCGTTCATCGAAGACCATCGCACGGTCCTGCGCCAGCGTGCCCTGCAGCGCCTGCCAGGTCTGGTCGGCAAAGCCGGTGTCGTCGAGCAGGTGGCGGGCGGCCAGGAACCACACCACGCGGTCGCTGCTGATCGGCCAGCTGCCGCCGGAGCCGGTGTCCTGGGCCACGAACAGGCCGGGGGTACGGCCGTCGCGGGCCTTGGACAGCTTGAACTGCAGTGACTGGCGGGTGCGCTGCGGGTCCAGCCGGGCCAGCGCCAGGTCGGCCGCAAAGCTCACGTCGCGGGTCCACACATATGGCCAGCGCTCGCCGGTCTGGAAGCAGTCGCAGGGCACCGGCTTGCCGAAATTGAAGGACGGGTCGCGGATCGCATCGACGCGGTCGGCGTCCATCTCCTGCTGGGCCAGCGCAAACAGCGCGTCGAACATCACGCTGCCGGTCTGGCTGCGCATCGGCTGGGCGGCGATGGCCACAGGCTTGCCGTCGGCACTGAGAGTGAAGCTGCCATCGGCAGCGGTGGCGGCACGCGCGGTGCGGCCATCGAAGGTGAGGTCTTCCGCTGCGGCGGTGGACGTCAGCGCTGCCCCAAGGGCAGCGGTCAGGCAGATCATCTTCAGCATCGAAAGCGGCGGACCGGCTTGCGCCCGTCGGCCTCCCTCCCTCATTGCGCGCGTTGTAGGTCAGCCGCGGGTGGCGGCCATCGCGGCCCCCTCCCAGGGTGCCTGCCTGCATGGTAGGCGACGACCGTTGGTCGTCGCACCTGCAGGCGGTCATGCCGCCGCATTTGCATACGTATTCATGGCGTTGCGCCCGGAGCGCCGGGCCCGCGTGGCTATAGTCCAAAGCGGATTTCAGGCGGCCCTGGGAGGGGAAATGCCACAGTTTGTGCTGTTCTCACGCGTCATTGCCGGCGCATCGCTGCTGCTTTTTGCCGCCTTGGCCCACGCCGAACCAGTCACCGTGGCCAGCGCCACCTCGCCTGACAAGGTGCTGAAGGTCTCGCTGCAGCTGGATGGTGGCATGCCCAGCTACCGGGTGGAGCGCTTCGGCCAGGAGGTGGTGGGCAACTCGAAGCTGGGCTTCCAGCTGCGCGACGGCCGCCTCGACCGCGACCTGGCCGTGCTCGGTCAAACCCGCCGCAGCGTGGATGAGACCTGGGAACAGCCCTGGGGCGAGCGCCGCGTCACCCGCAACCACTACAACGAATTCACCGTGCAGCTGGGCGAGACCACCGCCGCGAAACGGCGGCTGGACGTGGTGTTCCGGGTCTACGACGACGGCCTGGGTTTCCGCTACCACTTCCCGGAACAGCCGAACCTGCGTGAGGCGATCATCGATGACGAGCTGACCGAGTTCGCCATCACCCCGGTCTCCACCGCGTGGTGGATTCCGGCCGGCGAACCGATCCACTACGAATACCTCTACCAGCGCACCCCGCTGGACCAGCTGCCGCTGGCACATACGCCGATGACCCTGCGCAGCAGCGAGGGCCTGCATGTGTCGATCCACGAAGCCGCGCTGGTGGACTACGCCGGCATGTGGCTGCGCCGCACGGATGGCCAGCGCCTGCGCGCGCAGCTCTCGCCGTCTGCTGAAGGCTGGAAGGTGCGCCGCGCCCTGCCCTTCAACACGCCGTGGCGCACCCTGCAGATCAGCGACACCGCCGGCGGGCTGGTGGAATCGAGCCTGATCCTCAACCTCAACGACCCCAACGTGCTGGGTGATGTGAGCTGGGTGAAACCGTCCAAGTACCTGGGCGTGTGGTGGTCGATGCACCTGGACGAGGAAAGCTGGGCGACCGGGCCGAAGCATGCGGCCACGACAGCGAAAACCAGGAAGGTGATTGATTTCGCTGCGAAACACGGCTTCCGTGGGGTGCTGGTGGAAGGCTGGAATCCCGGCTGGGACGGCATGTGGGTCGGCAACGGCTACGACTTCGATTTCACCCGCCCCACCGCGGACTTCGATATTGAAGCGCTGTCGGCCTATGGCGCGAAGAAAGGCGTGCACCTGATCGGCCACCATGAAACCGGCTGCGCGATCGAGCATTACGAAGACCAGCTCGGCGCGGCGCTGGACCTGTACGCCCGGCTGGGCGTGGACTCTTTCAAGAGCGGCTACGTGTGCGACGACGGCCAGGTGGACCGGCGCAATCCCGCTGGCGGTCCGCTGTGGCGCGAGTGGCATGACGGTCAGTTCATGGCCCGCCATCACCTGAAGGTGGTGCAGGAAGCGGCCAAGCGCCATATCGCGGTCAACCCGCACGAGCCTATCAAGGACACCGGACTGCGCCGCACCTATCCGAACTGGATTACCCGTGAAGGCGCGCGCGGGATGGAGTACAACGCCTGGGGCCAGCCGCCGAACCCGCCGGAACACGAGGTCAACCTGGTATTCACCCGGATGCTGTCCGGGCCGATGGACTACACCCCGGGCATTCTCAGCCTGAAGGGTCGCCACGGCCAGGCCATTCCGAGCACGCTGGCCCGCCAGCTGGCGCTGTATGTGGTGCTGTACAGCCCGATCCAGATGGCCGCCGACCTTCCTGAACACTATGAACAGCACCGCGAGGCGTTCCGCTTCATCGAAGACGTGGCAGTGGACTGGGACGACACCCGGGTGCTGGATGGCGAAGTGGGCGACTACGTGACCATCGTGCGCAAGGACCGCAACAGCCGCGACTGGTTCCTGGGCAGCATCACCGATGAATCCGGCCGGGTGTTGCCGGTGTCGCTGGGTTTCCTCGAGCCAGGCGTGCGTTACCGCGCCGAGATCTACCGCGACGGCGACGGGGCCGATTTCCGCAGCAACCCGTTCGCGTTCAAGCGTGAAGTGCGTGAGGTGACCAGTGCCGATGCGATGAACATCGTGCTGGCACCGGGCGGTGGCCAGGCGATCCGGTTCACGCCCATGTGAACGGCGCAACGACCAACGGTCGTTGCCTACCGGGTCGACATTCCGGTAGTGCACGACCGTTGGTCGTGCGGAACCACCCTGATGTAACCGCTTACAAAGCCCGCATACGCATTGAATACGTATGCAGGGTGATTCGCTTCAAAGGCGCGCTGCCTACCATAGCGGCGCAGTCAACGGCCACCGTGCCGTGACACCTGTCTCAATTCATCGGGCAGCTCACAATCCGTTTGGCAACATTGCCTGGGAGGGGAAAATGTTGAACCGCAAGCGCAGCGCGCTGAGTATCGCGCTGGCCGTCGCCCTGTCGCCGTCACTGGCGCTGGCTCAAAGCACCACCGAAACCACTGCCAGCGGCACCCAGGCAGTTGACCTGGACACCGTGCAGGTCACCGGCATCCGCCGTGGCATCGAGAACGCCATTGCGATCAAGCAGGACGCGACCTCGGTGGTGGAAGCCATTTCCGCCGAAGACATCGGCAAGCTGCCGGACGTGAGCATTGCCGAATCGCTGGGCCGCCTGCCCGGCCTGGCCGCGCAGCGCGTGGCCGGTCGTGCCCAGGTGATCAGCGTGCGCGGCCTGTCCCCGGACTTCGCCACCACCCTGCTCAACGGGCGTGAAGTGGTCAGCACCGGCGACAACCGCAGCGTTGAATTCGACCAGTACCCGTCGGAACTGGTGAACGGCGTGACCGTGTACAAGACCCCGGACGCCGCTCTGGTCGGCCAGGGCCTGTCCGGCACCATCGACATGCAGACCGTGCGTCCGCTGTCGTTCGCCGAGCGCGTGATCGCGGTCAGCGGCCGCTACCAGAAGAACTCGCTGGGCAAGGCGGCGAACGTGGATGCCTACGGCAACCGCTTCAGCGCCAGCTACATCGACCAGTTCGCCGACAACACCTGGGGCATCTCGCTGGGCTACGCCCACAGCGACATGCCGATCCAGGAAAACCAGGTGGGCCTGTACGAGCCGTGGACCACCGAGCAGACCAACCAGGGCAACCGCCCGGGCGTGGCCGCAGGCACGTATTTCTCGGACGGCATCAAGGCGCTGCGCCGTACCGGCAACAACAAGCGTGACGGCTACATGGCCACGATCCAGTTCCGCCCGTCCAACACCTGGACGAGCACGCTGGACGCGTTCCACACCGAAGCCGAGCAGATCGACACCGCCAACCAGTTCGAGGTCAACCTCAGCAACTACAACGGCGGCTACGATCCGGGCCTGTTCATCAGCAACCCGCAGGTGAACGGCAACGGCAGCTTCACCGGTGGCACCGCCAGTGGCGTGTACCCGCTGGTGCGCGGCATGTACAACAAGCGCAAGGACAAGATCGACGCGTTCGGCTGGAACAACGAGCTGACCTTCGACAGCTTCAAGATCACCGCGGACGTGAACTACTCCAAGGCGACGCGCGATGAGCTGAACCTGGAAAACAACCTGCAGCTCACCCCGATGCCGCAGCTGGATACCATCGGGCTGACCGTCAACCCGAACGGTTTCTCGCAGATCCGCCCGGGCCTGGACTATTCCAATCCGGAAGCGCTGTACCTGACCAACACGATCTACGGTTCGGGTTACGGCAAGGTGCCGCAGGTGGAAGACCGCCTGAAGGGTGCGCGCCTGCAGGGCACGTTCAACATGCCGGAAGCGCTGTCGTCCTGGTTCCAGGACATCGACGTGGGCGTGAACTACGCCGACCGCCGCAAGGAAAAGACCCAGGCCGAAGGCAACATCCTGCTGGGTGACCAGGGCGACGCCAACGTGGGCGGCGACCTGCAGTATTCCCCGGTCAACCTGGGCTTTGCCGGCATCGGCTACATCCCGGCCTGGAACGTGCCGGCGGCGGTGGACCGTTACATGGTGTTCAACCCGGTCACCAACCTGGATTACCTGATTCCGAAGTCGTGGGTGGTGCAGGAAAAGACCACCACCGCGTGGCTGCGCGCCAATATCAACACCGACATCGGTGAAGTGGGCCTGCGCGGCAACATCGGCGTGCAGATGATCCGCACCGACCAGAGCTCGCAGTCGAACTATTTCGACCGTTCGCGTCCGGTGGGCCAGGAAGTGCTGCCGATCGACGAAGGCAAGACCTACACCGACTGGCTGCCGAGCTTGAACCTGGCCTTCATGTTCCCGCACCAGCAAACCCTGCGTTTCGCAGTGGCCAAGCAGGTGGCGCGACCGCGCGTGGACCAGATGCGTGCGGGCCTGGAGTTCGGCGTGGACACGGCGACCGGCAAGCCGGGCGGCAGCGGCGGCAACCCGCTGCTGGATCCGTGGCGTGCGAACGCGATCGATCTGTCGTACGAAAAGTACTTCGGTGAGAAGGCGTACGTGGCAGCAGCGGTGTTCTACAAGGACCTGAAGAGCTACGTCTACACCCAGTCGGTGGACGACTACGACTTCAGCAACCTGCTGGCCAGCTATGTGATCCCGCCGGGCATGACCGCCCCGCTGCTGACGACGGGTACGTTCTCGGCCCCGCAGAACGGCGAAGGTGGCACGCTGAAGGGCCTGGAGCTGACCGCTTCGTTCCCGCTGGACATGCTGACCGACACGCTGCGTGGCTTCGGCGTGCAGGCGAGCGCGACGTTCAACGACAGCGACATCAAGATCTCCGATCCGGAAAGCGCGTCGTCGGTGGGTACCGATCCGATCAGCCTGCCGGGCCTGTCCGAGCGCGTGTACAACTTCACGGCGTATTACGAGCGCAATGGTTTTGAAGCACGCGTAAGCCAGCGCCGTCGTTCGGACTTCATTGGTGAGATCGGCAACTTCAACGGCAACCGCACGCTGCGTTACGTGGTGGGCGAGAACGTGACGGACGCGCAGATCAGCTACACCTTCAGCGACAGCAGCGCGATGAAAGGCCTGACCCTGCTGCTGCAGGGCAGCAACCTGACCAACGAGCCGTACCGCACCTACGCCGGCACGAAGGACCGCCCGCTGGAGTACATCGAGTGGGGCCGCACCTACATGCTGGGTGTGAACTACAAGTTCTGATATCCGGCTTGATCGCTTGACCGAAGAACCCGCTGCTTCCTGCAGCGGGTTTTTTGTTGGTTGCACACGCTCCGTAGAGCCGGGCTCTGCCCGGCTGCTGTTGGATTCATGCGAACAACCTGCGGTTCACTGGATCCCTGGCTGGGCGGGTCGGGGCGGGCGTTCCGGGGGACGCCGCAAGTACATCCTTGTAGGCTCGATCGCCGCATCCATGCGGCTCACGCCCCCTCCAACCCACCCCGACCCGCCCCGACAGATTGTCGGTAGCCATCGAAAAATCAAAAAAAGGGCGAGGTCTCCGCCTCGCCCTTGAAAAATGCACCACCGGAAATCTTCGCGTATCACCCCAACCGCAGGCACACCATCGCATGCGCGGGCAACACCACCTGGTCACCGTCGATACCGCCCGCATCCGGACCCGGCACGTTCAATGCGGTCCACTCCCCCGCCGGCAACGGCGCAGACACCGCATCACCCGACAGATTGAACGCCATCAACAACGTCTCGCCCGCGTGCCGGCGCTCAAACATCAACACCGGCTCGGCGCTGCCCAGGAACTGGATGTCGCCCAGCAGCAGCGTGGGCATGGTGTGGCGCCACGCCAGGAACTGGCGGAAGGCGTTCAACACCGAATGCGGATCATGTTCCTGCCCGGCCACCGAACGCGCACGATGCTCGTCGGAGATCGGCAGCCACGGCTGGCCGGTGGTGAAACCGGCTTGCTCGGCATCGGTCCACGGCAACGGCGTGCGGCACCCATCACGGCCCTTGAAGTTCGGCCAGAAGGTGATGCCGTAGGGGTCCTGCAGCGCCTCGAACGGCACATCGGCCTCGCCCAGACCCAGCTCTTCACCCTGGTACAGACAGATCGAGCCGCGCAGCGAGCACAGCATGCCGACCAGCATGCGCGCCAGGCGCGGGTTGGCCGGATGGCCACCCCAGCGGGTCACGGCGCGCTCGACGTCGTGGTTCGAGATCGCCCAGCACGGCCAGCCTTCGGTCATCGCCGCTTCCAGGCGCGAGACGGTGCTGCGGATGTACTCCACGCTGTAGTCATCGACCAGCAGCTCGAAGCTGTAGCCCATGTGCAGGCGGCCAGCACTGGTGTACTCGGCAGTGGTGGCGAGCGAGTCTTCGGAGGAAATCTCGCCCAGCGCCACCGCGCCGGGGAACTCGTCCAGCAACGCGCGCAGCTTGCCGAGGAACGGCAGGTTCTCGGGCTGGGTGTTGTTGTAGTAGTGGTACTGGTAGGCGTACGGGTTGTCCGGGCTGAAGCCACGGCCCACGCGCTTGTCGGCCGGCTTGGGCGGGTTATCGCGCAGCTGGCGGTCGTGGTAGCAGAAGTTGATCGCGTCCAGACGGAAACCGTCCACGCCGCGCTCCAGCCAGAAGCGCACGTTGTCCAGCGTGGCCTGCTCGACGTCCGGGTTATGGAAGTTCAGGTCCGGCTGGTCCGCCAGGAAGTTGTGCAGGAAGTACTGCTCGCGGCGCGGTTCCCACTGCCAGGCGACGCCGCCGAACAGCGACATCCAGTTGTTCGGCGGGGTGCCGTCTTCACGCGGGTCGGCCCATACGTACCAGTCCGCCTTGGGATTGGTGCGGTCCTGGCGGCTTTCGCGGAACCAGTCGTGCTCGATCGAGGTGTGGCTGAGCACCTGGTCGATCATCACCTTCAGACCCAGGCCGTGGGCCTTGGCGAGCAGACGGTCGAAATCGTCCAGGTTGCCGAACAGCGGGTCCACATCGCGGTAGTCGGCAATGTCATAGCCGAAATCGGCCATCGGCGACTTGAAGAACGGCGAAATCCAGATCGCGTCCACGCCCAGCGCGGCAATGTAGTCCAGGCGCTCGATGATGCCGGGCAGGTCGCCCACGCCGTCACCGTTCGCATCCAGGAAGCTGCGCGGGTAAATCTGATAGATGACGGCACCGCGCCACCATGGAGTGTTCGTCATCGTGAGCCCCCCTCCGGGCTTCCATAGGGCACCCGCCAGGGGTGCTGGATCATGCCCGACAAGCTTAGCGGCGGCCCCTGCGGGGTGGTGCCATTTGCATACGTATTCACGCCGGGACGGCCTATAATCGGGCTTACGCCTGAAAGTACGACCGCATGACCATCACCGAAGACACCCGCTCCGCGCTGGGCCTGCCCCAGATCCAGACCCTCGCCGCGCCCGACATGGCCGCGGTGGACGCGCTGATCCGCCGCCGCCTGTCCTCCGATGTCGTGCTGATCAACCAGATTGCCGACCACATCATTTCCGCCGGCGGCAAGCGCCTGCGCCCGATGCTGGTGATGCTGGCCGGCCACGCGGTCGGCCAGGCCGGTCCGGAACACCACCAGCTGGCGGCGATCATCGAATTCATCCACACCTCGACCCTGCTGCACGACGACGTGGTGGACGAATCCAGCCTGCGGCGCGGCCGCAGTACGGCCAATGCGCTGTGGGGCAACGCGCCCAGCGTGCTGGTCGGCGACTTCCTGTATTCGCGCAGCTTCCAGCTGATGGTGGAACTGGATCGCATGCCGGTGATGCGGATCCTGGCCGACACCACCAACCGCATCGCCGAAGGCGAAGTGCTGCAGCTGTTGCACGTGCATAACCCGGACACCGACGAAGCCGCGTACCTGCGCGTGATCGAGCGCAAGACCGCGGTGCTGTTCGCCGCCGGTACCCGCCTGGGCGCGCTGGCCAGCGGGGTCGATGAAGCCACCCAGCAAGCGCTGTACGACTACGGCATGCGCCTGGGCTATGCCTTCCAGATCGCTGACGACGTGCTGGATTACTCGGCCAACGCCGACGAGCTGGGCAAGAACCTGGGCGACGACCTCGCCGAAGGCAAGGCCACGCTGCCGCTGATCCACGCGATGGCGCATTCGGATGAGACCACCCGTAAACGCCTGCGCGAGATCGTGCAGAACGGTGATGCCTCGGCCATGCCGGAAGTGCTGGCGGCGATCCATGCGACCGGTGGGCTGGATTACAGCCGCCAGCGTGCGGAGGAATATGCCGCTGCTGCGGAGCGGGCGCTGGATGGGCTGGCCGACAATGACGCCGTGGCCGCCTTGCGCGGGCTGGCGCGATATGCGGTGCAGCGTTCGCATTGATTGCGGCGGGCGACGACCCCCAACGGTCGCCGCCTACCGGGTGTTGCAGATTGACGGTAGCGCCCGACCGTTGGTCGGGCGTCGCCGCAAAGCGGCGGTATCACCCGCCATCGATCACCGCTTGTCGAAGAGCCCCTCGAAGAAGCTGTCCAGCGACTTCCACGCCCGCTTCGCCGCCCGCTCGTCATACGCACAGCCCGGCGGATTGTTCGCATCGGCCTCGGCAAAACAATGCACCGCGCCGCTGTAGTTGGTGAACTCCCAATCCACCTTGGCCGCATTCATTTCCTGCTCGAAGCCGCTGATGTCCTCCGCGGTGACGCTCTTGTCGTCCGCCCCATTGAGCACCAGCACCGACGGATGCGTGCCACCGGCCTTGGCCGGCAGCGGTGAGCCCAGCCCGCCGTGCAGGCTGACCACACCGGCCAGTGGTGCACCGGCGCGGGCCAATTCGAGCACCGTGGTGCCGCCGAAGCAGAAGCCGACCGCGCCGATGCGGCTGGCATCCAGCGGGGTCTTGCCGGCTTGTTCCTTCAGTACGTCCACCGCCTTGAGTGCACGTGCGCGTAGCACCGGGCGATCGTTACGCAGCTTGGTAGCCACTGGGCCGGCTTCGGCATCGGTCTTCGGGCGCACGCCCTTGCCGTAGACGTCGGCCACGAGCACCACGTAGTCGTCGCCGGCCAGCTTCTTGGCTTTTTCGATGGCCGAGGCGTTGACACCCTTCCAGTTCGGCACCATCACCAGGCCGGGGCGCTTGTCGTTGTCTTCGTCGTCGTAGACCAGCACGCCGCTGAAGGTGGTGCCGTCGTGCTGCCATTCGATCGGCTTAGCCTGCATGGCTGCCCAGGAGGGTGCTGCTGCCATGCCCAGTACCAATGCCGCACCCCACTGCCATTGCTGCTTCATGCGCCTGCTCCTTCGGGGAAAGCGCCACTTTAACCGCATGTCGTGTGAGGTCACGTCACGTCCGCTGACGGTATGACGGGGGATGCCGTAGAGCCACGCCCTGCGTGTCCACGCGGTGCCTGCGATCAGGCGATCCCAATCCCGGCAATCGCGGTGATCGCATTCGGATCAAATCCGGCCAGCTGGGCAAAATGCCGCCCGCGTGCGACGTAATCCTTGTACACCCCATAGCTGGGCGCACCCGGCGACAACAGCACCACCCCACCCTGCCCGCCCAGCGCATCACAGGCGATTCGCACGGCTTCATCCAGATCGCCGGCCGCATGCAGGCCAAACCGCCCGGCCTCGGCGAGCGGCTGCAGCAACGCATGAATACGCGGGCCATTCGCCCCCATGGTCACGATCTCCACCGGCGGCACGTCGTGCGTCATGTGCTGCATGAAATCGGTCCAGTCCAGTCCGCGATCATGCCCGCCCACCAGCAACGCGATGCGCTGCCCGGCGAAACACTCCAGCGCCGCCAGACTGGCGTGCGGCGTGGTGCTGATCGAGTCGTTGACGAAGCGCAGACCATCACGCTCGCCAATTATCTGTAGCCGATTGGGCAGCGGGCGGAAGCTCTGCACCGCCGGAGCCAACGCGACCGCGTCCAGGCCCAGCGCTTCGATCGCCGCCAGCACCGCGCACAGATTGCCGCGGTTATGCCGGCCCGGCAGCGGCGTATGCGCGGTGTCGAACACCGTTTGCTCACCGCGGTACACCCACTCGCCGCGCATGTGCCAGCCCTGCGGCTGGTTGAACCACACCACTTCGCTGTGCGGCAATTGCAGCGCCGCCAGATGCGGATCGGCGGCATTGAGCACGGCGATGCGCGGCGCGGCTTCGGTCACCAGGGACAGCTTGTCGGCGATGTAACGCGCCTCGCTGCCGTGCCAGTCCAGATGCTCCGGGAACAGGTTCAGCACCACCGCCACCTGCGGGTGCGCGCCACTGCGCGCCACCTCGCCGGTCTGGTAGCTGGACAGCTCCACCGCCCAGTACTGCGGAGCCGGCTGCGGCTCCAGCACTTCCAGCAGCGGCAGGCCGATGTTGCCGACCAGCCCGGTGCGTGCGCCGCTGGCGCGCAGCAGGTGCGCCAGCAGCGACGTGGTGGTGCTTTTGCCCTTGGTACCGGTCACGCACACGGTGTCGCGCACGGTACCGTCGGCGTCAGCGTGCTCGGCAAACCACAGCGACGTGCCGCCGATGAACTGCGTGTCCTGCGCGGCGGCCTGCTGGGCCGCCTCGCCATAGGGGCTGATGCCGGGCGATTTGATCACCACGTCGAAGGCGGCCAGCGATTCACCGCTGACATCACTGCGCACGGTCAGCGCGCCCTGGGTTTCAGCGCGCGCCGTTTCCGCTTCCGCCTCCGGGCAGAACAGGGTCAGCGGCAGCGACGGCAGGCGCGCGCGCAGCACGGCAAATGCCGCCCGCCCCTCGCGCCCCCAACCCCATAACGCAACCCGCTTGCCGTCAAGCTGCGAAATTCGCACGCAGGCGCTCCCAGATCGCCGTCGGAATACGGTGTTCGCCTTCCAGCACCAGCAACGGCTCGATCTTCAGTTCAGCCGCATCCAGCTGCGGCTGGATCTCGTGGATGAAGCGCTTCACCAGCACGTCCTCGCTCCACTCCGCGCGCGTAGCGAGGGTGGCCATCGCCGCACGCGATTCGCGGCCTTCGCCCACGCATTCGAACGGCTTGTGGTCCTGGAACTCCAGCAGCGCGTCAAAGCCACCGGCCTGTTCGGCGTCGTCCAGCAGGTTGCGGCCGAAGATGCGCACCAGCCGGGTCTTGGGCATGAACGGAGCCAGCGCCAGGAACACGAAGTGACACTTCGGGCAGACGCCACACCAGCGGTTCACCGGGCGCTCGCCGAGAATGTGGAAGTTGCGGTTGCAGCTGGAGAAATGCGCGTCGTAGAAGTCGCTCTTGGCAAACTGACGCGCCACCGCCAGCTCGGACAGCGGACGCAGCAGCGAGTAGTACTGCAGGTCGGCAGCAACGTGCTTCTGCAGATATTCGCCGAAGCCCTGCTCGAACGCCCAGCCCTTCGACCACTGGTGGTTGACCTCGCCGGTTCCGGGAATCTGGCTGCCGTAGCTGGCTGAACGTTCGTTGGAGAACACCACCTGGTTCACGCCCTGCAACAGCGCAGCCAGCACCATGATCGCCGAGTTCACCGCAGTGACCGGAATGTGGCCGTTCCACGCACCCTGGCGGTTCAGTTCGAACAGCTCCGGGGCCAGCACGCGGCCGATGTTCAAGGTGGGCAGACCGGTGCGCTCGGCGCAGGCGCGGATCAGCTGCGAGCCGCCAATCCAGGTCACGGTTTCCTCGATCCCCAGCGCGCGCAGCGCCTCGATGCTTACCAGCGAGTCCTTGCCGCCGCCAATGGCGACCAGCGCATGCTCGCGCAGGCCGGCCGCCGGCGCGACCACCGCCTCGCCCTGCACCGGCAGGCGGAAGCGCCCGCGCAGGTTCAGGCCGTTACGGTAGGCAAACTCGCCCAGCCCGTTGAGGTACACCGTTTCCACCAATGCGGCGGTATCGGCATCAATGGCGTAGCTGTCGATGCGCACATCTTCCGGCACCGCAGCCTTGTAGTAGCTGACACCGGCAAACAGGTGCAGCAGGCGCAGGGCCTGCTCCACCGCCTGCGCGCGGGCCCCGTCCAGCACGAACGGCGCGCCGGGAATGGTGACCGTCTCGACCAGTTCCGGGCCGTTGTCGAAGGCATAGACCAGCTGGGCCACGCCGGTGTTTTCATCCAGCGTGCAGCGGACGAAACGGAACGTGGCAACCTGGTGTTTGTCGAAAGCAGTCATGGCATATCCGGTGAGGCGAGGCGTTTTCGCGGCGGCGCGCGAAGGCGTTCAGTTAAGGGGTGCGGCGCGCAGTCAGGGCGTGTCATCAATCACGTCCTCGCGCGGCAGCGCACGCTGGTTGTAGGTGTTGGCCATGACGTACCCGTAGGCACCGGCGTCGGCGATCAGCATCACGTCGTCCGGCGCGGTCGAGACCGGCAGGCGGCGGCGCTTGCCGAACACGTCGCTGGATTCGCAGATCGGCCCGACCACGTCGAACATGGCCTCGGCATAGCCGCCCAGACGGCTGAGGTTCTCGATGTCGTGCCAGGCGTCATACAGGGCCGGGCGCATCAGCGTGTTCATGCCGGCATCCAGGCCGACCCGGCGAATGCCGTCCTTCTCCACCACCTGGGTGGCGGTGGTGAGCAGCACGCCGGCTTCGGCGACCAGATAGCGGCCCGGTTCAATGGCCAGACGGAACGCCGGGTGCACGGCCTTGACCTCGGCCAGACCCACTGCCCAGGCATCCAGGTCGAACGGCTCGTCGTCGGCACTGTACGGAATGGGCAGGCCACCGCCGATGTCGATGGTTTCCACGCTGCCGATGCGGCGCGCGAAGCCAGCCAGTTCATCGCACATCAGACGCCAGTGCTGCGCGGTTTCCACGCCGCTGCCCAGGTGGGCATGCAGGCCGACCACGCGGGTGCCCAGCTCGGTGGCCAGACGCACGAACTCATCGACGCGGGCGATCGGCAGGCCGAACTTGGAATCCTTGCCGCCGGTGCGGACCTTGGCGTGGTGGCCTTCGCCACGGCCCAGGTCCACGCGCAGCCACAGCTCACGGTTGCGGAACAGGTCCGGCCAGCGCTGCAGGGCTTCCACGTTGTCCAGGGTGACGGTCACGCCCAGCGCGAAGGCGGCTTCGTACTCGCCGCGCGGCGCGAAGCTGGGGGTGAACAGCACGCGGCGCGGCGACAGCGCCGGCAGCGTGTTGAAGACGTGCTTCAGCTCGCCATGCGACACGCATTCCAGGCCGAAGCCTTCCTGTTCCAGCACTTCCAGGATGGCCGGGTGGCTGTTGGCCTTGATCGCGTAATAGCGCTGGTCGATCGGCTTGATCGCGGCCAGCGCGCGGGCGCGGGCGCGCACCGTCGGCAGGTTGTACACATAGCGCGGCGTGCCGGCCTGGGCCAGCTGCAACAGGTGCTCACGCTGGCCCCGCCACCAGGCGGTTTCGCGCGGGCGGATGGTGCCGGCGATTTCGCGCCAGCGCGGGCCGAACACCTCGCCCTCTTCCACCGGCATCGCGCCGCTGTCGATCAGCTCGGCGTGCAGAATCGGCAGCAGGCCGTCGGCGTCGGCTTCGTCGATGACGAAGGTCAGGTTCAGGTCATTGGACGACTGCGAGATCATATGCACGCGCTCGCGGCCGAACGTGGCCCACACGTCCGACAGCTTGTGCAGCAGCGAGCGCATGCCGCGCCCGACCAGGGTAATGGCCGCGCACGGCACGATGATCTTGACCTTGCAGATCTGCGACAGGTCGGCCGACAGGGCGGCCAGCACATCGGTGCTGACCAGGTTCTCGGACGGATCCAGCGACACGGTGACGTTGGTTTCGGCCGAACCGATCAGGTCGACCGACAGGCCGTGCTTCTTGAACAGCCCGAACACGTCGGCCAGGAAGCCGACCTGCTGCCACATGCCGATGCCTTCCATCGACACCAGTACGATGCCGTTGCGGCGGCTGATCGCCTTCACCCCCGGCACCGGTGCGGCATTGCCGTCGATGCTGGTGCCCGGCAGCTCCGGGCGCTCCGTATCCAGGATCGCCATCGGCACGCCGGCGTCGCGGCACGGCTTGATCGACCGCGGGTGCAGCACCTTGGCCCCGGTGGTGGCGATTTCCTGCGCCTCGTAATAATCCAGGCGGGTCAGCAGGCGCGCATCCGGCACGTCCTTGGGATTGGCACTGAACATGCCCGGCACGTCGGTCCAGATCTCCACCCGGCTGGCACCGAGCAGCGCACCGAAGTACGCCGCCGAGGTGTCCGAACCGCCACGGCCCAGAATGGCGGTGCCGCCATCGGCGTGCTGGGAAATGAAGCCCTGGGTGATCAGCATGCGGGTCGGCTGGGCGTGGAAGCGCGCGGCCCAGTCGGCATCCGAACGCCACTGGCAGTTCACCGACAGGCGCTGCGACCACTCACTCTGATTAGGCTGCGGCGGCAGCGCCTGCAGCCACTGGCGGGCGTCCATCCAGCCGAAATCCAGTCCGCTGGCGCGCAGGTAGGCCGCGCCCAGGGTGGAGGACAGCAGTTCGCCCTGGCCCAGCACTTCCGCCTGCCAGTCCAACGGACGGGCGGCGGCGCGCGGATCGTCGAGCAGGCCCTGCAGCGCGTTCAGGCGTTCGTCCAGCGCGCTGGCGTCGAGCGAGAGCTCGACCAGGAACTCGCGGTGACGGGCCACCAGCGCATCCACGCGGGCGCGGCTGTCGGCGGCACCGTCGGCGATGGCGGTCAGCTCATTGGTGACCCCGGACAGCGCCGAGACCACCACCAGCACGCGCGCGCCGGTTTCTTCCGCACGTTTTTTCGCCAGCTTCCCGATCGTGTCCCAGCGGTGACGACGCGACACGGAGGTGCCGCCGAACTTCAGTACGATCCAGCGATCGACAAGGGGGGAAGCTGACATGGAGAAAGAAATATAGGTAATGGAGGGGGTTCGCCCGGCACACCGGGACGAACCTCTGATTCTATGCCAAGCCCGGCCCCTGCTGGGCCACCGCCCCCTGCCCCGGCGGCGGCCCGACGGCTCACTTGTTAAGCTGCCCGCCCGTTCCCCCGATTCTGGCCACCATGTCTTCGCGTCGTTTTCTGCAGTTGGATGTGTTTTCCCCCTACCCGGGTGCCGGCAACCCGCTGGCGGTGGTGCTGGACGCCGAAGGCCTGGACGAGGCCCGCATGCAGGCCATTGCGCGCTGGACGCGGCTGCCGGAAACGACCTTCGTGTTCGCCCCGCAGGCCCCGGGTAGCAGCTACCGGATCCGCATGTTCAGCCCGCAGAAGGAAGTGCCGTTCGCCGGGCACCCCAGCGTCGGCACCGCGCATGCGGTGCTCGAGGCGGGTCTGGCCGCTCCGGTGGATGGCGTGCTGGTGCAGGACGGTATTGCCGGCCAGCTGCCTTTGCGGATCAGTGGCGAAGGCGCACAGCGCAGCATTGCCATCCGCACCCCGCGCGCAGCGGTGGCGGAGGTGACTCGCGCCGATGACCCGCGCCTTCAGGCTGCGTTGCGCGGCTGGGCCCTGGGCGCGCTGCCGCCGGCGCGAATGGACGGCGGACGCAGCTGGTGGGTGGTGGAACTGGCCGATGAAGCGACCTTGCGTGGCCTGGCACCGGACTGGGACGCCATTGCGCAGCTGGCCGAGAGCACGGGCAGCATGGGTGTGTTTGCCTATGCGCGCAGCACCGATGTGGCGTATGACCTGGCGGTGCGCGCCTTTGTCGGCAACGGCCGGCGCTTCGAGGATGCGGCGTCAGGTGCCGCCAATGCGGTGCTGGCGGCGTGGCTGGACAGCCGCGAGGCGGTGCCGGGCAACGGGCGGGACTATGTGGTGAGCCAGGGCCGCGAGGTCGGGCACGATGCACGTCTGCATCTGCATATCGATGCGGAAGGCGACGTGTGGTCGGGGGGGCAGGTGCAGACGGTGATCACCGGCACGATTGATTGGTGATCACGGACACGCATGGCGTGTCCCTACGCGATGCCCATGCCCGGTACCGGGCATGGGCGCATGGATCAGCTGGCCAGTTCGGCCTTGAGGCTGATCGGCACCGCACTCAATGCCTTGGAAACCGGGCAGTTCTGCTTGGCGTCATCAGCCACGGCACGGAACTGGGTCTCATCGATGCCCGGCACCACCGCCTTGACCGACAGGGTGATCTGCGACAGCTGCGGACCGCCCTCCATCGACAGGTCTACCTTCGCTTCGGTGTCCAGCGTGGTCGGAGGAAAACCGGCTTCGGTCAGCTTGGCCGACAGTGCCATGGTGAAGCAGCCCGCGTGCGCGGCGGCGATCAGCTCTTCCGGATTGGTGCCCTTTTCATCGCCGAAACGGCTGCTGAAGGCATAGCGGGTGTTGTCCAGCAGGCCACTCTGTGGCGTGCTCAATTGTCCCTTGCCTGTCTTCAGGTCACCTTCCCAGTGTGCTTTGGCGTGACGCGAAATGCCCATTTGTTCTGTCCTCTGCGGGGTGAATGGCCGTGTCAGCGTAGACCGTCGCGCGTTAGCACGGTGTCGGCCCGGCGTGTCCGCCAAACCCCCTCTAGCGCGCTCCACCCCGGTCGTGCCACCCTGTTTTCAGGGCATGACCTGATGCACTGCAGTAACCGCACATGCAAAAAAACCTGAAATTTATGCGTTTGCCTATTGGCGGCGCAGGTGACTTGCCCTACATTTCGCTTGCCGACGGGGTTCGGCGCGACCAAACAACCAACCGTTACGGAACAGGAAACCATGGCAAAGACCGCTAAGAAGGCTGCCCCGAAGAAGGCAGCGAAGAAAGTCGCAACGAAGGCAGCCGCCAAGCCGGCCGCACCGAAGCCGATCAAGGAAGTGCTGACCAAGTCCGGCCTGGTTGCACACATCGCTGAAGCCTCTGGCGTTGTCGCCAAGGACGTCCGCGCCGTGCTGGCCTCGCTGGAAAGCGCAGTGGCCTCTTCGGTGCACAAGAAGGGCGCTGGCAGCTTCACCCTGCCGGGCCTGCTGAAGATCACGGCCGTTGCCGTTCCGGCCAAGCCGAAGCGCAAGGGCATCAACCCGTTCACCAAGGAAGAGCAGTGGTTCGCCGCCAAGCCGGCCACCACCAAGCTGAAGGTGCGTCCGCTCAAGAAGCTCAAGGACGCCGCGCTGTAATCTGCGCGCTTCCAGGCAACACCGGAACGGGACGGCCATGGCCGTCCCGTTTCATTTCCGGCGCGCGTTGCGCAGCGAAACACAGCGTTGCCGAAAGCCGCCGGGTCTTGCCGGTCACCCGCAAAACCACGGCCCATGGCGCTCTTCCAGTGCCACGCCACGCCTGAAACGCACAGGGTGGAACACTGCGTGCAGCCCTGCCTGTCGCAGCCCGGCACCCCGCCACCTATGGTGGGCATGTCCCCCACCGGTGCGTGCCGCCATGACCAGTTCTTCCCAGCGCTACCGCATTACCGTTACCCCGATCGAAAAAGATGGGTTGCAGTGCAGTGGTCGCTGCACCATCGAACTGGAACACCGCGCCCAGCAGGACTGGATGCGCCTGCTGGAGGCCGCACGCCGCCAGAGCGGCCTGAGTGGCGACGAGCGCGCCGCCGCCGTGGTGGCCACTCAGTTGCTGCTGGACCTGGCCCGCCGCCATGCGGACGAACCTGGACACCCGTTGACCGCACTGCAGCCGCAACTGGATGAAGTGCTGGCGGCGCTGGACGCGGTCCAGCGCGGCTGACAGCACGTTATGCTGCGTGGGTAGCGCCAGCCGTTGGCTGGCCCAGGCGATGGGTGATCGCCAGCCAGCCGGGCAAGCCCGGCTCTACCTAGGGTGTCTGCGATGCGTCGAGTACTGCTTCTGCTGCCGTTGCTGCTGGGCGGGTGTTCCTGTCAGCCGGAAAGTGCGCGTGCACCGGACGACCGGCCGCCGCCCCAGGATGTTTCCGCCGCAACGCCCCCGCCGCAGGACACCAGCGCCGGCGAAGTCGAGCACGGCGCGCCCGCGGTGGTGAGCGCGGTGGCTCCTGGCGCAGTGGATGAAACCACCACTATCCGCAACTACATCAACGTGCTGCTGCGACCCGACCGTGCCGCCTCCGATGCGTTCTGGACCGGTGGCAGCGCCGGCAGCCGCCCCGACGATCAGGTATTGCGAGGCATCCCCAACCTGCGCACGCTGCGGGTGGATACCGAACAGCCGATTGCCCGCGACTCCGCCGTGCCCTCGCGCCTGCGCGAAGTGCCGGTGCGGGTGCGTGCGGTGACCGCGGCAGACACGTTCTTCTACGAAGGCTGGTACCGGGTGCAGCCGCGTGCCGATGGAAGCGGCTGGGAGATTGTGGGGGCGTCGGTGCAGCCCGCCCTTCGGTGACTGCGTGGCTGCCATGAAGCCCGGATTCATCCGGAAGCGCTATCGTGGCGCTTCATCACTCACTGCCTCGCCGCCATGACCCTACGCCCCCTGCTCCTCCGCCTGGCCGCCAGCACCGCACTGATCGCCGCCGCCGTCGGCGCACAGGCCGCACCCAGCATTTCCGGCAAGGAACTCTCGGTGGGTGCCGCCGATGTGCAGCAGTATCTGGAGGGCAGCTTCCCGCGCACGCAGAGCGTCCTGAGCGGACTGGCCAACGTCACCATGAGCCGTCCGCAGCTGACCCTTCCGCAGGGCAGCCGCCTGGATCTGGGTCTGGACGTAGCGGCCGCATTGGGAGGTGGTGCCCCAGCGCCGCTGGGGCGGGTCACGCTGAGCAGCGGCCTGCGCTACGACGCGCAGACCCAGGGTTTCCACCTTGATCAACCGTCGGTGGATGAATTCACCCCGGTCAACGGTGGCGGGCGGCTGGATTCCAACACCCGCAGCCTTCTCAACGCCGCACTTGTCGAATACGCCCGCCGCGAGCCGATCTACAAGATCGACCCGACCGTCGCCGCGGTGCTGGGCGCGCTGCAGGTGCAGTCGGCCCAGGTGCGCGATGGCAAGCTGGTAGTGACGTTCAACCAGAGCCTGGGCTCCATCGTGCCCGCTGGCATGCTGGGCAATTGAGCCGGTAGGTACCGACCGTTGGTCGGTACCCCCGGATGCCACCCGACCAACGGTCGGGTGCTACCGCTTCGGCTGCAGCATCGTTCCGGTGCACTTCTTCGCACCGCAGCGGCATTCCCAGATCTTCTTCAGGCGCGCGGTGTGGCGCTCGGCCAGCACGATGCCGTAGTTGTAGGTCAGTTCCTCGCCCGGCTTGATGTCGCGCAGCGCCTCGATGAACACCTTGTCCTCGCGGCGGTTGTCACCTTCGGCTTCCTCGATCACGGCCTCGCAGTTGGGGTCGCAGCTGTGGTTCAGCCAGCGCGCATCGTTGCCCTTGTAGTTGGCATCAATGACGTAGTCGTCGTTCAGGGTGAACAGGAAGGTGTGACCGCTTTCCACATCCCCGGTATCATCGGCGTCCACATCGGCGTGGCTGCGCAGCAGACCCTTGTACTGGATGACCCGCTCGCCGGCCTTCAGCGGCGCAACGGCGAACACACCGTTACCGTGGATGGCGGACTTGCGGGCTTGGATCTTCTTGGGCATCAGGCTGGCCGTTGCATTGGGGAACGACGATTCTCGCCCGCCCGGCCGAAGGTTTCCACCACCTGAACAGGATGGGTTGGATGCCGGGACATAAAAGCGTACAATTTCAGTCCGCTTTACAACCCCGCCCTTCCCATGCTCCGCGTCACCAAGCTCACTGATTACGCCACTGTGGTGCTTTCCGTGCTGGCCGCCCGTCCGGGCGATGTCCTGAGCGCCACCGAGCTGGCCGAATACGCCAGCCTGGAACCGCCCACTGTCAGCAAGCTGCTCAAGCCCCTGGCCCAGGCCGGGCTGGTGGAAGGCCTGCGCGGCGTGCGCGGCGGCTACCGCCTGACCCGTCCGGCTGACCAGATCAGCCTGTTCGAGGTGGTGGAAGCGATGGAAGGTCCGCTGGGCCTGACCGAATGCGCGCACGACCACAGCCAGTGCGGCCGTGAACTCAAGTGCGGCGCACGCAGCAGCTGGCGGATGATCAACGACGTGGTGTCCGAAGCACTGCGCAAGGTCAGCCTGGCCCAGATCCTGCCCCCTATTCCCGTTGCTGACGCCCCCCGCCGCATTGCGGCGGATGTCGTCTCCTGATCCACAGGCAGCCCCCATGGCCACCGAAATCATCGACACCGTTGCCTCCGGCGACACCCCCAACCGCGAGATCCATGAGCAGCTCGGCCGCAAGTATTCGGCCGGCTTCATCACGGACATCGAATCGGACTCGCTGCCGCCCGGCCTCGACGAGGACACCATCCGTGCCCTGTCGGCCAAGAAGGACGAGCCGGAATGGATGACCCAGTGGCGCCTGGACGCCTACCGGCACTTCCTGACCATGCCGATGCCGAACTGGGCGAAGCTGCAGATCGCCGCCATCGACCTGCAGGCGCTCAGCTACTACTCCGCGCCGAAGGGCCCGAAGTACGCCTCGCTGGATGAAGTGCCGAAGGAACTGCTGGACACCTACGACAAGCTGGGCGTGCCGCTGCATGAGCGCGCCAAGCTGGCCGGCGTGGCCGTGGACGCGGTGTTCGACTCCGTGTCCGTCGGCACCACCTTCCGCAAGGAACTGGCCGAGAAGGGCGTGATCTTCTGCTCGATGTCCGAGGCCATCAAGGAGCACCCGGAGCTGGTCAAGCAGTACCTGGGCAGCGTGGTGCCGGTGGGCGACAACTACTTCGCCGCGCTGAATTCGGCGGTGTTCTCCGATGGCAGCTTCGTGTTCATTCCCAAGGGTGTGCGCTGCCCGATGGAACTGAGCACCTATTTCCGTATCAACGCCGGCCACACCGGCCAGTTCGAACGCACCCTGATCATCTGCGAAGACAAGGCCTACGTGTCTTATCTCGAAGGCTGCACCGCGCCGATGCGCGATGAAAACCAGCTGCACGCCGCGGTGGTCGAGCTGGTCGCGCTGGAAGATGCGGAAATCAAGTACTCGACGGTGCAGAACTGGTACCCGGGCGACGAGAACGGCGTTGGCGGCATCTACAACTTCGTCACCAAGCGTGCCGAATGCCGTGGTGCGCGCAGCAAGGTGACCTGGACCCAGGTCGAAACCGGCTCGGCCATCACCTGGAAGTACCCCTCGTGCGTGCTGCTGGGCGACGACTCGGTGGGCGAGTTCCACTCGGTGGCGCTGACCCATCATCGCCAGCAGGCCGACACCGGCACCAAGATGATCCACATCGGCAAGCGCACCAAGAGCAAGATCGTCAGCAAGGGCATCAGCGCCGGCCGTGGCCAGAACACCTACCGTGGTCTGGTCAAGGTGGACCGCAATGCCGACGGCGCGCGCAACTACACCCAGTGCGACTCGCTGCTGATCGGCAAGACCTCCGGCGCGCACACCTTCCCGTACATCGAGGTCAAAAACCCGAGTGCGACGGTGGAGCATGAAGCAACCACCTCGAAGATCTCCGACGACCAGTTGTTCTATTGCCGCGCACGCGGCATCGACCAGGAAAACGCGGTGTCGATGATTGTCGACGGCTTCTGCAAACAGGTGTTCCGTGAACTGCCGATGGAGTTCGCGGTGGAAGCCAAGAAGCTGCTGGAAGTGTCGCTGGAAGGGTCGGTCGGTTAATCACCCGCGCGGCTTCATTTGAATTATTGATTGCCACGCAGGGCGTGGCACTACGGGATTTGTCACATGTTGAAGATCGAAAACCTGCACGCCCGCATCGGCGAGAAAGAAATCCTCAAGGGCCTGTCGCTGACCGTGAAGCCCGGCGAAGTGCACGCCATCATGGGTCCCAACGGTGCCGGCAAGTCCACCCTGGGCAACGTGCTGGCGGGCCGTGACGGCTATGAGGTCAGCGAAGGCAGCGTGCAGTTTGAAGACGCCGACCTGCTGGACCTGGAACCGGAAGAGCGCGCTGCCGCGGGCCTGTTCCTGGCCTTCCAGTACCCGGTCGAAATTCCGGGCGTGAACAACACCTATTTCCTGCGTGCCGCGCTCAATGCACAGCGCAAGGCCCGCGGCCAGGACGAACTGGATTCCATGCAGTTCCTCAAGCTGGTGCGCCAGAAGCTGGCCGTGCTGCACCTGAAGGACGAGCTGCTGCACCGTGGCGTCAACGAAGGTTTCTCCGGCGGTGAGAAGAAGCGCAACGAGATCTTCCAGCTGGCCGTGCTGGAACCGAAGCTGGCGATCCTCGACGAAACCGACTCAGGCCTGGACATCGACGCGCTCAAGAGCGTGGCTGACGGCGTCAACGCGCTGCGTTCGGCTGACCGTTCGTTCCTGGTCATCACCCACTACCAGCGCCTGCTCGATTACATCAAGCCGGACGTGGTGCACGTGCTGGCCGACGGCAAGATCGTGCAGAGCGGTGGCCCGGAACTGGCCCTGCAGCTGGAAGCGCACGGTTATGACTTTCTGAAGAACCGTGTGGTCCCGGAGGCAGCGGTCTGATGAGCGCGCTGCTCGATTCCCTTGCCAACGGCTTCTGCGGCAGCGATGCGCGCCGCGCCGAGCTCGATGCTGCCCTGCTGGCCGGCCTGCCCGGCCCGCGCAGCGAAGCTTGGAAGTACACCTCGCTGCGCCAGCTGGAACGCCGCAGCTTCAGCCCGGCACCGCTGACCGCGCCGAGCGTGGATACTGCCCTGCTGACCGACATTGCGTCGCCGCGGCTGGTGTTCGTCAACGGCCGCCCGGTGCAGGCCCTGAGCGACCTGAGCGGCCTGCCGGCTGGTGTGCAGGTGCAGACCTTGTCGTCTGCTCTGCAGGATGGCGAAGAAGCCCTGCGCTTCCTCGGCCGCCGCTTCGAGCGCAGCGAGGAAGTGTTTGCCCGCCTCAATGCCGCCCTCGCTGATGAAGGCGTACTGGTGCGCGTGGAAGACGGCGCACAGATCGAGGTTCCGCTGCAGCTGGTGTTCATCAGCGCCGCCGGCGACACCGACCTGGCCTGGCACCACCGGCATCTTATCGAGCTGCGCGCCGGTGCCACCCTGGGCGTGGTCGAGCATCACCTGCATGTGGGTGATGCCGCGCACCTGGATAACACCTTGGTGCACGTGCACCTGGCGCAGGACGCCGTGCTCTCGCACGCCCGCGTGCAGGCCGACAGTGCGAAGGCCACCACCCTGCTGCGCACCGACGCCGTGCTGGCCCGCAATGCCCAGTACCGCCGCATCGACCTGGAACTGGGTGCCGCACTGAGCCGCCACGAGCTCAACGTGCGCCTGGAAGGCGACAACGCCCAGTTGACCGCCAACGGCGTGCTGCTTGGCAATGGTCGCCGCCACGTCGATACGCGCCTGGGCATCGAGCACATCGCCCGCGATACCAACTCGGAAATGCTGTGGCGGGGTGTTGCCGCCAACCGCAGCCGCGTGGTCTTCCACGGCGGCATCCATATCCGTGCGGGTGCCGATGGCACCGATGCCAATCTGTCCAACAAGAACCTGCTGCTGTCGGCCGATGCTGAGATCGACACCCAGCCGACGCTGGTGATCGACGCGGATGAGGTGAAGGCCGCGCACGGCGCGACCGTCGGTCAGCTGGATGCCAATGCACTGTTCTACCTGCGCTCGCGCGGGTTGCCGGCACCGCAGGCGCAGGCCCTGCTCAGCGCCGCGTTCTGCCATGAGCCGCTGAACGCACTGGACGCGCGCCTGACCGAACAGCTGCGCCGCCAGCTCGACCTCGCATTGGCCCAGGCAGGCGTGGCATGAACCTGTCCACGCCGCGCCCGCTCGGCGACACCATCGACGCGCCCGACTGGGACCGCGTGCGCCTGGACTTCCCGCTGCTGATGCGGGAAGTGCACGGCAAGCCGCTGGTGTATTTCGACAACGCCAACACCGGCCAGAAGCCGGTGCAGGTGATCGGCGCGGTGGACGAGTTCTACCGCCGTTACAACGCCAACGTGAGCCGCGCGGTACACGCGCTGGGCACCGAGGCCACCGACGCCTACGAGGGCGCACGCAACAAGCTGGCGCGCTTCCTCAGCGTGCGCGCCAACGAGCTGGTGTTGTGCAGCGGCACCACCTTCGCGATCAATCTGATCGCCTATTCGTGGGCACTCCCGCGCCTGAAGGCCGGTGATGTGATCCTGGTCTCGCGGATGGAGCACCACGCCAACATCGTGCCCTGGCAGCTGGTCGCCCAGCGCACCGGCGCGACCATCCGCGTGGCCGAGATCACCCCCGATGGCGCACTGGATCTGGACGCGCTGCGCAAGGCGATGACCCCGGAAGTGAAGCTGCTCGCGGTAGCACACGTTTCCAACGTGCTCGGCACGGTCAACCCGGTGCGCGAGATCTGCCGGGAAGCGCGCAAGCGCGGCATCATCACCGTAGTCGACGGCTCGCAGGCGGTCCCGCACCGCAAGGTCGACATTCCGGCCATCGGCTGCGACTTCTACGCCATCACCGGCCACAAGATGTGCGGCCCCACCGGCACCGGTGCGCTGTGGGCCAAGCGTGAGCATCTGGATGCGATGCCGCCGTTCCTTGGCGGCGGCGAGATGATCAAGGAAGTCAGCTTCGAAGGCACCGTGTTCAACGACGCCCCGCACAAGTTCGAAGCCGGTACGCCGAACATCGCCGGCTTCATCGGCCTGGGCGTGGCGGTGGACTACCTGGAGTCGCTCGGGCTGGAGCACGTGGAAGCGCGCGAAACCGAGCTTCTGGCGCACTTCACCGAAGAGCTCAACAAGATCGACGGCCTGCGCATCTTCGGCACCACGCCGGACAAGGCCGCGGTGGTGTCGTTCCTGATCGAGGGCGCACACGCCCACGACCTGGCCACCCTGCTCGACCTGGAAGGCGTCGCCGTGCGCTCCGGCCAGCACTGCGCACACCCGCTGCTGCAGTACTACGGCGTGGCCGCCACCTGCCGCGCATCGCTGGCGTTCTACAACACGCATGCGGAAATCGAGCGCTTCATCACCGCATTGAACAAGGTGCGCAAGCTGCTGGGGTGACGTAAACATGCGACAATGAGAACACTTCTCATTGCCGCACTTGTCGATGTCGTCCCCGGTGGTTTCCCCTGCTGCGCTTGAGCGCCCACTGGCCGCTGCCATCGTCGTTCTGGCACATATCGGCCTGTTCGCGGGCCTGCTCTGGAGCCAGCAGCGCACGCCACTGCAGCTGCCACCGCCGGAGGCCGACCGCACCCAGTTGGTGCTGCTGCCCCCGCGTGCGCCGGAGGTCCCGGTGGAAGAGGTCATCGCCCCGACCCCGCGCGACGCCGCCCGCGTGCAACAGCAAAAACCGCAGCCGCCCAGGCCGCTGCCAGTAACGCCACCGCGCGACACGGCGAACTGGATCATTCCCCCGCCCACACCGCCGAAGCCGGTCACCGACGCACCGGCTCCGGTGCAGCAGCAGGCCTCGGTGGCCGCCGCTCCTCCCAGTCCACCTCTGCCACCCGGGCCCAGCGAGGCCACGCCCGGACGCGACAGCTGGGAAGGCCGGGTGATGGCACGGCTGGAGCGCTTCCGCCGTTACCCGGTGCCGGCGCGCGCGCGCCGCCAGGAGGGCGTGGCCTATGTGCGGGTCAGCCTGTCGCGCGAAGGCAAGCTGCTGGCGCTGGCGCTGGAAAACGGCACCGGCCACGCGTTGCTGGACCAGGCCGCGCTGGATACCTTCCGCCGCGCCGAACCGCTGCCGCCGGTGCCAGCAGACCGTCCGGCCCCGGTGGAGCTGTCGTTCCCGGTTGAATTTTTCATGCGTTGAGCCGGCGCTATTGCGCCTCCAACGTGCGGGCAATCTGCTGTTCAAGCAGTTCGGTGGACCGCTCCGGGTGGCTGGCCTGCGCACGCTGCGCGGCATGATGCGCCTCCAGCAGCAGCCGATAGCGCGCCTCGTCATTCACTTCCACCTCGGCCGCCACAAAGCGCCGCGCCGCCTGGAAGTACAGTTCCTGGGCGTCGCCCAGCACGCGCGCGCGTTCGCGCCAGCGCTCGGTGGCCGCCTGCTCGTTCGGCAGTGCGTCGTAGTGTGCGATCAGGCGCTTGATCGCTTTCAGATCGCCCGCCCGCGCCGCCTGCTCGACCGCGCTCTGCTGCCGCGACGTCAGCGGGCCGGTTTCATTGCCGCCGGCGCAGGCGACCAGCAACACGCACAGCCCGCCCCACATCATCCTTTTCATCTCACGCGCCCACGCTGGAAGAAGCGCTGACATCGTAGGACGACGGAGCGGTGCGCCTCGGTCGCGCATTTCATCGCCGTTCGGGTTCGCGGCGCGCAGGGGGCGAAAACGGCCCTGATCGCCCGCACCATTTGAAATGCAGCTCCGTTTTCCGGCCCATCCGCGCCATCCCATGCCGACGCCCCCTCTTCGCCGCGGCCCCTGCCTAATGACGCTTCCAGCGCGGCGCGCGCATTGTTCTAAAATGCAGGGCATGAGCACCCTGACCTTCCGCGCCGCCACCCTGGCCGACATCCCCGCCCTGATCACCCTGGTCACCTCGGCCTACCGTGGCGACGCCAGCCGCGCCGGCTGGACCACCGAAGCCGACATGCTGGACGGTGCGCGCATCGACGCCCACGGCCTGCAGGCCGACATCGAACGCCCGCGCAGCACGGTGCTGCTGGCCGAACGCAACGGTGCACTCGTCGCCTGCGCACATGTCGCCGACGAGGGCGGCAAGGGCTACTTCGGCATGTTCTCGGTTGACCCGGCCCAGCAGGGCGGCGGCATCGGCAAGCAGGTGATGGACGCCGCTGAAGCGCATGCCGCCCGCGAATGGGGCGTGCCGGTGATGCAGATGACCGTCATCGACATCCGCGACGAGCTGATCGCCTTCTACGAGCGCCGCGGCTATGCCCGCACCGGGATCAAGAAGCCGTTCCCGTATGGCGACGAGCGCTTTGGTATTCCCAAGCGCGACGACCTGCGCTTTGAAGTGCTGGAAAAGCCGCTGGTGGTGCAGCCATGAGCGAGACCTGGACCTTCGTCTGCGCCACCGCCGAACTGCTGCCGGGCGAAATGAAGAGCACGTTTGACGAGGTCACCGGCACCCCGATCGTGGTGTTCAACCTGGACGGCGAGCTGTATGCGCTGGAAGACCAGTGCACACACGAGGAGTTCGAGCTGTCCTCGGGCACCTTCAATACCGAAGAAGGCAGCATCGAATGCGTGCTGCACAGCGCGCGCTTCGACGTGCGCGACGGTCGGGCGCTGTGCGCCCCGGCCTATACCCCGGTGCCGAAATTTCCGGTGAAGCGCGAACACGACGGGGTCTGGACCCGCGACGACCGCGATTGAGCCCACGCCCGGTAACCGGGTGTGACGTTGTGTCACTCGCGGTAACGGATGCGAATCATTATCGTTTGTGTTACCTTGGCGATCCCTTTCGCCTGCGTCCGCCTGTCCGATGGCTTCCGCCCGTGACACCGCCCTGCCTGCACGCCTGATCGCACTGGTTTCCAGCGCGGTGGTGGCCCTGTGCCTGCTGGTGGCGTTCAGCGGCGGCAGCGGCACGTCGCTGGCGGGGGCAATGGGGCATCTGTCGGCCCTGACCCAGGCCCCGGCACCGGCGCAGAACGGCACGCCGACTCCGGTGGCCATCGAAAGCGGTGCGCAAGGCGGTCAACGCGGCGAAGCCGAACCCGACACTGGACGAGATGGCAGCACGACGCTGGCGTCCCTCCCGCTCGTGTGGGCACAGGCGGGTTCACGCGGGATGCTGCAGACCTCGCGTGGCAACAGCCTCACCTTCGCGACGCGATTACCGCGTTCGCACCTGTCCCAGGCTCCGCCCCGCGCGGCCTGATCTGTCGCGCCGCGCCTGACCGCTCGGCCCCGGGCCGCGCCCGGCGTTTTCCCTGCTTTCGTTCCTGCTGTCCCACGCCCCACGCGCATGGCTCCCCCGCCTGTGCGCGCGTCCTGGCATCCGTTTCCCTTTCCAGACCACCTACCCATGATCAAGAGCCGCAAGCACGCCTCCCCGTCCCGCAGCGCCACCGGCCTGGCCACCGCCAGCCTGGTCGCCGGCCTGAGCCTCGCCACCATGCCGCTGGCCGCCCAGGCCGACGCCAACGATCCGGCCAAGACCCTCGACCAGATCGACGTGCACGCCGTGCGCGGCTACAAGGCCGAGAAGCTGTCCTCGCCCAAGTTCACCCAGAGCCTGCAGGACACCCCGCAGACCGTGCAGGTGATCACCAGCGACCTGTTCAACCAGCAGGGTGCCACCACCCTGACCGAAGCGCTGCGCAACAGCCCGGGCGTGGGCACCTTCTATGTCGGTGAGAACGGCAACACCAACACCGGCGACAGCATCTTCATGCGTGGCTTCGACACCTCCAGCAGCATCTTCGTGGATGGCGTGCGCGACCTCGGCTCGATCTCGCGCGATGTGTTCAACACCGAGCAGGTGGAAGTGAGCAAGGGCCCGGCCGGCACCGACAACGGCCGTTCCGCGCCGACCGGTGCGATCAACATGGTCAGCAAGCAGGCCAACCTGCACGATTCGCTGGCCGGCACCGTCTCGGTCGGCACTGACGACCAGGCACGCACCACCGCGGACTGGAACCAGACCCTGGGCGCGACCAGCGCGCTGCGCCTGAACGCCATGTGGCAGGACAACGATCAACCCGGCCGCGACCACGTCACCAACAAGCGCTGGGGCATCGCGCCGTCGCTGGGCTTCGGCCTGGGTACCAACACCCGCTACTACCTGAACCTGTTGTACGTCGACCAGGACAACATTCCCGACGGCGGCGTGCCGACCCTGGGCCTGCCCGGCTGGACCCCTCAGCCGACACTGGAACAGCTGGCCGGGCACCCGGTGGATCCGGAAAACTTCTACGGCACCCGCGCCGACCACGACGATGTCACCGCGAAGATGGCCACGTTCCGCTTCGAGCATGACTTCAACGATAACGTGCGCCTGACCAACACCGCACGCTGGGGCCGCACCGAGCAGGACTACCTGCTGACCGCTTTCATGGGCACCGGCAGCCGCGGGGCCAACGGCGCACCGACCGGCAACATCCGCTACACCGACCGCAACAACCTGGACACCTACACGATCGCGCGCAGCCTGCCGACCTTCAAGGACCAGGAAAACACCATCCTCACCGATCAGCTCAACCTGCGTGCCGATTTCGCTACCGGTGCAGTGCGTCACACCCTGAGCACCGGCCTGGAGTTCACCCGCGAAGAACTGGAAAGCTTCGGGCAGGCCGCCACCGGCGGCACCACCTGGTCGGCCGCCAACCTGTACAACCCGGACTGGAACGCCACCGGCCTGACCTGGGCGCACAACGGTGCCAACAGCTACGGCAAGACTACCACCTCGTCGGTGTATCTGTTCGACACCCTGGCGTTCGGTGACAGCTTCCTGGTGACCGCCGGCCTGCGTGCGGACCACTACAAGACCGAGTACGAAAGCGCCTCGGTGTGCGGCGGCCGCGGCCCGGCTTGCGGCAGCAACCCGGCCGGCACGGTCATCGCCAACCCGTCGCTGGAACACTCGGACACGCTGTTCAACTGGAAGCTGGGCGCGGTGTACAAGGTGGGCAGCGTGGTCAGCCTGTACGCCAACTACGCCATCTCGCAGCAGCCACCGGGCGGCAGCAACTTCGCCCTGAGCAGCTCGGCCAGCAGCGCCGACAACCCGCGCCTGGACCCGCAGAAGGCCAAGACCTTTGAAGTGGGCACCAAGTGGGCGTTCCTGGATGACGCGCTGGCCTTCAACGTCGCGCTGTTCAAGACCGAGGTCAGCAACGAGATCAACACCCAGGTGCTGGACGACGCCGGCAACCCGACCCAGACCGGCAAGAAGTCGGTGCAGGGCATTGAGGTGTCGACCGTCGGCCGCATCACCGACAACTGGTCGGTGTCGGCGGGCTACAGCCACCTCGACACCGAAGTGGAAGAAGGCGCGAACGTGGCCGCCGACGGCACCCGCAACCTGACCTACACCCCGGGTGAAACCTTCACCGGCTGGACCACCTACGTGCTGCCGTTCGGGCTGACCGTGGGCGGTGGCGTGCGCTATGCCGGGCAGATGCACCGTGGCACCGATGGCGCGGTAGGCACGCCGGCGTTCACCAAGTCGTACACGGTGTACGACGCCGTGATCTCGTACGCCTTCAATGACCGCCTGTCGCTGCGTTTGAACGGCTACAACCTGTTCGACAAGAACTACGTGGCCGCGATCAACAAGAGCGGGTACCGTTACACCCCGGGCGCGCCACGCAGCTTCCTGCTCAGCGCGGATTACCGCTTCTAAGGGCTCATGCCATGCTCCTGCACGTTCCGAACGTTCTGCGCCCCGACGAACTGGCCCATCTGCAGCAGGCCCTGGCCGCTGCTGACTGGACCGACGGCCGCGAAACGGTCGGCGTGCAGGGAGCGCAGGTCAAACGCAACGACCAGTTGCCGGATGCATCCCCGCTCAAGGCCGAGCTGGGGCGCATCGTGCTGGCGGCGCTGGAACGGCATCCGCTGTTCTTCGCCGCCGCACTGCCGCTGCGGATCCTGCCGCCGCGCTTCAACCGCTACCAGGGCGGCGGCGAATATGGCTTTCATGTCGATGGCGCAGTGATGCGCCAGCAGCTGGATGGCCAGCTCACCCACCTGCGTTCGGATGTGTCGTGCACGCTGTTCCTGGCCGATCCCGAAAGCTACGACGGCGGTGAACTGATCATCAGCGACACCTATGGCGAGCATGAAGTGAAGCTGCCGGCCGGTGACCTGGTGCTGTATCCGTCCAGCAGCCTGCACAAGGTCAGCGCGGTCACCCGCGGTGCGCGGGTGGCGTCGTTCTTCTGGGTGCAGAGCATGGTGCGCGACGACAGCCAGCGGCGGGCGCTGCTGGAGATGGATACGGCGATTGAAACCCTGCGCGTCACCGGGGCGGATGCGTCGGCGGTGCTGCAGTTGACCGGGGTGTATCACAACCTGCTGAGGCGCTGGAGCGAGACGTAGGACAGGCGCGACGACCAACGGTCGTCGTCTACCAGGGTCGATGTAAATTATTCCTATTTGCATCTGAGTTTCAATCTCACTACAATCCGCGCCGCATCCTGAAAGGACTCCTGCGTGCGCCACCCACACCGCCACCGCTGCTTTGCCCCCGCCATGCGCGGGCAGCGCCCGGCGTTGGCGACGGTGCTGGCCTGGCTGGCCCTGCCGTCGATGCTGGTAGCGGGGTTGCCCCTGCTCGGCCACGCCCCCACCGCGGCCGCAACCGCGCTGCAGCAGCCGGCAGAAGACCGCCGCGGCGGCGAACTGGCCGAGGAATCCCCGGCCAAGCTGCGACGCGCCGCCACCACGCGGGCAATCGCCCAGGCCGAGCGCGAACCGCATCCGCCCACGGTTGAATCTTTTGATGCGCTGATCGCCACCCTGGCCGATCTGCCGCCGCACGTTGTTCCCGCCATCGATTCGGCACCGGCTGCGCCGCTGCCTGCTGCTCCCGGTCTGCGCGTCCAGCGCGGCCAGGCACCGCCCCAGGGCTGATTGCCCGCACCCGGCGCATTCGCGCCGCTCTGGCCCGACCGCTGCGGTCGCACGCCTGTTCCCCTGATTTGTTTCCGTGCTGTGGCCTTCGGCCCCGGCCTTCCCGCGTTTGCACCCTTTGCAAGGAAATCTGCCATGGCCCAGCGCCATCGTCGTCGCACGTCCCTGTCCCGCTGCTCGCTGAGCATCGCCCTGCTCAGCGCACTGAGCGCTCCTGCCTTCGCTGCCGCCGATGTCGCCGGTGATCCCAAGACCCTGGACCAGGTGGTCGTCACCGCCTCGGGCTTCGAACAGAAGATCACCGACGCCCCGGCCAGCATCAGCGTGGTCAGCCGCGAAGAACTGAGCAAGCGCCCGTACACCAGCCTGGTCGACGCCCTGCGCGACGTGGAAGGCATCGACGTCGGCATGGAAACCACCGACAAGAACGGCCGCGCCACCATCTCGATGCGCGGCATGCCGTCCGAATACACCCTGGTGCTGATCGACGGTCGCCGCCAGAGCAACGTTGGCCAGCTGTACCCGAACAACTTCGGCGGCGGCCAGTTCGCCTACCTGCCGCCGCTGGATGCGATTGAACGCATCGAAGTGGTGCGCGGCCCGATGTCCACGCTGTACGGCTCTGACGCCATGGGCGGGGTGATCAACATCATCACCCGCCGCAACCAGGACAGCTGGCACGGTTCGATCACCCAGGGTTTCACCGTGCAGCAGGACGACCAGTTCGGCGACGCGCGCACCACCGACGTGTACCTGACCGGCCCACTGGTGAAGGAGCGCCTGGACCTGGCCGTGCGCGGCAGCTACTACGACGCCAAAGCCTCGAACCCGGAATGGGACGCGCTGACCCTGCCGGATGGCACGCTGTGGGAACGCAGCATCGGCTTCGGTGGCGGCGGCAAGGCGGTGGCCAACACCAACTGGAACACCGGCGTGCGCCTGGCCTTCCACATCAATGACGACCACGACCTGTCGCTGGACTACGACGTCTCGCGCCAGAAGTACGACAACAGCGAAGGCCAGACTGGCACCCTGGACAGCGCCGCCAGCCTGTGGCGCGTGGGCAACGCCACCCTTCCGAACCCGAACGGCACCGGCACCATCACCCGCCGCGTGGTGCAGCCGCGCGTGGGTTACACCGCCTACCAGCGCTACGAGCGCGACCAGCTGGCGCTGAGCCACACCGGGCGCTATGGCTTCGGCACCTGGCAGACCACGCTGACCCACACCACCAGTAACAACCTGGGCCGGTCGCTGCCGCTGACCCTGGACGAGCGCGCCGACCTGCAGACCCTGTGGAACGACGTCTGCCGCCGTACCGGCGCAGCCAACTACTGTGCGGCGGGTCGGGGCAACGCGCTGACCGCGCTCAATGCTGACGAAGCCGCGCGTCTGAACGCGTTCCTGCCGCGCCCGCTGCGCACCATGGAACTGGAAGGCTACGTGCTCGACACCATGCTGGACATGAGCTTCGGCGCGCACAAGCTGACCGTCGGTGGCCAGTACAACGACACCGACATGATTGACGGCGTGTTCGGCATGGACGGTGCCGGCTACCGTGACAATGTGAAGCAGCAGCACCGCATGTGGTCGGTGTTCGCCGAGGACAACTGGGCGCTTACCGACGCGCTGACTGCCACCGTGGGCGTGCGCTACGACGACCACAACATCTTCGGCAGCCATGTCAGCCCGCGCGCCTACCTGGTGTGGAATGCCAGCGACGCGTGGACCTTCAAGGGTGGCGTCAGCACCGGCTACAAGACCCCGCGTCCGGATCAGCTGTTCCCCGGCGTGACCGGCTTCGGTGGCCAGGGCGTGCTGCCGCTGGTGGGTTCGCCGAACCTGCAGCCGGAAACCAGCACCAACTATGAAATCGCCTCGTACTACGAGGGCGAGCGCTGGGGCTTCAATATCACCGGCTTCCTCAACAAGTTCGACGACAAGATCGCCAGCGGCGGCACCTTCCCGAACTGCGAAGTGGCCCCGGCCGGCAGCGGCTACTGCGTGGACGTCGGCCCGGGCTGGGCGGCGCTGGGCTACAGCACCTTCAGCCAGAGCGTGAACATCGACAAGGCTGAAACCCGCGGCGTGGAAGCGGCGGCGCATGTGGATCTGCTAGACAGCCTGCAGCTGCGCGGCAACTACACGTACACGAAGTCCGAGCAGACCAGTGGCGTGGACAAGGGCAAGCCGGTCGGCGGCAGCACCACCCCGGCCAAGCACATGGCCAATGCCAGCCTGAACTGGCAGATCAATGACGCGGTGAGCCTGTCGCTGATCGGCGAAGGCCGCTATGACCGGTATCGCGACACGCTGGTGACCAATGTGGGTGGGGTGGCCACTTCGCAGGTGCGTTACTACGAGGACTACACGATCTTCCACCTGGGCGGCAGCTGGAACATCAACCAGTGGCTGACCTTGAATGCACGGGTGAACAACCTGTTCGACAAGGATTTCGTCTCGCAGTCGTGTGTGTTGATCAGCGACAGCGAGTTCAACTGCGTGGATGATTACGCGACCAAGGACCAGCGTCGTAGTTATTGGATTTCGTTGAACGCGAAGTTCTGACGCAACGGTTTGCACGGGCGTGCCGACCAACGGTCGGCACCTACCATGGGTAGCGCCCGACCGTTGGTCGGGCGTCGGCCAGCGGCCGGACACCCCATCAATTGCGAACCATTCTCAACAATGGTCTAATCCGCGTCTGAATTCCCGAGCGCGTCTCCTTGGCCACCCCGTCTTCCAGCGTGCAGCAGCAACAGTCCCGTGGCTTCTGGCTGCGCACCCTGCACCAGTGGCACTGGATCAGCTCGGCGGTGTGCCTGATTGGCATGATCCTGTTCGCCGCTACCGGCCTTACCCTGAACCACGCGGCGAAGATCGAATCCACCCCGCAGGTGGTCAACCAGCAGCTGCAGCTGCCGGCCGACCTGCTGGCCAAGCTCGGTGACCGCGAGGACGGCAACGCCCCCATCCCCCGCCCGGCCACGCGATGGCTGGACCGCGAACTGGGCATCTCGATCGGCCGCCGGCCGGCCGAGTGGTCGCCGGAGGAAATCTATCTGTCCCTGCCCCGCCCCGGCGGCGATGCCTGGTTGAGCATCGACCGCGAGACCGGCTCGGTGGAATACGAATCCACCGCGCGCGGTTGGGTGTCGTACTTCAACGACCTGCACAAGGGCCGCAATGCCGGGCCGGCCTGGGGCTGGTTCCTGGACATCTTTGCCGTGGCCTGCCTGGTGTTCTGCATCACCGGCCTGTTCCTGCTGCACCTGCATGCCCGCCAGCGCCGCATGACCTGGCCGCTGGTCGGCGTGGGCCTGATGGTGCCGCTGCTCATCGCCCTGATCCTCATCCACTGACCTGCCCTACGGAGCCGCACCATGCGCGTTACCCTGACCATCGCCCTGAGCGGCCTGCTGGCCACCTCGCCGGCCTATGCCACCACCCTGGACATCAACGTCGAGGTGCCCAAGCTCAACGTGGCCGAATACCACCGCCCGTATGTCGCGGTGTGGCTGGAAGGGGCCGACCAGAAGGTCGCCGCCAATCTGTCGGTGTGGTACCAGCAGAGCGGCAACGCCGAGGGCCATGGCACCAAGTGGCTGCCGGACCTGCGCCAGTGGTGGCGCAAGAGCGGCCGCACGCTGACCGTGCCGGTTGATGGCGTCACCGGGCCGACACGTCCGGCCGGTAACCATGCGCTGTCGTTCTCTTCGCAGAAGGCCGACGGGCGTGGCCCGTCGCTACAGTCGCTGGCGCCGGGCAACTACACTCTGGTGGTGGAAGCCGTGCGTGAAGTCGGCGGCCGCGAACTGCTCAAGATCCCCTTCACCTGGCCGGCCACTGCTCCGCAGTCCGGAAAGGCGCAGGGCAGCACCGAACTGGGCCTGGTGACGCTGTCGGTCAAGCCCTGATATCCCTCATCCGTACATGGAGTTTTTGATGAAGCGCTCGCTTGTCCTAGCCGCCGCCCTGGCTGCCGCACTTCCGTTCTCCGCCTTGGCTCACAAGGCGTGGCTGCTGCCCTCGCAGACCGTGATCGCCGGCAACAACCCGGCCATCACCGTCGATGCGGCGGTGTCCAATGACCTGTTCTACTTCAACCACGTGCCGCTGCGCCTGGAAAGCATCGTCATCACCGCTCCCGACGGCACCACCGTGCAGCCGCAGAACGGCTCCACCGGCAAGTTCCGCAGCGTGTTCGACCTGGAGCTGACCCAGCAGGGCACCTACCGCCTGGCCTCGGTCAACAGCGGGCTGTCGGCGACGTGGGAAGAGAACGGCCAGCCCAAGCGCTGGCGCGGCACCCCGGCCACCTTCGCCACCGAAGTGCCGAAGAAGGCCAAGAAGCTGCAGGTCGCGCAGTCGGTGAACCGGGTGGAAACCTTCGTCACCAACGGCACCCCGAACGACACCGCACTGAAGCCAACCAAGCAGGGCATCGAGCTGGTGGCGGTCGGTCACCCGAACGACCTCGCCGCCGGTGAAGCGGCGAAGTTCCGCATTCTGGTCGACGGCAAGCCGCGCGCCGGCCTGGCCGTGGAAATCGTCCGCGGCGGTACGCGTTACCGCAACGCGCAGGACGAGATCAAAGTGACCACCGACAAGAAGGGCGAGTTCTCGGTCACGTGGCCGGAAGCTGGCATGTACTGGCTGGAAACCAGCAGCGAAGACAAGAAGACCTCGCTGAAGCCGGCGAAGACGCGTCGGTTGAATTACGTCGCGACGCTTGAGGTTTTGCCGCAGTAACCGCGCGGAAGGAATGCCGGGCTGATGCTGGCCCGGCTGCCGCGGCCGTGAAACCCCCTACTGACCGGCGGCCGCCGTGAAACCCGTAGAGCCGGGCTTGCCCGGCTGTTTTTCGCGTCAAGCCATCCGCCAACAGCAGCCGGGCAAGCCCGGCTCTACGTTCCCCAACATCCCGCACCATCCCGAATCGCCCCGAACCATCCCCGCACCATCCGGCAACACCTGCATCCACATGACCTTCGCTTCCCCCGACATCGCGCGTCTTGGTGGCCACACCATGGGCACCACCTGGCAGGTCACGCTGGTGGCCACGCCCAGCCGCGACCTGCACCCGCTGCATGCGGGCATCCAGGCGCAGCTGGATACGGTGGTGGCGCAGATGAGTACCTGGGAAGCCGGCAGCGATATCTCCCGCTTCAACGCCGCGCCTGCAGGCACCGCGTTATCGGTGCCCGAACCGTTCGGCCACGTGCTGCGTGCCGCACTGGATATCGCCGCGCGCAGCGGCGGTGCGTTTGATCCGACCGTCGGGCCTCTGGTCGCACTGTGGGGTTTCGGTGCCCATGCACATGCGCGGCGAGTGCCTGACATTTCCTTACTGGACGCCACCCGTGCACGCTGCGGCTGGCAACGACTTTCGCTGCAGGGCGAGCAGCTCACCCAACCCGGGGGGTTGGAGCTGGATCTTTCTGCCATCGCCAAAGGCTTCGCCGTGGATGCGGTCAGTGCCTGGCTGCGCACGCAGGACATCAGCGCGGCCCTGGTGGAAGTCGGCGGCGAACTGTACGGCTATGGCAGCAAGCCCGACGGCCAACCGTGGCGGGTGCTGGTGGAATCAGAACCCGAAGCCGATGCAGCCGCCAACCATCCGCCACGCGTGCTGGCGCTGAATGACCTCGCCGTCGCCACGTCGGGTGACCGCTGGCATCACTACGCCGCCGATGGCGTGCAGTACAGTCACACCCTGGACCCGCGCACGGGTTCACCGGTGACCCGTGCCGCGGCGGCGGTCACCGTCGTCGCCGACGACGCGATGCATGCCGATGGCTGGGCCACCGCCCTGACCGTGATGGGACGTGAGCAGGGTCTGGCCTTCGCCGGCGAACACAACCTCGCCGCACGCTTTGTCACCCGCACCGCAGACGGCATTGAAGAACACCTGAGCCCGGCGTTCCAGCGCCTGCTCGACGCACAGCAGGCGGCCGCGTGAGCCGCGCCGTACTGGGCAATATCGCCGTCGGCGTGCTGCTCGTAGTTCTGGCATTGCTGCTGCTGCAGCTGCACCTGGCCGAGCCGTGGTGGCTGGCAGCGCCACTGGCCTCGCACTGGCGCTGGGCCGCCGGCAGTCTGCTTGCCTATGCGGCCTTCTGCGGCTGGCTGTGGTGGCGCGGGCGCACGCGCGACGACGCCACCGCCGGCAGCGATGCCCTGCTGCTTGTCTGGGCCAGCCAGACTGGTTTTGCCCAGCAGCTGGCCGAACGCAGCGCTGAAGCCCTGCGCGCAGCCGGCTTGTCGGTACGGCTGCGCGGCCTGCACCAGGTGGACGCAGAACTGCTTCAATCCAGCACGCGCGTGCTGTTCATTGCCAGCACCACCGGCGAGGGTGACGCACCGGACCATGCGCTGCCGTTCCTGCGCAGGGTGATGCCACAGTCGTTGAAGCTGCCTGATCTGCACTACGGCGTGCTGGCGCTGGGCGATCGCAGTTACGGCCACTTCTGCGGGTTCGGTCACCAGCTGGATGCATGGCTGCGCAAGCACGGTGCACACCCGCTGTTCGATACCGTTGAAGTAGACAACGCCGACCCGGCCGCGCTGCGCCACTGGCAGCAGTTGCTGGGCCAGCTGGGTGGCAACCCGACCGAACTGCCGGACTGGGCCCCGGCGCAATACCAGCCATGGACGTTGGTGCACCGCGGACAGGTCAATGTCGGCAGCCCCGGCGCCGCCACCTGGCGGGTTGATCTGGTGCCCGCAGACGGTGTGCTGACCGCTTGGCAGGCCGGCGACGTTGTCGAGATCGGCCCGCAGCATGCACCGGCCGAGGTCGATGCGTGGCTGCAGACCCACGGCCGCGACGGCGCACGACTGATCGAGGGCGAGCCATTGCGCACGCACCTCGCCCGCTCACATCTACCGCAACTGCCCGAGTCGGTCCCGGCGGATGATGCGGCGCTGGTGGCCTCGCTGAAGCCGCTGCCGCATCGCGAGTACTCCATCGCCAGCACCGCCGCAGAAGGCCAGGTCACGCTGCTGCTGCGCCGCCTGCTGCGCCCGGATGGCACGCCGGGGCTGGGCAGTGGCTGGTTGTGCGACTACGCCGAACCGGGTGGACGCATTGACCTGCGCTTCCGCTCCAATCCGAACTTCCATGCGCCGCCGCAGGATGCACCGTTGATTCTGATCGGCAACGGCACCGGCATCGCCGGCCTGCGCGCCCACCTGCAGGCGCGGGTGGACGCCGGTGCGCAAAGCAACTGGCTGCTGTTTGGCGAGCGCACCGCCGCGCATGATTTCCATTTTGGCGACGACTTGCTGCGCTGGCAGCGCGAAGGTTTCATCGCGCCGCTGGATGCGGTGTTCAGTCGTGATGGTGGTGAACATCGCTATGTGCAGGATCGGCTGGCCGCGCAGCTGGACACGCTGCGGCAGTGGGTGCGGGAAGGGGCGACGATTCTGGTGTGCGGCAGTTTGCAGGGCATGGCACCGGCCGTGGACGCGGTGATCGAGCAGGCACTTGGGCGCGAGGGCAAGGAAGCGTTGATCATCGCCGGGCGTTATCGGCGCGACGTCTACTAGTAGTGCCGGGCTTGCCCGGCAAACCGGCATCCCGGCAGCGGGGCAAGCCCCGCTCTACGCATCCAACCGGATCGCCAACAACTCCCCGCCCCCACTCAACGCATAGCGCCGACGCTCCCCCGCTGCCAACCACGCGGTATCCCCCGCCGCCATCGCCGGCAGGCCGTCCTCACCTTCAAACTCCGCCTGCCCGGCCAGCAGATGCACCGCCCACGCCGTCCCCGGCTCGGTGAAGAAGAACATGCTGCCCACCAGCGGCCGATGCAGCAGCTCCGCACGCAGCGCATCGCGCTTCCACATCAGATTGAAATCATGGGTCACCCCATCGATCAGCTCGCCGGTTATGGCCTCCTCACCGGCAAATCGCACTCGATCATGCGGCGGCAACAACGTATGCACACGCCCATCGGCGAAGCGCAACCGCACCCCCTCCCCGCGTAGCAGCACCAGTTCGCGCTCTACTCCCGGGAACGCAGAGAACGCCGCGTCCTGTTCAATCTCCGCAATCGACAGTCGCACCTGCCAGTCCTCGCTGTCCGGCACGCGCAGAATCTCCCGCGTCCAGCCCAGGCCGTTGCGCCAGCGCTCGCGGCGGTATTCAAACGAAGGAATGACGCGGGTGCTCGCGCCCAGCACGGAAGATTCGCTCATGCGGCCATTGTGCCGCAGCACGCACTCAACCGGGGCGGCCGCCGCAATCGGGAGCCAGCAGGCGCGAATGCTCCAGCCATTCCTTATCCGGGTAGTAGGCAAACACGAACGCCCCGCCGCGCAGGCTGTTGATCAACGGCTTGGCCACGGTCAGGCGCACCGCCGGGCAACCCAGGCTGCGGCCGAGCCGTCCCTGCAGCTGCGCAACGGAGGGATTCACGTAGGGTGCGCCGTGCATGACGATGGCGCGGTCGCGCGCGTTGTCATTGAACCCCGGCTCCAACCCATCCAGGCGCAGCGAGTAACCGTTTCCGCCCATGTAGGTTTCCCGGGCGGTAAAGCCGCCGAGGCTGGACATGAAGCTGCCGTCGCGGTTGGAGAAGCGCTCGGTGCGGTTGCTGCCGCTGTTACGCCCATGTGCCACCCACTCCTGGTAGAGCAGCTTCTGCTGGGTGACATCGAACACCCACAGGCGCTGTTCTGTGGACGGGCGCGAGTAGTCGATCACCGCCAGACGGGTGGGATCAACCGCGGAATTGGGCTGGCGCTGAGCACATTGCAGCGCCGCCGTCGCCAACTGCAGCACCTTGCGATCGGCCGCCGGCGCGGCCCGTGCAAGCGCCTCTGCCAGTAGAGCCGGGCTCTGCCCGGCTGCTGGCCCGGTAAGGGCCAGTCCAATCAGCAACGTCGTCAGCAGGCGCAATGACATCCCTACAACGTCGGCGCGCCCGCGTCGGATTCCAACACCGGCTGCAGGTTCTGTTCATCCGCCACCGGGCGCACCGCCGGCAGGCTGGTCACCAGCAGCGTGGTCCCGGGCACCAGCGCCTTGTACAGCTGCTCGGCAAACGCCGGCGGCAGCGCCATCGGCAGGCTGGGCGTGGCCAGCAGGTCCGGGCTGGCATTGCCAGCGCTCTGGCCCAGCAGCGGGTATGCAGTCCAGCGGTGCAGTTTCTGGGTGGCATCCAGCGGGCTGGGCGTTTCCGCAAAGCCCTGCTGCATCACGAACAGCGTGGTGCCCTCGAACGCAGGCAACGCCTTGGCCTGCAGCCGCGACTCACCGATCAGCACGCCATCGCGCAGCACGTACAGGCGCTGGTCGTGCAGGCTGACCAGAATGCCGACCTGCCCACTCGGCGCGGCCGCGTCATTCCAGTAGTGATCCGGCGCATCGGTGGTTTCCGGCAACGGCTTGCCGATGCTGTTCACCGGTGCCAGCACCGCCGGGTACGCCAGGCTCATCGGCGCGCTCTTGGCGTCGGCCACCACCACGGTGTCGCCGCGCTTGGTTTCACCGAACAGCTTTTGTGCGAATGCCTGCGGCAGGCGCACGCACCCGTGCGAGGCCGGATGACCGGGCAGGTTGCCGCCATGCAGGGCGATGCCGTCCCAGGTCAGGCGCTGCATGTAGGGCATCGGCGCACTGTTGTAGAGGTTGGACTTGTGGTCCTTGTCCTTCTGCAGAATGGTGAATACACCGGTCGGGGTTTCATGGCCGGGTTTGCCCGAGCTGATCGTGCTCAGGCCAATGGCGATACCGTTGCGATAGACGTAGGCACGCTGCTCATCGAGGCTGACCACCAGCACGATCGGGCCGGCCGGGGAAATTTCGGGGTGCCAGAGGAACTCACCGGGCTTGAGGTCGGTGGGGCCGCGCGGGGTTTCAGTGGAGGCCGGCGCAGCGGCCCAGGCCGGTGCGGCGGCGAGCGCGAGAATTCCCATCGAGGCGTTGATAAACGTGCGGCGTGCAATCATCGGGTCGATCCTTGAGGGCTGATGCCACGCTAGCACGCCCACCGTCCGCGACGCGCATGGCGCGTCGCTACGCGGCGTTGTCGCCAAAAACAAAATTGCCCGGCCACACATCCTGTGTAGACCGGGCAATCAGGTACATCCGTGTCGGCTTCCCGCCTTCCCCCTGTGCATCCTGCCCAGAATGGGTGCCGGCCATGCTCCCTGCACTCGGCCGTATATCCGCCAATAACCCTTCCCGGGTCTGGAACCACCTTCCCGGTGGAACCGCGCCATTCCCTGGTCGCAGCATCCTTGCGTGCCTCGTCCGTGCGGCTGTCGGGACGACTGCGGCATCCTGCCGCAACCACCGTTGACGGGCGTCCTGCCTGTCGCGACCAATCCCCTCGTAATCCCCTACGTCAGCGCCTTGGTACGGGTGCCGGCACGTCCTGCCTGGACGGTGCCGCTGTGGGTGCCTGCCTGGTGCCCACCGTCATCCGCTGTCGGTTCCGTTCGACTGTTGCTGTCCCTATCCCCTTCACCCGGGTCAGATCCTCGACCCGCAGGAAGGGACCGTGTTGGCGCCGGTATGTGACGATCGCCTGGGCCTTGACCGGCCCGACATTCGTCAATCCCTGTTCCAGCGCCGCCGCATCGGCGGTATTGATGTTGATCCGCTCTGCCGTCCAGGCAGCGAAGCTCAACAACAGCCCCAGCACGAGTGCGTTACACGACTTCCAAAGCCCCACCGTGTAGCTCCCTGTGGCCCGGCACCGGTAGCAACCGGCTTATCCCGTCGGTGCTGCGAGTGTGCCCCGCCACATGCAGCCATCCTATCGTCCACATCGCCTTCACACAGCCGGCCAAATACCCGATGTGGTGTAGGAAAATTCCTACACGGGCAGCAGGCGTAGAATGGGCGGACTAGACCCAAGCATTCGGAGCTTCAGATGGACAGCGCCAAACTCGGCCAATACGTCAGTGACAAGTGGGACAACGAGATCGTCCCGCAATTGGTCGAATACATCCGCATTCCCAACAAATCGCCGATGTTCGACGCCAATTGGGTGGCCAATGGCTACATGGAACAGGCGGTGACCCTGATGGAGAACTGGGCCAAGGCCCAGAAGCTGCCGGGGCTGCAGGTGGAAGTGGTGCGTCTGGAAGGCCGTACCCCGCTGATCCTGCTGGAAATTCCGGCCACCGGTCCGGAAACCGGCGATGACACCATCCTGCTGTACGGCCATCTGGACAAGCAGCCGGAAATGACCGGCTGGGACGACGACCTCGGCCCGTGGGTGCCGGTGCTGCGTGGCGACAAGCTGTACGGTCGCGGCGGCGCGGATGACGGCTATGCCATCTTCGGTTCGCTGGCCGCCGTGCTGGCGCTGCAGGAACAGGGCCTGCCGCACGCACGCTGCGTGGTGCTGATCGAAGCCTGCGAGGAATCGGGCAGCTACGACCTGCCGGCGTATGTGGACCACCTGGCCGACCGCATCGGCAAGCCGTCGCTGGTGGTGTGCCTGGACTCCGGTTGCGCCAACTACGACCAGCTGTGGTGCACCACCTCGCTGCGCGGCCTGACCGGCGGCAACTTCTCGGTGAAGGTGCTCAACGAAGGCGTGCACTCCGGTGATGCCTCCGGCGTGGTGCCGTCCAGCTTCCGCCTGCTGCGCCAGCTGCTGTCGCGCATTGAAGACGAAAACACCGGGCGCATCCTGATCGACGGCATGCACGTGGAGATCCCGGCCGAGCGCCTGGACCAGGCCAAGCGTGCGGCTGACGTGGTGGATACCGCCATTTTCGACAAATTCCCGCTGGTGGACGGCCTCAAGCCGATGGCCGACGACCTGTCCGAGCTGGTGCTCAACCGCACCTGGCGTCCGGCGCTGTCGGTGACCGGTGTGGACGGCATGCCGCCGCTGGCCTCGGCCGGCAACGTACTGCGCCCGCATACGGCGGTGAAGCTGTCGCTGCGCCTGCCGCCGACTGCTGACGGCAAGGCCTGTGGCGAACTGCTCAAGCAGGCCCTGCTGCGCGACCCGCCGAACGGCGCGGAAGTGAAGCTGGACCTGGAGAAGGCCTCCTCCGGCTGGAACGCACCGGCGATGGCCCCGTGGCTGACCCAGGCCATCGATGACGCCAGCCAGACCTTCTTCGGCAAGCCGGCCATGTACATGGGCGAAGGCGGCTCGATTCCGTTCATGGGCATGCTGGGCGAGAAGTTCCCCGGTGCGCAGTTCATGATCACCGGCGTGCTGGGCCCGCATTCCAACGCGCACGGCCCGAACGAGTTCCTGCACATCCCGATGGGCAAGCGGGTCACCGCCTGCGTGTCGAAGGTGATCAGCGAACACCATGCGGCCAGCCTGCGCGGTGAGACCAGCGGTTCGCCGGTGGCGGCTGACAGCGGTACCCGTCATGGTGGGCATGGTTGCTGCTGATGTAGAGCCGGGCTCTGCCCGGCTGCGTTTCATCGGTTAGCCGGGCAAGCCCGGCTCTACGGGAGCGCACGCGGATGGACGCAGGCTTTTGGTAGGCTGCGTCCATCTTCCGCAGGAATCCGCACGATGGACGGACTGTTCGGCAGCACCAGCTGGCTTTACATCATTCTGGTCGGCTTCTTCGTCGGCCTGTTCGGGCGCTTCTTCATGCCCGGCAACAACCGCATGGGCTGCCTGCTGACCATCGTGCTGGGCATCGTCGGCGCACTGGTCGCCGGGTGGTTCGGGCAGTACATGGGCTGGTACGCTCCAGGCGAACCGGCAGGCTTCATTGGTGCCACGCTCGGTGCCATCGCCGTACTTGCCATACTGCGCCTCTTCAGCGGCGGCAAGCGCTGACCCTTTCAGTACGCACTCTTCATGAACGATCCCGCTTCCGACCCGCAGCGCACCGCGCTGCGGCTGCACTGGGCCCGCACCGCGCTGGCCGATGACACCACCCAGCTTGACCGCGCCTCGGTCGATGCCGGTTTCCGCAGCTACTGGCGTGCCACCAGCGCGGGCGGCAGCCATATCGTCATGGACTCCCCGCCCGGGCTGGAAGACGTACACCCGTGGCTGCGCATGCACGACCTGCTGGAACCGCAGGGTGTGCGCGTGCCGAAGGTGCTCGCCCGCGACGAAGCCCAAGGCTTCCTGTTGCTGGAAGACCTCGGCGGCCCCACCCTCGCCCGCGCCATCACCGACGAAAACGCCGACGCGTGGTTCGACGCGGCCTTCGACCAGCTGATCCGCCTGCAGTCCATCCCGGTACCCGACGACTTCGGCGTGTTCGGCGAAGCGCTGCTGCAGCGTGATGCCGGCCTGTTCGACGAATGGTTCCTGCAGCGCCATCTCGGCCTGCAGCTCGACTGCGGCGAAGTTGAAGCCCTGCAGCTGGCCCAGCGCCGGCTGATGGACAACGCCCTGCAGCAACCCCAGGTGCTCACCCACCGCGACTTCATGCCGCGCAACCTGATGCCCGTGGAAGGCGGACCGGCCGTGCTCGACTTCCAGGATCTCGTGCGCGGCCCCATCGCCTACGACCCCGTCAGCCTGTTCAAGGACGCCTTCCTGAGCTGGCCGCTGGAACGCGTGGATGCCTGGCTCGCCCACTATCACGCCAAAGCGCTGGCCGCCGGCTTACCCGTGCGCCCCTGGCCGCAGTTCCTGCGCGACGCCGACTGGATGGGCATCCAGCGGCATCTGAAAATCCTCGGCATCTTCGTGCGTCTGCGTGACCGCGACGGCAAGGGTCACTACTTCGCCGACGCCCCGCGCTTCATCCAGTACCTGGACGAAGTGCTGCCACGCCACCCCGAACTGGCCGGCCTGCAGCAACTGCTGCAGGATCGCATCAAGCCCGCCATGGCCGAACGCACATGAAGGCCATCATTTTCTCCGCCGGCAAAGGCGAGCGCATGCGTCCGCTCACCCTGCATACGCCCAAGCCGCTGCTGGTGGCCGGCGGCAAGCCCCTGATCGTGTGGCACCTCGAACGACTCGCCGCCGCCGGCATCGAGGACGTGGTCATCAACACCTCGTGGCTGGGCGAACAATTCGAACCCGCTCTCGGCGATGGCAGTCGTTGGGGATTGAAGCTGCATTACATCGACGAAGGCCCGGTGCCACTGGAAACCGGTGGCGGCATTCTCAATGCATTGCCTGTGCTGGGTGATCAACCGTTCCTGGTCGTCAACGGCGATGTCTGGACCGACGTGGATTTCGCCGCGCTGCCGAAGCAACCCGCTGGCGATGCGCACTTGGTGCTGGTTGACAATCCTGTGCAGCACCCGCGTGGTGATTTCATCCTGCACGCCGATGGCCTGGTCAGCAATGACGGTGATGCGGCACGGCTGACCTATGCCGGGGTGGGCATCTATCGACCGGCGATCATTGACGGTTGGCGCGAAGTGATTGGGAATACCGAGGGAGCCGCCGCGATGCCGCCGCAGTTTGGGTTGGCACCGTTGATGCGGCATGCGATGTCGCAAGGAAGGGTCACCGGCCAGCATTACGCCGGACGATGGACCGATGTGGGTACGCCTGAACGGTTGGAAGCATTGGACCAGGCACTTCGCGACCTGTGACCCAGACACGCATGGCGTGTCACTACGCGGCACCCGGGCGCGCAGGAGATTGGCATCGGCTCTCCCATGGCCACCGACCATCTGTCGAGGGTCGGCGTGGGTGGGTTTGCGGGACCGTCAAAAACATGGATGTTTTTGACGAGCCTACATGGACGTATTTACGGCGTGTCCCGCAAACCCACCCACGTCGGCCCCAACACGAAGATCAGCAGCCGAGGGCGGTTCGCGTTACAGCCGAGCGGAACCATCCTCGACCACCTGCCGCAGGAACGGCACGGTGATGCGGCGTTGTGCTGCCATGGACTCGCGATCCAGCCAGTCCAGCAGGCTCACCAGGCTGCCCAGCTCGCGACCCGTGCGGGTCAGCAGCCATTCGATCGATGCCTCGTCGATGCTCAGCCCGCGTCGCACCGCGCGTTCGCGCAGCACCGCTGCGCGGCCCTCATCATCCAGCGGCTGTAGCACCACCCGCACGCACTGCTGCAGGCGTGAGCGCAGGTCAGGCAGTACCAGCCCCAGCTGGTCCGGCGCGTGCTGCGCCGTGTACATCAGCGTGATGCCCGTCGTGCGCGCCCGGTTGTGGAAATCGAACAGCGCCACCTCGTCCTCGCGGTTGCCCACGATCGCGTCCAGCCCGTCCAGGGTGACCAGGTCGCGCCCTTCCAGCGACTCCAATGCCGCCCGCACGCGCCCTGCCACCGCCTTCAACGGCAGATAGGTCGGCTGCCGCCCCGCCTGCTGCGCCAGCGAACACATCGCCAGCGCCTGATGCGTCTTACCCGTGCCTGCCGCGCCTTCCAGGTACACCCAGTCGTGCGCCGCTCCCACCGCAATCGCGCGCAGCTGCGCCAGCGCGCCGTCCGGCGCACCGATGAAGGTTTCCAGGCGCTCGTCCTGCGGGTAGCGCAGGGCAAGCGGCAGCTGCGGCACCATGCTCACTTCAGGTCGGGGTCCTTCGGCACCACGATCGTGTCAGCGCGGCGGTCGATGTAGGAATCCAGCGCAATCGCCGTCTCGCCCACGTACAGCTCGCTCTCGCGGTAACGCTGGTGCGCATAGCGCAGCAGCACGTTGCTCACCGCCGCCACCGGCAGCGCCAGCAGCATGCCCAGGAAGCCGAACAACTGGCCGCCCGCCATCACTGCGAAGATCACCGCCACCGGATGCAGGCCGATCTTGTCGCCCACGATGCGCGGCGTCAGCACGTAGCTTTCCAGCAGCTGGCCCACCGTGAACACCACGCCCACCAGAATCAGCAGCTTCAGGTCGAAGCCCTGCGCCTGCACCAGCGCCGCCACCACCGCCATCACGATGCCGGTCGTCGCCCCCAGGTACGGAATGAAGCTGATCAGACCCGCCACCAGGCCAATCAACAGGCCCAGCTTCAGACCGACCAGCGACAGGCCCGCCGCGTAGATCACGCCCAGCGCGATCATCACCAGGAACTGGCCGCGGATGAACGCGCCCAGTACCTCATTGGACTCACGCGCCAGCTTGCTGATCGTGCCGATATGGTTGCGCGGAATGGTCGAGGCCACCCGTTCCACCAGCTTGTCCCAGTCGCGCAGGAAGTAGAACGCCAGGATCGGCAGCAGCAGGATGTTGACCACCCAGGTCACCATCGCAAAGCCCGAGCGCGACACGTAACCGAAGAAGGTCTTGGCAAACCCGCCGGCCTGCTGCCAGTGGCTGCGCACCCAGTCGATCAGCCGGTCCGGATCCATCCACTGCATCACTTCCAGCCCGGTCTTCTGCTCGAACCACGGAATGCCGGTCTGCATCAGCCACGCCTGTGCCTGCGGAACGGCCGCAATCAAGGTGGCGATCTGGCGCTCGATCATCGGCACCAGGATCAGCAGCAGCGCGGTGATCACCAGCACCATCGCCACGAACACCAGCACCACGCCGGTGTTGCGCGAACGGCCGGTGGCCTCGATCCGGTCGACCAGCGGGTCGCCCAGCCACGCCAGCGCCAGCGCCAGCACGAACGGGGTCAGGATCGGGGCCAGCAGGCTGATCACCCAGCCAATGGCCAGGGCGAGCAGGACATATTTGACGCGTCGCAGGAACTGGGCGATCTCGGCTTCCGGTGTCAGGATCATCGCAGGCGGTACTCGTTGCTGGCGGGGGGCGGCGGCAGAGTGGTGGCGTCGTTTTCGTCAATCGGCACCGGCAGCGGAGCCAGCGGCACGATCACGCCGTTCTCGCCCAGCATGCGGTTCAGGCCGGACAGCCCGGTGGTCATCTCCAGGGCCAGCTCCAGGCGGTTGCCCGAGGCCCGCAGCGGGGTGATGTTGCGCACCACCGGGTTCTCGCGCAGCCCGGCCACCAGACGCATGTAGTCCTCGGCATTGTCCAGCCCGGTCACTGCGATGGTGTAGGTGCCAGCCGCGCCGGTCGCGGCACCGGCCTTGGCGTAGCGCTTCACCAGCGCGTCAGCCGCGCCGTCGGCACCACCGGCCATGGCACGGCGGGCATCGGAATCCTTGGTGGTCCACTTGTTCAGCTCACGGCCGCCATCGACGAACACCCAGTCAGCAACCCAGCCGCCGGCCTTGTCGCGGTACAGCTTGCCGACCAGCTGCATCGGCGGGGCGTAACGGGCCGAGGCACGCGCCACCGAGGCGGTGTCCTGGCGCCAGATCGCGCCCACCAGGGCCTGTTCAGCCGCGCTGCCGGTCGGCAGGCCCAGCTTGTAGCCACGCTCGACAGCGCGGTTCAGCAGCGGTCGGGCTGCATTGGCCTGCTGCACCGTGACCAGGCGCGGGCCGGAACCGTCGTCGATGGCCAGCCAGATCACCGGCTTGGGCCGGGGCTGCGGCCACAACGGCAGGCCCAGCGCGGAGATCAGCCCGTCCACGTCGTCCTGGCGGAACCGGGCCACCAGCATGGTGCGATAGCTGGGCGCACCGCTGGCCGAGGTGCTCTGGTCCTGGCGGTAGTCGTAGCTTTCCACGTAGTCCTTGGCTCCGCGCAGCGCCTGCACCACGCCGGGGCGGGTCATCACGCTGCGGTCGCCGGAGAGCTTGGCCAGCACATTGCCCAGCGCGCGCGCCAGGGCTCCGGTGCGGTCGGCATCGGACTGGCTGTTGACCGGTACTTCGGCCTCGTAGGCCCCGGTGGCACTGGCCACGTCGCCTTCGGTGCGCATGCCGCTTTGGGCCATCGTGGCCACCGGCAGGCACAGCGCGAGGAACATCATGAGAATGAGGCTGCGGCGCATCAGGTCTTCCATTGAGCGTATCCGGGGGGAATTGTTGCCCGAATAGGGCCTGCGCGCCAACGTGGCCTGTTAAAATCCCGCTTTCACTCCAGCGCAGCCCGACGCCCGTGACCCAGACTCCGTCTTCCCCCGCCCCCCTCACCTACCGCGACGCCGGTGTCGACATCGACGCGGGCAACGAACTGGTCGAACGGATCAAGCCCTTGGTGAAGCGCAGTTTCCGCCCCGAAGTGATGGGCGGCCTGGGCGGTTTCGGCGCGCTGTTCGACCTGTCCAACAAGTACCGTGAACCGGTGCTGGTGTCCGGCACCGACGGCGTCGGCACCAAGCTGAAGCTGGCCCACCAGCTGAACCGCCACGATACGATCGGCATCGACCTGGTCGCCATGTGCGTCAACGACGTGCTGGTGCAGGGGGCCGAGCCGCTGTTCTTCCTGGACTACTTCGCCACCGGCAAGCTGGACATCGACACGGCCGCTGCCGTGGTCGGCGGCATCGCCAACGGCTGCACCGAGGCCGGCTGCGCCCTGATCGGCGGCGAAACCGCTGAAATGCCCGACATGTATGCCCCGGGCGAGTACGACCTGGCCGGCTTCACCGTGGCGGCGGTGGAAAAGAGCGAACTGAAGGACGGGGCCAGCGTCACCGCCGGCGACGTGCTGATCGGCATCGCCTCCTCCGGCCCGCACTCCAACGGCTACTCGCTGGTGCGCCGCATCTACGACCGCGCCGGCCGCCCGGCTGACCTGGAGCTGGAAGGCGGGGTCAAGCTGGTCGACGCGCTGATGGCCCCCACCCGCCTGTACGTGAAGCCCATCCTGGCCCTGCTGAAGTCGCACGGCGAAGCCATCCACGGCATGGCCCACATCACCGGTGGCGGCCTCACCGAGAACATCATCCGCGTGGTGCCCGAAGGCCTCGGCCTGGACATCCAGGCCTCGTCGTGGACCCTGCCGCCGGTGTTCCAGTGGCTGCAGAAGGAAGGTGCGGTCGCCGACAGCGAAATGTGGCGCACCTTCAACTGCGGCATCGGCTTCGTGCTGATCGTACCCGCCGACCAGGCCGACGCCGTGTCCGCGGCGGTCAACGCACAGGGCCTGGACCACTGGACCATCGGCCAGGTGGTTCCGGCCACCGCTGCCGAACGCGTACACATCGGCTGAGTCACCAAGGAGACCCGCATGGACGCAGCACCTCCCAGCCCACCGCCACCGCCGCTTTCGATGGAAGACGCCAACCACCTGCGGTTGCTGTCGATCTTCCATTATGTGGTCGGCGGCATTACCGCGCTGTTCTCGCTGTTTCCGCTGATCCACGTGGCCATCGGCATCGGTGTGATCACCGGCGCGATGCCGATGAACGATGCCAATGGCAACCCCGCCGAAGATGGGCGCATGGTCGGCTGGGTATTTGTCGCCCTCGGTGGGCTGTTCATTCTGGGCGGTCTCACGCTGGCAGGTTTCACCGTGTACGCCGGACGCTGTCTGTCCGCGCGTCGTCGCCATACCCTGTGCCTGGTGGTGGCCGCATTCCTGTGCATGTTCATGCCCTTCGGCACGGTGCTGGGTGTATTCACCCTGATCGTGCTGCTGCGCCCTTCAGTCAAGGCGGCGTTCGACGCCCCTGCTTCCGTTCACTCCTGAGATCACCATGGCCGCTACGCCTCCCCCGCTCAATGGCCCGCGCGGCCCGGTGACGCCGCCGGGCGTCTGGAATCCCATCCAGATCAACTCCCACCTGCACACGCTGAAGATCCTGTTCTATGTGCTGGGTGCCATCCAACTCTGCATCGGCGTCGTGCTGCTTCCTGTTGCGTTCGCCGGTTATGCCGCTGAAAGCAACAGCGTGGATCCGGGTGCCCAGCCCATGCTGTTGATCGTACTGCTGCTGGCGGCCAGCCTGGTGTTCGCCTGCGTGGGTGTGGTCAGTTTCCTGGCCGCCAAGGCACTGGGCCAACGTCAGCGCCATCAGCTGTGTCTGATCGCTGCCGGCGCTTCGTGCCTTGCCGGCGCACTGGGCATCGCGTTGGGCGTCTACGCTTTCATCGTGCTGCTCAAGCCAGAAGTCAAAACCGCCTTTGCACCGCCGGGGAGCACCGTCGTCGCATGACCGCCCGTATTGCCGTGCTGGCCTCCGGGCGGGGCAGCAACCTGCAGGCCATCATCGACGCCATTGCCGCCGGCACGCTGGATGCTGAAGTGATTGGCGTGCTGTCCGACAAGCCCGACGCCTCGGCATTGCTGAAGGTCGCCCCGGAACGGCGCTGGGCGCGTTCACCGAAAGCGTTCGCGGACCGCGCCGCATTCGACGCCGCACTGGGTGATGCACTGGCCGGATTTGCGCCGGACTGGATCGTCTGCGCCGGCTACATGCGCATTCTGGGCGAAGCCTTCGTGCAGCGATTTGCCGGCCGCCTGATCAACATCCATCCGTCGCTGCTGCCGAAGTACAAGGGCCTGCATACCCATGCCCGTGCGCTGGAAGCCGGCGATGCCGAAGCCGGAGCCAGCGTGCACTTCGTGGTACCGGACCTGGACGCCGGCACGGTGCTGGCCCAGGCGCATGTGCCCGTTCAAGCCGGCGACACCCCTGAAGCGCTGGCCCAGCGCGTGCTGGCGGTGGAACACCCACTGCTGATCGCCAGCCTGCGGTGGCTGGTGGCCGGCCGCGTGGCTGAACGCCACGGTCAGCTCCAGGTCGACGGCCACCCCCTGTTCAGTCCGCTGCGCCTAGATTGCGCCGGAGAACTGAACGCCTAGTCACGGCGCACACGCGCTGCTGACCTGGACACTGGCATCCTCCCTCCTCCTTCGTTTGTGCGCCCGCATGAGAACGTCCTCTTCCAAGGTGCTGTTCAAGCCCGTGCTGATGCTCGGTGCACTGCTGTGCACGGTGGCCGTTGCTGCCGCGCAGGAGCCACCGGCCACGCCGGAACCACCGGCCGAACCGGCCCCGCCGATGCTGCCCGCATTGGCCTGGGAGCCGCTACCGCTGGAACCGTTCACCGCTACCTACCAGGCCTTGTACAAGGGCAAAGAAGCCGGTGATGCCACCATGCGCGTCACCCACACCGGTGGCGCGCAGTGGCGCGTGGACATGCAGGTAGTCGGCCGTCGCGGCTTTGCCAGCGTGCTCGGCCTGAACCTGGAACAGAGCACCGTGTTCGAGAAGCAGGGCGAGGTCTACGTACCGCTCAGCCAGGCCACCGTGCGCAAAGGCCTGTTCCTTGGCAAGAAAGTGACGGGCACCTACAACTGGCAGGCAGGCACGGCGCAGTGGGTGGGCGATCTGAAGAAGGAACGCACCCAACCGATTCCGCTGCAACCAGGCGACCAGAGCGCGCTGCTGATCAATCTGGCGATCATGCGCGACGCCCGCCCGGGTGCGCAGATGCATTACCGCTATGTCGATGTCGGCCGGGTGCGCCAGCACGATTACCAGGCAGCGCCCGAAACCGAGAACGTTCAGGTCGGCGAGCTGTCCTACAACGCGCTGCGGGTGTATCGCACCAACGGCGGCAACGACGAAACCATTCTCTGGGTCGCCAACGGGGTTCCCACCCCGGTGCGCATCCTGCAACGCGAAGACGGCGAAGATCGTGTTGATCTGCGCCTGATCGAATATCAAGGAGTGTGAGCATGACCATCCTCAACCGTCCCCTGACCTGGATTGCCGCAGGTGCGCTGGCCCTGACCAGCCTGCCGGCGATGGCGCTGCAGCCGTTTACGGCCGACTACCAGGCCAACTACATGGGCGTGCAGGCACCGGGCAAGATGACCCTGAGCAAGGTCGACGGCAACAAGTGGCAGTACAGCCTCAACGTCAGCAACCAGCTGGCCACGCTGAGCCAGAACACGGTCTTTGACGAGACCGGCGGCAAGCTGCGTCCGCTGACCAGCAACGACCGTTCGATGCTGCTGGTGAAGAAGCGCAACGTCGATGCCACGTACGACTGGACCAAGAAGCAGGCGACCTGGAAGGGCGACATCAAGCCGGACCGCGCCGGCCCCGTCGCGTTGAAGACCGGCGATATGGATGCGCTGCTGATCAACCTGGCCATCGCCCGTGACTTCGCCGATGGCAAGCCGCTGACCTACCGCATGGTTGACGAAGGGCGGATCAAATCGCTGACCTACAAGACGGTCGGCAAGGAGCAGATCACGGTTGCCGGCAAGACCTACGATGCCACCAAGGTGTCACGCGTGGATGGCAACAAGGAACAGATTGCGTGGGTGGTGAAGGAGCTGCCGGTGCCGGTGCGCCTGCTGCAGCGCGAGGGTGGCAAGGACGCGCTGGATCTGACCATCCGCAGCTTCAAGTGATGCATCGCGTGCCGACCAACGGTCGGCACCTACCGTTATCGGCGTTGATCACGATGACCCGGTAGGTATCGACCGTTGGTCGATACGCCCGCGCAAAAAAACGCCCGCATTGCGGGCATTTTTTCATTCCGGCTTGGCCTCGCCGAACACGGTCCGGCAATCGACGCGGATCTGCTCGCCACTGCTGCGCCAGTAAAACGCCTTGCAGTGCCTGTTGCCCTCGTCGGTCACCTTCACACCTACCGCGTAGAACGACTGCAGCACTTCCGTGCGACTGACCGTGCCGTCGCCGTTCCAGTCCATGTCCTGCTGTTCCAGCCCCTGGGTGATGGCGATGCCGGCGTACCAGGCATAGCCCAGCCAGCCCAGCACCACCAGCACCAGGATCAGCAGTGCCTTGCGGCGACGCGTGAACTGGCCGCGCAGGATCATGCGGTACGCCGGATGGTGGCACCCAGCGCCGAGAGCTTCTCTTCGATGTTCTCGTAGCCACGGTCCAGGTGGTAGATGCGATCGATGGTGGTGTCACCCTTGGCCATCAGGCCGGCCAGGATCAGCGAGGCCGACGCACGCAGGTCGGTGGCCATCACCGGCGCACCGCTGAGCTGGTCAGAACCGCGCACGATGGCGGTGTGACCTTCCACCTGGATGTCCGCACCCAGGCGCAGCAGCTCGTTGACGTGCATGAAGCGGTTTTCGAAGATCGTTTCATTGATCACGCCCACGCCATCGGCCACACAGTTGAGCGCCATGAACTGCGCCTGCATGTCGGTGGGGAACGCCGGATACGGCGCGGTGGTCAGGTTCACAGCGCGCGGGCGCTTGCCCTGCATGTCCAGGGTGATGCTGTCTTCGGTGGTCTCGATCGTCGCCCCGGCTTCGACCAGCTTGGCCAGCACGGCGTCCATGGTGTTCGGGCGCGCGCGGTTGACCGTGACCTTGCCACCGGTCATCGCTGCCGCCACCAGGAAGGTGCCGGTTTCGATGCGGTCAGGCAGCACTTCATGACGGCCGCCGTTCAGGCGCTCCACGCCTTCGATCACCAGGCGGGTGGTGCCCAGCCCTTCGATCTTCGCGCCCAGCGCGATCAGGCAGTGCGCCAGGTCGGTGACTTCCGGTTCCATCGCGCAGTTGTCCAGCACAGTGGTGCCTTCAGCCAGCACCGCGGCCATCAGCACGTTCTCGGTACCGGTCACACTGACCATGTCGAAGGTGAAATGGCCGCCCTTCAGACGCTTGGCGTGAGCTTTGATGAAGCCGTTCTCGACCACGATCTCCGCACCCAGCGCCTGCAGGCCCTTGATGTGCTGGTCCACCGGGCGCGAGCCGATCGCGCAGCCGCCGGGCAGCGACACTTCGGCCGCACCGTGGCGGGCCAGCAGCGGGCCCAGCACCAGGATCGAGGCGCGCATGGTCTTGACCAGTTCATACGGCGCGACGTGCTGGTTCACCGAACGCGGGTCCACGACGATCGCACTGCCGCGCGACAGCGTGCCCTGGTCGATGGTGACCTTGGCCCCCAGCTCGCCCAGCAGCTTCACCGTGGTCACCACGTCGTGCAGGTGCGGCACGTTGGTAATCTCCACCGGCGCATCGGCCAGCAGGGTGGCGCACAGGATGGGGAGAACGGCGTTCTTGGCGCCGGAAATGTTCACTTCACCGTGCAGCGGCGCGCCGCCGGTCACTACGATCTTGGCCATGGAACCTACAGGGATTAAGGAAAAAAAAGGAACCGGGGTAGAAGCCGACCGTTGGTCGGCTTACCGATTGGCTTCCGCCGGCGTCACCGTCTTCAGCGCCAGCGCATGGATCGCCCCGCCCATCAGATCGCCCAGCGTGGCATACACCATGCGGTGGCGGGCCAGGGGCAGCTTGCCGGCGAAGGCCTCGCAGACCACGGTGGCCTCGAAATGCACGCCATCGTCACCCTGCACGTCGGCGCGGGAGCCAGGCAGGCCGGTTTCGATCAGATTGCGGATGGTCTCGGCGTCCAACGGGCTTTCCTAATAAAATGTGCGCTCATTCTACTCTTCCGCGTGGCGCCCGCATGGCTGTATCGCCCCTGCCCACTCACTCCACCGATCCTGCGGCCCTGGTTGCCAGCGGCCGCCGGGTGTTCGAGATCGAGCGCGACGCCCTGGCTGCGGTGGCCGACCGCCTGGGCGATGCCTTCAGCCAGGCCTGCCAGCTGGTGCTGGGCAGCCGCGGCCGCGTCGTGGCCACCGGCATGGGCAAGTCCGGCCATGTGGCCCGCAAGATCGCCGCCACCCTGGCCTCCACCGGCACCCCGGCGTTCTACGTGCACCCGGGTGAAGCCGGCCACGGCGACCTGGGCATGATCACCGAGGACGACGTGGTGCTGGCCCTGTCCTACTCGGGCGAGTCCGACGAGGTGCTGATGCTGCTGCCGGTGCTCAAGCGCCAGGGCAACCGCCTGATCGCCATGACGGGCCGCCCCGGCTCCAACCTGGCCCAGGCCGCCGATGTTCACCTGGATGTGAGCGTGCCGGCCGAGGCCTGCCCGCTGGCGCTGGCCCCGACCTCCAGCACCACCGCCTCGCTGGCCATGGGCGACGCCCTGGCCGTGGCCCTGCTGGACGCGCGCGGCTTCACCGCCGACGACTTCGCCCGCTCCCATCCGGCGGGCAGCCTGGGCCGCCGCCTGCTGCTGCACATCACCGATGTCATGCACAGCGGCGACGAGCTGCCCTGCGTGGGCGAGGACGCCAGCCTGAGCCAGGCGCTGGTGGAAATGAGCCGCAAGCGACTGGGCATGACCGCCGTGGTCGACGCCAACCAGCGCCTGGTCGGCCTGTTCACCGACGGCGACCTGCGCCGCGCCCTGGACAGCGACCTGGACGTGCGCAGCGCGCGCATTGTCGACGTCATGACCCGCAAACCCCGTACCATCGGGGCCGATCAGCTGGCCGTGGAAGCGGCGCGGCTGATGGAAACCCACCAGATCAACGGCCTGATCGTGGTCGACGCTGAAGGCAAGGCGGTCGGCGCGCTCAACATTCATGACCTGTTGCGGGCGCGGGTGGTTTAAACCACAGTGGCCCTCCTCCATTCAGCTGACCGCCTGCCCTGATGCCCTATTCCCCGCTGCCCGGTTTCCCGTCCCACCTGCACGCTGCTGCCGGCCGCATCCGACTGGCCTGCTTTGACGTGGACGGTACGCTCACCGACGGTCGGCTCTACTACGACCGGGAAGGCAACGAGAGCAAGGCGTACTACGTGCAGGACGGACTGGGCCTGAAACTGCTGCAGCAGCACGGTATCCACCCCGTGCTGATCACCGCGCGCAACAGCCTGTCCGCGCTCAAGCGCGGGGCCGACCTGGGCATCGACACCCAGATCGCCGTGGGCGACAAACTGGCCAGCGTGCGTCTGCTGTGCGAACAGCACGGCATCGGCCTGGACCAGGTCGCCTTCATGGGCGATGACCTGCCCGACCTGGCTCCGCTGTGCGCGGTCGGCCTGGCGGTGGCCCCGGCCAATGCCCACCCGTGGATCGCCGAACGCGTGCACTGGCAGACCCGCGCCGATGGCGGCCGTGGTGCAGCCCGTGAGCTGTGCGACGTGCTGCTGGCCGCACAAGGCCATGTGGACGCGGTGCTGGCGAGGTTCGGCGCATGAACTGGCGAACCGCCATCGGAGGCGTGCTGCTGGCTGCCGCCGTGCTGAGCGGCTGGTCGCTGCTGCGCGACCGCAACAAGCCGCAACCGGTTGCCGGCGACGACGCCAGCAAGGACTACGTGCTGCACGACTTCCAGATCATCGCGCTGGACGAACAGGGCAAGGAATCCACCACCCTGCGCGCGCCGCTGCTGGAACGCAGCCGTGCCGATGAAACCATGGTCATCGCCACGCCGCTGTTCCTGCTGCCTGATCGCGACGGCAACCACTGGGAGCTGCGCAGCGACAAGGGCTGGGTCAGCGCCAAGGGCGACCAGTTGAAGCTGACCGGCAACGTCAGCGGCGACAGCCCCAAGGTGCCCAGCGTGCCGCCGACCACCTTCCGGACCGACCATCTGGACGTGTTCCCGAATGAAAACAAGGCCAGCACCGACGCGTTGGTTACCCTGACCCGGCCGGGCATGACCCAGTCTGGTGTCGGGTTTGAACTGAATTCCAGCGACAAGACCTACCACTTCCTGAGTCAGGTCAAGAGCCGTTACACGCCCCGTCAGTGATGCGCCCCGACAATCCACGGACGGCTACGGCCGCTTCCACGAATCTGGCAGGAAAGCCCCCCGTCATGAAGATCTTCTACGCCGCTGCATTCGCCCTGAGCCTGCTGCTTCCCGGTTACGCCGCGCAGGCGCGCACCGATGACCGCAACAAGGAAATGAACATCGAGTCCGGCGCACAGTCGGGCTCGTTCCTTGGCGATGGCGTCATCACCCTGTCCAACAACGTGATCATCACCCAGGGCACGCTGGAGATCCGCGCCGCCCAGGCTGACATCCACATGAAGGACGGCGAGGCGGTGCGCGCGGTGTTCTCCGGCAAGCAGGCCACGATGAAGCAGCAGCTCGACGATGGCAGCTGGATGAATGCCCGCGCCGACAAGATCGACTACGACATCAAGGGCGAAGTCATCGTGCTGACCGGCAATTACCGGGTTGAAAGCGCACAGGGCATCAACAGCGGCCAGAAGATGACCTACAACACCCGTACCGGCGAAATGAACAGCGGCGGTGACGGTGGTCGCGTGCGCACGGTGATCCCGCCCAAGAACAAAACCCCTGCGCCGGCGGCCAAACCGGCCCCCACCAAGACCACCGTGCCCACTGCCGGGAGCAAGAAGTAATGCTGGTCGCCAAAGGTCTGCGCAAAAAATACAAGCAGCGCGAAGTCGTCAAGGAATTCGGGCTGACCCTGGATGCCGGCGAAGTGGTCGGCCTGCTCGGCCCGAACGGCGCGGGCAAGACCACCTGCTTCTACATGATCGTCGGGCTGGTCGAGGCCGATGCCGGCAGCATCGTGCTGGACGGCAAAGACATCACCGCCGACCCCATGTACACCCGCGCCAAGCAGGGCGTGGGCTATCTGCCGCAGGAACCCTCGGTGTTCCGCAAGCTGACCGTGGCCGACAACATCCGCCTGGTGCTGGAACTGCGTGAGGACCTGGACGCCGCCGGTCGCGAGAAGGAGCTGAATTCGCTGCTGGACGAGCTGCAGATCGGCCATGTGTCCGAACAGCTCGGGGCCAGCCTGTCCGGCGGTGAGCGCCGCCGCTGTGAAATCGCCCGCGCGCTGGCCGCACAGCCGCGGCTGATCCTGCTCGACGAACCATTTGCCGGCGTCGACCCGATCTCGGTCGGCGAGATCCAGCGCATCGTCACCCACCTCAAGCAGCGCGGCATCGGCGTGCTGATCACCGACCACAATGTCCGTGAAACCTTGGGAATCTGCGACCGCGCGTATATCCTCAACGAAGGCAGCGTACTGGCGCAGGGTGCACCGGACGCAATCCTCGACAACGCCGACGTCCGTCGCGTCTACCTTGGAGACACCTTCAAGCTCTGACCGGCCGGCCGCTGCGGCACCCTCCCCCCGTTGGGCACAGGCATGAAGGCACGGCTGCAGACATCGCTGGGACAGCAACTGGTCATGACGCCGCAGCTGCGTCAGGCCATCAAGCTGCTGCAGATGTCCACCACCGAGCTGGAGCTGGAAATCGCCGAGGCGGTGGAGACCAACCCGCTGTTGGAATGGGCCGAAAATGACCAGCCCGGGCTCGACGCCGCACCAGGCACTGACGAACGGCCCAATGAGAGCAGCGACGGCCCGGACGAACCGGGCGAGCGCAGCGCCGCCAGCGAAGATGACTGGGCCCCGGGCGAAGCCGACTGGAGCAGCAGTGGCGGCAGCGGCTCGTTCGACGACGACGACAACGGCAGCGCCGCCGAGCGCGTCGCTGAAACCGAAACCCTGGCCGACCACCTGCTGTGGCAGCTGCATCTGTCGCACCTGTCCGCGCGCGACCGCAGCATCGGTGCGGCGCTGATTGATGCCCTGGAAGAAGACGGCTACCTGCGCGAGCCGCTGTCGACCATTGCCGAAACCCTGCTGCCGGCCATTCACGCCGACGAGGCGGAGATTCTGACCGTGCTGCACCAGATCCAGCGCTTCGACCCGATCGGGGTGGGCGCGCGCAGCCTGGGCGAATGCCTGCAGCTGCAGCTGGATGTGCTGGACCCGCAGACCCCCGGCCTGGCCCTGGCCCGGCGCATTGCCGATGGCCCGCTGGAGCGCCTGCCGCGCAGCGGCGTGGACGGCCTGGCCCATGAACTGAAAGTCCCGGCCTCCGAAGTGGACACCGCCGTCCAGTTGCTGCGCTCGCTGGACCCGCGCCCGGGCACCCAGATCGGCGAACTGGCCCACGACAGCTACGTGGTGCCGGACTGCGTGGTCTGGCGGCAGGGCGGCGTGTGGCGCGCGGCCTTGGCCGGGCACGCCGGCCCGCGGGTGGTGATTCACCGCGGCTATGAACAGATGATCCGTCGCTGCGGCGAAAGCGACGCAGGCTACCTGCGCGCGCACCTGCAGGAGGCGCGCTGGCTGCTGAAGGGCCTGGAGGCGCGCGGCGAAACCCTGCTGCGGGTCATGCGCTGCCTGCTGCAACAGCAGTCGGCCTTCCTGGAGTTCGGTGAGCAGGCGCTGCGCCCGCTGACCCTGCGCGAGGTCGCCGGCGAGCTGGGCCTGCACGAATCCACCATCTCCCGGGCCATCGCCCGCAAGTACGTGCGGACGCCGCGCGGCACCCTGCCGCTGCGCAGCTTCTTCGCATCTGGGATCGATACCGACAGCGGCGGGGAGGCGTCCAGCACCGCCATCCAGGCCATGATCCGCCGCCTGATCGACGACGAGAACCCGCGCAAGCCGCTTTCTGACGCCAAGCTGGCTGACCTGCTCAAAACCTCGGGAATACCGGTGGCGCGACGCACCGTGGCGAAGTATCGTGAGGCCATGAACATTTCCGCCTCGCACGAAAGAGTACGTATCGCCTGACGCTCCACGCGCCCGGCGGGAAGGTTCATTGGCAAATCCGAATAAAAAGGAGACACCCGATGCGCATCGAAACGTTTGGCAAAGATGTCGAAGTCACCCCCGCCCTGCACTCCTATGTCGAGGAAAAGCTGGCGAGAATCAGTAAGCACTTCGACCGCGAGAGTTGCAACGCACGGGTCACACTGAAGCTGCAGAAGCCCGACCATCACGTCGATGCCAGCGTCAACATCCCCGGCCAGACCCTGCATGCCGAAGCCAACGGCCAGACCATGTATGCAGCGATCGACGTACTCGCCGACAAGCTCGACCGCCTGGTGATCAAGCACAAGGAAAAGAAACAGCAGCACGCCCCCTTGCCGGTGAGCGACAATGGCGGCTGACGCCCCCATGTTCTCCCCAACATGCCCCTGACTGACCTACTGGCGGCCGTGCGCACCCAGGTGCTGCCGGCCGCCGACCGCGACAGCGTGCTGCAGGCCGCGGCCCGCCTGCTGGCCTGCCGCGAAGCCAATGCCGAACAGATCTACCAGAACCTGTGCCAGCGCGAACAGCTGGGGAGCACCGCCATCGGCCATGGCATCGCCATACCGCATGGCCGCGCGCCACTGCTGGAACGCCCCCGTGGGGCCCTGCTGCGGCTGGAAACGCCGGTAGATTTCGGCGGCGACGAACCGGTGGACCTGGTCTTCGCCATCGCCGTGCCGGCCCACTACACCCATCAACACCTGATGCTGCTGTCCGAGCTGGCCGAGCTGTTCTCCGAGCCCTCGGTGCGCCAGGCCCTGCGCGACGCGCACGACGGCCAGGCCCTGCGTCAGGTACTCGAGTTATCCCCTCCGGCGAGTGCCGCATGAATACCAGCATCACCGCACGTGAGCTGTTTGAACAACAGCGCGACCGCCTTGCCCTGCGCTGGGTGGCTGGCCAGGCCGGCGAGCGCCGGGAGCTGGAAGCCGGCAACACGGTCTCGCGGCGTCCGTCGCTGGCCGGTTATCTGAATGCCATCTACCCCAACAAGGTGCAGATCCTGGGCACCGAAGAGCTCTCCTGGCTCGATTCGTTGGATTCGCGCCAGCGCTGGGAGACCATCGAGCGGATCATGCAGTCGCACCCGCTGGCGCTGGTGATCACCCGCAACCAGCCCTGCCCCGAGGACCTGCGCGCGGCCGCCGACGAATCGCACACCCCGCTGTGGATCTCGCCCAAGCGTGGCCATGAGCTGCTCAATCACCTGTCCTACCACCTGGCCCGCACCCTCGCCCCGCGGGTGATCCTGCACGGCGTATTCATGGAGATCTACTCCATTGGCGTGCTGATCACCGGCGAAGCCGGCTCGGGCAAGAGCGAGCTGGCCTTGGAGCTGCTCAGCCGCGGTCATAGACTGGTGGCCGACGATGCCCCGGAATTCACCCAGATCGCCCCCGACGTGCTGGACGGCACCTGCCCGGAGCTGCTGCAGGACCTGCTGGAGGTGCGCGGGCTGGGCGTGCTCAACGTGCGCGAGATGTTCGGTGACACGGCGGTAAAGAAGAACAAGTACCTTCGGCTCATCGTGCACCTGACCAAGCCCATGACCGAACCCACCCCCCACGGCTACGAGCGCCTGACCGGCGACTCCGGCACCCGCCACGTGCTGGACCTGGACGTGCCACTGATCACCCTGCCGGTGATGCCCGGCCGCAACCTGTCGGTGCTGACCGAGGCGGCCACCCGGCTGCACATTCTGCGTACCAAGGGTATTGATCCCGCGGCGATGTTCATCGCCCGGCACAGCAACCTGCTGGAACGCCGCACGCCATGAGCACCACCGCCCCCGCCCCTGCCGCCACCCTGATCATCGTCAGCGGGCTGTCCGGCTCCGGCAAGTCGGTCGCCCTGAAGACGTTCGAAGACCTGGACTACTACTGTTCGGACAACCTGCCGATTCTGCTGCTGCCCGATTTCGTGCGCAGCCTGATGGGCAGCCACGACGGTTCCGCTCCCCGGCGCATGGCAGTGGGCATCGACGTCCGCGGCCAGACCGACCTGAGCCAGCTCTCGCACTGGCGTGAAGACGCCCTGGCCGCCGGCCTGGACGCGCAGCTGCTGTTCTTCGACGCCACCGACGAAACCCTGCTCAAGCGCTACGCCGACACCCGTCGCCGGCACCCGCTCAGCCAGCTCGGGCTGTCGCTGCCCGAGGCCATCGCCCGCGAGCGCGAACTGACCGCGCCGCTGCGCCGCGCCGCCGACGCGGTGATCGATACCACCGGCATGAACGTGCACCAGCTGCGCCGCAAGGTGGTGACCGGGTTCGCGCTCAACCACGGCAACAAGCTGTCGCTGCTGTTCGAATCGTTCGCCTACAAGCGCGGCGTACCGGCCGAAGCCGATTTCGTGTTCGACGCCCGGGTACTGCCCAACCCGCACTGGGACCCGGCGCTGCGCCCGATGTCCGGCCGCGAGGCACCGGTCCGCGACTATCTGGACGCCCAGGCCGACGTGCAGCGCTACACCGCCCAGCTGACCGACTTCCTGGACACCTGGCTGCCCCGGCTCGGCAACGACACCCGCAGCTACGTCACCGTGGCCTTTGGCTGCACCGGCGGCAAGCACCGCTCGGTCTACCTGGCTGAACGCATGGCACGCCACGCGCGTGAACAGGGATGGCCGGAAGTGGCGACGTTCCATCGTGAACTGGATTAGACAATCCCGCATTGCCCCCTAGTCCCAATTCATCTTGACCTGTTAACGTTCGGTAATGACCTGTGGCATTCTCCTTGTAACGCATCCTGGTGTTGGCGCTTCCCTGCTGGAAGTCGCCACCCGGCTGCTGCGGCACCTTCCGCTGAAAACGGAAGCATTTGAAGTACCGTTCGACGCAGACATGGACGCCCTGCTCCCGCTCGCCTCGGCCGCTTTGCGCCGGGTCGACAGTGGCGAGGGTGTGCTGATCCTGACCGACCTGTATGGCGCCAGCCCGAGCAATCTGGCAGCGCAGCTGGCCCGCCTGGGCACCCCGGCCCGCCGGGTCTCAGCGCTGAGCCTGCCGATGTTGTTGCGAGTGATGAATTATCCGGAACAGGGACTGGATCAACTGCCCGCCACTGCGGCGGCGGGCACTCGCAATGGAGCGATTGTCGACGATGCTTGAACGTGAACTCACCGTATCCAACCGCCTGGGACTGCATGCCCGCGCTACTGCCAAGCTGGTGCAGGAGCTGGCTCCGTTCCGCTGCAATGTGACCATGATTGCGCGCGGCCGCGAGATCAATGCCAAGAGCATCATGGGCGTGATGCTGCTGGCCGCCGGCCAGGGCACCCCGGTCACCGTGCGCATCGACGGCGAAGACGAAGCCGCCGCGATGGACGCCGTGGTGTCCCTGTTCGAGCGGCGCTTCGACGAGGACAACTGAGCATGCCCGGGCAGCCGTCGCGGACCGCTTCCGGCGCGCTGCTGCTGTCCGGCCATGGCGCGGCCCGCGGCCATGCCCTGGGCCGTGCCCGCGTGCGCCTGCCGCACGTGCTCGAGGTCGCCGAACAGCGCATTCCCGCGGCCCGGGTCGACGCCGAGCTGGTCCGCCTGCATGACGCGGTGGACGCGGCGCGGGTGGAAATGCACGAGCTGCGCCAGCGCCTGAAGGGGGCGCTGGACAAGGAAATGGGCGAGATCCTGGATCTGCACGCCCTGCTGCTGGACGACCCCGAGCTGCTGTACGGGCTGGATGAACTGATCCGCAGCGGCCCCTACAGCGCCGGCTACGCCCTGCGCGTGCAGCGCGACCGCCTGGCCAAGGTCTTCGATGGCATGGACGACGCCTACCTGAAGAGCCGCATGGACGACCTCGACCATGTGATCGGCCGCATCCACGCCTTCCTGCATCAGCGCCCGCCGGACGTGAAGGGCTTGGCCGGGGAGATCCTGGTCTGCGACAACATCGCGCCCTCCGAGCTGGCCCAGCTGCAGGCGCACGGCGTGGTCGGCATTGTCAGCGTCGGTGGCAGCGCGCTCTCGCACAGCGCCATTCTGGCCCGCAGCCTGCACCTGCCGCTGATCGTCAATGCGCCCGGCGCGCTGCAGAAGATCAACGACGGCGACGTGCTGATCATTGATGGCAGCATCGGCACGATCACCGTCAACCCGTTGGCCGGCGACCTGCGCGACTACCGCGCCCGCCTGCGCGAACAGGCGCGCGAACAGCGCGAACTGGGCCGGCTGCGGGCGAAGCCAAGCCGCACCCTGGACAAGGTCGACATCGCCCTGCTGGCCAATGCCGAATCGCTGGAAGACGTGACCGAGGCACATGCCCTGGGCGCGCACGGCCTGGGCCTGTACCGCACCGAATTCCTGTTCCTGCAGCGCGACGAGCTGCCCGACGAACAGGAACAGTTCGAAACCTACCGTGACGCGGCGCTGGGCATGAACGGCCGCCCGGTCACCATCCGCACCCTGGACCTGGGCGCGGACAAGGCCGACCGCACTGGCCTGACCCTGAGCAACGAGGACAACCCGGCACTTGGCCTGCGTGGCGTGCGCCTGTCACTGGCCCGGCCCAAGGTCGCCGATACCCAGTTGCGCGCGATCCTGCGTGCGTCGGCCTACGGAAAGCTGCGCATCCTGCTGCCGATGGTCAGCACCCGCGAGGAAGTGCTGGCGGTGCGTCGCCGGCTGCAGAAACAAGCGCAGTTGCTGCGCGCGGAAGGTCATGAAGTGGCCGAGCACATTCCGTTCGGCGCGATGATCGAAGTGCCGGCGGCGGCGATCGCGCTGGAGAGTTTCATCGACCTGGTCGATTTCCTGTCGGTCGGCACCAACGACCTGGTGCAGTACCTGCTGGCCGCCGACCGCAACAACGAAGCCGTGGGCGAGCTGTATTCCCCGCTGCACCCGGCCGTGCTGCGCCTGATCGCGCAGATTCTGCGCGTCGGGCACGAACATGACACGCCGGTGGCGGTGTGCGGTGAAATCGCAGGCGATCCGCGCATGACCCGCCTGCTGCTGGCGCTGGGTTTGAAGGAATTCAGCCTGCACCCTGGCACGTTGCTGGAAGTGCGCCGGGTGATCCGCGACAGCGACTGGGCGCAGCTGCAGGCGGCCGCGCCGAAGCTGCTGGCCGCGCGGGACAGGCGCGGCATCGAGCGTTGGATTGAAAGTGCCGGTCACGCGTAGATTCCGGTAGGTATCGACCGTTGGTCGATACCGCGAACCGGCCACATCCCGTCGCGCCCTGACACAAATCCAAGCGATAATGACGCGGTGACCACCCCTGTTGCCGCATCCTGTACGGGATAGCGGCCTTTTCTTTTTCCGCGGGAGCTGCGCATGGCCGAAGCCGTACGCCACGACAAGACGGCACGCCAGCTGCGGCTGTTGTCCGATGCATTGGACAGCGGGCGGCTTGGGCCCGTGCGCCGGCTGGTCAATACCCTGGCACCGGCCGAGATCGGCAACCTGCTGGAATCGCTGCCTCCCGGCAAGCGCGAAGTGGTGTGGGGGCTGGTTGACCCGGAAGACGACGGCGAAGTGCTGGTCCACGTCGGCGAGGAAGTGCGCGAAAGCCTGCTGGCCGACATGGACCCGGACGAAATCATCGCCGCGGTCGAAGACCTGGACATCGACGACCTGGCCGACCTGGTCGAGGACTTGCCGGACACCGTCATCGACGAAGTCCTGAAGTCGATGGACCGGGAGAACCGCGAGCGCCTGGAACAGGTGTTGTCCTACCCCGAGGATACCGCCGGCCGTTTGATGAACCCGGACGTGGTGACCGTGCGCGCCGACGTCAATGTGGACGTGGTGCTGCGCTACCTGCGCCTGCGTGGTGAACTGCCCGACCACACCGACCATCTGTTCGTGGTCAGCCGCCGCCATCAGTACCTGGGCCGCCTGTCGCTGGCCGCGCTGGTCACCCACGAGGACAACACCCCGATCAACCGGCTGATCGATGACGAGCAACCGGCCATCGACGTGGGCGAAAGTGCCGAGGAAGTGGCCCGCCAGTTCTCCGACCATGACTGGGTGTCCGCCCCGGTGGTGGACGACAACAACATCCTGCTCGGCCGCATCACCATCGATGACGTGGTGGACATCATCCGTGCGCAGGCCGAGCACCAGGCACTGGGCGCGGCCGGTCTGGACGAAGAAGAGGACCTGTTCTCGCCAATCAAGCGTGCCGTGCGCGGCCGCGTGGTCTGGCTGGGCATCAACCTGTGCACCGCGTTCCTCGCCGCCAGCGTGATCGGCCAGTTCGAACTCACCCTGCAGAAGGTGGTGGCGCTGGCCGTGCTGATGCCGATTGTGGCGGGCGTCGGCGGCAATGCCGCGGTGCAGGTGCTGACCCTGATGGTGCGTGGCATCGCGCTGGGCCAGGTCGGCCAGAGCAATGCACGCATCCTGCTGTGGAAGGAAATGCGGGTGGCGTTGATCAACGGCACCTTGATAGGCACCGTGGTCGGGCTGATCGCCTTCGTCTGGTTCCAGAGCATTCTGCTGTCGGTCGTGATCACGCTCGCGCTGATCATCAATTTCTGTGCGGCGGCGCTGGCTGGCGTGCTGCTGCCGCTGCTGCTCAAGCGCATGAATGTCGATCCGGCCGTGGCCGGCACCGTGGTGGTCACCGCGGTGACCGACGTGATGGGCTTCTTCAGCTTCCTCGGCCTGGCCACCCTCATTCTGCTGCACTGACTTCGGAACGCGCATGGCCGTCACTCTGGACAACTACTACACCCTTGGCTGGCGCGAGCAGGCGCATACCTGCGCGGCCTGCGAATGGCGGGGAACGGCGCGGGACATGGTGATGGAACTGCACGAGGACGAAACCGAGTTCGACTGCCCCGAGTGCGAGAACCCGATCCTGCTGGTGGTCCACCCCACGCTGGCCCAACTGCAGGCCGCCGCGGCTGAAGGACACCCTGAGGCCATCGAGCAGCTCGAGATTCTGGCCGCTGCGCCACGCCCGGACTGATGCGCTGCAAGATGCTCTGCCCTGCCCGGCGGACTAGACTGAAAACGATTTCAGTCGAGGATGCGGCATGGCACGACGTTCGATGGTCTGGCTGCTGTGCGCAGTGGCGCTGCTGATGCTGGCGGGCTGCGCACCAACACGTGAGGATCCAACGGGTCGTTTTGAAGCCCGCAGCGTGACGCTGGATGGGCGCAGCGTGCACTATCAGGTGTTCATCCCGCGCGGGGCCCACGCGCAGGCCGGGAGGCTTCCAGTAGTGCTGTTCCTGCACGGCTCGGGCGAGCGCGGCAGCAACAACCATGCCCAGACCGAGGCCGGCATCGGACCTTACCTTCGCCGCCACGCGGATACCTTCCCTGCGCTGGTGGTGCTGCCGCAGGTGCCGGATGACGAAGAGTGGTCGGGCGACAACAACCGTGCGGCGATTGCCGCCCTGGATGCGGTGATCACCGAATTCGGTGCCGACCCGGCGCGTCAGTACCTGACCGGCATGTCGATGGGCGGCTATGGCAGCTGGAACATCGCACTGGATGATCCGCAGCGCTTTGCCGCGATTGTGCCGGTATGCGGCGCGGTACTGGTGCCACGCGCGGTGCGCCCGACCCTGTTCGTCGAAGCCGTCGCACGCGAGGCCGACCCGTATGCGGTGATGGCGCAGCGGTTGAAGGACACGCCGATCTGGATGTTCCACGGCGCGCTGGATGATGTGGTGAAGCCGGATGATGATCGCCGCTTGAAGGCCGCGTTTGATGCAGCGGGCGCGAAGGATGTGCGATACACGGAGTATCCGCAGGGCAACCACAATGCGTGGGACGCCACGTATGCCGATGCACAGATGTGGGCATGGATGTTGGCGCAACGGCAGTAATTCGGCTTCAGAAAGGTCGTGTCTTACCGGTAGGTATCGACCGTTGGTCGATACTCCCCACACGCATCGACGGCCCTCCCGCCACGACCAACGGTCGTGGCCTACCGGTAGGTATCGACCGTTGGTCGATACCCCCCACACGCATCGACGGGCCTCCCGCCACGACCAACGGTCGTGGCCTACCGGTAGGTATCGACCGTTGGTCGATACCGGCATCATCCGACGCCAGGACAAGGCGCTCGCCGACATACTCGACATAGTCCGTTCTTCACCATAGAGGGATGAACAGCCCTCGCCTACGCATCGGCCGCGTGTCGATGCCCAACCATGCATACGAATTGACCATGGTGTGCGAACATCGCCGCGCCTGGTTTGACGACCCCGCCAATGCACGCGTCGTTACCGCGCTGTTTCCACTGTTGGATGCTCAAGGACTCAGCCATTCACTGGCCTGGGTGGTGATGCCGGATCACGTGCATTGGTTGTTCCAACTGGGTAATCGGCCACTGTCGTACGTGGCGCAACGGTTCAAATCCCGAAGTGCGCTGATGTTGAACCGCTTGCACCTGCGGAATGGCCGCGTCTGGCAGACCGGGTATTACGATCACTGCCTGAGGTCGGAGACCGCTCTACGTCGGCACGCGTTCTACGTCATGGAGAACCCGGTCCCGGGCGGACTTGCTGATCGAATCGGGCAATACCCGTATGCGTGGTGTCGATGGCCCTTGGAAGACGATCCGAGGTAGGTATCGACCGTTGGTCGATACATCACACACATCGCCACCCGTCCCGCCACGACCAACGGTCGTGGCCTACCGGTTCCCCACGGTAGGTATCGACCGTTGGTCGATACCACCCCCATCAACCCAGCAGCGTCTCCAGCACCGCCATGCGCACGGCGACGCCGTTGGCGACCTGGCGCAATACCCACGACTGCGGGCCGTCGGCGACTTCGTCGGTGACTTCCACGCCGCGGTTGATCGGACCGGGGTGCAGCACGGCGGCGTCCTGGCCGGCGCGCTTCAAGCGATCGGCGGTCAGGCCGTATTCGGCGTGGTATTGCTCGATCGATGGCACCAGGCCTTCTTCCATGCGCTCGCGCTGCAGGCGCAGCATCATCAGCGCATCCACGCCTTCCAGCATGGCGTCGAAGTCCTGGCCGACGATGCAGCCCTTCAAGGTCTCGTCGTCCGGCAGCAGCGACTGCGGGCCGCACACGCGGATCTCGCCGGCACCGAGCGTACGCAGCGCATGCAGGTCGGTGCGGGCCACGCGCGAGTGCTTCACGTCGCCGACAATCAACACCTTCATCTTCGAGAAATCCGCGCCCTTGGCCTGACGCAGGGTCAGCATGTCGAGCAGGCCCTGGGTGGGGTGCGAGCTGCGACCGTCACCGGCATTGATCAGCGCGGTGCCCTCGCCTGCCGCTTGCGACAGCGCGGCCACGGCACCGTCATCGGGGTGACGAACGATGAAGCCGCGCACGCCCATCGCTTCCAGATTCTTCAAGGTGTCGCAGGCAGTTTCGCCCTTGCGCGTGGACGAGGTGGACGCGTCGAAGTTCAGCACGTCCGCGCCCAGCCGCTGCGCGGCCAACTGGAACGAGCTGCGGGTGCGGGTGGAGGGCTCGAAGAACAGCGTGCACACCGCCGAACCGGCCAGTACCTGGCGCTTGTTGCCGACACGCCCCACCGCGGCATCGCGGATCTGGCCGGCACGGTCCAACAGCTGCAACAGGGTTTCGCGGGGCAGACCTTCCAGGGTCAGCAGGTGGCGCAGGCGTCCATCGGAATCGAGTTGCGTGGCGGTCATGGCAGGATCTGAGGGGTCAGGAAACAGGGGTTGCGTCATCCGGCGCGGACAACCAGCGCTCGATGATGACGGCGGCGGCAACCGCGTCCAGGGTCGCAGCGTCACGACGACGCTTGCGCCCCTCGGCACGCTCCACCGCAAATCGGCGCGCGGCTTCGACCGAGCTGGAACGCTCGTCGACCAGCACCACCGGCAGCTTGAAACGTTCACGCAGCTGGCGGGCAAAGCCCTGCGCGCGCTTGCGGTTGGGCTGGTCCTGACCATCCAGGGTGAGCGGGTCGCCCACCACCAGGCCATCGGGCCGCCATTCTTTGATCAGGCGTTCCACCGCGCCCCAGTCCGGACCATTGCCATGCACGTCGACCACCGCGATGGCGCGGGCGTGGGTACCAAACGAACTGCCGATGGCAACCCCGATGCGGCGCGAGCCGACGTCAAAGCCCAGCACCGTACCGTCACGGCGGATGCTGGCCGGCTCAGACATGGCCGCTGTACCCGGTGTGGTGGAACAGGTCCACGCCCAGACGCGCCGCCGCGCCCTGCCAGCGTTCATCCAGCGGCGTGCTGAACAGCAGATCGGCATCGGCCGGCACCGCCAGCCAGCTGTTTTCAGCCAGCTCGTTTTCCAGCTGACCCGAGCTCCAGCCAGCGCAGCCCAGGGTGACCAGCGCGTTGCGCGGGCCCTCGCCACGGGCCATGGCTTCCAGAATGTCGCGCGAGGTGGTCAGGAACAGGCCTTCGCCGACAGCCAGGCATGCATCCCACTCACGCGGGTCATCGTGGATGACGAAGCCACGCTCCGGGTGCACGGGCCCGCCATTGAGCACCGGCTGGTCGCGCAATGCCGCGTTGTCGGTGCTGATTTCCATCTGTGCCAGCACTTCGCCCAAGGTGTACTCGGAGGGCTGGTTGACCAGCACACCCATGGCCCCGGCTTCGTCATGCTGGCAGATGAGTGCCACGCTACGCGCAAACGTGGGGTCGGTCAGCGACGGCAGCGCTACCAGCAGGTGATCGGCAAGGGACGTGGGCAGCTGTGACATGGCTCCATTCTAACCGCAGGGCTCCAGACAGGGGCGTGAGTCGTCGGCTAGGATGCTCCCACACCCGCATGGACGCTGATCGTGAACGACGCCACGCCCCCCGCCCTGCCCCTCGCTTCACGTGCCGCCATCGTGCTGATCGCGCTGCTGCAGGGCCTGGCCCTGTATGCGGTGTTTGCGCTGGACGAAAGCGCCCCGTTCAACGACATCGCCCACCGCTGCCGCTGGATGGCGTGGGTGCTGACCGTACCCACCGCGATGGCGCTGACCCTGGTGAACCTGCGCGACCGTCGCATGTGGCTGCATGTGGCGGTGGGCTCGATTGTGGTGCTGCTGCTGGCCAGCTGGATCGGCTGGAATGTCGGTGGCGACGCGACCGGGATGGAGCCCAGTGGGCTGCTGGGGCCTTTCTCGATCTGCATGGCGGCCGCCACCTTCATCATCCTGCCCTACTGGCAGTACCGGCTGCAGCACGGGCACTGGCGCGCGCCTTACCCGGCCCTGTTTGAACTCGCCTGGCAGAACGCCCTCACCCTGGCCCTGGCGGCACTCTTCACCGGGCTGACCTGGATGCTGCTGGGCATGGGCGCAGGCCTGTTTCTGGTGGTGAACATCGACCTGTTCCAGCGGATCCTGACTGATCCGGCGGGTATCGCGGTGGTCACCGGCACCCTGATGGGCTTCGGCGTGCTGATCGGTCGCACCCAGCACCGCGCCATCCAGGTGATCCGGCTGGTGCTGTTCGCGCTGTGTCGTGGCCTGCTGCCGCTGCTGTCGCTGATGGCGGTCGTGTTCCTGCTCATCCTGCCCTTCACCGGCCTGGCCTCGCTCTGGACCACGCCCTCGGCAGCCAGCCTGCTGATCTGGGTGTCGCTGCTGCTGGTGGTATTCACCAATGCGGTCTATCAGCATCACGTCGGCCAGTCGACCTACCCGCGCTGGCTGCGGCACCTGGTCGATGCCAGCCTGCTGGTGCTGCCCATCTATGCCGGCCTGGCGTTGTATGCGATGTACCTGCGGATCGCGCAGTACGGCTGGACGCTGGAGCGCTTCTGGGGCGTGGTGGTGGTGGTGCTGGTGAGCGGCTATGCGGTGGGCTACGCCCTGGCCGTGCTGCGCCGCCGGGGCCGCTGGCTGGAGGGCATCGAAACCGCCAACCGCTGGATGTGCTGGACCGTACTGGCCACCGCATTGCTGGCCAGTTCGCCGGTGCTGGATGGCACCCGGATCAGCGTGGCCAGCCAGGTGGCGCGACTCCAGTCCGACCCGGCCATGCTGGACAGCAAGGAGCTGATACCCCTGCGCTTCAAGATGGGACGGCGCGGCGTCGAGGCACTCCGCGAACTCCGGCAGGACCCGCAGGTGTCTCGCGATGCCCGTGCGGTCGACGCCATCAACAAGGTGCTGGCACGCGAAACGCGCTGGAGTGACGATCAGCCCGGGAAACCCGCCGATAACACGCTGCGTGATGTGGCCACATTGCAGCGCCAGCTGAGCGTGGCCAAGGGGCTGCCGACACCGTCCCCGGACTGGTGGACCGCCGTGGTCGAGGGCAAGCTCCGTTCGGCCGACTGCCTGCGGGTGGGCCAGGAATGCGTGGTGCTGGTACGCGACCTGGACGGTGACGGCAACGACGATCTGCTGCTGTGCGAGCTCACCGGCTATGTCGGCGCGCACTGCGTGCTGCACGTCCGCGAGAACGGCCAGTGGCGCAACGAAGCAGCGGTGAATTTCCTGGGCCAGTATGGGCGTGGTCATTCGGCCGACGAGGGCAATGCCGCCCTGCGCGCGGGCCAGCTGGAGATACACGATCAACGCTGGCCGCGCCTGGCCCTGCCGCATGGCAAACCCGTGAGCGTGGATGTGATCGTTCCCGAGGAGACCGCGCCATGACGCATGCCATGAATGACACCTCGCTTCCCGCCCTGCCGCTGTCCTCGCGCAGCACCATCGTGCTGATCGCGCTGCTGCAGGGACTGGCGCTGTATGCCGTGCAGCAGGCCGGCGAAGGCTGGCCGTTCCAGGACATCGCCAGCCGCTACCGCTGGTACACCTGGGTGCTGACCATTCCCACCGCCATTGCGCTGACGCTGGTGGATCTGCGCGACCGCCGGCTGTGGCTGCATGCGGCGATCGGCTCAGCGGTGGTGCTGGCGCTGGCCAGCTGGATTGGCTGGAATCTGGGCGGAGGTGCCACTGGCCTGGTGGATGGCCCACTGCACTGGCCGTTCTCTCTCAGCATGGCCATCGCGGTGTTCGTCACCTTGCCGTGGTGGCAGTTCCGCCTGCAGCACGGCCATTGGCATGCCACCTATGACGCCTTGTTTGAACGTGCCTGGCAGAACGGGCTGACCCTCGCGCTGGCGCTGGCCTTTACCGGCCTGACCTGGATGCTGCTGTGGCTGTGGTCAGAGCTGTTCCAGCTGGTGGATATCAATTTCTTCCGCGACCTGTTCCGCGAAGAAGCGTTCATCGCCCTGGCCACCGGCTGCCTGTTCGGCTTCGGCGTGCTGATTGGCCGCACCCAGCACCGCGCCATCCAGGTGACCCGGCAGGTGTTGTTCGCGATCTGCCGCGGCCTATTGCCGCTGCTGTCGTTCATTGCCGTGTTGTTCGTGCTGAGCCTGCCTTTTGCCGGGCTGGACGCGCTGTGGAAGACCCGTTCGGCGACCTGGTTGCTGGTGATCGTGTCGCTGCTGTTGGTGGCATTCACCAATGCGGTGTACCAGCACGACAGCGAGCGCGCGGCGTATCCGATGTGGTTGCGCCGGCTGGTGGATGCCAGCCTGCTGGCACTTCCGGTGTATGCGGGGCTTGCACTGTATGCGATGGGGCTGCGCATTGCCCAGTACGGCTGGACGCTGGAGCGCTTCTGGGGTGCGCTGGTGGTACTGACCGTGTGTGGCTATGCGGTGGGCTACGCGCTTTCGGTGCTGCGTCGTCGCGGCCGCTGGCTGCAGCCGATTGAACGGGTGAACCGGTGGATGTGCTGGGGGGTGCTGGGCGTGGCGCTGCTGGCCAACTCGCCATTGCTGGATGGGGTGCGGATCAGCATTGCCAGCCAGGTGGCGAGGCTGAAGCACGACCCCGCTGTGATCAATGCCAACGATGCCCTCGCCCTGCGCTTCGAGCTGGGCCGGCGTGGCGTGGATGCGCTGCGCGCGCTGCAGCAGGATCCAGTACTGGGCAAGGACGCACGTGCAGTCAGCGTGATCAAGGATGCGCTGGCACGCGAGACGCGCTGGAGCGACGGTGCCCTGCTGGATGACGGGCTGCGTGACCCTGCTGCGCTGCAGCGGCATGTGGCGTTGGTGAAGGGAGCCCCGGCTCCGGATGCGGACTGGTGGGCAGCCGTGCTCGATCGATCACTGGCTGACAGCCAGTGCCTGGACGTGGATGAACGTTGCGTGGCGCTGCGCCGCGACCTTGACGGTGACGGCAGCGACGAGATGCTGCTGTGTCGCCTGGAGAAGCAGGTTGGGCCGTTCTGCCAACTGCATGTGCGCATGGACGGGAAGTGGCAGAACGCGGGTACGCTCACGTTCTACGGGCATGCGAACCGGGCAGCGGCGGACGCGGCCAACGCGGCACTGATGGCAGGCGAACTGCAACTGCAGCGCCCACGCTGGCCGCAGGTTTCCCTGGCCGGCAGCCTTCCACAAAGCGTGGATGAACCTCCGCGCAAAAAGGACACACCATGAGCGGCTACTGCAGCATTGCCCCGGGCCATCCGGTCCACGGCCATTACCACGACCACGAGTACGGCTTTCCGCAGCGCGACGAGCGTGAGCTGTTCGAACGCCTGATCCTGGAGATCAACCAGGCCGGGTTGAGCTGGGAAACCATCCTGAAGAAGCGCGAGGGTTTCCGGAAGGCGTACAGCCAGTTCGACGTGGACGCCGTGGCGGCGTATGGGGAACGTGACGTCGAGCGGCTGTTGAACGACGCCGGCATCATCCGCAACCGGCTGAAAGTGCACGCGGCCGTTCACAACGCGCAGGTGATCCAGCAACTGCGGTCCAGCCATGGCTCATTCGCGCAGTGGCTGGACGCCCATCACCCGCGCAGCAAGGCCGACTGGGTGAAGCTGTTCAAGAAGACGTTCCGGTTTACCGGTGGCGAGATCACCGGTGAGTTTCTGATGAGCCTGGGCTATCTGCCCGGGGCGCATGCCAAGAGCTGTCCGGTGTACAAGCGGTTGCAGGAGATGCGTCACGACCAACGGTCGTGACCTACCGGCATTTCCGGTAGGCGGCCACCGTTGGTGGTCGCCCGCGCGGGCTCAAACGCCCATGTACCGCCCGGGGCGGTGGTTGAACATCAGCACCAGGCTGAGCACCACCGCGCCGATGGCCGAATACATCACCTGCATCGGCGACAGCACGAAGAACGCCGCGCACATCAGCAGCGTGTCGAACGACATCTGCACCTTGCCGGCACTCCAGCCGCGCGTGCGCTGCAGGTACACCGCCAGGATGCCGATGCCACCCAGGCTGGCACGGTGGCGGATGAAGAACAGAATGCCGAGACCGGATAATGCTCCGCCCACCAGCGCCGAGTACAACGGAGCCATGTGCGAGAAGTCGGCAAAGCGCGGCAGCACATCAGTCAGTACGCCACAGGCGGTGACCGCCGCAAACGTCTTCAGGGTGAACTCCCAGCCCATGCGCCGCACCGCCACCCAGTAGAACGGCAGGTTCACCAGCACGAACACCAGGCCGAAGTTCCAGCCGGCCGCGTAGTGCAGCAGGAAGGCCAGACCGGCCATACCGCCGATCATCAGCCCGCCCTTGGCGAAGATCGCCAGCCCCAGCGACGCCACCAGCGTGGCCAGCACCATGCCCTGCACGTCCTCCGCCGTGGAATGGCGCAGTGCTTTTTCGTCGGCAACGGTACCGGCGCTGTCGGGCGGCGGGGTCAACGGCCCGGCAGTGACCAGGTGGCCGTCAGCGTCTTCGCACGGCGCGGGGCCATGGGATTGGAGGGACATGGGTGGGGGTACCGCTCGTGGGGAGACGTATTAGACACGATCGGCGTTACAGTTGCAGGTGAAATTGATTCACCTGGCAATGAAATTCCGCCTGCGCCGGGCAGCGGCGCGCCCGGCATTCAGGTTCAGGGGTCCATCACGGAGGGTGCCCCTACGGGCTGGTCAGGCATCTCGGGCTCCGACTCCGGTATCTGGCTGAACGCCCAGCCCAGCCCGGCCATCAGCGCCAGCGCCAGCACACCCAGTTCAATCGTCTGGTAGGCCGTGCCGAAGGCAGACGCACCGCCCATCGGGCGTCGGGTGCGGTGCCACACCTGCCAGCCGCCCAGCACTACGTAGCCCAGCAGGACCGCAAGCAGCGCCAGCCTGGCCCAGGTCTCGCCGTACATCGAGCCCACTGTGCGCTCCGCGGCGAAGGCCAAGGCGACCGCGCCCATGCGGATAAGGAAGAAGTACGCCAACCCGGTCGGTGCCCCGACCGCTGCGCTGACGCTGGACGCGCCCTGCGGGTCGCGCGCGGCGGCAAGTTCCTCCAGCCGCTGCGACTCCACGCCGCGTGCCTGCAGTTCCTCGGCCAACAGGGCTTCGGCCCAGTCCATGCGCTCCTGGCCCTGCCACAGCGCCAGCAACGCGTCGGTGTCCATGCCCGCGTAGCGGGTTTTCAGTGCGGCTTCCTGCGTCATTCACGGCCCCCTTGGCGTGGCAGATACAACACGGGCGCGGCGGTATGGCACCGCACGCGCCCGGAAACGACCAACGATGTTGGCCTCAGCGGACTTCGGAAATCTCCACGCCGTCCAGACCCTGCGACAGGGTTCGGGCGTCGCCGCCCTGCGACAGCTTGATGCGCAGGCGCACTTCGTTCTGCGAGTCGGCGTAGCGCAGTGCATCCTCGTAGCTGATCTCGCCGGCCTGGTACAGCTCGAACAGGCTTTGATCGAAGGTCCTCATGCCCAGCTGGACCGATTCCTTCATCACTTCCTTCAGCTTGTGGATCTCGCCGTCGCGGATGTAGTCCTGCACCAGCGGCGTGCCGAGCATGATTTCCATCGCCACGCGACGCGACTTGCCGTCCGGCGACGGAATCAGCTGCTGTGCGACCACGCCCTTCAGGTTCAGCGAAAGGTCCATCAGCAGCTGCCCGCGGCGGTCTTCCGGGAAGAAGTTGATGATGCGGTCCATCGCCTGGTTGGCGTTGTTGGCGTGCAGGGTGCACAGCACCAGGTGGCCGGTTTCGGCGAACGCGATGGCGTGGTCCATGCCCTCGCGGGTACGCACTTCGCCGATCATGATCACGTCCGGGGCCTGGCGCAGGGTGTTCTTCAGCGCCGCTTCCCAGCTGTCGGTGTCGATGCCCACTTCGCGCTGGGTGATGATGCAGCCTTCGTGCTTGTGCACGAATTCGATCGGGTCTTCGATGGTGATGATGTGCCCGGTCGAATTGAGGTTGCGGTAGCCGATCATCGCCGCCAGCGAGGTGGACTTACCGGTACCGGTGGCACCCACGAACAGGATGATGCCGCGCTTGGTCATCGCCAGCGTCTTGATGATCGGCGGCAGGCTCAGTTCTTCCACGGTGGGAATGCGCGTCTCGATGCGACGCAGCACCATGCCGACCTGGTTGCGCTGGTAGAAACAGCTGACGCGGAAGCGCCCGACGCCGGACAGGCCGATGGCGAAGTTGCACTCGTGGGTCTTCTCGAACTCCTCGCGCTGCGCGGGCGTCATCACGTTCAGCACCAGGTCGCGGCTCTGCTGCGGCGTGAGCGGCGTCTGGGTGATGGGCGAGATCTTGCCGTTCACCTTGATCGCCGGCGGCATGCCGGCGGTGATGAACAGATCCGACGCCTTCTGATGCGCCATCAGTTTGAGGAACGAGGTGAAGTCGATGGTAGTGCCAGTGGTATTCATCGCTATGTGCCCCGGTTATTCGAAAATGCGCTTGTCTTTGGCGTATTCCTTGGCCTGGTTGCGCGTGATCAGGCTGCGCTTCACCAGGTCCTGCAGGTGCTGGTCGAGCGTCATCATGCCCATCTGCTGGCCGGTCTGGATCGCCGAGTACATCTGCGCGACCTTGTCCTCACGGATCAGGTTGCGGATAGCCGGGGTGCCCACCATGATTTCCCACGCCGCCGTACGCCCGCCGCCGACTTTCTTCAGCAGCGCCTGCGAGATCACCGCACGCAGTGATTCGGACAGCATTGAGCGCACCATCGGCTTTTCGCCGGCCGGGAACACGTCGATGATACGGTCGATGGTCTTGGCCGCCGAGCTGGTGTGCAGGGTGCCGAACACCAGGTGGCCGGTTTCCGCCGCGGTCAGCGCCAGGCGGATGGTTTCCAGGTCGCGAAGTTCGCCGACCAGGATGATGTCCGGATCTTCACGCAGTGCCGAACGCAGCGCTTCGTTGAAGCCGTGCGTGTCGCGGTGCACTTCGCGCTGGTTGATCAGGCACTTCTGCGAGGTGTGCACGAATTCGATCGGGTCCTCGACGGTGAGGATGTGACCGTATTCGTTCTTGTTGATGTGGTCGATCATCGCCGCCAGCGTGGTCGACTTGCCCGAACCGGTCGGGCCGGTCACCAGGATCAGGCCCTGCGGCTGGTCAATCAGCTCACGGAAGATCGGCGGCGTGTTCAGGTCTTCCAGGGTCAACACTTCCGAGGGAATGGTACGGAACACCGCACCCGCACCCCGGTTCTGGTTGAACGCGTTGACGCGGAAACGCGCCAGGCTGGGAATTTCGAACGAAAAGTCGACTTCGAGGAATTCCTCGTAGTCGCGACGTTGCTTGTCCGACATGATGTCGTACACCAGCGCGTGGACCTGCTTGTGGTCCAAGGCCGGAATGTTGATGCGGCGGACGTCACCGTCCACACGGATCATCGGCGGCAGGCCTGCAGACAGGTGCAGGTCCGACGCCTTGTTCTTCACGGAAAACGCCAACAGTTCGGCGATATCCATACGCTGCTACTCCCCATAGACTGCTGCGACTGGAAGGATCTTTCCCCGGTCGGCAGTATAGCCTTCCTGAACTACCGGAAAGCCATCGTGTCCGCCCTGCCCCTCTCGACCCTTCTGCTGAACCTGCACAACGCGGCATCGGCCGCCGGGCGGCCAGATCCCTTGCTGCTGGCGGTTTCCAAGACCCAGCCGGCCTCGGCCGTGGCCGCCCTGGCCGCGCAGGGACAGCGCGCGTTCGGCGAAAACTACGTGCAGGAGGCCGTGGCCAAGATTGAGCAACTGGTCACACTCGGGCTGGAATGGCACCTGATCGGGCATCTGCAGTCGAACAAGGCCGAACTGGCCGCGCGCAACTTCGATTGGGTGCAGAGCGTGGACCGGGCCAAGCTGGTGGCGGCGCTGGCCGCGCACCGGCCGGCTGATCGCGACGCGCTGAACGTGCTGATCCAGGTCAACATCGACGATGAAGGCAGCAAGCATGGCTGCACGCCGGAGCAGGTGCCGGCGCTGGCGGCGCTGATCGCCGAACAGCCGCGCCTGCGCCTGCGTGGGCTGATGGCCATTCCTGCGCCTTGGCCAGAGGCGGAGCGCCGGGTGCAGGCGTTCGAGCGCATGCGCGGGTTGTTTGACGCGTTGGCTGTGCGGTACCCGCAGGTTGATACCCTGTCCATGGGTATGAGTGCTGATTATGCGGAGGCCATTGCCCATGGGGCGACGATGGTGCGGGTGGGGTCGGCCTTGTTTGGTGCGCGGCATTGATTGTTGAAACGCAGCCGGGCAAGCCCGGCTCTACATTGGACGACCACATGAATACCCATTCCATTACCTTCATTGGCGGCGGCAACATGGCCCGCAGCCTGATTGCCGGGCTGGTCCGCCGGGGCACCGCACCGGCACACATCCATGTCGCCGAGCCGGTGGCCGAACTGCGCGACGCACTGAGCACCGATTTCGGAGTGAAGACCTACGCCAGCGCTGCTGAGGCGGCCGCCCAGGGCGGTGTGTGGGTGCTGGCGGTCAAACCGCAGGTGATGTCGCAGGTGTGCGGTGACCTGGCCGATCTCGCCGCCCGGCATTCGCCGCTGGTGGTCTCCATCGCCGCCGGCATCACCAGCGCCCAGTTGCAGCGCTGGCTGGGCGAGCATGGCGCGGTGGTGCGCGCGATGCCGAACACGCCCGCCCTGCTGGGCGCGGGCGTCACCGGCCTGTTTGCCACCCCGGAGGTCAGCGAAGCGCAGCGTGCGCAGGCCGACCAAGTGCTGGCCACCGCCGGTCGCACGGTGTGGATCGAGGATGAAGCGAAAATGGATGCGGTGACTGCCGTATCCGGCAGTGGTCCGGCCTATGTGTTCCTGCTTGCTGAGGCGATGGAAGCGGCGGCCCAGGCTCAGGGCCTGTCGGCGGACGCCGCGCACACGCTGGTGGTACAGACCCTGCTGGGGGCCAGCCGCATGCTGGATGAGTCCGGTGAAGCGCCGGCGGAGCTGCGCCGGCGGGTGACCTCGCCCAACGGCACCACCCAGGCGGCGATCGAGTCGTTCCAGGGGGACGGGTTTGAAGCGATCGTGGCGCGGGCGATTGAAGCAGCCACCGCGCGTGGCAAGGCGTTGTCCGAAAAGGCGTCGTAATGATGGCCTGATCCCATGACGATGGCCTGATCCCATGCGTAGAGCCACGCCCTGCGTGGCTGCGCCATGTTCAACCTGGTCGCAGCCACGCAGGGCGTGGCTCTACGACGGCCGCCAGCAGAAATTCCACAAAACTGCTCAACTTCGGCCGAGGCCGCCGGTCCGGCAGATACACCAGATGCAACGGGCGCGGCTCGGGCAGGAAATCCGCCAACACCGGCACCAGCCGCCCCGCCGCCACGTCCTCCGCCAACAACACCGCCGGCTGCAGAATCAGCCCGGCACCCGCCAGCGCCGCCCGGCGCAGGCCGTCGCCGTCATTGCAGAGCAGCCGCGAGTGTTCCGACCAGTCCTGCTCGGGATGACCGCGCAACCGCCAGCCGTGCCCGCCGCGCCAGGCCAGATGGGTCAGGCAGTCGTGGCTGCCCAGGTCCGACGGGTGCTGCGGCACGCCCCTGCGCTTCAGATACGCGGGCGACGCGCAGATCTGCATCGCATAGGGCGGCAATGGCCGCGCCACCCATTCGGCCGAGCCCAGCGCGCCCATCCGCACCACCGCGTCAAACTGCTCCTCGATCAGGTCCACACGACGGTTGCTGAGGTCCAGCTCGATGCTCACCTTCGGATGCGCGGCCAGATAACGCGCCACCAGTGGGGCCAGCACGCAGCTGCCCCAGGTGACGGGCGCGCTGATCCGCAGCACGCCCTGCGGCTGCCGCTGCAGCCCTTCAACGCTCGCTTCGGCCTGCTGCACCTGCTCCAGCACCGCGCGGCAGCCGGCAAGATAATTGCGGCCGGCGTCGGTCAGGCTCTGCCGTCGGGTGTTCCGCTGCAGCAGCCGGGCCCCCACGTGGTTTTCCAGCTGCTGCAGGTATTTGCCCACCATCACCGCCGACACCTCCAGCTGCTCGGCCGCCGCACTCAGGCTGCCCCGGTCGACCACGGCCACGAAGGCCTGCATGCCGCGTAACACGTCCATTGCTAACCTCAAGTTAGGAATGTGCGAATCATACGCCGCTTACCTAACCCGTTCCGGCGGCGCAGACTGCAGCCATTCCCTCATTGGAGCAGCGCAGATGAAGATCCTTGTGGTCGGTGCCAGCGGCACCCTGGGCCAGGCCGTCGCCAGCACACTGGGCGTGCACCACGAACTGATCCGCGCCGGCCGCCACAGCGGCGACGTGCAGGTGGATCTGACCGACGACGCCAGCGTGCAGGCCTTGTTCGCGCAGACCGGACCGCTGGACGCGGTGGTGGCCACAACCGGTCGGCTGCACTTCGGGCCGCTCGCCGACATGACCCCGGCCCAGTTCAACCTCGGTCTGCAGGACAAACTGCTGGGGCAGGTGCGGCTGGCGCTGGCGGCGCAGCACCATCTGCGCAGCGGCGGTTCGATCACGCTCACCAGTGGCATTGTCAGCGCGCAGCCGATCCGCGATGGAGTGAATGCCACGGCGGTGAATGCAGCGTTGGAGGGATTCGTGCGTGCAGCCGCGTTCGACCTGCTGCCACGCGGGCTACGCATCAATGTGGTCAGCCCGAACGTGCTGGTGGAGTCGATGGACGACTATGGCGCGTACTTCCCGGGATTTGAGCCGGTGAGTGCGCAGCGCGCGGCGTTGGCGTACCAGCGCAGTGTGGAGGGTGTGCAGAGCGGGCAGGTGATCACCGTATGGTGATCACCGGTAGCAACCGACCGTTGGTCGGTTGACGACCTCACCCCCAGCGCTGCGCGCCCTCCCCCTGCTCACCCAATGCATCCCCCGGATTGGCCAACCGACATTTCTTCAACGAAAGACACCCGCACCCAATGCAATCCGTGAGCTGATCCCGCAACAACCGCAACTGTTCAATGCGCTGATCCAGTTCGTCCTTCCACAACGCCGACATCCGCGCCCATTCGGCCTTGGTCGGCGTTTTGTTCTCCGGCAATGCCGCGAACGCATTGGCCACCGCCTCCAGTGGCAGCCCCACCCGTTGCGCCACCCGGATCACCGCCAGCCGCCGCAGCACCTCGCGGCTGTAGCGGCGCTGGTTACCCGCGGTACGCAGGCTGTGAATCAGGCCCTTGCGCTCGTAGAAGTGCAACGCCGACACTGCCACCCCGCTACGACGCGCCACCTCACCTACACTCAGTTCCTGCGCGATCACGCCTTGACCTCAACCATGGTTGAGGTGTGATCCTGCGTGACCTCGGCGCACATCGCAAGCGCCGCTGTCCCTGATTTTCTGGATTGCCATGTCGTCTGAACCCTTGTCCGCTGCCACCGCCCCTTCCGGGGACTCCATTCTTTCGCCGCGCTACCGCGCCACCACCGTGGGCATGGTGGCGCTGGTTTCGCTGCATGCGTTCGAGGCGCTGGCCGTGGCGGCCGCCATGCCGACCGTGGCCACCGCGCTGGACGGATTACGCCTGTATGCCCTCTCCTTTGGCGGCACGCTCGCCACCAGCGTGATCGGCATGACCCTGGCCGGACGCTGGAGCGACCAGCAGGGTCCCGCGCGACCACTGTGGCTCGGCCTGGCCTGCTTCATCGCGGGGCTGCTGGTGGCAGGGCTGGCCCAGCACATGCCGGTGCTGGTGCTGGGCCGGCTGCTGCAGGGGCTGGGTGCGGGTGCCATTTCGGTGTCGCTGTATGTGCTGGTCGGGCGCTGCTACCCCGAAGCACTGCGCCCACGGGTGTTCGCGGCGTTCTCGGCCGGCTGGGTGGTGCCTTCGCTGGTGGGCCCGGCGATCAGTGGCCTGATCGTGCAGCACCTGGGCTGGCGCTGGGTGTTCCTGGCGGTGCCGCTGCTGGCACTACCGGCCGCATGGTTGCTGCGCCCGGCGCTGCGGCAGGTGCAGACGCGCACGCAGGCGGCCGCTCCGGGGAATGCGGTGGTGCGCTGGGCCGCCGGCGCGGCACTGGCCGCGCTGCTGCTGTACGTGGGTGGTCAGCAGACCGGTCTGGTTGCCGCCGCCTTGATGCTGCCGGCCACCCTGGCGCTGCTGCTGTGCAGCTGGAAGCTGCTGCCGGCCGGCACCCTGCAGCTGCGCCGTGGTCTGCCCAGCGTGATTGCCCTGCGTGGCATCGCCGCGTCGGCCTTCTTCGGCTGCGAGGCATTCCTGCCACTGCTGCTGCAACGGGAACGCGGATTGAGCCCGCTGCTGGCCGGTGTCGCGCTCAGCCTGGGCGCACTCGGCTGGTTCAGCGGCAGCTGGTTCCAGGGCCACCAGGGCCAGGGCTGGTCGCGGCGACAGCTACTGCATGCCGGTGCGCTGCTGATGTGTGGCGGGATCATTGCCACTGCGCTGGCGCTGCAGCCGGGCGTGCCGCTATGGCTGGCGCTGGGCGGCTGGACGCTGACCGGACTGGGCATGGGGCTGATCTACCCCAGCCTGTCAGTGCTGACCTTGTCGTTGTCGCCGCCGGCGCAGCAGGGTGCGAACAGCTCTGCATTGCAGCTGAGTGAGGCGTTGGCCGTGGCGACCACGCTGGCGGTTTCGGGGTCGGTGTTTGCGATGATGCTGGGGGTGGATGTGGTGCTGGGGTATCTACTGATCTTCGGGGTGATGCTGGGTTTGGCGGCCTTGAGTGTGGTGGTGGCGCGGCGGGTGTGAGGTCAGTCGCCCATGTCCTCCAGGTCCTCGCGCAGGATGCGGCGGATTTCCAGCACCGCCTGCGGGGTTTCCTGCACGCTGTGCCCGGAGATGATCACCTTTTCCGACAACGCGCCGGGAAGGTGTGCGCTCCAGTAAGGCACCAGCCCGTCATCGGACTGTTCCAGCGGCACCTCGGGTTTGCGCTGGGCGATGATGGAGTGGTACTTCAGCCCCGGGCGAATCGGCAACGCGCTCGAAGCCTTCACGAACGGGTCGTCGGCCTTGAGGTTGTCGATGCTGTTGGGAATGACCAGCTTCTTCGGCTGCGCTGACTGCGCTTCGGCCTGCTGCAGGGTCTGGAACACGTCCTCGAACTTGCCCAGCAGGGTGATCGGCAATCGCACCAGCCGCCCGATCAGCCGCCCGAACCGGTTGCCGGCGATATCCGTGCCCTTGTGCGGGGCGGCGATGAAGATCGCGCGTTCCACGTTGGGTTCGGCATCGAAGTGCAGCAGCGGACCGAGCTTGGTCTGCACGCGCTTCAACCGCTCACCCTTCAGGTTGTAGTTGGCCAGCAGGTCGTTCCACAGCACCTCACCGGAGTCGCTCAACAGCAGCCGCGCCAGCACGCCCCCCATGCTGTGGCCGATGAATACCATGTCTTTCCCCGCCCGCGACGTGCCGTTCGGATCAAAATGCCGCAGCGTGTTGTTGAACGCCTGGTCGATCTCGTAGCGGTTCAACGCGATCGGCGCGTTGGTCGGGTAGTAGACCTGCCACACCTGGAAATGCTGGCGCAGCTCCGGGTCGCCCAGTATCTCATTGGCCACGTTGACCCAGGCTTCCGGACTGCTGCCCAGCCCATGCAGCATGAAGATGATGCGGCGGTTGGGATCCCACGGCTGCATGAGGTACATGTGCGGTTCGGCAATGCCTTCGCTCATGCCGAACAGCGTGCGCAACGACTGCGTGGCAAAGCCGCTCTGCGCCAGCCACATGCCATACGCGGCGGTGAAGTTACCGGCCAGCGGCACTTTTTCGCCGTGCAGCTCCACACTCTCAGTGGACTCGGGCGAGTACACATCGAACAGCACCTGGGTGGTGTCCAGCACTTCCTGCAGGCTGTTGCCCTTGAACTTCAGCAGCGCAGTAGCGTTGATCGCCGACATTTCGCTGTATTGCGGAATCTCGGCCTTCTCACCCGCAGGCGGAGCGATCAACTTGGGCGGGTCCATCATCACCACCAGCTCGGCGCCGAAGCCATCACGGCGATAGGTGCTGCGCAGGCCGGCAAAGCTCAGCGACGAGGCCGGGGCCATGCTTGTAGGAATGCTGGTCAGTCGCAGCTGGTCGAAGTCGGAGGTCAGCGTCCAGCGCTCCCCTTCCACCGCCGCGTTGTAATCCTCGCCTTCCAGCGCGCTTTCGCGGCTGCGCTTGAACACCACCGCGGCCGTCTGCTCGGCAGCGTAGTTGTAGTAATCGCGCACCTGGGTCTGGCGATCCTCGAAGGCGCGCTGCGACGGCGTACGGCCGCTGAAGAACAGGTAGGCATACGCGTAGCGCGCGGCCTCCAGCCAGGCATCCAGTGCCGCATCGGACATAGGATGTTTGTCGCGGTCCTTGGGCTTGGGGCTGAGTGCGAGTGCATTCTTCACCCATAGTTCGGACAACGCGGACAAGCGCTGTTCCTCGGGTATGTCCACCGTGGCCTTGAGTGTTTTCTCGCAGGTCACGATGTCTTTTTCGCACTGGTCCTCGTTCAACCCGATCACGCTGAGGGTTTCCCGCGAGGCGGCGCTGAAGTCACCGCTGGTCAGCACGTCGCCACGCTTGTTGGCCAGGTACTCCGTGGGCGCGACCTGCTTCATGGTGACCATGGCGCAGCCGCTGGTCAGCAGCAGGGCGACGGACGCGAAGACCGGCAAAATTCGACGGAACGCAACGCTCATCGGCCAGTCTCCGGGTCAACGCCTGGCATGCCCACCCGGATCAAGCGTGAGAATGCCGGGTCATCGCCGGCCGCACGCGCACGGTCGGTGATGCGGCCACGCGCTTTCAAGGTGGCAAAATCCACCCCGGGCGTGAGTACGCCCAGGTCACGCGCGTATTCGGCGAAATAGCCCGACACCAGCAGGCGGTAATCCAGCGGCAGACCCGGCGCGATCTGCTTGGCCAGCTCATACACGATGGTGGTGCAGTTGCTGGTCAGCGTGTTGTAGAACGCCGGCGTGGCATCCAGTTTGCGGGCCTCGCCCAGGTAGGACACGAACAGCCCCTTGAGCTGCTCGCGGGTCATGCCTTTCAGGCGATACAGATAGACGTCCTCTCCGCGCACATTGCTGCGCACCTTGACGATGTCGGTTTCTTCCGCGGCCACCAGGGTCATCTCGAACTTGCGGAAGAACCCACCCAGTGCGGAGAAGCTCTCGCCGCGTTCCTTGCGGATCTCCAGCGAGAACACCAGTTGCCGACCGTCCTCGAATCCGAAGCTGACCAGGGTGTGGGCAATCATCGGGCCCATCCAGTAGGACAGGATCAAATCGGCCGAACGCAGCTGGTCCAGATCGTATTCGCGTCGCTCCCAGCGCACGTCATGGTCGTCGTCGCTGCGCCAGGTGAAGTTGCGCACGTTGTCCAGCACCACGTGCTGGCCATCGAACGACACCACTCTCAGGCGTTGGGCGACATCATCAGACCACTCCCGGTCCTGGCGCGGGCTGAGCAGCAGCCACCATAGGCCGGTGACGACCAGCACGGCGGCAAACAGGGCACCCGGCCAGCGGCCAGCACGCGCCCGTGCCACGGCCACGATGGTGATCAAGGCGAACCCACCCCATGCCACCAGCGCCACGCCCTGGACCCAACCCGGTCCCGGCAACTGGTACGCCAACATGCCTGCTACCCATAACGCCGCCACCAGCATGATCCCTGCCAGTCCCCACCGTCCTGCTGTCTTCACGCATCGATCCGTCAGTTGAATAGGCGCTAGTTAGCCATAACGGACGTGTACGTGACATGGGTGGAAGATGCGGCGGGTCGGCCGGCAGTTATCTGCGACCGGCCCCGACCTTCTGCCAGGGGGCCATGCCCTTGCGGGCGTTCAGGCGCGGGCGCCGCAACGGCAGGCGGCGCGGCATCGGAATGCCGACGCCCGGGGCGGCGGTATCGTCGGCGCGCAGGTCCTCGGCGCGTTCGCCGACCAGCAGGGCCGCCATCTCCTCAAGGCCGTTGCGCATGGTGCGGGCGGCGGTCTGCAGGACATTCATGGCGGCGTCTCCGGTGGGGTTCGGGGACGTCCTACCCTACGCAGGGCGGCGGGAACGCCCCGTGCAGGGGATGTGGCAGTTGGATGAAACACCCCCGGAAACCCGCACCTGAGACTCATTTGCGTTACGCCGGCGTGGTCCCGATAATTCCCGCCTCACCCTTGGAATGCCGCCATGACTGCCCTGCCGCGTCGCCGTGCCCTGCTGTTAGTGGTTCCCACCCTGCTGGCCAGCGCCCTGGCCCAGGCCCAGGATGCCCGGACCCTGGACGAGGTCAACGTGGTGGCCGACCGGGCGAGCACCGCGACCAAGACCGACACCCCACTCACCCAGACCCCGCAGGCGATCAGCGTGGTCAGCAGCGAGCTGTTCACCGACCGCGGTGCCCGCAACCTGCAGGAAACGCTGCGCTACAGCGCCGGCGTGACTGCTGATGCGTATGGCCTGGACACCCGCAGCGACGGCAGCACCGTGCGCGGCCTGGACCCGGTGCAGTACGTGGACGGCCTGCGTCGCAGCTACGGCTTCAGCCCGCTGGCCCGCACCGAGGTGTACGGGCTGGAGCGCGTGGAGGTGCTGCGGGGCCCTTCGTCGGTGCTGTACGGGGCCGGTGCCACCGGCGGCATAATCAATGCCATGACCAAGCGCCCCACCTTCACCGACATCGGCGGTGAGGTCGGCGTGCAGCTCGGCAACTTCGACCGCAAGCAGTTCCAGGCCGACGTGGGCGGCAGCTTGAATGACGCCGGCACCGTGGCTGGCCGCGTGGTCGGGCTGGTGCGCGATGCTGGCATGCAGACCGATGAAATCGACGATGACCGCATCTACATCGCCCCGTCGCTGAGCTGGCGTGGTGAGAGCACCACCTTCACCCTGCTCACCAGCTACCAGCACGACAAGACCGCCTCCAGCCAGCAGTTCCTGCCGGTGGTGGCCACCTTGAACGCGGCACCGGGCATGCCGCGTCTGGACCCGGGCACGTTCCTGGGTGACAGGGACTTCGACAAGCTGGATTCGCGCGTGTACAGCGTGACCGCGCTGTTCGACCACCGCTTCAACGATACGCTGAGCCTGCGCTCGTCCCTGCGTTACCTGGATGGCAAGACCGAGTTCCGCGAACTGTACCCCGACGCCTACAGCAACCCGCTGGATCCGTTCATCGACGCTGAAAAGCGCGTGGTGAACCGCAATGCTTACGGCGTGCGTCCAGACGTGCGTTCGTTCACCAGCGACAACGCCCTGCAGTTCGACTTCGCCACCGGTCCGCTGCAGCACCAGCTGCTGGCGGGCATCGACTACAGCGATTACCGCGAGGAAGCGCTGCAGCTGGATGCCACCCCGACCCCCATCGACATCTACGCCCCGGTATCCAGCGGGATCGTGATCAACGGCTGGAACCGGTTGCCCAACCAGCGCACCACCCAACTGGGCGTATACGTACAGGACCAGATCCGATGGGTCGACCGGGTCTCGCTGGTGCTGGGGGCCCGCCGCGACCACGCCCGCAGCGAAACAGAAGGGCTGCCCAGCCAGACCGACAACGCCACCACCTGGCGTGCCGGCCTGATCGGTGAGATCGGTGCTGGCGTTTCGCCGTATATCAGTTACAGCGAGTCGTTCCTGCCGGTCACGGGTCAGGACATCTACGGCCGCGCCTTCAAGCCGATGGAAGGCGACCAATGGGAAGGCGGTATCAAGTGGCAGCCGGCCGCGAACATGCTGATCACCGCTTCGGCCTACCGCATCACCGAGACCAACCGCCAGACCAATGACCCGGAGAACCCGCTCAACGTGGTCCAGACCGGTGAGATCGAGTCCAAGGGCGTGGAGCTGGAAGGCCAGTTCTCGTTCGAGCGCGACCTCACCCTGACGGCCGCTTATTCGCGCAACCGCGCCAAGGTGACCAAGAGCAACTTCGAGATGGAAGTGAACCAGCGCCTCAACGATACCCCGCAGGAACTGGCGTCGCTGTGGCTGGCCAAGGGCTTCCAGATTGACGACGTTTCGCGCCTGCGCGTCGGCCTGGGTGGCCGCTATGTGGGCAACAGCCAGTCGCTGGGCTTCGGCGGTTTCATCCGCACGCCCAGCTACACGCTGGTGGATGCGTTGTTTGAAATCCAGGTGGTGGACTGGACCATGGCGTTGAACATCACCAACCTTTCAGACAAGAAGTACTACGCGCCGTGCCGGAATTTTGGTGATTGCTTCACCGGCAATCCGCGCACGGTGACCGGTACGATCAGTTACCGGTTCTGATCGTTCGACCGCGCCCCCGTAGAGCCGGGCTTGCCCGGCTGCCGTTCGCGATTCACCCCGCACCACCGCAATCCCTCTCCAGCCTTCGCCAGAGACCCAAATGCAACGCACCACCATCAAAGCCTGGTTCCTGATCCACAAATGGACCAGCCTGATCTGCACCGCCTTCCTGCTGCTGTTGTGCCTCACCGGCCTGCCGCTGATCTTCGCCGAGGAAATCGACCACCTCAGCGAACCGCACGTCGAACACCCGCAGGACACCGCGCCCGCCCGCAATCTGGATGACCAGGTCAACACCGCGCTCGCGCAGTACCCCGGCAACGTACCGCTGTTCATCGGCTGGGACTGGGAAGGCCACACCGTCTACGTCAACACCGGTGAGCGCGTGGATACCCCGCCGCCGCAGATGAAAACCGCGCTGCTGCACGCCAGCAGCGGTGACGTGGTGCCCGCACCGCAGTTCAACGAAGGTGTGATGTATTTCCTGCTGCGCCTGCATACCGACCTGTTCGTCGGCCTGCCCGGTCTACTGTTCATGGGTGCGATGGGCCTGCTGTTCGCAGTGGCGATCATCTCCGGCCTGGTGCTGTACGGCCCCTTCATGCGCCGGCAGCGCTTCGGCACCCTGCGCACCGGGCGCAGCCGCCGGCTCGCGTGGCTCGATCTGCACAACGTGATCGGCGTGGTCACCCTGGGCTGGGCGCTGGTGGTGGGCCTCACCGGTGCGATCAACACCATCGCCAAGCCGCTGGAAACCGCATGGCAGAGCCAGCAGCTTGGCGAGTTCGCCGCCCGCTACGCCGGCCAGCCCCGCCCGACCACATTGGCCTCGCTGGACGCCGCCGTCGCCACCGCGCGCGCCGCCGAGCCGGGGATGCGCCCGGCTTTCGTCAGCTTTCCCGGCACCGGCTACAGCGGTGACCATCACTACGGCGTGTTCATGCAGGGCAACACCCCGCTGACCGAGCGCATGTACCGCCCGGTGCTGATCGACGCGGTCACCGGCGAGCTGACCGCGCGGCCGCAGTTGCCGGTGTACATGACCGTGCTGCTGCTCAGCCAACCGCTGCACTTCGGCAACTACGGCGGCCTGCCGCTGAAAATCCTGTGGGCGATTCTGGACCTGCTGACCATTCTGGTGCTGATCAGCGGCCTGTATCTGTGGTTCAAGCGCGGCAGCACCGAGGCACGGGTGACCGAGATCGAGCGCGCCGAAAAGACCGGAGGTGCCGCATGAGCCGCCCGACGCCGCCGACCGGCAGCCCGTTCACCGCGCCGGCGTGGATTGCGGTGATCAGCGTGGTGGGCCTGGTGAGCGCCCTGTTGGGTAACGGCGTCTATGACGTCGTGTCCTGGGTTGTGTTTGCCGGGCTGATAGGGCTGGTGGTTCAGGCCTGGGTGAAGCGAACGCGATGAATCATTCCCGTACGGGAAGATTCGGATTCTTCTTCCATCGGGGATCGGGATCACAGTGACGCGCATGACGCGCCACTACGTAGGGACACACCATGCGTGTCCGATCAGCTCAGGGTGACGATACGCTCGCCTTCGCGGTCGATCTCAAGAAGCGCATCCGAACACGGGTCGAGATCCGGTGCCTCCGCACCGGGGTCACAGCGGACCGTACAACCCAGCCCAGCGGCAAGGAAACGCGCGAATGCGGGCGAGGATGGCCACGCCTTGCTGTGGTGCACCCAGATTTCCAGCGCGCCTTCGCTGGAAATCACCACCACCGTGACCGCGCCGGCGGCATAGATGCGAAAACCATCTGGATTCCCGTCCTCGCAGATCAGCGTACCCAGTTCCGAAGAGAGCAGCGCGACTGCCCTGCTCTCTTCCACGCCCAGCACGTAGGCGGCCACACCGCTGGAATTGCAGGGGTCTGCCATGAACATCACGCTCTTGTTTAGGCCGCCATTACAGCAACATGCCCCCCGCAACTTCAATACGCTGCCCGGTAACCCAGTGGCCGCCGGGCCCCAGCAGAGCAGCTGCCGCTGCGCCGATGTCGGCAGGACGGCCGGTCCGACCCATCGCGGTATGCTGGGCCACGTACTGGTTCACGCCGGCATCGTCGCGCACTGCACCGCCAAAGAAGTCAGTCTCCGTGGCACCCGGGGCAAGCGCGTTGACTGCGATACCGCGCGGACCAAGTTCCTGCGCCAGGTAGCGGCTGGCCGTCTCCAGCGCCGACTTCATCGCCGCATAGGCCAGGCTGCCTGCCGCCACATGCCGGGTGAGGCTGGTGGAGATGTTGAGCACGCGGGCCCCGTCGTGCAGGCGGGGAGCCAGCGCCTGGGTCAGCAACAGCGGTGCCTTGAAGTGCAAGCGATACAGCAGGTCCAGGTCCTCGGCACGAATCTCGCCAAACGCCGCCGGCGCATGCATGCCCGCGTTGTTCACCAGTTGATGGAAGGCGGGTGCGCTCCAGCGCTGCAATTGGGCCAGAAATGCCGGCACGAAGCCTTCCACCGCACCGGTGGCTGCGAGATCCAGCGGCAGCATCGCCGCGCGAACACCCTCGGCCTCCAGGGCGCGCACCGTTTCTGCCGCCTGCATCTGCTGTTGCTGGTAGGTGATGACCACGTCGGAACCCTGTCGGGCCAGATGCAGCGCGATGCTACGGCCGATACCACGGCTGCCGCCTGTGACCAGGGCGATGGAGGACTGGGCTGTGTGGCTGCTCATGTATTTTGTCTGCGCGAATGGAAAATGACATGCTGCGCGCATCCCCTTGCACAGCCCTGCCTGATCGAACTCGATTCATGCCTGATCCTGCTGCCACCGAAACCCACGCCCTGCTGGCCGCCCTTCGCCAGCAGGCGCAGCACTGGCTGACTACTCAGGCCAGCAGCGGTGACACCTTGCGCGAACTGCTGCCCGGCGTATGGCTGGGGCGCGCCAGTGGCGCACGCGTGCCTTCGGCCGCGCTTTATCGCCCGGCGTTGGGCGCGGTGTTGCAAGGGGCCAAACAGGTGTTGGCAGGCGACCGCGTGCTGGACTATCGCGCCGGAGAAGCACTGCTGACTCGCCTTCCCGTTCCCGCGCGTGGCGTGGTAACTGCCGGCAGCCGCAGCACACCGTTTATGGGCATGGTGGTGGAATTGGACCCGGCACTGCTGCGCGAGGTCCTGGCACAGATGCGAACCGCTCCCGCACCTGACGAGATGACCGTTTTCAGCGTCGTGACGCTGCAAGCACCAGTGCTGGACTGCCTGCTGCGTCTACTGCGGCTGGCCGTCGACAACGAAGATGCCCGCCACCTGCTGCTGCCCAGCTTGCAGCGAGAACTGGCGTTGCGGCTGCTGCAGGGGCCCGACGGTGCAGCTGTCGCAGCGCTTGCTCAACCGCCGCCGGAAGCGCGTCGTCTGGGCATCGCGCTGCGCACGTTGCAGCGCGGTTTCCGTCAGCCACTGGACGTGGCCGCATTGGCACAGCGCGCCGGCATGAGCAGCAGCCAGTTCTACCGTCGCTTCCGCAAGGCCACGTCCCTTTCGCCGCTGCAGTATCACAAGCAGCTGCGCCTGCTGGAAGCGCGCCGACTGCTGCAGCAAGGCGACACCAGCGTCGCCAGTGCCGCGTTTGCAGTGGGTTATGAAAGCGCTTCGCAGTTCAGCCGTGAATACAGCAGGTTGTTTGGCCAATCGCCGCGGCACACTGTGCCGGGAAGCCGCACGGATCGCTGAAGGTTATCCGTACGCCTGTTGCTTCAGCTGGGCAATGCCCGCCTCCAGTGTCACCACAGGACGGTAGCCCAGTTCTCTGCGCGCACGGCTGTCGTCAAGCGTAACCTCCACCGCCGAGGAGGCGAACTCCTGCCGCGTCATCGGAGCTCGCAACGGCAGCCGCAGTGCGCGAAGCATGTCATCGACGGTAACAATCGCACGCAACACGCCGCGCGGCACCTTCTTCTGTGGAACCTCCTCGCCGTATGCCTGCAGCTGCGCGCTGATCAGACGGCGGAACGGCACCGGCGCACCGTCGGTAACGTGATAGATGCGCCCACCTGCGCCACGTTGCAGTGCGCAGCTCACCGCCTCGCAGACGTTATCCACGTGGGTGGCGGAGGTGAGGTAGTCGCCGCCGTCGATCCAGGCGAATCGCCCGCTGCGTACAGCCTCCAGCAGGTAGGGCATGGCGGTGGTGTTGTCACGCCCCCAGATGAAGCGCGGGCGCAGCACCTTCACCGCGAACTGCGGCGTGCTCAAAGACAGCGCCACGCGCTCCGCCTCGGCTTTGCTGGCCCCATAGGTACCCGGTGCACGCGCAGGATACGGCTGGTCCTCCTTGGCACTGCACAGCGGTGTGCCATCGGTCAGCGCAGACTCGCTGCTGATCACGATTGCCACCGGCACCCCGGCCGCGCGCGCTGCAGTAAGCACATTTCGTGTGCCCTCTACATTCGTCCGCCATTGCGTGGGCGAGGCATTGCGGTGGTCGGTATCGGCGGCGGCATGCACCACGGCGGCGCAGCCGGACATGGCCTGCGCGATGCCGGGGTCCAGCAGGTCACCGCGCACGGCCTGCGCGCCCAGTGCCTGCACCGTAGTGGCGGCCGCATCGCTACGCACCAATGCATGTACGGTGTGACCGTCGCCACACAGACGGCGGATCAGATTGCGGCCCACGTAGCCGCTTCCTCCAGTAAGGAAGAGCGTGGAAGAACTCATCGGGGGGTACCTCGGGGGGAGAAACTAGTTCGCGGGTGGCGGCGCATCGACCAGCGCGCTGATGTCCTGCAGCAGCTGAGCGCGCTGCTCGGCTGGCCACTGCACGTAATCCAGCGACTCCAGCAGCTTCAATCCTTCAAGCGCCAGGTAAGCCAGCAATGCGCTCCGCGGCTGCTGCGCGCTGGACTGGATCTCAGCCAGAATTTCGGCCTGGTTGCGCTGGATGGGGGCACGCAGCTGCGGGTCCTGCGCCATCGCCGCGCATAGTGCCAGCGCGACGGGCTGGAAGGCTTCCGGGAACGGTTGAGCCGCGGCGGCAATGCGCCCGCGCAGCACCGCATCGCGAGTGAACCCCTGTGAGGCTTCGCGATTGAACGCGTTGTCGCGCTCCACCGCGCGCTCCACCACCGCCTGGATCAGGCCGGCCTTGGAACCGAAGTCGTAGACCACCGAGGCCTTGCTGACCCCGGCCTCGGCTGCCACCGCGTCCAGGGTCAGGCGCGCTGCTCCCACGTGCGCGACCACGCGCTCGGCGGCGTCCAGAACCTGCTGCGGATCAATGCTTTTGGGGCGGGCCATGGGTGACTCCGTTTTTAACCATCCGGTTGATTATAAATTTAATCAGGCAGATGTAAAGCGAACTATAGATTGCTATAAAGTCCCTATAGATTTTATAGTTCAGCCCGCTATCTCAAGGGCGCGTGCGACGAACCCCTGTCGCTGGGACAAGTTGCGCCACAAGACGCCCCCGACGGGTTGAACTCCCGCATGTGGTGGGCCCAGATCAAGTTCGCGCGCGCCGCGATCAGACGCAGGTTGCCCTTGCTGGATAGAGACCAGGCCCCGTTCTCGGTCTGCATCACCGATCAGCTGCAGAAGCGCCTGCACTTTATCGACCGTGAGGCGGCCGGGGCCATCAAAGGGATGGACGGCTCGGGAGGTGCTGCGCGGTTCCTGATGCGCTCGCTGATTGAAGAATCAATGACGTCATCGCAACTGGAAGGTGCCGCCACCACTCGCGTGGTGGCCAAGGAGATGCTCAGTACCGGAAGACCGCCGCGCGACCAGAGCGAGCGGATGATCTACAACAATTACGCGGCCATGAGCCTCATCCGTGAGCGCGGCAAACGCCCTTTCAGCGTGGACGAGATTCTGGAGCTCCACACGGTGCTCACCACCGGTACGTTGGAGTCAGAGGACCACTGCGGTCGCCTCCGCGTGGCTGAGGACAATGTACTCATTTTCGACAAGGGATCTGACATTCCCGTTGTAAACCTGGAAGATCTGCTGCGCACTTGATTCACCTTCGCTTCAATGGGGTGAGGCTCTGCACCTGTCCGTTGTTGCGCAGCATGCACTTGAAGCGGCCATCCGGGTAGTCGACGATGAGCTCCTGATAGTCATCGCCTACCGGCACCTGGGTTACGAGCGTGCCCTGCGCGCCCTTGCGGACGCCGCACCCGCTGCGTGGAGGGACAGAACTGGGGCTTGGCCAAGCACTCGGTGTGGGTCAACCCTCACTGGACCCGGACCGGGCGTCTGGGCGGAGTATGCCGCGCTACCCCCAGCCCTGATGTGACGGGCCCTGCTCCTTAGGCAAACTGCTCCAGCGCCTCCCCCACCGGGATGTCGCCTTCGGTGAGCTCGATGATGACCCGGGTAACCGCCGGCTTTTCAATGAGCGCCAGCAGCGTGGCAGCCACATCGTCGCGCGGGACGTTGCCATACGGGATGGCGAGACCGGCAAGTACCTTGCCTGTTCCCGGCGTGTCGACCAGGGTGCCGGGGCGCAGGATGACCCAGTCCAGATCGCTTTGCGCCAGATGCACGTCGGCCTGTTTCTTGACCGCCATGTAGTTCTCGAAGGTATCGGACACGTGCCGGCCGCGACCGGCCTCGGGGAAGGCCGAGACCAGCAGGAAGCGGCGCACGTTGGCGTTCCGGGCAGCGGCCACCGCCAGTTCCAGCCCGCGCCCATCAATGGCGTTGGTCATTTCCGGGCCACCTTTGCCGCCTGCGCCGGCGGTGAAGACCACTACATCGGAGCCTGCCATGAGCTCTGCCAGCGTCGCTTCGTCGAGTTCGAGCAGGTTGCCCAGCACTGGGACAGCGTTCGGTGAACTTGCCTGATTCATGTTCCCTCCTTGGGTAAACGCGACAAGCCCACGCTCTGTGGTGGACGCTCGCAGCGCATGGTCGAACGACGCGGTCGCTCGCGCTGGTACCTTCTGAAATTCAATGGCATTGAATCAGATACTGGTGCCTTCACGCCCACCAGCCTGATCACAATTCGACCAACGCTGACGTCAATACGAATTCTTGCCCCGGCTCGAAACCCCAGTCCGGTCAGTCGTCGGCTACGGAGCATGATCAGAGGAACAGTGCCGTCGTCCGCATCAAGCGATGCGTCGCGCGAGGACAGCACACTTGCCTCGCAAGTGAATCGGGTTCTGGCTTGATGCTCAGCTTGCGGTGTTGATGCGCGTTGCGGGTGGTGCGGATTCACCTTCGCCCCTCTCAAGTTCCTGCAGCCAAGTCGCAAAGATACACGGAGCGCATCGTCCCTCACCACACGTTTGACGTTAGCAGCATGACCCAAAGAATTCTTACGAAATCAGCCTGTGCTCGGACACTCATGCCGACTCTCCTGCCTCGGACAGCACCTCGCGGCCCACCGCTCCGAACACGTCAACATCTGTGAAGTAGCGCTCATCAATGTCGGCCAGCCCTTCGAGCCCTAACGGAAGCTCCATCGAGCGACCGGCGAACAGGCGCTGGTCGGCCTGGTCCACCTTGTTCTGGCTGCCGCGGTAGTAGATCCAGGCGCATGGCGCTCCACCCTGATCACCGGGAAAAATGACCACATTCGCCGTGCTCACATCAAGCTCCACCGGTCGCTTGAAATGCTCTCGAAACACTTGAATCGCGACCGGCGAAAGCCTCTCAAGCTTCTGGCGATACATGGAAGCAAACTGCTCCGTGTTGAGGCCGTACGGCACCATTGAGCATGTCCCTGCATGAAGTAGCCGGAGTGTAGCCGGTCTCCCCCCGGTTCACCTGCCCCTGCCTCCCCAACTGCTACGCTGCAGGTGATGGACTCCACGACCTGAAAGGACCTCAGATGAAGCAGCGTGCACGGCCGTTTGCCTCCTGCCTGCTGACGGCGCTGATTGCGGCAACGCTTGCCCCCTCGGCGTCTGCCCGCGATGTTGTAGCCGAAGACAGCGACGGCATCACCCTGGCGGTGATGCAAGGCAATCGCAACACACTGGAGCGCGTAGGAAAATCCAAAGGACCGGCCCGGCTTGCGGCTCGTGCCGGTTATTACCGGGTTCGCGGTGACCTGCAGCAGTCCAACAAGTGGGCCGACGCCTGCATCGCAGACGCTGGCGTGAAGGCAGCACCCGCGCAGGGCGTGATGTATCTCTGCCGCAGCCTTCGCGCCGGCAACCAGTTACTGGCGGGCGATATCGCAGGATGGGCGAAGGAGATGCTGTTGGCGCGCGGCATCTTCCAGCAGCACATCGCTCCCACGCTTCCGCCAGGCGACGAAGTTGCAACGCTGAGCAGGCTCAACTTCGAGGAGTTCCTGACCGTCCCCGAATCCGGCGTGCTTGATGCGCCGGTCGCCCCCGGCACCCGATTCCCGGTGTCCGATCGTGCAGGGGTTCCGGTGATCAGGGGAAAGATTGAAGGCGGCAATGACGGCAAGAAGCGAAACATCGAAACCGACTTCATCGTTGATACCGGCGCATCGCGTTCGCACCTGAGTCGCAAGGCCGCGCTGGCAATGGGCCTCACCGTAACCGACGGCTTCGGCTACGACAGCACCAAGCCGGATCACCCGGTGAATATCGGCCTCGCCTCACCCGTGGATGTCCGGCTGGGCGAGATAGTGCTGCGCAACGTGTCCTTCACCGTCACCGATGACATCCCCGCAGTGATCCTTGGACTGGACCTGCTTCAGCGGCTGGGGCCCTTCGCCCTGAAAGCTGGGCAACTGGAAACGTTGAGCAGCGTTCCGCAAACCTGATGGACACCGGCACCGACCTGCCATTGGAGATGTCGGGCGCGAGCCTGGCGACCTACCCCAAAGCGGCCCTGATCGAGAAGCAGCGCCTCACCATGCATGGTTACAACCGGGTCACGTATGCAGAAGCTTCGGCCCCGGTCACGCTCAACGGCACTACTGCCAACCTGCCAACCCAGATGGTCGACCAGCCCGGCCTGGTGTTCCCGATCTCGTGGAAGGTGGGCTATGGCCTGCGCCGGCAGTTCGACTTCTACGTCGACGTGGCCGGCGGACGCGGCTGTCTGCACAGCAAGCGACCGGTGCCCAGCGAAACAGCGTTGAGCCAGGCACTGAGCGAAGAGATTGAACGCGAAGCCAACAAGGCAGCCGCGGCGTCGGATGCGGCAGTGGAGGCGGCACTGCGCGCAGAACCCGCTGCTGGCGACTGAGCCCCGCACTGCACCGGAGCACCCAGCCAAACTTGTCCGCCGCCCCGGCCCCGGCTACGATCCGCATAGTCAGGTGTACCGCTCTACCCCCGCATCCATGATGGAAGCCCATGAACGAGCAAACTGCCATTCCCGTTTCGGTAGATACCGATTCCCACCAAGGTGAGTTCTTCATCCTGACCTCGAGTTTCTGGGGCGACGGCAGGTTTCCCGGCCTTGAGATCGTCAACGAGAACGCGTTGATTGCCCCTGGCATGCTGGTCGTCGCCCCCCCCACCGGTGACCCTGACCAGTACCCGGAACGACCGCATCTGGTGCACATTCCCGAGAAGGGCGGCATGCCGCGTGACTTTGAGGAGCTGGGCGGCATCTGGATCATCTCCCAGGCGCTCAAGGATGTGTTCGCTGCCGTGGATCCGCAGGCTTTTGCATTCACCGCCTGTGACTTCACCCTGGCCGATGGTTCCACCGGGCCCCAGTATTACTTCTGCGACGTCATCCGCAGAGTGGATGCATTGGATGTGCCGGCCTCCCGAGTAAAGGTCAAGGTCGACCGCAACTTCATCACCGGCGAGGACGAGCGGTTCTACAGCATTGCCGGAGGTGCGTCGCTGGTGTTCAAGAAGGACGTCGTGGGCTCCGCGCACATATTCCGCCAGCCGCATTGCGCACTCGACCCGGTCTGCGACCGGGTGATGCACGATGCCCTGATCCGCGCCAATTTGTCCGGCGTGGAGTTGCAGGACGCTTCAGCACTGTAGTCAAACCACCCCTGAAAATGGACTTCTGAGCGGGAGTTTTGCCCATGCCTGATACACCGGTTTTCCAGGCGCACCATCTGGTTGAGCAGGCGCTGTTCGAGAAGAACGCGCTGCTCAAGGCACTCGCCAAAGGTGGCCACTTCGAGCTGGACGGCGCGTCCAACATTCTCAACCTGCCCGCCGACCCCGCCTTGGCCACCAAGTTGGACGTCACGCCGCATTCGGGTGGGCCACTGGGTGACTACTCCAAGGAACTTCGGAACGCGCTGAAGGAAATGGAAGAGTCTTCAGCGGGCCAGATTGCCTTGGGCAAGAAAGCCGCCACCGCCGATCAGCAAGCTGCCGCGCTCAAGTACATTGCGGGTCAGGTGGATGAGCTTACCGAGACAATGCGTGCCGGCCTGATCAATGGCGACTTGCTCACCAACACGCCAGAAGGGATGACCCGCAAGCAGGCCAACAAGCAGATTCGTGAGTTCTTCAGCGACCTCGACGGATACCGCGCCGAGCATGCCGAGCAGATCGCCGAACTGAAGACCATGCAGCCAGACGAGTTGCGCTGGCGCGCCGTCACCCAGTCCGAAGCGAGCATCAACCACGCACTGGACGCCATCGACCAGCCCGGCAAGACCGCATTGAGTAAAGACTGGGGTGGCCCGGCATCAATGGGCAATGCCATTGAAGAAGCCAATCATGCCGGCCGACTCCCCCTGACCGAGTCCACCGCCGCGCGCGTACGTACCAACTTCAGCGCCGAAATGCCGTTGACGATTGCGCGCCCAGCCCCCACCCCAACGGCCCCCGAGCTTGCCGGCAATGTGGGCAAAGCCGCTGCCGGCGACGCGGGGGCGGCCGAGATTGCCGCCACGCGTGGGCGCATCAGTGGCGCTGGCGTACTGACAGCTGCGGGCGTGGCGGCACTGGCGCTGGACTTTGCCGTGACCGGCCATCGCGTGGCCGAGCTCCGGTCGCAGGGCAATCAAACTGGCGCAGACTCCGCTGCCACCCACTTTGTGGGCCGCACGGTGGGTGGCTTTGGCGGCGGCTTCCTGCTGGGAGCCGGGTACGGTGCGCTGACCGGCTCATGGACAGGCCCGGGTGCCGTGATCACCGGCGTGGTCGGCGGCGTGGTCGGCGGTTTCGGAGGCGAGTACTGGGCCGACTACCAGGACAAGAAGGCCGTGTACACGCAGGTCGACCGCAGTGGTAATGAGTGGAGCCGCGACCCTGAGGACCCCAACAGTGCCTGGACACGTTCCGTGCGCGCGCCCACGCCGGAAGGTGGATACCGCGAAACGCGTATGGTGGCCGCCGGGCGGTTGGTGGATGAACTCAACTACAAGTCCGCCAACGACGCGTACTCGCTGGGTCTGGCCAACCTGCCCGAGCCCAGGAATCCGTTCCGCCTCAATGCCAGCGCGGACAACGACCCGCCGCGCAGCGTGGAAGAAACCAGCCGTCACTACGTTCGTAATCCGACGAACGGGGAATGGAGCCTTTCCATCCACGAAGTCATCGACGGCCACATCCCGCTGGACCGCACCGCCGCCGTGAGTGCAGAGCGCGCCTCGCAACTGGAACTGGACTCGCAGCGAATCATTGCCCAGAACGCACTCAACACCCCCGAAGCCATCGCAGCGCGTTACCAGGTGGCCTACAACCAGTTTGGCTGGAACGACTTTGCAGCGATCGAGCCAGTACCTGGGGTGATAACCAATGCACAGACCCAGCCGCTGCCGCTGAAGGCCTCAGACGGCAACGAATACACACTAGGCGGTGACGGCAAGTGGACCACCCCCGGGATGATCTACGGCACCAACGCCGCAGAGGGCAACATCGTTGAAGAGCTCAACCGCACCCGCCACAGCCAGGAAGCAGGTGTGCAGGAGATGTACACCATGGCGGAACTGGCCCGTGCCAACCCAACCCCGACCGAGTTCGGTCTGCGGGGACAGGTAACGGCGGCATACCGCAGCGCCGGCATCGCCCGCACCGCCGAAGAGATTGACGCCGCTGTCGCCGCAGTAGGCCAGGACCATGCGCGCGACATGAGCGAACGCATGCCCTACTACCTGCAGGTGCAGAAGGATGGATCGTTAGCCACCCTTGCCGGCAAGGAAGACGAGCGGATGGAGATCAAATCCGTCACCACGCCGGAGGAAATTGCACAGGCGCACGCCCAGCGCGCGACCGCGCAGGAAGCACAGCCACCGGCCAACGTGGCCCCCTCCATTCCCAACACGCCATCAAGTGCCCCCGCGCCAGCAGACACAGCGCCGGCCACCCAGGACAAGCCCGAAGTGGACCGACGCCACAGCATGGCTCCACGCCCGGAAGACGCCGGTCTGGTGGAGCAGCTGCGCTCGTCTGTGGCCAAGCTGGATGAGAGGCACAACAAGGCGTGGGACCAGAGCAGCGACCGCCTGCTGGCCAGTGCCTACCGATTAGCGACCGAAGCCGGGTTCAAGCCCGGCGACAAGGTGGACATGGCGTTGAATGAAGGTACCGAGACCCGCGCAGCCGGCACCACACTGTTCGTGATGCGCTCCGGCCCGGGAGCCTCGCCGGACCCGGCAGCTAACCGGGCGCACATGCCGACTCAGGAGGCGCTGGCAGCAGCGCCAGAGCAGCAGTACGCAGCAGCAAACCAGAGCCGGGATGCACAGGCACAGGACCGCACGCAGCAACTGGCACAAGCGCAAACACAGGAACAGCAGCAGAGGGACGAGCAGACCCGTCAGGGACCAAGGTTGGGGTGAGCCTGCATCGCCGGATCATTCGCGCAACCTGGTCCACCAGAAATCCCGTAGAGCCGGGCTTGCCCGGCTGCTCTCGGCGCAATCAACACCCCGCTCGGCAACCCTAAGCCCCTCAAGAACGAAACTTAAGAACGTCCGCAGAAGCCTTCTCCCGCCCCTTCATCGGACGAATCCGCGCAATCGATTCCGCATACTTGATGCGCGCAATGTGCATGTCGTAGTTGGCCTGCATCTTCAACCAGAACAGATAAGTCGTTCTGAAGTACCGCCCAAGACGCATCGCAGTGTCAGCGGTAACGCCCTTACGCCCCGCCATGATGTCCGAAACAAGCGCAGGCGAAATTCTAAGATCCGTGGCCAACTCCTCGACAGAGATGCCTAACGGGTCCATGTACTTCTCGACCAGATACTTGCCCGGATGCACGGGCACCAATGAAGTGACGTTGTTCATTCCAGCGATGCCTCCAGTCTCAAAACACCAAGTGTAGAGCCGGGCTCTGCCCGGCTGCCCTCCCGCTACCCCATCCGCACAGCACCACGCCCCAATTCAACCTCATCCAACCGCACTCGCTCCTGCTGCTCTGTACCAGACTCCAACGCCCGCAGGCTCTGCTCTGCGGGCTGCTTCACGGCCTCATCCGCAACCACGTGAACCCGCAGCATGTGCTGCTCATTACCCGGGTTCTTCCATACAGCGAACAGGTTGTCGCCATTGGCCCCACGGAGCACATCATGGATCTCTGGAAGCGGTGGCGTCTGCGAGCGCGCCTTCGCGGCCAGCGCTGTAGCTAGATTCTCCCTGCCCGCTTCATCCGCTTACATGCCGGTGCCGGGCCCAAGCTTGTCCAACTCTGCCAACGCCTGCTTGCACGGTGGATCGGCTAGAAACGGGGCGGATCTTACGCAGCACGCGCGGCGTCACTTCTTTCCTCACTCCGATCGAATCCCGGATCAGAAGACCCAACCGCATCTGGCATGCTCGGCACTGAAACTAAGCCACACCCGCACTTGTTGCCAATCACGTCAAACTGGTCCGCTGTCGCGGATGGCAAGTTCTTTGCGACGAGTCTATGACGCAGACGCGAACCGGCGTGACCCACATCGCAAAACAGGAGCTACTGCGATGGATTCCGGCTCGATTGCGTCGCCTCGGTGGCGTCGGACTTCCGTCGTCACGTATCGTTGCAAAAGTGCGGTTTTCAGATCGCACGATCCGTTGTGCAGAGTGTGACCCAAGGAGCTGATATCTCCGCGAACGATTCAAGAGTGAGGCGCTAAACGTCGGGAGGGTGGCGAAATAGAACACCCCCGGGGAATACGTCATGCCGTCGTTCGCGCGGATATCAACCTCCCGACTCCATCGTCATTTCGGCGATGGAGACTTCACTCAATGAGGTATCACATGACAGATTCATCGAACAACGACAATTCCGACAAGAAGCCCAAGGGCGGCCGGCTGTACTTCACCAAGCCGGAGACGCTGCGCGTCGTCGCAATTCAAGACCCAACTGGCAAGCGAAACCTGGCTAGCAATCGCATTCCGAGTCTCTGGCTACGCGGTATGTGGATGACTCGGGTTGGGTGGGAGGTCGGCAGTCGGCTGGCTATCGAATGGAAGAAGGACTGCATCATCCTGCGGCACATGAATCCTTCCGATTGAAGACCTAAGGCTGCTGATCGGCGGTGTGCACAATTCGCGATGCGTGCACACCGCCCTGGCGATTGAGTGGCAGGAACACTGCCTCATCCTCCGAAACATGAAGACGTCGCGCTAGTCATAAGCGCGGCTCCTAGACGGCGGACTGTGCATTTCGCGCAATGCGTAGTTAGCCACATTTTAGACATAGCGAGATCCAAAAATTCAAGTGGGTGACGCCTTGGCGATAGACTTCCCTTCACGATCCTCGAAATCTTAATTGATCAAGGCAAGGATCTCCGATCCGTTCCTGCCCATTATTCAATCTCGTTCATGCCATTCGAAATGGCAAGGCGAGTTTCGTGGTCAATCGAGGGGGAGTCAAGGCATCACCCGGTTCTCAAGCATGAGCGGATACCATGCCCCCTCTTCTCATCCGCGAGAACATTCAACAACCGCCCAAGGGCCACGATTCATAGATAGAGACAGAAGGGGATGTCCTAAATGACGCATCACAGGATGGCCTCAGGCTTCAAGGCTCGAACTATGGCCGCCACTTCAGCGACAGCACTTGCGCAATACTGGAAGAATTCATCATCTACCTTTACGAGAAAAATCAACTCAGAAACATCTCCTTCTTCGAAACATTCACTCTCAGTCCGAACTTTAAACGGAAGCATCATTCGCCTAGCCAAAAGTTCATCATGACTTCGCCCAGCACCATGCTTAAGGACATTAATAGCGCGAATGATGTCTGCAAAATCCCCTTCAATCCTCTCATGCCCACCCTCTCGCAACAGTTTGCGAGCTGCACCAAATCCATTTTCTTCGCCTAGCGCCGCCTGAAGCGCCGCCTCAAACATTGACACCAACCCGACGGCCATCATCGCACGCTGCAGCTCTACCGCCTGCAGTGCTTTTACCAGCACCGCACTACCAGACTCCTGCAGCAAAGCGAGCACGCTCTGCCTAGCATCATCTGTACTACTCATTGACATCGCCGCACATCGAGCTGCAAGGTCAGAGAACGGATGCATTACTGTTCCAAAGGTGGTTGATGACCAATCCTTAGACAAGATGGGCTGTCAGTCAATCCCGACTGATTATTTCCGCCAGGAATTCCAACTCTCCCCACTGTTTTTTCTCGACTGCACATTCTCCGGCAGCCCGCAGGTCCAAAGGGCTAAACGGCGGATACCCGATCTCCCAACAGACGGAGATGCCACTTCGCCTCGCGATTGGATACACTCGGAGCTCTAGCTGGCTCGCCACGCAAGTGGCTGTCAAATGTATTTGTGTTCGCCTAGCTACCCATGGATTGCCCCATCTCTCCGCAAAATCACATCGCGCCTTACTTAGGGAGCAAATGAGCGCATGAGCGACTACTTCGAGATCGCCTACGCCGCCGCATCTGATCGACTTTGTCTTTTCACCGGAACAGGCTTTTCCAAAGCGGTCAGCGGCAACAGCGCTCCGAGCTGGCAAGGCTTGCTGGAATCAGTGTGTGCACTTGCACCGGATCCGACGACCTTAAAGACGGCCCTGTTTCCAGCCGGGACCCATGGAGTTCTCGCGCTGGACGAAGCCGCACAAGTAATTTCCATCGAGTTAGTGAAATCCGGAAAGAGCATTCATGATGAAATTGCAGCTCAGATAGCGAGCCTATCGGTCAGTGGCGACAATTCTGCGATCACCAGCTTTTTGTCGACAAAGTCGGTGAAAGTAGTTACTACAAATTATGACAAGCTTCTTGAAGAGCTAGCCACTCCCGCAGCATGTCACTCAATCACACCAGGCCTTCCCATCCCGAGATCCCAAGCTCGAGTTGAGGTCTATCATGTTCATGGGTCGGTCGACAGCCCATCAAACATGGTCGTAACCTCTGACGACTATTTCCGCTTCATCAACGGAGAGTCGTATTTCTCCAGAAAGCTAAGCACCCTTTTACATGAAAACACGGTCGTAATTCTAGGCTATTCACTTGGCGACACAAATCTGAAGGCAATCCTCAGTAGCTACAAGGGCTTCTCGAGAAGTCACTCCATCAGCTCCAACATCTTTTTGATATCACGATCACCAATCACACAGCATATTAAGGATTACTACGCGCATTGCTATGGAATTAGAGTTTTAGACAACACCGAGGTTCACAGCTTCTTTCAGTTGCTCAATCTGCAGATGCCAGAGGCGGAGAGGCGCCTGCAGGGATCAGTGAATGACATAAGGAATGTCATATTCAATAGTTTCGAGTTTACGCGCGAATATCTCAGGATTGAGACCTCTTTCTTTGAGATAGTTGCATCCATCGCCGCCATCGGCCTTAGCATCAACGACGATCGCGTCGTTAAAATGCTTGGCAAGGTCATAAGTACAAAGATCGCCCTCACCCAAGAGAACGGCGCATGGAACCAGTACGCCCATCTAGCTCGCTGGCTCGCGTACATTGCGAGCATTCTAGAGTTGAAAGGGACGTCGATCGAGAGTACATATCTCGCCGCAGCGCTGCATTCGATGACGACGATGAGAAGCGACTACTACGTTGGCTACTCGTGGCATGCATACAGCTCTTGGTCAAATCGGTGGCCGAACGTAATTGCGTCAAATCGTGGACTCATACGTACGCATATAGAGTCTCAAACCTCATGGCCGGACGCATTGAAGGTTGTTAGATCAGCATGACTTTTTTACAAGAGGCAAGAGAGATAGCCGTGCTGCTGCCAGACTTACAACACCGCTCGTTTGTGCGCCGCGGGTGATATACGTTCACTTGCCTTGGCGCGAGGCCACCCCCTCATTGTGGGGACCTCTGATAGTAAGGCGCGATTTCGAAAGTCATCAGCCCTTTGGCGGGGGCCTAGCAATTGTAGTGTCGCCAACAAAAAAGCCGACCCAGAAGGTCGGCTTTCTTAGTTTCCGCAACATGGTGGGCGGTACAGGGATCGAACCTGTGACCCTTGCCGTGTGAAGGCAATGCTCTACCGCTGAGCTAACCGCCCGGTGTGTTGCTGAGCCGCTCATTATAGGGCGGATTTCGAACCCGTCAACGCTTTTTTACAATCGTCTTCACATCGTGTGCGTGGGCTTGTCCGAGTTCAGCGTGCCGGCCAGTGCGGTCTCGATCTTGTTGCGCACGTTCTCGCCTTCCTGGCCGTCGGCCAGCTGCACGCCGATGCCGGCGGCGCGGTTGCCCTGGGCTCCGGCCGGGGTCACCCACACCACTTTGCCGGCCACGGGCAGGCGCTCGCTGCTGTCGGGCAGGGTCAGCAGCAGGAAGACCTCGTCGCCCAGGAAGTAACGCTTGGGCGTGGGCACGAAGATGCCGCCGTTCTTGATGAACGGCATGTAGGCGCTGTACAGCGACGCCTTGTCCTTGACGGCCAGCGACAGGATGCCCTGGCGGGCGTTGGTGGCGCTCATTTATCTATTCCCCTTTGCGTGCCGCTCGTTGACCTTGTTCCAGGCCAACAACAATTCCACCACCGCCAGGTCGGCACGCACGGTAGTGCGCAGCAGATCGCGGGTACGGTTGGCGGCGTCGAACCAGGCCCCCAGCTTGTGCAATCGCTCCGCATCGGTCAAGCCACCACCGGTGGCTTGTGCCAATGCGAGGTCTGCGGCGAAGCGCAGGCGCAGCGCGGCGTGCTCGTCGGCGCACCAGCGCTGGGCCAGCTCCACCGCGCTGCTGCGGCCGGCGACCAGGGCTTCCAGGTCGCTGGCGACCTGCCGGCGCAGCGTCAGGCCGTCGTTTTTCAGCCAGTCGTCGGCCAGCCCGGGGTGGCCGCGGGCGGCATCCAGGGCTTCGCGGGCGCTGGCTTCGCTGTGGCCCTGGGCCTGCAGCCAGGCCAGCGCTTCCTCGCGCGGCGGCAGCTTGAATTCCAGGCGCTGGCAGCGGCTGCGCACGGTGGCCGGCAGGCGCGCGGGGTCGCTGCTGATCAGCCACAGGTAGCGGCCGGGCTGCGGCTCTTCCAGGGTCTTGAGCAGCGCGTTGCAGGCGGCGCGGTTGATGGCGTCGGCCGGGTCGACGATGACCACCTGGGCCACGCCGTACTGCGGGGTCAGCGCCAGCTTCTGCGAGATCTCGCGGATCTGCTCGATCACGATCTCGGTGCGCAGCTTGTCACCGGTCTTGTTCGGAATGAACGACACCCGCTGCAGGTCCGGGTGGGTGCCGGCGGCAATCAGCTGGGCAGCGCGCTGGGCAGCGGCGGGCTCGCCGCGCTCCAGCACGTGCTTTGCCAGCTGCAGGGCCACCTCGGCCTTGCCGAGCCCGGCCGGGCCGCAGATCAACAGGCCATGGCCGAGGCGGCCGGCGTCGAGCGCGGCCACGGTCTGGTCATAGGCACGCTGCTGCCAGGGCGAGAACTCAGCCATTGCCGCCCTCCTTGGTGAGGTAGGCGTCGATGGCAGCCACCACCTGGGCGGCGACGCCGGCCTGGTCCTGGCTGGCGTCGATGACGCGGAAGCGCTCCGGCTCGCCGGCGGCGCGCTGGCGGAACACGTTGCGCACGCGCTGGAAGAAGTCGTCCTGCTCGCGCTCGATGCGGTCCGGGCCTTCGCCGCGGCCGCTGGCGCGGGCGCGGCCGACGGCCACATCCACGTCCAGCAGCAGGGTCAGGCCGGGCTGCAGGCCCACGGTACGGCGCTCCAGCTCGGCGATGAAGGTGGGATCGAGCCCGCGCCCGCCCCCCTGGTAGGCGTAGCTGGAATCGGTGAAGCGGTCGCTCAGGACATAGGTGCCCTGGGCGAGTGCGGGCTGCACGACCTGGCGCACGTGCTGGGCGCGGCCGGCGAACACCAGCAGCAGCTCGGCCTCGGCACTCAGCGGCTCGGCGGCGATCTCGGGGTCCGGGGTCAGCACCAGCGCGCGGATGCGCTCGGCCAGCGGTGTGCCGCCGGGCTCACGGGTAAGCAGCACGCGGTGGCCGTGTGCTTCCAGCGCCTGACGGATGGCGTTGAGCGCGGTGGTCTTGCCCGCGCCCTCCCCGCCTTCCAGGCTGATGAAATGCGGGTGGCGGTGCAGATCAGTACTCATTGCGGCTGTGCCTGCTGCTGCGCACGCTGCTGGCGCAGCTGCTGCAGGTAACGGGCGACGGCGGTGTTGTGGTCGGCGTAGGTGGCCGAGAACACATGTGCGCCGCTGCCATCGCCGACGGCGACGAAGTACAGCGCGTTGCCGGGCGCAGGCTGCGCGGCGGCATGCAGCGCGTCGCGGCCGGGCATGGCGATCGGCGTCGGGGTCAGGCCAGCGCGGGTGTAGGTGTTGTACGGCGTGTCGGTGGTGAGGTCGCGTTTGCGGATGTTGCCGTCGTAGCTGCTGCCGATGCCGTAGATGACGGTGGGGTCGGTCTGCAGGCGCATGCCCATCTTCAGGCGGCGCGCGAACACGCCGGCAATCTGCGGGCGCTCGCTGGCCAGCGCGGTTTCTTTTTCGATGATGGAGGCCAGGGTGAGCAGCTCGTACGGGGTGTTGAGCGGCAGGTCATCGCTGCGGCTGTCCCAGGCGGCGGTCAGCTCCTTTTCCATCGCGGCGTGGGCGCGTTTGAGCACGTCGACGTCGGTGTCGCCGCGCTGGTAGACGTAGGTTTCCGGCAGGAAGCGGCCTTCGGGGTGCTGGCCGGGGAAGCCGAGCTTGGCCATCAGCTCGCTGTCGCTGAGGTCGTCGGTGGTGTGTACCAGCGGATCAGCGCGCTTGAGCGCGGCGCGCAGCTGGCGGATGTTCCAGCCTTCGACGATGGTGACGCGGTGTTGCACGACGCGGCCCTGGCGCATGCGGGTGAGCAGTTCGCGCGGGGTGAGGGTGTTGTCGAGGGCGTATTCGCCGACTTTGAGTTTGCCGGCGGCGTCGAGCTGGCGCGCGAGCAGCTGCCACTGGGTGTCGGTGCCTTCCTCAACGCCGACCTCGCGCAGCTTGCGTACGACGGTGTTGAGGCCGTCGCCGGGGGCGATGATGACCGCCGGTTGGTCGGGGGTGATGGGTTCGTCGGCGAAGCTGGATTGGTTGTTCCAGAACCAGAGGCCGGCGGCGGCCAGGAGGACGGCGATCAGTGCAAGCCCGGTCAGGACGGCTAGACAACCTCGTTTTGCACCTGCCATGGGGGTCCTTTTGCGCTTGGTTCGGTTGTTACGGGTGGTTCGGTTTTTCCGGGCAGCCGGGCAAGCCCGGCTCTACGGGGCATTCCCGGCGATTCATTCGGCCGGGTGCGTTCGGCAGTCGGGTGCCCGAGCATGTCCGGCGTTTTGAGCGGCCCGGGCATGCGTGGGAGCACGTCGTACAGGATACAGGGATGCGATGTGTCAGTCGTTGCGGCCCAGCGCGCGCATCAGGCCGCGGGCTTTGGCGCGGGTTTCGTCGAGTTCCTTGGCGGGATCTGAATCGACGACGATGCCGGCACCGGTGCGGAAGGCGGCGTGGGGGCCGTTTACTTCGGCAGTGCGGATGAGGATGTTCAGGTCGAGGTCGCCGTCACGGTTCAGCCAGCCGAATGCGCCGGTGTAGGCACCGCGCGCGGTCTGCTCGAGCTCGGCGATGATCTGCATGCAGCGCACCTTGGGGCAGCCGGTGATGGTGCCGCCGGGGAAGGTGGCGGCAATCACCTGCCCGGGCGTGGTGCCGGGCAGCAGGCGGCCGCGCACGTTGCTGACGATGTGGTGTACGTGCGCATAGCTTTCCACGCTCATCAGTTCATCCACTTCGACGCTGCCGGGGCTGCAGATGCGGCCGAGGTCGTTGCGCTCCAGATCAATGAGCATCACGTGCTCGGCGCGCTCCTTGGGGTGGCCGACCAGCTCGCGGATGCGCTCGGCATCGTCGTCGCCTTCAAAGCGCGGGCGGGTGCCGGCGATGGGGCGGGTCTGCACGTCGTCGCCGTGCACGGACACGAGGCGCTCGGGCGAGGAGCTGACCACCGCCCTGCCCTGCGCGATGAACAGGCCGGCAAACGGTGCGGGATTGGCGACCCGCAGCTGGGCGTACAGGGCGTGCGGATCCAGAGCTTCGCTGAACTGCGCGACCCAGCGGCGCGACAGGTTCACCTGGAACACGTCGCCGGCGCGTAGATAGTCGATGACCTTTTCCACGCCGTCGGTAAAGCGCGCAGGGGCGTCTTCGTCCATCCGCTGCGGCGGCTGCCAGGCCGGCAGCGCGGGCTGCGCCTGGGCGGCCTGCAGGTCGGTCAGCAGGGTGTCCAGCAGCGCCTCGCTGCCGGTTTCGCACACGGCGTGGTACTGGCCCAGCACGCGGTCGTGCAGCACGCCTGCAGGGCAGCGCAGAGCCAAGGCGGACGGCAGGCCGTCGGCGCGGGTGGGCAGCGCCAGCACGGTTTCAATCTGCCCGGCCAGCTCGTAGTCGAGCATCAGCGCCCAGCCGCCACGGAATGGCAATCCGGTTTCTTCGCGCGGCAGGCGGGTGGCCTGCCAGTGGGCGTCGAGGACCTGCAGGAAGCGGCCTGCTTGGGCGGTGCCGGATTCGTCGCGGACCACGCCGTCGGCATGCAGGGCCAGCGAGGGGCCGCTGGCCATGAGCAGCAGGTCCCAGCGGCCCTGGGCGGTGCCGGACGCGGTGGATTCCATCAGCAGCGGGTAGCGGTCGGGGGCCACGCGTTGCAGGGATGGGAGGTCGGTGGTCGACGGTAGCGGGCGGGTTTGGAACATGGGAAGGACCGTGGATGCGCGAAGGCCAGATGCACCAAGGCCGCCCAAAAAGGCGGCCCGGGTGTGGTGAGACACGTTACGCGGAAAACCTCAGACGCGCTTGAACACCAGCGTGCCGTTGGTGCCGCCGAAGCCGAAGCCGTTCGACATGACCACGTCGACGGTCGCTTCGCGGGCCACGTTCGGCACGTAGTCCAGGTCGCAGCCTTCGCCCGGCTGTTCCAGGTTGATGGTCGGCGGAATGATGTTGTCGCGGATGGCGAGCACCGAGAAGATGGCTTCCACGCCGCCGGCAGCGCCGAGCAGGTGGCCGGTCATGCTCTTGGTGGAGCTGACCATCATCTTGTAGGCGTGGTCGCCAAAAGCGGTCTTCATGGCCATGGTTTCGCCCAGGTCGCCCAGCGGCGTGGAGGTGCCGTGTGCGTTGAGGTAACCGACCTGGTCCGGGGTGACGCCGGCGTCCTTCAGTGCCATCGTCATGCAGCGCGCGGCACCTTCACCGTTCTCGCTGGGCGCGGTCATGTGGTACGCGTCGGAGCTGGCACCGAAGCCGGCGAGCTCGCAGTAGATCTTCGCGCCACGCGCCTTGGCGTGTTCGTACTCTTCCAGAATCAGGATGCCGGCACCGTCACCCAGCACGAAGCCGTCGCGGTCCTTGTCCCACGGGCGCGAAGCCTGTTCCGGGGCATCGTTGCGGGTGCTCATGGCCTTCATCGCGCAGAAGCCGCCCAGGGCGGTCGGCGACGAGCCACGCTCGGCACCGCCGACCACCATCACGTCCGCATCGCCGTACTGGATCATGCGCATGGCGGTGCCGATGGAATGATTCGAGGTGGCGCAGGCCGACACGGCGGAGAAGGACGGACCCTTCAGGCCGGTGATGATGCTCAGCTGGCCCGGCAGCATGTTGATGATGGTCTTGGGCACATAGAAGGGCGAGATCTTCTTGCCCTCATGGAATTCGATGGTCTGCTCTTCAATGCCGAGCAGGCCGCCGATGCCGGCACCGACGATCGCGCCGATGCGCTCGGCATTGGCGTCGGTGATCTCCAGGCCGGAATCGTGCAGGGCCATGAACGAAGCGCCCAGGCCGTAATGAATGAACGGGTCCATCTTCTTGGCATCTTTGCCGCTGACCCGGAATTTGCCGAACTGTTCGTTGTCGGCGGTGATGTCAAAGCCCTTGACCTCACCTGCAATCTTGGTGGTGAAACGCTCCAGGTAGGCGTCTGAAACATTGGTCAGCGGACCGATGCCGGAACGGCCTTCGGTAATGCCCTTCCAACTGGTGGCCAGATCATTGCCCAACGGCGAGACCATGCCCATGCCGGTAACGACGACGCGACGCTTCATTTCAGATTCTCCTGACGCTTACAAATACACAGGGCCGCAAGTGCGGCCCCATGGGGGTGCCGTTGCGCGTGGTGGAAAACCACACACGCGCATCAGCCGGCTGACATCAGGCCTTGACGTGGGCCTTGATGTAGTCGATGGCAGCCTGCACGGTGCTGATCTTTTCGGCTTCTTCGTCCGGGATCTCGCACTCGAATTCTTCTTCCAGCGCCATCACCAGCTCAACGGTGTCCAGCGAGTCAGCGCCCAGGTCATCGACGAACGATGCGCTGTTGGTGACTTCTTCTTCCTTGACGCCAAGCTGTTCGACGACGATTTTCTTGACGCGTTCTTCGATGGTGCTCATTGGATATCGCTCCAGATGGAGTAGTGGTTCAAAGTATTGCCATCAGGGAGTGATGGCCGTGGGATAGTGTAGTGGAAACCGCGTGGCCCATGCATTTGCAGCAAAAGGCCAAATGGATCAACCACTTGCGGCGCAGTCCCTGCGCCACATGCTTACGGCATGTACATGCCGCCGTTCACATGGAGGGTTTCGCCGGTGATGTAGCTGGCCGAAGGGCCGGCCAGGAACGCCACCGCGTTGGCGATATCAGCCGGCTCGCCGAGGCGTTCCAGCGCGATGCTTTTGACCAGACCGGTGCGCTGCTCTTCCGGCAGGGCCTTGGTCATGTCGGTGTCGATGAAGCCGGGGGCGACCACATTGACGGTGATGTTGCGCGAACCGATTTCCTTGGCCAGCGACTTGGAGAAAGCAATGATGCCGGCCTTGGCGGCGGCGTAATTGGCCTGCCCGGCGTTGCCGGTGACACCGATCACCGAAGCGATGTTGATGATGCGGCCCTTGCGCGCCTTCATCATGCCGCGCATCACCGCCTTGGAGGTGCGATACACGCTGGTCAGGTTGGTGTCGAGAATGGCCTGCCAGTCCTCTTCCTTCATGCGCATCAGCAGGTTGTCGCGGGTGATGCCGGCATTGTTGACGAGGATGGAGATCGGGCCGAATTCCTTGGTGATGGCATCCAGCACGGCTTCAAGCGCAGCGGCGTCGGTGACGTTCAGCGCACGGCCGTGGCCACCCAGTGCGGCCAGACGCTCGCCAATCGCGGCCGCGCCGGATTCGGTGGTGGCGGTGCCGATGACCGTGGCACCCTGGGCGGCCAGCGTGTCGGCAATGGCCGCACCGATGCCACGGCTGGCGCCGGTGACCAGTGCGATTTCACCCTGCAGGGGCTTGCTCATGAATCTGTTTCCTTGAAAGACGTGGGGCTCAGGCGGCCCAGGTTTCGCGAGCGGTTTCAAAGTCGGCCGGGGTGGACAGGGTACGTGCGTCAAGGCCCTTGTCGATGCGCTTGATCAATCCAGTGAGCACCTTGCCGGGGCCGCACTCGGCCACGCGGGTGACGCCACGGGCGGCCAGCGCCTGCACGCAGCCGGTCCACTGCACCGGCTGGTACAGCTGCTGCACCAGGGCCTGGCGGATGGCGTCCACGCCGTCATGCACGCGCGCGTCCACGTTCTGCACCACCGGCAGCGCCGGAGCCTGCCACTGCAGGCCGGCCATGGTTTCGGCCAGGCGGTTGGCGGCTTCGCGCATCAGCGGGGTGTGCGAGGGCACGCTGACGGCCAGCTTGACCGCCTTGCGCACGCCCTTCTCGGCCAGCAGCGCCAGCGCGCGGTCAACCGCCGCGGCGTCGCCGCCGATCACGATCTGGCCGGGCGAGTTGTAGTTGGCGGGCACCACGACCTGGCTGCCGGCAGCCTGTTCACAGACTTCCAGCACCAGCGCGTCTTCAGCACCCAGCACGGCGGCCATGGCACCGACGCCGGCCGGGGCCGCGTCCTGCATCAGCTGACCGCGCAGGCGCACCAGGTGGGCACCGTCGCGCAGGGTCAGCGCACCGGCGGCCACCAGCGCGGTGTACTCGCCCAGGCTGTGGCCGGCCAGCACGGCCGGCTGGGCACCACCGACCGCCTGCCACGCACGCCACACGCCAATGCTGGCGGCCAGCAGCGCAGGCTGGGTGTACTCGGTGCGGTTGAGCATTTCTTCCGGACCGCCCTGGGACAGGGCCCAGAGGTCCACGCCGGCACCGTCAGAGGCTTCGGTGAAGGCTTCACGAACCTGCGGGTGCAGTTCGGAGAGCTCGGCCAGCATGCCCAGCGACTGGGAGCCCTGGCCGGGGAACACGAAAGCGAGAGTGGAATCGGTCACGCGGGGGTCCGCCTGCAAAAATCGAACGGCGAATGATAAGGGGGTTTAGCCGCCTTCGTCTGTACTGGCGCGTATGTGGACGGTCAGACGAACAGCTGCAGGACGTCCAGTTCGCCGTCGGCGAAGAAGTCCACGCAGATGGCCAGCAGCATCACCATGCCCAGCGTGGTGGCCCCGTGCACGATCAGAATGGCGTGGGCCAGCGCGCGCGCCGACCGTCCCATTTTCAGGCTGTAGCGGGCCAACCGCTGCAGCCGGCCGGAAACCGCGTGAGCGTGTGCCAGCACCGGGCTGTCCACCCCGTCCATGGCCTGGGCCATCAGTTCCTGCAGGCGCTCGGGCCGATGCTCGTAATACTTGGCCACGCCGTAGCCGAACATCAGCCAGTCGCGGGCCTGGGCCTGGGCCAGGTCCATTACTTCCAGCGGGTCTTCCTCGAAGTCGATGAAGCCGATGTTCTGCCCGTCCCAGGTCAGGTTGCGCGGCAGGGGCTGGCCGAAATAGGCCCCGCTGCGGTGGGCGGCAGCAATGGCCTGCATGGCCGCAGCCACCAGGACGTCGCGGCCGGCATCGTCGGCCTGTCGCAGGCAGGTATTGAACGAGCTGCCGTTGTCGCCCAGCACCAGCGCGGCATGGCCGCTGCCGATCACGTGCGGCACATTGACGCCCTGGGCCAGCAGTTCGGCGAGGCGACGCGCTTCGGTTTCGCGGGCAGCATCACCTCCCCGGTGCGGCGGCGGACGCAGCGCGTCCAGCTGGAAGCGGTTGGCGATGAAGCGCAGCAGGCCCAGCGCGACGGCGCGACTGCCTTCGCCGTACTGCTTCAACCAGGCGCGCTGCCCTTCAATGACAATGGGCTCGACCATGCGATGTCTCCAGAAATGCGAACGGCCCCAAACGGGGCCGAATCGAAGGCCGCACGACCAACGGTCGTGCGCCACCGGCGCGGGTAGGTGTCGACCGTTGGTCGACACGCCGTCTTAACGCATTAATAACGCAGCAGAGCCGAACCCCACGTGAAGCCGCCACCGAAGGCTTCCAGCAGCAGCAGCTGACCGCGCTGCACGCGGCCGGAGCGCACCGCGGCGTCCAGCGCCAGCGGCACCGAGGCCGACGAGGTATTGCCGTGCTTGTCGACGGTGACCACCACCTGGTCCATGGACATGTCCAGGCGCTTGGCAGTGGCTTCAATGATGCGCAGGTTGGCCTGGTGCGGAATCAGCCAGTCCAGGTCGCTCTTGTCCAGGCCGTTGGCATCCAGAGTTTCGTCCACGACCGAGTCCAGCGCCTTGACGGCGTACTTGAAGACGTCGTTGCCCTTCATCAGGATCGCGCCGCGGGCGTTTTCACCCTCGCCGAAGCCGCTGGAAACACCAACCGGGTTCCACAGCAGTTCCTTCTTGCTGCCATCGGAATGCAGGTGGGTACTGAGAATGCCGGTGTCTTCATCGGCCTTCAGCACCACTGCGCCCGCGCCGTCGCCGAACAGCACGCAGGTGGTGCGGTCGTTCCAGTCAACAATACGGGTCAGGGTTTCCGCACCGATCACCAGCACATGGCGGGCGTCACCGGAACGGATGAATTTGTCAGCCACGCTCAGCGCGAACACGAAGCCCGAGCAGGCAGCGTTCACATCAAAGGCAGGGCAACCGCTCGCACCGAGCTTGGCCTGGATCAGGCACGCGGTGGACGGGAAAATCAGATCAGGGGTGGTCGTACCCACCACGATCATGTCGAGCTGCGAGGCCTCGATACCGGCGGCCTCCAACGCACGCACCGCGGCGTGGTAGCCGAGGTCGCTGGTGGTTTCGCTGTCGGCGGCAATGTGCCGTTCGCGAATACCGGTGCGCGTTTGAATCCACTCATCGCTGGTGTCGACCAATTTCTCCAGATCCTGGTTGGTCAGCACTTTTTCGGGCAAATAACTACCGGTGCCCGCGATCCTCGAGTAGATCCGCTTGCTCATTGCAATTCCTGAAACGCGGCCGCAACGCGGCCTGGAAGAAAGGGCAAAGGCCGCCGCCCGACCGGGCAGCGGCCTTCACACTGATCAATCTTCTTCGACGACCGAGTTCGACTTGGTCGTGATCACCTTCTTGCCACGGTAGAAACCGTCAGCAGTGATGTGGTGACGCAGATGCACTTCGCCGGTGGTCGGGTCGGTCGACAGCTGCTTGGCGCTCAGGGCGTCATGCGAACGGCGCTGGCCGCGGCGGGACGGGGTAACACGGGATTTCTGCACAGCCATGGGATTGCTCCAAACTCGGTTCGTTTTGCTTCGTCGTTTCGTCGCACAGGACGCCAGCGCCCAGCACAGTCTTCGCTTTCGCCGCAGCCGCCGACGACAACCGGCTGCTATTGTTTCTTCAGCGCCGCCAACGCCGCGAACGGATTGGCCTTGCTTGTTTCTTCTTCGGTCGGTGCCCAGTCACGGTCAACCGCTTCACCATCGGGCGACAGCGGCACCACCGGGACAGCCAGGACCAGTTCGTCCTCGACCAGGTCCAGCGGACGCAGTTCGCCATCCTCGGGCACCAGCAGCGCTTCGTACTCTTCCGGCAGCGAAGCTTCTTCAGCTTCGTCGCGGACCAGGCCAAGACGCTGCACCACATTCACCGGCAACAGGAATCGCTGCATGCTGCGCTGACAGGTCAGCGGCAGCTCGGTGGAGAGAGTCAGTTCCACATAGGATACCCGCACGATCTCATCGCGAGCGAATTCCAGTGCATAGGTGCACGTTCCTTCGGTATCGGCAACAAGGCCTTGCAGGCGGGTCAGGTCAGCCAGGTTGACCTGGCCTTCGAAGCGCCTGCGCGCTGCGACCATCTTCCAGGCATCCAGCAATTCGGGCACGTTCGCGGACATAAGCCGCTGAATGTTAAGGACCGCGATAGCGGTTGTCAAATGCCCGGGCTGCCGGGCCCGTGTGGGATAGGATTATCGCATGAACCCGCTGCTGCTTGCCTCTACCTCCCGATACCGCCGCGAACTGCTGGAACGCCTGGGCCTGCCCCTGGAAACAGCCCGCCCGGACGTGGACGAGACCCCTGCCCCGGGCGAAGCGCCCGCCGCGCTTGCGGTGCGCCTGGCCCGGGCCAAGGCGGCAGAGGTCGCCGTCCGCCACCCGGGCCGCTGGGTGATCGGGTCCGACCAGGTGGCGGAGCTGAACGGGGCCCCGCTGGGCAAGCCCGGCACGGTGGAGGCCGCCCAGGCCCAGCTGGCGGCGATGTCCGGCCAGTCGGTGGCCTTCCATACGGCGGTGAGCCTGCAGTGCGATGGACGGGTGCTGGAAGCCTGTGATTTGACCACGGTGCGATTCCGCGTCTTGCAGTCGGATGAGATTGCGCGCTACGTGGCCGCTGAAATGCCGTTGGACTGTGCGGGCAGCTTCAAGTGCGAGGGGCTGGGGATCACTTTGTTCGAGGCGATCGAGAATTCCGACCCGACCGCGCTGATCGGGTTGCCGTTGATCGCGGTGGCGCGGTTGCTGCGGGAAGCGGGTTACCTGTTGCCCTGATTTTCCGGCGTCATGACCAACGGTCATGACCTACCGTCCGACACGCCAGGTAGGTCACGACCGTTGGTCGTGACCCTCATCAACGCACGATGACCGCCTGCTCCTGCCAGGTTTCGACGCTGCCGTCATTGCCGTGCAGACGCAGCCCCAACCAATGTTTGCCAGGTGCCAACCCGGTCGTATCCAGCTGCGCATCAAAGCCAACATTCGGATGCTGCGGGTCGTTGGATATCTTCCAGAACCCGGTGATGTCATACGGACGACCATAGGTCACCGTGCCGGCAGGCTTTCCATCCAACAGCAGCTCGACCTTCGAAAGCCCCACCCCATCCTTGAACGCCCAGCCGCGCACTTCCACCGTGCCCTGCACCTGCGCGCCGAACTGCGGCGTGTCCATCCAGGCCATCGCCGGACTCACACACGGACCTTCAGCGCGCTGCGCCGGTAGCCGGAACAGCAGGAAGCGCTGATAGCCGTGATCCTGGCTGACCACGCGCGGCGGCGGCAACGGCCCCACCTGCTCGCACACCTGGTGGTAACGCTCCAGCAGGTCGCGATAGCGCTGGTCACTGGGCGACAGCACCAGCAGCAGCGGCGTGCCGCGCTCGCCCTGATGCAGCAGCCCCCACTGGACCAGCTGCGCGGTGCGGCCATGCTTGTCATTGAGCGGATGCGGCAGCACCTCAATGCGCGGGTCGCGCAGCTGGAAGCCCAGCTCGGCCCCAACCTTGAAGTTGCCGGCCAGCACGCGGGTGCCTTCCGGCATCTGCCGCAGCTCCTCGCGCACTACGTCGGCCAGCGGCTTCCAGCCGGCAAAATTGCGTGGGTAGTACTTGTCGCCAGCCAACTGCTCACGCAGCGCGGGCGTTGACGCCATCAGGTAGTAGCCGAAGGCCAGGGTCAGCCCGACCCCGGCCAGCCACCAGCCAGTGCGGCGCAGCCAGCGCGGCCAGCCATTGAGCACCACCGGCACCGCCACCAGCAGCGCCAGGTAGCCCGGCAAGGGCCAATGGAAGCTGATGCGCTCCACGTCGGTGAAGAAACCCAGCAGGAAGATCGCCACGGTGGACACCGCGCCGACCAGACCGAAGTAGCGCCACTGTGCACGCGCGCCGCCACCGGAACGGGTGCCGGCCAGCGCCACCTTCCACATCGCCACGCACAGAATGGGGGTCACCAGCACCGGCTGGATCACCAGGAACCACAGCCCGCTCCACTGGAAATCCCACGGGTGACGCTCCACCACCTGGAATTTGAGTCCTGCGTCATGGTTATCGGCATTCCACGCCAGCAGCGGCAGCCATGCAAGCACGCCCAGCGCCAGCGCCACCCACACGCGCGGATCGCGCAGCATGCGCCGGCCCTGTGGCAACACCAGCAGCGCGATCAGGCCCACCCCGATCACGCCGATGAAACGGTAGTGGCTGAGTGCACCGATCATCAGGCCGAGCGCAAGCTTCATCGCGGCGGCCGCATCCACACTCCGCAGCAGCCGCGCACCGGCATCCAGACACAGCACGGCGGCCAGCGCCATCGGCACGTCGGGTACGGCCAGCATGCCCAGCGTGGCAGAAAGGGGCATCAACAAAGTGAGACTGCCGGCCTGCCAGCCCGCCACCGCACCGAACCAGCGCGTGGCAATGCGCGAGACCATCCACGGCAGCACGGCACCGATGGCCAGGAACGGCAGACGCACCGCCAGCACATGTGCGCCCCCCAACTCCACGCCCAGACGGGTGAGCCAGGCGGTCAACCCGGGCAGGTCCGAGTAGGCCATGGCCAGGTGCTGACCTTCCTGCCAGTAGAACGCTTCGTCCACGAACAAGGGCAGACGCGCTGCAATCACCAGCTTTACCGCGGTGATCAACGTCCACAACGTCAAAAAAATGGTGCGTGCGCGTTGTTCGCCCTGCATTGGCCTATAGAATCGAGAGGATCGACGACACGAGACGAACATGGAATCTTCGCCCCACGTGCCCGCCATGCTAACCGATGTAGTGCGACAGGCTCTTCGCAACGCGCAGGACCAGGTCAACGGCCTGGTGCTTGGCAAATCCCATGAGGTGCGGCTGGCCTTCGTGGCCCTGCTGTCCGGTGGCCACCTGCTGATCGAGGACCTGCCCGGCCTGGGCAAGACCACCCTGGCCCATGCCATGGCGTCCAGCCTGGGGCTGGGCTTCCAGCGCGTGCAGTTCACCTCCGACCTGCTGCCGGCCGATGTGCTCGGCGTTTCGGTGTACGAAGCGGCCAGCCGCCAGTTCCAGTTCCACCCCGGCCCGGTGTTCACCAACGTGCTGTTGGCCGATGAAATCAACCGCGCGCCGCCGCGTACGCAGAGCGCGCTGCTGGAGGCGATGGCCGAACAGCAGGTCACCCTGGACGGGGTGACCCATGCCCTGCCCGACCCGTTCTTCGTGATCGCCACGCAGAACCCGGTGGATCTTTCCGGTACCTTCCCGCTGCCCGATTCGCAGCTGGACCGTTTCCTGCTGCGCCTGGCGCTTGGCTACCCGAACCCAGAATCGGAACGCGAACTGCTGCGCGGCACCGACCGCCGCCACCTGATCGCACAGACCTCCGCCGCGCTCACTGAAGCGCAGGTGCGCACGCTGCGCGAGGCCGTGGGCCAGGTGCACGCCAGCGAAGCGCTCATTACCTATGTGCAGGCGCTGCTGGCGCGCAGCCGCCAGCACACCGGCGTGCGCGTGGGGCTGTCCCCGCGCGCGGGCCTGGCCCTGCTGCGCGCGGCCAAGGCGCATGCGCTGCTGCTGGGCCGCACCCATGTGGTGCCCGAAGACGTGCAGACCCTGTTCGTCGCAGTGGCCGGACACCGGCTGGTGCCGGAAGCCGAAGCCGGCAACGGTCCGGCGCTGGCCCGCGCGATCCTGCAGACGGTTCCGGTGGACTGACATGCAGCGCGGCTGGGGAGACCGCATCATCCAGAAGATGGCACGGCCACGACGGCAGGAAACCCTGCCGCAGCGGCTGCATCGCCGCCGCATCTATGTGCTGCCCACGCGCTTCGGGCTGTTCGTCACGGTGCTGCTGCTGGCCATGCTGCTGGGCGCGCTGAACTACAACAACAATCCGGCCCTGCTGCTGGCCCTGCTGCTGACCACGGTGGCAGTGGCCAGCATGTTCGCCGCGCATCTGCAGCTTTCAGGCCTGCGCGTGGATGCCATTTCGGCCGAGCCGGTGGTGGCGGGCACGCAGCTGCGCCTGCGCGTGAGTCTTTCGCGCAACGACACGCGGCCGCGCCGTGGCCTGCTTCTGCAGCATGCCGAGGCACGCGCGCATGGCCATCTGGTGGACAGCGACCAGGTGGAAGTGGATCTGGACCTGCCCACCCAGCAGCGTGGCTGGCTGGATCTGGAGCGCATCCGCATCTCCACCACGCAGCCGCTGGGGCTGGTCCGCGCATGGGCCTGGGTGTGGCCGGATACGCCGTTGCTGGTGTATGCCACTCCCGAATTGCACGCCCCTGCCCTGCCCGACGGTGCGGGCGATCCACTGCATACCCGCGTGCATCCCAGTGGCGAGGAGCTGCACCAGCTGCGCCCTTACCGTGCTGGCGATCCCCAGCGCAGCATTGCCTGGAAGCATTCGGCGCGCCGCGACACCCTGCTGGTGCGCGAGTATGAAAAACCGATGGGCGTGGATGTGCTGCTGGACTGGTGGCAGTTGAAGTCACTTCCCACCGAAACCCGCATTGCGCGGCTGGCGCGCTGGGTGGACCTGGCCGAGCGCGAGGGACGCCGCTACACCTTGAAGCTTCCCGGCCAACCGGTGCTGGGTCCAGGCCAGGGCAGCAGCCATCATCACCTCTGCCAACGCGCACTGGCGCTGATGCCCCATGACTGAGCACGCCTCCCACATTCTGAGTGCCGAGGCACGACGCTGGACCCTGCTCAGCGCAGCGCTTTCGCTGCTGCCGCTGTTGCTGTTGCTGCCGCCGCTGCTGGGGGGCGTGTTCGCCGTGGTGGCCCTGATCACCGCGCTGCTGGCCGGACAACGCGTCCTGCCCGGGCCGGTGCGCCTGCTGCTGGTGCTGGGCATGCTGGCCGGCATCTACTGGCAGATGGGCGCACGTCCTGGTCGTGATACCGGTTGTGCCCTGCTGGCGGCGATGCTGGCGCTGAAGTCCAGTGAGCTGCGCACCCTGCGCGACGCGCGCAGCTTGCTGGGGTTTGCATTGTTCGCGCCATTCTCGGCCTTCCTGCTGGACCAGGGCCCGACCACGATGGTGCTGGCGGTGCTGGCGGCATTGAGCGCGCTGATCACGCTGCAGCGCCTTGCCCAGGCCGAAGGCGAAGCGCCCAGCCCGGCACTGGGCGGGCAGCTGCGCGGCGTGGGTCGGCTGGTGGCACTGGGACTGCCATTGGCGTTGATCGCGTTCTGGTTGTTCCCGCGCCTGAGCGAGCCGCTGTGGGGCCTGCCTGACCGCGCGGTAGGCAAGCCGGGGCTGTCGGACCGCATGGAGCCGGACCGGTGGCTGGACCTGATGGCAGATGACACGCCAGCGATGCGGGTGACCTTCAACGGCGCAATACCGGCTCCCGAACAACGCTATTGGCGGGGGCCTGTGCTGACCCGGTTCGACGGCAGGGTGTGGGAACTGGATCGCCAGGCCCAATATGCGGAGCCTCCGCAGGTCACCCGTGGCGCGCCGCGCTGGGACTACCAGATCGACTACGAACCCACCGATCGCCGCCAGCTGGTGGCGCTGGACCTGCCGTTGCAGGCTCCGGACGGCACCCACCTGGACGCGAACTACAGCCTGCGCAGCAACGCCCCGCTGGCCGCGCTGACCCGCTGGCGGTTGCAGTCCTCGCCCGCCGAACGTTACCTGCAGCCACTGAGCGATTCGCAACGCCGGCAGCTGCTGGCGCTGCCGCCGGACCTCAACCCCCGCACCGCCGCGCTGGCAGGGCAATGGCGGCGCGAGGCCGGCAGCAACGACGCCGCCATCGTCAATCGTGCGTTGGATTGGGTGCGATCAAGCTTTGCCTACACCCTGGATACCGAGCCGCCCGGCCGCGACTCGGTGGACGAGTTCCTGTTCGACCAGCAGGCTGGCTACTGCCAGCACTTCAGCTCTTCGTTCGTGGTGTTGATGCGCAACGCCGGCATTCCCGCCCGCGTGGTCACCGGCTTCGCCGGCGGCCAGCGCAACCTGTACGGTGATTACTGGGTGCTGCGCCGCATGGACGCCCACGCCTGGGCCGAGGTGTGGCTGCCACAGCGCGGCTGGGTGCGCGTGGACCCCACCGCAGCGGTGGCTCCAGAACGCATCTACGACACCCTGGAAGACCGCCTGAACGCCGGCGGTGCGGACGTGACCCTGGAGGGACGCTGGGCCCAGCTGGGGCAGATGACCGACTACCTGCGCCGGGGCTGGAACGACCTGGTACTCAGCTTCGACGCCACCCGCCAGCAGCAGCTGCTGCGCCCGCTCGGCATCGACCGGCTGGAACCGGCGCAGCTGGCGGCCATTTTCATTGCCTTCGCAGGCGGTGCGCTAGGCTGGATGGCGTGGGTGCTGGCCCGGGGCGAACGCGAGCGCGATCCGCTGCTGCGGGCCTGGCATCGAATGGGCCGGCGTTACGCGCGGCATGGCCTGGCCCGGGAACCGGCCGAAACCGCCACGGACTGGGCGCAGCGCGTCCACCACCAGCGTCCCGACCCGGCGCTGCTTTCACTCAGCCAGCGTTTCGTTCAGGCGCGCTACGCTGGCACTACGCTCGACCCATCACTTGTGCGTGACCTGCAGCGGCATCGTCCGTCCACCGGAGCATCCTCATGAACACCAAGCTTCTGCTTCCCCTTGCCGCCTCGCTGGCGCTGTCCGCCTGCGCCACCGCGCCGAAACCCCTGCAGGGCACCTTCAGCGTGGTCAGCCCGCGCGATTCGGTGGCCACCCAGCAGGTCGGCACGCCGGTGCGCTGGGGCGGTCGCATCATTGAAACCACGCCGGGGCAGGGCCAGACCTGCTTCCAGCTGCTGTCGCGCCCGCTCAACGGCACCGGCCGCCCGAATACCACCAGCAACGACGCGAGCGATGGCCGCTTCGTCGCCTGTCGCGCCGGCTTCTACGACCCGGCCGTGTTCGAAGCCGGCCGTGATGTGACCTTCATCGGCAAGATCGCCGGCTATGAGAACACCCGCATCGGCGACTACGACTACAAGCTGCCGAAGCTGGAGGCCGACGTGATCTACCTGTGGCCGGAACAGCGCCAGGTGGACGTGGTGCCGGTGTACCCCTACGGGCCGTGGGGACCGGGTTGGGGTCCGGGCTGGGGCTACCGCGGTTGGGGTTGGTGGTAACCGGCATCACGGCGCGTCATGTACCCACCAACGGTGGGTACCTACCGTCGCCGGGAACACAAAAAACCGCCCTTCGGGGCGGTTTTTTTGGGGTCATTTCCCGGGCGCGCCGAAATGTCCCAACGGCGCACCGGCCAACAGATGCATGTGGATGTGGAACACGGTCTGTCCGGCGTCTTCGCGGCAGTTCATGACGATGCGGTAGCCATCCTCGGCGAAGCCTTCCCGGCGCGCGTATCCGGCGGCGGCCAGGGCCAGCTTGCCGATCAGATGCGCCTGCTCGGCGGTCAGGTCATCCAGGGTCGGAATGATGTGGTTCTTGGGAATGAACAGCACATGCACCGGAGCCTGCGGCGCGATGTCCTTGAAGCCCAGCACTTCATCGTCCTCGTAGACGATGGTGGCGGGGATTTCGCGGCGGATGATCTTGGAGAACAGCGTTTCCTGGGTCATGGGTCACCAATGGGAAGTCAGGTTGCTTCGGTGCGGGTACCGAATGCATGCGAGAGCGTGCCGCGATCAACGTACTCCAGCTCACCGCCCAGCGGCAGGCCCTGGGCGAGACGACTGGGCCGCACGTTGTTCGCGCGGGCCAATTGCGCCAGGTAGTGCGCGGTGGCCTCGCCTTCCACAGTGGCGCTGGTGGCGATGATCAGCTCCTGCACTTCGCCCTGCTGCAACCGGGTGCCCAGCGCATCCAGCCCCAGTTCGCGCGGGCCAATGCCATCCAGCGGCGAAAGCCGCCCCTGCAGCACGTAGTAGACGCCGCGGAAACCGGTGGCGCTTTCAATTGCCAGCCGATCGGCCGGCGATTCCACCACGCACAGCTGAGCGCGCTCGCGACTGCTGTTGGCGCACACCGCGCACACCTCGGTTTCACTGAAATCGCGGCACTGGGTGCAATGGCCAATGCGTTCAATCGCCTTGGCCAGCACCTCGGCCAGCTTCTGCGCCCCTTCGCGTTCGCGCTCCAGCACGTGGTAGGCCATGCGCTGGGCGGTCTTCTGGCCGACGCCCGGCAGGATGCGGAATGCGTCGATCAGCTGTTCGAGCAGGGGCAGGCTCACGATTAGAACGGCAGCTTCATGCCCGGGGGCAGCTGCATGCCGGCCGTGGCCGAGCCCATGCGGGTCTTGGATTCGGCGTCGATCTTGTTGGAGGCATCGTTGAAGGCGGCCGCGACCAGATCCTCCAGCATTTCCGCGTCGCTGAGGATGGACGGGTCGATGCGCACCTTGCGGCACTCCTTGGCACCGGTGAGGGTGACGTTGACCATGCCGCCGCCGGCGCTGCCGGTCACTTCCAGCTTGGCCAGATCTTCCTGGGCCTTCTGCAGGTTTTCCTGCATCTTCTGGGCCTGTTGCATCAGTTGGGCGATGTTGCCGCGCATGATTCTTTACTCTTCAATGGGACGGATGGAATCGGCCACTACCCGCGCGCCGTGCTGTTGGATGAGCACCTGCACGTTGGGGTCGGCCAAGAAGGCGGTTTCGGCCGCCTGCTGACGTTCGCCGCGCTGGCGGTCCGAACGCTGGTGCAGCGTCTCGGCTTCGGCCTCGCCGTGCTCGATCACGATCCGCGGGGCAAGCCCCAGCGGTCCGGACAGTGCGTCGGTCAGGGCCGCCAACGAGCGGTCTGAACACAGGTACTCAAATCCGGGCGATACCGCCAGTTTCAAGACGCCGCGTTGAAAACTGATGAAGGCCGCGTGCGCGGCCAGCTGCCGCGAGGGGCCGCTGAGCTCGCTCTGCGCCACCAGCTGCAGCCAGGCATCGGCTGAATCCAAGGCCGCGCCTTCGCCAGGTGCTTGTTCAGCCACAGCGACTGGCGGAGCAGACACCGGTGCCGGCGCAATGGCGATGCCTTGCGGGCGCGCGGGCGCTGCGGCCGGACGTACGGGTTCTTCCCACGGCGGCACCATCGCCGCATCGGGACCTGCCATTTCGGCGGCCAGGACCTCGTCGCGGTCCTCTACCCCGCCCTGCGCCCACGGCGGTGGGTCGTTGGTGGGAGCCGGTTCAGGCGGTAATGACGGTTTCGGCGCGGTCTGCACCGGCGGTTCCGGTGCCTTCGGCTCGGCGACGGCCGGTGCGTCGGGGACCACTACAGGCGCTGGCGCAGCAAGCGGCGCTGCCACAGGGGCAGCGACCGACGCGGCGGCAATGCCGCCGCTAGCTACGTTTCCCGGGCCCGGAACCACCTCCGTGTCGTTGCCGGCATCGCGAGGAACGGGCGGCACCGCAGCGGCCGGGCGGAAGGCCAGCATGCGCAGCACGGCCATTTCAAAGCCCGCGCGCGGGCTCGGGGCCAGGAACAGGTCACGGCGGCCGCTCAGGGCCATCTGGTACCAGAGCTGCACCACTTCGGGGCGCAGGCGCTGGGCAAAGCCCACTGCATCGATGCCTTCGCCATCGGCGGCGGCACCGGGCACCAGTTGCTGCACCTGGATGCGGTGCAGGCCTTCGGCCAGCGCTTCCAGCACCCCGCTCCAGTCCGGCGAGAACTCGGCCAGCGCCGCCACCACCTGCAGCAGGCGCGCGCCGTCACCTTCGGCCAGCGCATCCAGCATGGCCGCGACCTGGGTGCGGTCGACCGTGCCCAGCATGGTGCGCACCACGTCGTCGCGCAGCGCGCCGCCGGCATACGCAATGGCCTGGTCCAGCAGCGACAGGCCGTCACGCAGACTGCCGTCGGCGGCCTTGGCCAACTGCACGATGGCGCTGGGGTCGGCTTCGATCTCCTCGGCCGCCAGGATGCGGGTCATCTGGCCCTGGATCTGCTCTTCGTCCAGGCGCTTCAGGTTGAACTGCAGGCAGCGCGACAGCACCGTCACCGGCAGCTTCTGCGGGTCGGTGGTGGCCAGCAGGAACTTCACGTGTTCAGGCGGCTCTTCCAGCGTCTTCAGCAGCGCGTTGAACGCCGCCTTGGACAGCATGTGCACTTCGTCGATCAGGTAGACCTTGAACTTGCCGCGCGAGGGCATGTACTGGGCGTTTTCGATGACCTCACGGACATCGTCCACACCGGTATTGGACGCGGCGTCGATTTCCAGCAGGTCGATGTAGCGGCCGGAATCGATGTCCAGGCAGGCCGGGCACTGGCCGCAGGGGTCAGCGCTGGTGCCTTGTTCGCAGTTCAGCGACTTGGCGAAAATACGCGCGATGGTGGTCTTGCCGACCCCGCGGGTACCGGTAAACAGGAACGCATGGTGCACCCGGCCGCTGTCCAGCGCATTGCTGAGCGCACGGACCACGTGTTCCTGGCCCACCAGCTCGGCAAAACGCTTCGGACGCCACTTGCGGGCAAGGACGAGATAGGACATCAGGCCACCGTCTTCATCGGGACGTCCATTGTGCCATGCCTGTCCAGCCCTCCCCGCCCTGCGTGAAGACGCTTGTGCCCGACGCATTCCCCGGCTAGAATCTGCGCCCCTGCAGCGGGTTTGCCGCAGGTCCGGAGAGGTGTCCGAGTGGTTGAAGGAGCACGCCTGGAAAGTGTGTAAGCGTCTAAACCGCGCTTCGGGGGTTCGAATCCCCCTCTCTCCGCCAGATCAATGAAGAAGCCGCCCACTGGGCGGCTTTTTTATTGGTCTGGCGGAGAGCTGGCGGACGAGACACCCGAACGGGGGTTCGACGGATTCGCCGGGAGCGAATCCGGACAGCCGAATGGCTGGCCCCTGCGCTCCGCGCAGGGGCGGGGCCCATGGATGGGCCCCGCAATCCCCGGAAAACGAAGCGGCCACCATGCATCCACATTCGACCACGTAGAGCCACGCCCTGCGTGGCTGCTCTTTGCTCGATCCCGGCACCACGAAGCCACGCAGGGCCTGGCTCTACGACACAATGCCTGCATGACCATATTCCGCCCTTACCACCACAACGACGCCGACCACTGCCTGCGCGTCTTCGACAGCAACACGCCGCGCTACTTCGGCCCGCATGAGCGCGATGGATTCGTCGGCTTCCTGCAGGAACCACAGCGCGCGCACGATTACGTTGTAGTGGAACGCGACGACCAGATCATCGCCTGCGGCGGCCTCGCCAGTCTGGATGAGGAAACCGCCGGCTTCGTCTGGGGCATGGTGGATCAAGGCCTGCATCGTCAGGGCGTCGGCAAGGCGCTCGCGTTGGCACGCATTGAACAGGCGCAGGCGATGGGCAAGCGGCGGGTGACGTTGAACACCAGCCAGCATGTACAGGCGTTCTATGCTGGCCTGGGGTTTGCCGTCGTCAATGTGGTTGCCGACGGCCATGGCCCGGGATTGGACGCAGTGGAAATGTCGCTGAACCTGCCACCTCACCGGTAGAGTCGCTCGCCAGACGACTGCCGATGACGGTGATCAGCACGGTAAGGCATGAATTCCAACGAAGCGCACCTTACCCAAATAGTGCATTCAATGCGGCATAGCTGGGCGGGGGTGCTGGCATGGCCAGCGTGTCGTCGAACATCGCGCGCGTCGCCGTCTCCACCGCACTCCATGCATGCGCATACAACGCCGGACCAGCACTGAGTCTCCGCACACCGGCGGCCAGCAGTTCTGCATGCGTGCCGATACCTGGCAGCCACATGACATTGAGGGGCAATGTGATGCCTGCCACCACGGCCGCGATATCGCCGGGCTCCTTCAACCCGGGTACGAACGCACCATCAGCACCCGCCGCGGCATACGCCTGCAGCCGCTCCACGGTCATGGCCACAGCGGCCTGCCCTTCGGCAAGGCCGCGCAGATACACATCGGTGCGCGCGTTGATGAAAAACGGGCGGCCCGCGAGCGCGGCGCGGATCGCGGCGATCTTGTCAGCCAGCAACGCAGGCGCACCGGTGCCGTCTTCGAGGTTGATGCCGACTACGCCGAGTTCGGCCAGCGAAACTGCCAACGCCGCCACCTGCTGCGGGTCGTCGCTGTAGCCGTCTTCGATATCGACGGTGATCGGGATCGATGTGGCATGCACGATTTCCGCAACACGCTGCAGCAATGAGATACGCGGCAAGGCGCTGCCGTCGGCGTAGCCGCAGGACCACGCCATCGCGGCGCTGGTGGTGCCGACGGCCTGCGCGCCCTGTTCCTGGGCGAGGCGGGCGCTGCCAGCGTCCCAGGCGTTGGGGAGGACCAGCAGGGCGTGGGCGGTGTGGAGTTCGGCGAAGCGGGCGTGCAGGTTGCTCATGTCCGGGGCCTCGGGGTGGGAAGCGTGAGTGTGCGCGCTTTCCACCCCGGTGGCTGGCCGGATTCGGACGGGAATAGTCCGGCAGGAGATCCGGCACCGCGAAGCCACGCAAGGCGTGGCTCTACGGGTTTGGCCCCAACGCCGTCAGGTGCTGGAGAGCTTCATCAGGACCAGGCCGCTGATGATCAGCACGGCGGCACCGATGCGCATGGCGGTGACCTGCTCGCCGAGGAACACGATGCCGACGATGAACGCGCCGACGGCGCCGATGCCGGTCCAGATGGTGTAGGCGGTGCCCAGCGGCAGGCTGCGCATGGCCAGGGCGAGCAGCCAGAAGCTGGCGGCCATCGCGGTGAACGTGATGAGCGAGGGGGTGAGCTTGCTGAAGCCCTCGGACTGCTTCATGGAAAACGCCCAGACGATCTCCAGAACGCCGGCAACGAGTAGATAGATCCAGGCCATGGTGGCCTCCTTTGATGGGGCCAGGCCGTCCTGGTCAGTGATACCCGTGATGGGGGAGGTCGTTCCTCCGTTTTTACGTGCAGCGGGGCAAGCCCCGCTCTACGTGGGGTGGATTCTAGCTAATGGGGAGAGCTGCCGGAAGTTGCGGTAGCTGGCAGGCTACAGAGGGTTCAGGGTTTTGTTTGTGATAGAATGGCGGACTGCACTTCGGTGCAACGTCTCTATGGCGGCCCCGTCGGCCCCTCGCGACGCTAGATCGAAAATCCCGCCAGGGCCGGAAGGCAGCAACGGTATCGATCGACGCGGGCGCCGAGGTCAGCCGGCGGGGCCGTCACCCGTTTCAGGGCCTGCTTTTTCAGGCGGTCGGGGTGGGTGCCGTCGGCACGGCCAGCGCCACGCATTCGCCGGGCACGGCCACGCGATGGCCGCGGGCGCGCAGCGACTCACCGTCGGCTTCGCTGGCGTAGTGGTACAGCATCATCCGTGCCTGCAGCTCAGGCGAATACTCGCGCTCAAGATCGTCCACGCCGGTGTGCGATGGATTGCCGTGCAGGCCGCAGTCGTGGGCGATCAGCTCGTTGTCGTTGGCGTAACGGGCGAGCATTTCCGGAATCGGCCGGGTATCGCCGCTCCATACCAGCGCGCCCTGCAGACGCAGGCCGTACGCGGTTTCCGGCCAATGGTGGCGCACCGGGAACACTTCCAGGCGCACGCCGTCGTGCCAGAAGGCGTCACCGACCACGATCAGCTGGAAGGCATCCCAGAAATTGGCTCCGCCTTCGGCCAGCACATTGGGGTAGTCCCCTACCCGCTTGTGCAGCAGCGGCACCACGGTGGCGGGCACATACAGACGGATCTTTCCGCGCCTTTGGGGCGAGAAATAAGCATCCACGAACAGGCGCTCGAAGCCGGCCACGTGATCCAGGTGCACATGGGTGACAAACAGCGCCTGTGGCATCTGCCCGTACTGGGCCAGATAGGCGGTCAGCCCTTCCCCGCCGCAGTCGATGGTCAGCCAGGGCGTGCCCCCGCGCTCGATCACCGCCATCGGCGAACCCAGCTGCACGGCCGACGCGCTGCCGACCCCCATGAAGCGCAAGGCCCAGTCCATCAGTAGCCCCGGTTCCAGGCCAGGTCGTAGGCGCGACGCAGGCGCGCGAAGTCTTTTTCCACTTCCTCATGGCTGCGCTCACCGCGCAGCTTGATCAGCGAACGGTGCAGGCGCTTGAGATTGCGCTCGCGCCACGCGGTGGCCGGAATGCGCTGCACGCCACGGTCGAAGTCGATCAGCCAGCCGTGGCCATTGGCGTCGAACAGGATGTTGTGGGCATTGAGGTCGGCGTGGTCCAGCCCGGCCCGGTGGAAACGGGCAATGAGCCGGCCGGTTTCTTCCCACGGAGCGCCGCGCCCGGCCACCAGCGCGCGGTCGGCCAGCGAGCGCACGCCTTCCAGGCGTTCCATCAGAATAGCGGCACGGTAACGCACCCCCTCGCGCATGTAGAACGCGGCAATCGGTCGCGGCACCGGCAGCTTCTGCGCGCGCAGCGCGCGCATCAGGCGGAACTCGGCGAAGCTGCGGGTGCGGTTGGCCCCGCGCCAGAGGTATTGATCACGGCTGAGCTTGGCGGCCAGGCCGCCGCGCAGATAGTGCCGCAGCACGCAATGACCGATGGGCGCGTCCACGAACCAGGCCCCGCCGCGGCCACCATCTCCCACGGGTCGCGCGCGCTCGCCCCAGTGCGCCGGAGCGAACAGGCTCATGTCGGCTTGCCGCAGGCGTTCGCGGTCGAACAGAATGGCACCCATACCGCGTCCATCGCGGCAGGGCGTCAGCGCTTCAGTGGCGTCGAATGCGACCATTCCTTCGAGTCTAACAACACCATGGCACCAACGTCCTCTTCCTTGTGTCTTTTGCGTTTGTCGGCGCTGGGCGATGTGACCCATGTGGTACCCCTGGTGCGCACCCTGCAGCGCGGCCTGCCGGGTACCGAACTGCACTGGATCATCGACAAGGTGGGCCAGAAGCTGCTCGATGGCCTGCCCGGCGTGGTCTTCCACACCTACGACAAGAAGACCGGCCTGCAAGGCATGCGCGCCCTGCGCCAGAGCCTGCAGCCGGGTCGTTTCGAGGCGCTGCTGCAGATGCAGGTCGCCTTCCGGGCCAACGTGTTGTCCGCATTTGTCCCGGCCAGACGCCGGATCGGCTACGACAAAGCCCGTTCCAAGGACCTGCACGGGCTTTTCATCAACGAACGCATTGCCGACCGCCCGGGCATCCATGTACTGGATGCGATGGGCAGCTTCTGCGAGCCGCTGGGGCTGAAGCAGACCGAGGTGAGCTGGGACCTGGCGGTACCACAGGCGGCAGTGGACTGGGCCCAGGCGCAGTGGGACGACGATGGCCGCCCGGTGCTGATGATCTCGCCCTGCTCCAGCCATGTGCGCCGCAACTGGTACGCCGACCGCTATGCGGCGGTGGCCAACCACGCGGCCAGCCGCGGCTGGCGGGTGGTGCTGTGCGGCGGCCGCAGCGAGCTGGAGCGCAACATGGCCGACGCCATCCAGGCCCAGCTGCAGACCCCGGCACTGGACCTGGTGGGCAAGGACACGCTGAAGCAGCTTCCGGCCCTGCTGGCCCGCGCGGCGCTGGTGATGACCCCGGATTCGGGCCCGATGCACATTGCCAATGCGATGGGGGCCAAGGTGCTGGGGCTGCATGCGGCCAGCAACCCGCACCGCAGCGGCCCGTACTCGGACCGCCGCTACTGCGCGGATCGCTATGACGATGCGGCCCGCAAGTACCTGGGCAAGCCCGGTGCCGAACTGAAATGGGGCACCAAGATCGAGTTCGACGACGTAATGGAGCTGATCACCGTCGAGGACGGTATTGCCGCGTTTGAGCGGTATGTGGCCGATTCCGGGCGGTAGGCAGCGCCGGAAAATCGGGACAGGTCACCATTCGACGGTAGTGCCGGACGCCGGCCGGCAACCGCGCGCCAGCGCGGCACAATTTACCGGAGCCTGCCAGCACACCGCCGGGACGACGTCACCGGCGTTGAAACCCGGCCGAAGCCCCTCCGGACGCATCACACGTGCTTGTATGACTTCTCTTCCACGTACACCGAGCCCAGCGCCAGGTTGATGTCCTTCTTGATCCGGGCGCGCTCATCGTTCTGCAGGTAGACGCTGCGGGCCAGCTCGATGAAGGCCGGACCGAAATCCTGGGCCTTGTCCTGCAGTCGGATGTTGTCCTCGATGTCCCACAGGCGTTCGTTGACCGCCTTGAGGTCGGCACGCAGCTTGGCGATGTCCTTCACCCCGGCCGGGTGCGCCAGCCAGGTTTTTTCCAGCGCGCTCAGCTCGGTGCGGATATTGGCCAGCTTGGCCTCGTCGCTGATCCGCTCGGACTTGATCTGCAGGATGGAAATCTTGTCGAGCAGTTCGCCGAAAGAAACGGGGACTTGGATTTCTGCGGTCATGGGGGACATCCAATACAGGAGACATCCATTTTAACGGACGTCGCGTGGAACGATAGCGAAGCAACAAGCCCCTCTGTTGAGGGGCTGCCCCGACAGGGGCGGGGAGAGGAAGCATGCGGGGGCAACGGTGCGCAGCGCCGTTGCAATCCCCCCCTCTCCGCCAGACACGCAAAAAGGCCACCCATTGGGTGGCCTTTTTGCGTGTCTGGCGGAGAGGGGGGGATTCGAACCCCCGAGGCGCTATAAACGCCTGCCTGATTTCGAGTCAGGTACATTCAACCGCTCTGCCACCTCTCCAGATGGTCCCGGCGAACCGGGACGCGAATAATACGGGGAGCGGACGCTGACGGCAAGCGCTTGCCGCGTCTTCAGGTGAATTTCGTCTGACCCGATCGCTTGCCGGATGTCCGCAGGGCCGCGATCATGCCGTTATTCCCCGCAATACTCTCGCCGCAAGCCCACCGACCATGATCGAATTCGGACACCTGACCCACCCCGGCCTGCGCCGTGACCTCAACGAGGACACCTATTACGGTGATGGCGAACTGGCCCTGTGGCTGGTGGCCGACGGCATGGGCGGCCACGCCTGTGGCGAGATTGCCAGCGCGCTGGCGCGGGAAACCATCGTGCGCGAGATCCGCCAGGGAGCCTCGCTGGCGCAGGCCATCCGCATTGCCGACGAAGAAATCATCCGCACCTCACGCCGTCGCAACGACACCCTGCCCATGGGCACCACCGTCGTGGCCGCGCGAGTGCTGGGCAACCGCTACGAGGTGGCCTGGGTGGGTGACAGCCGGGCCTACCTGTGGCGCGACGGGCAACTGGCGCAGCTGAGCCAAGACCACAGCGTAGTCCAGGAAATGGTGGCCCAGGGCAACCTGACCGCCGAGCAGGCCCGCGCCCATCCCAGTCGCAACGTGGTGACCCAGGCGCTGGGGGTGACCGATCCGGCGCACCTGAATGTGGCCACCACCACCGGCGAACTGCGCCCGGGCATGCAGTTGCTGCTGTGCAGCGACGGGCTCACCGAGGAAGTGGAAGACCACGGCATCGCCCGCACCCTGGCCTATGACGATGCCAGCGCGCAGGAGTGCGTGGATACGTTGGTGGCGGCGGCGCTGGATGGGGGTGGGTCGGACAACATCACCGTGATTCTGGTGCGTTGCCATTGATGTGCGGGGGTCACGACCAACGGTCGTGACCTACCGCCATCGGGTAGATCACGACCGTTGGTCGTGATCGCGTCAGGCCGCCGTTTCTTCGGCCTTCGGGCCGTCCCAGATCGCGTGGCCGGCCTTCTTGCGCAGCTTGGCCAGGCGCGACTCGTGTGCCTCCTGCTCGGACGCAGTGGCGACCACGCGCGGGCGCGGCAGCAGGCGCGAGGTGTCGATGGCCATCGCCTGGACGCCGCCACTGACGGCATCATCCGCGCTGCCAAAGCCGATCTCTTCCTGACCGGAGGTCAGGGCGATATACACATCGCCCAGAATCTGGGCATCCAGCAGACCGCCGTGCAGCTGGCGATGCGCGTTGTCCACGCCCAGTCGTTTGCACAACGCGTCCAGTGAGTTGCGCTGGCCGGGATAGCGCTCGCGCGCCATCTTCAGCGTATCGATGACCGTGCAACGGTCGGCGATGGTGCCGTAGTGGTCACCCAGCCGGGACAGCTCGTAATCCAGGAAGCCGAGGTCAAACGCGGCGTTGTGGATGATCAGCTCGGCCCCGTCGATGTAGGCCAGGAACTCGTCGGCGATCTGCGCGAAGTCCGGCTTGTCGGCCAGGAAGTCCAGGGTCAGGCCGGTGACTTCCTGCGCGCCCTGTTCGAACTCGACGTCAGGCTTGATGTACTGGTGGTAGTTGTTGCCGCTGGGGCGACGCTCGAGCAGTTCCACACAGCCGATTTCGACGATGCGGTTGCCTTTGCGCCATTCCAGGCCGGTGGTTTCGGTGTCGAGGATGATCTGACGCATGCGCTTAGTTTACCGCCGCGCCGTTGCGGATCCGGATTGCGGCATCACGCGCCAGCTGGTCCACGCGTTCGTTGTCCGGATCACCGTTGTGGCCCTTCACCCAACGCCAGTCGATGGTGTGGCGCAGGGTGGCGGCATGCAGGCGCTCCCACAGTTCGCGGTTCTTGACCGGGTCGCCGCCGGCAGTCTTCCAGTTCTTGCGGATCCAGCCGGGCATCCACTGGGTCAGGCCCTGGCGGACGTACTGGGAGTCGGTGTACAGCACGATGTTGCAGGGCTCGGTCAGCGCTTCCAGGCCGGAGATGGCAGCCATCAGCTCCATCCGGTTGTTGGTGGTGTGCGCTTCGCCGCCGGTGAGTTCGCGCTCGTGCGCGTTGTAGCGCAGCAGCGCGGCCCAGCCACCCGGGCCGGGGTTGCCCAGGCAGGAACCGTCGGTGTGTATTTCAATGGTTTTCATTCAATTCCAGATCAGGTCGCCACCGTGCCGTGCCAACGGCGCACCGGCAGTGGCGTGGGGCCCGGCAGGGCCAGGGTTCGTTTTTCTGCAGTGAACAGACACGCCGCGCGCAACGGAGCCAGGCTGCTGCGGTCGGGCGAGCGGTCACGCCACATCGGGCCCAGCCAGGTCAGTTCCTGACAGCTGAGACCGGCCTGCTCCAGGCTGTGGCGCAGGCGCTGCGGGGTGCGCACCACCAGTCCATGGCGTCGCCACTGGCGGCGGAACGGGCTGAACGGATTGAGCGTGGACAGCCACAGCCGGCCGCCGGGCATCAGCACCCGCTCGCACTCGGCGATCAGCGCCTCGGCATCGCGGGCAGTCACATGCTGCAGCACGATGGCGTTGACGCTCTCGCTGGGCAGCGGCAGCGGCAGGGCGCAGCGCGCGTCACCGCTGTAACCCGGCGGCTGCCGGTGCAGGGTGAGGCCGCGTCCGGGCAGCAGCGGGTCCTGGGTCCAGGCGGGGGTCGGCGCGATCCACAGCCAAGGCGTAACCGGCCGGGTGGCCAGCACCAGCGCCAACCGCTGGCGCTCCAGTTCGCGCAACGACAGCGCCGGTTCAGTATCAAACCAGGATGCGACTGAAGCTTGACGGGAGCGCGACACGGCGGGCATGGTCCAATTCTATGCGACTGATTGCCCTACCCGCATTCGCGGACAACTACATCTGGGCGCTGGTCGCCGAAGACGGTAATGCCATCGTGGTCGACCCCGGTCAGGCCGCGCCTGTATTGGCTGCGGCAGCGCAGCAGGGCTGGCGTCCGCACACCGTGCTGCTGACCCACCACCACAACGATCACATCGGCGGCGTGGCCGAACTGCAGGCGCAGCACCCCGGCCTGGCGGTGCTGGCACCTGACGATCCGCGCATTCCGCAGGCCACCCGCCGGGTCGGCGATGGTGAACACGTTCAGGCATTGGGGCTCGGGATCGACGTAGTATCCGTGCCCGGACACACCCGAACGCATATCGGTTTTCACACGGCTGAACATCTTTTCAGTGGCGATGCGTTGTTCAGCCTGGGCTGTGGCCGGATGTTCGAAGGTACGCCGCCCCAGCTGCTGGCTTCATTGCAGCGGCTGGCGTCCCTGCCCGCGCACCTGCTGGTGTGCTGCGGGCACGAGTACACCGTGTCAAATGCCGTCTTCGCGCGGCATGTCGACCCCGCCAACGCCGCGCTTGCGCGACGCCATGAGGAGGCACTGGCCATGCGCCGCGATGAACGCCCCACGCTGCCGGTTGCCCTGGCCAGCGAGCTGGAATGCAATCCATTCCTGCGAACCCATACTCCGGCCATCCAGGCCGCGGTCAGCGCCCATCTGGGCCGTGAACTGACCGCTGAAGTGGATGTGCTGGCCGGCCTGCGTGGCTGGAAAGACGGATTCCGAACATGAGCCGGCGATTGCTGCCGCTCGCGCTGGGACTGGCCATGGCCATGGCCGGCAGCGCGGGCGCCCAGTCGTTGAACACCGGTCTGGCCCAGAACGTGGCCGGGATCACCCAGCTGCCGCTTGATGCGGCCGCCCTGCCCCAACCCTCGGTACGCAACGGGCAGGACATCTTCGCCAGCTTCCGTGCAGGCCTGGCTGAGCCAACCTGCGATGCCGAAGCCACCAGCCCGCGCTGGCAGAAGCAGTTCGCGCACGCGCCATCGCGCCTGGCCAACCAGGATGATGATGCGCTGGTGCTGTTCGGCTACGTGGTGGAAGAACTGCGTGCCGCTGATCTGCCCACCGAATTTGCCCTCATTCCGTTCGTGGAGAGCGGCTATCGGCCGAACGCGCGCAATGGCACGGGCCCGGCCGGACTGTGGCAGTTCATCGCCACCACCGCCAAGAACCATCGCGTGCAGGTCAGCAACAGCTATGACGGCCGCTTGTCGGCCGTCGATTCGACCCAGGCAGCGGTGCGCTACCTGAAAACCCTGCACGGCATGTTTGCCGGCGACTGGCGTCTGGCCACTATGGCCTACAACGCCGGCGAGTACCGGGTGCTGCAGTCGCTGCGCAAGGCCGGCATGAACGCACAGAACGCACGCCCGGCCGAACTGCCGGGGCTGTCGCCAATCACTTACGCCTATGTGGAAAAGCTGCACGCACTGGCCTGTGTGCTGGAAAACGCAGAGACCACGCCGGCGGTGATGGCCTCACTGGACCGTACCGTGCCCGTGCTGAAGGGGCATACCCTGCCAGCCGGCACCAGCGTGCAGCAGTGGGCCGCACAGCGGCAGCTGGACCCGGCACGCATCGCCCGCCTGAACCCGGCGCTGGCCAATGGCAAGGGCCGTCCGAGCGGCGCGGCGACGGTGCTGGCTCCGGCCACGCATGCGCCGGTTGATACCACGGTGGCGGTGGCGCAGGTGGACGCGCCGGCGACCGACATCGCCAGTGCCCGGCCGAACACGCCAGCCGCCAAGCGCACGGTGGCAAGTGCGGCCGATCGTCCGCGCGCGCGCCGGCACACGGTGCGCAATGGCGAGTCGGCGTGGACCATTGCCAAGCGCTATGGGATGCCGCTGAAGGCGCTGTTGTCGTTGAACAATCTCACCGGCAGCAGTGTGTTGAAGCCGGGTGCGGTGTTGCGCGTCGAGGATTGATGGCAGAGGCCAAGAATGCAGAAGGCCCGGCAATGCCGGGCCTTTTTGTTTTCCGCGCCAGCCGGGCAAGCCCGGCTCTACGACATGCATCTGGTGGAAAGCCCCCTTCTTGTTGAAGGGGGCGCGCCGACAGGCGCGGGGTTAAGGTGAAATGCGTGGGCAAACCGAAGAACCTTTGATCGGCACCGAAGGTGTCGGTTAAAGGTTGCTCTCTTCGGTTTGCACTTTGAAGCGCTTGCGGGCGTTCTTCACAAAGTCCTGCGCGGCCGACATGCCGTCCAGCTGTTCGAGCTGCTGCTTGAACTGCTGCTTCTGCTCGGCGGGCACTTCGTCCAGGTTGGCCGGGGTGACCTTGTTCACCGCAAAGACCACGTAGCGACCCTGCACATCGACCTTGCCGTAAGTCGGCTTGCCTTCGGCCGGCTGTGCGGCGGCGAAGATGGCGCGGTTGATTTCCGGGGTCGGCACCGGCTGGGTGCGCGGCAGGCCCGGCAGCGGGCTGACCTGCAGCTTGTCTTCGGCCGCGACGGCCTGGAGGGTCTGGCCGGCCTTGAGCTTGGCCAGCACGGCGTCAGCAGCCTTCTCAGACGCCTGACGGGTGCGGTCAGCACGGATGGCGGCAATGACCTGGTCGCGGGCCTTGTCCAGCGGCAGGGCCTGCTCCGGGCTGTGCTCGGTGACGCGGATCATGACGCTGTGGTTCGGCGCGATTTCGATCGGGTCGCTGACCGTGCCGTCCTGGGTCAGCACGTCGGAGAACGCCGCACGCAGCACGGCCGGGTTGGCCACGATGCCACTGGCGGTTTCGCGGGTGAACGGGCCAACGGTCTGCACCGGCAGCTTCAGGGTTTCAGCCGCGGCCGTCAGCGAGGACGGATTCTTGTAGACCTCATCGACCAGACGGCCGCTGAGCTGGCTGAACTTGCCTTCGCTGTCGGCCTTGAGCTGCTCGGCGGCAAGCTGGTCGCGCACTTCTTCGAACGAACGTGCCTGACCGGGCTTGATCTCGCGCAACTGCAGCACGTGGTAGCCGAAGTCGGTCTTGACCGGACCGGAGATCTCGCCGGCCTTCATCGCAAACAGCGCGTCTTCGAACGGCTTCACCATCACGCCGCGCTCCACCCAGCCGAGATCGCCACCGCCCTGCTTGGAGCCGGTGTCGTCGGAGTTGGCCTTGGCCAGCGCGGCGAAGTCCGCGCCCGGGGCCTTGGCCTGAGCGGCAATCGCGGTGGCCTTTTGTTCGGCAGCCTTCATCGCAGCGGCGTCGCTGGCGTCGGCGGCAAACAGAATGTGCGAGGCCAGACGGGTTTCCTGGGTGCCGAAGCGCGCCTTCTCGTCTTCGTAGCGCTTGCGCAGCGTGGCTTCGTCAGCGGCGGTGGCTGCCGGCAGCGTGGCGGCGTTGATTTCCACGTATTCCAGGCTGACGGTTTCCGGCTGGCGGAAGTCCTTGGTGTGGCCGTCGTACCAGGCCTTGATCTGCGCGTCGGTCACCTCGGCGGTGTCGGCCGGCAGTTCCGGCAGCGCGGCCAGTTCCACGTCGCGGGTTTCGCCCAGCAGCTTCATCAGGCGGTCGGCATCGGCGGCGGTGACAAAGCCCGCGCCCTGCAGCGCAGCCGGAATGATGGAGGTCTGCAGGCTTTCGCGGACCTGCGCCTCGAACTGCGCCGGCGTGCGCGGCGGGTTGCCGGCCGCCAGGGTCGCACGATACTGGGTGCCATCGAACTTGCCTTCCTGATTGAGGAAGGCCGGAATGGAGGCGATGGTTTCACGCACGGCAGCGTCGCTGATGACCAGCCCGGCCTGTTCGCCGGACAGGCGCATGACCTGCTCGTCGATCATCTGGTCCAGCACTTCCAGCTTGCTTTCGGTGCTTTCAAACTTGCGCGGGTCGAAGTTTTCACCCTGCTGCGCGCTTGCCTGGCTGCGCGCCTGCTCGAAGCGGGTGCGGAAATCGTTGGAACTGATCTCGTGGTGCTCCCACAGCAGCGACATCGGCCACCAGCCCGGAGCCGAACGCCACCAGGTCGGCGGTGCGGACACCTTGGCCACGTTCTGTGCGCCAACGCCACCAAGGTAGCTGTTGTCGATCACGAACAGGAAGGGAATCATCAGCAGCCCCAGGATCACGGTGACGATCCAGCCCGAGGTCTTGTCGCGGAGTTTCTGCAGCATGAGTGAAATCAAGGCCTGATTGGCGAGCCCGGCAGTGTAACCCGCTTCGCGCCACGCCCCAACTGCCCGCCCCGCGGGCAAAAGAAAAGCCCCTGGTTTTCACCAGGGGCTTTCAAAAGTTGGCGGAGCGGACGGGACTCGAACCCGCGACCTCCGGCGTGACAGGCCAGCATTCTAACCAGCTGAACTACCGCTCCGCGCTGAAACTTTGCAGGCGCTCATCATATCCGAAGATGTGAAGAAAACCTACCCCGAATTAACACTTTTCGAGGATTTTTTTGAAACTGGCGGAGCGGACGGGACTCGAACCCGCGACCTCCGGCGTGACAGGCCAGCATTCTAACCAGCTGAACTACCGCTCCGCGTTTTACCTTTCTGTTTTCCCCGACAACGCAATGTCGTTGGAGAAAACAAGGCCCCCGATTGCTCGAGGGCCCTGATGAGTGGCGGAGCGGACGGGACTCGAACCCGCGACCTCCGGCGTGACAGGCCAGCATTCTAACCAGCTGAACTACCGCTCCACACTTTCAAAAACCATCTACTGGCAGTGCCTGGTGGGTGCTGAGGGTTTCGAACCCCCGACCCTCTCCGTGTAAAGGAGACGCTCTACCGCTGAGCTAAGCACCCCAGCAAGCCGCTTAGTTTACGGCATCCTTCAGGGCTTTGCCAGCCTTGAACGACGGATTCTTCGAAGCAGCGATCTTGATGGTGTCGCCGGTCTTCGGGTTGCGGCCGGTACGGGCAGCGCGGTCGCGCACCTGGAACGTACCGAAGCCCACCAGGGTCACGGCGTCGCCGCCCTTCAGTGCCTTGGTGATGGCAGCAACGACTGCATCGACAGCGCGGTTGGCTTCGGCCTTGGTCAGGTCGGCGTTTTCAGCCACGGCGTCGATCAATTCGGTCTTGTTCATTCTGTACAGCTCCTTTAGCGGGGATTTCCGCGTGTTAGACAGTGAAGCATCCGAACCCGTTGTACTGCCCGGATGCCCGTGATTCGTTCGCCCCAGTCAGCAATGTGCTCACTTGCGAGTGGTGCTTTTATACCAGTGCCCCCTACCCCACGCAAGCTGAAAAGCCAATAACGACGCGGGTTTCAGAGGGTTCAGCTACGCGCGTCAGTGCTTGACGCGCGCGTTGGAAGCTGTCTTGCCGCGGTTGCGAACCGCGACCGGCGGCTTCGCCTTCTTGGCCTTCTTCGGGGTCAGCGGCGTCTCCAGGGCGATGTCCAGCACCTCTTCGATCCACTTCACCGGCACGATCTCGAGGTCGCGCGTCACGTTGGCGGGAATGTCGGCCAGGTCCTTGCGGTTCTCCTCGGGGATGATGACGGTGCGGATGCCACCGCGCAGGGCGGCCAGCAGCTTCTCCTTGAGCCCGCCGATGGCGGTGACACGACCGCGCAGGGTGATCTCACCGGTCATGGCGACGTCGGCCCGGATCGGCACCTTGGTCAGCATCGATACCAGCGAGGTGACCATGGCGATGCCGGCACTGGGACCGTCCTTGGGCGTGGCACCATCGGGCACGTGCACGTGCACGTCGTGCTTCTGCAGGAACTCGGGGTCGATGCCAAAGCCGACCGCGCGCGAACGCACCACCGACAGCGCCGCCGACGCCGATTCCTTCATCACGTTGCCGAGCTGACCGGTGAGGATCAGCGCGCCCTTGCCCGGCACCAGGGTGGATTCGATCTGCAGCAGGTCACCACCGACTTCGGTCCACGCCAGGCCGGTGACCAGGCCGATTTCGTTCTGTTCTTCGGCACGGCCGAAGTCGAAGCGACGCACGCCCAGGTACTTGTCGAGGTTCTTGCCGTTCACCGTGACCAGCGCCTTGGCCTTGCGTGCACCCTTCTTCGCCTTGGCCGCCGGCTGCGGGCCGGCCAGCGCGATTTCCTTGACCACCTTGCGGCAGATCTTGGCGATTTCGCGTTCAAGGTTGCGCACACCCGATTCGCGCGTGTAGTAACGCACCACGTCCTGGATGGCGTCGCTGGCGATTTCCAGTTCCTCCGGCTTCAGGCCATTGGCCTTGAGCTGCTTGGGCACCAGGTAGCGCATGGCGATGTTGAGCTTTTCATCCTCGGTGTAACCCGGGATGCGGATCACTTCCATGCGGTCCAGCAGCGGGCCGGGGATGTTGAGCGAGTTGGAGGTCGCCACGAACATCACTTCGGACAGGTCCAGGTCCACTTCCAGGTAGTGGTCGTTGAACGCGTTGTTCTGTTCGGGGTCGAGCACTTCCAGCAGCGCCGAGGACGGGTCGCCACGGAAGTCCATCGACATCTTGTCGATTTCATCGAGCACGAACAGCGCGTTCTTGCTGCCCACCTTGTTGAGGTTCTGCACGATGCGACCCGGCATCGAGCCGACATAGGTACGACGGTGCCCACGGATTTCCGCTTCGTCGCGCACGCCGCCGAGCGACATGCGCACGAACTTGCGGTTGGTGGCCTTGGCGATGGACTGACCCAGCGAGGTCTTGCCCACGCCCGGCGGACCGACCAGGCACAGGATCGGGCCCTTCATCTGCTTCACCCGCGACTGCACTGCAAGGTATTCCAGAATGCGGTCCTTGACCTTGTCCAGACCGAAGTGGTCGGCATCCAGGGTGTCCTGGGCAACCTTGAGGTCCTTGCGGACCTTGGTGCGCTTTTTCCACGGCACGCCCAGCAGCCAGTCCAGGTAGTTGCGCACGACCGCGGCTTCGGCCGACATCGGCGACATCTGCTTGAGCTTGGTCAGCTCGGCCTTGGCCTTGGTTTCGACCGGCTTGGGCATGCCGGCTTCGGCGATCTTGCGGGCCAGCTCGTCCATCTCGCCGGGCGCGTCGTCCAGGTCACCCAGTTCTTTCTGGATGGCCTTCATCTGCTCATTGAGGTAGTACTCGCGCTGGCTCTTTTCCATCTGCGACTTCACACGGCCGCGGATGCGCTTTTCCATCTGCTGCACGTCGATTTCGCCGTCGACCAGGCCGACCAGCATTTCCAGCCGCTCGCTGGTCTGCAGGGTTTCCAGCAGGCGCTGCTTGTCGGCCAGGCGCACGCTGATGTGCGCGGCGATGGTGTCGGCCAGACGCGCCGGTTCATCGATGCCGGACAGGGTCTGCAGCAGCTCCGGCGGCAGCTTGCGGTTGGTCTTGACGTACTGCTCGAACAGCGACATCAGCGAGCGCGCGATGGCTTCGACCTCGCGTGGTTCGCGGGCGTCGTCGGATTCGATCTCCTGGCCTACGCCGTGCAGCGCGCCGTCGCGCTCGGTGACCTGGGTGACGTTGACGCGCGCCAGGCCTTCGACCAGCACCTTGATGGTGCCGTCGGGCAGCTTCAGCAGCTGCAGTACCTGGGCCAGCGTACCGACCTGATACAGGTCAGCCGCGGCAGGGTCGTCGGTTTCGGCCGACTTCTGCGCCAGCAGCAGGATGCGCTTGTCGGCGACCATGGCCTGCTCCAGGGCATGCATGGACTTGTCGCGACCGACGAACAGCGGAATGACCATGTGCGGGAACACCACCACGTCACGCAGCGGCAGAACCGGCAGGTCGAGAGTCTCACTTGGGGAACGGGCCATAGGGGCTCCAATGGAACAGTGGGGATGGCCTCCGGGCAGCCTCACCCGGATACAAAAAAGCCGATGGCCCCGTTATGGGGCCATCGGCATCAGGATGCAAGCTGCTCTGAAAAAAATCATTCAATTCAAACGGTTGAATGATTATTCAGCGCCGGCCGCCTTCTGTTCAGGGGCGGGCGGGGTCTGGTAGATCAGGTAGGGCTCGGACTTGTGTTCAATCACCGATTCATCCACCACGACCTTGCTGACGTTTTCGGCCGAAGGCAGGTCGTACATGGTGTCCAGCAGGACCGATTCAACGATCGTGCGCAGGCCACGAGCACCGGTCTTGCGCTTGAGCGCCTTGCGGGCAATGGCCGACAGGGCGTCCGGGCGGAATTCCAGCTCCACGTGCTCCATCTCGAACAGCTTCTTGAACTGCTTGGTGATGGCGTTCTTGGGCTCGGTCAGGATCCTGACCAGGGCGGCTTCGTCCAGCTCTTCCAGGGTGGCCACGACCGGCAGGCGGCCGACGAACTCCGGAATCAGGCCGAACTTGATCAGGTCTTCCGGCTCGACTTCGGCCAGCACCTTGCCCACTTCCTGCTTGCGCTCGGAACTCTTCACCTTCGCACCGAAGCCGATGCCGCCGGCGTCGTTGGAGCGGGCCTGGATCACCTTGTCCAGCCCGGCGAATGCGCCGCCGCAGATGAACAGGATGTTCTTGGTGTCGACCTGCAGGAATTCCTGCTGCGGGTGCTTGCGACCGCCCTGCGGCGGCACGCTGGCCACGGTGCCTTCGATCAGCTTCAGCAGGGCCTGCTGGACGCCTTCGCCGGACACATCGCGGGTGATCGACGGGTTCTCGCTCTTGCGCGAGATCTTGTCGATTTCATCGATGTAGACGATGCCCTGCTGCGCCTTCTCGACGTCGTAGTCGCACTTCTGCAGCAGCTTCTGGATGATGTTTTCCACGTCCTCGCCCACGTAACCGGCTTCGGTCAGCGTGGTGGCGTCGGCCATGGTGAACGGCACGTTGAGCAGGCGGGCCAGGGTTTCAGCCAGCAGGGTCTTGCCCGAACCGGTCGGACCGACCAGCAGGATGTTCGACTTCGCCAGTTCGACTTCGTCGTTCTTCTGGCGGCTCTCGATGCGCTTGTAGTGGTTGTACACCGCCACCGCCAGCGTCCGCTTGGCGCGGTTCTGACCGATGACGTACTGGTCGAGGACCTCGAGGATCTCGCGCGGCTTGGGCAGCGAACTGCGCGCCGACTGCGCCTTTTCCTCAAGTTCTTCGCGGATGATGTCGTTGCACAGCTCCACGCACTCATCGCAGATGAACACGCTCGGGCCCGCAATCAGCTTGCGCACCTCATGCTGGCTCTTCCCGCAGAAGGAGCAGTAGAGGATCTTGCCGGTGTCCGTGGAACGACCTTGGCGGTCTTCGCTCATGCTTCGCTTACCCAGTTACCCCACCCGCTGAACGGGGGTTCGATTCGAGAATAGCACAGGGCCGGGTGGACACCAGTCCAGCCCGACCCCGCGGAAACAGGCCGGTTGCCCGGCCTGGCACTACCGTTACGCCGGGGTGATCGACTCTTCCGGGCGACGCTCCAGCACCTGGTCCACCAGGCCATAGGCCACGGCGTCGGCGGCGCTCTTGAAGTTGTCACGCTCGGTATCGCGGGCGATGGTTTCCAGCGACTGGCCGGTGTGCTTGGCCAGCACTTCGTTCAGGCGCGAACGCAGGGTCAGGATTTCACGGGCGTGGATGTCGATGTCCGTGGCCTGACCCTGGAAACCGCCCAGCGGCTGGTGGATCATCACCCGCGAGTTCGGCAGCGCATAGCGCTTGCCGGCCGCACCCGACGCCAGCAGCAGCGCGCCCATCGAGGCGGCCTGGCCGACGCAGATGGTGCTCACGTCCGGCTTGATGTACTGCATGGTGTCGTAAATGGCCATACCTGCGGTGACTACGCCACCCGGCGAGTTGATGTAGATGCTGATGTCCTTTTCCGGATTGTCCGCTTCCAGGAACAGCAGCTGCGCCACCACCACGTTGGCCATGTGGTCGTCGATGGGGCCGACCAGGAAGATCAGACGCTCCTTCAACAGGCGCGAATAGATGTCATAGGCGCGCTCGCCGCGGCTGGTCTGTTCGACCACCATCGGCACCATGTTCAGGGCTTTGGTTACGTTGTCCATTACTGGGGCACCTATTAAGTAGGGGGAAAACACCCCGCGCCGAAGCGCGGGGCCTGTGACGCCGCCCGCTTACTGGCGGATGGCGTCCTGGAACGACAGGGCCTGCTCGGTGTGCTGGGCGCGCTCGGCGATCCAGTCGATCACCTGCTCTTCCATCACGCGGTTCTGCAGACCACTCATCAGCTGGGGGTCGTTGCGGTACATCTCAATGACCTGTTCCGGCTCTTCGTAGGTCGAAGCGATCAGGCGCATGGTTTCGTTCAGGCGCTTGGGGTCCAGGCGCAGGTCGTTCTTGCGGGCCACTTCGCCGACCAGCAGGCCGACCAGCACGCGCTTGGCAGCAGCGTCCTTGAAGCCTTCGTGGGCGTCTGCCGGGACGTCGCCCGGGTTGCGGCCGCTGCGACGGATCTGCTCGACCTGCTGCGCCAGCATGGCGCGGGCTTCGTTCTCGACCAGACGCGGCGGCATTTCCACCGAGGCGTAGGCGGCGATCAGCTGCTCGCCCACTTCGCGGCGCAGGCGGTTCATCAGCGCGCCCTTCAGTTCGCGCTCCAGGTTGGCACGGATGTCCTTGCGGAACTGCTCCAGGTCGCCGCCCTTCACGCCGAAGCTCTTGATGAAGTCGGTATCCACTTCCGGCAGCACCGGCTCGGACACGTCCACCGCCTTCACGGTGACCTGGACCTGCTTGCCGGCCAGGGCCGGAACGCGCCAGTCGGCCGGGAATTCGACGTCCAGGGTCTTTTCTTCACCCTTGGCCAGGCCGACCAGGCCCTTTTCGATCTGGTCGAACATCATGCCCTGGCCGATGACCACGCTGCCCTTTTCGGTGCCTTCGGCCGGCAGGCGCTCATCGCCAGCCTGCGAGAAGGTTTCCAGCGCGACCAGGTCGCCGTCCTGGGCACCGCGGGTGACCGGGCTCCAGCTGCGGCGCTGTTCGCGCAGGTTGGTGATCATCTGGTCGATGTCGGCGTCGGAGATCTCGGCGGTGTGGCGCACGACGGTCAGCTTGCTGACGTCGACGTCGCCGAAGTCCGGGATCAGTTCCACGGTGGCCACGAAGGAGAACTCGCCTTCGTCGCCCTTGTCGATGCGCGGGGCACCGGCGATACGCAGGTCGTGCTCGCGAACGGCGGCGTCGAAGGTTTCACGCAGCAGGCCGTCCAGCGCTTCATTGCGCACCTGCGCGCCGAAGCGCTGCTCGATCACCTTGGCCGGCACCTTGCCCGGGCGGAAGCCCTTGATGCGCGCGGTGCGGGCGATTTCGCCCAGGCGGCCGCTGATGTGCGTCTGCAGGCGCTCTTCCGGCAGCGAGAAGGTCAGGCGGCGTTCCAGATTGCCGGTGGATTCGATCGAAGCTTGCATGTTGACTCCTGCCACCGGTGGCGCAGCCCCGGCACTGATGTGGATTAAACGGGTTTTGGAGACGGGACCGTGGACGCACAATCCCGCCGCAGCCCTGTAGTTTGGCCGATATCGGGCAGCGCCGCCAGCACAGGGCCAGAAGCGTCAATCCGGCCCCCCGTTCAGGGTGGGCAGACCGTCTCCCGTCGTGCGGGACGTACCCTCAGAACAGCCCGGCCCCAGCCGGGTCTGTGGTGCGAAAGGGGGGACTCGAACCCCCACGCCTTGCGGCACTGGAACCTAAATCCAGGGCGTCTACCAATTCCGCCACTTTCGCGCAGGGCGGCATTATAGGGGAAGCGGGCCGTCACTGGCTCGACGGCGGGCGGGATGGCTTGCTGGCCGCCCGGCACGCCCTGCCCGCTGTTCGCCGCCCTCTGCTCGCTACCGCTGCCCCGTTGGTAGCGTCAGTCGACAGACGACGGCCGATATCGGCTCCACACTCTTTAACGCATGGCATGGGAACGGAGCGCCTTGACCGCCCGAAGTGGCAAGCACGTCAACCGGCCTGAGGCACGTCTGCCGCCTGCACGCCGTCAAGAAACACTCCACCCGCATGCAGGTGCCGAACGACCTGATACGCCAGCAATGTATAGGTGCGCACGGGAGGGGAGTCGTTCTCAACATATCGAACATGCGAAACGCGGTACGCGGCACCAAGTTCCGCATTCGCCGCATCCACCCCCTCCAGCACCGCATCGACGAGGCACTCCTCATCCAACTCGCCATGCGCGCAGCAGCCCACCGGCGGCAGACTCTCGCAGGCGGGACGGGAAGTCTCAGGCTCGCCAATCCGTAGACCCAGAAGGTTGTGCTTGGGACCGGTGATCCGGACAACCGTAAGGTAACCATTGGAGCGGACGAATTGCATCGAAAGTTACCGTTCTGTGTTGACGGACGCGCTACTGATCAGGAGCTTACGCAGCGCGTGCTGCATTCACGACAAATTCCCGTGCCTGGAAAAGCGTGGCGGCACCGAGTTCCTGCAGGACAACTCCGTCGAGCCGGCCTTCGATGAACTCCAACCAGGAGCATGCCGTCGAACCCGATGCGTGCGCGTATCGGCCGTAGGCGCAGCAGACCGTGCGGTCGTCCAGCACAGAGAGCTGGTGGAGCTCCCCTGCGGGATCGTCAGAAGACCACTGGCGCAAAACGCTGGGAGGGGAATAGACCACCGCATTCCTGGCCCGCTGAAGGGACGAGGCAAGAGACTATCACTCCTTCCGGAAAAGCCGTCGCTTCGGCCGGAGCCATGCGTTAAAGCATCGGGACAGGCTATCGGCAGTCGTCTATCGACCGACTCTACCCGACCAGCACCGCGTAGCGACGCGCCATGCGCGTGCCCATCGCACCGCCCCATGCACTGCGCCAGATGGCATCCCGCGAGGAACCTCGTGGGCCACATCCACGCGTAGAGCCACGCCCTGCGTGGCTGCACGATGCCAGATCGAAGACAAGAAAAAAGCCGCCTGGCGGACCAGGCGGCTTCTGTCTTGGTGGGCTGTCAAGGATTCGAACCTTGGACCTATTGATTAAGAGTCAACTGCTCTACCAACTGAGCTAACAGCCCGAAAATCGGGAGGCGAATTATGGCGCATTGCGACATGGGGTTGCAAGCGTTTTTTTGAATGCCGGGTTGTGTCGCGAAAAGCACTCTCGGATCCTGGGTCCATGCATTAAAGAACCCGGGGGCGATATCGGCGGTCGTCTGTCGATCGACCCTACCCGTCCACATCCGGTAGCGACGCGCCATGCGCGTCGCGCCGACCATCCATTCGCGCCACCGCCACTGAACTGCAGGCAAGAAAAAAGCCGCCGGACGTATCCGGCGGCTTCTGTCTTGGTGGGCTGTCAAGGATTCGAACCTTGGACCTATTGATTAAGAGTCAACTGCTCTACCAACTGAGCTAACAGCCCTGAAAAACTCAGGCGATCATTGTAACGATTTCGCCTTTTTCTGCAACCCGGAAGCGCCTTCGGCGCACCTGGCCTTGAAACAGTGGGGTGGCTGAGGGGATTCGAACCCCCGACCACCGGAATCACAATCCGGTACTCTAACCAACTGAGCTACAGCCACCACTGAAACCTTTTGAATCATTGCCTCCTGACGCATGCGCCAGATGGCGCGCCCGACAGGAATCGAACCTGTAACCGCCGGCTTAGAAGGCCGGTGCTCTATCCAGTTGAGCTACGGGCGCTCATGCCGGATTGTCGCATTCCAATCCCGTTTTGAGCAGATTGGTCGGGGTAGAGGGATTCGAACCCCCGACATCCTGCTCCCAAAGCAGGCGCGCTACCAGACTGCGCTATACCCCGGCGGTAAATCCCTCGAGGTTGCCCCCGAAAGAGTCGGCTATTTTGGGAACCAGCGAGGCATCTGTCAACGGTTTTCACACAAATTTTCACAAACATCGCTCGGGAGGCAGGCGCGGTAGCCGACAGACGGCCCGCTCCACTATGCTCGCCCCAGCGGCCGGACGGCCTCCATCCACACCTTTCAAGGAGATTGGCAATGCGCAGCGGCAACCCCGCCCTTTCCGAATCGACGTTCCTGGACCTGTCCAGCGGTGCCGTCGTGGCCCGGCCGGACCAGGCCATGACCCTAAACGGCACGGTCAACAAGACCGGCATCCTGTTGCTGCTGACCGTGCTGACCGCCGCCTTCGCCTGGAGCCAGACCGTCGGCCTGGACGGGCAGATCAATCCCGCCGCGAAGCTCTACGCCATCGGCGGTGCCGTGGGCGGCCTGATCCTGGCACTCGTAACGGTATTCAAGAAGGAGTGGTCGCCGGTGACGGCTCCGGCCTACGCGCTGGTGGAAGGCTTCTTCCTGGGCGCGATCTCGGCGATCTTTGAAATGCGCTTCCCGGGCATCGTGTTCCAGGCCGTGCTGCTGACCTTCGGCACCCTGTTCGCGCTGCTGTTCGCCTACCGCAGCGGCATCATCAAGGCCACCGAGAACTTCAAGCTGGGCGTGGTGGCGGCCACCGGCGGCATCGCCCTGCTCTACCTGGCCTCCTTCGTGCTGGGCTTCTTCAACATCAACGTGCCGGTGATCCATGAAGCCAGCTGGCTGGGCATTGCCTTCAGCCTGTTCGTGGTGGTCGTGGCCGCGCTGAACCTGGTGCTGGATTTCGACTTCATCGAAAGCGGCGTGGAAGCCGGTGCGCCGAAGTACATGGAGTGGTACGGCGCGTTCGGCCTGATGGTGACGCTGGTGTGGCTGTACGTGGAGTTCCTGCGCCTGCTGTCGAAGATCCAGCAACGTTGATTCTGATTCGCGGGGTGCCGGCCAACGGCCGGCGCTACCGGGACACAACGCGAACGAAAAAGGCACCCTTGCGGGTGCCTTTTTCATGCAAGCCGGGCAAGCCCGGCTCTACGTGATGTCGCTTACAGGCGGCTGGCGATCGCCTGGGCGAAGCCCATGGTGTTGCCGGTGCCACCGAGGTCGCCGGTCAGCGAGTCCTTGGCTTCCAGGGTAGCGACGATGGCCTTGCGCAGGCGCTCGGCGTTTTCCGGCTGACCCACGTGGTCCAGCAGCTGCGCGGCAGCCAGCAGCAGCGCGCAGGGATTGGCCTTGCCCTGGCCGGCGATGTCCGGCGCGGTACCGTGCACGGCTTCGAAGATCGCCGCGTCCTTGCCGATGTTGGCACCCGGGGCCAGGCCCAGGCCGCCGACGAGGCCGGCGCACAGGTCGGAGATGATGTCGCCGAACAGGTTGGTGGTGACGATGATGTCGAACTGTTCCGGACGCATCACCAGCTGCATGCAGCAGTTGTCGACGATCATTTCCTGGAACTCGATGTCCGGGTACTCGGCAGCCACTTCACGGGCGACATTCAGGAACAGGCCCGAGGTCGACTTGATGATGTTGGCCTTGTGCACGGCGGTGACCTTCTTGCGGCCGGTGCTGCGGGCCAGCTCGAAAGCGTAACGGACGATGCGGTCCGAACCCTTGCGGGTGATGCGGGTGCCGGAGAAGGCGGTTTCGCCGTCGGCGGACACCTCCTGGCCTTCCGCCAGGTACGCACCTTCGGTGTTCTCACGCACGGTGATCAGGTTCACGCCGTCGCCGAAACGCGACTTGGTGTTCGGGAACGAGGTTGCCGGACGGACGTTGGCGTACAGGTCGAAATGACGACGCAGGCTGACGTTGATCGAGGTGAAGCCACCACCGACCGGCGTGGTCAGCGGGCTCTTCAGGGCGATCTTGTTGCGGGCGATCGATTCCAGGGTGGAGGCCGGCATCAGGTCGCCGTGCTTTTCCAGGGCGACCAGGCCTGCGTCGGCTTCTTCGTATTCCAGCCCGGCGTTCAGCTTGTCGAGCACGAAGAGCGTGGCGTCCATGATTTCCGGGCCGATGCCGTCACCGCGGATGACCGTGATTTTCTGCGTCATTGATATCTATTCCGAACCAGGGGGAGCGCCTTGGTCCGGGGACCGGAGCACAGGCGCAAGGGAAGTTTCACCCGCAATTATGCCCCACCCGGGCGGATGACCCCAAATAGACAAAGGTCCCACACCGGTAACGCCCGACCGTGGGCCGGGCGTCTGTTCATCAATGTTCGTGGGCGTCCGGGGCGGCGGCACCGCCTTCCAGCTGGTCCAGGAAGTCCACGGCGCGGCGCAGGTGGGGAATGACGATGGAACCGCCGACCACCAGACCCACCGAGAAGGTCTCGAAGAACTCTTCACGGGTCACGCCCGCCTCTTTGCACTGGGCCACGTGGTAGCTGATGCAGTCATCGCAGCGCAGCACCATCGAGGCGACCAGGCCCAGCAGCTCCTTGGTCTTCACATCCAGCGCGCCGGCCTGGTAGGTCTGGGTGTCCAGCGCGAAGAAGCGCCGCACCACCTGGTTGGGCTCGCCGACGATGCGCTCGTTCATGCGCTTGCGGAACTCGGTGAACTCGGCGATCCGGTCCTTGCTGTTCTGGTCCGCCGCGCTCATGCCTGCTCCCCGTTCAGCAACGGCTCAAGTTTGCCGGCCTGATGCAGCGCCATCATGTCGTCGAAGCCGCCGACGTGAACGTCGCCGACGAAGATCTGCGGGACGCTGGTGCGCTTGGTGGTCTCCATCATCTTCTGGCGCTCGGCCGGATCCAGGTCGATACGCACTTCGGTCCAGCTCTGCCCCTTGCTCTTCAGGAAGTTCTTGGCGGCCACGCAGTACGGGCAGACGGCGGTGGAATAGATGGTGATGGGCGGCTTCCCGCCCGGGTTGGAAGCGACATCTTGGCTCACGGGAAACTCCACAGCGGATCGAGTGTCTGTATATGGTATCGCCCCGCTGGAATTTCGATGCCACCGCCGCAACACTGTGGATTAACGGCAGATTTCGACAGCGCCTGTCACCCTGCCTGCACGCCCCGCCCTACCTGCCTGTTCCGGAGCCCCGCTTGCGCCTTCTGCTGCTCTCTGCCGCGTTGACCCTGGCCCTGGCCGTGCCGCTGGCACAGGCCCAGGACACCAAGCTGCCGGACATCGGCTCGTCGGCCGGTGAACTGCTGACCCCGGCGCGCCAGGCCGAATACGGCGGGATGATGCTGCGCGAGCTGCGCAACTACGGAATGCTGCTGGAAGACCCGCTGGTGGACGAGTGGCTGCAGACCATGGGTACCCGGCTCGGCTCCAACAGCGCCCAGCCGCGTCAGTCCTACACGTTCTTCATGATGGGCGACCGCCAGATCAACGCGTTCGCCACCCTGGGCGGCTACATCGGGGTCAACGCGGGCCTGGTGCTCACGGCCGAGCGCGAGGACGAAGTGGCCGCCGTGCTGTCACACGAAATCGCCCACGTCACCCAGCAGCATGTGCTGCGCGGCGTCGAACGGGCCCAGCGCGACCAGATTCCGATCCTGCTCGGCATGCTGGCGGCGGTGGTAGCCGCGCAGCAGGCCGGCGGCAATTCGTCGGGCGATGCGACCATGGCGGCGATCAGCTCGGGCATGGGGCTGATGCAGCAGCGCCAGATCAACTACACCCGCAGCAACGAATCCGAAGCCGACCGGCTGGGCATCCGTACCCTGGCCCGCAGCGGCTACGACGTCGACGCCATGGCCGGGTTCTTCGAACGCATGTCCGCGTCGATGCGCGGCAACGCCGGCGGCTACTCGGTGCCGGACTTCCTGCAGACCCACCCGGTCAACATCACCCGCATCAGCGAGGCCAAGGCCCGCGCCGAGCAGATGAAGAAGGACACGGTGCTGCTGACCACGCAGACCCCGACCGGCGTGCTGAAGGAACGCGTGGACCCGGCCGATCCGGCGCTGTCCGACCCGCTGGTCCGGCGCACCAATCCGCTGCTGCCGTCAGGCATGCAGTTCTCGGTGAACACGCTCAGCCGCGGGGCCTCGGGCCAGTTCGACTGGGCCCGCGAGCGCCTGCGGGTGCTCAGTGCGGATACGCCGGACAGCCTGGCCACCGAGTACCAGAACCTGCAGCGGGCGCAGAAGAACGGCCTGACCGACGCCCAGCAGTACGGTCTGGCGCTGGCCCGGCTGCGCGCAGGCGGTGCCGCACAGGCGCGGACGGACCTGACCGAACTGCTGCGCACCCACCCGGACAACCTGTGGGTGGCCCTGGCGCTGGGTGAGGCCGAATCACGCGCGGGACAGACCGCCCAGGCCAACGCCCGCTTCGACGCCCTGCTGCGGCAGCACCCGGGTAGCCGGCCGGTGGCGCTGACCTATGCCGACGTTCTCAACCAGCAGGGCGGCCGCGAAGCCGGCCAGCGCGCGCAGGCGATGCTGCGGCCACTGCTGTCACAGAGTGGCAGCGACCCGGTGTTCCAGCAGCGCTACGCGCGGGCCAGCGAGCTGGCCGGGGACAGCATCCGCGCCAGCGAGGCCTATGCCGAGGCCGCGTTCCTGAACGGCCGTCCGGAACAGGCGCTGATGCAGCTGCAGGCGCTGAAGAAGCAGCCGGAGCTGGATTACGTCGGCCGGGCACGGGTGGATGCGCGGATCGAGAGCATTACCCCGACGGTGCTGGAGATGCGCCGGCAGGGGATCAATGATCCGGAATTGGAGCGGCGGTGACGGGACCGCGCCAACGGCAGCCGGGCAAGCCCGGCTCTACGGTCATGCGTGAAGGTGACATGAAAGCGACACATCGATGAATCAGGCCGCCAGGGTGGTCACAAACCTGTCATGAAACCGTAGTCTACTGGGCAGCATCCCGGTCTGATAAGCATTACGGTGGGCACGTGCAGAAACGCATCCTGATCGTCGACGACGAACCCGCGATCCGCGAAATGGTCGCCTTCGCCCTGCGCAAGGGCGACTACGATCCCATCCACGCCGGCGATGCGCGCGAGGCGCAGACGGCCATTGCCGACCGCGTGCCGGACCTGATCCTGCTGGATTGGATGCTGCCGGGCACCAGCGGCCTGGACCTGGCCCGGCGGTGGCGCAAGGAGGCCCTCACCCGTGAGGTGCCGATCATCATGCTGACCGCGCGCGGTGAGGAGAACGACCGTGTTGGCGGGCTCGAAGCCGGTGTCGACGACTATGTGGTCAAGCCGTTCTCGGCGCGCGAACTGCTGGCCCGCATCCGTGCGGTGATGCGCCGCGCCCGCGAGGATGACGAAGACGGCAGCGTGGCGGTGGGCAGCATCCGTATCGACGGTGCCGCACATCGGGTGTTTGCCGGCGACCAGCCGATTCCGATCGGCCCGACCGAGTACCGGCTGCTGCACTTCTTCATGACCCACCCGGAACGCGTCTATACCCGCGCACAGCTGCTCGACCATGTGTGGGGCGGCAGCGTGTATGTGGAAGAACGCACCATCGACGTGCACATCCGCCGTCTGCGCAAGACGCTGGAACCGTTTGGTGCCGAGAACATGGTGCAGACCGTGCGTGGGGCGGGTTATCGGTTTTCGACGTCGACCTGATCACAATGCCACGCCACATCCGCTCCGCCTGGTTGAAAACGCTTGCCACCCTGGCCGTTCTGCTGCTGGCCGCCGTGCTGGTGGGATTGGCCACCGGGCATGTCTGGATGTGCATCGCGCTGGTGTCCATCGGTTCGCTGGTCTGGCACTACTGGCGGCTGCGCGCCGTGCTGGGCCGGCTGACTGCGCGCCAGCGCTGGGAAACCGCCAGCGGCACCGGCGTGTGGAACGAGCTGGACCGGGTGCTGTACCGCAATCAGGTGGAAATGCGCACGCGCAAGCGCCGCCTGCTCGACATGCTGCGCAGCTACCGCGCCGCAGCCGCCGCGCTGCCCGATGCGGTGGTGGTGGTGGACCGCAACAGTCAACGCGTGCAGTGGTTCAACGAAGCAGCCACCTCCCTGCTCGGGCTGCATCACCCGGGTGACCTGGGCGAGGCGTTGGTGGAACGCCTGCAGCCGATGCCGCTGGCCCATTGGCTGGCGGGCGGCCGCAATGCCGAGCCGATTCTGGACGTGCCCTCGCCGGTCGATCCGGCGATCCGTCTGAACCTGCGCCTGATCCCCTACTCGGCGGATTACTGGCTGCTGATCGCGCGCGACGTGAGCAAGCTGCTGCGACTGGAACAGGTCCGCCGCGACTTCGTTGCCAACGTTTCGCACGAGCTGCGCACGCCGCTGACCGTGGTGCACGGCTACCTGGACATGATGGACCCGGAGGATTTCCCCGGCACGGGGCCGATGCTGGAGGAAATGCGCAAGCAATCCCAACGCATGGCCCAGCTGGTCGAAGACCTGCTGACCTTGTCGCGGCTGGAGTCGCAGGAACACACCGAAGAAGAGACCGTGGCGATGGCCCCGATGCTGGCCACCCTGCGTCGCGAGGCAGAGGCACACAGCCAGGGGCGCCATCAGATCAGCGTGACCGACGCTGCCGGCGTGGACCTGCTGGGCTCGACCAAGGAACTGCACAGCGCGTTCTCCAACCTGGTCACCAATGCGGTGCGTTACACCCCGGCGGACGGCCGCATCGAGGTTCTGCTGGCGCGCGAAGGCCAGGGCGTGGTGCTGTCGGTGCGCGACACCGGCTACGGCATTCCGGCAAACCATCTGCCGCGCCTGACCGAGCGCTTCTACCGCGTGTCCAGCAGCCGTTCGCGCGAAAGCGGCGGCACCGGGCTGGGCCTGTCCATCGTCAAACACATTCTGGGCCTGCACCATGCACGCCTGGACATCCAGAGCGAAGTCGGCAAAGGCAGCACGTTCTCGTGCCACTTTGACGCCGACCACGTGCGCGCGCGCACCGAAGCCGCTCTTCCTACTGCCGAAGACTTCTCCGCATGAGCACCCTTGTTCCCATCGCACTGCCGACGGACACCGACGCACTGCGCGAGCCGTCGCTGTACATCAACCGCGAGCTGTCGCAGCTGGATTTCAACTTCCGCGTGCTGGCCCAGGCCATGGACCCGCAGGTGCCGGTACTGGAGCGGCTGCGCTTCATGTGCATTTCCTGCACCAACCTGGACGAATTCTTCGAGATCCGCGCTGCCGCCGTGCGTCACGCGCAGGAGTTCGGCCTGCCGCCGGCACCGGATGGCATGACCCCGCAGGCGATTCTGGGAGCGATCCATGACCGCGCCGCCGAACTGGTGGACCAGCAATATCGCTGCTGGAATGAAACCCTGCGCCCTGCCCTGCACGACGCCGGTATCGACGTGCTCGGCCGGCACTCGTGGAATCACCGCCAGAAGCGCTGGCTGCGGGCGTACTTCCGCAACGAGATCATGCCGGTGCTGTCGCCACTGGGCCTGGACCCGTCACACCCGTTCCCGAAGATCCTCAACAAATCGCTGAACATCGTGGTGGTACTCAAGGGGACCGACGCGTTCGGCCGTGCCGGTCACCTGGCTATCGTGCGTGCACCGCGCTCGCTGCCGCGCATCATCCAGCTGCCCGATTCGCTGGGCAACGGCGCGCAGACCTACGTGTTTCTGTCCTCGGTGCTGTCCACCTTCGTGGAGGAGCTGTTCCCGGGCATGGAGGTCCAGGGGGCCTACCAGTTCCGCGTGACGCGCAATTCCGAGCTGGTGGTGGACGAGGAAGAGGTCGAGAACCTGGCGCTGGCGCTGCGCGATGAACTGGTGGACCGCGGCTATCGGCCGGCGGTGCGGCTGGAGATCGCCCACGACTGCCCGCGTGAGATCGTGCGCACTCTGCTGCAGAACTTCGGCCTGACCGAGAACGCGGTGTACCGTATCGATGGCCCGGTCAACCTCAACCGCGTGATCCAGCTGTATGACCTGCTGTCCCGCCCCGATCTGAAATATCCGCCGATGAGTCCGCGCACCCTGCGCGACACGGATGGCATTTTTGAGACCGTGGCTCACAAGGACGTGCTGCTGCACCATCCGTTCGATGCGTTCACCGCGGTGCTGGACCTGATCAAGCAGGCCGCCGTGGACCCCAACGTACTGGCGATCAAGCAGACCTTGTACCGCACCGGCAAGGACTCCCAGATTGTCGACGCCCTGATCCAGGCCGCGCGCAACGGCAAGGACGTCACTGTGGTGGTGGAGCTGCGTGCGCGCTTCGACGAAGAGGCCAACCTGGGCCTGGCCGATCGCCTGCAGGAGGCCGGCGTGCAGGTGGTGTATGGCGTGGTGGGCTTCAAGACCCACGCCAAGATGCTGCTGATCGTGCGCCGCGAAGGCCGCAAACTGCGCCGCTATGTGCATCTGGGCACCGGCAACTACCACAGCGGCACGGCACGGGCCTACACCGACCTCAGCCTGATCACCGCCGATCCCGACATCGGCAACGACGTGCACCTGCTGTTCCAGCAGCTGTCCGGGCTGGCCCCGAAGACCCGGCTGAAGCGCCTGCTGCAGTCGCCGTTCACGCTTCACAACGGGCTGCTGCAGAAGATCGAACGCGAGATGCGCCTGGCCTCCAGCGGCCGCCCGGGTCGGATCATCGCCAAGATGAATGCCCTGAACGAGCCACAGGTGGTGCGTGCGCTGTACGCCGCCTCGCAGGCCGGCGTGCAGATCGACCTGATCGTACGCGGCGCCTGCACCCTGCGCCCGGGCGTGCCCGGGGTGTCGGAGAACATCCGGGTGCGTTCGATCGTCGGCCGCTTCCTGGAACACAGCCGGGTGTACTGGTTCGGCAATGACGGCGCATCGGAGCTCTACTGCGCCAGCGCCGACTGGCTGGAGCGCAACCTGCTGCGCCGGGTGGAGACCTGCTTCCCGATTCTGGACGCCGAGCTGGCCCGTCGCGTTTACCGCGAGGTGCTGCAGAACTACCTGGACGACAACCTCAATGCCTGGGAGCTGCATGCCGACGGTGAGTACCGCAAGTGCGTGCCCGGCCACGACGAGCCGCCGCATTCGGCGCAGATGGCGTTGATGCAGGGCCTCTAGGCCCTGCAACAACGCCATCGGTAGATCCCGACCGTTGGTCGGGATTCCTCATGTGCCCACCAACGGTGGGCACCTACCGGGGCAATGCCGCGACCGATAGTCGCAACGCCCCCATGTGAAGACCGCGCGGTGACGAGCGGCACCCCGCTTCGGCTACCATTCCGCCATGCCGCATACCTCCACGACTCCCCCCGCACTGCAGGATGGCGACCTGCTCGCCGCCATCGACCTGGGCTCCAACAGTTTCCACATGGTCATCGCGCGCTACACGCTCGGGCAGTTGCGCGTGGTGGACCGTCTGCGCGAGACCGTGCGCATGGCCGATGGTCTGGATGGCAAAGGCGGGCTGTCCGCCGAAGCCCGCCAGCGCGCGCTGGAGTGCCTGGCCCGGTTCGGGCAGCGCCTGCGTGGCATTCCCGCCACCCGGGTGCGCGCCCTGGCCACCAATACCGTGCGCCAGCTGCGCTCGCCGCAGGCCTTCCTGATGCCGGCCGAAACCGCGTTGGGCTACGCCATTGAAGTGGTCAGCGGTCGCGAAGAGGCACGCCTGATCTACCTGGGCGTGGCCCATGCGCAGCCGCCCAAGCCCGACCAACGCCGGCTGGTAATCGACATTGGCGGTGGCTCCACCGAGTTCATCATCGGCCAGGGCATGCAGACCCTGGAACGCGAAAGCCTGCAGGCCGGCTGTATCGCCAGCACGCGGCGCTTCTTCCCCGGTGGCAAGTTGAGCAAGCGGCGCTGGAAAGATGCCCTGACCGAGATCGGTGCCGAGTTCCAGCAGTTCGCCACCAAGTACCGTGCGCTGGGTTGGCAGGAAGCGCTGGGTTCTTCCGGCACCCACAAGGCGATCAGCGAGATCTGCGCCAGCATGAAGCTGAGCAAGGGCGCGATCACCGCCGAGGCGCTGCCGCAGCTGCGCGACGAACTGTTGAAAGCGAAGAAGATCGAAGACATCAACCTGCCGGGGTTGTCAGCCGAGCGCCGGCCGATCATCGCCGGCGGCATCCTGGTGCTGGAAGCCGCGTTCCAGGCCTTGGGCCTGCAGAAGCTGCTGGTCAGCAAAGCCGCGATGCGCGAAGGCATTCTGTACGACATCCTGGGCCGCGCCAGCGAGAACGACCTGCGCGACGAATCGGTCGACGCGCTGACCCTGCGTTATGGCATCGACACCGCCCAGGCTGCACGGGTGGAAAGCACCGCGCTGGACCTGCTCGCGCAGGTCGAGGACCGCTGGAAGCTGGATGCGGACGACGCGCGCATGCTGGGCTGGGCCGCGCGCCTGCACGAACTGGGGCTGATGATCGCCCACAGTGGCTACCACGTGCACGGCAGCTACGTGCTGGAAAATTCGGACATTGCCGGCTTCTCGCGGCAGGAGCAGCAGCTGCTGGCGGCGATGGTGCGCAGCCACCGCCGCAACGTGTCCAAGACCGCGTTCGATGCCCTGCCCGAGCGCCTGTTGCAGCCGGCCCGGCGCATGACCGCCTTGCTGCGCCTGGCGGTGCTGCTCAACCGCGCACATGAAGACACCCCGTTGCCGGCGCTGGAACTGACCGCCGACGACAACCGCCTGGCGTTGATCCTGCCGCAGGCATTCATCGATGCCCGCCCCCTGCTGCGGGCCGACCTGCTGGGCGAAGCCGACGGCATGGCCGGGCTGGGTGTCCAGTTCCGCCCCTTCGTGACGTAGAGCCACGCCGTGCGCGGCTGCACCTCTGTCTGAACCTCCAAACCCGGCCCCAGCCGGGTTTTTTGTTGCGTCCCGCTGACAAGCAGCCACGCAGGGCGTGGCCCTACCTGTGATCCGGTGCGCAGTTTTTCTTGTGCGGCGCACCAATCCGACACATTCCGACACATCTGGACACACGAAAAAATTCACGCCAACATCACAAAGCGCTGAATCCACAGAATATTTCTCCCGTTTGTTACTTTTTAATGAAAAAAAGTGAACAAACGCTTTACAAGACGTTAAGAAACGGACAAACATCGGAACACCAGCCTCACTTGGCGGCTGGTTTTTCGGGGAGGCGGGGTACTTGGGATCCCCGCCACCTCTTTTGATCCAGATTCAAACGAGAGAGAGAGCCTTCATGAATTCACGCACCAACGTACTGGGACAGGCGATCCGCTATGCCCTGGTTGCAGGGACTGCCGGCCTGATGGCCGCCCCGGCCATGGCACAGGACACGGCCAACACCACCAACCTAGACCGCATCGAGATCACCGGTTCGCGCATCCGCCAGGTCGACGTTGAAACTGCGCAGCCGGTCTTCGCGATCAGCCGCAACGACATCGAAAAGCAGGGCTTCAGCTCGGTCGCCGACATCCTGCAGAACGTCACCGCCATGGGCAGCCCGACCATCAGCCGCGCAAATGCGCTGACCGCCGGTGAGAACGCTGGCGGTACCTACATCGACATGCGCAACCTGGGCACCCAGCGCACCCTGGTGCTGGTCAACGGCAAGCGCCTGGGCATCAGCACCTCGGGCTACCAGGACGTGTCCACCCTGCCGGTGTCGGCAGTGGAACGGATTGAAGTACTGAAGGACGGCGCGTCGGCCATTTACGGCTCGGACGCGATGGCCGGCGTGGTCAACATCATCACCCGCAGCAACGTCACCGGCACCACCGTCAACGCCTACCACGGCCAGTACAGCCAGGGCGACGGCGAACGCTCGCGCTTCGACGTGGTCACCGGCTGGAGCAATGACCGCATCTCGCTGACCTTCTCGGCCGAGCACGCCGAAGAAAAGGGCGTGTGGGCGCGCGACCGCGGGTTCAGCCAGTACGGCATGACCGACCGTCACCCGAACGATGCCACCAACTGGACCACGCTGAGCCAGTACGGCCAGATCACCGGCCTGCGCGGCCCGGGCTGCACCGCGACCGCGGGCTGCGGCTATTCGCTCAACCGTGGCACCGACCCGACACTGCCGGGCAACTACCACCGCACCGACACCACCCCGTTCACCGGTGACGTCAGCAACGCCAATGACCAGATGCACGTGATGTATCCGGTCAAGCGCGACTCGGTGTACTTCGACGGTCGATTCGCCATCACCGAGAACGTCAACTTCCGCACCGAACTGGGCTACAACCAGCGCGAATCGACTCGCCAGATTGCCGGCTATCCGCTGCAGTCGAGCACCGCCGGCGTCGGCTCGATGTCGATCGACAGCTACTTCAACCCGTTCGGTCGCCAGCACGGCTATGCCACGCCGACCGCTGTGGCCTGGAACCGTCGTACCTGGGAAATCCCGCGCGTCACCACGAGCGAGCTGAAGACCTACCGTGCGGTGGCGTCGTTCGACGGCTCGTTCGACATTGGCGAGCGCTACTTCGACTGGGAAGTGGGCTACCAGTACAACCGCAACGAGCTGGAGTCGGTAGCGACCGGCAACCTGCACAAGGCGCGCGTCGCCGCAGGCGTGGGTCCGTCGTTCTACAACGCCGCCACCGGCCAGGTGCAGTGCGGTACCGCTGCCGCGCCGATCTCGGCCGATGTGTGCAAGCCGTGGAACCCGCTGATCCCGTACGGCACCACCGCGGCAAACGGCCTGTACGGCAATGAAGAACTGCAGGCGTGGCTGTTCCCGGAAGAAGTGACCAAGGGCCAGACCACCTCGAAGAACTTCTTCGCCAACATCGCCGGCAGCATCATGACCTTGCCGGCTGGCGACCTGGGCTTCGCCTTCGGCGTGGAAAACCGCAAGGAAGAAGGCAAGTACCTGCCGGACGCGCTGGCGCAGACCGGTGCCACCACCAACCTGGCCGCTGGCCCGACCGGTGGCGACTACACGGTCAATGAAGCCTATCTGGAAGTGAACGTGCCGGTGCTGGCCGACCTGCCGGGTGCGAAGGAACTGTCCTTCAACGGCGCGACCCGTTTCTCGGATTACGACACCTTCGGCAACACGCTCAACAGCAAGTTTGGCTTCAAGTGGAAGCCGATCGAATCGCTGATGGTGCGTGGTACCTGGGCTGAAGGCTTCCGCGCCCCGACCATCAACGACCTGTTCGGTGGCGGCTCGGAAACCTTCGCGCAGTTCAGCGATCCGTGCGACGTGCGCTTCGGTTCGTCCGGTTCCAGCGCCGCCGTCCGCGCACGTTGCGCGCAGGACATTGCCAACGCCGACACCTTCCGTCAGCTGCGCCAGGGTAACCAGCCGGTCAACAACGCCACTGACGCCACGCCGGTGCCGTTCACCTCGGGCTCCAACCCGCTGCTGACCCCGGAAACCTCGACCAGCAAGACCCTGGGCCTGGTCTGGAGCCCGAGCTTCATCCAGGGCTTCAACGCCTCGCTGGACTGGTGGAAGATCCGCATCGACAACACCATCATTGCCGATACGCCGACCCTGATCCTGCGCGACTGCTACGAGCAGGGCATTGCCTCGCGTTGCACCCGCTTTGACCGTGACCCGGTCACCGGCATCGTGACCAACCTGCAGTTCGGCAACCGCAATGCCGGCTTCATGGAAACCGAAGGCTACGACCTGGACGTCAGCTACCGTCTGGAAACGGGCTTTGGCAAGTTCACGGTCAACTCGGCAACGACCTACGTGTCCAGCGCCACCTACCGCACCACGAACGACAGCTCGAGCGTTCCGATCGTGACCAACGGTATTGGCAGCGCCTTCCGCGTGCGTTCGAACCTGGTGCTGGGTTACGACCTGGGCAACTTCGGTGCGAGCTGGACCGCGCGCTACTACTCGGGCGTGAAGGAACAGTGCACCAACCCCACGCAGTACCCGGATGAGTGCTCGGATCCGGGCCAGTACGCGCCGTGGTACACCGGCATGCGCAACTACAACGAGCGTGGTTCGGTAACCTTCCACGACGTGCAGTTCCGCTACAGCCTGCCGTGGGATGCCACGGTGTCGGTCGGTGCCAACAACGTGTTCGAGAAGTACGGTCCGGTGATGTACAGCAAGCCGAACTCGGCCTTCTCGTACTACGGCGGCTACGACATCGGTCGCTTCGTGTACATGAAGTACCAGCAGCGCTTCTGATCCATCGCGCTGTAGCTGCATGACAACCACGGCCCTTCGGGGCCGTGGTTTTTTTCTGCCTGCTTGATTTGCGATTGCGATTGCACGACGTACGGGTCGCCGGGCGTTGCCCGGCTGCTGTTGGTTCTGTGCGAACAGCCTTTGGTTCATCGGTGTCCGTGTTTGGGCGTGCCGGGGTGGGTTAACGGCGTGTCCCGTACCCCCCATCCGATGGCCCTAAACACGTAGATCAGCAGCCGAGGGCGGTTCGCCAAAATCCCACAGCAACCAGGCAGACGGCAATCAAGCGCCCGGTCATCCGTCGGTAACACCTGCGTCATGTCGGCTACATCGCCAGCCGCGAGCATGCGCGGAAACTGGAGGCCCGCCATGCGCTATGCCATCGTCACCGAAACCTATCCGCCGGAGGTCAACGGTGTGGCGTTGACCGTGCAGGGCCTGGAAATGGGCCTGCGCGAGGCCGGTCATCAGGTCGACCTGGTGCGCCCTCGCCAGGGCGATGAAGCCGATAGCGGCGATGCCCTGCTGGTATCCGGAGCCGGTCTGCCGCGCTATCCGGGCCTGCGCTTCGGCCTGCCTGCCCCCAAGCGGCTGGCCCGGCAGTGGCAGCAGCATCGGCCCGATGCCATCTATATCGCCACTGAGGGCCCGCTGGGCTGGTCAGCGCTGCGCACTGCGCGGCGGCTGGGTATTCCGGTCGCCACCGGCTTCCATACCCGCTTCGATGAGTATCTGCCGGACTACGGCGTGGCGTGGCTGCAGGCCGCCGCCATGCGGTGGATGCGCCGCTTCCACAACCAGGCCGATGCGACCCTGGTGCCCACCCAGGAACTGCAGCAGTTTTTGACCGGGCAGGGCTTTGATCGCGTGCGACTGCTTGCCCGCGCGGTGGACAGCACCCAGTTCGATCCGCAGCGGCGCGATCCGACGCTGCGCGAGGAGTGGGGCATCGACGGCAACGGCTTTGCCGCCATCTACGTCGGTCGCATTGCGCCGGAGAAGAACCTGGGCCTGGCGGTGAAAGCCTTCCGCAAGCTGCAGCAGGTCCGCCCCAAAGCACGCTTCGTGTTCGTCGGCGACGGTCCGTCGCGGGAAAAGCTGGCGCATGACAACCCGGATTTCATTTTCCGCGGCGTGCAGCGCGGCGACGCCCTGGCCCGACACTTCGCCAGCGGCGACCTGTTCCTGTTTGCCAGCCGCAGTGAAACCTTCGGCAACGTCACCCTGGAGGCCATGGCCAGCGGTGTCGCCACGGTCGCCTTCGACTACGGTGCAGCGCGCGAGTATCTGCGCACCGATGAGAGCGGCGTGGCCGTGAACGATGACGAACAGTTCCAGGCTGCTGCCGTGCGCCTGGCCGAACAGGACAGCGAACGCCAGCGGTTGGGCCGCAATGCCGCGCTGGCGATGAAGCGGTTGCATCCCCAGCAGGTGGTGGCGGAGTTTGATGCCCTGCTGACCGAACTGGCCCACGCCCGGAGGCCCCATGCCGATCATGCCGCTTGATACACTGCGCGGGCGCGAAACCCGTTGGTGCCGTCGCGCCAATCACTATTGTCGCCGCCGCCACGTGCGCCGCCTGTTCGCCACTGTCAGCCGGCTCGGCGATGGGGTGTTCTGGTACGCGCTGATGGGGGTGCTGGTGGTGGTGGACGGCTTCGATGGCCTGCGCGCGTCGATCCACATGGCCGCCACCGGGGTGATGGCCCTGCTGCTTTACAAAGGGCTGAAGCGCTGGACGCGGCGCCCGCGGCCGTTCGCGGCCGATCTGCGCATTCGAGCCTGGGTGGCCCCGCTGGACGAGTTCAGCTTCCCGTCCGGGCATACCCTGCACGCGGTGTCGTTCACCATTGTCGCGCTGGCTTACTACCCCTGGCTGGCACCGCTGCTGGTGCCGTTCACGCTGGCGGTGGGTCTGTCGCGGGTGGTGTTGGGGCTGCATTACCCTAGCGACGTGCTTGCCGCCACGGCGATCGCCACGGCCCTGGCCGGTGCCAGCCTGCGTTGGCTGCCAATTGGGCTGTAGAGCCACGCCCTGCGTGGCTGCGTGCAACCAAACCGGGTCGAAGCCACGCAGGGCGTGGCTCTACGCGGGCAAGGCCAGCGGTACAATGCACGGATGACCACGCTGTTCATTTCCGACCTGCATCTGGACCCCAGCCGTCCAGCCATTACCGACCTGTTCCTGGCGTTCCTGCGCGATGAAGCCATGCAGGCCGAGGCGCTGTACATCCTGGGCGATCTGTTCGAGGCCTGGATCGGCGATGACACGCCCTCGCCCGCCGCCGATGCCGTCGCCGACGCGCTCAAGGCCGTGGCCGATGCAGGCGTGCCGGTGTACTTCATCCGCGGCAACCGCGATTTCCTCGTCGGCGAGGACTATGCTCGCCGCGCGGGTTTCCGCATCCTGCCCGATCCCACAGTGATTGACCTTTACGGCCGGCCTGTGTTGCTGGGCCACGGCGACCTGCTGTGCACGGACGACGTGGCCTACCAGCAGTTCCGCGCGCAGACCCGCGACCCGGTGTTCCAGGCGCAGTTCCTGGCGCAGCCGCTGGCCGCACGCATTGCCTTCGCGCAGAAGGCACGCGATGCCAGCCAGGCACGCCAGTCGGATATGAAGCAGGGTGACCGTGCCACGTTCGAGACGGTGACCGATGTGGCTCCGGACGAAGTGGTTGCCACCTTCATCCGCCATGGCGTGGAGACGATGATCCACGGCCACACGCACCGTCCTGCCATCCATGCCGTGGAAGCCGGTGGCCGCGCCTGCACGCGTATCGTGCTGGGCGACTGGTACGAGCAGGGCTCGGTGCTGCGGGTCACGCCGCAGGGCTGGACGCTGGATTCGCTGGCGTAAAGCGTACCCACCAACGGTGGGTACCTACCCGCGCATCCAACGGTAGCGCACGCAAGGAAGGGCATAGCCCTTCCTGACATCGATTGTCGATGGCCCGAAGGGTGCCCGCCTCGCGGCGGGCACACCGTTGGTCGTGCGCACCATGTTACGTCACCGGAATGCGGCGATGGCCGCCTTGGTGTTGACCAGTACGCGCTGGTTGTCCGCACTGGCGGCAATGCCCATCGGCACGCCGTTGTAGCTGATGTTCGGGTTTGACCAGAAGTTCAACCGCGGGCAGCCGCTGGTGCAGTCATAGGCCATGATCGTGCGCCAGCGCGAACCCGTGCTCGGCTGGTAACGATAGCCATGACCGTACGCATACGGGCTGGTGCTGGGATCGGTGGCAATGTCATGCCGCGCGCTCTGCAGATGGCCGATTTCATGCGCGAACGAGTAGTACCCTGTGGCGCAGTCCCAATACACCGCTGCAAATGCAGTGGACGCGCTGGAACCAATGCCTGATGCCAGCCCGCAATAACTGCTGTTGTTGATCAGCAGCACGGCCACGTCGGCGGCGGTGCTGTTGCGGGTGGTGTGGATGGCGTCCATGTAACCGTCACTGGTGGAGCGGAAGCGCGCGAGGTCGGTGCTGAAGTTGCCCGACTCGGTGTAGGACACCGCCTGATAGTTGGCCAGTTGCAGGGTGATGCCCACGTTGCTGTTGACGTAGCCCTGGTTGGACTCGGCCACGGCCAGCTGCACCAGCGACTGCATGTTGCCACCGTAAGCACTGACCGCCGCATTGGTCGCCGCCACCAGCACGCGGATGGTCGCTGGCGTGCCGGACGACGCGGCCGCTGCGGTCACTTTCTCGTCCACCGCCATGTCGATCTTCGGCAAGGCGTTGTAATCGGCGGCCGGATGATCGGCCGGCATGCGGGACTCGTCCACCTGGACCAGCATGTGCCGGCCATCGCTGACCGGGCGCAGGCGATACAGCTGACCGTCCTTACGGATCGAACCGGTCACGGTCTGGCCGTCGCTGACCAGGATCACCGAATTGCCCGGGTCATTGGTGCTGGCACGGGTCAGCTTGTCCGAGGCCGAACGCAGCTGGCCGTACCAGATGCTGCCGCCGTCGGGCAGGCTTTCAACGCGCTGCTGAAGCGCCTTCACCTGCGTACCCAGCAGCGCGAACTCCAGTTGCCGCTGCGCCGGTGCCACGGCGGCGGCATCCACGCGGACTTCTTCCACCGCCGCAGTGGACGGGGCCGATAACAGCGCCTGCACCGCCGGCTGGCTGGCCGCGCTGGCGCGGCTGAGCACCGTCACCGGCTCGAACAACGGGGCCGCGGCGGCAGTTCCCACGCCCACCAGGCACAGCGCTAACACACCTGCGGTCTTTCTCATCGAACTGGACATTGTGTCGTTCTCCGTGAGTGAACAGTCATGGTTGTTGGTGCACTGCCGCCCCTGTCAGCAGCCATGTCATATGGCTTCAATCATTCGTGTGAAAACAAGAGGTCTGCCCGGTCAATGTCTGGAACTGTGATCGGCAGCCACGACGGTTCAGCTATGTCGCGTAAGTACCGCTTTCGCGTTAACGTGGCCGTGCATCGACCGGGAACCGACGCCATGGCAGGGCAACCTGATGAGACCGACCTCGTTTCGCTCCAGATCGGCCTGTTCTTCGACGGCACCCGCAACAACGCCGACAACCTGCAGCATGCCTCGCGTCCTGCCGGCAGCACCACGCCCGCCCCGCGTCCGCCGGCCCCGGCGGTGCTTGCCGATGATGCATCGCCGTATCAAAGCCGCCTGACCAGCAGCTACAGCAACGGGCTGACCAACATCGCGCGGTTGCACGCGCTGTATCCGGACCACCGTGCTGCCTCCCCTGCCCTGCCCGGGCTGCTGTCGCTGGCGATCTACATCGAAGGTGCCGGCACGCGCACCGGTGAAGAGGATGACCTGATGGGCCTGGCGTTCGGCATTGGCCGCAGCGGGGTGATCGCCAAGGTCCGGCGTGCCCTCGACGAACGTTTGCCGGAGGCGTTGCGGGCGCTCGCGCAGGCGCGTCCCGGCCGGGTGCTGGGTGAGGTGCGGCTGGACCTGTTCGGGTTCTCGCGCGGGGCGGCTTCGGCCCGCGACGCAGTGAACCGGCTCAACCGCGCCGGGGGCCGCGACTGGCTGCGCGAACAGCTGCGCCGCACCGGCTGGCAGCTGCTGGGCGACAGCGTGGTGCGTTCACGTCCGGTGCGCTTCGTCGGCCTGTTCGACACCGTAGTGGCCATCGATTCCCGCCAAGCCGACCAGCGGCCACAGGTCGCGCTGAAGGCCGGTTGCGCCGATACCGTGGTGCAGCTCACCGCGCGCGACGAGCATCGCCATCATTTCGCCTTGACCACGGTGGCACCGACCTTCGAGGAGATCGCCCTGCCCGGCGCGCACGCCAACATCGGCGGCAGTTACGACCAGCGCATCGAAGGCCCCAAGCTGCTGACCCGGCCGCAGGGCCAGCGCATCCGACAGCATGACGTGCCCGACACCACGGCACCGCCGCTGTCTCTGCTGCGCAGCACCCAGGTATACGTTCGCGCACAGGCCGCGTGCAGGCGCTGGCAGAAAGCCCTGGACCTGGACGATGACGCGGTTTGGGTGGATGTCTGGCATCGCTGGCAGCAGATGCGCGTGGCCGGCAGCAACAGCGTGCTGCCGCAATGGGTGTTGTTCGCGCATGCGGCGGTGGTGTTGAAGCGCGAGATTGACTGGCGCTACCAGCTGGTGGCGTTGCGGCTGATGCATGCGCGCGCGGTGGCAGCCGGCGTGGTGTGGCAGCAGTCGCCGGATGCGATACCGGGGCTGGCGTTACCGGCCGAACTGCAGGACATTGCCGCGCGATTACTGGCGGGCCACGCGCTGGATGCGGCGCAGGAACTGCGATTACGGCAGCGTTACCTGATGCAGTCTGCGCATTGGAATTTCGATGCGCTGGGGGATACGGCGCTGTTGTATGCGGCGGACGAGGGCGTAAGGGAGTTGCCGTATCGGCCCGGGCCGGGGTTGTTCTACATCAACCGGCCAACGGAAGACGGAAAGCGCGTGGTGTTGGCCAACGCCTGAAATCACGAATTTCCTGCCTGCTCTACCAGATCGGCCATCTCTTCTTCATCAAACCCGGCCAGCAAACGCGCTTCCAGGTTGAACGGCCCGTTGAGATACCCGCCCGCGTACTCCTTCAGCAGCGCGATGAAACGTGCACGCGGCTCCACTCCTTCGCGGGCGCAGTACCACCGATACCAGCGCGAGCCAGCCGCCACATGCGCCACTTCCTCGCGCAGGATCACTTCCAGCACATCGGCGGTGGCGTGGTCGTTGGCCGACCGCAGCTTGGTGATCATGCCCGGGGTGACGTCCAGTCCGCGCGCTTCCAGCACCCGCGGCACCAGCGCCATGCGCGACAGGCCGTCGTGCGCGGTTCGTTCGCACATGTCCCACAGGCCGTTGTGCGCGGGAAAATCCCCATAGCGGTGACCGTGCGCTTCAAGACGCCCCTGCAGCAGCATGAAGTGGCGCGATTCGTCATCGGCGACGCTCACCCAATCGGCATGGAATGACGACGGCAGCCCACGGAAGCGATACACCGCGTCCCAGGCCAGGTCGATGGCATTCAACTCGATATGCGCGATGGCGTGAATGAAGGCCGCCCGCCCTTCCGGGCTGCCCAGCCCGCGTCGCGGCAGCTCGCGCGGGTGCACCAGTTGCAGCTGCGGCGGGCGACCGGGCATGCGGATCGGCTCCGGCGGCTGCGCGTCGGCGGCAGCCTTGAGCTGCCCGGCGCGGAACTGCCGGGCATGGTGCTGGGTGAGTGCGACCTTGCGCAGTGGATCGGCTTCGGCCATGCACTGCTGCGCGGCACGCAGCAGGTCCGTGGCCGCAGCATCGAGCGGCAGCGGCACGCTCACCGCCACGCCTCAGGCGCGGCGCTTGTGCTTGGCGTCGTCCGAACGCAGCTGCTGGATGCGTTCGAAATAGCCCGGCTCGATCCCGGTCGGATACACACCGGTGAAGCACGAGGAGTCGAAGTTCTTCAGCTCCTGGTTGCCTTCACTCACCGCTGCTTCCATGTCTTCGATGTCTTGGTAGATCAGCCAGTCGCAGCCCAGGTGCGCTTCGATCTGCTCGACGGTGCGGTTGTGCGCGACCAGCTCTTCGGCGGCGGGCATGTCGATGCCGTAGATGTTCGGGTAACGCACCGGCGGTGCGGCGCTGGCCAGGTACACCTTGCGCGCGCCGGCGTCGCGCGCCATCTGCACGATCTGCTGGCTGGTGGTGCCGCGCACGATCGAATCGTCGACCAGCAGCACCACGCGGTTGCGGAACTCCAGGTGGATCGGGTTGAGCTTGCGGCGCACCGACTTCACCCGCTCGCCCTGCCCCGGCATGATGAAGGTGCGGCCGATGTAGCGGTTCTTGATGAAGCCTTCGCGGTACTTCACCCCGAGCACGTTGGAGATTTCCAGCGCGGCATCGCGCGAGGTATCCGGAATCGGAATGATGGTGTCGATGTCGTGGTCCGGACGCAGGCGCAGGATCTTCTCGCCCAGCTTGATGCCCATGCGCATGCGCGCCTTGTGCACAGAGACGTTGTCGATCATCGAGTCCGGGCGCGCGAAGTAGACGTACTCGAAGATGCACGGGGTGTGTTCGACCGGGTCCGCACACACTTCAGAGAACAGCTCGCCGCGCGCAGTGATCACCAGCGCTTCGCCGGGGCGCACGTCGCGCACGCGCTGGAAGCCCAGCACGTCCAGCGCGGCCGATTCAGAGGCCACGATGTATTCGTCACCTTCTGCGTGGCTGCGCTTGCCCAGCACCAGCGGGCGGATCCCGTGCGGGTCGCGGAAGGCCACCAGGCCCAGGCCCAGCACCACGCTGACCACGGCGTAGCCACCCTTGCAGCGACGGTGCACACCGGCCACGGCGCGGATGGCCGCTTCCGGGCTCAGCTGGCGCTGCGCGTCCAGTTCATAGGCGAACACGTTCAGCAGCACTTCGCTGTCCGAATCGGTGTTGATGTTGCGGCGATCCTGTTCGAACACCTGCTGGCGCAGGGCCTCGGTATTGATCAGGTTGCCGTTGTGGGCCAGCGCGATGCCGTACGGCGAGTTCACGTAGAACGGCTGCGCTTCATCCATGCCTTCCGAGCCGGCCGTCGGGTAGCGCACATGGGCGATGCCGACGCGACCTTCCAGGGTGGACATGGTCTTGGCGTCGAACACGTCGCGGACCAGGCCGTTCTTCTTCTGCACACGCAGGCGGGTGCCGTCGGCGGTGGCGATGCCTGCCGCGTCCTGGCCGCGGTGCTGAAGGACGGTCAAGCCGTCATACAACTGCCCGGCGACGTTCTGGTTGCCGACAATACCGACGATGCCACACATGGTGCGAATCTCCGCTGGGCCGAGCCCATTACTGTGAAGGTGGCCGTGCCTGGCCGGGGGAACCGTTCCGGGCTGGAACGGGCTCGTCCGGGCGCACCAGCGCCGGGTCGAGATTCTGGGGGGAACCTGGCTTTTGCGCCCACACGTCGGCGGGGTCCACCGCCTGCTGCGGGGTTTCATCCAGCGGTCGCGGCCATCCGCGTCCACCCAGCAACTGGCCAAGCACGCCATTATCGCCTGTCTGGGCCGGCTTGCCCAACCCTGCCACCGGCAGTTGGGCCAGATTCACTTCCGGCAGCGCCGCCGGCAGCTGCTGCATGTCCTGCAGGTCAGGCAGCTGGGGCAGTTCGGGCATGCGCGGCATTTTGGCCTGCATCCAGCCCACGCCCGGGTCGAGCATGGCGCGCAGGTTGGAGTCGCGCCAGGACGGTTCCCGGGTCAACGGGGTATACGAGCCCAGCAGCAGCAGGGCGCAGCCGATCAGGGCCCCACGCGCCAGGCCGAGGCCGCCGCCGAGCATGCGGTCGGCGCTGTTCATGCTGGTCGAGCGCACCGCCTGGCGGATCACCAGGCCAATGCCCCACACCGACACCATGACCAGCAGGAACACGGTGAGGTAGCCGGCGAAGTAATGGCCGGTGCCGGGCGCGGCCGGTGCCGACCACCAGCCGGCGGCGGCGCGCCCGAACATCAGCGATGCCCATCCCCCCAGCAACCAGGAGAAGGTGCTGATGACGATGCTGACAAAGCCGCGCATCAGCCCCAGCAGCGTGGAAATGCCGATCACCACCAGCAGGACGAGGTCGATCATGCGGCCCCCTGCTCACGGCGGGAGCCAAGCTGCCGGCAGGGGCGTGCCCCGGCCATCAGGGATGCGGCCGGACCATGCCGGCCACGCCGACCTTGGACGCAACCTGGGCCTTGAGGTTCTCCGCCTCGGCTCGATTGGCGACCGGGCCGACGCGCACGCGGTGCAGCGTGCCCTTGTCGGTGCGTACCTGCTCTACAAACGCGCTGAAACCGGCTGCGCGGACCTTGTCGCGCAGCGCGTTGGCGTCTTCGGCCTTGCCGAAGGCCCCCAGCTGCACGGCAAAACCGACGCTGCTGGCGGCCGGCGCGGCCGGGACGGCTGCAACTGGCTTGGCTGGTTCGGGCGTGGCCGGCTTGGCTTCCGGCTTGGGTTCGGGTTTCGGGGCCGGCTTGGGCGCTTCCGGCTTGGCCGCCGGCTTTGCGGCAGCGACCGGTTCCGGCGGCAGCGCCTCGGTGGTCACGGCGGACGACGCAGCGGCGGCACTGGCGCTGGAGGCCGGTGCCGGGGCAGCCGCAGCCGGGGTGTCAGCGCGCGCGTCGAGGGTCACCACTTCGGCCTTCACGTCGTTGCGGACCTTGACCGCCTCCAGACGTGCGGCTTCGGCCTGGGCGCGGTCGGCGTAGGGTCCGACCCGCACGCGGAAGGCCTGACGACCGTTGATGGTGGCCGGCTCGCTGAAACCGGGCAGATTGGAACGCTTGAGGTAGGCGATGACCGCCTCGGCGTCCTTCTGGCTGGCGTACGCACCGAAGCTGACCGCATAGTTGCCCGCGGCGACGGCCGGCGAGGTGTCCGCCGGCGCGGCGGCGTCGGCCGGCGTAGCGGCGGCTTCATTCAACGGGGCAGTGCTGGACGCAGCACCCTGCAGGCCGGTCGCGCCACCGGCTGGAGCCACCAGCGGCAGCTCGCGGGTCTGGAACTGACCGTCGGCGGGCGCATCGGGCGCGGTAATCGGCACATTGGCCACGCCACTGTCCGGCGCAGGGCCCTTGACCAGCATGGGCAGGAAAATCACGGCCAAGGCCACCAGAACGATGGCACCAATCAGTCGCTGTTTCAGAGGAGTATCCACGGAAGGCAGGCAGGCGGCGCGGCGGAATGCCGGCTTGATTATAAGGGGGTGGGCAGTGGTCGCGTCCAAGCCAGCTGAATGATGGCCACGACGCGTGTCTCAAGCGGAACGGATCATGGCGTGGATTGCAGCCATTGCAATGCCTTCGCGGCGGTGTGGAACGAGCCCAGCACCAGCACGCGATCTCCCGGCTGTGCACTGGACACCACCTGTGCCAGCGCGTCTTCCACGGTGGCATGGGTGTGGGCATCGGCGGCGGCGGTATCGGCCAGCCGCGCCTGCAGCGCCTGTGCGCTCTGCGCGCGGGCCCCGTCCAGCCCGGCCAGATGCCAGGTCTGCACGCGCTCGGCCAATGCGTTGACCACGCCCACGGCATCCTTGTCCTGCAGGGCCGCGAACACCGCCATGGTGCGGCCACTGGTCGGTGCCGCCTTCAGCGCGGCCGCCAGTTCGCGCGCCGCCTGTGGGTTGTGGCCCACATCGACCAGCACTTCGACGCCCTCGCGCTGGAACGTCTGCAGACGACCGGCGATGCGTGCATTGGCCACGCCTTCGACGATGGCCGCGCGCGGCAACGGACGGTCCAGCGCGCGCAGGGCGGCGATCGCCGAGGCGGCATTGCGCAGCTGGATCGGGCCGCGCAAAGCGGGCATCGGCAGCTCGATGCGCATGCCGACATCGCGCCAGCGCCAGCGCTGGCCGTCAATCACATCCGCAAAGAAGTCGCTGCCGCCACGGATCGCGTTGGCCCCCACCAGATACGCACGCGCCAGCACGCTGGAGGGCGGATCGGTTTCGCCCAGGATCACCGGCTTCCAGCCCCGGATGATGCCGGCCTTCTCCGCGCCGATGGCTTCGCGGTCCTCGCCCAGCCACTCACTGTGGTCGATGTCCACGGTGGTGATCACAGCGACATCGGCATCGACGATGTTGACCGCGTCCAGGCGACCGCCCAGGCCGACCTCCAGCACCGCCAGATCCAGTCCGGCCTGCCCGAACAGCTGCAGCGCCGCCAGCGTCCCGTACTCGAAGTAGGTCAGCGTGGTATCGCCACGCGCGTCCTCGATGGTGTTGAAGGCGCTGATCAACGCGGCATCGCTGGCGTTTTCACCGTCGATGCGCACGCGCTCGTTGTAGTGCAGCAGGTGCGGCGAGGTATACGCCCCCACCTTCCAGCCCGCCGCACGGCCGATGGCCTCGATGAAAGCGACGGTGGAGCCCTTGCCATTGGTGCCGCCGACCACGATCACGCGCTTGCCGGGCGCGCCCAGCCCCATGGCCTGGGCAACGCTGCGCACACGGTCCAACCCCATGTCGATGGTGGCCGGATGCTGCTGCTCGATGAAGGCGAGCCAGTCGGTCAGGGTCTGCGGGCGGGAGGTGGTCATGGCAATGAATCGTGTTCGTGGAGTTACAGCGCGCGGTGCTTGGCTTCGCCGAAGAACGGGGTGTGATGGGCGCAATCGTTCAGACGCACCACTTCCAGGCTGTCCAGGTCCGCACCTTCGAGCATGTTGAGCGTGGTTGGAGCCTGGCGGAAGGTCCACAGGCGCGACAGCGGCAGGCCCAGGATGCGGCACAGAATGACGCGATTGACCGCATCATGCGCCACCACCAGCAACGTGTCGTGTTCCCCGAGGCCTTCGGCGGCGCGGGCCAGGCCGCGCCAGCTGCGGTCCAGTACCAGGCGCAGCGATTCGCCGCCGGGCATCAGCACGGTGTCCGGCTCTTCACGCCAGGCGCGCAGGCGCGAAGGATCCTTCTCGTGGATCTCACTGGCCAGCAGGCCTTCCCATTCGCCGTGGGCGATTTCCTGCAGGTCCGGCTCGGTCAGCAGCGATGCGGCGCGTTCGCTGCCCAGGGCCAGCTGCGCGGTGCGCTGTGCGCGCGACAGCGGCGAGGCCACTGCACGGGTGATGTCGACCGAGGCCAGCCGGGCACCGAGTGCCTGGGCCTGGGCCTCACCAATCGGCGACAGCGGGATGTCGATCTGGCCCTGGTAGCGGCCTTCGGCGTTCCACGGGGTTTCACCGTGACGGGCAAGCAGGATGCGCATGCGAACTAGAGATCCTTGAAAGGGAAGACAGTCGCAATCGTTCACAGAACGTGAACGATCGTGGGGGAGCTGCATTCTACCGTGTCGGCAGGCCGCAAGGCCGGGTTGTAACACCGGCAACAAAAAACCCCTCAGCCGTCGCTGAGGGGTTGCCTGGAAACATTCGCGGAAATTCCCGTAGTGCCGGGCCATGCCCGGCAAAACGGGATCGCGCCTCACGGAGTGAGGCTCAACTCTTTCAGCAGCTGCGGAGCCGGAGCCACTTCCTGCATGATCCACTGCATGTAGCGGCTGTCGACCGCGATCATGCGGGTCATGACCGGGTCGAACACCCAGTTGGAGCTGACCGATTCCCAGTTGCCGTCGAAGGCCAGGCCGACCAGCTTGCCGTGCGCGTCCAGCACCGGCGAACCGGAGTTGCCGCCGGTGATGTCCAGGTTGGACAGGAAGTTGACCGGCACCGAGCCGACCCGCTTGTCTTCCAGGCCGCCGTAACGCTTGGCCTTGACCGCATCGAGCAGGGCCTTGGGCGAATCGAACGGGTCAGCCCCGGTTTCCTTGGCGACGATGCCTTCCAGGGTGGTGAACGGGGTGTAGGCCACGCCGTCCTTGGGGGTGTAGCCCATCACGTTGCCGAACGTGATGCGCAGCGACAGATTGGCATCCGGGTAGACGAACTCGCCCTGGCTCTTCTTGTAATCGGCCAGTGCCTGCAGGTACGCCGGACGGGCGATCAGCGATTCGCCTTCACGGGTCTTCTTCTGCTCTTCGATCTTCAGCAGCGCCGGGGTGATGGCGACGGCGTACTGGATGACCGGGTCGGTGCTGGCTTCAAACGCGGCGCGGTCGGCCTTGAACCACTTCAGGCGCTCGTCCAGGCTGCCCAGCCGGGTGCCGGCCAGCTTCTTCACCAGCGCATCGACGGCGGCGGTATCGGTACCTGCCAGCCACTGGTTGAGCACTTCGTTGCTGCGCTGCGCAGGCGGCAGTGCCACGTACTGGTTCAGCCAGTACTGCTGAAGCTGCTGGTCCATGCGCGCCACATAGCGGCGATCCATCTGACGCAGGCCGCCCTCGAGGGTCGGCAGGTCGCGGTCCTGGTAGCCGGCTTCACGTTCGGCATCCGGCTTGGCACGCTCGATCGACAGGCGGTACAGCGCCAGCGCCGCGGCGACGGCAGAGGTGTTGTGGAACTGGCCGACGAACAGGTCGCGCTCACGCGTGGACTTGCTGGTGTCCAGGTGCTTGAGCAGCTGGGCGTGGGCGGCCAGTGCCGGCTTGCCGGCGGCACCCTGCTTTTTCAGCCAGGCCAGCACGGCGGCCTCTTCGGCCTGCTTCTGGCCAGCGGCGTCGATGCGCTTGAAGCCTTCCAGCTGACCGGCGTAGTTCTTGGCCACGTTGTTCATGCTGGCGGCGGTATTGGCGTACTTCACCTTGATGTCGGGATCGGCCTTGCCAGCCGCATCGATCAGCGCCAGCACCGCGTTGTAGTGACGGGCGATCATCGGATAGGTGAAGTTGGCGGTTTCATTGAACTCGCCGACCAGCGCGTAGCGGTTGGTGCGGCCCGGGTAGCCCGCCACCATCACGAAGTCGTCCGCGCCCAGCGGCTGGTCAGCGAACTTCAGGAAGTGCTTGGGCTGGTACGGCACGTTGTCGGCCGAGAACGCGGCCGGCTTGCCGTCCTTGCCGACGTAGGCACGGTAGAACGAGAAGTCGCCGGTGTGGCGCGGCCACATCCAGTTGTCGATATCGCCGCCGAACTTGCCGACGCTGCCCGGGGGCGCATAGACCAGGCGTACGTCCTTGATTTCCATGTTGCGGAACAGGCGGTAGGTGTTGCCGCCGGAGAAACTGTACAGACGGCAGCGGAAGCCGGCTTCGGCTTCACACGCGGCGGTCTGGGCCTTGTCGAAGGCTTCCAGCGCGCGGGTGCGGGCCAGCGGGTCCTTGCCGGCGGCGGCGATGGCGGCCTTGGCCTGGTCGGTCACGTCGGTGATCTGGTCGAGCACGAACACGCGGGCGTTGGGCCCGGCGCTGAGTTCGTCCTTCAGGGTCGGCGCGTTGAAGCCGTCCTTGATCAGGTTCTTCTCGGCCGTGGAGTTGAGCTGGATCGCGCCGTAGGCACAGTGGTGGTTGGTCACCACCAGGCCCTGCGGGGAAACAAAGCTGGCAGTGCAGCCGCCCAGCGCCACCACCGCGCCCATCGGGTCGCCGGTCAGGTTGGACAGCTGCTCGGGCGAGAGCTTGAGCCCGGCCTTCTGCAGCGGGCCGGCGATCTCCGGCAGCTGTTGCGGCACCCACATGCCTTCAGCGGCATGGGCGACCTGGACCAGCCCCAGGCTGGCAATGACGGAGAACGCAAGCAGGTTCGAGCGCATGGAGCGGCCCTTGGTGAATGAACCCCGAAGTCTACCGCGCCCGACGCGCCGGTCCTCCCGGCCGTAAGTCATGGCCGCACCGCAGCATGGATTACCCCCCTCCCCGCCCTATAATTCCGCCTTTCCCCCTGACGAGCTCCACCCCGATGGCGCAGCAAACAATGAAAGCCCTGGTCAAGCGCGAAGCCGCCAAGGGCATCTGGCTGGAAGACGTGCCGGTCCCGACCCCGGGCCCGAACGAGGTCCTGATCAAGCTGGAAAAGACCGCCATCTGCGGTACCGACCTGCACATCTACCTGTGGGACGACTGGAGCCAGCGCACCATCAAGCCGGGCCTGACCATCGGCCACGAGTTCGTTGGCCGCATCGCCGAGCTGGGTTCGGCGGTGACCGGCTATGAAGTGGGCCAGCGCGTGTCGGCAGAAGGCCACATCGTCTGCGGCCACTGCCGCAACTGCCGCGGCGGCCGCCCGCACCTGTGCCCGAACACCGTCGGTATCGGCGTCAACGTCAATGGGGCCTTCGCCGAGTACATGGTGATGCCGGCCAGCAACCTGTGGCCGATCCCGGACCAGATTCCGTCCGAACTGGCGGCCTTCTTCGACCCGTACGGCAACGCCGCGCACTGCGCGCTGGAGTTCGACGTGATCGGCGAAGACGTGCTGATCACCGGTGCCGGCCCGATCGGCATCATCGCCGCCGGCATCTGCAAGCACATCGGTGCGCGCAACGTGGTGGTGACCGACGTCAACGATTTCCGCCTGAAGCTGGCGGCCGACATGGGGGCCACCCGCGTGGTCAACGTCGCCAACACTTCGCTGAAGGACGTGATGAAGGAACTGCACATGGAGGGCTTCGACGTGGGCCTGGAAATGAGCGGCAACCCGCGCGCGTTCAACGACATGCTCGACTGCATGTACCACGGCGGCAAGATCGCCATGCTCGGCATCATGCCAAAGGGCGCTGGCTGCGACTGGGACAAGATCATCTTCAAGGGTCTGACCGTGCAGGGCATCTACGGCCGCAAGATGTACGAGACCTGGTACAAGATGACCCAGCTGGTGCTGAGCGGCTTCCCGCTGGGCAAGGTGATGACCCATCAGCTGCCGATTGATGAATTCCAGAAGGGCTTTGACCTGATGGAAGAAGGCAAGGCCGGCAAGGTCGTGCTTAGCTGGAATTGAGGGTGCGCGGTCACGACCAACGGTCGTGACCTACCGCGGCCCGGATACCGGTAGGTACCGACCGTTGGTCGGTACGAAAAAGGCACCCGACGGGTGCCTTTTTCTTTGGTCATGAGGTTGCCGGCCAGCGGCCGGCACTACTGCCCGACGCTAACGGTAAACACCACGCGGTCGTCGGCATTCTTGCCGAAGTTGTAGTCGCCGCTGCTGTCGGTGCCGTAGTAGCCCAGGCCGAGGGTGAACAGGCCCCAGGTGCGGCTGACGCCGATGTTCCAGTCGGTGTAATCCTTGGCCACGTCCTTCTCGAACGTGCTGCGGCCGATGTTGGCGGTCAGCACGAAGTCCTGCGGCAGGGTCCATTCCGTGCCGGCCGCGTAGTACCAGCCGTCGGTGTCGGTGTTCCAGACATCGTTGCTGTAGGCCACGGTGACATTGAAGTGCTCGGCGAACGTGGTCTTGGTGATCAGCTCGTTGTAAGCCAGCTCGCTCGAACCCGGGTACGAATAGCGGTTGAGCATGACGTCGAAATTGACGCTGTCGGTGACATCCACGCCATAACCGATGAAGTAATCAACTTCGGCATCCGGTCCACCGTCGCCAAAGTCCACACCCGAACCCCACACACCGGCGTACAGGCCCACCGGCGAGGTGTAGGTGAAGCCAGCCTGCACGGTCGGGTCCTCGTCGGTCTGCGAGGCACCTCGGAACACGTAATCGGACACGCCGGTGACATTCCAGCTGAAGGGAGACTCGGCCTCGTCCTGGGCACTGGCGACAAACGGGGCGAACAAGGCGGCGCAGAGCACTACGGCGGCGGTACAGCGCGTGGCGTGGTTCATGCGGGGTCTCTCCGGGACGTGGGTGGGGTGTGACGTGGTTTACAGTTTTTTAACCTGATTGATATTGCGATGCAACAATCACATGCGCAACTGTTTTCCGCCCGGCCCTGCCCCACCGCCCAGGCCAGGCCCCGGAGCTGGCCCGGACAGGTAAAATCGTGTTTTTCCGCTTCTGTGACTGCCTGCCATGACCGACACCGCCAATGCCCCGCTGACCCGGCACTATGTTGAGGAACTGGAGGCGATCCGCGCCCAGGGCCTGTTCAAGTCCGAGCGCATCATCACCAGCCCGCAGTCGGCCGAGATCACCCTGGACGACGGGCGCACGGTGCTGAACTTCTGCGCCAACAACTACCTGGGCCTGGCCGACCACCCGGACCTGATCCAGGCGGCCAAGGACGCGCTGGACAGCCACGGCTTCGGCATGGCGTCGGTGCGCTTCATCTGTGGCACCCAGGACCTGCACAAGCAGCTGGAACAGCAGATCGCCGGCTTCTTCGGCAAGCAGGACACCATCCTGTACGCGGCCTGCTTCGACGCCAACGGCGGCCTGTTCGAGCCGCTGCTGGGTGAGAACGACGCCATCATTTCCGATGCACTCAACCATGCCTCGATCATCGACGGCGTGCGCCTGTGCAAGGCCAAGCGCTTCCGCTATGCCAACTGCGACATGGCGGACCTCGAAGCGCAGCTGCAGGCGGCCGATGCAGCGGGCTGCAAGACCAAGCTGATCACCACCGACGGCGTGTTCTCGATGGACGGCTTCATTGCGCCGCTGGATGAGATCACCGCGCTGGCGAAGAAGTACAACGCGCTGGTGCACATCGACGAATGCCACGCCACCGGCTTCCTGGGTGCCACCGGCCGCGGCTCGGCCGAAGTGAAGGGCGTGCTGGAGAAGATCGACATCATCACCGGCACCCTGGGCAAGGCCATGGGCGGCGCACTGGGTGGCTTCACCACCGCCAGCGCCGAAGTGATCGAGCTGCTGCGTCAGCGCTCGCGCCCGTACCTGTTCTCCAACTCGCTGCCGCCGCACGTGGTGGCCGCCGGCATCAAGGCGTTCGACATGCTGGCCGCCGCGGATGACCTGCGCACCACGCTGCAGGAAAACACCGCTTATTTCCGCGAGAAGATGACCGCCGCCGGCTTCGACGTGAAGCCGGGCGTGCACCCGATCAGCCCGGTGATGCTGTACGACGCACCGCTGGCGCAGAAATTCGCCGAGCGCCTGCTCGAAGAAGGCATCTATGCGATCGGCTTCTTCTTCCCGGTGGTGCCCAAGGGCCAGGCGCGTATCCGCACCCAGATCAGCGCGGCGCACACCCGTGCACACCTGGACCGCGCGATTGATGCGTTCACCCGGATCGGCGTGGAGCTGGGTGTTATCAAGGGCTGATCCCCCCTGACGTAGAGCGGGGCTTGCCCCGCTGCGCGGTTTTCGTGGGTTGCCGGCCAGCGGCCGGCGCTACCGCTTCTTTTTATCCTTGCTCGCCACCACCACCGGTTTGGTGGCGGGCTTGGGGGTCGGCCGGGCCTGCGGATTGCCCTTGGCCACACGGATGCCGTTGGCCTTCATCCAGGCGTCGAACTCGTCAGCGCTCATGCGCTTCTTGCCGTCGCTCATGTGGAAGCGGTAACTGCCGCGCCCGTCCAGCTCCGGCGTTTTCAACTCCACCACCTTGTCGGTGACCGGCGGGGTCGCCTTGGCCGCCTGTTTGTGGCCGCCGCAGGCGGTCAGCACGACCGCCGGCAACAGCAGGCAGGCCCCGCGCAGCAGCGGGCGGAAAGATTGAACGATGAACATGGCACTTCTCCCGGTAGTGGTCAGTCTGTAAAAGCAGGCCGTCCATTGCCCGGTGGTGCGCCCGCTCCCCAGCGGGCCACGCACTAGATGTCAGCCCCGGCACCTCCGGCCGTGGCGTACAACAGTTCAAGGTCGTGTGGCTGCAGTTCGCGCCAGCCCCCTTTGGCAAGCGTTCCCAGTTGCAGCTGGCCTATCCCCACTCTGATCAAACGCAGAACGGCGATATCGAAGGCCGCCAGCAGACGCCGGATGTGGCGGTTGCGGCCCTCTTCCAGCACGACTTCCAGCCAGGCGGTCTTCTCGCCGCTGCGCAGCAGCCGCACCTGGCGGGCGCGCAGGAACTCGCCGCCGTCTTCAACGCCGGCGCACAGGGCCGCCAGCTGGTCGGCAGAGGGAATGGCGTCGACCTGCACGTGGTACGTCTTGTCCGGGCCGGTCGTGGGGTCGGTCAGACGCGCCGCCCACTGCGGGTCGTTGCTGAACAACAGCAGGCCTTCGCTGGCCTTGTCGAGCCGTCCCACCGGTGCCAACCAGGGCAAGCCGGCACCGTCGAAACAGCGGTACACGGTGTCGCGGCCGCGCTCGTCCTGGACGGTGGTGACCAGTCCGCGCGGCTTGTTGAGCATGAGATGGATGCGCCGGGCGCTGCCCAGCGGCTGGCCGTCCACCTTGATCTGGTGGCGGCCATCGACGATCGGAAATTCGGGGTTGTTGATGGTGCGCCCGTCCACCGTCACCCGGCCGTCGGCGATCCAGCGCGCGGCCTCGGTGCGCGAGCACACGCCCGCTTTGGACAGGACCCGCGCCAGACCATGGCGTGGCGCGGTAGTCGGCGCGGCAGTGGGGCGGCGGGTCGTACGCATCGCTCTGTCGCGCGCGGCGACTTACTTCTTGTCCGGCTTGGTCTCGGCCGCCGGTTCAGCTGCCGGAGCTGCAGCAGCGGCCGGAGCCGGACGTGCCTTGACCACGCGAACGCCACGCGCCTTCATCCAGGCGTCGAATTCCTCGGCGGTCATGCGCTTGCCGTTCTGGCTCATGTCAAAGCGCCACGGGGTGTTGTCGAACTCGGTCTTGGGCTTGTAGGCCGCCGGATCGTTCGGGTTCACCGCCGGCGCACCCGGCATCGCCTTGGCGATGTTCTGGCAGCCGTCGATGCGCAGGCGCTGCAGTGCACGGTCTACCGACTGCTGCTGCTCGAAATTGGGGGTGAGTACACCGGAGGGCATGCCCAGCTGGGTGCTGCGGATGGCGAACTCATCGGCCACCGGCGCGATGGCCGTCGCCGGCAGCGGCAGCGGCGAGGCACTGGTGGCCTGGGCGGAGCAGTCCACGGCGGCGTGAGCGGCAGGAACCAGGGCCAGGCCGAGCGCGGCGGCCAGTGCGATACGCAGCATGGGATGCATCCAGTAAGAGGGTCGACGCGTCGAGTTTAACAGCGACGAAACGCCTTACAAGATCCGACATTCAATGAATACGGCAACGCATTGAATTTTTTATCGATTTCCCACCCAGCGCACAAAAAAACAGGGCCCGGCAATGCCGGGCCCTGCTTCTGAACCTTTACGTCAGAACTTAGTTCTGGACGTTCAGCTCGGTACGACGGTTCTTGGCGCGGCCTTCCGGGTTGTCCGAACCATCCGGGTTGGTGTTCGGAGCAATCGGACGCGACTCGCCGTAACCGATCGGGCCGACCAGACGCGAAGCAGCAACGCCGTTGCTGGTCAGGTAGTCGTACACAGCGGTTGCACGACGCTCGGACAGCTTCTGGTTGTACTCGTCGGTGCCCTTCGAGTCGGTGTGGCCAGCGACTTCAACGCGCAGATCCGGGTAACGCACCAGAATCTGGGTGGCTTCGCTCAGGATCGCCACGGCGTCCGGACGCAGGGTCGACTTGTCGAAGTCGAAGTTCACGCCCTTCAGGTCGATCGACACCGGCACCGGGCAACCGTCCGGACCGATGGTCTGACCCGGCTGCGAGTTCGGGCACTTGTCGTCGCAGTTGTTGACGCCGTCACCGTCGTCATCCAGGTCGGCGCAGCTCGGCGCAGCCGGCGGCGGCGGAGCCACAGCGGCAACCGGAGCCGGACCCAGCGGGATCACGACGCCGACCGAGGCCAGCAGGTCGCCGAACCAGCTTTCGTCACGGCCGTTCAGGGTCGGGTTGTAGCTCTTGTCATCGAAGTCACCGCGGTAGCCGACTTCGGCACGCACGGCCACGGCCTTGTCGAAGGTGGTCTGCAGACCGACGCCGACGATGGCGGAGAAGTTGCCGTCCTTGCGCTCACCCAGCACCGGGCCCGGCTGCGAGAACTCTTCTTCCGACTTCTGGTAGCCCACGCCGAAACGCAGGTAGGGGTTCCAGCCGCGGCCTTCCTGGATGAAGTGGTAGCGCGCGGAGATGTCGCCGCCGTACTGGCTCCAGTTCAGATCCTGGTTGTCGTCGAAGTTCGGGTTCTGGTAGTTCAGCTCACCGTCCAGCGACCAGTTCGGGCTGATGAACTTGCCCAGGCCCAGGGTGACGAACGGAGCGTCATTGGTCCCGCGGTCGCTGTCCTGGAAATTGAAACCCGCCGAACCGGTCAGGTACCAGCGGTCATCGAAGTCCTGCGCGGACGCAGCCTGGGCCATGGCCAGACCGCCCAGCAGCGCGGCAGTAAGGATCTTCTTGTTCATGTAATACAGCTCCTAGTTCGGGGGTATGAAACCGGTAGAGGCATGGTCCAGCGCTATTGCGTCGTTTCAGACTGCGGGTTCAGCACGCCACCGCCGCGAACATTATGCTCAGGGGAGTGAAGGTGATGTTAACAGTCACATAACATGTGAAGACGACCGCCAGACCTCTACCCGGCCCAGCAGCGGGCACCCTATACAGCTTTATGAAGTTGCGCAAGACCCAGCAATAACAAGGGTTTTGCCACTTTTCCAGAGTTTTCAAGGGCTCGCCACAGTAAATCGTGCAGTTGCACGTTGTGCGCTTATTCAGCGCATCAACAGGTTTCCCGGCAGTCGTATGATGAATACGATTTTCCCCTGCCGGAGCTGCCATGAAAGCTGTTGTTCAGGAACGCGCCCTGCCGATCGACGACCCGGCCTCGCTGTCGGACATGAACGTCCCGGCCCCTGGTCAACCCACCGGACATGACCTGCTGGTTCGGGTGCTGGCGGTATCGGTGAACCCGGTGGATGCCAAACAACGCCGCGCCCCGCGCACGGACGAGGCGCCTCCCCGCATTCTCGGTTTCGACGCGTCCGGTGTGGTGGAAGCGGTGGGACCGGACGTGACCGCCTTTGCTCCGGGCGATGAGGTCTATTACGCCGGTGATGTCACACGCCCCGGCTGCAATGCGCAATGGCAGCTGGTGGACGCGCGCGTGGTGGGGCGCAAGCCGACCACGCTGGACTTCGCCGACGCCGCGGCGCTGCCACTGACCACGCTGACCGCGTGGGAACTGCTGTTCGACCGCATGTGCCTGCGCTTTGACGACAGCCGCCACCGCGGCCAGGTGCTGCTGGTGATCGGCGGTGCCGGCGGGGTCGGCTCGATGGCGATCCAGCTGGGCCGCCACGCCGGGTTCACCGTGGTCGCCACCGCCTCCCGCCCGGCGTCGGCCGACTGGTGCCGGGCGATGGGCGCGCACCATGTCATTGACCACCGCCAGCCGCTACCGCCGCAGCTGCAGGCGTTGGGGATCGCGGCGGTGGATGCCGCTTTGAACCTCGCTGACACCGACGCCTATTGGGAAGTGCTGGGCGAGCTGCTGGCCCCGCAGGGTCGCGTGGGCCTGATCGTGGAGCCGCGCGGCCCGTTGCGCATTGGCGATCCCTACAAGGCCAAGTGCATCAGCATCCACTGGGAATTCATGTTCGCGCGCGCACGTTTCGGCACCGCCGACCTGATCGAACAGCATCGCATCCTGAACCGGGTGGCCAGCCTGGTCGATGCCGGCGAGCTGCGCAGCACCGCGCACACCGCACTGGGCACGATCAACGCGGCGAATCTGCGTGAGGCGCACCGGCAACTGGAGAGTGGCAGCGTGATCGGGAAGCTGACCTTGGCCGGGTGGGATTGATGCGTGGATCACGACCAACGGTCGTGATCTACCGGGCCACATGATCGACCGCATCCACGTTCGGCCGGCCCCCATGATCAACCGGTAGCCCACGACCGTTGGTCGTGGGCACGGGCCTATTGCACGCAAGGCCCTTTCGCGGCACCCTGCGCGTCTTCCGTACGCAAGCGTATCTTCATGTCGCCAGCCGCCGAGACTTCCGCTTACCCTCACCTGTTCAGTCCGCTGGATCTGGGCTTCACCCAGCTGCGCAACCGCGTGCTGATGGGCTCGATGCACACCGGCCTGGAAGACCGGGCGCGCGACTTCCCGCGCCTGGCGGCCTATTTCGCCGAGCGCGCTGCCGGCGGCGTCGGCCTGATCGTGACCGGCGGCTATGCGCCGAACGTGGTGGGCTGGCTCAAGCCGTTCGGCGGCAAGCTGTCCTGGCCGTGGGAAGTGGGCCCGCACCGCCAGCTGACCCATGCTGTCCACGAGCACGGCGGCAAGATCTGCCTGCAGCTGCTGCATGCCGGCCGCTACGCCTATCACCCCTTGTCGGTGGCCCCTTCAAAGAAGAAGGCACCGATCAATCCGTTCACTCCGCGTGCCTTGTCCGCACGTGGTGTGGAGCGGCACATCGCCGACTACGCGCGCAGCGCGCGGCTGGCCCGCGAGGCCGGCTACGACGGCGTCGAAGTGATGGGCTCGGAAGGCTATCTGATCAACGAATTCATCGCGCCGCGCACCAATGCGCGCAGTGATGCCTGGGGCGGGGATGCCGCCAAGCGGATGCGTTTTGCGGTGGAAATCGTGCGCCGCATCCGCGAAGCGTGTGGGCCGGATTTCATCATCATCTACCGACTGTCGCTGGTCGACCTGGTGGACGACGGCAGCAACTGGGAAGAGATCGTGCAGCAGGCCAAGGCGATTGAGGCAGCGGGAGCCACGCTGATCAATTCCGGCATCGGTTGGCATGAAGCGCGTGTCCCCACCATTGCCACCTCGGTGCCACGCGCGGCCTTCGCCGGCGTTACTGCCAAGCTCAAGCCGCATGTGCAGGTGCCGGTAATCGCCACCAACCGCATCAACATGCCTGATGTCGCCGAACGCATTCTGGCCGACGGCAATGCCGACATGGTGTCGCTGGCTCGGCCGCTGCTGGCGGACCCGGAATGGGCGAACAAGGCCCGCGCCGGTCGCGCCCATGCGATCAACACCTGCATCGCGTGCAACCAGGCCTGCCTGGACCATGTGTTCGAGAACAAGACCGCCAGCTGCCTGGTCAACCCGCGGGCCGTGCATGAAACCGAGCTGGTGTACCGCCCTACTCCGACCCCGCGCAGGGTTGCGGTGGTCGGTGCCGGGCCGGCAGGCCTGGCCTGTGCCACGGTGGCCGCCGAGCGCGGCCACGCGGTCACCCTGTTCGACGCCGGCAGCGAGATCGGCGGACAGTTCAACGTGGCCAAGCGCATTCCGGGCAAGGAAGAGTTCCATGAAACCCTGCGCTACTTCCGCCACAAGCTGGAAGAAACCGGCGTGGACGTGAAGCTGGAGACCACGGCCGACGTGGCCACCCTCGCCGATTTCGACAGCGTGGTCGTCGCCACCGGCATCACCCCGCGCCAGGTGGAATTCCCCGGTGCCGACCATCCCAAGGTGGTCACCTATCTGGACGTGCTGCTGGGCAAGGTCACGGTAGGAAGTGAAGCCGCGATCATCGGTGCCGGCGGCATTGGATTCGACGTGGGCGAGTTCCTCGTCCACGAAGGACCATCACCGGCACTGGACCCGGCGCGCTGGATGGCCGAATGGGGCGTGGACCCGAGTTTCGAGGCGCGCGGCGCGCTGGCCCGCCCGCAGCCGGAAGCACCCGCACGCAAGGTCTGGCTGCTGCAGCGCAGCCCTGGCAAGCCCGGCGCACGGCTGGGCAAGACCACCGGCTGGATCCATCGCGCCACCCTGAAGGCAAAGGGCGTGAAGATGCTCGGCGGGGTCGAGTACCTCGGCGTGGATGACAGCGGTCTGCACATCCGCGTGGACGGCCACGAGCAGACCCTGCCGGTGGATCACGTGGTGATCTGTGCGGGCCAGGAGCCGCGTCGCGATTTGCATGCGGCATTGCTGGCTGCCGGTGTGGACGCACATCTGATTGGAGGCGCGGACGTCGCCGCAGAGCTGGATGCCAAGCGCGCCATCAACCAGGGAAGCCGGTTGGCGGCGACGTTGTAACGGGGCCGTTCCACGCACGACCAGCGGTCGTGCGCTACCGTTCGATCGGTAGGTGACGACCGTTGGTCGTCACCTGAATGCGAGTTCCGACACCCGCTACGAACCTGAATGTCAAGCCTTTCGGTTCAGGATACATTGGGAAATACCCCCCTATCGTGCGCCAACTTTCCCGCTCACCACCCAGTTCGAGTGAGCGTGCGGCCCCCACGATCTTTCGGGAGCCGCCAACGGGCGGCCCCGATGGCCGCCTCCCCATGACGCCAAGCAGTACCCTCGCCGCCGTCCGCCCGATCGGATGGCCCAGCCAGGTGCGGCCCATACGGAGCAAGGAGTTTTATGAAACTGGCCTGGATTCTCTGGCTGTCGCAGTTGTTGCCGCAGCCGGCCGCCGATTCGTTGTGCCTGAGCACGACCGTCTACCTCGAAGCGCGTGACCAGACCCTGCGCGGCCAGCAAGCCGTGGCAGAAGTGGCCCTGCGCCGCCTGGACAGCGGCCTGTGGGGCGACTCGATGTGCCAGGTGGTGACCGCGCGCAAGCAGTTCGCCCCGACCATCGTGGCTCCCGGCACCCAGCTGGGCAACACCGATGCCTGGGAAGAAGCGATGACCGTGGCCTTCGACGCCGAGCGCAACTGGGCGCTGCCGGTGGGCGAGCGCAAGGAGATCGTGCCCGGGGCCAGCCATTTCGCCGCGCTGGCCATTGCCAGCCCGAGCTGGCGCAATGCCTACCAGGTGGCCACGATCGGCGATCACACCTTCTATAAGGTGCAGAGCCTCAAGCCCCGCCAGTCGTAACAATCTGTTTTGGGCGCGCCGTTGCCGCGCGCCGCCGGCTCCGCGATAGTGGTGGTTTCCACCATCGATCCACCCTGGAGTCCGCATGAAGCTGTACAGCAAGCCCGGAGCCTGTTCCACCGCCGACCACATTGCCCTGCAGTGGACCGGCCAGCCGTTTGAAGTGGAACTGCTCGACAAAGACACGATGAAGGCCCCCGCGTTCCTGGCGATCAATCCGGCCGGCGCGGTGCCGGCGCTGGTCGACGGAGACTTCGTGCTGACCCAGAACGCGGCGATCATGGGCTACATCGCCGACTCCTTCCCGCAGGCCGGCCTGGCCGGTGACGGCAGCCCGCGCCAGCGCGCCGAAGCCGCCCGCTGGCTGTCGTTCGTCAACTCCGACGTGCACCCGGCGTTCTCGCCGCTGTTCGGGCCGGGCAAGTTCATTGCCGACGAAGGTCAGTACGACGCGATCCGCGCCGCCGCGCGCAAGCGCCTGCGTGGTCTGTTCGAAACCGCCGACCGCCAGCTGGCCGACAAGCCGTGGCTGGCCGGCTTCCGCAGCGTGGCCGACCCGTACTTCTACATCACCCTGCGCTGGGCCACCGGTGCCAACGTGGACCTGGTCGGGCTGGACAACGTGGCCGCGTTCAAGACCCGGATGGAAGCCGATGCGGGTGTGCAGGCGGCGTTGAAGGCTGAAGGTCTGGCCTGACGGTCACACGCACACGTGTACAGCCACGCCCTGCGTGGCTGTTGCGGTCAGACGGCATGCGGCAGCCACGCAACGGCAGCGGGGCAAGCCCCGCTCTACGCGTCGACGGGTTGGCCCTGCAGCAAGGCGCGGGTTTCTTCCATCCAGCGATTGGCCAGCGCCGGGCTTTTCGATTTGGAGACGGCTGCCGCCATTTCCGGCCACAGCTTCTCCAGGCTGGCCGCATCGGTGCAGCGTTCGATCTTGAGCTGCATGAAGTAGCCCTTCAGGCCCAGGTGCCGGCGCACCGACTCGCTCATCCAGTCATACAACTGCTTGTACAACGCCGGGTCGTGTTCGCGCCCGGCAGTCAGCGAACGCGGCGCGGCCGCCGCCAATGCGCCGCCGACCACTTCAATCAGGCCCATCGCCTGCAGTTGCGCCAGCGCATCGTCTGGCGCGCGCAGGCCCGGCAGCATGCCGGTCAGTTCGTCGTCATCGCGCAGGCCGTCAACCATCAGCAGAATGGAGCGCAGTCCCGGCGGCAGTTTGCGCGCACGGTCTTCGATTTCCTGACGGCCAGCGGCCGTCTTGGCATGAATGAACGCCATGTAGTCCCCCCTGTCACTCAGTGCAGCTGCGGGCGGGACCGGATTGAACCCGCGGCCACGCCACGCCCCCTTTGTGATGCCCCGATGCTACGCGCACCGGGCCCCCACCACATTGGAAGCTTAACCGACGTTCATGATCAGAGGTGCTGCATCGCAGCACCCCCCGTATCGACCAACGGTCGATACCTACCGCGGCGCATCGGTAGGTGCCGACCGTTGGTCGGCACGCCCTTACCGGCCCAGCGCGCGCCGGATCTCGTCCAGGGCTCCCGGATCATCCAGCGTCGACAGATCGCCCGGATCGCGTTCTTCGGCCAGCGCCTGCAGCGAACGTCGCAGCAGCTTGCCCGAGCGGGTCTTGGGCAGCGCATTGACGATATGGATGTGCGCCGGACGCGCCACCGCCCCCAGCGAACCGGTCACCCGCTGCATCATCTCGGCCACCACTGCGCTGCCATCGCCGACGACCGCCTGCTTCAGGGTGACGAACACCAGCGGCACCTGACCCTTCAGTTCGTCCTTGACCCCGATCACCGCCGCCTCGGCCACCTGCGGGTGCCCGGAAATGCACTCTTCGATCTCGCGCGTGCCCAGCCGGTGACCGGCGACGTTGATCACATCGTCGGTGCGGCCCAGAATGAAGGTGTAACCGTCCTCGTCGCGGATCGCCCAGTCCAGCGAGCTGTACAGCAGCTCCTTGAAATGGCTGAAGTAACTCTGCAGGAAGCGGTCGTCATCCTTCCACACCGTGCTCATGCAGCCCGGCGGCAGCGGCGGCACCATCACCAGCACGCCCTTCTGCCCTGGCTCGACTTCCGCACCGGTGTTCTCGTCGATCACCTTCATGCGGTAGCCGAGATTGGGGAAGCCTGGCGAGCCGAAGCGCACCGGCTTCAGGTCCACGCCGGGCAGCAGGGTCAGCGCCGGCCAGCCGGTCTCGGTCTGCCAGTAGTTGTCGATGATCGGCTTGCCCAGCGCATCGTTGATCCAGTGCGCGGTCGGTTCGTCCAGTGGCTCTCCGGCCAGGAACAGGTACTTCAACGCAGCCAGGTCGTGCCGTTTGATGAAGTCGGCATCGTGCTTCTTCAACACGCGGATGGCGGTGGGCGAGGAAAACATCGTGCGCACGCCGTATTGTTCGCACAGTGCCCACCAGATGCCTGGATCGGGACTGGTCGGCAGCCCTTCGTACAGCAGCGAGGTGCAGCCGCCGATCAGCGGGCCGTAAACATTGTAGGAATGACCCACCGCCCAGCCCACGTCCGAGGTGGAAAACATCACCTGACCCGGCGCGCAGTCGAACACCGTGCGCATCGACTGCGCCATCGCGACCGCATAGCCACCGACGTCGCGCTGCACGCCTTTGGGCTTGCCGGTGGTGCCGGAGGTGTACAGCAGATAGCTGGGTTCGTTCGCTTCCAGCCACACCACCGGCACGTCCTGGTCGCCGACCTCGGCGCGCAGCGTGTCGTAATCGACGTCGCGGCCCGGCACCTTCGGCTCGGCCGGATCCAGCCCGCGCGAGACGATCAGCACGTGCGGCGGCGGCGACTGCGCTTCGGCGCAGGCCGCATCCACCATCGCCTTGTACGGAATCACCTTGCCGCCGCGCTTGCCGGCATCGGCGGCGATCAGCAGCCTGGGTTGGGCATCGTCGATGCGCAGCGCCAGGTTGTGTGCGGCGAAGCCACCGAACACCACCGAGTGGATGGCACCGATACGCGCGCAGGCCAACATGGCGAACACGGCTTCGGCCATGTTGGGCATGTAGATGACGACGCGATCACCCCGCTGCACGTCCAGACGCTGCAGCACCGCGGCGAACGCATTCACTTCGCGGTACAGCTCGCGGTAGGTGATCTCGCGGGTGACGTTGGTTTCGGTGGAAATGGCAACCAGCGCGAGCTGGTCCGGCCGATCCACCAGGTGCCGGTCGACCGCGTTGTAGCAGAGGTTGGTTTGACCGCCGACGAACCAGCGCCGGAACGGTGGGGTGCTGTAGTCCAGCACCTGTTCCGGCTGCCTGTGCCAATAGATGCGCTGGGCTTCCTCGGCCCAGAACGCCTCAGGTTCCTCAACGGAGCGTTGGTACAGCTCTTCGTAGCGCATGACAGCCCTCCCAGACAAAGTCATGGGGTCGAGCATAGTCCGATGGGGTGCGTGTCACTGCACGACCTTGGTCGTACGCGCCGGCCGTTCAGCCCGCGCTACTTGGCTTCGGTCACGACGTCGCACTTGGCCTTGCCGCCTTCCTCTTTGGCGCAGTACTTGCGCGCAGCGCGGCGGGCCTGGCCAGCGGTCTTGCCGTCGGACGCATACAGCTTTCCACTCTCTGACCGGGCAATGGCGGCATGGTCCAGCGTGTAGACAAAGACGAAGCAGTCCGGCTCGTTGCCGCACTGTTCCAGAACCCCATTGCGCGCGTCCCGCCGGCGGCGCGCTTCACGCCAGGCGTAGCCCTTGTCCTGGGCGCTGTTGTAGCCCAGCGCGTGGAAATACCAGTACCGTGCGGCTCCGCCACTGCCCGCCGCGACCACCACGTCACAGGGCGCGCCCTGGGATGCCATCACGCACTGGTACGTGGCCAGCTCTGCCGTTTCCCCCCAGCCGATCACGTCAGTGTCGGACGCCGCCATGTAGTAATGGTCGCTGTAGAAACTGACCGCAACGCAGTCGCTGCCGCAGCTCCTTCGCACATCGGCCAGCGCGTTGTCGGCATTGGGATGATTCCATGCCGAAGACAAACCGCGCGTGGTGGGATTCAGTGCGATCGCACCGGCCAACCAGGTGCACTGTTGCTGGAACACCGGCTGATTGCCGTTCACCATGCCAACCACGACGTTCTGGCAGGACTGGTATGCAAGGGCCTTTCCGGAGAATCCGCACGCGGCCAACACTACAAGCAGCAAGAACCCGATCCGATGGGTCATTTGATCATCCCTGATTTTCGAAGAATGCGCATGATAGTCATCCCATCCTGCGCTCGATAGTGCCAGTTCCGACGCGGTCAGAAGCCTGGCGTGGAGTGCACGGACACAGCGGCACCGCTCAGGGGATGCGCGAACCGCAAGGCGCAGGCGTGCAGATGCACGCGCGCGGCGGGCTGCGCGCCATACAGCACGTCCCCCACAATCGGGTAGCCCAGGCTGGCCATATGCAGCCGGAGCTGATGACTGCGGCCCGTCACCGGTTCCAGTTCGACCCGGGTCCGCCCGGCCACTTCGTCGCGACCCAGCACCGTCCAGCGCGTCAGCGCCGGTTTGCCGCGTTCATGGTCCACCTGCTGCTTCGGCCGGTTCGGCCAGTCCACGATCAGCGGCAGGTCCACTTCGCCGGCCTCGCCATCCAACAGCCCCTCCAGCACTGCCACATAGCGCTTGTGCACCTGGCGCTGCGCGAACTGCGCCGACAGCGCCGCCTGCATGGCCTTGCCGCGTGCGTGCAGCAGCAGCCCCGAGGTGACCTGGTCGAGCCGGTGCACGGTGAGCGCATCCGGATACAGCACCTGCAGCCGGGCCACCACGCAGTCCTGGTTTTCCGGCGTACGCCCGGGCACGGACAGCATGCCGGCGGGCTTCTCAGCCACCAGCAGGGCATCGTCGGCGTAGTGCAGATGGATCATGTCGATTCAGGGGTCCATAACAGAAACGGGGAGGCCGAAGCCTCCCCGTAGAGCGCGGTAGGCGACGACCGTTGGTCGTCGCTCCGGAACCGCTATCAGCCCAGCAGGTGGGCGACGCCGGCGCGCTCTTCTTCCAGCTCGGCCAAGGTCTTGTCGATATACTTCTGGCTGAAGTCGTCGACCGGCAGATCCTTGACCAGGGTGTATTCGCCATTCTGGGTGGTCACGGCGAAGCCGAAGATCACGCCTTCCGGAATGCCGTAGGAACCGTCGGACGGCACGCCCATGGTGACCCACTTGCCGTTGCTGCCCAGCACCCAGTCACGCACGTGGTCGATGGCGGCATTGGCGGCCGAAGCGGCCGAGGACGAACCACGGGCTTCAATGATGGCCGCACCGCGCTTGCCCACGGTCGGAATGAAGGTGTTGGCGTTCCATTCCTGGTCGTTGATGGCCTCGGCGATGGACGCGCCGTCGGCGGTGGCGAAGCGGTAATCCGGGTACATGGTCGGGCTGTGGTTGCCCCACACCACCAGCTTTTCCATGCCGGCGACCGGCTTGCCGAGCTTGGTCGACAGCTGGCTCAGCGCGCGGTTGTGGTCCAGGCGCAGCATGGCGGTGAAGTTGCGCGGGTTCAGGTCCGGAGCCGACTTCATCGCGATGTAGGCATTGGTGTTGGCCGGGTTGCCGACCACCAGCACCTTGACGTCACGCTTGGCGACCTTGTTCAGCGCTGCGCCCTGGGCGGTGAAGATCTTGGCGTTTTCCAGCAGCAGGTCCTTGCGCTCCATGCCCGGGCCGCGCGGACGCGCGCCGACCAGCAGGGCGATGTCGGCGTCCTTGAAGGCCACTTCGGCGTCGTCGGTACCGACCATGCCGGCCAGCAGCGGGAAGGCGCAGTCTTCCAGTTCCATCATCACGCCCTTCAGGGCGGCCTGGGCCTTTTCAACCGGCAGTTCGAGGAGCTGCAGGATGACCGGCTGGTCCTTGCCGAGCATTTCGCCGGAAGCGATGCGGAACAGCAGGGCGTAGCCGATCTGGCCGGCGGCGCCGGTCACGGCAACACGAACAGGTGCTTTCATGGGGATTTCCTCTGCTAAAAAGCGAAAAAACGTAGTGGGAGAAGGCCGCCGGGCGGGGATGACCTGGCGGGGCGGCCGCAGACATGAAAACGGCCCCCGTCAGGGGGCCGTTGGAAGCATCAGGCGGCGAGGATCTTGTTCCACTCCGCGACGCGTTCGGCCTGGGCGGCCAGCACGGCGTCGGTGTCGCCTTCCAGGGTGATCGAATGGATCACGTCGCCCTGCTTGACCGAATCGACGATGGCCTGGCCTTCCAGGACCTGGCCGAACACGGTGTGCTTGCCGTCCAGCCAGTCGGTCTTGATGTGGGTGATGAAGAACTGGCTGCCGTTGGTGTTCGGACCGGCATTGGCCATCGACAGCGAGCCGATCTGGTGCTTCACGCCGTTCTTTTCATCTTCGAACTTGTAGCCCGGACCACCGGTGCCCTGCCCCTTCGGGCAGCCACCCTGGATCATGAAGTCGGCGATGACGCGGTGGAAGATCAGGCCGTCATAGAAGCCGCGCTTGACCAGGTTCACGAAATTGGCAACGGTCAGCGGAGCCTTGTCCGGGTACAGCTCGACCTTGATCGGGCCCTGGGTGGTGTCGAAGGTGGCGATGAGGGACATGTGGATCCTTGAATATTCGGGGGTGTTTCAGCCCCGTGATTCTACACCCCTCCGTGCCCGGACGGCCTTCGACGATGAGTGAAGGCCTCCGTAGAGCCACGCCCTGCGTGGCTGCCCCAGCCGGGACCGCGAAGCCACGCAGGGCGTGGCTCTACGGGGTAGATGAATGCGCGGAAGGGGGCTTTTCGCGTTTGGCCCTGAAAGCAGTATAATGATGGACTTCATTTTTCAACTTCCGGCGCCGACTGGCCCCCTTTCGCATGTCCATCGAAAATCTTCGCAACATCGCCATCGTCGCCCACGTCGACCACGGTAAGACCACCCTTGTCGACCAGCTGCTCAAGCAGTCCGGCACGCTTTCCGAGCGCACCGTGCTCGCCGAACGCGTGATGGACAGCAATGACCAGGAAAAGGAGCGTGGCATCACGATCCTGGCCAAGAACACGGCCATCACCTGGGAAGACAAGCGCACTGGCGTCAAGAACCGCATCAACATCGTCGACACCCCCGGACACGCCGACTTCGGCGGCGAAGTCGAGCGCGTGCTGTCGATGGTCGACACCGTGCTGATCCTGGTCGACGCGATGGACGGCCCGATGCCGCAGACCCGCTTCGTGACCCAGAAGGCCTTCGCGATGGGCTTCAAGCCGATCGTCGTGGTCAACAAGGTCGACCGCCCGGGCTCGCGTCCGGAGTGGGTGATCGACCAGGTGTTCGACCTGTTCGACAAGCTTGGTGCCACCAATGAGCAGCTGGACTTCCCGATCGTCTACGCATCGGCCCTGAACGGCTATGCCGGTCTGGAAGACAGCGTGCGCGACGGCGACATGACCCCGCTGTACGAAGCGATCATGCAGCACGCGCCGAAGCCGGAAGTGGACCCGGAAGGTGCCTTCCAGATGCGCATCAGCCAGCTGGATTACAACAACTTCGTGGGCGTGATCGGCATCGGCCGCATCCAGCGCGGCACGCTGAAGAAGAACATGCAGGTCGCGGTGATCGATCGCGAAGGCAAGAAGCGCAACGGCAAGGTCGCGCAGGTGCTGGGCTTCCTGGGCCTGGAACGCATCGAGCAGGAAACCGCTGAAGCCGGTGACATCGTGGCCATCTCGGGCATCCCGGAGCTGACCATCTCCGACACCATCTGCCACCCGGACACCCCGGAAGCGCTGCCGGCGCTGACCGTGGACGAGCCGACCATCTCGATGACCTTCCAGGTCAACAACTCGCCGTTCGCCGGCAACAAGGACCTGTCCGGTGGCAAGTTCCTGACCAGCCGCCAGATCAAGGACCGCCTGGACCGTGAAAAGGTCCACAACGTGGCCCTGAAGGTCGAACAGCTGGATGACGCCGACAAGTTCCTGGTCTCCGGCCGTGGCGAACTGCACCTGTCGGTGCTGATCGAAAACATGCGTCGCGAAGGCTATGAACTGGCCGTGTCGCGCCCGGAAGTGATCATCAAGGAAATCGACGGCCAGCAGATGGAGCCGATCGAACAGCTGGTGGTGGACGTGGAAGAAGTGCACCAGGGCGGCGTGATGGAAAAGCTGGGCACCCGCAAGGGCCAGCTGAAGAACATGGAGCCGGACGGCAAGGGCCGCGTGCGCCTGGAATACTCGATCCCGGCCCGTGGCCTGATCGGCTTCCAGAACGAATTCAAGACCCTGACCCAGGGTTCGGGCCTGCTGTTCCACGTGTTCGACCACTACGGTCCGAAGGAACAGGGCGCGATCGCCAAGCGCATCAACGGCGTGATGATCGCCAATGCCCCGGGCGTCACCCCGGCCTACTCGCTGGGCCCGCTGCAGGAACGCGGCAAGCTGTTCGCCGCTGAAGGCGACAACGTGTACGAAGGCCAGCTGGTCGGCATCCACTCCAAGGACAACGACCTGACCGTCAACGCGATCAAGACCAAGCCGCTGACCAACATGCGCGCTTCGGGCAAGGACGACGCGATCCAGCTGACCCCGGCGATCAAGTACACGCTGGAACAGGCACTGGACTTCATCGAGGACGACGAACTGGTCGAAATCACCCCGAAGGAAATCCGTCTGCGCAAGAAGTTCCTGACCGAAAGCGACCGCAAGAAGGCGTCGCGCGCCGGTTGATCGGACCTTTGTCGTGACCGACAAGCCCTACAACCCGGATCCGCATACGCATCCGGGTCTTCATGTGATCGCCTTGCTGGAAGCCGGCAAGGCGGCACTGGCGCTGCTGGCGGCGACCGGGCTGGAAGTGCTCGGCCCGCAGCCACTGCGCGATGGGGTCAACGCCCTGATCCGGCGTTTCAGTCTGGACCCGGATCACGGCACCCTTCCCTCGCTGCTGAACATGATCAGCCCCGACGCGGTGCATCTGGCCGCAGCGGCCATGGTCGCCTACGGCGTCCTGCATCTGTTCGAAGCGTGGGGCCTGTGGCGGGCCAAGGCCTGGGCCTCCTGGCTCGGCTGTGTGACCGCCGGCATCTACCTGCCCTTCGATATTTACGCCATCCTCCGCCACCCCGGCTGGGCCTCGTGGACGGTGCTGGTCATCAACCTGATCGTGGTCGGGGTACTCGCCCGCGACCTGCGCAAGCGTCACTGAGTTGCCAAGCGCGGCAACCGCTGGTTAGCCTGAGCGCTGCAACCGGGGACACCTGACACTCACTGATGCGTCTGTCACTGACATCGCTGGCACTGGCCATCGCGCTGAGCGGCTGCTCGCCCTCGCCGTCATCGCTATTGGCCAGCCCTGCGCATGCCGCCGCAGCGGACAAGACCGACACCAGCGCGCCGTTCCCCTATGCCGAAGCGGATATCAGCGAACTGCAGGCGCAGATGGCTGCAGGCGAACTGGACAGCGTCACCCTCACCCGCGCCTATCTGGACCGCATCGCCCGGCTGGACCGCGCCGGACCGCGCCTGAATTCCGTGCTGGAGCTCAACCCGGACGCCCTGAAGGAAGCGGCAGCGCTGGATGCCGAACGCCGCCGTGGGCAGCTGCGCGGGCCCCTGCATGGCATTCCGCTGCTGCTGAAGGACAACATTGGCGCGCGCCCGATGGGGACCAGCGCCGGGTCTCTGGCCCTGGCTGGCTTCCGTCCGGACGATGCCTTCCTGGTCACCCGCCTGCGCGCGGCCGGGGCCCTGATCCTGGGCAAGACCAACCTCAGCGAATGGGCCAACTTCCGTTCCAGCCAGTCGGTATCGGGCTGGAGCGCGCGCGGCGGGCAGACCCGCAATCCCTACCGCCTCAGCCACAGCCCGTGCGGTTCCAGCAGCGGCAGTGCGGTGGCAGTGGCGGCCAACCTGGTGGCGGCGGCGGTCGGCACCGAGACCGACGGCAGCATTGTCTGCCCGGCTGCGGTGAATGGCATTGTCGGACTGAAGCCCACCGTCGGGCTGGTCAGCCGCGATGGCGTGGTGCCGATCTCGTTCAGCCAGGACACCCCTGGGCCGATGACCCGCAGCGTGTCCGACGCGGCGGCCCTGCTGACCGCCATGGCCGGCCGCGACGACGCCGATCCGGCCACCGCGACCCGACCGGGCCAGGCCGTGTACGACTACACCGCGCGGCTGAAGGACGGTGGCCTGCGCGGCGCGCGCATCGGCGTGCTGTACGGGTCGCTGGACACCCAACCGGGCGTTGCCCCCGCCCTGCAGCATGCGGTCGCCGTGCTGCGCGATGCGGGTGCGGTGGTGGTCCCGGTGCGCCTGCCCACCCAGGACCAGTGGGAAGCCGCGGAGCGGATCGTGCTGCTGCACGAGTTCAAGGCCGGCATGGCCCGCTACCTCTCCACCCAGCAGGCCCCGGTGCGCGACCTGGACGCCATCATTGCCTTCAACCGCACACACGCAGACAAGGAACTGGTGCTGTTCGGCCAGGACCTGATGGAGAGCGCCGCGCAGGCCGGCGCGCTGGGCAGCCCGGAGTACATTGCGGCGCGCACCGAGGCGCGCCGGCTGGCGGGCCCCGAAGGTATTGATGCGGCACTCAAAGCCGAGCGCCTGGATGCGCTGGTGGCCCCGACCACCGGTGCCGCGTGGCCGCTGCGCAGCGGCGAGGCCGATGCATTTCCCGGCGGCAACTACAGTGCCGCCGCCGTGGCGGGTTACCCCAGCATCAGCGTGCCGATGGCGCACGTGAACGGGCTGCCGCTGGGGTTGCTGTTCATGGGCACGGCGTGGAGCGAACCGCGCCTGATCGAGCTGGCCTACGACTACGAACAGCGTACCCGGGCGCGGAAGCCACCGGCATTCAAGACCGAGGCGTTGATCCGGTAACGTCCACGGCCGGTTCGCCGTCCTCTGCCCCAGGCGAGCGCACGTGCCCCGCAGGCCGCCCGCGTGCGGCCTGCAGCGCCGGATCCGGCTGTTCCAGCAACTCGGCACGCGTACGCGGCAGCGCCTGTGGGTGCTCGCGGGCGAGGAAATCCAGCATGCGCTCGCGCACGATGCAGCGCAGGTCGAAGGCATCGCCCGAGTTGCGGGCGCTGACCAGCAGGCGCACCTGCAGGGTGTGCTCGCTGGTTTCGGTGACCTGGGTGACGCAGACACGTCCGTCCCACAGTTTTTCGCTGTGGCAGATGCGCTCCAGCTCGGCGCGGATCGCACCGATCGGGGCGCGGTAATCCAGCCACAGGAACGCCGTGCCGAGCAGGTCGGCGCTGCGCCGGGTCCAGTTCTGGAACGGGTTCTCGATGAACCAGGTCAACGGCACCACCATGCGACGTTCGTCCCATACGCGCACCACGACATAGCTGCTGCCGATCTCCTCCACACGGCCCCACTCGCCTTCGACAATGACCACGTCATCGAGCCGGATCGGCTGGGTCAACGCGATCTGCAGGCCGGCAATCAGATTGCCGAACACCGGCTTGGCCGCGATACCGGCGACCAGGCCGATGATGCCCGCCGACGCCAGCAGCGCGGTGCCGATCTGCCGCACCATCGGGAAGGTCAGCAGCACCATCGAGATCCCGACCAGGATGATCGCGCCCATCAGCACCCGGCTCAGCACCCGGGTCTGGGTATGGATGCGACGCGCGGCCAGGTTGTCGGCCACATCGATGCGATGCTCGCGCAGGATGGCCTGCTCGCCGGCCGCGACTACGCGCACCAGGAACCAGACGAAACAGGCGGTGAGGCCGATATGCAGCAGGCGTAGTGCCTGGTCAAGCCAGCGGTCCTGCAGCGGGGTCGCTTCCAGCGCGGGAATGAGCACCAGCAGCGGCAGTGCGAAGGCCAGCGGTCGGCTGATCACACGGGCGATGCGCGCGCGCCGGTACTCACGCCCTTTCAGGCGACGGGTGAGTGCCATCAGCAGCCACCAACTGGTGATGCCGATGAGCAGGGCGATGCCGATCGGCCACAGGTATTCGGCGGCCAGGGTCCAGTCGACGTGCATGCAGGCTCCTGTGGGGGGAGAGCCCTTACCCTGCCAGAGCGGCGATGATCGATTTGTTACGCGGACTGCTTGCGCACGATCGCCATCGCAATCTCCAGCGACTGCTCATAGTTCAGGCGTGGATCCACGGTGGACCGGTACGCCCGCTCCAGGTCGCGCTCGGTCAGCTCACGCGCGCCACCGGTGCACTCGGTGACATCCTCACCGGTGAGCTCCAGATGCACGCCGCCCAGTCGCGTACCGGCCGCGGCATGCAGGTCGAAGGACAGCTCCACCTCGCTGCGCACGTTGTCGAACCGGCGCGTCTTGAAGCCATTGCTGGTGCTTTCGGTATTGCCGTGCATCGCATCGCAGACCCACAGCACGCGGCGGCCATCGCGCTTCACCGCATCCAGCAGCGGCGGCAGCTTCTCGGCGATCTGCGCCGCGCCCATGCGGTGGATGAAGCTCAAGCGGCCGGGTTCGTCGTCAGGATTCAGAACATCGATCAGACGCAGTAGCTGATCAGGCTGCACTGACGGGCCGACCTTGATCGCAATCGGATTACGCACGCCACGCAGGTACTCCACATGCGCACCATCCAGCGCGGCCGTGCGCATGCCGATCCAGGGGTAATGCGTGCTCAGGTTCAGCCAGCCCTGCTGACGCGGCACCTGCCGGGTCAGTGCCTGCTCGTAGGGCAGTAACAGCGCTTCATGCGAGGTGTAGAAGTCAATCCGGTTCAGGTTGTACACCTGGGTGCCGGACAGGGTTTCCATGAAGCGGACGGCGTCGCCGATTGACGACACCATCTTCTGGTAGTCGGTGGCCAGCGGCGAGTGACGTACCCACTCCAGGTTCCAGTATTCGGGGTGGTGCAGGTCGGCGAAGCCGCCATCAATCAGTGCGCGCACGAAGTTCATGGTCATCGCCGAATGCGCATGCGCCTGCAGCATCCGACGCGGATCCGGCAGTCGCGCAGCTTCGGTGAAATCGGGCGCGTTGATGACATCGCCACGGTAACTCGGCAAGGTGACGCCATCGCGGGTTTCGGTGTCGGCCGAGCGCGGCTTGGCGTACTGGCCCGCAAAGCGCCCTACGCGGATCACCGGCTTGCGCATGCCGTGCACCAGCACCAGGCTCATCTGCAGCAGCACCTTGAGCCGGTTGGAGATGGTGGTGCTTTCGCAGTCGCTGAAGTTCTCGGCGCAATCACCGCCCTGCAACAGGAAGCGCTTACCCTCCTGTGCCTCGGCCAATTGGCGCTTGAGCGACAGGATCTCCCACGAGGTCACCAGCGGCGGCAGCCGCTTCAGTTCATGCAGTGACGCATCCAGCGCGACCGGATCGGGATAGGTCGGCATCTGCAGCGCCGGCCGGCTGCGCCAGCTCTCCGGCGACCAGTCGGTCGGCAAAGCGGCAGAAGCGTTGGCAGGCGTAGAGGCGTTCATCGGAATATCCAGTCAGGTCAGCAGTACAGAAGAATCAATAGCGGCGTGGCGGCTTGCGGAACGACACCACCAGCGCCCACAGGCCCAGCAGCACGAACCAGACCAGGCTCCACATGGGCATGGTAAGCCCGAGGAAGGCCCAGTCGATGTTGCCGCAGTTGCCGGTGCCGGTCAGCACGGTGCGGAACACCTCGAACGGCCCCATGGTCTCGCTCAGGAACGACAGCGGCGGCCCGCAGCTGGAGCCCAGGTCCTGCGGCAGCATCTGCACGTACACATGGCGGCCGGCAATGCCGATGCCCACCGCGGCGGCGATGAAGGCCAGCACGCCGTAGGTGATGCGCCCGGGCCGGTCACGCGGCCCATGCAGTGCGCCGATCAGGAACAGCAGGCCGAGCGCGGCAAACGCGATGCGCTGGAAGATGCACAGCGGGCACGGCTCCAGGCCCATCTTCAACTGCATGAAGATGGCAAAGGCCAGCAGCCCGGCACAGATCAGGAACCCCAGGAAGAACTGGGCGCGGTAAGGCCAGCGCAGTGGATTCATTGCCAACACACTCGTGAAAGTCAGGTGTCAAGATTAACAGGGTGGTGTTGTGTCATGGCTGCGGCGGATTGCCGTATGTCGGTGGGTTGGTCGCGTAGAGCGGGTTGCTCGTCATTTCTACGTGCTGGGCGGGGCTGAGGCACCCCCGTCGCGCGGTCCGGCCGACCCGTGAGACACGCATGGCGTGTCACTACGGGCATCCATGCCGTGGAGTGTCCCTCCAGGGGATACCTCAGCCCCACCCCGATGGATGGCTGGCCACGGATGGGAAGGCAGGAGCAGGAGCAGCCGGGCAAGCCCGGCTCTACAAGAGCCTGCGTCAGGTTGCGGCCTTCCATGCCCGGCCGATGGGCCCTGTGAGCACCGACGAACTTTCGGGGGCAGCTTCGGGAGGGGGTATGCGGGACCGTAGAAAACATGGATGTTTTCTACGAGCCCCCATGGATGGGTTCACGGCGTGTCCCGCATACCCCCTCCCGAAGCTGCCCCGCACTGGACTACGACGCCCTAGCGCCTTACGCGCCAGAAATGAAAAACCCGGCACAAGGCCGGGTCTCTCAGCAAATCTTGAAAACCTGACGGAGGCTCAGCCTTCGACGGCTTCAGCAACGGCCGGACGGTCGACCAGTTCGACGTAGGCCATCGGGGCGTTGTCGCCGGCGCGGAAGCCGCACTTCAGCAGACGCAGGTAGCCGCCCGGACGGGTCGCGTAGCGCGGGCCCAGGATGGTGAACAGGTTGCCCACGGCTTCGTTGTCGCGCAGACGGGCGAAGGCCAGACGGCGGTTGGCAACCGAGTCAACCTTGGCCAGGGTGATCAGCGGCTCGGCAACGCGGCGCAGTTCCTTGGCCTTCGGCAGGGTGGTCTTGATCAGCTCGTGCTTGAACAGCGAGGCAGCCATGTTCTTGAACATCGCTTCGCGGTGGGCGCTGGTACGGTTGAACTTGCGGCCGGATTTCTGGTGACGCATGGGTGTGATTCCTTAAAGAATGTTGGATCGGTTGTGGTTCGCTGTCGCCTTCCCGGCGTTCAAACTTGGACTGCGGTTGGTCCGATGCCGGCCCTCCTGGCCGACCGTCACCGCAGGCTGTGCGCCTGTCGGTGCGAGGTACTGCGGTAAAGCCCCCGCACCCGAAGGTGCGGGGTAAAACTGTTGCGCTGGATCAGCCGAGCATGCCGTGCTGGGCAACACCGGCCGGCGGCCAGTTTTCCAGCTTCATGCCGAGCGAAAGGCCGCGCTGTGCCAGCACTTCCTTGATCTCGGTCAGCGACTTCTTGCCCAGGTTCGGGGTCTTCAGCAGCTCCACTTCGGTCTTCTGGATCAGATCGCCGATGTAGTAGATGCTTTCGGCCTTCAGGCAGTTCGCCGAACGCACGGTCAGTTCCAGGTCGTCGATCGGGCGCAGCAGCACCGGATCCACGCCGTTGTTGGCCGGCTTGGCCGCACCGCGGTCGCGGTGGGTGAAGTCACCGAACACCGACAGCTGATCGCTCAGGATGTCGGCGGCGGTGCGCACGGCTTCCTCGGCGTCGATCGTGCCGTTGGTTTCGATATCCAGGACAAGCTTGTCCAGGTCGGTGCGCTGTTCCACACGCGCCGCTTCCACCGAGTACGCCACGCGGCGGACCGGGGAGAACGAAGCGTCCAGGACCAGACGACCGATCGCACGGGTTTCTTCGTCCGGACGACGACGTGCAGCCGCCGGCTGGTAGCCGAAGCCGCGCTCGACCTTCAGACGCATGTTGATCGCCGTGTCCTTGGTCAGGTGGCAGATCACGTGGTCGGCGTTCAGGATTTCGACGTTGTGGTCGACCTTGATGTCGGCCGCAGTGACGACACCCGGACCCTGCTTGGACAGGGACAGCGTGGCGCTGTCGCCGGTGTGCATGCGGATGGCCACGTCCTTCAGGTTGAGCAGGACTTCAAGCACATCTTCCTGCAGACCTTCCAGCGTGGTGTACTCGTGCAGCACGCCGTCGATTTCAACTTCCGTGATGGCGAAGCCCGGAATGGACGACAGCAGCACGCGACGCAGGGCGTTGCCCAGCGTATGCCCGTAACCACGCTCCAAGGGTTCGATGACGACCTTGGCGCGGGTGTCGGTAAGGCGTTCGATCTGCGGACCGCGAGGACGCAGAACCTGGTTGGCGGTAACCGTCATGTTTGCGGGTTCTCCTAGTGAACACCCCGGCCGTCGCCGGGGGTTCTCCAATGTGAATTACTTCGAATACAACTCGACGATCAGCGCTTCGTTGATATCCGCAGGCAGGTCCGAACGATCCGGAACCGCCTTGAAGATGCCGGCGAACTTGGCCGCATCGACTTCAATCCACGACGGACGCAGGTCGTGCGAGCTGGACACGGTCAGGGCTTCCTGCACGCGCAGCTGCTTGGCCGCCTTTTCCGACAGGGCGACAGCGTCGCCGGCCTTGACCTGGTACGAAGCCAGGTTCACCGACTTGCCGTTCACGGTTACACCGCGGTGCGAGACCAGCTGACGGGCAGCCGGACGGGTCACAGCGAAGCCCATGCGGTAGACGACGTTGTCCAGACGGGTTTCCAGCAGCTGCAGCAGGTTCTCGCCGGTGTTGCCCTTCTTGGTCGAGGCCTTCTTGTAGTAGTTGCGGAACTGACGCTCCAGCAGGCCGTAGATACGCTTGACCTTCTGCTTCTCACGCAGCTGGGTGGCGTAGTCGGACAGCTTGCCCTTGCGGGCGGTCGCGCCGTGCTGGCCGGGCTTCTGCTCCAGCTTGCACTTGGAGTCCAGCGCACGGGCCGGGCTCTTGAGGGAAAGGTCGGCGCCTTCGCGGCGGGCGAGCTTACAGGTAGGACCGATATAACGAGCCATTTCTTATCGCTCCTTTAGACGCGACGCTTCTTCGGCGGACGGCACCCGTTGTGCGGGATTGGCGTCACGTCGATGATGTTGGTGATCTTGTAGCCCACGTTGTTCAGCGAGCGCACGGCCGACTCACGACCCGGACCCGGGCCCTTGATGCGGACTTCCAGGGACTTGACGCCGTAGTCGAGCGCGGCACGGCCGGCCTTCTCGGCAGCCACCTGGGCAGCGAACGGGGTGGACTTACGCGAACCGCGGAAGCCAGCGCCACCGGAGGTCGCCCACGACAGAGCGTTGCCCTGACGGTCGGTGATGGTCACGATGGTGTTGTTGAAAGAAGCGTGGACGTGGGCAACGCCGTCAGTGACGACGCGCTTGATCTTCTTCTTGGTCTTAGCGACGGGCTTAGCCATTTCTTAGGTCCCTTACTTCCTGATCGCCTTGCGCGGGCCCTTGCGGGTGCGGGCGTTGGTACGGGTGCGCTGGCCGCGCAGCGGCAGGCCACGACGGTGACGCAGACCGCGGTAGCAGCCCAGGTCCATCAGGCGCTTGATCGCGATACCGATTTCACGGCGCAGATCGCCTTCCACGATGTACTTGGCCACTTCCGAGCGCAGACGCTCGATTTCCGGCTCCGACAGATCGCGGATCTTGGTGGTCGAAGTGACGCCTGCGGCTTCGCAGACCTTCTTCGAACGGGTACGGCCGATGCCGTAAATGCTTTGCAACCCGACCCAGACGTGCTTCTGGGCTGGCAGGTTGACGCCTGCAATACGCGCCATGACGCGGTTCTCCAGCTGAGTGATGGCCGACAGCGCACACAAGGTGCGCCAATCCGGCAGGATGGATCAAAAAAGTTAACTAGCGATACTAACAAGGTTCCGGTTTACTTGGAAGTCCGTGAAACCTGAAAGGTTTCATGAACCCGGCCCAGGGAGTGTGCCCAGGCTCCGGCGCCGGACCAGGTTGACCCCGGAACAAGCCACTTGCGTGCCCTGCCCCGGTGCCGCCCGCGCTACTCCCGCGCGGGACGACCCGATCACACCCCCACCCGGAACCGCTGCGGGGGCCGCCCTTCGTTTGTGTGGCCAGGTCCGCGAAGCGGAGGACCATCACGTCAGGAAGACGATAGTGTAACAGCCGAATCAGCCGCGAGCAAAGCCGCCGCGGTTGCCACCCTTCAGGTTGGCCTTCTTCAACAGGCTTTCGTACTGGTGCGACATCAGGTGCGCCTGGATCTGGGCAATGAAGTCCATCACCACCACCACCACGATCAGCAGCGAGGTGCCGCCGAAGTAGAACGACGCATTCAGCTGGGTGCGCATGATTTCCGGCAGCAGACAGACGATGACCAGGTAGGCCGAGCCGGCTGCGGTCAGGCGGGTCAGCACGCCGTCGATGTAGTCGGCGGTCGCCTTGCCCGGACGGATGCCCGGAATCAGCGCGCCCGACTTCTTCAGGTTGTCGGCGGTTTCCTGCGAGTTGAACACCAGCGCGGTATAGAAGAACGCAAAACCGGTGATCAGCACGGCGAACACGATCATGTGCAGCGGCTCAGCCGGGCCCAGCGCGTTGGCGAGCTTCTGCAGCCAGGTCGCCGAACTGGCCTGGCCGGACCACATGGCCAGGGTGGTCGGGAACGCCAGGATGCTGGAGGCGAAGATCGCCGGAATCACACCCGCCATGTTCAGCTTCAGCGGCAGGAACGAGGTCTGGTTCATGTACGCATTGCGACCGCCCTGGCGACGCGCGTAGTTCACCGTGATGCGGCGCTGGCCGCGCTCGACGAACACCACGAAGAAGGTGAAGACCAGCACCACCAGCGCGATCAGCAGCAGCTGGATGAACTGGATGTTGCCATCCTGGTAGGCCTCGAAGGTGTGGATGACCGCACCCGGCAGACCGGCCACGATACCGGCGAAGATGATCAGCGACACACCGTTGCCGATGCCGCGTTCGGTGACCTGCTCGCCCACCCACATCAGGAAGATGGTGCCGGCGGTCAGCGCGACCACGGCGGTGAGCACGAAGCCCATGCCCGGGGTGTACACGACCGGCGCACCGCTTGGGGACAGCTGGTTCTGCAGCGCCAGCGCGATGCTGCCGCCCTGCACCACCGCCAGAAGCACGGCGCCGATGCGGGAATACTGGGTGATCTTGCGACGGCCGGATTCACCCTCCTTCTGCAGCGCCTTCAGCGCCGGGAAGATGTGGACGGCCAGCTGCATCACGATCGATGCCGAGATGTACGGCATCACGTTCAGCGCGAAAATGCTGAAACGGTGCAGGGCGCCGCCCGAGAACATGTTGAACATGTCCACGATACCGCCGCCCTGCGCCTGCATGAGCTCAAGCATGGCATTGGGGTTGACGCCCGGCACCGGCACATAGCAGCCGATGCGGTAGACGATCAACGCCCCGAGAACGAACAACAGACGCTGGCGAAGTTCCGTGAACTTGCCGAGCCCGCCGCCGAGGTTACCAATGCCAGCTTGCGCCATGTCTTACTCCTGTACGCTGCCGCCGGCAGCTTCGATCGCGGCCTTGGCACCGGCCGTTGCAGCAACACCCTTCAGGGTGAACGCCTTGGTCACTTCGCCCTTGACGACGATCTTGGCCTTCTTGGCGGTGCTCGGCACCAGCTTGGCGGCGCGCAGCGCGGCGAAGTCGATCTCGCCGCCTTCCAGACGATCCAGCTGATACAGCAGCACTTCAGCGGTGTCCTTGGCGATCGCCGAACGGAAGCCGATCTTCGGCAGACGACGCTGCATGGGGGTCTGGCCGCCTTCGAAGCCAGCCTTGATCTTGCCGCCACCCTTACGGGCGAACGAACCCTTGTGGCCGCGGCCGGCAGTCTTGCCCAGGCCCGAACCGATACCGCGACCGACGCGGGTGCGCTCGGTGCGGGCGCCCGGTGCCGGGCTCAGATCATTGAGACGCATGGTCATTGGATTATTCCTCAACCTTGACGAGGTACTGGACCTTGTTGATCAGGCCACGAACCTGCGGGCTGTCCTTCAGCTCACGCACGTCGTTCAGCTTGTTCAGGCCCAGGGCGCGCACCGACAGACGGTGCTTGGACTGGGTGCCGCGCAGGCCACCTACCAGACGGACCTTGACGGTCTTGTTGGACGCATCAGCCATGGTTGAGTTCCTCCACCTTCTTGCCGCGCTTGGCCGCGATGCGGGCCGGCGACTGCATGTCGGTCAGACCCTTCAGCGTGGCGCGAACCAGGTTGATCGGGTTACGCGAACCGACGGCCTTGGCCAGCACGTTCTTCACGCCAACGGCTTCCAGCACGGCGCGCATGGCACCGCCGGCGATCACACCGGTACCTTCCGAAGCCGGCATCATGAACACGCGGGCTGCGCCGTGGCCAGCCTTGACCGGGTGCCACAGGGTGCCGTTGTTCAGATCGACGGTGGCCAGGTTCTTGCGGGCCTGCTCCATCGACTTCTGGATGGCGACCGGCACTTCGCGGGCCTTGCCATAACCGAAACCGACCTTGCCTTCGCCGTCGCCGACCACGGTCAGGGCGGTGAAGGTGAACTGACGGCCACCCTTGACGGTCTTGCTGACGCGGTTGACCGCGACCAGCTTCTCGATCATGCCGTCGTCGACTTTCTCTTCGCGGTTACGGTCGCGATCGCGACCCCGCTGCTGACGTTCTTCTGCCATGTTGATTCCTTGATTGATTGGGTATGTACGGCTCAGGGCCGCTTATAGCTGTGAAGTGAAGCGGTGAATCGAGCGCCCCTGCAGAAGAAGGACGTCGCCCGGCACAGCCCGTGCCGGCAGGCAGGCGGAAGCGGGGCAAAACCCCGCTTCCTTATCCCTTAGAACTGCAGGCCGCCTTCGCGGGCTGCGTCGGCCAGTGCCTTGATGCGGCCGTGGTAGCGGTAGCCCGAGCGGTCGAAAGCGACCTTCTCGATGCCCGCAGCCTTGGCGCGCTCGGCGACCAGCTTGCCCACCTTGGCGGCGGCGTCGCTGTTCTTGCCGTTCTTCAGGCCTTCCTTGACGTCGGCCTGGGTGGTGTTGGCCGCAGCCAGCACCTTGGAGCCGTCGGCGGTGAAGACCTGTGCGTACAGGTGCTGACCGGTGCGCAGCACCGACAGACGCGGCACGCCCAGTTCGCGGATGTGTGCACGGGTCGACTTGGCGCGACGCAGACGAGCGATGTTCTTGTTCATGATCTTGGTCCTTGAAAGCTGAAGGGCTGGCGGGAAACGCCTTACGCCTTCTTGGCTTCCTTACGAATGATGACTTCGCCGGCGTACTTCACACCCTTGCCCTTGTAGGGCTCCGGCGGACGGTAGCCACGGATCTTGGCAGCCACTTCACCAACCTGCTGCTTGTCAGCGCCCTGGACCAGAATTTCGGTCTGGGTCGGGGTGGTGATGGTGATGCCTTCCGGTGCGACGAACACGACCGGGTGCGAGAAACCGAGCGACAGGTTCAGGTCCTTGCCCTGCATGGCAGCGCGGTAACCCACGCCGACCAGTTCAAGCTTGCGCTCAAAACCTTCGCTCACGCCCTTGACCATGTTGGCCAGGATGGCGCGCACGGTGCCGGTCAGTGCGACCAGGCTTGCATCGTTGGCGGCCAGAGTGGCAACGCCGTCTGCAACGGTAATTTCAACGCCAGCTTTCTTCGGCAGCGACAGGGTGCCCTTCGGGCCCTTCACGCTGACGGATTCCGGCTGGATGTTCAGTTCAACGCCCTTGGGCAGGTTGACCGGCTTCTTGGCTACGCGGGACATAGTGGACTCCTTCTCGCCTTAGGCCACGAAGCACAGGACTTCGCCGCCGACGCCCAACTGGCGCGCCTGCGCATCAGTCATGATGCCCTTGGAGGTGGAAATGATGGCAATACCCAGGCCGTTCAGGACCTTCGGCAGTTCAGCCTTGCCGCGGTACTGGCGCAGGCCCGAACGCGAGAAGCGCTTCAGGGTCGCGATGACCGGCTTGCCTTCGAAATACTTCAGGACGATTTCGAGTTCGGCCTTGTTGTTTTCGGTCTTGGTCACGCGCAGGTCGGTGATGTAGCCCTCGGCCTTCAGCACTTCTGCGATTGCAACCTTGATCTTGGAGGACGGTGCCTTCACCGTCTGCTTGCCAACCGCGGCCGCATTCTTGATGCGTACCAGCAGGTCGGCGATGGGATCAGTCATGCTCATTAGTCAAACCCTTTGAGTGCACCGATATCCGCTTTCGCGAAAATCTTGCTTGTAGTCCTGGGATGGGCCAGGCCCCTCTTACACACACCCTGCCCCGCAGGACGGGACAGAAGCGGGAGTATACGACAAAAAGAGCCCGACTTGCGTCGGGCCCTTTCGGGAGGAGATGAACCTGAATGAATTCATCTCCTATCCAGGGATTGCTCCCCTATTACCAGCTTGCCTTGCGCAGGCCCGGCACGTCGCCGCGCATGGTGGCTTCGCGCAGCTTGTTACGGCCGAGGCCGAACTTGCTGTACACGCCACGCGGACGGCCCGACAGCTCGCAACGGTTGCGGTGGCGGCTCGGCGACGAATCGCGCGGCAGCTTCTGCAACTTGATCACGGCTTCTGCCTTTTCGTCGTACGAAGCGGTCGTGCTGGAGATGATCTTCTTCAGCTCTTCGCGCTTGCCGGCGTACTTGGCAGCGAGCTTGGCACGCTTCAGATCGCGGTTGACCATGGAGGTCTTAGCCATTTCGATATCCTCGACGTATCAGTTACGGAACGGGAACTTGAACGCTGCGAGCAGCGCCTTCGCTTCCGCGTCGGTCTTGGCGGTGGTGGTGATGGCGATATCCATACCGCGGATCGCGTCGACGGCGTCGAAGTCGATTTCCGGGAAGATGATCTGTTCCTTCACACCCATGTTGAAGTTGCCGCGACCGTCGAAGGAACGACCGGAAACACCACGGAAGTCGCGCACGCGCGGCAGCGAGATGTTGATCAGGCGATCCAGGAACTCATACATCTTGGCACGACGCAGCGTGGTCTTGCAGCCAATCGGCCAGCCATCACGGATCTTGAACGAAGCCACCGAAATACGGGACTTGGTCACGACCGGCTTCTGGCCGGAGATCTTGGACATGTCAGCAACGGCATTTTCCAGGATCTTCTTGTTGGTCGCCGCTTCGCCGACACCCATGTTCAGGGTGACCTTGACCAGCTTCGGGACCTGCATCGGATTGGTGTAGCCGAACTGCTTCATCAGCGCCGGCACCACTTCGTCCTTGTAGAACTTTTCGAGACGGGAAGTCATCTTCTCATTCCTCAGGCGTCGAGCGCCTCACCGCTGGAGCGGAACACACGCAGTTTGCGTCCATCCTCCAGCACCTTGAAGCCAACGCGTTCGCCCTTGCCCGAAGCCGGGTTCAGCACATTCACGTTGGAGATATGGATCGACGCTTCACGCTCGACCACGCCGCCGGCAACGCCTGCCTGCGGGTTCGGCTTGGTGTGGCGCTTGACGATGTTCACGTTGGCGACGATCACACGATCGCCGTCGACGCGGACGACTTCGCCCTGCTTGCCCTTGTCCTTGCCGGTGTTGACGACGACCTGGTCGCCCTTCTTGATACGGTTAGCCATGATTATCTCCTGTCGCTCACAGCACTTCGGGAGCGAGCGAGACGATCTTCATGAACTTCTCGGAACGAAGTTCACGGGTCACCGGCCCGAAGATGCGGGTGCCGATCGGCTCTTGCTTGTTGTTGAGCAGGACCGCGGCGTTGCCGTCGAAACGGATCAGCGAGCCGTCGGCGCGACGCACACCCTTGCGGGTACGCACCACGACGGCGTCATACACTTCACCCTTCTTGACCTTGCCGCGCGGGATCGCATCCTTCACGGTGACCTTGATGATGTCACCGATGTGCGCGTAACGGCGCTTGGAACCACCCAGCACCTTGATGCACATCAGTTCCTTGGCACCGGAGTTGTCCGCGACGTCAAGGTAGCTCTGCATCTGGATCATGATTCAGATCTCCTTATTGAGCCGCACGCGTGATGACTTCCACCACGCGCCAGTTCTTGGTCTTGGACATCGGAGCAATCTCGGTCACGCGCACGACGTCGCCTTCATTGCAGGCGTTGTCGGCATCGTGAGCGTGCAGCTTGGTCGAGCGCTTGATGTACTTGCCGTACAGGGCGTGCTTGACCTGGCGTTCCACCAACACGGTGACCGTCTTGTCCATCTTGTTGCTGACGACACGGCCTTCGACCGTGCGCAGCGTCTTTTCGTTGTTATCGCTCATAGCGGCCGTCCTTACTTCTTGCTGCCGAGCAGGGTCTTGACGCGAGCAATCTCGCGGCGGACCCGGCGGGTTTCGTGAGTCTTCGGCAGCTGCCCGGTGACCTGCTGCATGCGGAGCGAGAACTGCTCCTTACGCAGATCGGTCAGGTGGGCGTTCAGTTCGTCAGCCGACTTTTCGCGAAGTTGTTTGATGTCCATCAGCGCACCGTCCGGGTCACGAAAGTAGTGGTCACGGAAAGCTTGGCGGCAGCCAGGCGGAACGCCTCACGTGCCACGTCTTCGCCAACGCCTTCAATTTCATAGATCATGCGGCCGGGCTGGATCTGGGCCACCCAGTATTCCACGTTGCCCTTACCAGAACCCATTCGGACTTCGATGGGCTTCTTGGTGATCGGCTTGTCGGGGAACACACGGATCCACATCTTGCCACCGCGCTTGACGTAGCGGCTGATCGAACGGCGAGCCGCTTCGATCTGACGCGCGGTCAGCTGACCGTGGGCGGTTGCCTTGAGGCCGTATTCGCCGAAGCTGACAGCGTTGGCGCTCCAGCTCAGGCCATCATTACGGCCCTTGTGTACCTTGCGGTATTTGGTTCGCTTGGGTTGCAACATTGCCGTTACCTCGCTTCACGAGCCGGGCGCTGACGGTCACCGCGGTCGCCGCGATCGTTACGATCGTTGCGCGACGGGGTGTCGTCCTGCTTTTCCTGGCCAACCTGGGAGAAATCGAAGACTTCGCCCTTGTAGATCCAGACCTTGATGCCGATGATGCCGTAGGTCGTCTTGGCTTCAGCGAAGCCATAGTCGATGTCGGCACGCAGCGTGTGCAGCGGCACGCGGCCTTCGCGGTACCACTCCGAACGGGCAATTTCTGCACCATTCAAACGGCCACCGACGTTGACCTTGATGCCCAGGGCACCCAGGCGCATCGCGTTGCCGACCGAGCGCTTCATTGCACGGCGGAACATGATGCGACGCTCCAGCTGCTGCGCGATCGACTCGGCAACCAGCTGTGCGTCCAGCTCGGGCTTGCGCACTTCGGTGACGTTGATGTGCGCCGGAACGCCCATCATGTCGCTCACTTCCTTGCGCAGCTTCTCGATGTCCTCACCGCGCTTGCCGATCACCACGCCCGGACGGGCGGTGTGGATCGTCACGCGAGCGGTCTTTGCCGGACGCTCGATCAGGATCTTGCTGATGCCGGCCTGCGCGAGCTTCTTGCGCAGCATGTCCCGCACCTTCAGGTCGGCTGCCAGGTAACCGGCAAACTCGGCCTTGTTGGCGTACCACTTGGAGTTCCAGTCCTTGGAAATGCCGAGGCGGATACCAATCGGATGAACTTTATGACCCATGGTTTTTTCCTTTCCGCTTACTTGCCGGCGCCCACAACCACAGTGATGTGGCTGGTGCGCTTGAGGATGCGGGTACCGCGGCCTTTCGCCCGCGCCATGAAACGCTTCAGGGTCGGACCTTCATCAACCATGATGGTCTGAACCTTCAGCTCGTCGACGTCGGCGCCCTGGTTGTTCTCGGCATTGGCAATAGCCGACTCCACCACCTTCTTGATCAGGTGGGCAGCCTTCTTGTCCGAGAACTTCAGCAGGTTGACCGCACGCTCGGCCGGCAGACCGCGCACCTGGTCAGCGACCAGACGAGCCTTCTGCGGGGAGATGCGCGCAGTGCGCAGGATTGCTTTCGCTTCCATTGTCATCTCTCCTTACTTGCCCGACTTCTTGTCAGCACCATGACCCTTGAAGGTCCGGGTGATGGCAAATTCGCCGAGCTTGTGACCGACCATGTTCTCGTTGACGAGCACCGGAACGTGGGCCTTGCCGTTATGAACGGCGATGGTGATGCCTACCATGTCAGGCAGGATCATCGAACGACGCGACCAGGTTTTGATCGGCTTCTTGCTACCCGCAGCGGCCTCCACCTTCTTGACGAGGTGGTGATCGACGAACGGGCCTTTCTTGAGTGAACGTGCCATGGTCGATTAGCCCCTACGATCGCGGACGATGAACTGCTGGGTGCGCTTGTTCTTGCGCGTCTTGTAACCCTTGGTCGGAACACCCCACGGGGTGACCGGATGCGGGTTACCCTGGCCGGCCTTCGCCTCACCACCACCGTGCGGGTGGTCAACCGGGTTCATGGCAGCACCACGAACGGTCGGGCGGACACCGCGCCAACGCTTGGCGCCAGCCTTGCCCAGCTTTTCCAGGTTGTGCTCGTCGTTACCGACTTCACCGATGGTGGCGCGGCACTCGACCGGCACCTTGCGCATTTCACCCGAGCGCAGGCGCAGGGTGGCGTAGATGCCTTCACGAGCGACGAGCTGCACGGCAGCGCCGGCGGCACGAGCGATCTGGGCACCCTTGCCCGGCTTCAGTTCGATGCCGTGGACAGTGGTACCAACCGGGATGTTGCGCAGCGGCAGGGTGTTGCCGGTCTTGATCGGCGCGTCCGAACCTGCGATCACCTGGTCACCGGCCTTCAGGCCCTTCGGTGCGATGATGTAGCGACGCTCGCCGTCGACGTAGCACAGCAGGGCGATATGGGCGGTGCGGTTCGGATCGTATTCGATGCGTTCCACGCGCGCCGGAATGCCTTCCTTGTTGCGCTTGAAGTCGATGACACGGTAGTGCTGCTTGTGACCACCGCCCACGTGACGGGTGGTGATGCGGCCGTGGTGGTTACGACCACCGGACTTGCTCTGCGGCTCCAGCAACGCTGCGTGCGGTGCGCCCTTGTGCAGATCGGGCGTGACCACGCGCACGGCCGAACGACGGCCTGCGGAGGTGGGCTTGAATTTCATCAATGGCATGGGATGTACCTCAGGCCTTGGCCGTTACATCGATGGACTGGCCATCGGCGAGACGCACGTATGCCTTGCGCCAATCGCCGCGACGGCCGTTGCGGTTACGGAAGGACTTGTTCTTGCCCTTCACGTTCAGCACGTTGACCGACTCGACCTTGACTGCGAACAGCTGCTCCACCGCGGCCTTCACATCGGCCTTGGTCGCTTCGTTCGACACTTCAAAGACATACTGGTTGGAGACTTCCTGCAGACGCGCGGTCTTTTCCGAGACACGCGGGGCACGCAGCACGCTGAAGATTTTTTCGTTGCTGTTCATGCCAGCCACTCCTCGACCTTCTTGACCGCGTCAGCGGTGATGACGACCGTGTCGGCACCGACCAGGGAGACCGGATCCAGGCCCTGCACGTCACGCACTTCCACGTAGGGAACGTTGCGCGCCGACAGGTACAGGTGTTCCGATGCGTCCTCGGTGACGATCAGCGGGCGCTTGCCCACTTCCAGGCCGGCCAGCTTGGCGATCAGACCCTTCGTGCTGGTCGCTTCGACGTCGAAGGACTCCACGATGGTCAGACGGCCCTGACGGTTCAGCTCGGACAGGATCGCGCACATGGCGGCACGGTACTGCTTGCGGTTGACCTTCTGCTCGAAGCTGCGCGGCTTGGCCGCGAAGGTGACGCCACCGCCGACGAAGATCGGAGCCGTCAGCGCGCCATGACGCGCACCGCCGCCCTTCTGCTTCTTCGACTTCTTGGTGGTGCCAGCCACTTCGGAGCGAGTCTTCTGTGCCTTGGTACCGGCGCGACCGGCGTTGCGGTAGGCAACGACGACCTGGTGAACCAGATCTTCGCTGAAATCGCGACCGAACACGGCTTCGGAGACCGAGACCTTGTTGTTGCTACCCGTGATAACGAGTTCCATCGTCATCTCTCCTTATGCCTTGCTCGCCGGACGGACGATCACGTCACCACCCGCAGCGCCCGGAACGGCACCACGAATCGCGATCAGACCGCGTTCGACGTCGACCTTGACCACTTCCAGGTTCTGCGTGCTCTGCTGCACGGCACCCATATGGCCCGACATCTTCTTGCCCGGGAAAACGCGACCCGGGGTCTGGCGCTGACCCAGCGAACCCGGCGCGCGATGCGACAGCGAGTTACCGTGGGTTGCATCGCCCATACGGAAGTTGTAGCGCTTGATGGTGCCCTGGAAACCCTTACCCTTGGTGACACCCTGGACGTCGACCTTCTGGCCAACTTCGAAGATGTCCGCCTTGACTTCGCCGCCAACGGCGAAATCGCCGAGCTGCGCGTCTTCAACGCGGAATTCCCACAGGCCGCGACCAGCTTCCACCTTCGCCTTGGCGAAGTGGCCGGCTTCCGGCTTGTTGACCAGGGCAGCGCGACGCGCGCCGACGGTCACCTGCACGGCGCTGTAGCCGTCAGCTTCGACGGTCTTGATCTGCGCGATGCGGTTCGGGGTGGCTTCAATCAAGGTCACCGGGATGGCGCGGCCATCATCGGTGAAAACGCGGCTCATGCCAGCCTTGCGGCCCACGAAGCCCAACGAATACTTCTTCGTCATGGTCGTAGTCCTCAGGTCAGCTTGATCTGAACGTCGACGCCGGCAGCCAGTTCGAGCTTCATCAGCGCGTCCACGGTCTTGTCGTTCGGGTCAACGATATCGAGCACGCGCTTGTGCGTGCGGGTCTCGTACTGGTCACGCGCGTCTTTGTCGACGTGCGGGGAGACGAGGATGGTGTAACGCTCGATCTTGGTCGGCAGCGGGATCGGGCCACGCACTTGCGCGCCGGTCCGCTTGGCCGTTTCTACGATCTCGCTGGCCGAGCGGTCGATCAGACGATGATCGAATGCCTTCAGCCGGATACGGATCTTTTGGTCCGCCATGACGGTGGTTCCTTCGTTAAAAGAGCGACAGACAAGGCCTCTGGGTTGCCTTGTCCCATGAATATCCTGAATGCGAACGTCGCACAGTCCCGTGCGACGCCAAGATCTTTCCGTAGACCTCAAAAGCCGAGGCAGACCGATTGCTCGATCTGCCCAGACGAAAAAGTATAGCGCGCATGCAAGGCGGCGGTCAACAGTCGCCTGTTGACACTGCCTGAATGGCACGACCCTTCCTGGTCCGGGGAACACGAGGAGCATCCTGCGCCTCTTTTCCCATTTAATTACGCCCCGATGCCCTACCCAGGCAACATCGGGGCGCAGATTCTAACAGATTACGCGATGATCTTGGAGACCACGCCGGCACCGACGGTACGGCCACCTTCGCGGATTGCGAAGCGCAGGCCTTCGTCCATGGCGACCGGGTTGATCAGGGTGACGACCATCTTGATGTTGTCGCCCGGCATGACCATTTCCACGCCTTCCGGCAGTTCAACCGCACCGGTGATGTCGGTGGTACGGAAGTAGAACTGCGGGCGGTAGCCCTTGAAGAACGGGGTGTGACGGCCGCCTTCGTCCTTCGACAGCACGTACACTTCGGCGTCGAAGGTGGTGTGCGGCTTGATCGAACCCGGCTTGGACAGCACCTGGCCACGCTCGACGTCGTCACGCTTGGTGCCACGCAGCAGCAGACCGGCGTTGTCACCTGCCTGACCCTGGTCCAGCAGCTTGCGGAACATTTCCACGCCGGTGACGGTGGTCTTCTGGACCGGACGGATACCGACGATTTCGATTTCGTCGCCGACCTTGATGATGCCGCGCTCGATACGACCGGTCACCACGGTGCCGCGGCCCGAGATCGAGAACACGTCTTCCACCGGCATCAGGAACGGCTTGTCGATGTCGCGTTCCGGTTCCGGAATCCAGGAATCCAGCGCCTCAACCAGCTTGATCACGGCCGGCACGCCGATGTCGCTCTGGTCGCCTTCCAGCGCCAGACGAGCCGAACCCGCGATGATCGGGGTGTCGTCGCCCGGGAAGTCGTACTTGCTCAGCAGTTCACGCACTTCCATTTCGACCAGCTCGAGCAGCTCGGCGTCGTCGACCATGTCAGCCTTGTTCAGGAAGACCACGATGTACGGCACGCCGACCTGACGCGACAGCAGGATGTGTTCGCGGGTCTGCGGCATCGGGCCGTCAGCGGCCGAGCACACCAGGATCGCGCCGTCCATCTGGGCAGCACCGGTGATCATGTTCTTGACGTAGTCAGCGTGGCCCGGGCAGTCAACGTGGGCGTAGTGACGGGTCGGGGATTCGTATTCGACGTGCGCGGTCGAGATCGTGATGCCACGTGCCTTTTCTTCCGGCGCGGCGTCGATCGCGGAGTAATCCTTGAACTCGCCACCGAAGCGCTCGGCACCGATCTTGGTCAGTGCGGCGGTCAGCGTGGTCTTGCCGTGGTCGACGTGGCCGATGGTGCCGACGTTGACGTGCGGCTTGGTGCGTTCGAACTTACCCTTTGCCATTGTTGTATACCTTGAATATCAGAAAAAAGAAGGGAGGGAAGACCCGAGCTTACGCTCAGGCCTTCTTGATCACGGTGTCGGCGATGTTCTGCGGAGCCGGCTCGTAGTGGTCGAATTCCATGGTGAAGGTGGCGCGACCCTGGGTCTGCGAACGCAGCGAGGTGGCGTAACCGAACATTTCACCCAGCGGGATCATCGCGTTGATGATGCTGGCCGAACCGTCACCGGTGGTGCTCGAGCCCTGCAGCACGCCACGACGGCGGCTGACGTCGCCCATCACGTCACCCTGGTAGTCTTCCGGGGTCACGATTTCGACCTTCATGATCGGCTCCAGCAGCACCGGCTTGGCCTTGGCGAAGCCCTGCTTGAAGGCCATCGACGAAGCCAGCTTGAACGCCATTTCCGACGAGTCAACGTCGTGGTACGAGCCGAACACCAGCTTGACCTTGACGTCCACCACCGGGAAGCCAGCCAGCGGACCGCTGGTGATGGTTTCGCGCAGGCCCTTTTCAACCGACGGGATGAATTCCTTCGGAATCACGCCACCGGTGATGTCGTTGATGAACAGGAAGTCGTCCTTGATGTTCGGAGCGATCTTCGGATCAGCACGGTCTTCAGCGGTGATCGGCGACAGTTCGATCACGACGTGACCGTACTGACCCTTACCACCGGACTGCTTGGCGTGCTTGTAGTCCGACTTCACGTCCGACATCTGGATGGTTTCGCGGTAAGCCACCTGCGGCTTGCCGACGTTGGCTTCCACGTTGAACTCGCGCTTCATGCGGTCAACGATGATGTCCAGGTGCAGCTCGCCCATGCCCGAGATGATGGTCTGGCCGGATTCTTCGTCGGTCTTGACGCGGAACGACGGATCTTCCTGGGCCAGACGACCCAGGGCCAGACCCATCTTTTCCTGGTCCGACTTGGTCTTCGGCTCAACCGCCATCGAGATCACCGGCTCCGGGAACACCATGCGCTCCAGGATGATCGGGTGATCCAGCGAGCACAGGGTGTCGCCGGTGGTGGTGTCCTTCAGGCCCACGGCAGCGGCGATGTCACCGGCCAGCACTTCCTTGATCTCTTCGCGATCGTTGGAGTGCATCTGCAGGATGCGGCCGATGCGCTCCTTCTTGCCCTTGACCGAGTTCATCACCTGGTCGCCAGCATTCAGGGTGCCCGAGTACACGCGGAAGAAGGTCAGCGCGCCCACGAACGGGTCGGTGATGATCTTGAAGGCCAGCGACGAGAACGGAGCCTTGTCGTCGGACTTGCGGCTCATTTCCTTGGTTTCGTCATCAACGTCGGTACCGGTCACGTCCGGCACGTCGATCGGCGACGGCAGCAGCTGCACCACGCCGTCCAGCATGGCCTGCACGCCCTTGTTCTTGAACGCCGAACCGCAGTACATCGGCACGATTTCGGTGGCCAGGGTGCGGGTGCGCAGCGCGTTGATGATTTCAGCCTCGGCCAGCTCTTCGCCGCCCAGGTACTTTTCCATCAGGTCTTCGCTGGCTTCAGCCGCGGCTTCGATCATGTAGGTGCGGGCTTCTTCAGCCTCGGCCTGCAGGTCTGCCGGGATGTCCAGGTACTCGAACTTCATGCCCTGGCTGGCTTCATCCCAATGGATGGCCTTCATCTTGACCAGGTCGATCACGCCCTTGAAGTTGTCTTCGGCGCCGATCGGCAGCTGCATCGGAACGGCGGTAGCACCCAGCTTGGCGCGCAGCTGTGCGGCGACCTTCTGGAAGTTGGCACCGGTACGGTCCATCTTGTTGACGAAGGCGATGCGCGGCACCTTGTAACGGTTGGCCTGACGCCACACCGTTTCCGACTGCGGCTGCACGCCACCGACGGCACACAGCACGAACACGGCACCGTCGAGCACGCGCAGCGAGCGCTCCACTTCGATGGTGAAGTCAACGTGCCCGGGGGTGTCGATGATGTTGAAGCGGTGTTCCGGCAGGGACTTGTCCATGCCGCGCCAGAAGGCGGTGGTGGCAGCGGACTGGATCGTGATGCCACGCTCCTGCTCCTGCTCCATCCAGTCCATGGTGGCGGCGCCGTCGTGCACTTCACCGATCTTGTGGCTCTTGCCGGTGTAGAACAGGATGCGTTCGGACGTGGTGGTCTTGCCGGCATCGATGTGAGCCATGATGCCGAAGTTGCGGTAACGCTCGATGGGAGTAGTGCGGGCCACGGGAGCCTCTCAAATTTCGTGGATTTCGGATGGCCGAACGCCGCCTTGCGGCGGCCTTCGGATTGGCGCGACACCCCAGGTGTCGCAAGGCAGTACCGAGGTGGTACTGCCATGCCTGTTTTACAAGGCCGTCAAACTCACCAGCGGTAGTGGGCGAATGCCTTGTTGGCTTCGGCCATGCGGTGGGTTTCTTCGCGCTTCTTGATGGCACCGCCGCGGTTTTCCGAGGCATCCAGCAGTTCAGCCGCCAGCTTCTTCGGCATGGTGTTTTCACCACGCTTACGGGCCGAGTCGATCAGCCAGCGCATGGCCAGGGCCATCTTGCGCGACGAACGGACTTCAACCGGCACCTGGTAGGTCGCACCGCCGACGCGGCGGGACTTCACTTCGACCGACGGAGCCACGTTGTCCAGAGCCTTCTGCACCAGCTCGATGGAGTTCGGGTTCTTTTCGGCGATGACGTCCATTGCGCCATAGACGATCTTTTCAGCAACGGACTTCTTGCCGCTCAGCATCACCATGTTGATGAAGCGGGCAATGGTTTCGCTCCCGTGCTTGGGATCGGGCAGGACCGAACGCTGCGGCGTATTACCTTTACGAGACATGTGTACTTTCCCTTAGCTCTTCGGACGCTTGGCGCCGTACTTGGAACGGGCCTGGCGGCGCTTGGCGACGCCCGAGGCATCGAGCGAACCACGAACGGTGTGGTAACGCACACCCGGCAGGTCCTTGACGCGACCGCCGCGGATCAGGACCACGGAGTGCTCCTGCAGGTTGTGGCCTTCGCCACCGATGTAGCTGATGACCTCTTCCTGGTTGGTCAGGCGGACCTTGGCAACCTTGCGGAGGGCCGAGTTCGGCTTCTTCGGGGTGGTGGTGTACACGCGGGTGCAGACGCCACGGCGCTGCGGGCACTTATCAAGTGCCGGCGAGGCACTCTTATAAGTGGTTGCCTGCCGCGGCTTGCGGACAAGCTGATTGATCGTCGCCATCAGTATGTTCTTCTGAAGAGAGGCCGAGGGAAAAACGGCCAGGAGTGCGGAAATGTGCAAGCAGGCCCAAAAAACGGACCTGCCGAGACAGACGATTGTAGCAACCCCCCGAAAACACGGTCAACCGCGCGCACGGAAGGCCAGCCCTGATCCTGGGCCGTTACTGGGGCACCTTAGCTTCCTTGTCCCCCGTTCAGGGTGTCTACCAGCCCCCTTTCGAGGACCGGCGGGCATCCTACAGCATCGGCGGCAGTTAATCCAGCGGCTGCCGCCGGGTGCCGTGCCCTGCCCGGTTCAGCTGGGCAGGGTTTCGCGAAAAGCAGCCGGGCAAGCCCGGCTCTACATCAGTCTTCGTTCGACTCGGCGTCGGTGGACGCTTCCACGGCCGGGGCCTCGGCCACCGCCGGGGTGCCAACCAGGGTCTGCAGCTCCGATTCGGTCAGGCCCGTGGCATTGCGGCGACGGTTGGCGTGGTACGCCAGACCGGTACCGGCCGGGATCAGACGGCCGACGATGACGTTTTCCTTCAGGCCGCGCAGGTTGTCCGAGGTGCCGCGAACGGCCGCTTCGGTCAGCACGCGGGTGGTTTCCTGGAACGACGCCGCCGAAATGAACGACTCGGTGGCCAGCGAGGCCTTGGTGATACCCAGCAGGACCGGATCGAAACGGGCGATCAGCTCGTTGCGGGCCGACAGACGGGCATTTTCCTCGATGACGCGCTGGCGCTCGGCCTGCTCGCCATTCAGGAACTTGCTGCTGCCCTGGTCGGTGATCTCAACCTTGCGCAGCATCTGGCGGGTGATCACCTCGATGTGCTTGTCGTTGATCTTCACGCCCTGCAGGCGGTACACGTCCTGGATTTCCTTGACCAGGTAGGCGGCCAGCGGCTCGACGCCCAGCAGACGCAGGATGTCCTGCGGGCTCGGTTCGCCGTCCACGATGGTTTCGCCCTTGGTCACGTGCTCGCCTTCGAACACGATGACCTGACGGTACTTCGGAATCAGCTCTTCGTGCTCGGAACCATCGGTGTCCTTGATGATCAGGCGCTGCTTGCCCTTGGTGTCCTTGCCGAAGCTGATGATGCCCGAACGCTCGGCCAGGATCGCCGGATCCTTCGGCTTGCGGGCTTCGAACAGATCGGCCACGCGCGGCAGACCACCGGTGATGTCACGGGTCTTGGACGCTTCCTGCGGGATCTTGGCAACCACGTCGCCCACGCCGACGGCAGCGCCGTCCTGCAGGTTGACGATCGAGCGCGGCGGCAGCAGGTACTGCGCCGGCAGGTCGGTGCCCGGAATGCTCAGGTCGTTGCCCTTGGCATCCACGATGCGCACGATCGGACGCAGATCCTTCGCCTGCGAACCGCGACGCTTCGGATCGGTGATTTCGCGCGAAGCCAGGCCGGTCAGTTCGTCGGTCTTCTCGATGACGGTGACGCCGTCGATGAAGTCGATGAAGCGGATGAAACCGGCCACTTCGGACACGATCGGGTGGTTATGCGGATCCCAGTTGGCCACGGTCTGGCCAGCCTTCACTGCATCACCGTCCTTCGACGCGATCATCGAGCCGTACGGCAGCTTGTAACGCTCACGCTCACGGCCGTGGGCATCGAGCACCGAGATTTCGCCCGAGCGCGACACGGCCACCAGCGAACCACTGGCGTGTTCGACCGACTTCAGGTTGTTGAACTTCACCGAACCGGTGGTCTTCACCGTGATGTTGTCCACGGCAGCCGCACGCGATGCCGCACCACCGATGTGGAAGGTACGCATGGTGAGCTGGGTACCCGGCTCACCGATCGACTGCGCGGCGATGACGCCGACCGCTTCACCGATGTTGACCAGGTGACCACGGGCCAGGTCGCGGCCGTAGCAGTTGGAGCACACGCCGAACGCGGATTCGCAGCTGATGGTCGAGCGCACCTTGATGCTCTGCACGCCGGCGTCTTCCAGCTTGGCCACCCACTGTTCGTCCAGCAGGGTGTTGCGGGTCACGATCGGATCTTCGTCGTTGCCCGGCAGGAACACGTCCTCGGCCACGACACGACCCAGCACGCGGTCCTTCAACGGTTCGACGACGTCGCCGCCTTCCACGATCGGGGTCATGGTCAGGCCTTCGGTGGTACCGCAGTCCACTTCGGTGATGACCACGTCCTGCGCCACGTCGACCAGACGACGGGTCAGGTAACCCGAGTTCGCGGTCTTCAGCGCGGTATCGGCCAGACCCTTACGGGCACCGTGGGTGGAGTTGAAGTACTCCTGCACGTTCAGGCCTTCACGGAAGTTCGCCTTGATCGGCGTTTCGATGATCGAGCCGTCCGGACGGGCCATCAGGCCACGCATGCCGGCCAGCTGACGGATCTGCGCCTGCGAACCACGCGCACCGGAGTCGGCCATGATGTACAGCGAGTTCATCGACTTCTGGTCGATGGTCTCACCCTTGGCATTGACGACCTTCTCGGTACCGATGGTGTCCATCATCGCCTTGGCGATGCGTTCGTTGGTGCGCGACCAGATGTCGACCACCTTGTTGTAGCGCTCGCCAGCGGTGACCAGACCCGACTGGTACTGCTCCTGGATTTCCAGCACTTCGGCTTCGGCCTCGGTGAGGATGCCGCGCTTTTCGTCCGGGATCAGCATGTCGTCGATACCGATCGACACGCCGGCGCGGGTTGCGTAGGCGAAGCCGGTGTACATCAGCTTGTCGGCGAACACGACCGTGTCCTTCAAGCCCAGCTGACGGTAGCTGGAGTTGATCAGGCGCGAGATGTTCTTCTTGGTCAGTTCGACGTTGGCCAGCGCGAACGGCAGGCCTTCCGGCAGGATTTCAGCCAGCAGGGCGCGACCGATCGTGGTGTCCACGATCGAGGTCTTGTTCTGCTTGTTGCCTTCCTCGTCGGTCATCACTTCGGTGATGCGGACCTTGACCTTGGCGTGCAGTTCCACCACGCGGTTGTCATAGGCGCGCTTGACTTCGGCGATGTTGGCGAAGGCCATGCCCTCGCCCTTCTTGTTTTCCAGGGCGCGGGTCATGTAGTACAGACCCAGCACCACGTCCTGCGACGGCACGATGATCGGCTCGCCGTTGGCCGGCGACAGAATGTTGTTGGTCGACATCATCAGCGCACGCGCTTCCAGCTGGGCTTCCAGCGAAAGCGGCACGTGGACGGCCATCTGGTCACCGTCGAAGTCGGCGTTGAACGCAGTACACACCAGCGGGTGCAGCTGGATGGCCTTGCCTTCGATCAGCACCGGCTCGAACGCCTGGATGCCCAGACGGTGCAGGGTCGGCGCACGGTTCAGCATGACCGGGTGTTCGCGGATGACTTCTTCCAGGATGTCCCAGACTTCAGCTTCTTCGCGCTCGACCAGCTTCTTGGCGGCCTTGATGGTGGTGGCCAGGCCACGACGCTGCAGCTTGGCGAACACGAACGGCTTGAACAGTTCCAGCGCCATCTTCTTCGGCAGGCCGCACTGGTGCAGGCGCAGGTACGGACCGACCACGATGACCGAACGGCCCGAGTAGTCGACGCGCTTGCCCAGCAGGTTCTGACGGAAGCGACCCTGCTTGCCCTTGATCATGTCGGCCAGCGACTTCAGCGGGCGCTTGTTGGTGCCGGTGATGGCACGGCCGCGACGGCCGTTGTCCAGCAGCGCATCGACCGATTCCTGCAGCATGCGCTTTTCATTGCGCACGATGATGTCCGGCGCGTTCAGCTCGAGCAGGCGGCGCAGACGGTTGTTACGGTTGATGACGCGGCGGTACAGGTCGTTCAGGTCGGAGGTCGCGAAGCGGCCGCCGTCCAGCGGAACCAGCGGACGCAGGTCCGGCGGCAGCACCGGCAGCACGGTCATGACCATCCATTCCGGACGGTTGCCCGATTCCAGGAAGGCTTCGACCAGCTTGATGCGCTTGGTGAGGCGCTTGAGCTTGGTTTCCGAACCGGTGCTGGCGATTTCTTCGCGCAGGCGGGTCATTTCCGACTGCAGGTCGATGGTGCGCAGCAGTTCGTACACGGCTTCTGCGCCCATGGCGGCGTCGAAGTCGTCGCCGTGCTCCTGGCGCGCCTGCAGGTACTGTTCTTCGGTCAGCAGCTGGCGGCGCTCCAGGGCGGTCAGGCCCGGCTCGGTCACCACATAGGCTTCGAAGTACAGCACGCGCTCGATGTCACGCAGGGTCATGTCCAGCATCAGGCCGATGCGCGACGGCAGCGACTTGAGGAACCAGATGTGCGCGACCGGCGAGGCCAGGTCGATGTGGCCCATGCGCTCACGGCGCACTTTGGCCAGGGTCACTTCGGTGCCGCACTTTTCGCAGACCACGCCGCGGTGCTTCATGCGCTTGTACTTGCCGCACAGGCACTCGTAGTCCTTGACCGGTCCGAAGATGGCGGCGCAGAACAGGCCGTCACGCTCCGGCTTGAAGGTACGGTAGTTGATGGTTTCCGGCTTCTTCACTTCGCCGAAGGACCACGAACGGATCAGGTCCGGCGAGGCCAGCGCGATCTTGATCGCGTCGAAGTCCAGCGTCTGGCGCTGCTGGTTGAAGAGGTTGAGCAGGTCTTTCATGGTGTTTCTCCGAAAGGAGGAAATCTTTGTCGATGGGCTGTGCGATCACTTCCGGCGGCGCGGCTGCCAGGGCAGCCGCGCCTGCACGATCAGTTGTCTTCCAGTTCCATGTTGATGGCCAGCGAGCGGATTTCCTTCACGAGCACGTTGAAGGATTCCGGCATGCCCGCGACCATCTCGTGCTCACCGTCGACGATGTTCTTGTACATCTGGTTGCGGCCCTGCACGTCATCGGACTTCACCGTCAGCATTTCCTGCAGGGTGTAGGCCGCGCCGTAGGCTTCCAGCGCCCAGACTTCCATTTCACCGAAGCGCTGGCCACCGAACTGCGCCTTGCCGCCCAGCGGCTGCTGGGTGACGAGCGAGTACGGACCGGTCGAACGGGCGTGCATCTTGTCGTCGACCAGGTGGTTCAGCTTCAGGTAGTGCATGTAGCCGACCGTGGTGTGGCGGTCGAAGGCTTCACCGGTGCGGCCGTCGTACAGCTGGGTCTGACCGCTGCTCGGCAGGTCGGCCAGTTCCAGCATGCGCTTGATTTCCGCTTCGGTGGCACCGTCGAACACCGGGGTGGCCATCGGCACGCCGTCGGTCAGGTTCTGGGCCAGACGCAGCAGCTCTTCATCGCTGAACTGCGACAGATCCACCTGGTTGGCATGCTGGGTCTTGTCGTGGTTATAGATGTCGTCGAGGAACTTGCGCAGGTCGTTCAGTGCCGACTGGGCTTCCAGCATGCGCTGGATCTTGCGACCCAGGCCCTTGGCTGCCCAGCCCAGGTGCACTTCCAGAATCTGGCCGATGTTCATACGCGACGGCACGCCCAGCGGGTTCAGCACGATGTCCACGGTTTCGCCCGAGGCCATGTACGGCATGTCCTCGACCGGCACCACGTTGGACACCACACCCTTGTTGCCGTGGCGGCCTGCCATCTTGTCACCCGGCTGGATGCGACGCTTCACGGCCAGGAACACCTTGACCATCTTCAGCACGCCCGGAGCCAGGTCGTCGCCCGCGGTGATCTTGCCGCGCTTGTCGGCGAAGCGACGCTCGAATTCCTTCTCGTGCGCCTGGATCTGCTTCTGGGCGCGTTCGATGGCTTCCGAGGCGTCCTCGTCCTTCATGCGCAGCGCGAACCAGTCAGCCTTCTTCAGGCCGTCCAGGTAGGCGTCGGAGATGGTGTCGCCCTTCTTCAGGTTGACGCCACCGTTGACCACCTTGCCGACGATCTGCGAACGCAGACGGGCGTAGATGGCTGCTTCGAGGATGCGGAACTGGTCGTCGAAGTCCTTCTTGACGCGCTTGATCTCGTTTTCCTCGATCTGGCGCGCACGCTTGTCCTTCTCGATGCCATCACGGGTGAAGACCTGCACGTCGATGACGGTGCCGTCCATGCCCGGCGGCACGCGCAGCGAGCTGTCCTTCACGTCAGAGGCCTTCTCGCCGAAGATCGCGCGCAGCAGCTTCTCTTCCGGGGTCAGCTGGCTTTCGCCCTTCGGCGTGACCTTGCCGACCATGATGTCGCCGGCGCGCACTTCGGCACCGATGTACACCACGCCGGATTCGTCCAGGCGGTTCAGCGCCTGCTCGGACACGTTCGGGATGTCGGCGGAGATTTCTTCCGGCCCCAGCTTGGTGTCACGCGCGACGCAGGTCAGCTCTTCGATGTGGATCGTGGTGTAACGATCCTCTTCCACCACGCGCTCGGAGAGCAGGATGGAGTCTTCGAAGTTGTAGCCGTTCCACGGCATGAAGGCGATCAGCATGTTCTGGCCCAGAGCCAGTTCGCCGATGTCGGTGGACGGACCGTCAGCCAGCACGTCGCCACGCGCCACCACGTTGCCCACTTCCACCAGCGGACGCTGGTTGATGCAGGTGTTCTGGTTGGAGCGGGTGTACTTGATCAGGTTGTAGATATCCACGCCGGCATCGCTGGCGTCGGTGATCTCGTCCTCGTTGACCTTGACCACGATGCGGCCAGCGTCGATCTGCACGATCTCGCCACCACGACGGGCATTGACGGTCACACCGGAGTCACGTGCCACGGCGCGTTCAATACCGGTACCCACCAGCGGCTTCTGAGCGCGCAGGGTCGGAACGGCCTGACGCTGCATGTTCGCGCCCATCAGTGCACGGTTTGCGTCATCGTGCTCCAGGAACGGCACCAGCGCCGCTGCGATGGAGACGGTCTGCATCGGCGAGACGTCCATGAAGTGGACTTCCGCCGGCGGCTTCAGCAGCGATTCGCCCTGGAAGCGGCACGGCACGAACTGCTCGGTGAGCACGCTCTTGGCATCGGTCAGGGCATTGGCCTGGGCGATGACGTACTCGTTCTCTTCGATCGCCGAAAGGAACTCGATATCGTCCAGGACCTTGCCGTCCACGACCTTGCGGTACGGGGTTTCAAGGAAACCGTACTGGTTGGTGCGGGCGTACACGGCCAGCGAGTTGATCAGGCCGATGTTCGGGCCTTCGGGCGTTTCGATGGTGCAGACGCGGCCGTAATGGGTCGGGTGCACGTCGCGCACTTCGAAGCCGGCGCGCTCGCGGGTCAGGCCGCCCGGGCCCAGGGCCGAGACGCGACGCTTGTGCGTGACTTCCGACAGCGGGTTGTTCTGGTCCATGAACTGCGACAGCTGCGAGGAACCGAAGAATTCCTTGATCGCAGCAGCAACCGGCTTGGCGTTGATCAGCTCCTGCGGGGTCAGGCCTTCCGACTCGGCCATCGACAGGCGCTCTTTGACCGCGCGCTCGACGCGGACCAGGCCGACGCGGAACACGTTCTCGGCCATTTCGCCGACCGAACGCACGCGACGGTTGCCCAGGTGATCGATGTCATCGACCACGCCGCGACCGTTGCGGATCTCGGTCAGGACCTTGATCACGTCCAGGATGTCGGAGCTGTCGCCGTGCTCGGCGACCAGGCGCTTGGATTCTTCGTCGTTGCGCTCGCCGAAGTACTTGCTGTCATACAGCACGGCTTCGCCGGTGACTTCCTTGCGGCCGACGCGACGGTTGAACTTCATGCGGCCGACCGTGGACAGGTCGTAGCGCTCGAAGGTGAAGAACAGGTTGTGGAACAGGTTCTGCGCGGCGTCCTTGGTCGGCGGCTCGCCCGGACGCATCATGCGATAGATTTCGACCAGCGCTTCGAGCTGGGTCTTGGTCGGATCGATGCGCAGGGTGTTGGACAGGTACGGACCACGATCCAGATCGTTCACCCACAGGGTGCCCACGGCATCCACGCCGGCCTTGCGGAAGGCCTGCAGCTGCTCGTCGGTGATTTCGTCGTTGGCCTGGGCCAGCAGTTCGCCGGTGGCGGCGTCGACCACGTCGTGCGACAGGATGCGGCCGACGATGTAGTCGTCCGGCACGGCCAGGGCGGCAATGCCCGAGGCTTCCAGCTGCTTGACGTGACGCGCGGTGATGCGCTTGCCGGCCTCAACGATGACCTTGTCGCCATCGGCGAGGTCGAAGTTCAGGGTCTCACCGCGCAGACGCTCGGCGACCAGCTCCAGCTGCACGCCTTCGTCCGGATTGATGTGGAAGGTGTTGATCTCGAAGAACTGCGCGAGCATTTCTTCGTTGCTGTAGCCCAGGGCGCGCAGCAGGATCGACACCGGCAGCTTGCGGCGACGGTCGATACGGGTGAACAGGGCGTCCTTCGGGTCGAACTCGAAGTCCAGCCAGGAGCCGCGGTAAGGAATGATGCGGGCGCTGTACAGCAGCTTGCCCGAGCTGTGGGTCTTGCCACGGTCGTGGTCGAAGAACACGCCCGGCGAGCGGTGCAGCTGCGAGACGATGACGCGCTCGGTGCCGTTGACGATGAAGGTGCCGTTGTCGGTCATCAGCGGGATTTCGCCCAGATAGACCTCCTGCTCCTTCACGTACTTGATGGCCTTGGTCGACGACTCACGGTCGTAGATGACCAGGCGCACGGTCACGCGCAGCGGCGCGCCGTAGCTCATGCCACGCTGGCGGCATTCGCGTTCGTCAAAGACCGGTTCGCCCAGCTTGTAGCCGACGTATTCCAGCGCGGCGTTGCCGCTGTAGCTGGCGATCGGGAAGACCGACTTGAGGGCGGCGTGCAGGCCCAGATCACGGCGCTTGGCCGGATCGATGTTTTCCTGCAGGAACTCGCGGTAGGAATCCACCTGGATGGCCAGCAGGAACGGCACTTCGAGAATCGAGCGCTGCTTGCCGAAGTCCTTGCGGATACGCTTCTTTTCGGTGAACGAATAGGACGTCATGAGGTCTCACCTTGGCTGTGCGGGCCGTACCTGAGGGTACGGCTCGAAGGGAACATTTAAATTGTCAGTTGGAAGTCGCTGGTATTGCCGGCACCAGCACGCCTTCTCCTGCTACTTCCAACTGCCAACTCGTCTGCATCCCCTACCCCGCTGGCGCGCTTGGCGCGGCCGTGACGGAGCAGGACGGCAGCCCGTGTTGGGCTTGGTGTTGCAACAACGACCAAAGGCCGGGGGCTTACGCCCCCAGCCTTGGCTGCATCGCCGTGATTCGATGGCGACGCAAGGAACTGCTTACTTGACTTCGACAGTCGCGCCAGCAGCTTCCAGGTCCTTCTTGGCCTTCTCGGCGTCTTCCTTGGAAATGTTTTCCTTGATGACGCCACCGGCTTCGGCCAGGTCCTTCGCTTCCTTCAGGCCCAGGCCGGTCAGGGCGCGGACGGCCTTGATGACTTCGACCTTCTTGTCGCCGGCAGTCTTCAGGGTGACGGTGAATTCGGTCTGCTCTTCAACAGCAGCGGCCGGGCCGGCAGCGGCAACGGCGACCGGAGCAGCGGCGGAGACGCCGAACTTCTCTTCGATGGCCTTGACCAGCTCCATCACTTCCATCAGGGACTTTTCGGCGATGGCGTCGACGATCTGTTCGTTGGTAAGGGACATTTTGATTACCTTTGGATGATTTTTCTGGGTTAGGTTCCGTCAGGAACCACGTAACAAGCGAATCAGGCGGTTTCGGCGACCGGCTCGGCGGCGACAGCGCCACCGTCCTGCTTCTCGCCAACAGCCTTGACAGCGCGGGCGAACATCGTCACCGGCTCGGTCAGGACGCGGGCCAGCATGGCCAGGGCCTGATCGCGGGTCGGCAGCGAAGCCAGCACGTCAACGTGGCTTGCCGGGAACACTTCGCCACCGATGACAACCAGCTGCGGCTGCAGCTTGTCGTTGCCCTTGGTAGCTTCCTTGATGACGCGACCGGCAGCGCCGGGCTCGTCGAGCGAGAACGCGAACAGCATCGGGCCGGTGAACTTGGCCGCTGCAGCTTCGAATTCAGTACCCTTCACCGCACGCTCGGCCAGGGTGTTCTTGACAACCTTCAAGAACACGCCTTCCTTGCGGGCCTGTTCGCGCATCTTGGTGATCTGCGCGACCGTGGTGCCGGCGTAGTGGGCTGCGATCAAGGAGTGAGCCTTGGCAGCGACTTCCGCGACCTCGGCGACTACTTCTTGCTTCTGGGACAGATTGAGAGCCATTGCACTCCTCCAATTGAACTCCGCTTACGGCTCCTGCCGTGTGCGGTCCTGGGCGGCCTCCGTCCTGGATGCCGGGAGCATCGGATTGATGCTCCAAGGGTGGGCCGTTCTAGACCTGGATGGCCAACCTGGGTAACCCCAGACGTGCGTAAACCAGAAAAACTCCAGAAGGGCACCATCTACGCAGGTTGATTCCCGGGGGAACCGATTAAGCGGTGCATGCACCGCGCCTGCGGTCTTTGACGGCTGTCTTCACGGGGCGGACCCCGATCCGATGCCTTCAAATGTCACGGACACGAACCCGAGGGTCCGTGCCCGCTTCAAACACTTACTTCAGGGTCAGCGACGACTGGTCGACGGTGACGCCCGGGCCCATCGTCGAGCTGACCGAAACCTTCTGCAGGTAGGTGCCCTTCGAGGTAGCCGGCTTGGCCTTGATCAGGTCCAGCAGCAGCGCGGTCAGGTTCGACTTCAGCGCGTCTTCGGCGAAGTCGGCCTTGCCGATGGTGCAGTGGATGATGCCAGCCTTGTCGGTGCGGTAACGGACCTGACCCGACTTGGCGTTCTTCACAGCTTCGCCCGGGTTGGCCGAAACAGTGCCGACCTTCGGGTTCGGCATCAGGCCGCGCGGGCCCAGCACGGTGCCCAGCTTACCGACAACGCGCATGGCGTCCGGGGTGGCAATGACGACGTCGTAGTTCAGATCGCCGGCCTGCATCTTCTCGGCCAGATCGTCCATACCGACGGCTTCAGCGCCAGCGGCCAGGGCTTCATCAGCCTTGGCACCGGCCGGAGCGAACACGGCGACGCGGACCGACTTGCCGGTACCGGCCGGCAGCACGGTGGAGCCGCGGACCTGCTGGTCGGACTTCTTGGCGTCCACGCCCAGGCGCACGGCGACGTCGATCGACTCGACGAACTTGGCCTTGGTGGCGGACTTCAGGATGCTGATCGCTTCTTCGAAGCCGTAGGACTTGCCCGGAACGACTGCGGCCTTGATGGCCTTCTCACGCTTGGTCTGTGCCATCTTCTTAACCCTCCACCACGAGGCCCATGGAACGGGCAGAGCCAGCGATCGTACGCACGGCGGCGTCCAGGTCGGCGGCAGTCAGATCCGGTTCCTTCGCCTTGGCGATTTCTTCCAGCTGCTTGCGGGTCACCTTGCCCACCTTGTCGGTGTTCGGGCGCTTGGAGCCGGACGAGATGCCGGCGGCCTTCTTCAGCAGGGTGGTGGCCGGGGTGCTCTTGGTGATGAAGGTGAACGTACGGTCCGAATAGGCCGTGATGATCACCGGAACCGGCAGACCCGGCTCAAGCTTCTGCGTGGCGGCATTGAAGGCCTTGCAGAATTCCATGATGTTCAGGCCGCGCTGACCCAGCGCAGGACCGACCGGCGGCGAGGGGTTGGCCTGACCGGCCTTCACCTGCAGCTTGATGTAACCGACAACTTTCTTTGCCATTTGAGTGCTCTCCGGGTGCTAGCGCCTTGCGACAACAGGCTCCCCATCGGACCGGGAATGTCGCGTCCCGGCATCGCGTTTTGAATTCACGCAGAAGGCCACCTTGCGGCGGCCCTTGCTTTTGTCAGCTTCCTGACAGGAAGCCGCGCATGATAACAGGTTTTGGGAGGGCTGTCTGAATGGGGCAGGTCCGTCGACGGGCATGGCCCGTCGCTACAACAGCGCCCGGGTTGGGCGCAGCGGTCAGCCGACCTGCTTCTCGACCTGGCCGAACTCGAGCTCGACCGGGGTGGCGCGACCGAAGATCAGCACCGACACGCGGATGCGGCTCTTCTCGTAGTTGACCTCTTCGACGACACCGTTGAAGTCGTTGAACGGACCTTCGGTGACGCGGACCATCTGGCCCGGCTCGAACAGAACCTTCGGGCGCGGCTTCTCGACACCTTCCTGAACGCGGTTCAGAATGCGCTCGGCCTCGACGTCGGCAATCGGCAGCGGACGGTCGGCCGTACCACCGATGAAGCCCAGGACCTTGGAAGTTTCCTTGACCAAGTGCCAGCTTTCGTTGTCGATGCGCGGAATGCCGTTCTCGTCGTGGGTCTCGATCTGCACCAGCACGTAGCCCGGGAAGAACTTGCGCTCGGAACGGCGCTTCTGGCCGGAACGCATTTCAACGACTTCTTCGGTCGGAACCAGAACGTCGCCGAACAGCTCCTGCTTCTCATGGGTGACGATACGATCACGCAGCGCCTGTGCCACGGATTTTTCGAAGCCTGAATAGGCGTGAACCACATACCAACGCTTCACAGGTTTCTCCTTATCGGCCCAGGAACCACTGGGTCGCCAGCTGAATCAGGTAATCGAAACCGCCCAGCAGCAGGCTCAGAATGGTCACCACCACCATCACCACCCAGGTCATGCGGATGGCTTCCTGGCGGGTCGGCCAGACCACCTTGCGCAGCTCGAAGCGCGATTCGGACAGGAACTCACGGGTGTCGCGACCTTTGGCGGTCAGCATGAACACGGCCAGGCCAGCCAGCAGGCCGGCGATCACGCCAAGGCCGCGCAGCGGACCAGACCAGGCGCTCTGCGATGCGTTTTCGGGCGCACCGAACCAGAACCAAGCAAAAAGACCCGCGAGTGCCAGGAGCACTGCGGCGGCGTATTTGACAATGTCACCACCGGAAGCGGCGGTGTCCTTGGAATGCTCGATCTTGCTGTTCATCCGGCTCTGGCTGCTGTGGCGGCATGGCCGCTGGAAGGAGAAAGTGGCACGCCAGGAGGGACTCGAACCCCCAACCTGCGGTTTTGGAGACCGCTGCTCTGCCAATTGAGCTACTGGCGTACGTTGAAAAACACCCTTCCCTTAGACGGCGAAGGCGGACCGAGGTTCCCGGCCCGCCGTTCGCGAGACCGGCAGCGCTGTGCTGCCGCCGGTTCGTACTGTATTACGCGATGATCTTGGAGACCACGCCGGCACCGACGGTACGACCACCTTCGCGGATTGCGAAGCGCAGGCCTTCGTCCATGGCGACCGGGTTGATCAGGGTGACGACCATCTTGATGTTGTCGCCCGGCATGACCATTTCCACGCCTTCCGGCAGTTCAACCGCACCGGTGATGTCGGTGGTACGGAAGTAGAACTGCGGGCGGTAGCCCTTGAAGAACGGGGTGTGACGGCCGCCTTCGTCCTTCGACAGCACGTACACTTCGGCGTCGAAGGTGGTGTGCGGCTTGATCGAACCCGGCTTGGACAGCACCTGGCCACGCTCGACGTCGTCACGCTTGGTGCCACGCAGCAGCAGACCGGCGTTGTCACCTGCCTGACCCTGGTCCAGCAGCTTGCGGAACATTTCCACGCCGGTGACGGTGGTCTTCTGGACCGGACGGATACCGACAATTTCGATTTCGTCGCCGACCTTGATGATGCCGCGCTCGATACGACCGGTCACCACGGTGCCGCGGCCCGAGATCGAGAACACGTCTTCCACCGGCATCAGGAACGGCTTGTCGATGTCGCGTTCCGGTTCCGGAATCCAGGAATCCAGCGCCTCAACCAGCTTGATCACGGCCGGCACGCCGATGTCGCTCTGGTCGCCTTCCAGCGCCAGACGAGCCGAACCCGCGATGATCGGGGTGTCGTCGCCCGGGAAGTCGTACTTGCTCAGCAGTTCACGCACTTCCATTTCGACCAGCTCGAGCAGCTCGGCGTCGTCGACCATGTCAGCCTTGTTCAGGAAGACCACGATGTACGGCACGCCGACCTGACGCGACAGCAGGATGTGTTCGCGGGTCTGCGGCATCGGGCCGTCAGCGGCCGAGCACACCAGGATCGCGCCGTCCATCTGGGCAGCACCGGTGATCATGTTCTTGACGTAGTCAGCATGGCCCGGGCAATCAACGTGGGCGTAGTGACGGGTCGGGGATTCGTATTCGACGTGCGCGGTCGAGATCGTGATGCCACGTGCCTTTTCTTCCGGCGCGGCGTCGATCGCGGAGTAATCCTTGAACTCGCCACCGAAGCGCTCGGCACCGATCTTGGTCAGTGCGGCGGTCAGCGTGGTCTTGCCGTGGTCGACGTGACCGATGGTGCCGACGTTGACGTGCGGCTTGGTGCGCTCGAACTTACCCTTGGCCATGGCTGCTTATCTCGAATCGTCTGAATGGTGCACTTAAGATGGTGCTCACGAAAGGAATCGAACCTTCGACCTCCTCCTTACCAAGGAGGTGCTCTACCGACTGAGCTACGTGAGCGAGTTTTGTATTATGGCATGAATTTGAATATATTCAAACTCATTCAATGGAGCGGGAGACGGGGATCGAACCCGCACCATCAGCTTGGAAGGCTGAGGTTCTACCATTGAACTACTCCCGCATCGGAAGCTCTTGCCACAACATGAAACTGGTGGAGGGAGGTGGATTCGAACCACCGAAGGCGTAAGCCAGCAGATTTACAGTCTGCCCCCGTTGGCCGCTTGGGTATCCCTCCTTACCACCCTGTCCCGTCGTGCCGAAGCGTTTTCGGTGTGGGGTGGAAGAGCCCGCAATTTTGGGGATGAATCGGGGTTCTGTCAACAATCTTTTTCAACTTTTTCACACGAAGTGAAAATTTCCTTCTGCGACGGGCTCATTCACCCGGCAGCGGCAGGCGCTCGTCATCGAAGATCGCCACATGCGGCACGCCATCGCGTCCAATCCAGCCCCGATACATGCCCTGGGTATTGAACGGGGTGGCTGCGACACCCTCTGCGGACAGCACGATTGCCCCACCGTCACCGCCCAGCGCCGGAATGCGTTCATTGATGACGGCGCGGCCCGCTTCGGCCGGTGACTGCTTCAGATACTGCATGCGCGCACAGATGTCGTAGGCCGCAGCAGTGCGGATGTAGAACTCGCCCCAGCCGGTGCCGGAGACGGCACACGTCGCATTGGCATAGGTGCCGGCCCCGATGATCGGCGAGTCACCGACGCGACCGTATCGCTTGTTGGTCATGCCGCCGGTGGACGTACCTGCGGCCAGATGGCCCTGCACATCCAGCGCCACCGCGCCTACGGTGCCGAAATGACGTGCGGTTTCGAAATCTGCGTGCGCCTGGCCGCCGGCCTCCTCTTTCAGGGCCCGCTGCAGCTGCTGCCAGCGCTTTTCGGTGCGGAAGTAGGACGGGTCGACCAGCGGAATGCGCTGGCTCTCGGCGAAGGCCTCGGCCCCCTGCCCCACCATCATCACGTGGGGCGAATGCTGCATCACCGCCTCGGCCAACCGGATCGGATTGCGTACCCGCTGCACGCCAGCGACCGCACCGGCTTTGAGGGTCGCCCCGTCCATCAGCGCGGCGTCCAGCTCATTGCGCCCGTCATGGGTGAACACCGCCCCCTTGCCGGCATTGAAGGTGGGATCGTCCTCCAGCACGGTGATGGCGGCAGTGACCGCATCCAGTGCCGGCTTGCCCGCCCCGAGCACCTCGTGGCCTGCGAGCAGGGCCCTGCGCAGCGCCTCGCGCGCCACCTGCGCTTCGGCCGGACTCAGGTCCTTGCGCTGGACCCCCGCCCCACCATGGATGACCAGAACCGGATCGGCCGCCCAGGCCAACGAGGGCACCAGGCAGAAGGCGAGCAGCAGGCGGGAACGAAGCAACATGAACAGGGCCCGGAAGGAAAGTGAGGCACATCATGCCGCAGCCTGAGCAAGCTGAAGCAGGGCCGCTGGCGGCTGACGTAAAAAAGGCGTTAAATGCGCGCCGTCCATTCCGAATGTGAATGGGGGCCAGGCCTCCCCTGAGGCCGACTTTTCTTCTTGAGAATTCTCATGCGTAAACAGGCGATGGCGTGGTCGATCCAGCTGGCGTTGATGGGTGTGTCCGCCGCAGCAGCGGCCCAGTCCCCGGCGGCCCCTGACGTGCAGCAGCTGGACACGGTGCAGGTGACCGGCTCGCGCATTCCGCGCGCCCAGGTGGAGGGGCCGGCTCCGGTGACCGTGATCACCGCCGAGCAGATCCAGGCCAGCGGCTTCACCAGCGTGCCGGACGTGCTGCGCTCGATGACCCAGAACGGCGGTGAAACCCAGAGCCAGCAGTCGGCCAGCGGCGCGGACTTCTCGCCGGGCGCACAGCAGGTGGACCTGCGCGGGCTGGGCCCGAACCACACCCTGGTGCTGGTCAACGGCCGTCGCATTGCCGACTTCCCGATGCCGTTCCAGGGCCGCAGCAACTTCACCGACGTGTCCAACATTCCGCTGGGCATGATCGAGCGGATTGAAGTACTGACCGGCAGTGCCTCGGCCATCTACGGTTCGGACGCGATCGCCGGCGTGGTCAACTTCATCCTGAAGAAGCAGGTGGACGGCACCACGGTGGACGTGCGCATGGGCACCACCACCGAAGGCGGTGGCGAGTCGTTCGACATGAGCGTGGCCAGCGGCTTCGACGCCGGTCGGTTCAGTGCCGTCTACAGCCTGGAGCTGCAGTCGCAGACGCCGTTGTGGGCGTACGAGCGCGAGCAGCAGGATTCGACCCTGGACGCGCCCACCGAAAGCGCGCGTGCGGCACGTCGTGCGTACCTGCGCACCGACTACAACGATGACTACCTGGACCCGGGCCAGGCCACCTGTGACGCCCTGGCCGGACAGAACCGTGACAGCACCTATTACGCCGAGCGTCCCCGCTACGGCTTCTACTGCGGCAGCAACCGCTCGATCGGCTACGGCACGATCCTGAGCAAGCGCCGCGGGGCCAACGGCTATGCCTCGTTGCGCTACGCCTTCGACAACGGCGCGGAATGGTTCGCCGACGTGCAGCTGGGCTACCACGACATCGCCCTGATGCGCGACGTGACCCAATGGGGCCGCATGGCCGCCGACGGCAATGAGGATGGCTACTTCTACAACCAGGCTACCGACCAGGTCGAGTTCTGGCAGCGCCAGTTCTCGCCGGAGGAGATGGGTGGGCTGCGCAACGGCATGGTGCGCAGCACCCAGAAGACCTTCAGCATCACCACCGGTTTCAAGGGCACCCTGACCGGCGCGTGGGACTACGAGGCCTCGCTGAGCCATTCGCAGTACCAGTCCAGCATCCGCTGGCCGCAGATCATCGCCGCCAAGGCCAACGACCTGTTCCTGGGACCGCAGCTGGGCGAGGACGACGACGGCTTCCCGATCTACAACGCCGACCCGGCACGGCTGTACCAGCCGCTGACCCGCGCCGAGTACGACAGCATTGCCGCGCGCACAACGTATACGCCGAAGTCGCGCACCAGCACGGCAGCCCTGACCCTGACCAACGGCGAGCTGTTCACGCTGCCGGGCGGCAAGGCCGGCTTTGCGGCGACCGCGGAGTTCGGCAACCAGTCCTACGCGCTGAACCCGGACCCGCTGGCGACGCAGTACTACTACTACAGCTGGAAGGATTCGGACGGCCATGGCAGTCGCAACCGCTGGGCGACGGCGGCGGAACTGCGCCTGCCGCTGCTGGAGACGCTGAACCTCAGCGTGGCGGGTCGCTACGACCAGTACCGCTATTCGGGCAACACGATCGGCAAGGCGACCTGGAGCGGCGGCATCGAGTGGCGTCCGCTGGACACGCTGCTGGTGCGCGGCTCCTACGGCACCGCCTTCCGCGCGCCGGATCTGCACTACGTGTATGCGGGCCCGGGCAATGACGAGACCAGTGCGAATGACTACTACGCCTGCGCGCTGGATGGGGCGGACGACTGCTCCGATTACGAGGAGAACCTGATCCGCTCGCGCGCGGGCAACCGCCAGCTGGACCCGGAGACCAGCACGTCGTGGAGCGCGGGTCTGGTGTGGTCGCCGGCGATCGGACTGGATCTGTCGGTGGACTGGTTCAACATCGACATGCGCGACCAGGTGCAGGACATGGACGTGAGCGCGATCCTGCGCGACGAGGCGGCCTGCCGCCTGGGCGATGCGGATGCGGCCTCGCCGACCTGCGTGGATGCGGTCAGCCGGGTGACGCGCACCGACGACGGTCGCCTGTACGGGGTGCACGTGAGCCCGATCAACGTGGCGCGCGAACGCACCCAGGGCATCGACGTGGGGCTGCGCTACCGGCTGACGACGGGCGTGGGCGACTTCATCCTGAGCGGCAACCACACCTGGGTGAAGACCCACGACTTCCAGCAGTACGCGGGCGACGCGGTGGAGGACCAGTTCGCGGTGAACAGCGGTTTCGACATTCCGCGCACCAAGACCAGCGCCAGCCTCACCTGGGAACAGTCGGCGTGGTCGGCAACGCTGTACGGCTCGCGCCTGGGCCGGCTGCCGACCTACGACAGCTACGACCAGAGCTTCGACTGGGACAGCGGCGACAGCCCGTGGGTGAAAGCGACCTACCGCTACAACCTGTCGCTGCAGTACCGCTTCGACGACCATTCGCGTGTGTCGCTGTCGGTGGTCAACCTGTTCAACAAGATGCCGCCGAAGGATGCGACCTACACGTCGTACCCCTACTACGACGTCAGCTGGTTCGACTCCGTGGGACGCACGATCAACCTGCAGTACACGCACAAGTTCGGCGGCTCCGCGCTTTGAACGCCTGATTGCACGGATCCCGTAGAGCCACGCCCTGCGTGGCTGCTGCTGGATTCGTGCGAAAAACCGGCGGGCATCTGCTCCCGTGCTTGGGCGGGACGGGGTGGGTTTGCGGGACACGCCGTGAATCCATCCATGGAGGCTACTCGGACGCCATCCATGGCGCCGAGTGTCCCGCAAACCCACCCCGTCCCGCCCCTGACAGAGAGTCGGTGGCCATAGAAAATCAGAAACACCTGGGGCCGGTAGCGTCGGTCGACAGACGACGGCCGTGAACCGCTCAACATCCGGTAACGCATGACCCGGGATCGAAACCGGCTGTTGCCGTCACCGCGAACGTTCGACGACACGCATGGCGTATCGCTACTTTTCCACATGGCATGTGGAATGCTCCGGGAGAATGATGTGGATAACCCATCCAGACATCGCGCCTGCAACGCTTTCAAGCGCCTGATTAATTTTTGACCACACCCAGACGCCCCACGTTTTCCACACCACACGTGGAAAGCGATGGGAGTTTGCTGTGGACAACTGTGTGTGAGCCACACGCCACAATGCTTTCAATGCATGGTGATTTTTTGTCCACGCATTGTGCAGGTTTTCCACACCGCACGTGGAAAGCCGTGGGAGTTTGCTGTGGACAACTCCGCTGAACGTTGCGCGCCAGTGCTTTGAACACGCGATCAATTTTTCACCACCCCCCAAAAGCACAACGCCCCGCACGATGGCGGGGCGTTGTGGACATCCATCGCGGATGCGATCAGACGTTGAAGCGGAAGTGCAGAATGTCGCCTTCCTGCACGCGGTATTCCTTGCCTTCCAGTCGCAGGCGACCGGCTTCCTTGGCACCGGCTTCGCCCTTGTACTTGATGAAGTCGGCATACGCGATGGTTTCAGCGCGGATGAAGCCCTTCTCGAAGTCGGTGTGGATGACCGCAGCAGCCTGGGGAGCGGTGGCACCCTTGCGCACGGTCCAGGCACGGACTTCCTTGACGCCGGCGGTGAAGTAGGTCTGCAGGCCCAGCAGGCTGTAGGCCGCATTGATCACGCGGTTCAGGCCGGGCTCGGTCAGGCCGAGGTCGGCCAGGAAGGTGTCGCGGTCTTCGTCGTCCAGCTGCGAAAGTTCTTCTTCAATCGCCGCCGACACCGGCACCACCATCGCGCCTTCGGCGGCGGCGTGCGCACGCACGGCCTCGAGGTGCGGGTTGTTGTCGAAACCGTCTTCCAGCACGTTGGCGATGTACATCACCGGCTTGATGGTGAGCAGGAACAGGTCGCGGATCAGCGCCTTTTCCTCGTCGTCCAGGCCGACCGAACGCGCGGCCTTGCCGTCGGCCAGGGCGGCCTGCAGCTTGGCCAGCACCGGCTTGCGTGCGGTCGCTTCCTTGTCGCCGCCCTTGGCGGCGCGCTCGGCGCGGTTCAGCGCCTTTTCGACGCTGTCCAGGTCGGCCAGGGCCAGTTCGATGTCGATGGTTTCAATGTCGGCGATCGGGTCGACCTTGCCGGCCACGTGCACGATGTCGCCGTGCTCGAAGCAGCGCACCACGTGGGTGATCGCGTCCACTTCACGGATGTGGGCCAGGAACTTGTTGCCCAGGCCTTCACCGCTGGCGGCACCGGCCACCAGGCCGGCGATGTCGACGAACTCGACCGCGGTCGGAATGACCTTCTGCGGGTTGATGATCGCCGCCAGCTCGTTCAGGCGCGGGTCCGGCACCGGCACGATGCCGACGTTCGGTTCAATCGTGCAGAACGGGAAGTTGGCCGCGGCGATGCCCGCCTTGGTCAGCGCGTTGAACAGGGTCGACTTGCCGACGTTGGGCAGACCGACGATGCCGCATTTGATACCCATCTTTGACAACCTCTGGTGGGGCAGATACCGACCGTGGGTCGGTACGCCGTGATTATTTCGGGGTGTGCAGTCGCTTCATGGCTTCGTTGTAGTCGCCCTGGACCGCCAGCGGCAACACATCGATGGCGTCATCGATGGCGCGGGCCATCAGCACGTCATCGTCCTTGGACGGACGCCCCAGCACCCAGCCCACCACGCGGTCCTTGTGACCGGGATGGCCGATGCCCAGGCGCAGACGATGGAACTTGCCGTGGCCGAGCAGGCGCATGGTATCGCGCAGGCCATTCTGGCCACCGTGGCCACCGTCGAACTTCAGCCGCGCCACACCGGGGGCGAGGTCCAGTTCGTCGTGCGCCAACAGGGTGTCCTCGGGCTCGATCTTCCAGAACCGCTGTGCGGCGGTGACCGATTTACCACTGAGGTTCATGAAAGTGGCGGGCTTGAGCAGCCACACCGGCTGGCCGGCAATCTCGACCTTGGCGGTCTCGCCGAACAGCTTGCTGTCCACGCTCCAGCGTGCGCCGGCTTTTTCAGCCAGGGCCTCAACGAAATGAAACCCGGCATTGTGCCGGGTCCGGGCGTGTTCCGATCCGGGGTTGCCCAGACCGACGATCAGTCGCAATCCTGCCATCGTCCCTTCCAGCACGGTGCCCGCCCGAAGGCGGGCACCGCTTGGTATTACTCGGCAGCCGGAGCTTCTTCGTCGGCCGCGTCGACCTTGCCGGTCTTGGCGGTGACGATGGCGTCGTCGTGGTCCTTGCCCAGCGCCAGGGCCGGGATTTCCACGCCCTTCGGCAGCTTGATGTTGGACAGGTACACCACGTCACCAGCGTTCAGGCCGGCCAGGTCGACGTCGATCGATTCCGGCAGGTCCTTCGGCAGGCAGGACACGGTCACTTCCTTCAGTTCGTGGGTGACCACGACGTCGGCAGCCTTGCCAGCCGGCGAGGTGTCTTCGTTGATGAAGTGCAGCGGCACCGAAGCGGTCAGCTTCTCGTTTTCGTTCACGCGCTGGAAGTCCAGGTGCATGATCAGCTGCTTGAACGGGTGGCGCTGCATGTCACGCAGCAGCACCTTCTGGATCTTGCCGTCCAGGTTCAGGTCCAGGATGGACGAGTAGAACCACTCGTTCTGCTGGGCCAGCCAGATGGCGTTGTGGTCCAGGCTGATGGCGACCGGTTCGGCGTTGCCACCGTACACGATGGCCGGAATCACACCGGCGTGACGCAGGCGGCGGCTCGCACCCTTACGCTGCAGTTCACGCTTGGTGACCTTGATTTCATGGGTCTTCGACATTTTCTTGCTACCAGTTGGTGCCTTGCCGGAATGGCTTGGCGGTTGAAAGGCACTTCCGCGACCAGAAGTACCCGGGGCCCCGTACGCCGTTGCCGACGCACGGGAAAAACTTCACATCAATCCACGTACAGCGAGCTGACCGACTCACCGAAGGCGATGCGGCGCATCGTCTCGGCCAGCATTTCCGCCACGCTGAGCTGGCGGATCTTGCTGCACACCCGCGCTTCGTCACGCAGCGGGATGGTGTCGGTCACCACCAGCTCATCAAGCTGGGAGTTATTCAGGTTGTCCACCGCCGGGCCCGAGAGCACGGCGTGGGTGCAGTAGGCCGCCACCTTCAGCGCGCCGCGCGCCTTCAGCGCTGCAGCGGCCGCACACAGGGTGCCGGCGGTATCGACGATGTCATCGACCATCACGCAGGTCTTGCCTTCGACGTCACCGATGATGTTCATCACGGTGGAGACGTTGGCGCGCGGACGGCGCTTGTCGATGATCGCCAGATCGGCATCGTCCAGACGCTTGGCGACAGCGCGCGCACGCACCACGCCACCCACGTCCGGGGACACCACGATCAGGTTTTCGGTGCCGTAGGCGCGCCAGATGTCGGCGAGCAGCAGCGGCGACGCATACACGTTGTCGACCGGCATGTCGAAGAACCCCTGGATCTGGTCCGCATGCAGGTCCACGGTGAGCACCCGGTCGGCCCCCACCGCGCTGAACATCTTGGCGGCGACCTTGGCGGTGATCGGCACGCGCGAGGAACGCATGCGGCGATCCTGGCGCGAGTAGCCGAAGTACGGCACCACCGCGGTGACACTGTTGACCGAGGCGCGCTTGAGCGCATCGATCAGCACCAGCAGTTCCATCAGGTTCTCGGCGCTGGGCGCGCAGGTCGGCTGGATCACGAACACGTCCTGCTTGCGGACGTTTTCCTCGATTTCGACCTGCACTTCACCGTCGGAGAAGCGCGACACCAACGCCTTGCCCGGACGCACCCCCAGTTCCTTGCAGATGCTCTGCGCAAGGCGCTTGTTGGCGTTGCCGGAAAAAACCAGCAGGTTGGGGTGTTCTTGCATCATGACGGTCTCGGGCGGGAGCTATGGCGGAGAACTCGGCCGCCGGCACCCGAAGGTGTCTGCGGTGACAACACCGCGAAGTTCCCACCGGGGCCGCGCAGCATGCGCAGGTACCCGCTGTGGATCTTCGCGAGTGGCAGGGGCGGGAGGATTCGAACCTCCGAATGCCAGGATCAAAACCTGGTGCCTTGGGCCTCTTGGCGACGCCCCTGCATCAAAATCAATAACGCTCGAGTACATCAAGCAGTGGCGAGCGCTCCACGCCCGCAGCCACCCATGCCCGCAGTTCCTTCGGCAACTGCGCCAGGCCCTGCTCTGCAGCAGCGCGCGTGGCGAACTCGACGAAGCAACCGCTTCCCGACCCGGTGAGTCGTGCCCGGCCGATCCTGCTCAACGTTGCAAGCACTGCCTCCACGGCAGGTTCGCGACGGCGCAGTACCGGCTCGAACGCATTCCCGAGCAAAGACCCGGAAGCGAAGTCCGCTATTTTCGCTACTGGGGCGTCCCGCGTCAAATCCGGAGAGGCAAAAAGAGCCACGGTCGGCACGTGGACGCCGGGGTCGGCAATGACGTACCAGGCCGGATTCAGGTTCACCGGCGTGAGCCGTTCGCCTACCCCTTCGGCCCAGGCGTTGCGGCCGCGCACGAACACCGGCACGTCGGCCCCCAGCTGCAGCCCGAGCGCGGCCAGCGCGTCCTCGTCCAACCCGGCACCCCAGAGGCGGTTCAGCGCCACCAGCACGGTGGCCGCGTCGGAGGAGCCGCCCCCGAATCCGCCCCCTGCCGGAACAGATTTTTTGACAATGATATCGACACCCTGGGCGACGTTGGCCGATTTTTTAAGCAGGATCGCCGCGCGCACCGCAAGATCATCGGCTTCGGCCACGCCGGCCACCGATGCCCCTTCGCGATGGATCTGACCGTCTTCACGCAGGCGCAGGCCAATCCGGTCGCCCCAGTCCAGCAGGCGGAACACGCTCTGCAGCAGGTGGTAGCCGTCTGCCCGACGCCCGGTGATGTGCAGGAACAGGTTCAGTTTGGCCGGGGCCGGCCACCAGGACCAGCCCGCTTCGTACAGGTCCGGCCGGTTCATGGCTGGGCCAGCGCCCAGCTGTCGACCAGCACCCGCACCTTGGCGTCGCCATTGACCGCTTCGATCCGGCGCGGCAGGCCGGGCTGGCCGTCCTGTGCCGGATACCAGTCCAGGTACTGGATGTCCCAGCCCATCTGCCGTACCCGGCGCGGACGGCCTTCGGCGTCGCGTTCGACCTGTTCTGCCGCAACGGCATCATCGGCCACCAGGCCACGCACCCAGTCCGGCAGCTGATTGACCGGAATGTCCCAGCCGGTCGCTTCCAGCAGAAGCTGCTGCGCGTCCTCGCCTTCACGAGGCCCACCGTCCAGCCCTTCCAGGCGACCGCCCTCGTGGTGGCTGTCGCCGGTGAGGGTCCAGCTCTGCCGGGTCACCGGTGCACTGAGCTGGATCACGTACTGCCGCGCCTGCTGCTGCCAGTCGATGCGACCGTTGCCGCCGTTTCGACCCTTGTTGACCGCGACCCGGCCCTGGAAGCTCCAGTCCGGCTGCGCGCGCAGCGCGGCAACCCGGTCGTTTTCGGCCTGCTGGGCCGCAGGCGAGACGCTTTCCACCACCGCCGAAGCCGCCGGGGCATTGCGCGGGCCCATCGACACGCAGGCCGACAGCGATAATGCGAGTGCCACGCCGGCCCCGGCCTTCAGGTAATGCATCGTCATACCCCATACTTCTCGATCACGCGCTGCAGCGCGCGGTTGTCTGGATCCAGCTTTCGTGCCTCGTCGAAGAAGTGCCGGGCTTCGTCCTTGCGCCCCAGCACCCACAGCACTTCGCCCACGTGGGCGGCGATTTCCGCGTCCTTGGCCAGGGTCCAGGCCCGGCGCAGCTGCACCAGGGCCTCTTCATTGCGGCCCAGGCGATACAGCACCCAGCCGTAGCTGTCGATGATGGCGGCATTGTCCGGCTCCGCCACACGCGCACGATCAATCAGCTCCAGCGCCTCCTGGTAGCGGGTGGTGCGGTCGGCCAGGGTGTAGCCCAGCGCATTGAGCGCGGCCACATTCTCCGGCTCGGTGACCAGGATCTTGCGCAGGTCGGCTTCGGCGCGCGGCACGTCGTCGCGGCGCTCCCAGGCCAGCGCACGGGCGTACAGCAGGCCGTTCTCGTCCGGGTACGCCGCCAGGCCACGGGCCAGCGCATCGAGTTCCCCGGGCAGATCGTTGCCGCGCTGGCGCAGTTCGGCTTCCAGCAGATAGGCATCGCGGCGCGCTTCGTCATCGACGGTGGCGTCGGACTGGATGGCGTGGACTTCCGCGAACGCCAGGTCGGTGCGCCCGACCAGATACTGCGCATTGGCCGCGCGCAGGCGCGCTTCGGCCAGCTCTTCACCGCCGGGCACGCTGTGATACCAGTCCACCGCCTCGGCCGGACGCTTGAGGTACTCGGCGATCTTGCCCAGCAACAGACGTTGGCCCGGATCCGGCTTGTTGGCCTGGCGCGACAGCTCGGCGTACAGTGCCGACAGCGCCGCGTCGTCCTTTTCCTTGGCCAGCAGCGAAGCCCGCATACCCCAGGTCTGCACGTCCTGCGGCCCCACCGCGAGCAGGCGCTCGGCGGCGCGCGCATCGCCCATCGCGTCATAGGCGATGGCCACCGCGTTGCGCAGTTCGGGATCCTGGCGTGCTTTGGGTTCTACCGCCTTCAACGCCGCCAGCGCTTCATCACGGCGCCCGGACTGGAACATCTGGCTGGCATTGAGCAGGGCGACCCGCGGCTCGCCGGGGAAGCGCCGTACCACTTCATCGATCATGCGCCGGGCCAGCACGGGCTGATCCATGCGCATGGCCAGCCGACCAAACTCCTGCCAGGCGTCGAGCTGGTTGGGAATGGCGTTGGCCTCGACCAGTTCGCCCAGCACCTTGGCCGACACGGCGGGATCGCGGCCGCCGCCCACCAGGGCCGCCAGCGCAAAGCGCCAGCCTCGCGGGTCGGGGTCGGCCAACAGCGCGGTCAGCTCGGTACGGGCGGCCTTGAGCTCGCCGGTGCGCAGGTCCAGCGCGGCGGCGGCGCTGCGCTGGGCCAGCGAGCGCGGCGCGCGCGCTTCCCACAGCTTCAGGGCTTTGGCGGCGCGCACGTCATCATTGGCCAGCATGGCGATGCGCGTCGCCCGTTCGGCCAGACCGGCATCGTCACGCCCTGCCTCGGCCGCCTCCAGGTACCAGCGCGCGGCTTCGGGCAGCTTGCCGGCCTGCAGCGCGAACTCGCCGGCCATGACCGGGGTCAGCGGGGCCGGCTCTGGCAGCCGGTCAGAGCCCGGCTCTAAGTCGGCCGCGAAGGCTCCGCTGGCGACCAGGGACAGCAGCAGAACGCTGGAGATGCGAATCAATGCGGGCATCGGGGGCTTCTGGCCTTAAAATGACGACTTGAATGGCCAGCAGCTTATCGCAAGCAACTGAACAATGACCCTGTGGGTGCTCGGACTGAACCACCAGACCGCGCCAGTGGAGCTGCGCGAACGCGCCTCTTTTGGCGGCGACGCGCTGCCGCGGGCGCTGGCCTCGCTGCGCGACACCCCACAGGTGGCCGAAGCCGTGCTGCTGTCCACCTGCAACCGCACCGAGCTGTACGCGGTGGCCGAATCCGGTGATGCGCTGGCGCAGTGGCTGGAAAGCCAAGCCGGCCAGCTGCAGGGGTATCTGTACCAGCACGCGGACGCCGATGCGGTGCGCCACCTGTTCCGGGTCGCCACCGGGTTGGACTCGATGGTGCTGGGCGAGCCGCAGATCCTGGGCCAGGTGAAGGACGCCTGGGCCATCGCGCGCGACAACGGCCTGCTCGGCCAGCGCCTGGACCGGCTGTTCCAGCAGACCTTCTCGGTGGCCAAGCGCGCCCGCACCGACACCCGGGTCGGGGCCAATCCGATCTCGGTGGCCTCCACCGCGGTGCGCCTGGCGCAGAACTCGTTCGCGCGGCTGGAAGATTCCACCGTGCTGCTGGTCGGTGCCGGCGAGACGATCGAGCTGGCCGCCCGCCACCTCAGTGAAGGTCGCGTGCGTCGCCTGCTGATCGCCAACCGGACGCTGGCCCATGCGCAGGAACTGGCCAGCCGCCATGGCGGCGTAGCGCTGCCGCTGACCGAGCTCGAACGCCACCTGGGCGAGGCCGACGTGGTGTTCTCGGCCACCGCCGCGCGCGAGCCGGTGATCACCCGCGCACAGGTTGCCGCCGCGCTGAAGACCCGCAAGCACAAGCCGATGCTGCTGTTCGACCTAGCCGTGCCGCGCGACATCGAAGCGGCCGTGGGCGAACTGCAGGATGCCTTCCTGTATACCGTGGACGATCTGGAACGCGCGGTGGAAGACAACCGCCGCAGTCGTCGCGAGGCCGCCGCCGAAGCCGAAGCGATCATTGAACTGCAGGTGGCCCGATTCGTCGAAACGCTGCAGGCCAATGCCCACCAGGCCCCGCTGCGGCAGCTGCGCGCCTATGGCGAGGCCACCCGCGCCGAGATGCTGGACAAGGCCCGGCAGCAGCTGGCCAACGGCAAATCGCCCGAGGAAGTCCTGGAGCTGCTGGCGCATGGCCTGACCAATCGCCTGCTGCACCCGCCCACCGCTGCCCTGCGCGCTGCCGCACTGAGCGGCGATACTGAACTGACCCGCGCTGCCGAGCGCCTGTTCCCGGCCAAGCCGGGGTATCAACACCCTGTTGTGAGGAATGATGACGCCGACCCTGCGCCGTAAGCTGGAAGCCCTGGCCGAGCGCCGCGAGGAACTTGAACGTCTGCTGGCCGACCCTGCGGTGGTCAACGACAACGAGCGCTTCCGCAACTTCTCGCGCGAGTTCGCGCAGCTTGAGCCGGTCGCCACCGCGCTGGCCGACGAAGCGCGCGCCCACGCCGACCTGGCCGCCGCCGAGGCCATGCGCGCCGACCCGGACCTGCGCGAGCTGGCCGACGAGGAGATCGCTGCCGCCCAGCAGCGCCTGCAGGAACTGGACGGCGCGCTGGCGCTGCTGCTGGTGCCGCGCGACCCGCGGGATGACAGCAACCTGTTCCTGGAAGTGCGCGCGGGAACCGGCGGCGATGAAGCGGCGATCTTTGCCGGCGACCTGTTCCGCATGTACGCGCGCTTTGCCGAACGCCAGGGCTGGAAGGTCGAGATCGAATCGGACAATCCTGGCGAACATGGTGGTTACAAGGAAATCGTGGCGCGCGTGGTCGGGCGCGGCGCGTTCTCCAAGCTGAAGTTCGAATCGGGCACGCACCGCGTGCAGCGCGTGCCGGCGACCGAATCGCAGGGCCGCATCCATACCTCCGCAGCCACGGTGGCGATCATCCCCGAAGTCGACGATGTCGATGAGGTGGTGATCAATCCGGCCGACCTGAAGGTGGACACGTTCCGCTCATCCGGCGCGGGCGGCCAGCACGTCAACAAGACCGAGTCGGCGATCCGCATCACCCACGTTCCGACCGGCGTGGTGGTGGAATGCCAGACCGAACGCAGCCAGCACGCCAACCGCGACAAGGCGATGAAGCGTTTGAAGGCCCAGCTGCTCGACACCGAACGCAGCAAGCAGGCCGCCGCACAGGCCGAGAGCCGTCGCCTGCAGGTCGGCAGCGGCGACCGCAGCCAGCGCATCCGCACCTACAGCTTCCCGCAGGGTCGGATCACCGACCACCGCGTGGAAGGGCTGACCCTGTACGACCTGCCCAACATCATGACGGGTGACCTCGATGCCCTGGTCAACCGGCTCAGCCACGAGCACCAGGCCGACGAACTGGCCCGGCTGTCCGAAGGCTGACCGGTGTCGGCCTGGCAGCAGCGTCAGCAGTTGCAGCAGGCGCTTGCGCGCCAACCGGGCGACTTCGTGGCCTGGGTCATGCTGGCCGATCTGGAACTGGAAGCCGGCGACCTGCGCGCTGGCGAACAGGCCGCGCGGCGTGCGCTGCAGCTGCGCCCGAACCATCCGGAAGCGCTGGCGCGGCTCGGGCGCGTGGCCTGGATGGCCGGCGCGCACGTCGACGCTGCACGCCTGCTCGGGCAGGCCTCGGCGCTGGCCCCTGAGCATCCGGGCATTGCGCTGTGGCTGGGCCACGCACTGGAAGATGCCGACGACGCCGAAGGTGCCGCAGCAGCGTACCGCCGCGCGCACGCGCTGTCGCCCGGTGAGCCCTATATCGCCGCCCAGCGCCTGGCCTGGCAGCGCCGTCTGTGTGACTGGCAGGACATCGAGCGCCTCGCCACGCAGGTGCGCGAAGCGGTGGCCGCCGGCAATGGCGTGGTCGAGCCGTTCGCGTTTCTGAGCGAAGACGCCAGCGCCGCCGAACAGCTGCGCTGCGCACGCACGCGCGCCGTCGCCGTGGCGGCTGGCATTCGCCCGCTGCCCGCCGCACGGGTACGCGCGCAGGGTCCACTGCGGATCGGCGCGCTGTCCAACGGCTTCGGTGCCCACCCCACCGGACTGCTCACTGTGGCGCTGTTCGAACAATTGCAAAGCGACCCGGAACTACAGGTGCACCTGTTCGCGCTCCACCGCGACGATGGCAGCCGCATCCGCCAGCGCCTGCAGCAGGCGACCACGCTGCACGACGTGGCCGGCCTGCGCCATGAGGAAACGGCCGCGCGGATCCGCGCACAGGGCATCGATATCCTGCTGGACCTGCGTGGCTGGGGTGGCGGGGGCGCACCGGAAGCACTGGCGCTGCGCCCTGCTCCGCTGCAGGTGAACTGGCTGGCCTATCCCGGCACCTCCGGCGCGCCCTGGCTGGATGCGGTGATCGGCGATGGGTTTGCCCTGCCGCCCACACTGGAACCGCATTACAGCGAACGCGTGCTGCGCCTGCCGCGCGCGTTCCAGCCCTCGGACAACACCCGGGCGCTGGAACCGGCCCCGACCCGCGCCGCTTGCGGACTTCCGGAACAGGGGGTGGTGTTCTGCTGCTTCAACAACAGCTACAAGCTCAATCCGCGCAGCATGCAGCGCGCGTTCGCGGTGTTGCAGGCGGTGCCCGGGAGCGTGCTGTGGCTGCTGTCCGGACCTGGCCAGGCCGATGCGCGGCTGCGCGCCGCAGCGCAGGCGGCCGGCCTGGATCCGGCCCGGCTGGTGTTCATGGCCAAGCTGCCGCACCCGCAATACCTGGCCCGCTATGCGCTGGCTGACGTGTTCCTGGACACGCATCCGTACAACGCGCACACCACAGCCTCCGATGCCCTGTGGGCCGGCTGCCCGGTACTGACCTGCCCGGGCGGGACGTTTGCGTCACGGGTCGCGGGCAGCCTGAATCATCACCTGGGGCTGGAACGGATGAACGTCGCCGATGATGCGGCGTTTGTTGCGGTGGCCAGCGCGCTGGGCAATGATCCGGCCGCGTTGGCGGCGCTGCGGACGGAGGTGGCGCGGGCGCGTGATGGTAGCGGCGTGTTCGACATGGCCGGGTTTGCCGCGGACCTGTCGGCACTCCTGCAGGCGTTCGCACGTGAGCATGGCTGGCACGGCATTTGACCGGTAGCGCCGGCCGTTGGCCGGCCCAAGCGGTTCGTGGGCCGGCCAACGGCCGGCGCTACCGTCCACATACCGATCATTCGGAACAATGCCCCGCCGATGTACGCTTGAGATTCCTGTCGGCTGACGAGGCATGCATGAGCAAGCTCAAGCGCAAGGAGTACGAGGCCCTGCTGGAACCGCTGCAGCTGGAACTGGCGCGGATGGCGCGCTGGGTCCAGCACAGCGGGCAGCGCGTGCTGGTGTTGTTCGAAGGACGTGACACCGCCGGCAAAGGCGGCGCGATCCAGGCCATCGCCGAACATCTCAACCCACGCCAATGCCGGGTGGTGGCGCTTCCCAAGCCGACCGAGCGCGAGAGCACGCAGTGGTACTTCCAGCGCTATGTCACCCACCTGCCCGCCGCCGGTGAGATCGTGCTGATGGACCGCAGCTGGTACAACCGCGCCGGCGTTGAACACGTGATGGGCTACTGCACCGAACCACAGTACCGGGCTTTCCTGGCGCAGACCCCGGTGTTCGAGCAGCTGCTGGTGGACGACGGCATCCTGTTGTTCAAGTACTGGCTCACGGTGGACCAGGAGCAGCAGGAAAAGCGCTTTGCCGAGCGCCACGTGGACCCGCTCAAGGGCTGGAAGCTGTCGCCGGTGGATCTGAAGTCACGCAGCAAATACACCGCGTACACCGAAGCGCGTGAAGCCATGCTGCGCGCCACGCACCGGGATGCGGCACCGTGGACGCTGGTGGACTTCGACGACCAGAAGCGTGGTCGTTTGACCTTGATCCGCAATCTGCTGGACCGGCTGCCCGACACCCATGTGGACGAGCCGATCCCGGAGCTGCCGCCGCTGAAGGGGAAGCTGCATGAAGAGCATTTTGGGGCGCTGAAGCCGATCGAGGCATTCCCGATCGGAGATTGATCCCATGTGCCGACCAACGGTCGGCACCTACCTTGCGTATGCCAAACCGGTCGCACATCGCGATCAACCGCGCGACGCGATGGCCTTCTCGATATCCGCCGCCGTCACCGGGCCCAGGAACTCCTTGGCGACCTTGCCGTCTGGCGCGATCAGGTAGGTCATCGGCAGCCCGCGCGGAATGGCGAAGTCTTCCGGCGGGTTGTAGGTATCGACCAGCACGATCGGATAGGTAACCGGACGCTCTTTCAGGAAGGCCTTCATGTCATCCACCTCGATGTCCTCATAGGCCAGCCCGACCACCTCGATCTCCTCGCGCATGGCGTGCAGTGCCGACAGCTCCGGCATTTCCTTGCGGCACGGCGCACACCAGGTGGCCCAGAAGTTCACCACCACCCACTTGCCACGATGCGCGGCCAGGTCGTAGGTGCTGCCATCCACCGCCGGCAGCACCAGGCGTGGCGATGCCACGGTCTTGCGGTCGGTATCGACCGCGGCAGGCTCGGCGGGTTCGGCCGGTGCAGCGGGAGTCGCCGGTGCCGGCGTCGGCGCGGGTGCGGCGGGCTCGGCAGCGGGCTTGCACGCGGCCAGGGTCAGCAGGCCCAGGGCCAGCAGCAGGGGACGAACACTCATGGGGAATCTCCGGGGGAGGCATAGATGTCGCTGACGCGACGTTTAAGCAGCTCACGCAGCGGCAGGCGCAGTGCGTCGAGTGCGTTGACCGAGGCGCAGCCCAGGCTGTCGTCGCGGTATGGCAGCCACGCTTCCTTGACTGGAATGCGCATCTGCGTGGTTTCGTACAGGTCGGCCAGGGTGAGCTTGTCCAGGTCGCGCGCCAGCAGCCATTCACCGCGCTCGTCGCGGCGCACCACGCGGATCGCTTCCAGGTCGCACAGCATGGTCTGCAGCAGTGAATCGGTCAGCATCGGTTCCAGCCGCAGGATCTCGTCATCGTCCAGGCTGTGTCCTTCCACGCGCGCCTGCTGGAAGCGTCCGATCAACCGCAGCAGGCCATACATCTCGTAGCCGGTGGGCAGGCGCAGGTCGGCCGGCTGATAGCGGAAGGCGGCAATCGACGAAGCCAGCGATGCCCCCAGCAGCACCGACACCCAGCACAGATAGATCCACAGCAGCAGGATCGGCACGAACGCGACCGTGCCATACAGCTTCTGATAGGACTGGAAGCTGCCCAGGTAGGCCCCCATGCCCCACTTCACCAGTTCCAGCATCACCACCGCCAGCACTGCGCCGGGAATGGCATGCCGCCACTTCACCGTGTGGTGCGGTACCACCCGGTACACCAGCGTGATGCAGACGAACTCGATCAGGATCGGGGCCAGGGTGAGCGAGGCGTTGGCCAGCAGCCGGCCTTCCGTGGTGCCGAACAGCGGCAGCGCGAACACGCGTGCCGACACCGCCAGCGACGCAGCGGCCAGCATCGCGCCCAGGGTGAGTACGGTCCAGTACACCAGGAAACGGGTCAGGCGCGGCCGCGCCGAACTGACCCGCCAGATCTGGTTGAAGGTCTGCTCCACGCTGTTGAGGGTGATCAGCAGCGACACCACCAGGGCAATGAAGCCGGCAGCGGTGAGCTGGCCGGCGCTGGCCGAGAACTGGCGCAGATAGCCTTCGGCCGCGCGCGCGGCATTGGGCACGAAGTTGGAGAACACGTAGTCGCTGAGTGTGTCGCTCCAGCGATCGAACATCGGGAATGCCGAGAGCACCCCGAACACCACGATGGCCAGCGGCACCAGCGCGAACACCGTGGTGTAGGCCAACGAAGCGGCCGCCTGGAACAGGCGGTCATCAAGGAAGCGACGCCACAGGAAGCGCCCGAAGCTGGCGGTACGCGCACGGTCGCGCACGCGCTCCATCCACAGGTTGACGGTATCCAGAGGTTCCATTGGGACCAAGCGTACCCGATGCGCGGTGCAGGCAGGCACAAAGGGCCGCATACTGCGGCCTGACTGAAGCTTATGTGGAAACAAGATGGCGGAGATTCTGGTGCTGTACTACAGCCGGGGCGGTTCGGTAGCGCGGCTTGCGCGCCAGATCGCCCGGGGCGTCGGCGAGGTGCCGGGCATGAGCGCCCGACTGCGCACCGTGCCGCCGGTAGCCGCCGTGACCCAGACCGCCCGCCCGCCGGTGCCTGAAGACGGTGCCCCCTACGTCAGCGTGGAAGACCTAGCCGAATGCAGCGGACTGCTGCTGGGCAGTCCGACCCGGTTCGGCAACATGGCCGCACCGGTGAAACACTTCCTCGACGGCCTGGGGGCCGAATGGGTGAACGGCACGCTGGCGGGCAAGCCGGCCGGCGTGTTTACCTCGACCGCGTCGCTGCACGGTGGCCAGGAATCGACGCTGCTCTCGATGCAGGTGCCATTGCTGCACCATGGCTGCCTGATCGTGGGCATCCCGTTCACCGAACCGGCGTTGAGCCACACCACCACCGGCGGCACGCCGTATGGGGCCAGCCACGTGGCCGGGGCCGACGACAACCCGGTGCCCAGTGAAGACGAAGCCACCCTGGCCCGCGCGCTGGGCCGGCGCGTCGCCGACATCGCGCGGCGGTTGGCGTGAAGGGGCGCGGCCGCGACGCGTTGTTGATCGGCCTGCTGCTGGCCCTGGCCTGCGTGTATGTGGCGTGGTTCTGGCAGGACAAGCACTGGCTGGCCACCCAGGTGGTCTTCACTGCCCCGCCGCTGCTGCTGGCACTGGGTACGTGGTGCAGGCGCGGCAATGCGCCGTTCTGGTCCGGGGTGCTGGCGCTGTTCTGGTTCAGCCACGGCGTGATGAGCGCCTGGAGCCACCCCGACACGGCAGGCTGGGCCTGGGCCGAGCTGCTGCTGGCGCTGGCGATCATCGGCGTAGCCAACGCCCCCGGCCTGCAGAAACGTTTCAAACGACGGCGGTAGTGCCGGCCGCTGGCCGGCAACCTCATGACCTTCGGATGGATGTGCGTGGTTGCCGGCCAGCGGCCGGCACTACCGGCGCACATCCCCGTATCATGGGCACCGTCGCGCGATCTCCCGCGTGGATCTGACTGCTATCCCAGGATGCCTGCAATGGAAGAACTACTGATCATCACCACCGGTGGCACGATCGACAAGATCTACTTCGACGACAAGTCGGACTACCAGATCGGCGATCCGCAGATCGGGATGATCCTGCGCGAGCTCGGCGTGACCTTCCGTTTCAACGTGATTCCGATCCTGCGCAAGGACTCGCTGCACATCACCGATGAAGACCGCGAGCTGATCCGCGCCACCATTGCCGCCCAGCCCACCCGCCATGTGCTGGTTACCCACGGCACCGATTCGATGGTGCAGACCGGCCAGGTGCTGCGCAGCATCGCCGACAAGACCATCGTGATGACCGGCGCGCTGAGCCCGGCCCGCTTCCGTGGCTCGGACGCGGAGTTCAACATCGGCTGCGCGATCGGCGCGGTGCAGTCGCTGCCGAGCGGTGTCTACATCGCCATGAACGGGCGTATCTGGGATCCGCAGCACGTGCGCAAGAATGTGGCCGCCAACCGGTTTGAGTCGGCCTGAAAGAGAGTGCCGACCAACGGTCGGCACCTACCGCATCGGTAGCACCCTGCCGTTGGCAGGGTGGCCGAATGAAACATCAGTACTGCGCGGTCAGGGTCACACCCGAGAAGGTGCTGTACGCCTTCACGCGGACGTGCCAGGTGCCCGCTGCCGGCGCATTGATCGTGCAGGTTTCATTGTTGCCGCTCAGGTACGGACGGCAGTTGTAGACGGTGTCGGTCGGGGCGCTGCCCGAACGCACGTACAGGTCGGCATCACCGCTGCCGCCGGCAATGGTCACCTTCAGCTGCGACGAACCACTCGGCACGGCCACGGTGTAGGCCAGCGAGGCACCCGCGGAGGCCGACAAGCCGGTCACCGGCACATTGTTCTGCAGGGTTCCGGTGCCCGGGTTCGGGGTGCCGCCGCCCTGTGCCGCGACCACCGCCGCATCCGCGTCGGCAATACCTGCACCGCAGCCGCCCGAGCAGGCACCCGGCAACGGCCGCGCGGTGCTCTTGAGGATGCTTTCGACCTGCGCCGGCGTGAGCGCGGTGGTCGCCGCTGCCTGCATCAATGCGACCACGCCAGCCACGTGCGGGGCCGCCATCGAGGTGCCGTTGTACGAGGCATACGAGGCACTGCCCGGCACGGTGGTGCCGGTGTTGAGCGTGGACAGAATGCTCGCACCCGGTGCGGAGATGTCGATGCCGGTGCCGTAGTTGGAGAAGCTGGCACGCGAACCGGCTGAGGTGGTGGCCGCGACCGCGATCACGTTCGGGCAGTTCGCCGGCACCGCCGAGGACACGTTGGTGTTGCTGTTGCCCGCGGCCACGACCACGGTGGTACCGCGCGAAACGGCCCCGTTGATGGCGTTCTGGTAGGTGGTGGAGCAGCTGCCGCTGCCGCCGAGCGACATGTTGATCACTTCGGCCGGGTTGGCATTGGCGGGCACGCCGCTGACCGTGCCGCCCGAGGCCCACACGATGGCGTCAGCGATGTCGGAGGTGTAGCCGCCGCACTTGCCGAGCACGCGCACCGGCACGATCTTGGCGTTGTAGGCGGTACCGGCGACGCCAACGGCGTTGTTGGTCACGGCCGCAATGGTGCCGGCCACGTGGGTACCGTGCCAGCTGGAGTTGGAGGCCGGATAGCCGGCACCGCACTCGTTGGCGGCGTACCAGTCGCCTTCGTCATTCGGATTATTGTCACGACCACCGCCATCGCGCGCCATCGCAGCGTCGCTGATGAAGTCATAGCCAGGCAGGATGTTGGCGTTCAGATCCGGGTGGTTGGTGATGCCGGTGTCGATCACCGCCACGACCACGCCGGTACCGGTGGACTTGTCCCACGCCGGGCGCACATTGATCGACGAGGCGCTGGTGCCGAAGCCCCACTGCTCGGACAGGCGCGGGTCGTTCGGGGTCAGGGTGTGCCGCATCAGCTGATCGACTTCGACATATTCCACGTTCGGGTCAGCAGCCAGGCGGCGCATCAGCAGTTCGGATTCAGCGGCGTCCAGCGGACGATCCGCCTTCACCACGGTCGGGCCGATGGCCAGAGTGCGCAGCTTCTGCAGACCCAGCGCGCGCCCCTGGGCGGCAGGCACGGACGCGGCGGCGGCCTTCAGCGAACTGGCCAGGGCCGTGGGATTGGCCACATCGCTGGCACCGTCCCGGTACTTGACGATGAAACGCTGGTGGGTGGGTGCGGAGGACAGACCGCTCAGCTGCACGTCACCAGCGAAAGCCGGCGCGGCCAGCAGCAGGGTCGACAGGACCGAACCACCCAGTACCACCAATGCGCGCTGACGCACACGTTGCTGCGAATCATGAGACATCGGATTTCCCTTTGAACTGAAATGCCGTCAATGCGGCGGAAGTCGGTGCAATCCGTTCGCTGTGAAGCGCTGGCGCGGATCGAACCGTTGGAAGCGGACCGGCTCCCCTGAAAAACCGACCGACCCCGGACGCTAGTGCGTTTGCCTGACTCCGAACAACGCTTCAGCGCGATTTCAGTCTTGTGAAATTTCCGAATTGAGACATCCGGGGTCAAAGGTTTGTGAATGTGAAGGAACTTCCGTACCGGATTCGAGTCTTCGGTAGGGCAAATCGTGTCCTGCGTCACTGTCTTGTGCGCCAGAGGTGGGACATTCCTTGCGCGTCAAAGGGTTGCGTTCGTTTGGATCGATGTAGTTTTAGTTTTCCGCGAAGAGCGGCGCTTCGGTTCATTCGTGCGGGGCAGGCCAACGGGCAACCCCGTTCCGGGACACGCCGTAAACCCGTCCATGGGGGCTCGGCGAAAACATCCATGTTTTCGACGGTCCCTCCAGGGGTCACCCGTTGGCCAGCCCCCGATGGTGGGTCGAGACACGGTTCGAACGGCAACGGCGCATTTGATCTGCTGTGGCCACCGATGACCTGTCTGGGGCGTGCCGGGGTGGGTTTGCGGGACCGTAGAAAACATGGATGTTTTCTACGAGCCCCCATGGATGGGTTCACGGCGTGTCCCGCAAACCCATCCCGGCACGCCCAAACACGGAAACCGATGACCACCGGCTGTTCGCCCAAAACCAACAGCAGCCGGGCAGCGCCCGGCGACGCGCGGTGTCCGCAACCCTGAAATGCAAAAAGCCCGCCTGATTGCAGGCGGGCTTTTCGAGGAGTGTTGCCCGGGCGCGGCTTAGGCGTCCAGGCGGACCAGCCAGTTGTGACGGTCCGGCAGGCGGCCGTACTGGATATCGGTCAGTTCCTTGCGCAGCGACATGGTCACTTCGCCGGCCGGGGCGTTGATGTCGCCCACCGAGAAGCCCTCGCCCTTAAGCTGGCCGATCGGGGTCACCACCGCCGCGGTGCCGCAGGCGAACACTTCGGCGATCTCGCCCGACGCCACGCCGTCCTTCCACTCGTCGATGGTCACCTTGCGCTCTTCGACCTTCATGCCACGGTCGCGGGCCAGCTGCAGGATGCTTTCGCGGGTGATGCCTTCCAGGATGCTGCCCGACAGCGCCGGGGTCACCAGGGTGCCGTCCTTGTAGACCAGGAACACGTTCATGCCGCCCAGCTCTTCCAGGTACTTGCCTTCCACCGGGTCCAGGAACAGCACCTGCGAGCAGCCCTGCGCCTGCGCCTTCTGCTGCGGCAGCAGCGATGCGGCGTAGTTGCCGCCGCACTTGGCCGCACCGGTGCCGCCCTTGGCCGCACGTGCGTATTCGGTCGACAGCCAGATCGACACCGGGGCCACGCCCTTGGCGAAGTACGGGCCGGCCGGGCTGGCGATCACGTAGTAACCCGCCTTGTGTGCGCCGCGCACGCCCAGGAAGGCTTCGTCTCCGATCATGAACGGACGGAAGTACAGGCTCGACTCATCGGCCGACGGCACCCAGTCCGCGTCCACCGCGATCAGCTGCTTCAGCGATTCCACGAAGATCTCCACCGGAAGTTCCGGCAGTGCCAGGCGCTGCGCCGAACGCTGCAGGCGACGGCCGTTGGCATCCGGACGGAAGGTCCAGATCGAGCCGTCGGCGTGACGGTAGGCCTTGATGCCCTCGAAGATTTCCTGGCCGTAGTGCAGCACCGCGGCTGCCGGGTCCAGCTGCAGCGGGCCGTAGGCACGCACGTTGGCGTTGTGCCAGCCGGTGTCCTTGTCCCAGCGGACTTCCACCATGTGGTCGGTGAAATGCAGGCCGAAGCCCGGCTTCTCCAGGATCTGGGCGCGCTGCTCGGCGCTGCGCGGTTGGTCCGAACGGGTGACGGCGAAGCTGGGATTGGACTGGGACACCGGGAATTTCCTGTTCTGGGTTCAAGCCGGGCAAGCCCGGCTCTACGGGAGCGGCAGCCGGGCGAGCCCGGCTCTACGGAAGTGTGTGCGGCGGTTACAGCATGCCGGTTTCGAGGCGGGCAGCCTCGGACATCATATGTTTGCCCCACGGCGGGTCGAACACCAGCTCGACGTCCGCCTCGGCGATGGTCGGGATCATTTCCAGCTTGCTGCGCACGTCATCGACCAGGATGTCGCCCATGCCACAGCCGGGCGCGGTCAGGGTCATCTTGACGTCCACCTCGCGCTGGCCGTCGTCCAGGTGCTTGAGGTCCACTTCATAGACCAGGCCGAGGTCGACGATGTTGAACGGGATCTCCGGGTCGAAGCAGGTGCGCAGCTGTTGCCACACCAGCTTTTCCACTTCTTCGTCGGAGGCGTCGTCCGGCAGTTCCAGCGGGGCCGGAGCCTCCTTGCCGATCGCGTCACCGTCCTTGCCGGCGATGCGGAACAGATTGCCTTCGACAAACACGGTATAGCTGCCCCCCAGGGCCTGGGTGATGTACCCATAGCTGCCAGCGGGCAAGGTGACCGTTTCGCCCTGCGGGACCATCACGGCCTCGCAGTCGCGTTCGAAGTGGACAGGTTCGCTGCTACGGGAATACATGCGTTCGATATGGGGCTGCGGACGGGGCCGCTCAAGGTGACCATTTTAGCCCAGTGGGTGCTCCCGCGCCGGTCACGGCGCAAGCCGGTATCCTGTAGCCATTCACAGGAAGATTGCATGTCGACCACGTCCGTTTCTGCCCGCTCCGTGAACTGGCTCTGGCCCCTGATGTTGCTGATCGCACTGGTAGCTGCAGTGATGGTGTGGTGGTTCGTGGCCCTGGCCAGTGGCCGCCAGGCTGGCTGGATGGCCATTTTCGCCGCGGTGGAGCTGGCGTTCATGCTGCGCCTGGGGGCGCTGCGGCGTCCGGCGCTGCGGGTGGGTCTGACCCTGGTGGGAACGCTGCTGGTGGCTGTGATTGCCAACTGGGCGATCGCCTCGTCCTATGTCGGAGCCTCGCTGGGGCTGGCCCCGTGGGATTCAGCGTTGCGGATGGGGCCGCATATGGCCTGGACGCTGGCGCAGTTGGCCAATGGGGCGGCCGAGATGGTGTGGTTGGGGGTGGCGCTGGTCGTCGGCTGGTTTGTCGCACGGTGAAGCCACGTCACGACCAACGGTCGTGACCTACCGCCCCCGATCACCCGTTGGTCGTGACCCCGCCCGCCCCGTTCACCCGGTGCGTCACGACCGTTGATCGCGACCCGGTCCGAACCCTCGATCACCCGGTAGGTCACGACCGTTGGTCGTGACCCGGCCCGATCGCCTCAATGCCCGCCATCGAGGGCCTTCAGCTCGCTCACCAGCGCACTCGCCGCCCCCGCCCCGTCGCCATACAGCATCCGCGCGTTGTCCGCGTAGAACAGCGCATTCTCGATGCCGGCAAAGCCGGTGCCCTTGCCGCGCTTGATCACCACCACGTTGCGCGCGTTGACCACGTCCAGAATCGGCATGCCGTAGATCGGGCTCGAGGGGTCGGTGCGGGCGACCGGATTGACCACGTCGTTGGCCCCGATCACCAGCGCCACGTCGGTGGTCGGGAACTCGGGATTGATGTCATCCATGTCGGCGATCAGGTCATACGGTACGCCCGCCTCGGCCAGCAGCACGTTCATGTGCCCGGGCATGCGCCCGGCCACCGGGTGGATGGCGAACTTCACCTTCACCCCGCGCTCGATCAGCCGCTGTGCCAGTTCCCATATCTTGTGCTGGGCCTGGGCCACGGCCAGGCCGTAGCCCGGCACGATCACCACCCGCTCGGCGAACGCCAGCATCGCGGCCACGTCGCTGGCCTCGATCGGCTTCTGCGCGCCGGTGATCTCCTGCCCGGCTCCGCCACCGCCGAAGTTGGAGAACAGTACGCCGCTGATCGGCCGGTTCATCGCCTTGGCCATCAACCGGGTCAGCAGGATGCCGGCCGCGCCCACCATCATGCCGGCGATGATCAGTGCCTCGTTGCCCAGCACGTAGCCCTCAAACGCCACTGCCAGGCCGGTGAAGGCGTTGTACAGCGAGATCACCACCGGCATGTCGGCCCCGCCGATCGGCAGGGTCATCAGCACGCCCAGCGCCAGCGCCACCACGAAGAAGGCGATGATCGCCACCGGGCTCAGGCTGACCGCCGCCCAGATGCCCAGACCCACCATCGCCACCGCCACGGCCAGGTTGAACACCTGCTGCCCCGGGAAAGTGACGCGCCGGTCCAGGCGCCCGTCCAGCTTGGCCCAGGCAATGATCGAACCTGACAGCGACACCGCGCCGATGGCCGAACCGATCACCGCCAGCGCCAGCACCGTGGCCGACGGCTGGCGTGCGGCCAGGTCGGCGATGGCCTGCGCGCTCCAGTGGCTGGTATCGCGGTTGGCCAGGAACGAGAAGCGCAGCAGTTCCACCGCACCGATCGCCGCGGCCGAACCACCGCCCATGCCGTTGTACAGCGCCACCATCTGCGGCATGTCGGTGATCGCCACCCGCTTGGCCGACCACCACGCCACACCGGTACCAATGGCCACCGCCGCCAGGATCAACGGCACGTTGTGCAGTTCCGGCAGGAAGAACGTGGCCACGGTGGCGATCAGCATGCCGGCCCCGGCCCAGCGGATGCCGCTGCGCGCGGTGAGCGGCGAAGCCATGCGCTGCAGGCCCAGCAGGAACAGCGTTGCGGCGACCAGGTAGCTGGTCTGCACGCCCCAGTGCAGCAACTGCGCGGTGCTCAGGCTCACGGGGTCTTCTCCGTGTCAGTGCGCTTGGCACTGGGCTTGAACATGTCGAGCATGCGTTCGGTGACCACGTAGCCGCCGGCGGCGTTGCCGGCCCCGAGCACCACCGCGATGAAGCCGATGATCTTTTCCAGCGGGGTCTGCGCGTGCCCCAGCACCACCATCGCGCCGATCAGTACGATGCCGTGGATGAAGTTGGAACCGGACATCAACGGGGTGTGCAGGATCACCGGCACCCGCGAAATGATCACATGGCCGGCGATGGCGGCCAGCATGAAGATGTACAACGCCACGAACCCGTCGCTCATTGCCGTGTCTCTCCCAGTCGTTTGTTCCGCCCCCTCATCATAACCATGGGCTTAACGGATCGGCGCACCGGTCAACCGACGGCCCGCTGGTGCGTTGTCACGGTGTCCCCCACGCGAGCGCTACCCTGTGCTGGTGAGTCCGTCCCTGCCGCCTGAGATGTCCGACACCGACGCCGCGCTGCCGGTGTCGCTGGATGCGTTCCTGGCCGGCATTGGCCCGCGCGCGTTCCGCTTTGCCGAAGCCGGCCTGCGCCAGCGCGACGACGCTCTGGATGCGGTGCAGGACAGCATGCTGCGGATGCTGGCCTACCGCGAAAAGCCAGCCGCAGAGTGGTCGCCGCTGTTCTGGAGCATCCTGCGCCGCCGCGTGGTCGACCTGCAGCGCCGCCGCACCTTCCGCCTGCGCTTCTGGCGCAGCAGCGACGAGGCCACCGCTGACCACGACATCGACTGGGCCGACCACGGGCCCGGACCGGCCCAGGCCCACGAGCAGCGCGAGCAGTATGCGCAGCTGGTGCAGGCCCTGCGCGCGCTGCCGGCGCGCCAGCGCGAAGCCTTCACCCTGCGCGTGCTGCAGCAGCTGGACGGGGCTACCACCGCCGCCGCCATGGGCTGCAGCGAAGGCGCGGTCAAAACCCATCTTTCGCGCGCCCGGCAGGCGCTGCAGGACCAATTGGAGATCGAACTGTGAGCCGTCCGCACCCGCCCCTCCCCGATGACGCCCGCCTGCAGCAGCTTCACGCGCAGTCGCTGCAGCAGCTGTCACCGGCTACCCTGGCCCGGTTGCGTGCCGCCCGGCATGCGCCGGCCCGGCATGCGCCGGCCCGGCAGCGCCGCGCGCATGGCTGGTGGCTGGCGACCGCCTGCACGGCGGTGGTCGCGCTGGGCCTGGGCTACAGCTTTACCGCACATCCGCCGGGCGCGCCGCCGGCACCGGTCATGGCCAGCGCGGTGGATGACAGTGGCGGGCTGCTGGATGAGAATCCGGACATGTACGTGTGGCTGGGTGCCACCGACCTGGCGATGGAGTGACCATGAAACTGCAGACAACCCTTGCCATGGTGCTGTTGGCCTTCAGCGCAACCTGCGCGGCGCAGAGCGCCCCGCTGCCGGAGTGGGACAAGCTCACCCCGCAGCAGCGCGAAGCGCTCATCGCCCCGGTACGCGACCGCTGGAACGACGCCCCGCCGCCGCAGCGCGAGCGCATGCTGCAGCACGGCCAGCGCTGGCAGAGCATGACCCCGGAGCAGCGCGAGCTGGCCCGGCGAGGTCGCCACCGCTTCGAGAACATGACCCCGGCCCAGCGCGAGCAGGCGCGGGTGCTGTTCGCGCAGATGCGCAGCATGACCCCGGAGCAGCGCGTGGCATTGCGCGAGCGCTGGCGGAAAATGACGCCGGAACAGCGTCAGGAGTGGTTGAAGACGAATTCAGTGAAGGCAGACCCGGCACCGCGTTGACGCGCATGGCGCGTCACTACAGACCGTTCGACCAAGGGTCGTAGTGACACGCCATGCGTGTCAACGCCATCCGGACGAAGGAGGCGCTACCCTGCCACCCAGCGCGTCTTCGCCAGCAGCTCATCCTCCCAATCAAACGCAATCGCGCCGTCCTTCACGAACAGCGCGACAAAGTTGTACAGGTTGCGCGCATACATCTCGCTGGCATGCACCGCGCCCTGGCTGGCCAGATTCAACGGACCATCCACCACGACCCCGCCCACGTCGACGGTTTCACCCGGCCGCGTGGCTTCGCAGTTGCCGCCGGTTTCCGCCGCCAGATCCACCACCACGCTGCCGGGCCGCATGCCCTCCACCATTGCCTGCGTGATGATCTTCGGTGCCGGCCGCCCCGGCACAGCGGCGGTGCAGATCACCACATCCACCAGACGCAGGTGCTCGCCGAGGCGGCGTTGCTGTTCGGCACGCTCCTCATCGGTCAGCGCGCGCGCATAACCGCCCTCACCCGCTGCACTGACGCCCAGATCGAGGAACTTGCCGCCGAGTGATTCGATCTGCTCGCGGGTTTCCGGGCGCACGTCAAAGCCCTCGACCTGCGCCCCGAGCCGGCGCGCCGTTGCCACGGCCTGCAGACCGGCCACACCGGCCCCGACCACCAGCACGCGCGACGGCCGGATGGTACCGGCGGCGGTGGTGAGCATGGGAAAGAAGCGCGGCGCGCGCTGCGCCGCGATCAACGTGGCCTTGTAACCGGCCATGCCCGCCTGCGAACTGAGCACGTCCATCGACTGCGCGCGGGTGGTACGCGGCAGGCGTTCCAGCGGAAACACCTGTAGTCCGCGCGACTGCATGGTGGCCGCGCGCAGGCTGTCGGCCTGCGGCTGCAGCATGCCGACCAGGGTGCTGCCCAGCTTGAGCTGGTTCAACCAGGCGGTTTCCGGAGCCTGCACGCACAGCACGATGTCGGCCTGGCTGGCACGGGTGTCATCGGCCAGTTGCGCGCCGGCATCCAGATAGGCCTGGTCGGTGAAGCCCGCACCGAGGCCGGCACCCGATTCGACCCAGACCGTGGCCCCGAGTGCGGCCAGCTTGCGCGCCGTTTCCGGCGTCAGCGCCACCCGGCGTTCGCCCGGCGCACGTTCCTTCACCCCCAGCACCTCGACAGCCATGCGTGTCCCATGAGTAGTGGTTCGTCCGGTTGATCGTAACCTGCTGGGAAGGGGCGTAGGGACTCGCCATGCGTGTCCGCGGGGTCTTCGGCGGTTCGAGACACGCATGGCGTGTCACTACGGTGGCTATCCATCGGCCTCCCGATGGAGGGTCGGAATGCGGATGGAACGGCAACGGCAACGGCAGAAGCTTCCGTTGTTTCGGGGTCATGCGTTACCGGGTGTTGGTTGTTTCAGGGCCGTCGTCTTGCGACCGACGCTACCGGACCTGCGTGATTTTGATTTTCGATGGCCACCGACCGTCTGTCGATGGCGGGTCGGGGTGGGCTGGAGGGGGCGTGAGCCGCATGGATGCGGCGATCGAGCTTACATGGACGTACTTGCAGCGTCCCCCGGAACGCCCACCCCGATCCGCCAACACAGAGAACCGATGACCACCGGCTGTTCGCACAGATCCAACAGCAGCCGGGCAGAGCCCGGCGATACGGGACCCCGCGCAGCTTCAGTGGACGGTGGCACCCTTGGTGTCGAGGCGGTCGATGACGCCCTGCATGGCGCTGTCGAAGGCACCGTCGTCGACGTGCGGGCGCAGGCGGCCGAGGCGGACCATGACCGCCAGTTCCTCCGGCGAGGCCACGCAGAAGCGCACGCCGCGGCGGTTCACGAACAGCAGGCGCGAGGAAATCGGGCTTACCCACGACAGCTTGCCGGCCTGCACCTTGCCGTCCTTGTCGACGAAGTCCAGCCAGCTGCCGATCTCCATGCCACGGAAGCGGTCCGCATCGGCATTGTCGAAGTCGGTCACGTCGACCTTGCCTTCCAGTTCCACCCCGCCCGCATCGGCAGCCGGCGGAGCGGGCAGGACCACCTGCGGCAGTTCCGGCAGCGCGCGTTCCAGTTCCGGGCGCGATTCGGCAATTGCCTGCAGCGTGTCGTGCAATGCATCGATCGCCGTCGTTGCCGCGTCGGCATGCACGCCGACACTGGCGAATACCTTGCGCAGCACCGGCTGCCAGGCCTGCAGCCACGGCTTGCCCACAATCTGACGGCGCGCTTCGGCCACTTCTTCCAGCAAGCCATCGGCCAGGGCCAGCGCCTCGCTCACCGCCGCGCCATCGTCGCCCTCACGCAGCACCGCCAGAGTCAGGTGATGCTGCCAGGGCTGGCGCAGGAACTCATCGATCGCCTGCGGCAGGTGCTGGTCTTCCACCCGCCACTCCAGTTCGCTGGCCGCGCGCGTGCGCGCCACTTCCAGTTTTTCCTGGCCGCGCTGGGTTTCCGCCGCGCGGCGCTCGGCAATTTCAATGCGGCGGCGGTGCTGGGTCAGGAAGTCGCGGAATTCTTCTTCCAGAGTGAGGAAGATCGCCAGGTTCTCATTGAACTCGGCCACCAGCCGCTCGATGATCTCTTCGACCTTGCCCATCAGCACTCGCTCGGCCTGGCTTTCGCCGGTGTTGCCCTCGCAGGCCTCGGCCAACGAGTTCAGCAGCTTGCGCGCCGGGTGGGTCTTCTGCACGAACATGCGGCGGTCAAGCATGGCCACCTTCACGAACGGCACCACCAGCCGGCCAATCAGCTCGCGCGAGCGGCCTTCCAGGTCGCGCTCGTCCAGCATCACGTCAAAGAGCATGCCGACCAGGTCGATCGCGTCTTCGTCCTGCGGGTCCAGGCGCGCCTGCGCTGGGTCCACGCCCAGCTGGGTCGCGCCGGACAGCACTTCACTCTTCAGACGCTGTGCCAGCGATTCGCCGTCTTCGCCGATCGCGGCCCGCAGGGTCGCGCTCGGCGTGGCCTGCAGCAGCGACAGCACCGACATCATTTCGCGCTGGCTCAACGGACGCTGCTGGCCCACCGCAACGCTGGCCGCCGAGGTGGCGTCCTCGCGCACGTGGCGGGTCTGCTGCAGCAGTTCGTGCAGGGCTTCCAGCAGCATGCCCTGGTTGTTGTTCATGGCCTCGGCTTCGCCCGCTTCCTGGTAGGCGGCCTGGGCCGACTGCATGCGACCACGGCTGGCCGCCCAACGGTCGGCGAAGCGGCGCGCCCACGCCGGGGCCGCGCCGTCATCGCCACGCGCCTGCGCTTCCGGGTCCAGCGCGTCAACCAGGTCATCCAGTTCGTTGCGGGGCGTCGGCGGGCGCGGGGCCGGCTTGCGCGGAGCCGACATCTGCGGCATCACGCCAGCGGCGGCCAGCTGTTCGTCCAACTTTTCATAGCGTTTGCCGATCGGGCCGTGCAGGTCGCGCTCGCACAGCTTGATCAGCACCAGGCGCACTTCCGGGGCCAGTTCGCAGTCGGCAAACGCCTCGTGGATTGCCACGCCAATATGTTCGGGGCTGACCGGATTGGTATCGGCGTTCAGCTCCAGGCCGCCGGCGATCCAGCCCAGGCGGCGGTCCAGCCGGGCCAGCACGGGCTTCCAGTCGCGCAGCAGGACCACCGCAAAATTGCGCACCGCCAGGCGGGATTCCAGCACGTGTTCGGGCACCAGGCTCAGGCCGCCCTCGACCTGCCCGGCCAGAACGGTCTCGGCCGACAGCGGTTGCCCGCGTTCCAGCGCGTCCCAGGCCAGCGACAGGTGGGCACGGAAGCCAGCGGCGATGTCCTCGCGGCGGCGGCGCAGTTCGCGCATGCCATCCAGGAACAGCAGCTGTGACGCACCGGCATTGCTGGCGCGGTCAAACAACACGTCGTCAAAGCGGGCGAGCACGGTCGCAAACGACTCGGCCAGCCCCGGCAGGGCAGCTTCGCGCGCGAGCTTCAGCAAGGCCGGGTCGCGGCCTGCCTGCGCCATGACGTTGGGCGTGGCGATCATGCGAAAAGGCTCCCCACCTTCCCAAGGTCGAAATGCAGCATGGATACACCGGATGCCGGTGCCCCCCAGGCACCCGCACGCGGATGGTAGATCGGCGCACCGGTCGGGGACAGTGAAACAGTCCTCACTTCAAACCTCACAACCGGGTACCGGCAGGCCTTGTATCGTAAGGCCAGTGCCCACCGGAAGCGAGTACAGGAGTGTGAAGGGATGGGTTTCATTAAGTGATGTGCATCACGTTTCGTCGCAAATGGCACACAGTTGCCCAAAACCGACGTCACAAAGCGCCCCGACTATAATTGTCTTCCGGTGAAATTCTGTTGAGTCCCATGCCTGAATCCCCTGCGCTGCAAGCCCTTGACGCCCGTCGCTCGGTTCCTGCCCTGCAGCTGACTGCGCCCGGTCCGGACCGCGAAACCCTGCTGCGGATGCTCGCTTCGGCGGTTCGCGTGCCCGACCACGGCAAGAAGGTGCCGTTCCGCTTCCTGAGCATCCAGGGTGATGCGCGTCACACTCTGGGCGCGTTCCTGGCCGAGCGCAGCCGCGCCCGGGACCTGAACGCGTCCGAGGCCCAGGTCGAGAAAGACCGGCTGCGTTTTTCGCATGCCCCGCTGATCGTCACCGTCATCGCCTGCCCCACCCCCAGCCCCAAGGTGCCGGAGCAGGAGCAGCTGATGACCGCCGGCTGCGTCTGCTTCGCCCTGCTGCAGGCCGCCCAGGCCATGGGCTTCGGGGCACAGTGGCTGACCGCCTGGATGGCGTTCGACCCGGTCGTGCACACCCATCTGGGCTTGGCCGAGCACGAGCGCATTGCCGGCTTCATTCATATCGGCACCCCGAAGGCCGAGGTGCCCGAGCGCGAACGCCCCGACCCGACCGCGCTGCTGCAGGACTGGGTGGGTTGAGATGATCGAGGCTCCGCCCGGGCTGGCCCTGCGCCCGCCGCTGTATCTGGTCGATGCCAGCCTGTATGTGTTCCGGGCCTGGCACTCGATGCCCAACGAGTTCCAGGACCAGCAGGGCTGGCCGACCAACGCGGTACACGGGTTCGCCCGCTTCCTGCTGGACCTGCTGGAGCGTGAGCGCCCGCAGCACATCGTGGTGGCCTTCGACGAAGCCCTGGACAGCTGCTTCCGGCACCGGCTGTATGCGGCCTACAAGGCCAATCGCGACCCGGCACCGGAGGAACTGCGCCGTCAGTTCGCGCACTGCAAGGCGTTGTGCATGGCACTGGGCCTGACCGTGCTGGCCCACCACGAGTATGAAGCCGACGATCTGATCGGCAGTGCCCTGCATGCCAGCCGCCCCGGCGGCATGCGCGGGGTGATCATTTCCGCCGACAAGGACCTGTCGCAGCTGCTGCATGAGCACGACGAGCAGTGGGACTACGCGCGCAACCAGCGCTGGGGCATGGCCGGGGTCAAGGCCCGCCACGGCGTGCAGGCGCATCAGATTGCCGACTATCTGGCGCTGTGTGGCGACGCGGTGGACAACATTCCCGGTGTGACCGGCGTGGGCGCGAAGTCCGCGGCGGTGCTGCTGGCCCATTTCGGCAGCATGGACACTCTGTATGAGCGTCTGGACGAGGTGCCGTTCCTGCGCCTGCGCGGCGCGGCACAGATGGCGGTGCGTCTGCGCGAGCAGCGCGAGCACGCGCTGCTGTGGCGGCAGCTGACCACGATTGCGCTGGATGCGCCGCTGGATGGAGCCGGTTTTGGCCGCTCCAGCGCCGACCCGCAGATGCTGCAGGGCCTGTGTGATGCACTGCGCTTTGGCCCGCTCACCCGCCGCCGCCTGTTCACCGCCGGCGGTCTTTCCGATTCTTCTTCCATTGCCAACGAGTTCGCATGAGCCACAACACGCAGCCCCCGAAAGTCGTTTTTGAAGGCAAGTACCAGCGCATGGTGGTGCGTGGCAGCTGGGAATACAGCGAGCGCACCCATGCCGGCGGACTGGCGGCGATCATCATCGCGGTGACCCCGGAGGACGAGGTGCTGTTCGTGGAGCAGTTCCGGGTCCCGCTGCAGGCACTCACCATCGAGATGCCGGCCGGGCTGGTTGGCGACATCGAGGCCGGCGAGTCGATTGAAGACTCAGCGGTGCGCGAACTGGAGGAAGAAACCGGCTGGACCGCCGACCATGCCGAGGTGCTGATGATCGGCCCGACCTCGTCGGGTGCCAGCAGCGAACGCATCGCCTTCGTTCGCGCCACCGGCCTGCGCCGGGTCGGCGAGGGTGGCGGCGATGACAGCGAAGACATCACCGTGCATGCGATTCCGCGCGCCCGGGCGGCCGCCTGGCTGGTGGAAAAAATGAACCAGGGCTACCAGCTCGATGCCAAGCTGTGGGCGGGGCTGTGGATGATCGAACACCATCTGGATGGCACGCCGCGTGGCTGATACCGGCCGCCTTGTTCCCCCGCCGCTCGGCACCGGTGACCCCGCGGTGTACACGGTGCATCGCCCGCAGGGGCGTTCGCCGTTCCTGCTGCTGGCCGACCATGCCGGGCAGGCGATTCCGGCATCGCTGGCGAATCTGGGCCTGCCGCAGGCCGAACTGGATCGCCACATCGGCTGGGACATCGGCATAGCCGGCACCACCCGTGCGTTGGCGGAGCGGCTGGACGCGTGGGCAATCGAGCAGACGTATTCGCGGCTGCTGATCGACTGCAACCGGCCACTGGCATCACTGACGTTGATTCCCGAAGTCAGCGACCACACCCGCATTCCGGGCAACGGGGCGTTGAGCGATGCGCAGCGTCAGCAGCGCATTGATGCGATCCACGCGCCGTATCACGCGCGGATCGAGGCCGAGCTGGAGGCGCGCCAGCAACAGGCGCGCCCTACCCTGCTGGTGATGATGCACAGCTTCACCTCGTCGATGAACGGTTTCGAACGCCCCTGGCACGCCGGCGTGCTGTACCACCGCGACACGCGTTTCGCGCATGCACTGCTGCAGGCGCTACGCGATGAGGGCGACCTGGTGGTGGGCGACAACGAGCCGTACTCGGTCAGCAGTACCAGCGATTACGCGGTGCCGGTGCACGGCGAAGGCCGCGGGCTGGTGCACGTGGAACTGGAGATCCGCCAGGATCTGATTGCCGATGCCGCCGGGCAGATTGCGTGGGCGGATCGATTGGCGCGGGTGTTTGGCGTGTTGGAGCCGCGGTTGCTGGCGATGGCTTGATTGCGGGGGATACGGATCGCCGGGCGTTGCCCGGCTGCTGTTGGATTTGGGCGAACAGCCCTCGGTTCACGGCACCTCTGGGCTGGCAGGTCGGGATGGGCGTTCCGGGGGACGCTGCAAGTACGTCCCTGTAAGCTCGATCCCCGCATCCATGCGGCTCACGCCCCCTCCAGCCCACCCCGACCCGCCACGACAGTGCGTCGGTGGCCACGGAAGATCAAAACCAACTCATCACTTGTCTGTGCGCTGGTCCTGCTTTGGTGGGATCGGTCGACAGACGATCGCCTTGAAATCCCCAACATCCGGGAACGCATGACCCCAGATCGACATCGCCGTTGATTCGGCATTTCCCATGGCCACCGACCACCTGTCGAAGGTGGGTCGGGGTGGGTTTGCGGGACCGTCAAAAACATGGATGTTTTTGACGAGCCCCCATGGACGGGTTTACGGCGTGTCCCGCAAACCCATCCCGAGCCGCCAAACCATAGATGCCGTGAATCGAGGGTTGTTCGCACGAATCCAACAGCAGCCGGGCAAGCCCGGCTCTACGGAGATCATGCAATCCGATGCAGATCGTACGGTACGACGGAGATCGTGCAATCAGCTGGCGAAACGATCCGTTGCCCGAACGAGGGCGTCGATGTTCTCTGCTTCGAATGCCGAATGGCCCGAGGCCGGCGAGATTTCCAGCGTGGATTTCGGCCAGGCCTTGTGCAGTTCCCAGGCGTTCTGCAGCGGGCAGACCACGTCGTAGCGGCCGTGCACGATCACGCCCGGAATGTCGGCAATGCGGTGTGCGTCGCGCAGCAGCTGGTCTTCCACTTCGAAGAAACCACCGTTGACGAAGTAGTGGTTCTCGATGCGTGCGAACGCCAATGCGAAATGCGGGTCTTCGTGGCTGTTCACGAAGTCCGGATCGACATGCAGGAAGCTGGTGGCACCTTCCCACACGCTCCATGCCTTCGCCGCTGCCAGGCGGGTGGCTTCGTCTTCGCTGGTCAGGCGGCGGTGGAAGGCCGAAATCAGGTCGTGACGCTCCACTGCCGGAATCGGGGCCAGGTAATGTTCCCACGCGTCCGGGAACAGGCGGTTGGCACCTTCCTGGTAGAACCATTCCAGTTCCCAGCGGCGCAGCATGAAGATGCCGCGCAGCACCAGCTCGGTCACCCGCTGCGCGTGGGTCTGTGCATAGGCCAGCGCCAGGGTCGAACCCCAGCTGCCGCCGAACACCTGCCAGCGCTCCACCTTCAGGTGCTCGCGCAGTTTTTCGATGTCGGCCACCAGGTCCCAGGTGGTGTTGTCCACCAGGTCCGCATGCGGCGTTGAACGGCCTGCGCCGCGCTGGTCGAACAGAATGATCCGGTACTTGGCCGGGTCGTGGAACTGACGCATCTTCTCGCTGCAGCCGCCGCCCGGGCCCCCATGCAGCATCACCACCGGCTTGCCATCCGGGTTGCCGCACTGCTCGAAATACAGCGTGTGGCGGTCGTCGACCTTCAGGCTGCCAACGTCATAGGGGGTGATCGCGGGGTACAGCGTGCGCATGGGCGAAGCTCCAGAAGAATGAAACACTGGTCGCCATTCTAGCCCCGCCTCCGTTTACTGCAGGCGTCCCAGACTGACCCGGTCGCGGTACTCCAGGTCCACCGCCGTGCTGACCTCCACGAAACCCGCCAACTCCAACAGCGCGCGGATCGCCGGCCCCTGGTCCCAGCCATGTTCGATCAGCAACCAGCCACCGGCCAGCAGATGCGCCGGTGCGCCGGCCACGATCGTCCGGATGTCATCCAGCCCGTCCGCGCCCGAGGCCAGCGCGGTGGCCGGCTCAAAGCGCAGGTCGCCCTGCGCCAGGTGCGGGTCGTCCGCCGCGATGTACGGCGGATTGGTGGCAATCAGGTCGAAGCGCTCCTGTCCCAGCGCCGCGTGCCAGGACCCTTGCCGGAAGCGTACGTTGACCAGTTCGTGATGACGGGCATTCTCGGCGGCCACCGCCAGCGCCTCCGTACTCATATCCGTGGCCAAGACCTGCGCCAGCGGGCGTTCTCTGGCCAGCGCCAGCGCGATGGCCCCGCTGCCGGTGCCGAGGTCGGCCACCTGCTGGGGGCGGTCGGCCGGCAAGCGCTCCAGCGCCAGTTCGACCAGCCGTTCGGTTTCCGGCCGGGGAATCAGCGTGGCCGGGCTGACCGCCAGGTCCAGGGTCCAGAACCCGCGCCGTCCCAACAGATAGGCCACCGGCTCCCCCTGGATCCGGCGCTGCAGCAACTGCGCGAACGCCGCCTCGGTCTCCGGCTCCACCGCATCGGTGGCGTGTGCGAACAGCCAGCTGCGTTCCCGGCCCAGCACGTGCAGCAGCAACAGCTCGGCCTCGTGACGGCCTTCGACGCCCGGCAGCTGCCCGGCGGCGTCGGCCAGCAGCTGGCGGATCTCACGGTGTGGCGCGACAGTCATGACAGGCCCGGAACGGTAAGCCGCGCAGTGTAGGTCAGGTTGCCCCATTGTTCAGCCGCCCACGCCGGTCCATTTACGGTATCTATCAAGGCCATGGCCTCATTTGAGACTCAAGTCATTGAATTGAAAGATATCCAACCCCATCTTGATGCCAGACCGTAAAGACACCTGAACTGCCTACGATAGATGGTGTCTATCGAAATGTGGTGAATCAATTGATTTCACTAATCGATCAGGGACCGGTAGTCTTTACCCATCGCTTCACCCCGCCCTTCATCCAAGAGGAATATCGATGTCGCTCATCAACACCCAGATCCAGTCGTTCGAAGCCAATGCCTACCAGAACGGCGAATTCATCAAGGTTTCCGACGCCAGCCTGAAGGGCCAGTGGTCCGTCCTGATCTTCATGCCGGCTGCCTTCACCTTCAACTGCCCGACCGAGATCGAAGACGCCGCTGACCACTACGCCGAGTTCAAGAAGGCCGGTGCGGAGGTCTACATCGTCACCACCGATACCCACTTCTCGCACAAGGTGTGGCACGAAACCTCGCCGGCCGTCGGCAAGGCCCAGTTCCCGCTGGTCGGCGACCCGACCCACAAGCTGACCCGCGCCTTCGGCGTGCACATTGAAGAAGAAGGCCTGGCCCTGCGCGGCACCTTCATCATCAACCCGGAAGGCGTGATCAAGACCCTGGAAATCCATTCCAACGAGATCGCCCGTGACGTCTCCGAGACCCTGCGCAAGCTGAAGGCTGCCCAGTTCACCGCCGCCAACCCGAACCAGGTGTGCCCGGCCAAGTGGAAGGAAGGCGAAAAGACCCTGACCCCGTCGCTGGACCTGGTCGGCAAGATCTAAGCCGCTCTCCATCCCCATTCCCGTTTCGACGGGAATGGGGGTGAACCCAAGTGGGTGCCCACCGCGCCCACTTCGGTTCACCCCCATGTCGCGCTGATGCACCCGTGGGGCGCGTCAACGCTGTCCGCTTGCCTGAATCAAGGAGTTTTTCGATGTTGGATGCCAATCTCCAGTCCCAGCTGAAGACCTACCTGGAACGCGTCACCCGCCCGATCCAGATCACGGCGCACGCGGATGACAGTGCCAAGTCGCAGGAAATGCTCGAGCTGCTCGAAACGCTGACCACGCTGTCCTCGCAGATCAGCCTGGAGGTGCGTCGCGACAGTGGCGAGCGGACCCCTTCGTTCGCTCTTGGCACCCCGGGCCAGGACATCCACCTGGCCTTTGCCGGCCTGCCGATGGGCCACGAATTCACCTCGCTGGTGCTGGCCCTGCTGCAGGTTGGCGGGCACCCGTCCAAGGCCACCGCCGAGCTGATCGAGCAGGTGCGCAACCTGGATGGCGACTACCGATTTGAAACCTACTTCTCGCTGTCGTGCCAGAACTGCCCGGACGTAGTCCAGGCGCTGAACCTGGCCGCAGTATTGAACCCGCGCATCCAGCACGTGGCGATTGACGGCGGCCTGTTCCCGGCCGAGGTGGAAGCGCGCCAGATCATGTCGGTGCCCACCATCTACCTCAACGGTGAAGTGTTCGACCAGGGCCGCATGACCCTGGAGCAGATCGTGGCCAAGCTCGACACCGGTGCTGCCAAGCGCGATGCCGAGAAGATCGCAACCAAGGCCCCGTTCGACGTGCTGGTGGTGGGCGGTGGCCCGGCCGGCGCGGCGGCGGCAATCTATGCCGCACGCAAGGGCATCCGCACCGGTGTGGCGGCCGAGCGCTTCGGCGGCCAGGTGCTGGACACCATGGCGATCGAGAACTTCATTTCGGTCAAGGAAACCGAAGGCCCGAAGCTGGCCACCGCGCTGGAACAGCACGTGCGCGAGTACGAGGTCGACATCATGAACCTGCAGCGCGCCACCGCGCTGGTACCCGCCGGCGATGACGGCCTGGTCGAGATCAAGCTGGAAAATGGTGCTTCGCTGAAGTCGCGCTCGGTGATTCTGTCCACCGGCGCGCGCTGGCGGCAGATGAACGTGCCCGGTGAAGACCAGTACCGCAACAAGGGCGTGGCCTACTGCCCGCACTGCGACGGTCCGCTGTTCAAGGGCAAGCGCGTGGCGGTGATCGGCGGCGGCAATTCCGGCGTTGAAGCGGCCATCGACCTGGCCGGCATCGTGGCGCATGTCACGCTGCTGGAATTCGACGACAAACTGCGCGCCGATGAAGTGCTGCAGAAGAAGCTGCGCAGCCTCGGCAATGTCACCATCATCACCAGCGCGCTCACCCAGGAAGTGCTGGGCGACGGGCAGAAGGTGACCGGCCTGGTCTACCAGGACCGGGTTGGAGGCGACGCGCACCGGGTCGAGCTGGAAGGCATCTTCGTGCAGATCGGCCTGCTGCCGAACACCGAATGGCTGAAGGACAGCGTGGCGCTTTCGCCGCGCGGCGAGATCCTCATCGATGACCGCGGCCAGACCAATGTGCCCGGCGTGTTCGCCGCGGGTGATTGCACTACCGTACCCTATAAGCAGATCATCATCGCGATGGGGGCCGGCTCCACGGCGGCACTGAGCGCGTTCGATCATCTGATCCGTACGTCGGTTCCCAAGAGCAGCGGCGCTGTCGCCGAAGCTGCCTGAAACGACAGGTTCCCGGTCCGCCGGGAACCTTTTTCGCCATTACTGGGTACTCCACGCCCTCGCCCGGTCCATTGTCTGGAGGTACAAGGAAATGAACCTGCGTGATCTGAAGTATCTGGTGGCGCTGGCCGACCACAAGCATTACGGCAAGGCCGCCGCCGTCTGTCACGTCAGCCAGCCGACGCTGTCGACCCAGCTGCGCAAGCTGGAGGATGAGCTGGGCGTGCCACTGGTGGAGCGCGGCTCACGCAAGGTGATGCTGACCCACGCCGGTACCGAGGCCGCCGTGCGCGCCCGGATCATCGTGGCGGAAATCGAAGAACTGAAGGAAGCCGCCCGCCGCGCCCGCGACCCGGAAGCCGGCAGCATCCGGCTGGGCATCTTCCCCACCCTGGGCCCGTACCTGCTGCCGCACGTGATTCCCGGCATCCGCAAGCGCTATCCGCATCTGGAACTGCTGCTGGTGGAAGAAAAAAGCGATGAACTGCTGAACCGTCTGCGCGACGGCCGGCTGGATGCGGCGCTGCTGGCGCTGCCGGTGGACGACGATGCGCTGCATGCGGAATTCCTGTTCGAAGAACCGTTCCTGCTGGCCGTCTCCAGCAAGCACCCGCTGGCCGGCCAGGACCACCTGGATGCGCGCGAGCTGTCCACCCAGCGCCTGCTGCTGCTCGAAGACGGGCACTGTCTGCGTGACCAGGCATTGGCGGTGTGCCGCATGTTCGGGGCCAATGAAAAATCCGAGTTCCGCGCCACCAGTCTGGAAACCCTGCGTCAGATGGTCGCGGCCGATGTGGGCATCACCCTGCTGCCGACCCTGGCAATCAAGCCGCCGGTGCCGCGTTCGGACAGTATTCACCTGCTCGACTTCCGTGGGCCGGGCAGTCCCACCCGGCGCGTCGGCATGGTCTGGCGGCGCAGCTCGGCGATGACCGACTTCCTCACCCAGCTGGCCCGGCAGTTCAAGCAGCTGCCGGCGGAACTGCTGTCGCTGGACGCCAGCGACCGCCCGCAGGTCGCGGCCGAGGCGGCGCTTCCCGCCAACTGAACCCGCTTTATCGGGCCGCCCTGTCCCCCGGTCGCTTCCGATCCCGTTACATCGCACAATAGAACCGGGCGGTGCCAGCAGGCACCGCCTTTTGCTTGTGTCTTTTACTTCACCCAGGAGCGTCACATGTCCAATTCCAGCGGTCTGCCGCCATCCATCACCGTGTCCAGCCATGACATGGACCGCCTCGACGCCATGCTCGAGTCGCCCGCTGTCGGCCAGTCACCCGCCGGTCTGGCGCTGGCCCAGGAACTCAACCGTGCGACCGTCGTGGCGCCGGACCAGATGCCGCCGGGCATCGTCATGATGCATTCGCGCGTGGAATGCGAAGATGAGCTGCACGGCGACAAGCACGTGCTGACGCTGGTCTATCCCCGCGAAGCCAACGTCGACGAAGGCAAGGTCTCGATCCTTGCGCCGGTCGGCACCGCCTTGCTGGGTCTGGCTGTGGGCCAGTCCATGGACTGGGATGCACCGGGTGGGCGCAAGCTGCGCCTGCGGGTGACCGCGGTCCACAATGCCACCCCGAACTGAGTGCGCGGCGGGGAGCGTCGGTCGCGTATCGCGCCGCCCCCCATCGCCCTGATCCACGTCTTCGAACCAGGAGTTTCCATGAGCACCGCAACGCCTTCCAAACTTGCCCAGCTGCGTGACCTGTCCGTGGTGGTTGCCGACACCGGCGACTACGACGCCATCAAGCGCCTGAAGCCGGTCGACTGCACGACCAACCCGACCCTGGTGAAGAAGGCGCTGGACCTGCCGGTGTATGCGGAGCTGATTGAACGCGAACTGGCGTGGGGCCGTGAGCAGAACGGCGAGCGCGAAGCCATCGTGCATGCCGTGGCTGACCGCCTGACGGTGGGCGTGGGCACGCTGCTGAGCACGCTGGTGCCGGGCCGTGTTTCCACTGAAGTCGATGCCGACCAGGCCCACAACGTGGACGCCACGGTGGCCAAGGCGCGCCAGTTCATTGCCATGTACGAAGCGGCCGGCGTGCCGCGCAGCAAGGTGCTGATCAAGATCGCCGCGACCTGGGAAGGCGTGGAAGCGGCGCGCCAGCTGCAGGCCGAGGGTATCGACTGCAACCTGACCCTGATCTTCAACCCGACCCAGGCCCTGGCCTGCAGCGAAGCCAGTGCTTTCCTGATCTCGCCGTTCGTGGGCCGGATCCTGGACTGGTACGTGGCCAACGGCCAGAGCCCGGCCAGCATCGACGAAGACCCGGGCGTGGTGTTCGTGCGCGGGGTGTACGCCGAGTTCAAGCGCCGCGGCTCGCCGACGGTGGTGATGGGTGCCTCGTTCCGTTCAACCGCGCAGATCGAAGCGCTGGCCGGCTGCGACCGCCTGACCATTTCGCCGGACCTGCTGGAAAAGCTGGACGCCGACCACGGCGAACTGCCGCGCAAGCTGTCGCCGTCTGCGGCCGATGGTGCTGCAGTGACCCCGATTGATGCCGCGCGCTTTGCCGCCGATCTGGCCGCCGATCCGATGGCGACCGAGAAGCTGGCGACGGGTATTGAAGCGTTCGCGAAGGATCTGGAAGCGCTGCGTCAGACGATTCGCGAGCGTTTGTAAGTTTCCGCACGCGCAGGGGCCCTATGTAGGGACACGCCATGCGTGTCCTTGCAGACCCCGGGGGCTCATGACACGCATGGCGTGTCACTACGGGCATCCATGCCGTGGAGTGTCCCTCCGGGGGCTACCTGTGGGCCTCCCCCGATGGATCGCGCGATGCGGCCAGCAAAAGCTTATCCGCGCACGATGCCGGTAGCGTCGGTCGACAGACGACGGCCGTGAAACATCCAACATCCGGTAACGAGTGACCCCAGATCAACACCGCCGTTGATTCGGCGTTTCCCGCAATCACCGACACGCTGTTGATGGCACGCGGTTACGCCCCCACCCCGATCGGACAGCTGACGCCGGTGCCGCCGATGCCGCAGTAGCCGTTCGGGTTCTTGGCCAGGTACTGCTGGTGGTAGTCCTCGGCGTAGTAGTACTCCGGCGCCGGGAACTCGATTTCGGTGGTGATCGGGCCGTAACCGGCGTCGCTCAGCCGCTGCTGGTAGGCATCGCGGCTGGCAACGGCGGCGTCGAACTGGGCCTGGCTGGTGGCGTGGATCGCCGACCGGTACTGGGTGCCGGTGTCGTTGCCCTGGCGCATGCCCTGGGTGGGGTCATGATTTTCCCAGAACACCTGCAACAGCTCGGTCAGGCTGATCACCGACGGGTCGAACACCACTTCCACGATCTCGGTATGCCCGGTCTCGCCCGAGCAGACCTCTTCATAGGTCGGGTTCGGGGTCAGCCCACCGGCGTAGCCCACCGACGTGCTGTACACCCCCGGCAGCGTCCAGAACTTGCGTTCCGCACCCCAGAAGCAGCCCATCGCAAAGCGGATCCGCTCCTTGCCGGCAAAGCTGTCCTTCAGCGGATGGCTGTTCACGAAGTGCTGGTTGTGCAGCGGCAGCGGGTGTTCGCGGCCCGGCAGGGCCTCTTCCGGGCGCGGCAGGCGCTGCTTGAACGCGCCGATTCCGAGCAGTCTGGACACTCCCAACATGGCGTTCTCCTAGGCCGGCAACAGGCCGGCGCTTTCGTCTCCATCCCATATGGGGTCGTCCGACGGGCCGGCCAAGTCGAGCCCTGCAACGATCTGTGCTGCCTCCGGGGCTGCCAGATCCGGCACACAGACCCGCAGCACGCCGAACAAGGGCAGCTCGCCCATGCCGCCCAGCAGCTGTTCACCGAAGACGAAGGCCGGAATGCCGGCATCTTCCAGCGCGTGCTTGACCAGATGGGCGTCGAACAGGTTGTCGGCCTTGTAGATGACGTGCATGGGCGGGCCTCGATGACGGGTTCAGTCCAGCATACGCCCGGGATGTGAACGCGGGCCGGGAAAGCGCGTACCGACCAACGGTCGGTACCTACCCGTCTATCGTGCCCGGCACAGCCGGACACGATAGACTGTCATTCTTTCTGTCTACTGCCCAGCGCACCATGTCCGAGCCTACTGCCGCCCCCACCGACGCCCTTCCGGAAACCCACGAAAAGCGCGATTTCATCCGCCAGATCGTGCGTGAGGACCTGGCCAGCGGCAAGCACCAGGCGATCAAGACCCGCTTCCCGCCCGAGCCGAACGGCTACCTGCACATCGGCCATGCCAAGTCGATCTGCCTGAACTTCGGCATCGCCGGCGAGTTCAGCGGCGTGTGCAACCTGCGCTTCGACGACACCAATCCGGCCAAGGAAGACCCGGAATACGTCGCCGCCATCCAGGACGACGTGCGCTGGCTGGGCTTTGAGTGGAACGAACTGCGCCACGCCTCGGACTACTTCGACGCCTACTATCTGGCCGCGCAGAAGCTGATCCGCGACGGCAAGGCCTATGTCTGCGACCTGTCGGCCGAGGAAGTGCGCGCCTACCGCGGCACCCTGACCGAACCCGGCCGCCCGTCGCCGTGGCGCGACCGCAGCGTGGAAGAAAACCTCGACCTGTTCGCGCGCATGCGCGCCGGTGAGTTCGCCGACGGTGCCCGCACCGTGCGCGCGAAGATCGACATGGCCAGCGGCAACATCAACCTGCGCGACCCGGCCATCTACCGCATCAAGCATGTGGAACACCAGAACACCGGCAACGCCTGGCCGATCTACCCGATGTACGACTTCGCCCACGCGCTGGGCGATTCCATCGAAGGCATCACCCATTCGCTGTGCACGCTGGAGTTCGAAGACCACCGCCCGCTGTACGACTGGTGCGTGGACAACGTCGATTTCGCCCACAGCCCGGACCTGACCCAGCCGCTGGTCGACCGCGGCCTGCCGCGCGAAGCCGCCAAACCGCGCCAGATCGAATTCTCGCGCCTGAACATCAACTACACCGTGATGAGCAAGCGCAAGCTGATGGCGCTGGTCACCGAACAGCTGGTGGACGGCTGGGACGACCCGCGCATGCCGACCCTGCAGGGCCTGCGTCGCCGCGGCTACACCCCGGCCGCCATGCGCCTGTTCGCCGAACGCGTCGGCATCAGCAAGCAGAACTCGCTGATTGACTTCAGCGTGCTCGAAGGCGCGCTGCGCGAAAACCTGGACAGTGCCGCCGCACGCCGTATGGCGGTGATCGACCCGGTCAAGCTGGTGCTGTCCAACCTGCCGGAAGGCTTTGAAGAACAGCTCACTTTCAGCAACCACCCCAAGGACGAGGCCTTCGGCAGCCGTTCGGTGCCGTTCGCGCGTGAGGTGTGGATCGACCGCGAAGACTTCGCCGAAGTACCGCCGAAGGGCTGGAAGCGCCTGGTGCCGGGCGGCGAAGTGCGCCTGCGCGGGGCCGGCATCATCCGCTGCGATGAAGTGATCAAGGATGCCGACGGCACCATCACCGAACTGCGCGGCTGGCTGGACCCGGAATCGCGTCCCGGCATGGAAGGGGCCAACCGCAAGGTCAAGGGCACCATCCACTGGGTCAGCGCCGCGCACGGCGTGCCGGCGGAAATCCGTCTGTACGACCGCCTGTTCTCCGTGCCGAACCCGGACGACGAATCCGAAGGCAAGACCTACCGCGACTACCTCAACCCGGAATCGCGCCGCACCGTCACCGGCTACGTCGAACCCGCTGCCGCCGATGCCGCGCCGGAGCAGTCGTTCCAGTTCGAGCGCACCGGCTACTTCGTCGCCGACCGCCGTGACCACACTGCCGCCGCCCCGGTGTTCAACCGCAGCGTGACCCTGCGCGACACCTGGTCGGCCTGAGAGAACTGCCATGCTGTACGCACAAGTCCACCTGACCCTGCCCGCCTGGATCCACGACCAGATTGACCTGGCCCGTGCCTATCCTGGCGATGAGGCCAAGGTCGCCCTGGCCATCGAGCTGTCGCGCCTGAATGTTGAACACGCCAGTGGCGGTCCGTTCGGCGCGGTGGTGTTTGGCCCCGGCGACACCGTGATCGCCGCCGGCGTGAACCGCGTGGTGCCGCACAACACTTCGCTGGCGCATGCTGAAAACATGGCCTACATGCTGGCCCAGCAGCGCCTGCAGACCCCGCGCCTGAACGATGTGCTTACGCCCATCACCTTGGCCACTTCGTCGCAGCCGTGCTGCCAGTGCTTCGGTGCGACCATCTGGGCCGGCATCGACCGCCTGCTGATCGGGGCCAGCGCACAGGACGTGGAAGAACTGACCCCGTTCGACGAAGGTCCGCTGCCTGCCGACTGGGTCGGCGAGCTCAATAAGCGCGGTATCGAGGTGGTGCGCGGCATCAACCGCGACGCTGCGCGCGCGGTGCTGCGCACCTATGGGGAAACCAATGGCGCGCATTACTGATCGCGCTGCCACAGGTGCGCGCCTGTGAGCGGCCTGCTGTGTCTGTGCCGCCAGGGCTTCGAGCCCGAGCTGGCGGGTGAGCTGAGCGAGCGCGCGGCCTACGCCGGCGTGGCCGGCTACGCGCGCACCCAGCGCAACGACGGCTATGTGCTGTTCGCCACCGACGAAGGGGCCAAGCTGTCGCAGGCCCTGCCGTGGCGCTCGCTGATCTTTGCCCGCCAGAAGCTGGTGGTGCTGGCCGAGCTGCGCGAGCTGGACCCGGCCGACCGCATCACCCCGATTCTGGCCGCGCTGGAAGGCCAGGCCCGGTTCGGCGACATGTGGGTCGAACACCCCGATTCGGACGCCGGCAAACCGCTGGCCGGTCTGGCGCGTGCCTTCGGCAATGCGCTGCGCCCGGCGCTGCGCAAGGCCGGCCTGCTGACCGACAGGGCCAACACCGGCCTGCCGCGACTGCACGTGGTCTTTGTCGATGGCCGGCATGCCTTCGTATGCGTGGCCGACACGCGTGACAGCGCGCCGTGGGCGCTGGGCATTCCGCGCCTGAAGCTGCTGCCGGAAGCGCCGTCGCGCTCGGCGCTGAAGCTGGACGAAGCGCTGCTGACCCTGATGCGCCCGGAAGAACGCGAGCAGCTGGTCAAGCCTGGCATGCGCGCGGCCGACCTCGGTGCCGCGCCCGGCGGCTGGACCTGGGTGTTGACCCGCCAGCACATGCACGTAATCAGCGTGGACAACGGCCCGCTGCGCGAGCACGTGCTGCAGACCGGCCTGGTCGAGCACCTGCGCGCCGATGGTTTCCATTGGCAGCCGGAAGCGCCGCTGGACTGGATGGTCTGCGACATGGTCGAACAGCCGCGACGCGTGGCCGAACGCATGGCCACCTGGTTCCGCGAGGGCTGGTGCCGGCATGCGATTTTCAATCTGAAGCTGCCGATGAAGAAGCGCTGGGATGAGACCCGGCTGTGCCTGGATCTGTTCCAGGAGCAGGCCGGGCGGCCGTTGAATGTGCGCGCCAAACAGCTGTATCACGACCGTGAAGAGATCACGGTGCTGGCGTGGTGACGGGTTCGCGGGGCGTCGTTGTGGCGATGACACGCGTGGCGTGTCTCTACGCGGGGTTTGTCGGTGTGGCCTTGGCGCAGGTGCCGGCGACCACTGCACCGCTGCGGGATGTTCCGGCCGGGGTGCGTACGCAGTCCTTGTCCAGTGGGGCGGTCACCCATGCGGTGACCCTGCCGCCGGTGGCGGGCGAATCGACGGTGACGGTGCGTTCGGTGCAGCCGGACAGCGTGGTCGGGCAGTACCGGTTCCGGTTTGAAGCGCTGGATGTGGACGGCGATGGCTTCATCAGCCGTGAGGAAGCGCAGGCCAATCCCGCGCTGGCGGATGAGTTCCAGTCGCTGGATACCGCGCGGCGGGGACGGTTGGATCGCACCCAACTGCAGGGCTGGCTAGTACCCTGAACCGTCGCAACGTAGAGCCACGCCCTGCGTGGCTTCGACCCTGCCAGACCACCGCGCCAGACCACCGCATTGACGCGCATGGCGCGTCACTACCGGGAAAGATGCTTCACGTTTTCTGCTGCGCCGATAGCCCGCTGCAGCGCCTGCCGCGCCGGCTCTGAATGGGCATTTTTTAGCTGTCGAGCGAGATCCGCTTCCAGCTGGGATACATGCAACAGCATGGAAGCGAAACCCTCAGGTGAGAGCGGAACGCTTTCGCCGTCCGGGGCGCGTTCGACGAGGGCATTAAGTTCCGCGTAAGCCGCCACCCCGTTGCCGCCGCTGAAGCCCACGCCTGCGGGCTGGCCGTTCCTGATCTCCTGCAGCATCCCGCGCAACCCGGATACGACTTCGACCGGACACAGGGGCTCGGCGTCGGCAGCCGCCTTCTGCTCCTTCTGGACGTCCTGCGAGCGAAGCACGTTCAGTACAGTGGAGATTCCGGATAGGGCCATCATGCACCTGCGCGAGTGGTTTGCGTCAGTGTGCGGGGCGTGGCGGTGAGCCACTTGTCGAAATCGATCATTTCGGGCCGATTGCGACATCACGGCGTGTCATGCACCGCGACGACACGCATGGTGTGTCGCTACGGGAATCGCGTCATTTGGGACATCCCGTAGTGACGCGCCATGCGCGTCAGGCCGTCAGCGCAAGCGGTTGTCCGTTGAACAGACATGCTGCAGCGGCAACGAATCGACCGCTGAGGCTTTCTTGACGTTGCTCAAAAAGGCACCAAAGGCCTCATTAAGAAGTCGCTGCTGTTGGCTCTGGTGCGGCACCTTAACGGGTGACTCGTTTGAGACTTTTGTCGGTTTTACCCCGTTCTGCGATTTCTCGGACCGCCCTAACGAAGCGGGGGCGGTCGATTTCGGGGAGACGGAAGCAATCGGCGCGGTCATGGCGGGTGTGTTCTGGTTAGGTCAACCGGCGATTCTGGACACCTTCCGCCTTGGGCACTTTCAAAATCCAATCATCTTTTACGGCTACTGGCTTTTCTGCTGCCCGTAGTCCCGATGGTTGAAGTGCTGGAGCTTGCTCGCCTCCCCGTAAAGCTCTTTCAATGGCGTGACCTGGTCCCTGTACCAGCAATCACGTCGCCCGTTGGACTTCAGTACGTCCTCGAACTGTGACTTGAAGTCTCTCTTCAAGGACTTGACGTAGCTCAACTGCTCTTTTGCAGTTGCTACATCAAGGGGCGTCCCGCCGTCGTGCGGAGACTGGTTGAACGTTTCGAGTTTCCACAGGTTCGAGAAGGCAAGATTGCTGCGGACACAGACGTTCGATGAGTCTTCCGGGCTGGGGTTCAGGTTTTTGATGTTCTTCAGCAGCGCAGCTATCCCACGCTTGAACTCCTCAGGGTGGGCTACCGCCTTCTGGGCGGCGTAGGTGGCTGGTTTGAATATCTGGGTGAGGATGCTGGTGATGGTCATGATCGGCTCACGGAGGGGGAACGCGCAGTGCGAAGCGCCCTATCCTGCAGCCGGGCAAGGCCCGGCTCTACCGGATTTCGATCATTGTTGCGAAGCCACGCAGGGCGTGGCTCTACGAGGGATATCGATCATTTCATCGTGGACACGCATGGCGTGTCCCTACACGGGATTTCGATCAAGCCCGCGTGGTGACGCGCCATGCGCGTCAACGGGAGGCCAGAACGTCCCTCACCCCAACCCCGCCGCCCGCTTCCAGAACGCCGACACCAGCGGTGGCCACTTGCCCACGCAACCCAGCGCGCGACCGCGCGCGAGGGTCAGGTGCATCTCGTCATTCGAGAACACCTTGTTGATCGCATCAAACCCGTACGCCGACACGGTGTTGTCGCTGCGGCGCTCGCGCGCCCAGCGCTGCAGCCGGTCCGGGCTGGACCAGTCCTGGCGGCGCTGCTGGGCCTGCAGTACACGTTCGCGCAGCGCGGCCACGTCGCGCAGGCCCAGATTCACGCCCTGCCCGGCCAGCGGATGCACCACGTGCGCGGCATCGCCCAAGGCCACCACGCGACCGGCCACATAGGCGGTGGCGAGCTGCCGCCGCAGCGGGAACGCGGCGCGACGACTGGCCAGCGTCATCGCCCCCAGACGCGCGCCAAACGCGCGGGTCAACTCCTGCCCGAATGCGACGTCGTCCAGCGCCAACACGCGCTCGGCTTCGGCATCAGGAAGGGTCCAGACGATGGAGCTGCGCCGCGTACCGGCCGGCAGCACCGCCAGCGGCCCGGTGGTCAGGAAGCGCTGCCAGGCGGTGGCTTCGTTGTCGTGTTCGGTGTCGATGTAAGCGACCACGCCGCGCTGGCCATAGTCCTCGCGGGTGACCTGCAGGCCGGCCAGCTGGCGCAGGGTGGATTCGGCCCCATCGGCCGCCACCGCCAGCCGCGCCTCGAGTCGACGGCCGTCGTCCAGGCGAAGGCGCACGCCGTCCTCATCCTGTTCCAGGGCTTCCACCCGGGCCGGACAGCACAGCTGCACACCGGCGGCCGGCAGCGCCGCCCACAGACGGTCAACCAGCAGATCGTTTTCGACGATCCAGCCCAGCTGCTCGCGGCCCAGGCGGTCGGCATCGAAGCACAGTTCCTCACCTCCAGCGGCATCCCACACCCGCATGCGCCGGTAGGCACAGGCACGCGCGGACAGCACCGCCGGCCAGACCCCCAGCGCCTGCAGCAGCTGCGCATTGTCGGGGGCGAACGCGTATACCCGCAGGTCCGGTTGCGCGGCCTGCCAGTGGGCCGGCTCGCGGCCTTCTACCAGGGTGACGTCCAACCCGGCATCGGCCAGAGCCAGCGCGCACGCCGCCCCCACAACGCCACCACCAACCACGATCACATCGCGCATGCGCCGGTTCATGGGGTTGCTCCCCGACACAACGCCGGCACCTCGCCGCGGAAGCCCATGGCTCCGCCGACCAGCATCGACTGCACGTCGCTGGCCTGCGCGGCCAGCAGCCCCAGGCTGCGCAGCGGGCGCAGCAGCGGGGCCGGATTGCTGGTCACCCGCGCCAGCCCGCCCGAGAAGGCGATGGTCTGGCGGCGGTCCTCTTCACGGCGCGCCACGTACTGCTGCAGCAGGGCATCGCTACCCGGGTCGCCGACCTCGGGCAGCAGCTCGGCCAGGGTCAGCGCATCACGCAGACCGAGGTTGAAGCCCTGCGCGCCCAGCGGATGGATGGTCTGGGCAGCATTGCCCAGCAGCACCGTGCGTTCGCCGACCAGCGCGCGCGCCAGCACCTGGATCAACGGGTAGGCGCTGCGCGGACCGCTTTCCAGCAGCCGTCCGGCGCGCCAGCCAATGGCGTTCTGCAGGCGCTGCAGCCAGGCGGTCTCGTCCAGGGCCATCACCGCCTCGGCCTGCTCGCGCGCCACCCCGTGCACCACGCCGAAATGCCGGTCGCCACGCGGCAGCAGCGCGGTCGGGCCGGTGTCGGTAAAGCGCTCGTAGGCGGTGCCATCGGGCGCGCGCGCCGCGCGCAGCCGTGCCACAAAGAGGGTCTGGTCGAAATCGTGCTCGTCCACGCCGATGCCCAACCCTTCGCGCACGCCGCTGCGGGTGCCATCCGCCCCGACCACCAGCCGCGCCCACAGCGTGCGTTCGCCGCTGTCGTCGGCCACCACCACCGCGCGATGGCCGTCCACCACCTCGCCCAGCCGCACGAAGCGCGCCGGCCGGTAGCGGGTGAGGTGCTGCAACTGGCCGAGGCGGGTTTCCAGTGCCTGTCCGAAGTCGCGCGCCACCACCACCTGGCCGAACCACGGCCGCTGATAGTCGGCGGCATTCATCTGCACCCGGCCGAAGTCGCCGGCGCGGCTGACATGGATACGGGTGATCGGCCCCACCGCGCTGCCCAGCAGCGGCATCACCCCCAGCGCGGTCAGCGCGTTGACGGTGGCGGCGGCAAAACTGAGGTTGCGCTGGTCGAACACCGGCGGCAGGCTGCCGGCCGGCGTGGCCTCGACCAGCCCCACCCTGCGCCCGGCGCGGTCCAGGGCAATGGCCAGGCTGGCCCCGACCAGGCCGCCGCCGACGATCACTACATCATGATGTTCACTCATGCCCACCATGATAGAGCCAGCCCGCAGCGCGCGGCAGGCGCTAGAATGAATGCCATGACCACCCAACCCGCGTCCCCGCCGTCCATTGCCCCCCGCGCGTTCATTCTTGCGGTGCTGGCCCTGCTGATGATCGCCACCCGCGTGAATCACTTCGCGGCGATCCCGGATGCCTCGTGGGCGGTGTTCTTCATTGCCGGCTTCCACCTGCGCGCGTGGACGCGCTGGGCCTTCCCGCTGCTGATGGTGCTGGCGCTGGTGATCGACGTGCTGGTGATCCGTGCCAGCGGCATCGGCTACTGGCAGCACTACTGCGTGTCGCCGGGCACCGCCCTGCTGATACCCGCCTACTTTGCGATGTGGGCCGGCGGCGCGCTGCTGCGCCAGGGCTACCGCAGCGCCAACTGGGCCGTGCTGGGCAAGGGCGTCGCCCTGCTGCTGGCAGCGGTTTCGGTGTGCCACCTGTTCGCGCAGGGCGGGTTCTACTGGACCAGCGACGTGGTAGCCGACCCCACCCTGTCCGGCTGGGCGCAGAACTATGCCCAGTGGTTCCTGCCGTACCTGCGCACCACCGCGACCTATGTCGGCCTGGCGGCGGCGCTGCAGCTGGCCACCGAACAGGTCGGCAAGGTGCTGCAGGCCCGCCGCGACGTTCTGCGCTGAGTCCGCACACCTCGTGGGCAACCGGCTTTCGCGCATCTACACCCGCACCGGCGACGACGGAAGTACCGGGCTGGGTGATGGAAGCCGCGTGGCCAAGGACGATGCGCGGGTCAATGCCTTCGGCACCGTCGACGAGGCCAACTCGGCACTGGGCGTGCTCTTGGCTGTGGCCTTGCCGGAGGACATCCGCCCACTCCTGACCCGCATCCAGCATCAGCTGTTCGACCTGGGCGGGGAGCTGTGCATTCCCGGCCACGCCGCGATCCAGCAGGGCGACGTGACCGCACTGGAACAGCAGCTGGATCATTACAACGCCAGCCTGCCGGCGCTGCAGGAGTTCATCCTGCCGGCCGGGGGCGAAGCCGCCGCCCGCTGCCATCTGGCCCGCACCATCGTGCGCCGCGCCGAGCGCGAGACGGTCACCCTGGCCCGCCTGGAGCCAGTGCGCAGTGAAGCGCTGCAGTATCTCAACCGCCTTTCGGACCTCTTGTTCGTGCTGGCCCGGGTGCTGGCCCGCGTCGACGGCCAGGGCGAAGTCCTCTGGCAGCACAGCCGCCGCCACGGTTAACGGAAACGGAGCCGCATGCTGGTCTTTACCCACCCCGCCTGTCTGCAGCACGATCCCGGCCCCGGCCATCCCGAGTCTCCGCAACGCCTGCAGGTCGTGCTGGACGCGCTGCACGCGGCCTTTCCGGGCCGGCTGGATTGGCGGGAAGCGCCGGCGGCCAAGCGCGGTGATCTGGCGCGGGTGCACGACAGCGAGCTGATCGATCTGGTGCTGCAACCGCAGACCGAGCCGCTGCGATTGATCGACATGGACACCATGACCTCGCCCGGCTCAGCCGCCGCCGCCGTACACGCGGCCGGTGCCGGCGTGGCGGCGGTGGATGCGGTGATGCTGGGGGAAGACCCGGTGGCCTTCTGCGCGGTGCGCCCGCCCGGCCACCATGCCACCGCCACGACCGCGATGGGCTTCTGTCTGTTCAACAACATTGCCATTGCCGCCGCCCACGCGCGCGACCGGCATGGGCTGGAGCGCATTGCGGTGGTGGATTTCGACGTGCACCACGGCAACGGCACCCAGGACATCTTCATCGCCGACCCGCGCGTGGCGTACTACAGCACGCACCAGGCTGGGCTGTTTCCGAACTCCGGCCTGCGCCGCGACCGCGGTGCGGGCAACCTGCTCAACATCCTGCTGCCGCCTGGCAGCGGCGGCTTCAAGTTCCAGAACGTCTGGGCCGAAGAAATGCTGCCGGCCATTGACGACTTCCGTCCGCAGCTGCTGCTGATCTCGGCCGGGTTCGATGCTCACCTGCGCGATCCGCAGGCGGACCTGATGCTGGAGACCGACGACTTCGCGTGGATCACCCGCGAGCTGCATGCGCTGGCGCGGCGACATGCGGCCGGGCGGGTGGTGTCGATGCTGGAGGGCGGTTACGACCTGCAGGCATTGGCCGAATGCTCGGTCGCGCATGTAAAGGCGATGTTGTAAACCGGGGTCCGGATGAACCTGAACCCCGCTTCGCCACCGCCCTTCATTGCCCCTATGCAAGCGATGGGGCAAGCTACCCTCCGTTTTCCCCCGAATCCGAAGCCCGCGTGCGCCGAGCCCTCCGCCTGCTGCCCCTCCCCCTGAGCATCGCCATCTGCCTGCCTGCCATGGCCGATGAGAAGCCATTGAACTGGGGCCTGTGCCCGGTCGCCGATGTCCTGCCAGTGTTCGAAGAGGCCCCCAAGGCCGACAAGGAAGCGGCCGCCACGCGCGACCAGCAGCCCACCGACATCGAAGGCAACCAGCTGTTCGGCACCGCCACCGTGCCGCAGTACCAGGGCAACGTCACCCTCAAGCGCGGCGACCAGTTCCTGGGCACCGACCACCTGAGCTTCGATACCGAAAGCGGCAACTACATTGCCGAGGGCAATGTCCGCTACCAGGACTCCTCGTTCCGCATGGTCGCCCAGCGCGCCGAGGGCAACCAGGAATCGGACACCCACAAGATCAGCGACATCCAGTACCAGCTGGTCGATCGTCGCGGTCACGGCGGGGCCGAATCGGTCGACCTGCAGGGCGCGGTCGGCCAGATGCACCGCTCCACCTACACCACCTGCGACCCCTCGCAACCGATCTGGAAGCTGTCCGCCCCGCAGATTGAAGTGGACAACGACGAAGGCTTCGGCACCGCACGCAACGCCGTGTTGCGCATCGGCAAGGTGCCGGTGCTGTGGGCCCCGTACTTCAAGTTCCCGATCGACGACCGCCGCCAGACCGGCCTGCTGTACCCGGAGGTCGGCCTGTCCGGACGCAACGGCTTCGACTACGCCCAGCCGATCTACTTCAACCTCGCCCCGAACTACGACGACACCCTGACCCCGCGCTACATGAGCAAGCGCGGTTTCATGCTGGACAACGAGTTCCGCTATCTGTACGACGGCGGCCGCGGCGAACTGCAGACCGCCTACCTGCCCAACGACAAACTGCGCGACAAGGACCGCGGGCAGGTGCAGTACGAGGGCTACCACAACATCAACACGCATTGGCAGGCGCGCGCCAATCTGGCGTGGGTGAGCGACGAGCGCTACATGGAGGACTTCTCCAGCAAGCTGATCGGCGTCACCACCTCCACCCTGCAGAGCCAGATCGGCATCTACGGCACCGGCGAAACCTGGACCGCCGGCCTGATGGCCGACCGCTGGCAGCTGACCGACTACACCCTGACCGAGGCCTCGCTGCCCTACGCGCGCCAGCCGCGTGCGTTCTTCACCTGGGACAAGCCAGTGCTGTCGTGGCTGGAGACCGGGGTGTACGCCGAAGCGGTGCGCTTCACCCATGATGATGTGGACCAGAAGATCATCGACGCCGACGGCGAGTACGTGCGCAATGGCGTGGTCAGCCCTTATTTCAATGGTTCGCGCCTGGACGTCAAGCCGTACGTGACCATGCCCTTCGCAGGTGCAGCCTGGTACGTCACCCCCACTCTGGCCTACCGCTACACCGGGTATGAGCTGGACCGCGGGCTGGCCCAGCAGACCCGGCGTCAGGCCCTGATCGACGCCGGCATCGACCCCGCCACCGCAACGCCCGAGCAGTTGCTGGGCGACACCTCGCCTCACCGCAGCATGCCGATCGTCAGCCTTGATGCCGGCATGTTCTTCGACCGCGAAACCGAGATCAATGGCAAGTCGTTCCTGCACACGCTGGAGCCGCGCCTGTTCTACCTGCGCACGCCGTACCGCGACCAGAGCGACCTGCCGATCTTCGACACCCGTGACTTCACCTTCAGCTGGGGCCAGCTGTTCCGCGACTCGCGCTACACCGGCGCGGACCGGCAGAACGACGCCAACCAGCTGACCATGGCGCTGAGCACCCGCTTCATCGACCAGGACACCGGTCGCGAGCGCTTCTCCGGCAGCATCGGCCAGATTCTGTACTTCGACGACTCGCGGGTGACCCTGCCCGGCCAGGCCGCCGTGGTCGAACAGGGCAAGTCGGCCTGGATTGCCGACGCCAACTACGCCATCAACGACCGCTGGAACCTGGGGGCCACCTACCAGTGGGACCCCAAGCTCAAGCGTGAGGACCTGGCCAGCGTGCGTGCGCGCTACCTGATGTCCAACGACGGCATCGTCAACCTGACCTACCGCTACCGCGTCAATCCGGGCGCATCTGCCAATGCCTCCAAGGCAGATCGCACCCTGCTGGAACAGGCCGACCTGTCGTTCCTGTACCCGATCAACGAGCGCTGGAGCCTGGTCGGCCGCTACTACTACTCCATTGCCGACAAGGAACCGCTGGAAATCATCGGCGGCGTGCAGTGGGACAGCTGCTGCCTGGCCGTGCGCGCCCTGGCCCGCCGCTACGTGCGCAATCGTGAGGGCGAGATGAACAACTCGTTCCAGATCGAGTTCGTGCTCAAGGGCCTGAGCTCCATCGGCCAGAACACGGACCGCACCTTGCGCCGTGCTATTCTCGGCTATTACCGCGACGACCTCTATCTCGTGCCGCCCAGCAATACCGGTGCAGCCCGCGACGACTACGATCCGAACCAGATCCCATGACCAAGACCCTTCCCGTTCTTCTCGCTTCGCTGATGGCAGTCACCACGGTCAGCGCCCCGTTGCAGGTGCTGGCCCAGCAGACCCAGTCGCTGGACCGGATTGCCGCCATCGTCGATGAAGACGTGGTGCTGCAGAGCGAGCTGGACCGCGCCGTCACCAACATCAAGTCCCAGTACGCGGGGCGTGAGAACCAGCTGCCGCCGGACGACGTGCTGCGCCGCCAGGTGCTGGAGCGTCTGGTCCTGGTCAAGCTGCAGGTGGCCCGCGCCGAAAGCAGCGGCATCAAGGTCGGCGACCAGGAACTGAACCAGGCGATCAGCGCGATTGCCCAGCAGAACGGCACCAGCGTCGACGCGCTGCGCCAGCGGCTGGCCGGCGACGGCGTGGATTTCAATGACTTCCGCGCCTCGGTCCGCGACGAAATCACCGTGCAGCGCCTGCGCCAGAGCTTCGCGCAGAGCCGCATCAGCGTCAGCGAAGGCGAAGTGGACGCCGCGCTGAAGCAGGAAGCCACCACCGGCACCCAGTACCACCTGGCGCACATCCTGATCGCCCTGCCCGAAGCGGCCAGCGCCGACCAGATCGCCACCGGCCAGAAGAAGGCCGACGGCGTCAAAGCCCTGCTGGACAAGGGTGAGCTGGACTTCAACGCGGCCGCCGTGCGCTATTCCGACAGCCCGAACGCGCTGGAAGGCGGCGACCTGGGCTGGCGCACCCTGGACGAAATTCCCAATGCCTTCGCGCAGATGATGACCCAGATGAAGGCCGGCGACGTGGTCGGTCCGCTGCGTGGCCCGAGCGGCTTCCAGCTGCTGAAGCTGGTGGAAGTGCGCGACGCCAACGCCAGTGCCGGCGGTGGCCAGACCATCACCGAATACCACGGCCGCCACATCCTGATCCGGGTCAGCGACCAGCAGGACAGCGCCGCCGCCAAGGCCAAGATCGACACCCTGCGGGCCCGCATTGCCGGTGGTGCGGACTTCCAGGCCGTGGCCCGTGAGTCCAGCGAAGACAGCAACAGCAAGGGCCAGGGCGGCGATCTCGGCTGGTTCCCGGCCGATGCGTTCGGCCCGGACTTCGGCAAGCAGATCACCGGCGTCAGCGACGGCGGCGTCAGCCAGCCGTTCCGCACCGACGCTGGCTGGCACATCGTGCAGCGTGTGGAAACCCGCCAGACCGACGCCAGCGCTGACAACAAGCGCGCCCAGATCCGCGAAACCATCGGCCGCCGCAAGCTGGAAGAAGAGTACAACCGCTTCCTGCAGGAACTTCGTGGCGAAGCCTTCGTCGACCTGCGCCAGGGCGACGCCGCCGCAGCGGCGACCCCGCCGCAGTCCTGAGGGCACCCCGATGCTGCCGCAGCTCGCGCTGGTACCGGGCGAGCCCGCTGGCATCGGTCCTGAACTCTGCCTGCGGCTGATCCAACTGCCGCGCACCGACTGCCAGCTGCTGGCGTTCGCCGATCCGGACACCCTGCGCGCTGCCGCCGCCGCGCTGGATCTGCCCCTGCAGTTGCTGCCTGAACACGCCATCGCCCGCCAGCCGGGCGATCTGCGTTTGCGGGCCGTGCCCAATGCCACCGCTTCGCGCTTCGGCCAGGCCGATCCGAGCAACGCCTCGGCAGTGATCAGTGCCCTTCACCAGGCCGGCCAGGCCTGCCTGGACGGCAGCTTGGACGGGGTGGTCACCGGCCCGGTGCACAAGGCGGTGATCAACCAGGGCGGCATTGCCTACAGCGGTACCACCGAACTGCTGGCCGACCAGGCCGGCGTGAAGGTGGTGATGATGCTGGCCAACGACATCGTGCGGGTGGCGCTGGCCACCACCCACCTGCCGCTGCGGGACGTCGCCGACGCCATCAGCGCCGACGCCCTGGCCGCGACCCTGCGCACCGTGCACACCGCGCTGCGCCGCGATTTCGGCCTGGCAGCACCCCGCATCGCGGTGCTGGGACTGAACCCGCACGCCGGCGAGGACGGGCATCTGGGACGCGAGGAACTGGACGTCATCATCCCGCTCATGCAGCGCCTGCGCGCCGAGGGAATGGATCTGATCGGCCCGCTGCCGGCCGATACCGCCTTCCTGCCGCAGAAGCTGGCCGGTTTCGACACCGTGCTGGCGATGTACCACGACCAGGGCCTGCCGGTGCTGAAGTACAGCGGCTTCGAGCAGGCCGTCAACATCACCTTGGGCCTGCCCTACCCGCGTGTGGCCGTGGACCACGGCACCGCGCTGGATCTGGCCGGGCGTGGCATTGCCGACCCTTCCAGCCTGCTGGCCGCCACCGCGCTGTGCGCCCGGCTGGCCGCTCAACGTAAAATGGGCGTATGACTTCTTCGCATTCCCCCTCGGCCCCGGGTTTCACCGCCCCGGCCAAAAAGCAGCTCGGCCAGCACTTCCTGGCCGACCGCAGCTATATCGACAAGATCGTGCTGGCCGTCAACCCGAAGGACGACGACCGTCTGGTCGAGATCGGCCCGGGCCAGGGTGCGATCACCCTGCCGCTGCTGCGCCGCCACCCGCGCCTGACCGTGATCGAGTTCGACCGCGACCTGATCGCACCGCTGACTGCCGCCGCCGAACCGCTGGGCGAGCTGACCATCGTGCACCGCGACGTGCTGCAGGTGAACTTCACCGAGCTCGCCGCCGGTGGCCAGATCCGCCTGGTCGGCAACCTGCCCTACAACATTTCCTCGCCGATCCTGTTCCATGCCATGGAGCATGCGGCGGTGATCCGCGACATGCACTTCATGCTGCAGAAGGAAGTGGTGGACCGCATGGCCGCCGACCCCGGCAGCAAGGTCTATGGCCGCTTGAGCGTGATGCTGCAGGCGTGGTGCAAGGTGAGCTCGCTGTTCGTGGTGCCGCCGGGTGCGTTCCGGCCGCCGCCGAAGGTGGACTCGGCGGTGGTGCGGCTGGTGCCGCGCGACCCGGCCACGGTGGGCATCATTGACCGCAAGCGCTTCGCCGAAGTGGTCAGATCCGCCTTCGGTCAGCGCCGCAAGACGCTGCGCAACGCGCTCAATGGCGTGGTCACGCCCGAGCAGTTTGAAGCCGCCGGCGTGCGCAGCGATGCCCGTGCCGAACAGCTGGAAGTGGCGCAATTCATCGCCTTGGCCAACGTGCCGCGCGCGGAAGCCTGAAACACCCTCTACACTGCCCGTATGACTGACGCAGCAAAAAAACACGCCATCTCGGTGGAGGTGGCCCCCCGCTTTCTCGATGACCAGTCCACGCCGGAGGACGGACGCTACGCGTTCGCCTACAGCATCCGCATCCACAACGAAGGCCAGGTGCCCGCGCGTCTGGTCGCGCGCCACTGGCGCATTACCGACGGCAACGGCCGGGTGGAACAGGTGGACGGGGAAGGCGTGGTGGGCGAGCAGCCGCGGCTGCGCCCGGGTGAAGAGTTCCGTTACACCTCCGGTGTCATGCTGGAAACCGAGCACGGCACGATGCAGGGCCATTACGACATGGTGGCCGACGATGGCACCGAGTTCGCGGCCACCATCGAGCCGTTCGTTCTGGCCATTCCACGCACACTGCACTGACGGAGGCGCACGCATGAGTGTCTGGGCCATCGGCGACCTGCAGGGCTGCTATGAGGTCACCCAGCGGTTGCTGGAGAAGATCCGCTTCGACCCGGCGGTGGACAAGCTGTGGTTCTGCGGCGACCTGGTGAATCGCGGCGGGCAATCCCTGGAAACGCTGCGGCTGGTGCATTCGCTGCGCGAGAGCAGCGTGGTGGTGCTGGGCAACCACGACCTGTCGCTGCTCGCTGTCGGTGCACGCACCGAAGAAGAGCAACGCAAGGTCAACCCGGACCTGCTGCGGGTGGTGCAGGCGGAAGACCGCGACGTGCTGCTGGACTGGCTGCGTCTGCAGAAGCTGGTGCACGTGGACCGCGAGCTGGGCTGGATGATGGTGCACGCGGGGCTGGCCCCGAAGTGGACCACGCAGCTGGCCGAGAAGCATGCGCGTGAAGTGGAAGCGCAGCTGCACGGCAATGGCTACCGCAAGCTGTTCCGCAACATGTACGGCGACAAGCCGATCTGGTCACCGGGCCTGACCGGCTACGACCGTTCGCGGGCGATCATCAACATCCTCACGCGCATGCGTTACTGCACGCCGCGCGGGCGGATCGGCATTGAAGACAAGGGCACGCCGGGCACCCAGGAGCAGGGCTTATACCCGTGGTTCGAGGTACCGGGCCGGGTCGAGCGCGACCTGAAGGTCGTCTGCGGCCATTGGTCGGCGCTGGGTTTGACAATCACCCAGGGCGTGCACGCCATTGATACCGGCGCGGTGTGGGGCGGCAAGCTGACCGCACTGCAGCTGGACACCGACGAACTGCGCGTGGTGCAGGTACCGGGCCGCGACGTGCCGAAGCCGGAAGCACCGCCGCGTCCGCCGCAGCCGCGCCGCGAAGGCGGTGGCGGTGGCAACGGGCAGCCGCAGGGGCGTCCGCGCGGACAACGCCGCCGTGGCCCCCGTCGCGAGCAACAAGGCCAGCAGCAACGTCCGCCGCGCGAATCGGGCGGCAACGACGGCGGCACGCCACCGGCCACGGCATAAATCAAAAGGGAGCTTCAGATGGGCAATAGGGACGTTGCACTGGTGATGGGCATCTGGATGGTGCTGGTGGGGGGCTGCCAACGCAGTCCTGCACCGGACGCGGCAGATGCCTCCACGGACGCCGCACCTTCAATCACGGCATCGCCAGTGGTGGCATCACCGCCACTGGTAGCGGCGGCCCGCGCGCAGATCGGGCGCACCGTGCTGTACGACCCGGCCTACGTGGTGCTGGGTTATCCGGGCGGCGACGTGCCGGAAGATCGCGGTGTATGCACGGATGTGATCGTGCGTGCGTTGCGCGAGCAGGGTCTGGACCTGCAGGCACGCATCCATGACGACATGCGCGCGGATTTCAGCAGTTATCCGTCGCTGTGGGGCCTGACCCGCCCGGACCGGAACATTGACCACCGCCGTGTGCCGAACCTGATGCGCTGGTTCGAGCGCCAGGGCTGGGAGCAGTCAACGTCGGCCGAGGCAAGTGATTTCGCTGCCGGCGACATCGTGGCGTGGAAGCTGAGCGGCAGCGGCCTGCTGCACGTCGGCATCGTCTCCGACCGCCGCGCCAGCGATGGCACGCCATTGATCCTGCACAACATCGCACGCGGCACCCGCGAAGAGAACCTGCTGTTCGCGCACACCATCATCGGCCATTACCGGCCCAGCTTGCAGACCACGTAGAGCCGGGCTTGCCCGGCTGCTGTTGGCTCTGGGCAAACAGCCTTTGGTCATCGGTTCCCGTGTTTGGGCGGGCCGGGGTGGGTTTGCGGGACACGCCGTAAACCCATCCATGGGGGCTCGTAGAAAACATCCATGTTTTCTACGGTCCCGCAAACCCACCCCGCCCCACCTTCGACAGATGGTCGGTGGCCATGGGAAATCAAATGCGTCGTCTCCGCATGCGACCACGCGATTCTGTCTTCTGCAAAATCTCTGACCGGTAGGGTTGGTCGCAAGACGACCGCACGCACACTTCCCACATCCGGTACCGACATGCACCCATCGAAACCGCGCACACCCTCACCACGCGCACCGCATGTCAAAAACGACGAATCACAAACGGTCACTGCACCGCACTGAAAAACCCACCCCGCACAAACCGCGACGCGCATCACACTATTGAATCCCTTGCCCCGCAACGAATTCCACCCACTCCGTGCCCAATGCGTCGTTTCGCCTGGTCGAACGCGTCACTTCAATCTGCGCGATAGAGAAAATCGAATTCCGCTATCGTGCGTTTGTCCGCATGGTGGGCACCAGAGTTTGAAAGCTCTACGAAACGAACAAGATGCGTCCAGCGCCGGGAGGGTGGCGGAATACAACACCCTCGTGGGAATACGCTGTACCGGAACTCTGTTTGTTCGTTTCGTACCGGCTTTCAACCTCCCGGCTCCCCCGCCATCCTGGCGGGGGAGGTGCACCTTGGAGCCTACGTATGACATCCAACAACAAAGCCCCCGCCCGCCCCCGCATCGTCTACCACTGCCGCAAACCGCGCCGTGTGCGCGTAGAGGCGCTCACCCACCTGCGTGACGAACAACACCCCGATGATCCGTTGATCCCCTGCACGAAACTCAAAGGGATGTGGATGTGCAAATCGGGTGGCAACGTGGGTGCGGAGTACTTCATTACCGATGGACCCCGGGCAATCCTGCTGACGATCGATGAGCCCACGGAAGAACAGAAACGCTGCATTGGAAATACCAGGCACACACCACGCCCGTGAGCTAGGCACCCCTGCCCGCCCTCGGGCGGGCATCGTGGGACCGCTGAAAAGGAGGCTTGTAAGTTGTTGAATCAAATAGAAACCGACGCTTCCACACGTCAGTTTCACCAACCATGGTACTTTCAGCAAACGCTGAAAGAGGCCCTTCCAGTGAAAACGACAGAACACCGGAGCTTGGCTGCTCTCCGCACGCTGCTGGAAAGAATTCCGTTCGTTCAAGTGCTGAGTGCCGTCAGCCACCCCAATCGCGCGGCCGACGCGGCCGACCTTGTCGTCGAGCTTCGGGTAGACGGCCACGCGCACCGCCTTATCTGCGAGCGCGTCGCGAACGGGCAGCCACGCTATGCGCGAGCTGCGCTGCATAAGCTTCGCTATTACCTGACGCAGCAGAGTGCAGACGCTACTGCGATTTTCATTGCGCCCTACATTTCGCCGGCGGTACAGCAGCAGTGTCTGGAGAGCGGCGTCAACTACATGGATCTGGAGGGAAATACCCACCTCGCATTTCGCGGCATTTTCATCGAACGACATGAGCCACACCAAGCCGTGGCAGAGACCCGCGGACTGAAGTCGCTGTTCAAGCCAAAATCCGGCCAGGTGCTCCGTGCCATGCTTCGCGAGCCTTCGCGGGTGTGGCGGGTCGCCGAGCTATCTGCGCATTCCGGCGTCAGCCTTGGTCACGTGAGCAACGTGCGCGCGGCCCTATTGGATCGTGAGCTGGCGCGCGCCTCGAATCAGGGCTTTGCGTTGAGGGACCCCGACGCATTGCTGGATACGTGGCGTGACAGCTACACCGCTCCCGCTGGTCAGAAGCTGCGTTTCCACACCATTCTGCACGGACGTGCATTCGAAGACGCGGTCAGAAGTGCATTGGGTGTTGCGAACCCAGTTGGCCACGCCGTCCTTGCTTCGTATTCGGCTGCCAACTGGATCTGTCCATACGCACGAATTGGCATGAACTTCTTCTTCGCAGATGAGTCGGGCCTGCGACGTCTCCAGTCCGCATTGAAACTCACGTCTACGGCCAAAGGCGAGAACGTCATCGTCACCATGCCGAAAGACCCGAGCCTGCTCACGGAGAGTATTGAGCCGGTGCCTGGCGCCATCTGCACCAATCTCATCCAAACCTACCTGGACCTCTCCATTGGCGGAGAACGCGGGGCGGAGGCAGCTGACTTCCTCCGACAGGAGCGACTGTCGTGGACCAGATAACATCATTGAATGAAGCCCAATCAACGTCTGACTACAACCGCAGAACAACCGAGGCCATCCAGTCGGTGCTTGTTGAGATGGGACAGGTACTCGGCAGCTTCAAAGGCAGATTTGTTGTCATTGGCGGCGCGGTTCCTTGGCTGCTGATCGCAAACGATGAGATGCCGCATGTGGGCACAACCGACCTGGACATAGGACTGAACGCCGAAGCACTCGGGGACGGCGAGTACGCGACATTGATCGGCGCTCTGCAAAGCCATGGTTACGCCCAGCGTCAGAGTCTCCGGCGCTTCCAGTTGGTCCGCGACGTGCCGGCACCCGATGCTGAGAAACCAATTCAGGTTGTCGTGGACTTCCTGATGCCGCGCGACGCAAACATCGTCAGGAACAACCCACCGCTGATATCAGACTTTGCCGTACAGAGAGCGGATGGAGCCGACCTGGCAATGCGCTACTACCAGCTGGTCGCAGTCACGGGTCCGATGCCCGATGGTGGTACAAATCGAGTGGAAGTCGCCGTTTGCTCCATCCCGGCGCTGCTGGCCATGAAGGGCCATGCATTGGCAGGTCGATACAAGCACAAGGATGCGTACGACATCTATTACTGCGTGCGAAACTACCCTGATGGGATGGAATCCCTTGCAAAAGAGTGCCTAGCAGTCCTCGAACAGGTAAGCGGTGCCGGCGGATTTCGACACATTGCGGAAAAATTCGACACGCCCGACGGACATGGACCTACCTGCGTAAGGCAGTTTATCGAACAGACCCATGCACTGGGCGACAACACGCCCGAGCAGTGGCAACAAGACGCCTTTCTGCAGGTCGACACGCTTCTGCGGGCCATAGGCCTCCGAGTATAGGGTTCGGAGTCGAGCCGGACACTGCCCGGCTCGACTCTCCAATCGTTTGTTGACCTTCCCTATTGCTCTGGATAGAGCGAATCGTAGATCTTGAAGGCCGCTCTTCGCGACCACATGATGAGCACACACGCCGCCGTGTAGAGGACAACAAACAACGCTGCTGTACTGGGGGCTACCGGAAACAAGGCGAATACATCTATCGGCTCGCCCTTCAGATGCTGATTGATGACAATCCCCATGGGGGCAAGAAACGTCGCTGTTGCACACGCGACGGCAAGCGCCCCCGACATGGTCATCGGCGTATCTGCAAGCTTCTCCCTGGACTTTCTGGACTTGCCAAGACTCATGCTGAAAACCTCTCAAGAATGTGGACGTCCTTAAATCGTTGCGCGGCCACAGTAAAAATGGAAGGGACTGAAGCGACAGTCTCAGAAGGCAAACCTGCACGTCGCGCGGCTCGCATCTTCGCCTTCGATTCGCAGCGCGATGTTCCGGATCTCGCTACTGCCGAGCGGGGTTTCACTGGGGCGCATGCTTTCAGCACATGCTGAAAGACCCCATTCCAATGACATGGCCGAATTGCGGGTGGAAGACCATGGAAGGGTTTACGGCCTGTCCCGCAAACCTACCCCGGCCCACCAGACCAGGGATGCAGTGAACCGGGGTTGTTCGCGTGAATCCAGCAGCAGCCACGCAGGGCCTGGTCCTACGATGCTTTAACGTAATCGACGAAGTCGAATGCGTACTCATGGCGCGCATCGGCGGGGTGGTGCTTGCGCGAGACTTCGGTCCACTGCGCCGGATCAATCTCCGGGAAATGCACGTCGGCGTGCACCTCCGCGTCCACCCAGGTCAGGTGCAGTGCATCCGCCTGATCCAGCAGCTGCGCGAAGATCTCGCCGCCGCCGATCACGCACAGCTCCTCCGCACCCTCGCCTTCCGCAATCGCCTGCGCTTCCTGCAAAGACGCCACCGCACGCATGCCGGCGAACGGCACCTGGCCGCTGCGGGTCAGCACCAGGTTGGTACGCCCCGGCAGCGCCCGGCCCAGTGACAGTGCGGTCTTGCGGCCCATCAGCACCGGCTTGCCCAGCGTCAACGCCTTGAAGTGCTGCAGGTCGTCCGGCAAGCGCCACGGCAGGTCGTTGTCACGGCCAATGCCTCGCTGGCGATCCAGCGCCACGATCATCGACAGCTTCACACTGCCACCGGTGCCTTGATTGCCGGGTGCGGATCGTAGCCGTCAATGCGGATGTCGTCGAACTGGAACCCGAACAGGTCTTTCACTTCCGGGTTCAACCACAACTTCGGCAGCGCGCGCGGCTCGCGACCCAGCTGTTCGCGCGCCTGATCGTAATGGTTCGAATACAGATGCGCATCACCCAGCGTATGCACGAAGTCGCCCACGCCCAGCCCAGTGGCCTGCGCCACCATGTGGGTCAGCAGCGCATAGCTGGCAATGTTGAACGGCACACCCAGGAAAATGTCGCCGCTGCGCTGGTACAGCTGGCAGCTCAGCTTGCCGTCCACCACGTAGAACTGGAACAGGTTGTGGCACGGCATCAGCGCCATCTGTGAAAGCTCGCCCACGTTCCACGCACTCACCACCAGCCGGCGCGAATCCGGGTTGCGCTTGATTTCTTCCACCAGCCACTGCATCTGGTCGATGCTGCCGCCATCGGCGGTTGCCCAGCTGCGCCACTGCTTGCCGTACACCGGGCCCAGGTCGCCGTTCTCATCGGCCCACTCGTCCCAGATGCGAACCTGGTTGTCCTTCAGGTACCCGATGTTGGTGTCGCCCTTCAGGAACCACAGCAGCTCGTGGATGATCGAACGCAGGTGCAGCTTCTTGGTGGTGACCAGCGGGAAACCATCATTCAAGTTGAAGCGCATCTGCCAGCCGAACACGCTGCGCGTGCCGGTGCCGGTGCGGTCGGACTTCTCGCTGCCGTGCTCCAGCACGTGCTCCAGCAGATCCAGATACGCCTTCATGCCTTGCTTCCCTCAGCAGACGCCGGCGGGGCCACCGGCTGCAGCACGGGTGCGCGGCGCGACAGCACCAGCAGCACCAGGCCGAACGCTACCAGCGGCAGGCTCAGCAGCTGCCCGCGGGTGAACCAGTCGAACGCCAGGTACACGCCGTTGTCGGGCATGCGCACGAACTCCACCGCGAAACGGAACACGCCATACAGCAACGCAAACAGGCCCGACACCAGGTAACGCTGGCGCGGCTTGGCCGACACCGCCCACAGCACCGCAAACATCACCAGCCCTTCCAGCAGCGCTTCATACAGCTGCGACGGGTGCCGCGCGTATTGATTCAGCGCGCCCGTGGCGTACTCCGCCTTCAACGTGGCCAGATCCATCTGGTTGAACGGGGCCGGCAGGCCACTGGGAAACACCACGCCCCAGGTGCCGTCGGTGTACTTGCCCCACAGCTCGGCCCCGATGAAGTTGCCCAGCCGGCCAAAGCCCAGGCCCAGCGGAACCAGCGGCGACATGAAGTCCAGCGTATCGAACAGGTGCAGGCGATGCTTGCGTGACCAGTACCAGCACGCAAACAGCACGCCCAACAGGCCACCGTGGAAGCTCATGCCGCCGTCCCAGACCTTGAACAGCAGCAGCGGGTTGTGCAGGAAATCGCCCAGCGCGTAGAACAGCATGTAGCCGATGCGCCCGCCCAGCACGACGCCCAGCATCGCGTAGAACAGCAGGTCGGAGAACCCGTTCGCATCCACCCCGGGCAGGCGGCCGGCGGCGATGCGCTTGCGGCCCAGCCACCAGGCGGCAATGAAGCCCAGCAGGTACATGATGCCGTACCAGTGCACCTGGACCGGCCCAAGCGAGATGGCAATGGGGTCGATGTCGTGGAAATAGATCATGGGCAGCGCCTTGCAGGTCAGCGGGTATTCTACGGCCGCCCGCCGCCCCGCTGTCCGCCCGCGGGCTACAACAGCTGGGGCGTATTCGGCAGCCCGTCATCCTTGGACCCGCTGCCGGGCGGATAGTGCCGCGCCAACAGGTCCGAGACCTCGCCCACCGCCCGCAACACAGCATCCTGCACGGCCCCTTCGCGCAGCTGCTGCTGCATGTGTTCGCACACCGCCTGCCACTGGTCTTCGCCGACCTTGCCGCGCAGGCCACGGTCGGCCACCAGCTCGATGGCGTGGTCGGCCAGCAGCAGGTAGATCAGCACGCCGTTGTTGTGCTCGGTGTCCCAGGTGCGCAGCTGGGCAAACGCATGTTCGGCGCGCTCACGCGGGGTCACCCCTTGCCACAGCGCCGACCACGGCAGGTCGGCCTCCACGGCGAACATCACCTGTCCGCCGTGGTGCTGCTCGCCGGCGGTGATCGCCTCGGTGATCGCCTGCAGGCGCTCGCCCGGGAAGGCCCGGTGTACCGACGGAGCCCAGAAGTGCCGCCATGCGCGCATCACCAGCCCCCCGAGGCACCACCGCCTCCCGATCGCCCACCGCCACCGCCCCAGCCGCCTCCGCCGCCGAAGCCCCCACCGCCGCCAAACCCACCGCCCCCACCCCAGCCACCACCGCCCCAGCCGGTGTTGCGGGCAAAGCGGCCGGCCCGGCCCGAGGACAGGCTGATCAGCAGACCGATCACCCCGGCCACGCCACTGGCCAGCCACAGCGAGGTGAACAGGAATGCGGCCACTGCCGCTCCGCCGCCACCGAGCAGGGCCCGCAGCGGGCGTGGCAGACCGCCCAGCAGGGTGCGCAGGAAGGTACCGACGAAGAAGCCGATCATCAGCGCGACCGGCCAGATATCTCCGCTGCTTTCTCCACGCGTGCGGTGGTCGCTGACTGGCGCAGGCAGCTCCTCGCCGTCGATCAGCTTGACCAGCGCGCCAGTGGCGTCGGTCAGGCCGCCGGCATAGTCGTTGTTGCGGAACTTGGGGGCGAGGTATTCCTGGATCACCCGGTTGGCAATGGCGTCCGGGATCGCCCCTTCCAGCCCATAGCCCGGTTCGATGCGTACCCGGCGGTCATCCTTGGCCACCACCAGCAGCACGCCGTCATCCACGCCCTTGCGGCCGATCTGCCATTGCTCGAACACCCGCTGGGTGTACTGGGCGATGTCTTCCGGCGCGGTGCTGGGCACCATCAGGATCTGCAGCTGGCTGCCCTTGCGCTGCTGCAGGGCCAGCGCCTGGTCGATCAGCGCCTGCTTGCTGGCCGCATCCAGGGTGCCGGTGGTGTCGACCACCGGCGAGTCCATCGCTGGAATGGCGGCCGGATTCTGCGCCCACGCTGCGGCGACCGGCCACAGCAGGGCCAGGCACAGTGCCAGCCACCCCGTCGGTGCACGCAGCCGGAGCGCCATCATCGACTTAGTTCGCCGGTTGCGGCGGGGCCTGCTGCTGCGGGGCCGGAGCAGGAGCGGGTGCCGGCGCTTGATTGCCGAACTTCACTGCCGGCGGCTGCGAAATCTGCGCCTCGTTTTCCACCGTGAAGTTCGGCTTGGTGTCATAGCCGAAGATCTTGGCGGTGATCAGCTGCGGGAACGAGCGGATGTAGGTGTTGTAATCCTGCACCAGCTGAATGTAGCGGCCGCGCGCCACGGTGATGCGGTTCTCGGTGCCTTCCAGCTGCGCCTGAAGGTCGCGGAAACCTTGGTCGGATTTCAGGTTCGGGTAGTTCTCGGTCACCACCAGCAGCCGCGACAGCGCCCCGCTCAGCTCGCCCTGGGCGGCCTGGAACTGCTTCAGCGACTCGGCATCGTTGGCGTTGACGTTCATCTGCCCCACGCGGGCACGGGCGTTGGTGACGTCGGTCAGCACCTGTCGTTCCTGGTTGGCATAGCCTTCCACGGTCTGCACCAGGTTGGGGATCAGGTCGGCGCGGCGCTTGTACTGGTTGAGCACTTCGGCCCAGCCCGCCTTTACCTGTTCATCTTTCTGCTGGATGGAGTTGTAGCCACAGCCGGACAACAACACGGCAAGGGTGGCCAGGAACATCATTCGGGTGAACGATTGCATGACCGGCTCCGGATTCAGGGGTTTGCGGGCCGGAGGATTCCATGAATGGGGTTAATTCCCCGTAATGGCAAAGGGCCGCCCAGTGGGCGGCCCTTTGTTGTGTCGCGGGTACCGACCAACGGTCGGTACCTACCCGGCGGACGGTCCAACCCGGCGGACGGTCCAACCCGTCGGTAGGTGCCGACCGTTGGTCGGCACATGGGTCAGGTCACCAGTTACCCGCACCCGGCACGTTGTGCGCCACCGCGCGACGGCGCATCAGCAGGTTCAGCCATTCCACCAGCACCGAGAAGCCCATCGCGGCGTAGATGTAGGGCTTGGGCACGTGCACGTCCAGACCGTCCAGGATCAGCACCGCACCGATCAGCAGGATGAAAGCCAAGGCCAGCATCTTCACGGTCGGGTTGGCGTCGATGAAGCGGCCCAGCGGGTTGGCCGCCAGCAGCATCACTGCCACCGACAGCAGGATGGCCGCGACCATCACCGGGATGTGGTCGGCAATGCCGACCGCGGTGATCACCGAGTCCAGCGAGAACACGATGTCGATGACGGCGATCTGCGCGATCACCATGCCGAACACCGCCGAGGCCTTGGTGGTGGTGGGGTCTTCGTCTTCACCGCCGGTGATCAGCTCGCGGATTTCCATGCCGCCCTTGATGATCAGGAACAGGCCGCCGAGGATCAGCACCAGGTCGCGGATGGAGATGCCCATGCCGGCCACGGTGAACAGGTTGGCTTCCATGTGCGCCAGGTACGCCAGCGACACCAGCAGGGCGATACGGGTGATGCAGGCCACCGCGATGCCCAGCTTGCGCGCGAACGGGCGGCGATGCTCCGGCAGCTTGCTCACCGCGATGGAGATGAACACCAGGTTGTCGATGCCGAGCACGATTTCCAGCGCGCTCAGGGTCAGCAGGGTCAACCAGACGTTGGGATCGGACAGCAGCTCAACAAACATGGACACACATCCTTACAAAGGGGAATGACGCCTGGGGGCGCGTCAGAAAAGGCGCGGAGCCAGTACCAGGCCCCAGCACAGCAATACGTTCATCATCAGCACGAACACCGCCGCCGAGCCCATGTCCTTGGCGCGGCCGGCCAGCTCGTGGATCTCCGGACCATAGCGCTCGATCACCGCCTCAATCGCCGAGTTGGCCAGCTCCATCGCCAGCACCAGCAGCATCGAGCCGATCATCAGCGCCCGTTCCACCGGGGTCTGGCCCAGCCACAGTGCGACCGGGGCCAGCACCACCAGCAGGTAGACCTCCAGCCGGAACGAGGACTCGTGCAGCCAGGCCGCCCGCAGGCCCTGCCAGGACCACACCGCTGCCTTGAAGATGCGCTTGGGGCCGCGCGGCATATGACCGAAGGCGTCAGGCATGCGAAACAGCTCCATCCGTGGGGTTGCGGCGGGTAAGGGTCATGGGTGAGGCGGGAAGCGACAATGAATCGTCCATTTTGCCACAAGGACGGGATGGCCTCCCGACGTACCATGGGGGTGCCTGAAAACCGGAGATGTTCATGAACCACCGCCGCACCCGCCCCCTGCTGCTCGCCCTGGCCCTCACTGCCGCCCTGCCCGTCGCCGCGCTCAGCCCGCGCACACAGCCGCAGATCCCCGAGCAGGTCTCCAATGTGGCCTGGGCCCAGGACATGGCGAACTTCGCCGAAGCCGACCTGGCCAACCCGCCGCCGAAGCACGGCATCCTGTTCATCGGCAGCTCCTCGATCCGTTTCTGGGACACTCTGGCCAAAGATTTCCCCGGCAAAAACCTGCTCAACCGCGGCTTTGGCGGCTCGGAAGTGCGCGACAGCACCTGGTACGCCGACCGCATCGTGACCCCGTACGCCCCCTGCAAGGTGTTCTTCTACGCCGGCGACAACGACCTCAACAGCGGCCGCAGCCCGCAGCAGGTGCGCGATGACACCGTGGCCTTCGTCAAGCGCGTACACCAGGACCTGCCGCAGACCACGGTGGAAGTGATCTCGATCAAGCCCAGCCCGTCACGCGCCAACCTGCTGCCGGCCGTGCAGGAAGCCAACGCACTGGTGCGCGAGGCGCTGAAGGGCCAGCCGCATGCCGGCTTCACCGACATCTACACCCCGATGCTGGGCAAGGACGGCCAACCCAAGGCCAGCCTGTTCCGCGAAGACATGCTGCACATGAAGCCCGAGGGCTATGCGATCTGGCGCAAGGCCCTCGCCCCCAAGGTGAAGTGCGACAGAAGCTGACGCTTCCACCCCGCAACGTAGAGCCACGCCCAGCGCGGCTGAACGCGTGCGGGCGTTGCGCAGCCACGCAGGGCGTGGCTCTACGGGGTGACGCAACTCCCATAGGAATAGTTGAAAACTGAAAGTCTTGGGCGGCCATTCGCTTGACACTTCGCACCCCACGTGAAGGCTCAAGATCCCCATGGACCTGCTCCGCATTGCTGTACGAATTCAGCATCTCCACCCGATCGACGGATTACGGGCCCTGATGCAGGGCCGTATCAAGACGGACGACAGTCTCGAAACGGCTGTCGCGAAGAAACGCTACAACACCTTTTTGTCGAGCAACTCGATTGGCGAACTGCAGCGTATCGCCAATGCCCAGTTCAAGCTGTCAACGTACAACAAGAGTGATGGCACGGCGGCGCAGCAGTTGACCGCCCTTCGCAGCAGCGGGTTCAAAGGGTTCCAATCCGCAGGACGTGAACTTGAGTACGTGGAAAACCTCGCCTTGCAAACACGAGGGAAGCACGCACGCGCAGAACTTCAATGGCTGATCACTGATTTCCAGAGACAAGCCGCCAGCGGCGTCGGCTACTGGCAGTCACGATTGGAGCAAGCAAAGAGCGACGGCAATCGCACCGAAATGGAACTTGCCGCGACCTGGCTTGGCGGCATGACACTTCGAAACGTGCTGGCTGAATTGGCAGTCTCCGCTGAAACGCCCCCGAAAATGCATGCCTGGGGCCCGTCCGGCGTCGATTCCCAGACAACGCCACTCGAAACGCCGCGGATGAAGATCACGGAAGCATTCAAGGCAGCCGCCGACACCCATGGCCTTAAGGACTCGCAGCTCAAGGAACTTGAAGACTGGGCCGTTGCAACGCTTGCGCTGCCTGAGCGATCCGCGTCTAAACATGCCATCTACGTAGACGGAAAGTTCCCGCCCCTGAGCCCAGCAACGGAAGGAACGAAACTTCTGCTCGCACAATCTGAGCTCTCAGAAGTACTGAATGCTGTTGCCGCGCCCCCAGCCAAGCCTGCGGATGCTCCGCTGCTGTGCCTGCTTGCCGACCTGCAATCACGTGTCAGCGACACGTTGATACACTGGAGCAACCAGCGTGACCAGCTGGCCAAAGAACAGGAACGAGTACCGACCCTGGAGCGCGCAGCCGAGATCGAACGGATCGAAAACTTGATCGGCGCGACGAGCAGGGGTACCGATCTTGATGACGTGTCCGAGGCCGGCTCAGACGTTTCGTACAGCTCCGTAGACAGCTTCGGCACCGAGCCACCGAGGCGCAAGAGCAGCATCAATCTCCTCGACGACGAAAGCACCGGCGACGTCGACGACCTGTTCGACTCGAGCTCCAGCATCTTCTGGGAATCGGATACCGGCTCCGAATCCGCGAGGTACGACCAAAGCTCTCTCGCTGGCTTCGACCTTCCATTCACGAAGCTGCCGACGGCCGGCGGCGTCTACTTCGGCGACTCCGGCAGGATCATCAACACGCGGAAGATGACGCTGGAGGAAGCCTTTGCCACCAAGCTTCTGAATGAGAGCGTGTCCACCACCACGATCGACAAGCTGGACATCATCTTCGAGCGTCGCTACGGAATCACCCTGACCACTTCCGGCATGCCTCGATTCGAGCTGTCAAGCTTTGCCAACCCCTTCAGGGAAGGGCTGCGACGCCCGCACGAGGGGCTTGACGATCTCGCCGCCATCTCGCGCCGGCTGGACCAGATGCGACCGAGTCAAGCGCAGGACGACCTGAAGCAGGCGCTCGCTCTCTATCAGACGCATCTGACGGAGGCGGGCAACTGGTGGCGCGCCGAGGCCAAAAGACTGGCGGAGAACCCGCCACCTGCGGTGCGGACGGATCTACTGGAGATGCATGCACTCAAGCTGGACGTCGCGATGGCGTGGCTTGGACATGGCGACGCCTAGTCGCCGCGGCCGTGCTCACTCCCCTTCCCTATTCAAGGTAAACGTCAGTGTCCCCATCCATCATCCCCCGCGCCATTGTTCATTGGCTGCGTCCCAACATGATCAGCCGCAAGGACACGCTGTCTGACGCTCTGTTCAAGAAGAGCCAACAGCAGACCCTCTCCGTGAAGTCGGTCATCAAGCTGCTCCACATCGCCAATGAGGAACGGGTCAGGAAAGATCTGGCCCAGCTTGGTGTGCGCGAGGCCAGCTCGCAGGTTGGGGGCATACCGATCTCCTCTGCCTCATTCGCGATTGAGGTGCTGCGCAACGAGGCAAGAGCCAGCACACTGAGCGACTCCGTGGTCAGCAGCCTGAACCAGCATCTTTCCCGGTTCTGCACGGAAGTCACTATCGAGCAGGACGCGCTTACCCGTGTCTATTGGAACAACTACAACCCCGATGAGTCACCGGACGCCCAGACCGGCATCTCCGGCCACGCACTGGATGCGCTGGGCGGGGCACCCGACCCCGGCACGCAGTGTGTCGACATCACCGGGGAATCCTCAGTTCTCCAGGCGTTCGCGCGCATGGCGGGCAGCGGTATGGCGAAACTTCCGGACACCGCATTGAGCGCGCTGGACGCCGCGTTCCTGCGCATCTACGGCGTACCATCCGACGTTGATGGAGCAGGAATCGCGAGCGAAATCCAACCTATCTGTCATGATGGAAACAACTATTTCAGCCTGCCGCACACCAGTCGTGTGATCGCCGAAATCCACGAGCTGTTGGGAACGGTCCAGAGCCCGACCATCAAAGGCCAGCTCATGGCAAAGCTGGATGCGTTCGATGCCCGGATTGACGCAGCGATGCTCCACTTCCAGAAGGAAAGGCGGGAGGCGTTGAGGGAGATTCCTGCAGATGCGCGCAGCATTGCCGTGCAGAGGACGGCAGAGTCATGGCTGGGCATCGGGCAGCTGGATTCGCGGCTGGAGGCCATGCTGCGTGATGGGCAATACGATGAAGCCAATGCCGAGTTCGCCCGGCTTTACCACATTCCGACTGACATTCAGGACGCTGCGAATGCGACCCCGGAATTCCCCGATTCGTTCATGACGGCTGGGTTCAGAGACCTGGCGGATGCGGAGTTGGGCATGGAGTTGCTTTGGCATGCGCTGAGCGATCCCGAAACGGGCGAGCCAGAAGCACGCGTCGCTGAAGTGGTGAATGACTACCAGGCCGATATCCGCGCTGCACGGGACTACTGGATGAGCCGATCGAACAGCGCATGGGACGACTATCTCGCGAATGGCCTTTCAGTGGGCATATGGGAAGAGCTTCGCGTCGCTGACCAGTGGCTTCGTATGGATCGGGGAGAGGCGCTGCAGGACGCGCTTCTTACACCAGATGGGCATCTGACCGGCGTTCTTCAGGAGCTTCTACTCGACAAGCATGCATCCTTTGACGAGGACGAGGTCTGGACGCGCCTGTACCGGGCGTTCATCCACACGTACGGCATTACCTTCGATATCGACGCGATCAGGACGCCGGCACCTCATGACGCCGCCTTGGGGCATGCCTTCCGGAGCATTCTGAAGATCGAACTATGGGTGGACCAGTACTGGAAGGAAGGCGATCTCAAGGAAGCAGTCAGCACCTGGCTTGATGAGCGTATTGCTCTGATCAAGGGCGCACGCCCCTCCTTGCAGTAAACGCTTAATCCAGCGCCAAGTATCTCAACCCTGTAGAGCCACGCCCTGCGTGGCTTCGACCCTGCTCGCCCCCAGCCACGCAGGGCGTGGCTCTACAGCGCCTCAACCAGAAGCGACAGTGTCTTCAATCTTATCGCTGTGCCGCCAGCCCTTCGCCAAGCTCGGCGGCATCTGCCTCCCCAAGCTGCACCTACCATCTGACTGAAACAGATATGCCCAAGTTACCCTTTGCTTCCTTCGCCCCATTCATAGGCGGAAAGCTATCCAACATCTTCCCGAGCGCAGTGCGCAACACCGCACCAACCAGTCTATCCAACGTGGTTCGGCAGGCCTATGAGAATCGCATGTCACCCAAAATGGCTGCGGCTGCGCTGAGGTCTGCGGTGAATGCCTTCCCGGTCCAGGATTGGATTGTTCCCGCGCGCCACGTCTCACAGCAGAGCCTCGCTCGACGTATGGATCCGTCAGCGGGGTTGAATTGCCTTCGCCAGGATACCCATGAAGCACTGCTGTATCTGGCTAATCGGAAGGATGGCGAGCTGAAGAGCGTGCTCAAGCACGAACTTGGGGTTGCACTTTCCGACGGACACACTGCCGAAGCCCACTGGGTACGACGCCTGATAACTGCGCACGGCGCGAACGACCATGACACCGTCGCATTGGCAACGACCATTCTTGGAGAACACCATCCTGCAGTGGCGCATCTGCGAGATCCAGCTGAGCATCCTCATTTATCCATGCCTTCGACGCACGACCCTCTCGCGGGGAAGGATCGCCACCTGCCCGTTCTGCAAGCCGTCAAGCACATGCAGAGCTTTGCAACGCTGCACGCCATCTGCAATACGAACTACCAGCTCGATCAGCTGGAAAGCACGCAGCCGGTGACAGAAGATGCCGTACGCGACCGGCTGGCCGGAGCATTCGCCCCGCTCTCCCTGGCCCTCAGGGATATCACGCTGGCCCATCAGTACGTGTCCGGCTTGAAGGACCCGGCGACCCGCGTGGTCACGCAACCCATGCTTTCCAGAATGCAGGAGGCGATTCCCGCCGCGATTGCGTATTGGCAATCCGTACTTTCCCGGCGCGGACTGGAGCAGTCTCCAGGCCTTGCCGAGATGGCCTGCTCGTGGCTGGGCGAAGATGACCTGGCGGTGATCGCTTTCAGAGCGTCCGCCGGTCGCGCTCCCGCACACAGCCCTCTGCCGCCAGGCGCAGTGGAGTGGAGCAACCTGGTCAGTTCCGCCTCGTCTTCTTCCAGCCCTCTGCACACCGCACAGCAGACCTGCGAATCCGTGATTTCCGAGGTCGAGACGACGTGGGAGGAGGCGGAGCCTCTGATCACAGACGCAGACGCCGAGGAATTTGACCCACCTCCAGCTGCGGCCGTCCTCATGCACGCGGAAACAGAGTCGCCGGCCTACCAGATCCCGCAAGACCCCTCGGTAGAGCGGCTCCGCGACGAACTCAAACTCCGTCGCGCACCACTTCTTGCCTTTGTTCGTGGCCTTTACGGCACCCCCCCTTTCTGAGGTAGTGTCCCGATGAACTTGCTCAGCGCCGCTACCAAGCTGTACAACCAGTGCTTCCAGCGCATTGATGACCGTCCGGGAAAGATGACGCTATCCCAGGCGTTCGCAACGAAGCTGCACCACGACAGGATCTCACCTCGAACAGAATCGAAGCTGCTCAGCGTATTCAATGCCACGCTGTTTGAGACATCGCAGTGCAGGACCACCCAGGCTCGCATAGACACGACTCGAAAGCAGCTTGATAGCGCGATGAAATCCGTGAATGAAATGGATGCGTCAAAGGCCAAGCATTCTCTCTTCGCCATTGCCAAAGTAATGGCCGAACGCACCACCACGGCACAGGATGCGTTGAACAAGCAGATCATCGCACTGGCACCGCACCAAGGCACGCTGGCTGATGCCATTCGCCAGTACCATGATGCCGAGATTACCCGCGAGATCGGCGATGGCATCGTCAACTTCGCGCGGATGCGCTACCTCATGTTCGATCGACCTGCCAACACGGCCGCGGCACGGGCCGACGTCAAGTATCGCGAACAGAACGACTGTCCGGGCCTCGATGTGGCGGAACGCGAGTTGGGTCAGGCGATGGGCGAGCTGGACGAAGTATCTACCAAGCAGGCCTACTGGCCTCTGAAGCTCGTTCTGGACGAAATCAAATCTGAGATCGAAGACGATGCGAAGCATTGGAGGGGCATGACGCATGCTGCGTATGCTGGCGCTCAACCCCATGAGGTGGCTCTATTGGGCACGCGCATATTGGGCAGCACGTCCACCACGACACAATTGGTCAAGCACTATCGCCCAGAGCTTCTGGAGCAGTTTTCCAGTGACAGCAGCGACAGCGATACCAGGTCATCTACCTGGTCGCTATCGACTGATCGGTCTCACCGATAACCAATCGTCGCCTGCGTCCCCACCCCAGGCTCACTGGTCAGACTGACCTTCCAGCCAAACCGGTCGCACAGCCGGCGCACGATCGACAACCCCAGCCCGGTCCCCTGTGGCCGGCTGGGTTCAGCGCGGTAGAACGGCTCGAACGCGCGTGACAGCGCCTCCGGCGACATGCCGATGCCGGTATCGCGTACCACCACCCGGTCCGGGTGCACGTCCACGTCGATGCGGCCTTCGTCGGTGTAATTGCAGGCATTGCGCAGCAGGTTGCTCACCACCACCTGCAGCACGCGCGGCGGCGCGTGCAGTTCCACCGGGCCGTCGCTGTGCAGGTGGATATGCACCGGCCGGCCGGCAATCAGCTCGCGCGCGTTTTCCACTTCGTAGCGCACGATCTCGTTGACATCGAACAGCTCGACCTGCGGCTCCACGTCTGCTTCGCGGGCCAGAATCAGGAAGGCGTCGATCACCGCTTCCATGTCACGGCCGGCGCGCTGGATACGGTGCAGGCTGCGCTTCAGGCGCGGATTGATCTCCTGGTCACCCAGGGCCATGTCGCTGGCCACGCGGATCACCGTCAGCGGCGTGCGCAGCTCGTGGCTGGCATCGCGGGTGAAGTTGCGCTCGCGCGCCACGTGCGCGGTGACCTTGGTCGCTAGCGAATGCAGCGCCGCCGCCAACTGGCGGGTTTCGCCCTGCATGTCGGCCGGCAGCTTGTCCGGGTCGAGATCGGTGGCATCCGGATGACCCGGGTCCCAGCGCGAGACGCGCCGGGCCAGCCAGTTCACCGGCGATACCAGCCGGCTGCTGGCACGGTAGGTCACCCAGCTCGCCCCATACACCGCCAGCAGCGTGAGCAGCACCGGCACGATGCCGAACCAGAACGCCAGCATTTCCGCGCGCGAGCGCAGGAACACCAGATAAAGACGACCTTCCGGGCGCGCATCCACCCACACCAGCTGGTCATCGGCCTTCAGTTCGTGGAAGCCGGGTGCCAGCGCGCGCAGGTTGGCCGGCAGGGTCAGCGGCGATCGCCCGGTTTCCAGCAGATAGCCGCGGATATTGCGGGTGTTGGGTGGCGGCTGCGCCGCCGAGGCGGCGTGCAGGTCCCAGAAATAGGTAGCTTCTTCCTGCAGCGCGCCGCTGACCAGGCTGTGCTTGATCACCAGTGACACCAGCCACGCGCCCAGCAGAATGCCCAGGCTGGCCAGCACTGCCTGCAGGATGAAAGCGATACGGATCTTGCGCGGCAGGCCGTGCGGCATTACAGGGTCCAGGGCGGCTCACCGCGATTATAGGAAAGCCGGTCGTGATTCGGTCGTGCAGGCAGCACACAAGGCCCGGCGTTGGCCGGGCCCTGGGCGTGCTGCGGGCCCTGCCGGGCCCGTACCTTCATCCACTGCACTGCGTTGATGCGCAGCTCAGCTCATCGGCTGCTGGATATCGGCAATGCGATAACCGGCACTCTGCACGGTGTGCAGCAGCGGACGGTCAAACGGCTTGTCGATGATCTTGCGCAGGTTGTACAGATGGCTGCGCAGCGTGTCCGAGTCCGGCAGGCCGTTGCCCCAGATCTCGCGCTCGATTTCCTGGCGGGTCACCACGCGGGGCGATTCGCGCATCAGGATGGTCAGCAGACGCAGACCGATCGGCGAAAGCTGCAGCTCGGTACCGGCACGGGTGGCACGCATGCTGACCGGGTCGAGCACAAGATCGGCGACCTTGAGCACTTCCGAACCCACCTGGCGACGTTCGCGGCGGATCAGGGCACGCAGGCGTGCTTCCAGTTCCTGGATGGCGAACGGCTTGGTGAGGTAGTCATCGGCCCCGAAACCCAGGCCGGTGAGCTTGTCGTCCAGCGTGTCGCGCGCGGTCAGCATCAGCACCGGGGTCGACTTGCGGGCGTCGTTGCGCAGCCGGCGGCAGACTTCAATGCCGTCCAGTCGCGGCAGCATCAAGTCCAGCACCACCACGTCATAACTGTTTTCTGCCGCAAGCCGGTAGCCGTCCAGCCCGTCTTGGGCATAGTCGACCTCGAACCCACGGCCTTCCAGGTACTCCCCGATCATCTCGGAGATATTGCGGTTGTCTTCGACCACCAGCACCAGGCCGGAGGTTTCCTTTGTCTGACGCATGGGCTTCCCTCTTTCTTCAGCTTTGTGAAACATGCCGCATCGCCAGTAGACGCGGTGTGAAGTTTTTCGGCAAGGGGGATGACAGGGGCTACAGCAGGGGCTTGAGCACGGGCCAGACGTTGTCCAGCACCTTGAGCTGGGCGGCGGCGGTGGGGTGCAGTCCGTCGGACTGCATCAGGCTCGGCTGCAGGGCCACGCCCTCCAGCAGGAACGGCAGCAGCGGCACTTTGTACTGGCTGGCGAGGTCCGCATAGGTCTTGCGCAGGCGGTCGCGGTAGGCCGGGCCGTAGTTGGGCGGCACGTCGATACCCAGCAGCACCACCTTGGCCCCGGCCGCCTGGCTGGCGGTGATCATCTTCTCCAGGTTGCCGCGCAGCTGCGCCGGGGTCAGCCCGCGCAGGGCGTCATTGCCGCCCAGTTCGATCACCACCACCCTGGGGCGGTGCTTGCTCAACAGCCCCGGCAGGCGGGTCAGCGCCCCGGCGGTGGTTTCGCCGCTGATGCTGGCGTTGACGATGGTCGGCGGCGGTTTGATCTGCTGGTTGACCCGCTGCTGAAGCAGGTTCACCCAGCCCGACGCGGCCGGGATATTGTGGGCAGCACTGAGGCTGTCGCCGACCACCAGCACCACATTGGCCGGTGCCGGACCTTTGGCACAGGCCAGCGCCGGCAGCAACAGCAACCATGCCAGCAGCCACATCATCGCGGCCGTCCGGCCCTTGTTCATTGCTTCGTACATCGGAGAATCCTCATCGACAGCCTGTCCCCCCGCAGCGCGCCGGTTGCCATTACCGCCCACAACGTCGGCAAGTCCGCCCGTGGCCCAGAAGGTGAAGTCCACATCCTGGACAACATAGACATGACCGTGCATGAAGGCCAGAGCGTGGCCATTGTCGGTGCGTCTGGTTCAGGCAAGACCACCCTGCTCGGCCTGCTGGCCGGGCTGGACCTGCCCAGCCGGGGCGAGATCACCCTGGCCGGTGCCAGCCTGAGTGAACTCGATGAGGAAGCCCGGGCGCAGTTGCGCGCGCGCGAGGTGGGCTTTGTGTTCCAGAGCTTCCACCTGCTGCCGGCGCTCACCGCCGAAGAGAACATCGCCCTGCCGCTGGAACTGGCCGGCCGCGAAGACCCGGCGCGGGTGCGCGAGGTGCTGGAGCAGGTTGGCCTGAGCCACCGTGCCCGCCATTACCCGCGCCAGCTGTCCGGCGGCGAGCAGCAGCGCGTGGCGCTGGCGCGTGCCTTTGTGGCGCGACCGCGCATTCTGTTCGCCGATGAACCCACCGGCAGCCTGGACCAGAGCACCGGCCAGCAGATCAGCGACCTGCTGTTCGCGCTCAATGCCACCAGCGACACCACCCTGGTGCTGGTCACCCACGACCTGCGCCTGGCACAGCGCTGCGAACACATCTTCCGGCTGGACCAGGGGCGTCTGGTCGACGCCGACGGACTGCACGCATGAACGTACTGCGACATGCCGGGCGCGCCCTGCGTCGCGAGTTCCTCGCCGGTGACCTGCTGACCGTATTCGCCGCGCTGGTGCTGGGCGTGGCGGTGATGACCGCGGTGGGCACCCTGGTCAACCGGGTGACCCTGGCGCTGACCAGCAGCGCGGCGGAGATGCTCGGCGGCGACCTCGGCCTGGGCGCGCGCCAGGACGCGCCGGAGACCTTCGCCGAGGAAGCACGGCAGCGCGGGCTGAAGACCACGCGGATGGTCAGCTTCCCGAGCGTGCTGTTCAACGGCGACGCCAGCCAGATGGCCAACATCAAAGCGGTCAGCGCGGGTTATCCCCTGCGCGGGCAGCTGCAGGTCAGCCGCAGCGCCGGTGGGCCAGTGGAAAGCGCGGGTACTCCGCCACTTGGCGAGGCCTATGCCGACCCACGGCTGATGCAGGCGCTGGGGCTGAAGGTCGGCGACGCGCTGGAGTTCGGCGCGGGCAACCTGACCATCAGCCGCGTGCTGCAGGCCGAGCCGGACACTTCCGGTGAGCTGATGCAGCTCTCCCCGCCCCTGCTGGTGAACCGGGCCGACGTGGACAGTGCCGGCCTGCTCGGCCCGGGCAGCCGTGCCTCGTATCGGATGATGTTCGCCGGCGATACCGGCGCGATTGCCGATTTCCGCGAATGGCTGAAGCCGCAGGCCAAGGGCTTCCGCGTGGTTGGCATTGAGGACGCGCAGCGCGGCGTGCGTGGCGCGTTCGATCTGGCCGGGCGCTTCCTGTCGCTGGCCGCGCTGCTGGCGGTGCTGCTGGCCGGTGTGGCGACCGCGCTGGCAGCCAACCGCTTCGCCCTGCGCCGCATCGACCAGGTGGCTGTGCTGCGCTGCCTGGGTGCCCGCCAGCGCGACATCCTCACCGCGATGGCGCTGCAGCTGGTGCTGCTGGCGGTGCCGGCCTGTCTGGTCGGGATCGGCCTGGGCATGGCCGCGCAGGCCGGGCTGGTGCAGGCGCTGGGCGGGCTGATTCCGAACCGCCTGCCGCTACCGCAGGCCACCCCGGCGCTGACCGGGGCCGGCATCTGCCTGGTGCTGCTGCTCGGCTTCGGCCTGCCGCCGCTGCTGCGCCTGCGCCGGGTGCCGCCGATGCGCGTGCTCAACCGCAGCTTCGCCACCCTGCCGCCGAGTTCGCTGCTGGTGTATGCCGCTGCCCTGCTGGCCACCGTGGCACTGACCGTGCAGGCCACCGGCGATGTGAAGCTGGCCGCCTGGGTGCTGGGCGGACTGGCCGCGCTGGCGCTGCTGGCGGCCGGCATTGGCGCATTGCTGCTGTGGGCGGTGCGCGGCGTGCAGGCGCGCCTGCGTGGGCGCTGGAAGCTGGGCCTGGCCGCGCTGACGCGTCGGCGCGGGCTGGCGGTGATGCAGCTGGTAGGCCTGTCGCTGTCGCTGTGTGCGCTGCTGCTGTTGTCGGTGATCGGCCCGGGCCTGCTGGCGCAGTGGCGTGATCGTCTGCCGGCGGATACGCCGAACTATTTCCTGATGAACATCCAGCCGGAACAGCGCCAGGCGGTGCTGGATACCTTGAAGGGGCTGGGCGTGGGCGATGCCAGCGTCGAGCCGTTCAGCACCGGCCGGCTGCTGGCCTTGAACAACCGCCCGCCGCAGCGGGCCGAGCGTGAGGACAACAGCAACGAGGACGACGACGCCAACCGCCCGGTCAACTTCAGCTGGCGGCGTGACTTCCCCGCTGCCAATACGCTGGTCAGCGGGAAATTCTGGGAAACCGGCAGCACCGAACCGGAAGCCTCGATCGAGGAAGGCTGGGCCGAACGCTACGGCATGAAGCTGGGTGACACCGTCACCCTGCAGATGGGCGAGCAGCAGCGCACCTTCACCATCACCAGCATCCGCAAGGCCGACTGGGATTCGTTCCGGGTCAACTTCTTCCTGCTGCTCAACGAAGGCGCGGTCGGCGATGCGCCGTACAACCTGATCACCGCCTTCCATCTGCCGCGTGCGCAGGCCCCGGCGCTGGCCGGGCTGACCCGCGAGTACCCGAACATCTCGCTGCTGGACATCGACGGCATTCTGCAGCGGGTGCGCGAGGTGGTGGATCGGGTGACCCAGGCGGTGCAGCTGGTGATGGGCTTCAGCCTGCTGGCCGGCGTGCTGGTGCTGCTGGCTGCGCTGCAGGCCACCGCAGGCGAGCGCCGCTACGACAGCGCCGTGCTGCGCACGCTGGGGGCCACCCGCAGCCAGCTGCGTGGCGCGGTGCTGGTGGAGTTCGGCGCGCTGGGACTGTTGGCCTCCGGGCTGGCGGTCGGGGCGGCGGCCCTGCTGGGCACCGTGGTCGCCCAGCAGGTGTTCGAGCTGCAGCTGACTCCGCCCTGGGGCCCCTTGTTGCTGGGTGGTGCGCTGGGCATGGGTTTGAGCATGCTGGCCGGCTGGTGGGGTACCCGGCGCATTCTGCGCACACCGCCCGCGCTGGCGTTGCGCGAGGCGTAAGGTTGATCGGCCACCCGACCAACGGTCGGGTGCTACCGGGTCCGCGGGCTCATCGGGCATTGGTAGCACCCGACCGTTGGTCGGGTGACCGGGCGGAGCCCGGCACTACAAAAGCGACGCATCGGCGTTGCTATGCTCTGCGCCTTCGCACACCGAGTTCCCGCAATGCCCGGCACCTCTTTCGCCTCCTACCTCTACCCGGTGCTGCTGCTGGTTGGCAGCAACATCTTCATGACCTTCGCCTGGTACGGGCACCTGAAGTACAAGAGCGCGCCGTTGATGACGGTGATTCTGGTCAGCTGGGGCATCGCCTTCTTCGAGTACTGCCTGCAGGTGCCCGGCAACCGGCTCGGCAGCGCGGTGTATTCCGCGCCGCAGCTGAAGGGCATGCAGGAGGTGATCACCCTGGTGGTGTTCGCGGTGTTCAGCGCGTTCTACCTGGACCAGCCGTTGAAGTGGAACCATTACGCCGCGTTCGGGCTGATCGTGATTGCGGCGTTTTTGATGTTCAAGGAATAACGGCCGGCCAGACCTGATCGGGGCACCTCACGGGCGACGGCCCATCCGGTAGCACCCGACCGTTGGTCGGGTGGCCGGGCGAAGCCCGGCGCTAAGCTGGAACAACCGCCGCCTGATGCTGCCGCACCAGCTCGGTCAACGCATCATTGAGCATGCGCCGTTTCAGCGCGGAGTTGCCGAACTGCATGTCTTCCAGGTCACCCTTCAAATCCTGGATCTGTATGCGGTCCATCGATTCGGGCTTGAGCACGCCTCGCATGTCGGCAAACACCAGGCGCTTGCTGATTTCCGCGCGGACCCACTTGCCGCTCGTCGCCGCCCAGGCCTTCCGGCATGCGGGCTGATGGAATGCCCGCCGTGCATCGACCAATGAGCTGCGTTCCTGCTCAGGGATGTAGCGGGCGAGGAACTCAACCTGCTCGGCCAGATTGTTGGCGTAGTACGACGTCTGGCTTTCCTTGTAATCATTGAAATTGAGCCCCAGCAACTTCTCCGGGGCGTACCCAGCAGATTCGATATCCCCGAACGGGTTTTCGGACCGCGCTTCCAGCTGACGATGCAGCATGGTGCGGATTTCAGGCGTATTGCCCGGCATTCTGCTCTTCAGCGATTCCTCGAAGGCAGTACCAACCCCCGCCTCTGCCACGCATACCGCACGCCTTGCTGTCTCGGTCATGGCACCGGTGATGCGCGGATTCTGGTCCAGCCGCTGTTGGCAGGCACCGTAGTTGCGCTGCACGGCGGCTTGTATATCGGGCGGGATGGGGCCGTTCGATATGCCGGTGAGAGTGATATCGGTGCTGGTGCTGCGGTCTGGTGTTGGAGTGGGTGCCCCTCTTGCACCTTGAAACGCAGCGATGACCCCAACGAACGTGGTGAACATGCCGGAGATCTTCATGCAGAACTACTCCATGCTGGGAAAGACGCAGTAGCGGACACGACCACACCGCGCGCTACCGAGAATCGATCATTCGCTTCCGCTGCGGGATGTGTGCGCCATGTCTGACATGCCGCTCACGCGCGACGCGTTCGGCTGGATCGGCTGGATCGCGGGATTCGGGGGAATGCTCGCTTTGGTAGCGTCGGTCGATAGACGACGGCCGATATCGGTGATCCGCACGGTAACGAGTGACCTTGTACGGAGGCGCGCTTCTCCGTTCGCAGGTCATGCCCTACAGCAGCGATGGACGTTATCGGCGGTCGACTGTCGTGCGACCCTACCGTGCGTCAGGATCGCGCGAGTTGCCCGGGTTGTCCGAGTTGCCCGAACTGCCCAAAGTGCCGGAATTGATCGAATTGTCCGGATGACCAGATTTGTCAGGAATGCCTGAACTCCCCGGTTTGCCGAGATTTCTGGCGACATCCACACAGGCCTTACGGACGTCCTTCGGGCCCAGCTCAATCGTCTTCCTCATGAACAGACGAATCGCCTCTGACGGGCTGTACTTCGTGTGCTTCAGCACCTGTTTGAAACTACTGCGCAACTCAGCGCTCGTCTTCGCACGCACCCAGACTGGATCTTCGATCACGACAATATCCTCTTCGATGTGCCTCCTCGCCGGGGTGGCGAGGAGGTCGGGAGGTTAGTAACCGTGAACCAAACGAAACGGCAAGGCGTATTTCCCCAATGGGGGTGTTGTATTAGCCATCCTCACGACGCGGGACGATTGATCCAACGCAGGACAACGATCGTTTGATTCGGAGTTACTACGCTCCTTGAGGACAAGCCTGCAGCAAACGAACATCGATCAACGATTGATGTTGTCTATCGATTTTTGCGTTTTCGATATGCCGATGCAATTTGCGTGTCGCGTTCGGCGCATGACACCGGGGACATGACGGGGTTGGCACGGATTTGGGTGATCGGCAGCGTGGGATGGATGCGCGGATTTGTGATGTGGGTTTGGTTTTTCGGGAGGTAGCGCGATGGAGTGTGCGTCGTAATTGGACCGCGAGTGCGTTTGCGTTTGATTTCCTGCGGCCACCGATCCATGTCGAAGGTGGGTCGGGGTGGGCTGGAGGGGGCGTGAGCCGCATGGATGCGGCGATCGAGGCTCCATGGACGGATTCACGCCGTCCCCCGGAACGCCCGCCTTGACCCGCCCAGCCAGGGGATCAGTGAACTGAGGGCTGTTCGCTCAAATGCATGAAGGCACCGGGCTATGCCCGGTGCCTTCGGTGTCGGTGATTTCATGTCGTTACCGGTCGTGGAGAGAGTCCGTGCGATGGTCTTTCGACCGATCCCACCAAAGCAAGAAGCAGACCGCCCCGCTTTCCCCGCAGTCCAACGCCCCCGATCCCACACCCCATCCCACACAGCCAGTCCCACACCGCAGTCCCCCAAGCCCCGGTGTCCCAGCCCGGGGCGAGTCAGCGCGCGGAGTCGGCCGGGGCTTTTTCTACCCACTGCTTGAACACGGCGTCGATCTGCGCGTCCTTGACTTTCTTGCCGTCCTGCAGCTCCTGGGCCTGGGTGAACAGCGGGATGATCATTGCCATGCCGTCCAGCTTGGTCTTCAGATGCACGCCCGGGGCTTGGCCGAGGAAACCGTCCCAGCGCTGGCGCACCTTGCCCCAGTAATCGGCCGTCGCCTTCCAGTAATCGTAGGCCGGCTTGAAGTCCACGTCCGTGGTCTTGTTGTAATCGTTGAAGCCGAACTCGCGCGCGATCTCCTGCTGGCTGCCATCCGCGCCGCGCAGGATCTTCGTGTTGAACTGCTCGTGGGTCCAGCCATTCGGCGTCAGCGTGTGCCGGTTGATCACCGCCAGTGCGTTGTAGTCACTGCGGCGCGTGTACTCGCGGCGCGGCAGCGGACGCCAGCTCAGGTCGCTGGTCCAGGTCGCCACACCGTTGCTGTAGTCCCACTTGCCCGTACCGCAATAGCGCGGGGCATCGCTCACTTCGTACACGCACTGCGTCCACGCGCCCGCATTCACCGCTGCCGGAATCGTCCGCACCTGCCAGGTCTGGTCGGCGCTGAACTCGAAACGGTTCGGCGCTTCATACACCCAGTCCTGACGCCAGTGCTTGGTCACGTGGCCGCTCTTGCCGTCCACCAGAATGTGCTGCAGCACGATCCGCTGCGGCGTGTCTTCCACCACGATCACCACTTCATTGCCACCGCTGCGCACCGCCGGTGCGCGCTCGTAGCCCGGCTTCAGCAGCACGGTCTCATCGAAGGCGAAGTCCACGATGTACTCGCCCTGCATCGCCAGGATGCTGTCGTGGTCGCGCTTGATGTCGGAGGGCTGGGCGTGGGCCATGCCGCTGGCGGCAAGCAGCGCCAGCGCCGTCCCGACCAACGGTCGGGACCTACCTGTGGTCGCCGGATGTGCCTTTACGGTAGCGCACGACCGTTGGTCGTGTGCCGGCATCTTGAAGTTCATGGATATGTCTCAGGAAGGGCGGAGTGACGAAAGGTGTAGCAGCGGTGTGGCCGCTGCGGAAAAACCGGCCGTGTCCGTCCATAGCTCGCCTTCGGCTCCTTCCACATCGGCAATACGGCGCGCGGTCGCCGCACCCAGCGACGACAACGACGCCAGGCTGGCCGCCAGACGATTGCCCTCGCCCACCTGCAACCGCAGCGCACACATCCGCCACGTCTCGTTGCCGAGCTTGGTCGCCAGCCGCCGCCACAGGCGCTCGGCTACGCCGCCCTCAAACGCCTGTTCCGGGCGCGCCGGGTAGGCCGACACCAGTCGGTCCCAGGCCAGGAAGTCACTGTCGGGCAGCAGGTACAGCCGCCAGCAGCAGCGGCCGCGCGCATCGGCGAAGCACAGGCTTTCGCGGATGCCCTCGCTGTCCACGCCCTGGCAGGCGTGGGCAGAAACCGCATGCTGCCAACCGCCCAGCTCGCTGCTTTCGGGGCGATACAGGCAAAGGACGGTGCCCAAGGCCGCCAGCTGCGCCGGAGAAGGCAGCTGGGCGGGGCGCAGGTACCGATCGGAAGAACGCAGGGCGGACAGGGCTCGGCTCATGGCGGCTACCAGCTGACGGAGAGACTGGCCGAAACATTCCGGCCGGGATTGGTGTAGCGGTCGATCACCGTGCTGTTGGTCGCCAGCGCGGTGGTGATCGCCGAGTAATCGATGTACGTGCGGTCGCCCAGGTTGAACACCCCGACGTTGAACTTCGCGCCGGGCGCGAACTCCCAGTGCGCCATCAGATCCAGCACGCCGTAACCGGCCGGGGCAAAGGTGGTGGCGCTGGGCAGGCGGTCCTTGCGGCGGGCAAAGGTGCCGGCCAGCTCCACGCCCCAGCTGTCGCGGTCGTAGGCCAGGCCCAGGGTGCCGCGCAGCGGATCAATCGAGGCCAGCGGTACGTCTTCGGTCTTGTTCTGGCCACGCGACCAGGCCACCGCACCGTTCAACGACCAGCCTGCCAGGGCAGCGCTCAGCTCGCCGAAATCCACGCCAGCTTTCACCTCAGCACCGTAGATCTCCGCATCGGCCACATTCTGCGACTGGAACACGATCAGGCCCTGGTCGTTGATGCCGACCTGGCGCTGCGACTCGATGAAGTCCTTGTAGTCGTTGTAGTAGCCGCTGACGCTGACATAGGCAGCCGGCGTCAGATAGCGCACACCCAGCTCGAAACCGTCACTGGTTTCCGGCTTCAGATCCGGGTTCGGGATGGCGGTGTACCCGAACATCACGTTGGTGAAGCCCAGGTTGACGTCGTTGTACGGCGGCGAGCGGAAGCCGTGCGAGTAGCCGGCGAACAGCGACCAGTCAGTAGCGAAGCGCCACACCATGCCCAGCTTCGGCGACACGCTGGTCTTGGTCAGGTCGGACACCGCCATGCCCGGGTTGTCCGCGGCAAAGATCGCATCCACGTCCGGGCGCAGTTCGTAGTGATCCACGCGCACGCCCGGCACCAGCGACAGACGGCCGTCGGCGAAGCGCATTTCGTCCTGCACGTACAGGCCCAGCTCGGTGGTCTTGCTGATCGGGAAGTCGCGCACCGGGAACGCATCCGGCAGGATGGTGGTGCTGATCTGGCCGTTGGCCAGCACCTGGTAGCCGTCGCGCTTCTGCCGCGTTTCGGTCCAGGTGCCTTCCAGGCCGTACGTCAGTTCATGGCTGACGCTGCCGGTTTCCAGGCCCTTGTGGAACACCGCCTGCAGGCCGTACACGCGCTGGTCGAAGTTGAATTCGCGGTGGCGCGAGGTGCGGTTGGAACGGGTTTCGTCGGTGCGCTGGGTGGTCTCGCTGTCCTGGCGGTACAGCTGCCAGGAAAGGCTGTCGGCAAAGCCTGCACCCACATTGTCCATCTCATGCGCGAACGACACCCGCGCGCGGGTCTGGTGGTCGCGCGCCTGCATGCCGGTGGTGGTGGTGCGGTCAACCGACGACAGCACGTCGGTGTCGACGCTGTCTTCGTTGCCTTCCACGGTCAGCTTGAAGCGCTGGTCCTCGTTGGGCGCGTAAACCAGCTTGCTGAGCACGCTGCGGCCGTCGCGGTCCTGCGGGTTCGCCGCCGTGCGCGTGCGGTCATTGCTGCGCACCTCGCCCATGCTTTCGGTTTCCTGACCCTGGCGGTGATTGAAGTTCACCATGCCGCTCCAATGGTCGCCGCCGAACGCGGTGGTGACGCTGCCGAGCAGGCCCTTCCATTCGCCGTCGTAGCCGAACTTCAGGCCGACGTAGCTGTTCTTGTCGTCCGTCAGGTAATCGTTCGGGTCCTTGGTGACGAAGGCCACCACGCCGCCAAGGGCATCCGAGCCGTACAGCGCGCTGGCCGGGCCGCGCACGATTTCCACGCGCTTGAGCGTTTCCAGGTCGGTGAAGTTGCGGTTGGCGTCGGAGAAGCTGCCGATGCTGAATGCCTTGGGCATGGCGATGCCGTCGGTCTGGATCAGCACGCGGTTGCCGTCCAGCCCGCGGATGCGGAAGCCACCCAGGCCGAAGCGCGCCGGACTGCCGGTGACCGACACGCCGGGTTCGTAGCGCACCAGGTCCTTGATGTTGTTGACCAGATGATTGTCCAGCTGCTCGCGGTCGATCACATCAACCGTGGCGGCCACGTCGCTCAGCGCGCGCTCGGTGCGCGTGGCGGTGACCTGCACGCGGTCGAATTCGCGCGCATCGGCGGCACCGTCAGGCGCGGCATGGGCGGTCAACGGCAACAGTGCCACGGCAACAGCCGCAGCCAGGTAGTGCCGGCCGCTTGCCGGCAAACGGATACCGCGGCCGCAGGCCGGCAGATCGGAACGGGTCATGGTTGGCAGAATTCAGCTGGACACAGAAGGAGGGCCCTCGACCGACACCCACGACCGCACATCGCGGCGCGCAGGCGAAGCGTCGAGGGGGAGAGAGCCGTGCGCGGCGCGCGGGACCGGTGGGAGGGATGCCGGCCCCGCCGCCGACGTCATTTGGTCAGGATCAGCTTGTCGTTGCTGGTATGACGCAGGCGATAGAAGCGATCGCCATGCTGGATCAGGATTTCGCGGCGGCCCTTGAGCAGGGCTTCGCTGTCGATCACATCTTCGGCCGGGACCGCACGGACCGGACGGTCGCGCAGGGTCAGGGTTTCGGGGCGCAGCAGTACAGCGGCTTGAGTGGTCATTAGTCTGGACTCGTGCGTGGGACGAGTTAAATGATAATGATTCTCAGTTGACAATCAACACCCATTCTCAACTTCGTTGAAGATTTTGCCTATCGAGTTCGAGGATTTCGATAGATGGAGCCTATTGGAATGGGTGAATGGGGGCTATCGACGAGATGTCTGGGGGCACGCCGTTGTAGAGCCGGGCTTGCCCGGCTGAAGGTCCGCGCAAAAAGCAGCCGGGCAAGCCCGGCTCTACGAATCCCACACCCGCGTTTCTCAGCGAATCGAACCCTACATCCGCCTCAGGTAAACACTGCCTCCACCTGCTTCCACGCGGCCTCATCCAGCTGCACCTCCAGCGCGCGCAGGTTCTGCTCCAGCTGCCCCACCCGGCTGGCCCCGAGGATCACGCTGGACACGTTCGGGTTGCGCAGGCACCAGGCAATGGCCAGCTCGGCCGGGGAATAGCCCAGCTCGGCGGCCAGCTCGGTGTAGCGGCGCACCTGCTGCAGGCGTTGCTCGGCCGCATCGCCCAGCACCAGGTCGCGCAGCCAGCCCATGTCCTGCTGGCCCAGGCGCGAGCCTGGTTCCATGCCGGCGTTGTGCTTGCCGGTCAGCAGGCCCGAGGCCAGCGGCGAGAAGATGGTGGTGCCGATGCCTGGGTCGGCGTACAGCGGGGCATATTCCTCTTCTACCCGCTGGCGGTGCAGCAGGTTGTACTGCGGCTGCTCCATCGACGGCAGGTGCAGGTGCTGGGAACGGGCAAAGTCCACCGCCTCCTGGATCTGCGCGGCCGACCACTCCGAGGTGCCCCAGTACAGCACCTTGCCCTGGCGGATCAGGGTGTCCATCGCCAGCACGGTCTCGGCAATCGGGGTGTCCGCGTCCGGGCGGTGGCAGTAATAAAGGTCCAGGTAGTCCACCCGCAGGCGCTTGAGCGCGGCGTGGCAGGCGTCGGTGACGTGCTTGCGCGACAACCCGTGCTGGGTCGGGCGCGGGTCGTCCACGGAGCCGAAGAACACCTTGCTGGACACGCAGTAACCATCGCGCGGCAGGCGTAGGTCGGCAATCACGTCACCCATCACCTGTTCGGCGCGGCCGCGCGCATAGCCCTCGGCGTTGTCGAAGAAGTTGATGCCGTTGTCCCAGGCGGTGGCGATCAGGTTGCGTGCCTCGTCGCGGCCGATCTGGTCGCCAAAGGTCACCCAGGCCCCGAAGGACAGGGCGGAAAGCTTCAGGCCGGTCGAGCCCAGGCGGCGGTAATGCATGTGTGTCTCCTGCGGAAAACGGGAAGCCAGGCCGCGCGGCGAACCTGAACGATGTGAACCAGTTTAGCCTCCAAACGGGCGCAAACCCTTGCGGATGCTTGCCCGATCGCGGCCGTTCGCCCTTGGCCCGGCGCTTTTTCTTGCCCCGCCCCGGCCACCACTATAGGCTTCCCGTTTTTCGCGGTGCCCCAGGGGGGCTTCTCATGGTCGAAGGTTTGGGCAGGATCGGCTTCGGCCTGTTTGGTCTGGTGGTGCTGATCGGTATCGCCTGGTTGTTCTCCAACAACAAGCGTGCGGTCGACTGGCGGCTGGTCGCCACCGGCATCGGCCTGCAGATCGCCTTCGCCGCCGTGGTGCTGCTGATCCCGGGTGGCCGTGACGTGTTCGATTGGCTGGGCAAGGGCTTCGTGAAGGTGCTGAGCTTCGTCAATGAAGGCTCCAGCTTCATCTTCGGCAGCCTGATGAACACCGAACAGTACGGTTTCATCTTCGCCTTCCAGGTGCTGCCCACCATCATCTTCTTCTCTGCACTGATGGGGGTGATGTACCACCTCAACGTCATGCAGGCGATCGTGCGCGCCATGGCCTGGGCGATCACCAAGATCATGCGCGTGTCCGGTGCGGAAACCACCAGCGTCTGCGCCAGTGTGTTCATCGGCCAGACCGAAGCGCCGCTGACGGTGCGCCCGTACATCGCCAAGATGACCCAGTCCGAGCTGATCACCATGATGATCGGCGGCATGGCCCACATCGCCGGCGGCGTGCTGGCCGCGTACGTGGGCATGCTGGGCGGCAGCGACCCGGTGCAGCAGGCGTTCTACGCCAAGCACCTGCTGGCCGCCAGCATCATGGCCGCCCCGGCCCCCCTGGTCGTGGCCAAGCTGCTGGTGCCGGAAACCGGCACCCCGCTGACCCGCGGCACGGTCAAGATGGAAGTGGAGAAGACCTCCAGCAACATCATCGACGCCGCCGCGGCCGGTGCCGGCGATGGCCTGAAGCTGGCGCTGAACATCGGTGCCATGCTGCTGGCCTTCATCGCCCTGATCGCCCTGCTCAACGCCCCGCTGACCTGGTTCGGCCAGGTGACCGGCCTGCAGGACCTGCTCGGCCGCCCGACCGACCTGGCCACCCTGTTCGGCTACCTGCTGGCCCCGATTGCCTGGGTGATCGGTACGCCGTGGGCCGATGCCACCACCGTGGGCTCGCTGATCGGCCAGAAAGTGGTGCTGAACGAGTTCGTCGCGTACTCGGAACTGTCCAAAATCGTCAACGGCCAGGTGCCGGGAATGACCCTTTCGGATGAAGGCCGGCTGATCGCAACGTACGCCCTGTGCGGTTTCGCGAATTTCAGCTCCATTGCGATCCAGATTGGTGGTATTGGTGGTCTGGCCCCGGAGCGCCGCCATGACCTGGCCAAGTTCGGTCTGCGGGCGGTGCTGGGCGGCACCATCGCCACCTTCATGACGGCGACCATTGCCGGCGTGCTGACGCATTTCAGCTGATATCCGTTTTAGAGAAACAATCTTTATGAGTAGCAGTGTCGTCGTAGTCGGTTCCTTCAACGTGGATCATGTCTGGCGTTGCGAGTCGCTTCCCGCCCCGGGTGCGACCATTGCCGGCCGCTACAGCACCGGCCCCGGCGGCAAGGGCTTCAACCAGGCCGTCGCGGCCCGCCGCGCCGGTGCCGCCACCACCTTCCTGTGCGCCCTCGGCGACGACGCCGGCGGTGCCATGGCGCGTGGCCTGGCTGCCCAGGACGGCTTCGAGCTGACCGCTGAAGCCAGCGCCGAGCCCACCGGTACCGGCGGCATCTATGTGGACGCCCGTGGCCGCAACACCATCGTGATCGGCCCCGGTGCCAACGCCGCCCTCAGCACCGCCTTCATCGAACAGCAGCGCCCGCTGCTGGCCGGTGCCAAGGTTGTCCTGGCGCAGCTGGAATCACCGGTGGAAACCATTGAAGCGGCCCTGGCCATCGCCCGTGAAGGCGGTGCCACCACCGTGCTCAATGCGGCCCCGGCCGACGCTCCGTCCAGCATCGGCCTGCTCAAGCTGGCCGACGTGCTCACCCCCAACGAAACCGAGTTCGCCGCCCTGCTCGGCCGCCACGTGGGCGAGCGCATCGACGCCGACAACGTGGCCGCGCTCGACGGTGCCAGCCTGCACGCGCTGTGCCGCAAGCTGGTCGGCAACGGCACCGTGGTGGTCACCCTGGGCGCGGTGGGCGTGTTCGTCTCGCACGACGAAGACACCCTGCGCGGCGACACCCAGCCGTACTACCGCGTGGGTGCCGAACAGGTGCAGGTGGCCGACACCACCGGTGCCGGCGACGCCTTCAACGGTGCCCTGGTGGCCTCTATGGCCCAGGACCCCGGTGCCGCGTTCGCCCGCCATGTGCGTTTCGCCAATCAGTTCGCCGGCCGTTCGACCGAGAAGGAAGGCGCGGCTGTGGCCATGCCGCACTTCACCCCGGCGGACGTCTAAGAGCGTCTCGACCAACGGTCGAGACCTACCGGAAGGTGGTTGAGACCAACTGAAAAACGGCGCGGAAGCGCCGTTTTTCTTTTCCGCGGCGTCGGTCACCCCAGCGTTCCATGACCGGCACGCCCGGCCAACGCCCGGCGCACTACAATGCCGACCATGCAGATCGGCCCCTATTCCATCCAGCCCAACGTGGTGCTTGCGCCCATGGCCGGCGTCACCGACAAGCCCTTCCGCCTGCTGTGCAAACGGCTCGGCGCGGGACTGGCTGCCTCGGAGATGACCATCTCCGACCCCCGTTTCTGGAACACCCGCAAGTCCATCCACCGCATGGACCACGCCGGCGAACCCGCCCCGATCAGCGTGCAGATCGCCGGCACCGAACCGGCCCAGCTCGCCGACGCGGCCCGCTACAACGTCGACCACGGCGCGCAGATCATCGACATCAACATGGGCTGCCCCGCCAAGAAGGTGTGCAATGCCTGGGCCGGCTCCGCCCTGATGCGCGATGAGGACCTGGTGGCCCGCATCCTCACCGCCGTGGTCAACGCCGTGCCCGTGCCGGTCACCCTGAAGATCCGCACCGGCTGGGACTGCGACCATCGCAATGGCCCGCGCATCGCGCACATCGCCGAAGACAGCGGCATTGCCGCGCTGGCCGTGCATGGCCGCACCCGCGACCAGCATTACACCGGCAGCGCCGAGTACGAGACCATCGCCGCCATCAAGGACGCCCTGCGCATTCCGGTGCTCGCCAACGGCGACATTGATTCGCCGCAGAAGGCCGCCCAGGTGCTCGCCCAGACCGGCGTGGATGCGGTGATGATCGGCCGCGCCGCCCAGGGCCGGCCGTGGATCTTCCGCGAAGTGGCGCATTACCTGGCTACCGGCGAAGAACTGCCGCCGCCGACGTTGGTCGAGGTGCGCGACATCCTGCTCGGACATCTGCACGCGCTGCACGACTTCTACGGCGAGGCCCAGGGCGTGCGCATCGCGCGCAAGCATCTGGGCTGGTACGCCAAGGATCGGCCGGAGAATGCCGCGTTCCGTGCGGTGGTCAACCGGGCTGAAGATGCCGCGCAGCAGGTTGCGCTGACGCGGGACTACTTTGATGCCTTGGCAGCGGGACAGCCGTTGTCATTTGCTGCCTGAATCCGACATTCGTCGAGCAGTGCTCGACGCTACCGGGGTCACAGACCCCCGAGATCTGTGTGATTGCCATGACGCCTCCCATCGCCTCCCCCACCTATCTGCACGGCTTCTCTGATACCGAACAGCATCGCCTGGTCGTTCAGTCCCGTCTGCTCGAGTCGACCATCTTCAACAGCATCGACTACACCGGCGCGCGCAAGCTGCTGGAAGTCGGCAGCGGCGTGGGCGCGCAGACCGAGATCCTGCTGCGCCGTTTCCCGGAACTGCATGTCACCGGCGTGGATCTGAGCGAGGCCCAGCTGGCCACTGCGCGCCAGAATCTGGAAAAGACCCCGTGGTGCAGCGAGCGCTACACCCTGCAGCAGGCCGACGCCGGCAACCTTCCGTTCGGCCCGCGCGAGTTCGATTCGGCCTTCCTGTGCTGGATGCTGGAGCATGTGCCCTCGCCCGCGCGCGTGCTCGGTGAAGTGCGTCGTGTGCTGGTGCCGGGTTCGCCGGTGTATGTGACCGAGGTGATGAACGCTTCGTTCCTGCTCGACCCGTATTCGCCGCACATCTGGCGCTACTGGATGGCGTTCAATGACTTCCAGTACGACCACGGCGGCGACCCGTTTGTCGGGGCCAAGCTCGGCAACCTGCTGCTGGCCGGTGGTTTCCGCGACGTGCACACCGAGATCAAGACCATTCACCTGGACAACCGCGAACCGGCGCGGCGCAAGACCATGATTGCGTTCTGGGAGCAGTTGCTGCTGTCGGCGGCCGAGCCGCTGCTGGAAGCCGGGCTGGTGGATCAGGCCACAGTGGACGGCATGCGCCAGGAGTTCGGGCTGGTGCAGAACGATCCGAACGCGGTGTTTTTCTTCTCGTTCGTGCAGGCGCGCGCGACGGTTTATTGACCGCCGTAGAGCCACGCCCCCAGATAGTCAGCGCGCCACGCCGTCGGCCGGGGCTTGATGCCACATGCGCTGCCACAGCGTGCCGAAACGCCGCTTGGCGCGTTCGCGTCCTTCATCCCCCTCATACGCGGGGCGCAGCTGTTGCGGGGTGATCGCTTCCCAGCCCTCGCCCTGCTGCTTCGCCACCGCGAAGGTAAAGGTGTAATCCGGCTCCAGCCCCATGCGCAGGTCGCTGAGCTGCAACTGGCCGTCCACCACCTGCGCACGCATGAAGCCGCGGTTGAACCAGTTCAGCCGAGCCACGGCCGGGATGTCGGCGGCTTGGCGCAATGCCTGCACATTCGACGGATACCCCCGGAACGTCATCGGCCCCTTGTCCGCGATCACCGAACGTTCGCCGATCACATAGCCACTCGGGGTCATCGCGACCACCTGCCATAGCACCGTGTTGAACGGGGTGGCGACGGAGAAACGCGGGGCATTGCCCAGGCCCATGGCGGCCAGCGCGCGGTCGGCTTCGCGCTCAACCTGGTGTTTGGCCAGCAGCGACCAGCCCAGGTAGCCGGTGCTCAGTACCAGCCCTGCGACCAGTGCACGCTGGGCCAGCGGGCGCGCGCGTGCGAACCACGCCACGATGCAGGCCAGCAGCAGCCACACCGTGTACAGCGGGTCGATGATGAAGACACTGGACCACATCGTGGGCGGCGGGGTGAACGGCCACCACAGCTGGGTGCCGTAGACGGTGAACGCATCCAGCACCGGGTGGGTGACCAGCGCGAGCAGGATTGCCCAGAACCAGCGCACGGGTGACTCCGCGACACGACCTTTGCCGAAGCGTTTGAAGCCCCACCAGATCAACGCGGCGACCCACGGCAGCACCAGCAGCGAATGGCTGTAGCTGCGGTGTTCGGTCATCACCGCAACCGGGTCGGTGGCGGTGAACGCGAGCACCAGGGCGTCGAGGTCCGGCAGGGTGCCGAGGGCGGCACCGGCTAGCAGGGCCGCGCGGCGGTGGCCGGCGGGAGCGATGGCGGCAGCGATGGCACCGCCAAGAACGATCTGGGAGAGGGAATCCATCTGCCGATGGTAATCATTCCGCGTGGTGTCGTGTCACGCAATCGCGCGCCCCGGTCGTAGTGACACGCCATGCGTGTCATCGCGGTGCCAGATGTCGCGTGGAGACACGCATGGCGTGTCACTACGCGGCTGGCCGTGGTGATCCAGCAGCCGCAACGTGCCATCCGGGTCTTCGGCCAAGGCGGTCAGGCTTTCCACCCAATCCCCGTCATTGGCATACACCAGCCCGTCGCGTTCAACCAATGCCGCGCGATGGATATGCCCGCACACGATCCCATCCAACCCGCGCCGGCGCACGTCGTCCAACCCGGCCTGCACGAAGCGCTCGATGTAGCGCTCGGCGGCACTGCTCTGCCGCTTCAGGAATTCGGACAACGACCAGTAGCGCATGCCCAGCCGTCGGCGCGCGGCATTGAGCAGGTGATTGCCGGTGAGAATGCGGTAATACAGCCAGTCACCGAACTTTTCCTGCAGCCCACCGAAATGGGTCACGCCATCGTAGTCATCCCCATGCACCACCAGCAGGCGGCGACCGTCAGCGGTGGTGTGGATGGCGCGACGCCGCACCTGCATGGCGGGCAGCATCAACCCGCACATCTGTCGCAGCGACGCATCGTGGTTGCCGGGAATGTAGATGATCTCGGTGCCGGCACGGCGCAGCGCATGCAGCGCTTCAATCACCGCGCTGTGCGAAGGCCGCCAGGCGGCGCGACGGTGCGCCAGCCACCACAGATCAATGATGTCGCCGACCAGGTACAACTGGGTGCAGCGCAGTCCGCGCAGGAACTGCGCCAGCTCGGCCGCATGGCAGTGGCGCGAGCCCAGGTGTACGTCCGACAGGAACACCGCGCGACGGTGCGGCGGCAGCAGTGTCACCGGCTTCATGCCGACACCGCCGCCGGGCGCAGGTAGCGTTTGCGCTTGTTCGGGCGTATCGCCTGCAGGTCCACTTCGATCAGCCCGTCGATGGAATCGCTGAAGTCCGGGTCCACCCCGAACGCGAGGAAGCGCGCGCCGCCGGGTTCGCACAGGTCGGTGTATTGCCGGTACAGGGTGGGCACGCCGGTACCCAGCGCCGCCAGGTTGGCCTTGAGCACATCGAACGCTGCTCCCGCGTCCAGCTCACCGAAGCTCGGCGGCGCAGCGAAGTACTGGAACGGCTGGTTGGACTCGGCCAGCCCGACGCCCGCCCCGAAGTAGCGCTGGTAATACGCCACCAGCTGCTCGCGGGCCTCGCGCGGCAGTGCGGCGCTGATCGACACCGCGCCGAACAGATAGCGGATGCCCGGGCGACATTGCAGATAGGCGCCGATGCCCTGCCACAGGTAGTCCAGGCTGCGGCTGCCCCAGTAATCCGGCACGACAAAGCTGCGCCCCAGCTCCAGGCCTTCGGCAATGCGCGGAATGGCGTCATCGGCGTAGCGGAACAGCGCGGCGCTGTAGAGACCGGCCAGCCCATCGCGGGCCAGTGCCTGCGCGCCGCGCATGATGCGGTAGGCACCGGCCACACGCTGGGCGGCACCGTCCCAGATCACGATGTGCTCGTAGCGCAGGTCGAAGGCGTCCAGGTCGCGGCTGCGGCCGGTACCTTCGCCCACCTGGCGGAAGGTCAGTTCGCGCAGCCTTCCCAGTTCCAGCAGCAGCGGACAGTCGGCCGCGCAGCGTGCCAACAGGATGTGTTTGCCGTCGCCGGTCTGGCCGAGCACGCTGGCGGCGGCGATGGCGCAGGCGACCTGCGCGGGGGCGATCGGGGCCGCCAGCGGCTCCGGGCCGCAAGCCGGCGTCGCAAGCGGGGCGGCCTGTGCGCCGCGCCCCAGGGCATAGAGCGCCTGCCGTACCGCTTTCAGCTGCTGCCCGGGATCGCCCTGGCCCAGCGTCATCGGCGTGCCGATGCGCAACCGCAGTGGCCTCCCACGGCGGGCGAACATCTCCCGCGCGAGCAGGGCCGTACCGGCCGGTTTGAAGAAGGTGGACGCCCCATAGAACAGCGCCGAGTTGCGTGCCTGCACCCGTACCGGCAGCACCGGGGCACCGGCTGCACGGGCGAAACGGACAAAGCCGCGCTGCCAGCGCCCGTCGCGGATGCCCTGCAATGACAGGCGCGAGACCTCCCCGGCCGGGAACACGATCACGCACTGCTCGGCCGCCAGCGCCTGCTCCACTGCCTGCAGGCTGGCCCGCTGGATCTTGCCGCCCAGCATCCGCACCGGCAGCAGCAGGTCCTGCAGCGGGCCGATGGCCCCCAGCAGGTCGTTGGCCACGATCCGCACGTCGCGCCGCACCCGGCCCACCGCATCCAGCAGCGCGAGCGCATCCAGCGCCCCCGACGGGTGGTTGGCCACGATCAGCAGCCGGCCGGTGGACGGGATGCGGGCCAGTTCGGCGGGGTCCACCTGGTAGCGGCTGTCGAGGAAATCCAGACCCGCAGCGACGAAGTCGAAACCGCGCACTCCCGCGTGCTGACGCAGGAAGGCGTCGACCCGGTCAAGCCGGGACCAGCGCCCCACCCCGCGCAGCAGCGGGCGGGCCAGGTGCCCGCGACGGCCGCGGAACCAATCGGGAAAACGTTGCTGCAGACGCTGTTCGAGTTCCTGCACGGCGGCCCCACGGACGGTTGGCTGGGCGAAGCCTGAACCCGGGAGGCGGCAGTCAGGTGGCGGTTTGGCGGCAGATTGATGACACGGCGGGCCCGGCGGCCGTCACGCGGATGGAACACTGGCCCCCGATGCTGGGCCCTAATGCCGTAACAGCGGGCTTTCCGGGCGGGCACGCCGGCTTAACCACGGGCAACCCCCGCTGGGCCACAATGCAATGGCGCGACTGGCCGTGTATCATTCGCGCCCATCTTTCCATCCGAATCAAAGGATATTAAGCCTGATGTCCAGCTACCTCTTCACCTCCGAGTCGGTCTCTGAAGGCCATCCGGACAAGGTTGCCGACCAGATCTCCGATGCGGTGCTGGACGCGATCCTGACCCAGGACCAGCGCGCCCGCGTGGCCTGCGAGACCATGGTCAAGACCGGCGTTGCCATCGTCGCCGGTGAAATCACCACCTCGGCGTGGATCGACCTGGAAGCGCTGACCCGCAAGGTCATCGTGGACATCGGCTACGACAGCTCCGACGTCGGCTTCGACGGCGCCACCTGCGGCGTGCTGAACCTGATCGGCAAGCAGTCCCCGCACATCGCCCAGGGCGTTGACCGCAAGAAGCCGGAAGAAATGGGCGCGGGCGACCAGGGCCTGATGTTCGGCTATGCCACCAACGAAACCGACAGCTACATGCCGGCCGCGATCCACCTGTCGCACCGTCTGGTCGAGCAGCAGGCCAAGATCCGCAAGAAGAAGAACTCGCCGCTGTCGTGGCTGCGCCCGGATGCCAAGAGCCAGGTCACCCTGCGCTATGAAAACGGCGAAGTGGCGGCCATCGACGCGGTGGTGCTGTCGACCCAGCACGCCCCGGGCATCAAGCAGAAGGACCTGATCGAGGCCGTCCGCGAAGAGATCATCAAGCCGGTGCTGCCGGCCAAGTGGCTGCACAAGGGCACCAAGTTCCACATCAACCCGACCGGCAAGTTCGAGATCGGTGGCCCGGTGGGCGATTGCGGCCTGACCGGCCGCAAGATCATCGTCGACACCTACGGCGGCTGGGCCCGTCACGGTGGTGGCGCGTTCTCGGGCAAGGATCCGTCGAAGGTCGACCGTTCGGCTGCCTACGCCGCCCGTTACGTCGCCAAGAACGTCGTGGCTGCCGGCCTGGCCGACCGTTGCGAAGTGCAGGTCTCCTACGCCATCGGCGTGGCCGAGCCGACCTCGATCTCGGTCACCACCTTCGGCACCGGCAAGATCAGCGATGACAAGATCGAAAAGCTGATCCGCAAGCACTTCGATCTGCGTCCGTACGGCATCATCAAGATGCTGGACCTGATCCACCCGATGTACCAGCAGACCGCCGCCTACGGCCACTTCGGCCGCAAGCCGAAGGAGTTCAGCTACCTCAACGGTGCTGGCGAAACGGTCAACGCCACGGCCTTCTCCTGGGAGAAGACCGACCGCGCCGCCGCCCTCCGCGCCGACGCGAAGCTGAAGTAAGAAAGACGAAGGGCCGCGCAAGCGGCCCTTCTCTTTGGCGTAGTGACGCGCCATGCGCGTCATCGCGATGCCCGAATGTCCCCCGAGACGCGCATGGCGCGTCACTACGCGGATACACTTGCAGCATCGATCAAGGATGCTCGCTCATGTTATCCCGCCTGCTGGACAAGCTGTTCAAACACACCCCGGACAACGACGCGTTCGCCGAACGCTTCATGAGCACCGCCCGCCGCAGTGGCATCACCCAGCCGTTGAGCTACGACGCTGAACTGTTCCGCGTGCAGGTCGGCAAGGGTGCTTATTTCAACCTGCACAACGCCCATCACGCCTACCTCAGCGCCAAGCGCGGCAAGCAGCAGCAGGCGCTGGACCAGTTTGTGCGCGCCATGCACGCCAGCAATGACACCGAGCTGGCCTGGGACGAGATCCGGCCATTGCTGCGTCCCATCATCCGCAGCGCCTCGCAGTTGGAGCAGGTCCGGCTGGGAGAAATTGTGCAGAAGGGCTGGGACGTACCCAACACCCTTCAGTACCGCCAGCTCACCGAAGAGTGCGTGGAGCTGATCGCCATCGATCACCCCGAGCACATGATGACCAAGACGGACGGCCCGGTTGCGGACTGGGGCGTCTCGCTGCACGAAGCCCTCGACATCGCGCGTGGCAATCTGCGCGAGCAGGAGCAGGAACCCTTCGAGCCCATCGCCCCCGGCCTGTTCCGCGCCAACTGGCAGGACTGCTATGACAGCAGCCGTGCCCTGCTGCCCGAACTGGTGAACCGGGTCCCCGTTTCAGGACGACCGGTCGTCCTGCTCGCGACCCGCGACCTGATGATGGTCGCCGGTGAGAACGACGAGGCCGCACAGCTCGCGATGTTCGACATCGCACTGGAAGAGGTGAAGGCCGGCCGCGCGATCTCGTGGGAACTTCTGCGCCACGATGACGACGGCCGCATTGTCGTAAAGGAACCCAGCACCGAGGCGCTGCGACAGAAGCAGAGCCAGCTTCGCGTGACGTTGAACCAGGATGCTTACCACGTGCAGAAGCAGTTGCTTGAGCGCGTGCATGAGGCCCATGGCGTGGACATCTTTGTAGCGACGTACATGGCGTTTGCCGCTGGCGAAGAGTGGATCTCGATTGCCAGCTGGACCGAGGGCGTGGATGCCTCGATTCCGCAGACGGACTACCTGGCGCTGGTGATCCCGGCGGAGGACGAGCCCCCCATCATCCGGGTGCCTTGGAACAAGGCGATGGCGATTGTGGGAGATCTGCTGGAGCGCGACCCGCGCCACCTGCACCCGCCACGCTACCTGACCCGGGGTTTCCCATCGGAAGCGCAACTGGCACTGTTGAGCGCATGACCACTGAACTCAAATCCCACCAGCTGTCCATGACCGTGCTGATGACGCCGGACATGGCCAACTTCTCCGGCAAGGTCCACGGCGGCGCGGTGCTGCGCCTGCTCGACCAGGTCGCCTACGCCTGCGCCAGCCGCTATGCCGGCCGTTACGTGGTGACCCTGTCGGTCGACCAGGTCACCTTCCGCGAGCCGATCCACGTGGGCGAACTGGTGACCTTCCTGGCCTCGGTGAACTACACCGGCACCTCGTCGATGGAGATCGGGGTGAAGGTGGTCGCCGAGGACATCATGAAGCGCAGCGTGCGCCACGCCAACAGCTGCTTCTTCACGATGGTCGCCGTGGATGACGACGGCAAGCCCACGCCGGTGCCGCCGCTGGAACTGGACAGCAGCAACCAGCGCCGCCGGCATGCGGCCGCGCTGATCCGCCGGCAGCTGCGGGCGGAAATGGAGCAGCGCCAGCGGGAGTTGCTGGCGTCGAATCCGCCGTCGGCCGAGGGGTGAGCGATCACGACCAACGGTCGTGATCTACCGGGTGTATCCGACGGCGGCGATGATCGATGTATCGGATGGAGTGACGATCGGTAGGTCACGACCGTTGGTCGTGACCGGACTCAACCCGTATTCTGCACACCCTGCGACACGCCATTCACGCAGGCCACCAACGCACGCAGCACCTCGTCATCTTCACCACCGCTTTCACGCCAGCGCTTGAGCAGGTCCACCTGCAGCACACTGATCGGGTCCACGTACGGATTCCGCAGCCGGATCGACAACGCCAGTCGCTGATCGTGCTGCAGCAGGGAGCTCTGCCCGGTCAGCGCCAGGATCAGCTTCCCGGTCAGTGCCAGTTCCTGCTCGATCTGCGGGAAGAAACGCTTATGCAGCGGACCAGACAACTGCGAGAACTGCTCGGCAATGGTGATGTCGCCCTTGGACAGCACCATCGCGATGTCGTCCAGGAAGGTGCTGAAGAACGGCCAGTCACGCGCCATCTCGTGCAGGGTTTCTTCATGGCCCGCATCGAGCGCCGCCTGCAGGCCACTGCCCACCCCGTACCAGCCGGGGATCACCGCGCGCGCCTGGCTCCAGGCGAACACCCACGGAATCGCACGTAGGTTGCCCAGCGCCGCATCCTGGCCGAGCCGTCGCGACGGGCGCGAGCCCAGGGTCATGCGCTCGATTACATCAATCGGCGTGGCCAAACGGAAGTACTGCATGAAATCCGGTTGGCCGACAAAGGCGCGATAGGCCGCCGCGCTGCGCTCGGCGATCAGGTCCATCACCGGACGCCATTGGTCTTCGCGCGGCTCGGGCGCACGCGGGCGCAGGCTGGAGCGCAGCACCGCCCCGGTGGCCTGCTCCAGCGAACGCAGCGCCAGTGCGCGGATGCCGTACTTGCGGTGGATCACCTCGCCCTGCTCGGTGACGCGCAGGCGTCCGTCGATGCTGCCACGCGGCGAGGCGTCCACCGCGTGGGTGGTCTTGCCGCCACCGCGGCTGATCGAACCGCCGCGACCGTGGAAGAAGGTCAACCGGATGCCGGTTTCTGCCGCGACCTCCAGCAGTTCCACCTGTGCCCGCTGCAGGCCCCAGCGCGAAGCGGCGATGCCGCCATCCTTGCCGCTGTCCGAATAGCCCAGCATCACCATCTGCACGTCGTCGCGCGCGCGCAGGTGGGCGCGGTATACCGGGTCGGCGAGCAGGTCGCGCAGCGTGTCGGTGCCGCGCTTGAGGTCGTCAACGGTTTCGAACAATGGCGCGATATCCAGCGGGACAGCACCTTCGTCGTTGACCAGCCCGCCACGCCGTGCCAACGCCAACACTGCCAGCACGTCGCTGCGGTCGTGGGCCATGGAAATGATGTAGCTGCCCAGCGCGTCGGTGCCGTGGCGCTGGCGCGCATCGGCCAGCGCGGCGAACACCGCGTCCAGGCGCTGCCCACCTTCTTCCGTGCTGGGCGGCAGCGTCTGCTCGCCACTGGCGAACGGGGCCAGACGTTCGGCACGAGCCAGCGCGTCGGCGTTGTCCCAGACCTCCTGTCCGTCCAGCACGCTGGCCAGCGCGCGACCGTGCACGCTGGATTCCTGGCGCACGTCCAGCCGCGCCAGATGGAAGCCGAACGTGCGCACGCGCCACAGCAGGCGACGCACGGCAAAGCCGCCGGCGTGATCACCCTTGTTGGCGTGCAGGCTGTCCAGGATCAGCTGCAGGTCGTGTTCCAGCTCGTGCGGGCCGGCGTAGGCACCGTCGGCGTCATCCAGTGTCGCCTGCACGCGCGCGCGCATGCGGTCGTTGAGCAGGCGGTACGGCATGTCAGCGTGGCGCGGGCGCGAGGTCACGTTCGGCAGCAGCTGCTGGTAGTGCGCGACCTGCGCCTGCAGCGCATCACTGACCCCGACCCGCTCGGTGCTCTGGCTGAGCAGGCTGGCCAGCTGCAGCAGGTCTTTCTGATAGCGCCCCAACACCGCCTGGCGCTGCGCATCCAGCGTGTTGCGAATGGTGCGGGCATCGACATTCGGGTTGCCATCCATGTCACCGCCGACCCAGGTGCCGAAGCGCAGCAGGCGCGGTAGCGGCAGCGTCTCACCATAGGTATCGAGCAGCGCCTGTTGCAGCGATTCGTACAGCACCGGCATCACCCGGTACAGCACCTGCACCAGGTAGAAGCCGACGTGTTCGCGTTCGTCATCCACGGTCGGCCGCACCGGCGAGGAGTCGGTGGTCTGCCAGGAAGCGGTAAGCGCCATGCGGAAGCGGGCGGCATCGGCCGCCGCTTCACCCGGGGTGCGCTGACCGTCCAGTGCATCCACCAGGCTGGCCACCATCAGCTGCTCTTTTTCCAGCAGCGCGCGGCGCACCGCTTCGGTGGGGTGCGCGGTGAACACCGGTTCGATGTCGATGCGTGGCAGCCACTGCGCCAGTTCGTCGAGGGTGACGCCCTGGTTTTTCAGATGCTGCAGGGCGTCCTGCAGGCTGTCCGGCTGCGGCGCGGCGGTGCCGGCGCGCTGGTAGTCACGACGACGGCGGATGCGGTGCACGCGCTCGGCGATGTTGACCACCTGGAAATAGGTACTGAAGGCGCGCACGGTGGCTTCTGCTTCGGCCGGTGCCAGGTCATGCAATGCCGCGCTGAGGTCGCTCAGCGGCGCACCACTCTCACGCCGTGCGATGGCGCGGGTGCGGATCTGTTCAATGTGCTCGAAGAAGTCTTCGGATACCTGCTCGACCAGCAGGTCGCCGACCAGCGCGCCGAGCCGGCGCACGTCGTCACGCAGGGGAATGTCCGGGGTGGCAAACACGATGCTGCTGCGGTATTCGTTCATCTGCGACGCATGGGCCTGAAGGAACGGAATCCGGTCAAGCGTAACGCAGATTGTGGGCCGCATATCGGCATGCAAAAAGTTTCATTTGCATGTGTTCCATGCCGGTCACCCCGTACGGGGTGACCGGCGCATGGATCATTTCTTCTTGATCGGCTGGCCGGGGCCGATGGTGTTCTCGAGCCAACGTTCGCTTTCAGCCAGCATGGTCATGATCGACTCACGGGCGCGGTAGTGGTGCGATTCGTTGGGCAGCATCACCAGACGCGACGTACCGCCCAGCCCCTTCACCGCCGAGAACATGCGCTCGCTCTGCATCGGGAAGGTGCCGGAGTTGTTGTCGTCCAGACCATGGATGAAGAGGATCGGATCCTTGATATCGCCGGCGTAGTTGAACGGAGACATCTTCTGGTACACGTCCTGCGCCTGCCAGTAACTGCGCTCCTCGGCCTGGAAACCAAACGGGGTCAGCGACCGGTTATACGCGCCGCTGCGCGCGATGCCGGCCTTGAACAGGCGCGTGTGCGCCAGCAGGTTGGCGGTCATGAACGCACCGTAGGAATGCCCGCCAATGGCGATGTGCTCGCGGTCGGTCACGCCCCGGCGCACCACTTCGTCCACGGCCGCTTCGGCATTGGCGATCAGCTGCGGCAGGTAGGTGTCGTTGGGCTCCTTGTCGCCTTCACCGATGATCGGCATCGACGGGCTGACCAGCACCGCATAACCCGTGGCCAGGAACGCCTGCGGGCCCCAGTAGCCCACTGCGTTGAAGCGGTACGGCGAGTCGGTGACCTGGCTGGCGGCGGCAGCGGTTTTGAACTCACCCGGATACGCCCACATCAGCAGCGGCAGCGGGCCGTCCTTCTTCGCGTTGTAGCCCGGCGGCAGCATCAGCGTGGCGGTGAGGTCCACGCCGTCGTTGCGCTTGTAGCGGATCTGCTCCTTGCTCACCCCACGCAACTGCGGCAGCGGGTGGGTGAACGCGGTCAACGCGCGCGGTGCGGCCGTAGCGTCGGTCAGGGACTGTACGTAGTAGTTGGCCGGCTCGTCCGGCGACTCGCGGGTCAGCAGCAGCGAGGTGCCTTCCTGGTCCAGCAGCGCCTGGGGTGCCGCATAGCTCGGAGCCTGCGAATGGAACAGGCGGGTGGTCTGGCGGCTGTCCAGGTCGAAGCGGTCCACGAACGGACGGTCGCCTTCCGGCGAGGCTCCCTGGCCGTACAGGAAGATGCTGCGGCCGTCGGCGCTGGTCTGCAGGCGGCTGCGGCCGTTGACGTCGCGGACCATGCCCGGACGACCGGGGTCGTTGTAGCGGTCCTGCGAGGAACGCTCCACCAGCAGCTGCGGCTCGGTCTCCGGGTGATCCGGGGCGATGCGCCACTGCTTCACCGTGCGGCTCTTCCACCACGATTCGTTGAGCAGGGCGAGGTCGCCGCGCCCCCACTGGATGCCGGCGTAGCGGCTGCCCAGCTGGGCCAGGGTCTGCGGCGGGCGGTCGAACGGCGCGGCCTGGGTCAGCACGGCATCACGCACCTGCGTCTCACGGGCGGGGTCGCCGCCGTCCTGGGCTTCAGCCCAGACCAGCGTCGCCGGGACATCGGCGCGCCAGCTGACCCGGCGCACGCCGGTGGGTACGGCATCGTTGCCGGTGGGCAACCCCTCCACCAGCGGCAGTTCGGCCAGGGTGTGCTGCAGCGAGCCGTCGGCGGCAGACAGCACTTCGATGCGGCGCGGGAAATCGTCGGCCGGCACCTGGTAGGAATACGGACGCAGCACGCGCTCGGCCAGCAGGTAGCTTCCGTCCGGCGACACGTCCAGGTCCAGGTAGATGCCAACGCTGGACAGCGCGGTGGTGTTGCCGTTGAGCGCAACACGCACCGGCTGGGCGCTGGCGTAATAGTCGAACTGACGCGCGTCGGCTTCGTTCTTCAGCAGATCCTGGTAGGTGCGCAGCGAGCGCACGCCGGCGGCGGGCTCGGTCTGCTGGATGGCCGGCCCGGTCGGAACGCCATCGGCGGCAGGTGCACTGCCCTGCCCGCCCGGCTGTACGGTGGCGAGCAGGCCGCGGCTGTCCGGCAGCCATTGATACCCATCACCGAATACGGTGTTGAGCTGCCCAACGAGCTTGCGTGCGCTGTTGCTTGCGATATCCACCAGCCACAGCTCATTGGTGCCTGTGGCCGGCTGCACCTGGTTGAAGGCCAGGTACTTCTGGTCGGGCGACCATGCCATCGACGCAATCGACAGCGGCTGCGGCAGGCCGCTGATCTGGCGCTCCTTGCCGTCGGCGATGTTCATCAGCCACAGCTTGTTGCCGAAGCTGAAACGACTGGCTGAACGCGTGGCCGGATGGATGCGCACGCCGGCAAGCTTCAGCTCAGGCTGGGCCACGTAGCCAATTGCGGCCAGCGACGGTGTCTGCAGCAGTGCGGCCAGGTCGCGACGCGGCGACAGGCTCAGGGTAGGCGCACGCGGGGCATCCACCACCGCCTGCAGGCGCGCCGACGGCAGCTGGTAACCGGCCAGCGGCGCGCTGGCGGTGGTCTGCGGGGCGCTCGCCTTGCCCGCGCCGGCGGCCAGCCCCAGCGGTGCCACCGCCAGCAGCGCCGCGCCCATGATCAGGCGGTTCCAGCGCGCTCTGCGCCCACGTTCACTGCGTGCCATCGTGCATTCCTGTTCCGGTAAACCTTGGACCTTAACAGGGGGCCGCCGCCCGGCCCCCTGCCGATGGTTGGGGAACGCGGTGTTTCATGCCATTGCAGCGTGGCGGGATATAATGGCCGCCTCCTTCACCGAGGGGCGCTGCGACCGGACCGGCTCTGCCTGGACGGCCAGGCTCGGTGGCCTGGATGGTTCCAACGGCGCCCGGCGAAGACGTACCCACGTCACTTACCGGAGCTTTACATGAACGCTGTTGCCAAGACCTTCTCCACCGAAGGTGATTACAAGATTGCCGACATCTCCCTGGCCGACTGGGGCCGCAAGGAGCTGGACATCGCCGAGCACGAAATGCCGGGCCTGATGTCGATCCGCCGCAAGCACGCCGCCAGCCTGCCGCTGAAGGGCGTGCGCGTGACCGGCTCGCTGCACATGACCATCCAGACCGCCGTCCTGATTGAAACCCTGAAGGACATCGGTGCCGACGTGCGCTGGGCCTCGTGCAACATCTTCTCGACCCAGGACCACGCCGCTGCGGCCATCGCTGCCACCGGCACCCCTGTGTTCGCGTGGAAGGGCGAAACCCTGGAAGAGTACTGGGACTGCACCCTGGACGCGCTGACCTTCACCCTGGCCGACGGCACCCTGACCGGTCCGGAGCTGGTGGTCGACGACGGCGGCGACGTCACCCTGCTGATCCACAAGGGCTATGAGCTGGAAAACGGCAGCGACTGGGTCAACACCCCGTCGGGTTCGCACGAAGAACAGGTGATCAAGAACCTGCTCAAGCGCGTGGCAGTTGAACGCCCGGGTTACTGGGGTCGCGTGGTCAAGGACTGGAAGGGCGTTTCCGAGGAAACCACCACCGGCGTGCACCGCCTGTACCAGCTGGCCCAGGCCGGCACCCTGCTGATTCCGGCGATCAACGTCAACGACTCGGTCACCAAGAGCAAGTTCGACAACCTGTACGGCTGCCGCGAGTCGCTGGCCGACGGCCTGAAGCGCGCGATGGACGTGATGCTGGCCGGCAAGCTGGCCGTGGTCTGCGGTTACGGCGATGTGGGCAAGGGCTGCGCTGCTTCGCTGCGTGCCTATGGCGCGCGCGTAGTAGTCACCGAAATCGATCCGATCTGCGCACTGCAGGCGGCGATGGAAGGCTTTGAAGTCAACACCATCGAATCGACCCTGGGCCGTGCCGACCTGTACGTCACCACCACCGGCAACAAGGACATCATCCGCATCGAGCACCTGAGCGCGATGAAGGACCAGGCCATCGTCTGCAACATCGGCCACTTCGACAATGAAATCCAGGTCGATGCGCTGGTCGCCTACCCGGGCGTGCAGCAGATCAACATCAAGCCGCAGGTGGACAAGTACGTGTTCCCGAACGGCAACGCGATCTTCCTGCTGGCCGAAGGCCGCCTGGTCAACCTCGGCTGCGCCACCGGCCACCCGAGCTTCGTGATGTCCAACAGCTTTGCCAACCAGACCCTGGCCCAGATCGACCTGTGGGCGAACAAGGACACCTACGAAAAGTCGGTGTACCTGCTGCCGAAGAAGCTGGACGAAGAAGTGGCCCGACTGCACCTGGAGAAGATCGGCGTGAAGCTGACCACCCTGACCCAGGAACAGGCCGACTACATCGGCGTGCCGGTGGAAGGTCCGTTCAAGCCGGATCATTACCGCTACTGATCCGCGGTAGTGCCGGCCGCTGGCCGGCAACCGGGTAACGCAACGGGCACCTTCGGGTGCCCGTTTTCATTTGTCCGGGGTGAAAAACCGGCTACCGGACCTGCACGCCGCGATTACACCAGCGCCCGGATGATCGGCGCGCGGGGGAAATACCTGGATCTCATCCGGAGAATTTCCATGATCATCAAGCTCATCGTGCCCGTGCTGCTGGCGCTGTGCGGTGCCAGCTTCGCGTCCTCGGCCCAGGCGGCTGACTACTTCTGCCATGTGCATTCTGGCGACACCCTGCAACCGTCGACCGCCAAAGACGGTCATTACAAGTCCACCGGTGCCAATGTGGCCGAGGCCGAGCAGGCGGTGCTGAAGAAGGTTACGGGAATCAAGAAAACCGTAACGCTGACCCGTGCGCGCTGTGAAACCAGCCAGGCTGCGTTGGCCAATCCACCCACAGCTCCCGCGACGGCAACAGCACCTATACCGGCAGCTGCGCCGACACCCGCGCCGTCTACCACCACGACCGGGGGCAAGACCTACTACTGCAATATCTACAAGAACGGCAATGAATCTGTCGAACCCACGGCAGCGCATGATGCCGGGCAGAGCATCTGGAAGATTCAACTGGACACCACGCCGATGGAGCTCGAGGACAAAGCCATGGCCTTTGCCAAGTCCCTGACCAATGAGAATCCGACCAGCGCCGTCTGCGAAAGCAGCATCAAGATCCTGCTGGGCATCGACGAAGGCTGATGGCATTCCCACCGTAGAGCCACGCCCTGCGTGGCTGCGCGATGTCGGACGCCCCCGTAGTGACGCGCCATGCGCGTCATCGCGCTGCCCAGGCAGGGTCGAAGCCACGCAGGGCGTGGCTCTACGGCGTGCGACTGAGCGAATGGCTCTTTATTGGAGAAATCAAAAATGAACCTCAAGAACCTGCTGATGACGTTGCTGGCGATCTGGGCAGCCTCAAACACGCTGACCGCTTCTGCCGCGGCCCAATACTACGAATGCATCATTCATGGCACAGATGGCAAGCCAATTGACAAGGACATTGGACCTGGTTTGGTCATACCGACTGTTTATTACATTGAGGTAAGCAGTGAAGCGGAGGCGGTTACGGAAGCAATGAAGAGCGCGAAAATCGACTCCGTACCAGCAAGCAGTGCGAAATGTAGAGCTGTCGAACTGTCTCCGGTGTCCTTGCAGATACTCAAAAGCAGGACTCTGAAAAGTGATGCAGATTACTGACGTGTCACGCTGGACTGCGTAGCTGCGCACATCCGAACACTCGATGGTGAGGCAGCGGGCGCGTCATTTCGCTGCCTAGACATGCCCGCAGCTGAGGCAGAGATGCCTTATCAATGCGCTCCTCTGGACAAAGAAGGGAAACCCATTACTTATGATGTTGGCACCGGTTGACAGATTCCTGTTGCGATCCCGATTTTCTCAACCATCGTCGACGGGGCAAAGGCCAAGGTCATGACCGGCATAAAGGCTGAGTATCCGTTCGCCACCAGCGCAAAGTGCCGGGAGGTTCCTGTCCACAAATGTCAGAGTCGGCGACATTACGCAGTGCTGGACGAGAGCGGGCACCCCGGTGCCCGCTCGATGCATCAAGACTCCAGCGCAGATACCATGCAGGCATGACCCCTGCCATCAACCTGCTCAAGCAACGCGGCATTGCTCATCGCGTGTTGTCCTATACCCACTCCGCTGATGTCGATTCGTACGGCGGCGAGGCAGCGGCAGCGCTTGGGCTTGATCCGACCCAGGTATTCAAGACCTTGGTGGCCTCCACGGAAAAGCACGAACTGCTGGTAGGGATCGTGCCGGTGAGCGGATCGTTGGACCTTAAAGCACTAGCCGAAGCCGCGGGGTGCCGGAAGTGCGAGATGGCCGACCCGGCGGCGGCGCAGAGGGCCACCGGGTATCTGGTGGGTGGCATCAGTCCGCTGGGGCAGAAGAAAAAGCACCGTACCTTTGTGGATGACAGCGCGCGGGCGCTGGCGGACGTGCATGTCAGCGCCGGACGGCGGGGGCTGGAGGTGGCGCTGGCTCCGGTGGATCTGGTGGCGCTGACCAACGCGACTTACGCACCGATCGGACGCCCGAAGCCGTAGAGCCACGCCCTGCGTGGCTGTAGTCATTGCGGTGGCCTGGCATGGTCGAAGCCACGCGGGGCGTGGCTCTACGGGGGAATAACAATGCGAGGCGGATGATGCGCGGGCGGGGGAATTTCTGGATGTTTCCGGAGTGATTCCCATGAACGTCAAATGGTTCGCAGTTCCTATGCTGTACCTGTGCATGGTGACGCCACAGACCCAAGCGCAAACGGGCGAAAGCAAATACTTCTGCACCGTTTATGACAAGGAGGACGTCGTCCTGATGAATGGAACTTCACAGCGGTACGAAGTTTCTGCAACGAATCAAGCCGATGCCGAAGTCAAAGCTCTGGCGGCTGCCAACAAGCAGCATGGAGGCCGCGCGGCGTCAGCGGAGTGTGCAGGCGGCTCATCGGAGTTCACGCTCAAGAAGTTTTAGCTAAGGCAGCAGGGCAGATCCAGCGCGTATTCCAGTAGCGTCGGCGGTGGGCCGGCCCATGCATCAGCGAGGGCCGGCCAACGGCCGGCGCTACCGGTGTGCCCAAGCACACATCGGCGGGTCAGGGGCGCCAGTTGGCGTTGTTGTCCCAGAACTGCACGGCGCGCTGGTAGGCGGCGCGGTCCAGCGGCACGCCGGAGCCGCCCTCCTCCACGCCCAGCGCGTTGCGCATCATGGTGATCGGGGCCATCGGCACTTCTTCCGGCTCGGCGGTGTAGATGCAGCCGACGATGCCCCAGTCGGCGTCAATCGGCGAACCTTCCTTGGCCAGCTGCTCGGCGCTGTACAGAATCACCACGAGGTAGTTCGCACGCGGACTCTCCACGCCTTCGAACCAGCGCACCAGCACCGGCAGCTCCTCGCGGTTGCGGGCCTCGTAGGCGCTGCGCAGCTGATGACGGTTGGCATCAGTAATGGGCACGGTCAGGCAGCGGGTGCTGGTCCAGTTCTCATACACGTACAGCTTGCAGAACGGCGCGTAGCCATCCAGTACCTTGAACGGCGGGTGCGCGTTGAGATGGGCCTGGAACTGTTCGGCAGTGCAATCCTGGATGGTGTTGCCGCGCGGCACGCGCGGGAACAGGCGGGGGCGGGCGAATTCGGTGAGGACAATAGACATCCGCACAGGGTAACCGAGCGATCTCAATAAACATTCATCGCGATGAAGCGATATACTACCCATACACCCGTCATCGCTGCCGCCCATGACCGCCATCAGCTTCGAGTTCTATCCGCCCAAGACCGATGACCAGCGCGCGCAGCTGGACCGCACCGCGGCCAAGCTGAAGGCCTACGACCCGCAGTATGTGTCCTGCACCTTCGGTGCGGGCGGCTCGACCCTCAGCTATACCTCCGAGACGGTACGCCACCTCAAGCAGCACCACGGCTTTGATGCGGCTCCGCACCTGTCGTGCGTGGGCGGTACCCGCGAGGAGATCCGCGAACTGCTCAAGCTGTACCGGGCCATTGGCTGCCGCCGCATCGTGGCGCTGCGCGGCGACCTGCCTTCCGGCATGGGCCACCCGGGCGACCTGCGCTACGCGTCCGAGCTGATCGCCTTCATCCGCGCCGAACACGGCGATCACTTCCATATCGAAGTGGGGGCTTACCCGGAAACCCACCCGCAGTCCGACAATGCCCTGCGCGACCTGCGCTACTTCAAGGAAAAGGTCGAGGCAGGGGCCGATGCGGCCATCACCCAGTACTTCTTCAACGCCGACGCCTATTTCCACTTCGTGGACGCCGTGCAGAAGCTGGGGGTACAGGTGCCGATCGTGCCGGGCATCATGCCCATCTCGAACTTCAGCCAGCTGCGCCGCTTCTCCGAGCAGTGCGGCGCGGAGATTCCGCGCTGGATCGGCAAGAAGATGCAGGCCTATGGCGATGACGCCGATGCCGTGCGCGCGTTCGGGGCCGAGGTGGTGGCGCAGCTTTGCCAGCGGCTGGTCGACGGCGGCGCGCCGGGGCTGCATTTCTACACGCTCAACCTGGCCCGCCCGACCCAGCAGGTACTGAAACTGCTGGGTCGCTGAACACGGCGTGCCGCAAAAGCTTGCAGATCACACGATCACCGCTACCCTGCTGCGATGAAAGTGCCTGCCCTGTTGCTGCTGTCCGTTGCCCTGTCGAGCGTGCCCCTCGTGGCCGACGCCCAGGCGCAGCGCGTGAACCGCTGTACCAATGCACAGGGGCAGACCGTGTTCACTGACCGCAGTTGCGACGCGATGGGGGCTACTGCCCGCACGCCACGCGGGGAACCATCAGTGGGCAATACCGGCATCTACCGGGCCGGTTGCGCCCGTCGCCTGAGTGAACTGACCGAGCAGATCCGGCAGGCGGTGAGCCTGCAGGACGTCAATCGGCTGTCGTCGATCTACCTGTGGGGCAATGTGTCCAATGCCAGTGCCAACCGCATCATCGGACAGCTGGAGTCGGTGGTGCGGCGGCCGCTGGTGGATATCGCGCCGGTGTATCCCACAGTGGCCGAGCCGGTGGAGCCGGTGATGCTGCCGCCGGATCCGGATGCGCTGGCGGGGACGGGAGTTGCCCTGCCGCAGCAGGTGCCGGTTGCACCGAGCCGGCCGCGACCGGTAGGGCTGCGGCTGGAGCAGACGCTCGGGAACGGCGCTACGCCCTCGCGCACGGTGTTCGGGCTGCGGCGGCAGTATGGGTGTTTCTGGATCACGTTGTAACGCCGCACCGTAGTGCCGGGCCATGCCCGGCAAGCGGGGCAAGCCCCGCTCTACGAGACGTCAGGCCAGAATCCCCGGATCGCAGCAATGCCCTGCGCCCCATGCCGGCGCGCCTGGACGATGTCGTCCGCGCCCAATCCACCCAGCGCATAGATCGGTAACGACACCTGCGCGCGTAGGGCCTCGAAGGCCTCCCAGCCCAGCGGGGTGGCCTGCGGGTGGCTGGCGGTGGCCTGTACCGGGCCCAGCACCGCGAAGTCACAGCCAAGCCGCTGCGCGGCCTGCAGCTGGGCCAGGTCGTGGCAGGACGCGGCCACCAGCCGGCCTTCCGGCAATGGGCGTTCCTGCAACTGCGCCAGCTGCTCGCCGCCGAGGTGCACGCCCACGCCCAGCCGCAGGGCCAGTTCTATGTCGCGGTTCAACAGCCATTGCACGCCGTTCCGATGCTGGCCGATGGCCTGCTCGGCCAAGGCGACCCGCGCGGCACTGGCCGGGGTGCGTAGCTGCACACGACGTGCCCCGGCCTCCAGCGCCTGCACCAGCCGCGTGTACCAGAGCTGGTGCGCGGCCTCGTCGTCGGCCTCCGGCTCCGGGGTGATGAGGTAGCGGTCCGGGTGGCGCAGCGCGGCCACCACGGGCAGGTCGGCCGGTGGCATGGAATAGCGCGGCAGCTTGTCCGGGGCCACCCAGGTGATGGCCTGGCCCTCGCGGCCACGCGGGGTGCCCTTCCAGCTGCGCACGTGGCGCACTTCCAGGCGCAGGTGCTTGTCCGGGTACAGCTGCGGCACGTCCATCAACCAGTCGCCAACCTGGGCCTCGATGCCCAGTTCTTCGCGCAGTTCACGCACCAGCGCCTGCTCGGAGGTCTCGCCGGCCTCGCGCTTGCCGCCGGGAAACTCCCAGAGCCCGGCCATGTCGCGGTTCTCGGTGCGACGGTTGAGCAGAACACGGCCACGGGCGTCGGTGATGACGGCCGCGACCACATGGATGGAACGTGTGGGGGATGACATGGTCCCAGCATGCCCAATCGGTTGTGACAAGCGCAATGGCGGGGGGATGAATGGGCCCCGGGAAAGGCGAAGGGCCCCTTGCGGGGCCCTTCGTTGCCGGGCATGGCCCGGCACTACGTATACAGCTAGAACATCACATTCCAGCTGGCTTGTGCGGCAAACCCGCGTTCTCCACCACCGCGATGCCCCTGCATGAACAGGTTGACGCGGCTGTTGGTGGTGGGACTCAGCACCACGCCCAGTTCGGCCAGTGCCACGTTGCGCGCCAACGGCACCGCATGCACGGTGAACAGGTCACTGCCTGTCGCGAAGATCTGCGTGGTTGAGGTGCGGCGATCACCGGAGGTGTTCTGCCAGGCCAGCCCGCCCTCCACGCGCGCACGGTCACGCAGGTCCCACGCCGACCGCACGCCGGCGGTGGTGGTCCAGACCTGGTCGCGAGTGGGCAGCAGCGCCAGCGCCGCGCTGCCGGCGGCCTCGGTGGCCTGCCCAGTGGACAGCGTGGTCTGCGCAATTCCCAGATAGGGAGTGAGCGTCAGCGACTGCAACTCCAGGTCGAAGCCTGCCTCGGTGAAGGTCGACACTGCATGCGCCTTGTAGCGGGCGGTCAGGGTCTGCTCCCACGGCTGGCCTTCACCCAGGGTGCGCTCGGTGTCTACGTCGTAGTCGGTGTAGCTGACACCACCGCGCAGCCACAGCGCGTCGCGGCGGAAGGCCGCGTACATGCCGCCGTGCAACGCATCGACCTCGCTGCGTGAAGTGCGGTCGCGCACGTTCTGCCGCAGCGACTGGCGACCGCCCGCCGCGCCGACGGTCCAGCCCTCACCGAAGCTGAAGTCGTAGCCCAGCAGCAGCCCTTCGCTGTGATCACGACGCGTGGCAGCATTGCCATCACTGCGCTGCGAGCGCGATTGCCCGTTGCCGGTGATCCATGCACGGGACCCATAGCCTTCATCTGCCGGACCCGTGCGGAGATGGCTCAGCACGCCCGCACGCAGGAAGTCGTCACGCAGCAGCATGGCGCGGGTGCTGGCGTGCAGTTCGCCGGAGAGTTCGTCAAAGGCCCGGACAGCACTTTCTTCGTCCTGCATCAGCAACTGGTTGTACAGCACCAGCGCGTCGCCGGACTGCGGCAGAGAGTCCAGTGCGGCTGCCACGGCGCGCTGGTTGGAGGAGCGCGCAACGCGACCGAACACGATCGGCGGCGCATTGTTCTCTGCTCCTTCCGCCTCGGCGGATTCTTCCTCGATCAACGCGATATCCAGATGCACCGCGTTGTCGGTCTGCACCAGCGCGCCGGTGATGAACGCCGAGTTCGACTCCACGTCGTTGAAGCCACCGGTGATGCCACCTTCGGCTTCCAGCACCGTGTAGCGCTGCCCGATCTGGTAGCTGGTGTGCGGGTCCAGCGTGTTCACGCGTACGCCGGTGTCGCCCTGCTCGCCTTCTGTGGAGGCACCATGACCGATGAAGGCCGCGCCGCTGACCTTGACCTTGTCCGCTTCGCCGTCCGCACGCAGGTCCACGGCCAGCCAGGACTTGGTGTCGACGTGTTCGCGGCCTACGCCACCGGCGTTGAAGTACAGGTCGCCATCCACGTTGAACGTGCCGACGCTGTTGTGGCCGGGCGAGAGCGTGCCGCCGTCGTGGATGCGCGTGTCACCCACGGTGCCGGTGCCTGCCAGCACGCCGCTGCCACTGGCGGTGGCCCAGGCGGTGCGGAACGAGGTGATGGCGTCGCCTTCGCGCTCTTCCCAGCGGAAGCCCGACTCGCCGTTGAGCACCAGCGTGCCGCCGTCCACGAACATGTACTGCCTGGGCTTTGCGTCACCGATGGTGTCGTAGCCCTTGGCATCGGTGTAGGTGTCCGTGTCGATCACCAGCGTGCCGCCGTGTACGTTCACGCGACCGCCGAACTTGCTCAGGTCACCGGTCAGCGCGGTGGTGCCGGCCACGTTGATCAGGGCACCGCCGTTGCGATGCAGCGCGTCATTCTCGCTGCGCAGCGTGTTGTCGAGCGTGATGGCACCCGTGTGATTGAACGCCAGACCCAAGGACACCGTGTGAAAGGTAATGACCGAGTCGTCGAGCTCACCGGCGGCCACGGCAGGTTGCCAGGTCGGTTCGGTGAACGTACCGCCAATGGCACCGCCAAGCACCAGGTAGCTGCCCCCGCCGATGTGCAGTTTGCCGCCCGCCTCGACGCGGCCGCCTTCGCTGATTGTGAGAGTACCGCCGCTCGTGCTCAGTTCACCGATTCGTATGCCGTTGGCCGCCTTGATCTTTGAGCCGGTGCCTGTGACCCGCAGCTGCTCGCGGGTGAGGTCGGTGGTGGTGCTGTTGATGGTGCGGGTGCCCTTGATCTCCAGTGTTTCAGTCTCCAGGGCGGCACCGTTGCGGATATCCAGACCGGTGTGCACGTCCAGCTCTGTTTCATTGACCCAGCGGCTGCCGGTACCGGTGATCACCGCAGCGCCCGCGCCGCTGCTCGCGGTGTAGACCCCACCCTTGTTGGAGTGCAGCTGCGCGCCGTCCTCGATCAGCAGTTGCCCCCCGATCCGTACATTGTTGGCCTTCAGTTGCGAGTCCTTGCCGGAGATCTCGATCCGGGTGCTGCGCCGATGCGTGGAGAACGAGCCCGGCGACCGACCATCCCCAAGTACGTCGGCCTCTACATCGACCTTCGCGCCGCCATCAATGCGCAGCAGCCCTTCACCATCGTGGCCCAGATACAGATAGCGCGCCTTCAGGCGGGAACCCGCACCGGTGACGTGAACGCTGCCGAATGACCCTTTGTTGACGCCTACGCGCAATGTGTTTGCCCATGCCCCGCCCCCCTCCTGCACGACGAAGGTGCCCTTGCCGGACACGCCCACATCGGTGCTGTAGGAGCCTGGGCCGGTGAATCGCGCATCGGGGCCGATGACACGCACCGTGCCGTGGCCGTCCTGGTTGACGCCCAGATTGACCGATCCACCGTTTGTTAGATGACCGCTGCCGGTGATGTCCAGCACCACCGCGGTGTCGATGCCCGCATCGAAGCCCTGCTGGTGGTTACGCTCTTCGGTAATGGTCTCATCGGCGGTGTACTTGTGCGAAGCAGCACTCACCGTGTGCGGTGTGGTGGTGAGGCCGAGTGCGACCAGCACGGCCGCACACAGCGGCGTGATGGAACGGGGGTGATGGCGGTGGTTCATGGTGCTCCCTGGTAACGTTGAAGCGCAGCGCGTCCGTGATCTGCAACCGGTGCTGCGCGTGGCATCTGCCTTCGCTGCACGACGTGCAGGGCAGAGTGCAAACGTTAAATTTCCAGTGAACGTTGGCCTTTGAAACTATTACGAACGCCGCGTAGGGAATGCCCGCGTTGCTACGTAATCGCCGGAACTTCCCTACACAGGCACAAAAAAGAAGGGCCCCTTGCGGGGCCCTTCGATGCATCGTGTGGCAGTAACGGCAATCAGAACATCAGATTGAAGCTCAGCTGCCCGCCGAACTCGCTCTGGCCATCACCGCTACGCCCCTGCGCCATCAGCGCCAGGCGACTGTTGTCGGTCGGCTTGATCGAAACACCCAGCTCGGCCACGCCCACATTGCGCGCCAGCGGCAGGCCCTGCACGTTGAAGCTGCTGGTGCCGGCCACAAAGCGGCCGCGCGTTTCCGGCAGATCGCCACCACTGTGCTGCCACGCCAGCCCGGCTTCCAGACGGGTGGCAATGCCACGGTCGTCACCCAGCTGCCAACCGGCGCGCACGCCGGCCGTAGCGGTCCACGCATCATCCTTGCGTGCTTCCACGACCAGCGCAGCGGCACCGCCGGTTTCCTGCACCGCGTCGGTATCCAGGCGGGTGTAGGACAGGCCGAGGTACGGGGTCAGGATCAGCGGGTCCAGATCGATGTTCCAGCCACCCTCGGCGAACGCCGATACCGCGTTGGCGCTGTAGCTGCTGTCCAGGCGCTGGGCCCAGCTGTAACCGGCACCGACACTGCGTTCGGTATCCACGTCATAGTCGGCGTAGCTGGTACCGGCATGGAACGAGAACTCGGCGCCCTGCCAGCCCAGGTACAGACCGCCGTGGATGGCGTCGACATCGGTGGTGCTGTTGCGGTCGCTGACGCGCTGGCGCAGCTTTTCCGGACCCACGGCCACGCCCCACTTCCAGCCTTCACCGAAGCTCCAGTCCATGCCCACGATCGCGCCGTGGCGCTCGTCGCGGGTGCGCGCGGCCATCTCGCTGGCGTCCTGCCGGCGCGAGGTGCTGCTGCCGGCCAGCCACAGCGACGGGCCATACTCGGCCATTGTCGGATCCGGACGCAGGCGCTGGGCAATGCCGTCGCGCAGGAAGCGGTCATCCAGCAGCATGGCGCGGTTGCTGGCATGGCTTTCACCGGACAGTTCGTTGAACGCCTGCTGCGCCTGTTCCGCATCCAGCATCAGCAGCGCGTTGTACAAGGCCAGCGAGTCGCCGGACTGCTGGAGGCTGTTGAGCCCGTTGGCCACGTTTTCCTGGTTCGGATTGGTGGCGACCGGGTTGAACACTTCCGGCGGCGGCGGGGTGGTGCCGGGGTTGCCGGGCGTGCCCGGATTGCCTGGCGTACCCGGCGTACCGGGGTTGCCCGGGGTACCCGGATCGCCGGGATTGGTACCGCCGCCGTTGACCGCGATGGTCAGCACCAGCTGGTCGCCGTTCTGCGTCAGTGTGGGGGTGATGAAAGCTGAGTTCGAGGTCACGCTGTCGAACCCACCGACCACACCGCCACCGGCGCTGAGCACATTGTAGGTGCGGCCGTTCTGGTAGCTGGTGGCCGGGTCCAGGCCGGTGATGCGCATGGCGGCGTCGCCGGTCCAGCCGAAGTTGGAACTGCGGCCAATGATGGCGCGGCCGCTCACCTGCACCAGGTCGGACTGGCCGTTGCCGAGCAGCTCGACGTCGTAATACGCAGCCGACGCCACCTCGGCCGCCGAGGACGCACCGGCGTTGAAGAACAGGTCGCCGTCGATGGTGAGGGTGCCGGGGCTGTTACCCGGCGACAGCACACCGCCGTTGCTTACCGTGGTCTGGCCCACGGTGGCATTGCCGGCAAGGATGCCCCCGTTGCGCACGGTGACGATCGAGCTGCGCGTGGTGGTGCCGCCAATGGTCTGCTGGAAGCCGGAGCTGCCATTGAGCACCAGCTTGCCGCCGGAGATGTCGATCACCTGCGGCAGGGCCTGCGAGCTGTCGGTGTAACCCTGGCCGGTATACAGGTTGGAGTTGATCACCAAGGTGCCGGAACGCACGTCGATGTCGCCACCAAAGGCGCTGAGGTCACCGGTGAGCGTGGTATTTCCCGCCACGTTGCGCAGGCGGCCGCCGGTCCAGTCGGTACCGTTCTGCACGCTGGTGAAGGTGTTGGCCAAGGTGATGCTGCCGGTGTGGTTGAACACCACGCCGCCTGAATCGCTTTGCATTTCAATCGCCGAGCCGGAGAGCGCGCCGGCGGTTTCGGCGGCCTTCCAGGAGAAGTCCTGCGTGGCCGAGGTCCACGACAGCGCGTCGCCGCCCAGCACCAGGAAGCCATTCTTGGCCAGCTTGAAGGTGGCGGCTTCGATGCGGCCTTCGTTGGCGGCGGTGAGCACGCCGTAGGGTTCGGTCCCGTCTGCACCGACGGTAATGTCGCCGCTGACGGCGATCACCGAGTTGGCACCGGCGACGCGCACGCGGTCATCGACCGGGGTCGGGCTGCCGGTCGCCGAGTTGACACCACCGCTGACGGCCAGGCTGGCGCTCTGCAGACGGCCTGCGCCGCTGACGTCGAAGCTGCCCCGCACGGTCATTGCGCCGGTGTTGTCCCACAGGGTGCCAGCGCCCTGGACACTGGATGCCAGCGCGAACGGGCTTTCCGAATCCTTGATGGTGGCCGTGCCGGTGACGATGGAGGCACCGGTATCGACGCGCACACCGGAGGCGTTCAGGGTCCCCGCGGTGATCTTCGAATTCGCACCGGTCACGTTGATGGAGCCCATGCGATTGGGCTGACCCGCCACGGTCTCGTTGGCGAGCGTGCCGCTGACGTTGAGCGCGCCGCCGTTCTGCACCAGCAGCACGCCCGTGCCTGCGGCACCGACCTCGACGTTGCTCGCGGTCACTACAGCACCGGCGCCGGTAATGGTGAGCTGGCCGGCGGAGTTCTGAGCGGAACCCAGCACCAGACTTCCCCCCACCGTGAGCTTGCCGCCTGCGGAGACGGTAGCTTCAGCGGTGCCCGCGGCACTACCGCCCATCACCACATTGCCGCCAATGACGTTGATCTCGCCCGCGTCGGCCACGGTCACCACTGCGCGCCCTTGATCGCCCAGCAGCAGACTGTTGTTGTTGATGGTCAACTTGCCGCTGTTGCTGACGTTGATCGTGCCGGTTGCCTGATCCTGACCGGACGACACGCCGCCGGCGCGCACGCCATAGCCGCCGTTGCCGGTGGTCACCACCTCGGCACCGGCGCTGATGTTCAGCGTGCCCGTACCCGCCCGCCCGACGTCGATAGCGCCTGCCGTCAACTTCGTGGTGTTGCCCGTGGCCACGACCGTGCCGTTACTACCGGCCACGTCGCCCACCACAAGCGTTCCACCGATGCTGGTCTCGCTGCCGTTCCCAAGCTCAAGCTTGCCGGTGCCGCGAACGCCAACGCCCAGGTTGCCATTGATGTTCAACTGCGCGCCCGCGCCATTCACCTGCAGGATGCCGTTGCCGCCTGCGTTCTCTCCAAGCGTGGCACCGATCTGCGATCCGAGGACAATGCCCGGACCAACCACTACAGTCGCGTTGGTCAAGCGACCGACGGTGAAGCCGCTCGTATGGTTGATGCTGACGGGGATGGTTTCATCAACGTCGTAGTTGACCACCTGCGCGAATGCAGAAGGCACCGCCGCAGTGGATGCCAGAGCAGCCAGCAGCGCAACGCTGAGCGCTGTACGCCGGCGTGGGCTGCCGGAAACACCTGCGCACGAAACATGGTTGGACGTGAGCTCGGAGGCGACTTGCGTTTGGCCGGTGGCGTGGTTGAACACCAGGCGATAAATCCTGTTCATGAAACTCCTTGTTTTGCGACTCGAAAGGCGCGGTGCCCACTCCCCGTGGTGCCTCCGGCGCGGCAACACCCGCAACGGACCCCCGGTCCGGGTGCAGGGAATGCAAGCGTACCGCCTCGGTGGCGATGCTGCCACCTTGGGGGTGGTGATGCGATGTGTGATCGGGGTCGGGAAATTCTGGATTGGGTGTGGGGAAAGGGTGAGGGGCGCTGAAATGTGCTGCCGGTCACATTTCAGTGCAGATTGGAGAAGCGGCTGCGATTTGGGTTCCATGCGTTATGGAACGTTGAGCCGTTCACGGCCGTCGTCTGTCGACCGACGCTACCAGCGCCACCATTTCGAGCGTGGCCATCTTGATGTTGATTTTTCCGTGGCCACCGACCACCTGTCGAAGGTGGGTCGGGGTGGGTTTGCGGGACCGTAGAAAACATGGATGTTTTCTACGAGCCCCCATGGATGGGTTTACGGCGTGTCCCGCAAACCCACCCCGACCCGCCAAACCACGAAGGCCGTAAACCGAGGGCTGTTCGCATGAATCCAACACCAGCGCACAAAAAACCCCGCCGAAGCGGGGTTTTTTTGATCAGGTCAGCTGACCGTGGCAGTGCTTGTATTTCTTGCCGCTGCCGCACGGGCACGGGTCGTTGCGGCCGACCTTGGGTTCGTCGCGGGTGACCTGGCCAACGCCCTGCGCCGCCTGCATTTCCGCCACTTCCTCGTCGGCACCGTAGCCGCCGGCGTTCTGGTGCTGGAACTGCGAGGCCAGCATGCGCGCTTCGGCCTGCTGGCGCTCCGCTGCTTCCAGCGCCGCCACTTCTTCTTCGCTGCGGATGCGCACGCGCGACAGCAGAGTGACCACTTCGCGCTTCACGTTCTCCAGCATCTCCGAGAACAGCTCGAACGCTTCCTTCTTGTATTCCTGCTTCGGCTGCTTCTGCGCGTAACCACGCAGGTAGATGCCCTGGCGCAGGTAATCCATGCGCGCCAGATGCTCCTTCCAACTCTGGTCCAGCACGGTCAGCATCACGTGCTTCTCCAGCGCGCGCATGGTTTCTTCGCCGACGCCGGTTTCCTTCGCCGCGAAGTGCGCGTCCACCTGTTCCTGCACCTTGTTGGCAATGGCTTCGGCGTCCAGTTCCTCGTGCTGATGCACCAGGCCAACCACGTCCATCTCCACGCCAAGGTCAGACGCCAGAGTGGCCTGCAGACCGGGCAGGTCCCACTGTTCGTCGATCGAGTTCGGCGGCACGAAACGCGCCACCACGTCGAAGATCACGTCGCCGCGGATACCGTCGACGTTGTCCTTCACCGACTCGGCGTCCAGCAGTTCGTCGCGCTGGGCGTAGATCACCTTGCGCTGGTCGTTGTTGACGTCGTCGAAGTCCAGCAGGTTCTTGCGGATGTCGAAGTTGTGCGCTTCCACCTTGCGCTGCGCCTTCTCGATCTGACGGCTGACCATGCGATCTTCGATCACATCGTCTTCCTTCATGCCCATCAGACGCATCGCCTTCTGCACCCAGTCCGAGGCAAAGATGCGCATCAGGTTGTCTTCCAGCGACAGGTAGAAGCGGGACGAACCCGGGTCACCCTGACGGCCCGAACGGCCGCGCAACTGGTTGTCGATACGGCGCGATTCGTGGCGCTCGGTGCCCACGATGTGCAGGCCGCCGGCCGCCTTGACCTGGTCGTGGCGGCGCTGCCATTCGTTCTTGACCTTGAACTTGTCGTCGGCACTGGCGTCTTCGCCCAGCGCGTGCAGCTGTGCTTCCAGCGAACCGCCCAGCACGATGTCGGTACCGCGACCGGCCATGTTGGTGGCGATGGTCACGGCACCCGGCATGCCGGCGTTGGCGATGATGGTCGCTTCGCGATCATGCTGCTTGGCGTTCAGCACTTCGTGGTGCACGCCGGCCTTGCGCAGGTGCTCGGACAGCATTTCCGAGGTTTCGATCGAAGTGGTACCGACCAGCACCGGCTGGCCGTTCTTGTTGCATTCCTGGATGTCCGCCAGCACCGCATTGAACTTGCCGTTGCGGTTGAGGAACACCTGGTCCGGGGAGTCCTTGCGGACGGTCGGGCGGTTGGTCGGAATGACAACCACTTCCAGGCCATAGATGCTCTGGAATTCGTAGGCTTCGGTGTCGGCCGTACCGGTCATGCCGGACAGCTTCTTGTACATGCGGAACAGGTTCTGGAAGGTGATGCTGGCCAGGGTCTGGTTCTCGCGCTGGACCGGCACGCCTTCCTTTGCTTCCACCGCCTGGTGCAGGCCATCGGACCAGCGGCGGCCGGCCAGGGTACGGCCGGTGAATTCGTCCACGATCACCACCTCACCGTCGCGGACGATGTAGTCCACGTCGCGCTGGTAGATGGCATGCGCGCGCAGCGCGGCATTGAGGTGATGCACCACGGTCAGGTTCTGCGCGGCGTACAGGCCTTCGGTTTCCGCGCTGAGGATGCCGGCGTCGACCAGCAGCTGCTCGGCGTGCTCCATGCCCGCTTCGGACAGGTGAACCTGCTTGCCCTTCTCGTCGACCCAGAAATCGCCTTCGGCTTCTTCGTTTTCCTGGCGGATCAGGCTGGGCACCACGCGGTTGACGCGGATGTACAGCTCCGGGGAATCGTCGGCCGGGCCGGAGATGATCAGCGGGGTACGCGCTTCGTCGATCAGGATCGAGTCGACTTCGTCGACGATGGCGTAGTGCAGGCCGCGCTGGTAGCGGTCGGCACGCGACAGCGCCATGTTGTCGCGCAGGTAGTCGAAACCGAATTCGTTGTTGGTGCCGTAGGTGATGTCGCTGTTGTAGGCCTCGCGCTTGTCGCCGTGCGGCATGCCCGGGTACACCACGCCCACGCTCAGGCCCAGCCAGTTGTACAGCTTGCCCATCTGGCCGGCGTCGCGGCGGGCCAGGTAGTCGTTCACGGTGACCACGTGCACGCCCTTGCCTTCCAGCGCGTTCAGGTACACCGGCAGGGTCGCCACCAGGGTCTTGCCTTCACCGGTGCGCATTTCCGCGATCTTGCCCAGGTGCAGCACCATGCCGCCGATCAGCTGCACGTCATAGTGGCGCATGCCCAGCACGCGGCGGCTGGCTTCGCGGCAGACCGCGAAGGCCTCCGGCAGGACCTTGTCCAGGGCTTCGCCGTCGGCGATGCGCTGCTTGAACTCGCGGGTCTTGGCCTTGAGCTGCTCGTCGGAGAGCTTTTCGATCTCCGGTTCCAGGGCGTTGATCTTGGCGACGATGCGGTTGAGCTGGCGCAGCTGTCGTTCATTACGACTGCCGAAAACGCGGGTAAGCAGGCTGTTGATCATTGAAGGAACCGGTTGGAATGAGACGCCCCAACGGCGGCGCTTCCGCAGAAGCTGCACACCGCAAACGAAACAGGGCGCACTGCGCCCTGTCTATGGCAACACTTATTGTAGCTTGGGACGGGGGTGTCGCGTTTCAACCTCCCCCGGCCCGTTCGTCGCACTCAGCCGCGCGACACCCGGCCGACCGGGGTGTTGCCGCCATCACCCAGGAACTTGCGCGGATTGACCACGTTGCCACGCTCCCACACTTCAAAGTGGACGTGGGCACCGGTGGAACGACCGGTGGAACCGGCCTTGGCCACTTCCTGGCCGGCACGGACCAGGTCACCGGCCTTCACCACCAGACGCGAGTTGTGCGCGTAGCGGGTCACATAGCCGTTGCCGTGGTCGACGTCGACCACGTTGCCGTAGCCGCCCTTGACCCCGGAGAAGCTGACCACGCCATCGGCCACGGCCATGACCGGGTCGCCGACCTTGGCATGGAAGTCGATGCCCTTATGGTTGCCGCGACCGCGACCGAACGGGTCGTTGCGGCCGCCGAAGCCGGAGGTGATGTAGCTGTTGCGGATCGGCATGCGGCCCGGCACGGCATCCTGCTGCACCTGGTGGTCGAACATCAGCGATTCCATCACCGACAACTGGCGGCCTGAAGCAGCGAAACGCTGCTCCAGCACCTGTAAGTCGCTGTTGACCGCGCTGGCCGGGATGTCCTGGGTCGGACCGGGTTCACCTTCACCGAGGCCGGGGGTCTCGTTGAAGTCGAATTCGCCGTCTTCCAGCTTGCCCATCTGGGTGAGGCGTTCGCCGAGCGCATTGAGCCGGGTGGCCTGCGCCTGCAGCTCGCCCATGCGGGCGGCCAGCGCATTGACCTGGGTCTGGGCGTCCTTGCGGGCCTGTGCCAGTTCCAGCTCCTGCTGCGCCACCTTGGCGTGCAGGCGCGAATCATTGAACATGCTGCCGCCCAGACCGGCACCGAAGCCGATCAGGCAGCCCAGCCCGAGCACGCTGCCAAGCAGGGCACGGGGGCGGTCCTCGAAGTAGAACCGCAGACGCGCGATGGGCGTTTTGGCCTGTCCTTCACGCGTTTTGATTACGATCTTTTTGAATGCCATCAGTGAGTTTTCATGTCTGAGCCGAAATCCAGTGCCCGTTCCCCTTCTGCGCCCAAACCGGCGCTGGAAGCGGTCATGGAAGACAAAACCGGCAACCCGCTGCGTCGTGCCCTCTGGCTCGACGCGCTGGACCGTCAGTTGCGCCCCCATTTGCCGCCCACCCTGGCCACCCGTTGCCGGCTGGCGAATGTGAACGGCGAGCACCTCGTTTTTCTCGTCGAGTCCCCGGTCTGGCATGCCAAGCTGCGGCTTGCCGAACGCGAGTTGATCGACGCGGCCCGTTCCATCGGGCTGAAAGTCACCAAGGTGACCATCAAGACTGCGCTTGCCCCTCCTCCACGCTCCCCAGCGATCGACAACAGGAATGGCCCCCACGCAGTTTCAGCCGCCACGCACCAAGGGCTACGCGACGCTTTGGCTTGCTTCCAGGACCCCAAGGGATCGAAGTCCTGACTGCATCGGAGCATCCCGCTCCTTCCCCGATCCGTGTCACGAAGCCGTGAAACATTTCGAGGAGCCGGCGGCCATCGTAGCCGCGCTTGGCTGCCCAGTCGTTAGTCTTTTATTAAATTTGCGTTATTTTTACCCCGCAACTGGATCGGGTTCACAAAAAAGTGACGACGGTCCGGTCACGGTTCATTGACGTGAGCTTCACGGCGCGCGCGGCCCAGAAACGCGGAACGGCGCAGTGAGCGCCGTTCGTTTACCTGTCAAATCAATGGTTTGGCGTCAGGCGTAGGCCGGAACACCGTACACCACCGGGGCCGGATCGGCCGCGGCGTTGACCCACTCCCAGGCGGTGACGTCGGCCAGCAGGGCACGCACCAGCTTGTTGTTGAGCGCATGGCCGGACTTGAAGCCCTCATACGCACCCAGCACCTGCGCACCGGCGAGGTAAAGATCGCCGATCGCATCAAGAATCTTGTGGCGCACGAATTCGTCGGCGTAACGCAGGCCGTCTTCGTTGAGCACGCGGAACTCGTCCAGCACGATGGCGTTGTCCATCGAACCGCCCAGGCCCAGATTGCGCTCGCGCATGTATTCCAGGTCGCGCATGAAACCGAAGGTACGGGCGCGCGAGATTTCCTTGGTATAGGCGGCGGTGGAGAAATCGATCTCCGCGCGCGACTGCTTGGCCGGAATCATCGGGTGGTCAAACTGGATGGTGAAGCCCAGCTTGTAGCCTTCATACGGGGTGAAGCGGGCGACCTTGTCGCCTTCGGTGACTTCCACCGGCTTGAGCACGCGGATGAAGCGCTTGGGCGCATCCTGCTCGGCGATGCCGGCGGACTGCAGCAGGAACACGAACGGACCGGAGGAACCGTCCATGATCGGCAGTTCGGCCGAGGACAGCTCCACGATGATGTTGTCGACACCCAGGCCGGCCAGCGCCGACATCAGGTGTTCCACGGTCTGGATCTTGGCGTTGTTGCAGGTCAGGCCGGTGCACAGGGTCACTTCGGTGACCAGGTCGGCACGGGCCGGGACTTCGACGACCGGGTCCAGGTCCACGCGACGGAACACGATGCCATGGTTGACCGGAGCCGGGCGCAGGGTCATGTAGACCTTGTCACCGCTGTGCAGGCCAACGCCGGTGGCGCGGATCGTGTTCTTGAGAGTGCGTTGCGGAATCATGGGGGTCGACCGGGTAGCGCGCTGTCAGCGCGACAATGACAAACAAGAATAACACGCAGTACCGCCACCCCTTTCTGAACGGGGTGCGCTCCGACCCGGGGTCAGAACGACGGAACTGCGAACTGCCGGGCCCATCCAGGCCCGGCAGTCAGGGACATGGCGATGCTTACCGGGGCGGACAAGTCCCCGGCGTGCAACGCTTAGTCCGCCTGGCGGCGCAGGAACGCCGGGATATCCAGGTAATCGTTGGGCAGCTCGGCCGCGGCCGGGCCGGCGGCCGGAGCCGACGGAGCCACGGTGTCGGCGCTCGGACGGCGCAGGCCCAGGCCCATGCCGCCGACGGCCTTGGACACGGCGTCGCCGCCGTTGTCGAAGTCGCCGAACTCCGGCTGGCCGGTGGTGGCGTTGCGGACCAGCTTGATCGGGGCGCGCTCGCCCGGACGCTGGGTCTTGGAGGCAACGGCACGGTTCAGGCCGGTGGCCACCACGGTCACGCGCACTTCGTCCTGCATGTCCGGGTCGAGCACGGTACCCACCACCACGGTGGCGTCTTCCGAAGCGAAGCCGTCGATGGTGCGGCCGATCTCGTCGAACTCGGCCATGGTGAAGTCGGCACCGGCGGTGATGTTGACCAGGATGCCGTTGGCACCGGCCAGGTTCACGTCGTCCAGCAGCGGGTTCTGGATGGCGGCTTCGGCGGCGGCCTGGGCGCGGTCATCGCCGCGGGCGGTGCCGGTACCCATCATTGCCAGGCCCATTTCGGACATGACGGTGCGCACGTCGGCGAAGTCGACGTTGATCAGGCCCGGACGCACGATCAGGTCGGCGATGCCCTGCACGGCGCCCTGCAGCACGTCGTTGGCAGCACGGAAGGCCTGGATCATGGTGGCGTTGCGGCCCAGTACGGTGATCAGCTTTTCGTTCGGAATGGTGATCAGCGAGTCGCAGTGCTGGCTCAGTTCCTCGATGCCCTTCAGCGCCACCTGCATGCGGCGACGGCCTTCGAACGGGAACGGCTTGGTGACCACGGCCACGGTCAGGATGCCCATTTCCTTGGCCAGCTGTGCCACCACCGGAGCCGCGCCGGTGCCGGTGCCGCCGCCCATGCCGGCGGTGATGAACACCATGTCCGCACCCTGCAGGGCGTCCATGATGCGCTCACGGTCTTCCAGGGCGGCCTGGCGACCCACTTCCGGGTTCGCGCCTGCGCCCAGGCCCTTGGTGACGTTGGTACCCAGCTGCAGCTGCAGCTTGGCACCGCAATTCTTGATGGCCTGCGAGTCGGTGTTGGCGGTGATGAATTCCACGCCGTCCACGCTGGTGCTGACCATGTGCGCCACGGCGTTGCCGCCGCCGCCGCCCACGCCGATCACCTTGATCACCGCATTGGGTGCCATCTTTTCAATCAATTCGAAGTGCGCCATGTCCGTGTCCTCGTTGTAACCGCTTCTATTGGCGTGGTCTTCATGGGCGTCCTGCCCTTCGTGCCACGCCGCCATTGCGGCGGTAGTTTTAGGTATGTCCTTCAGAGCGGGGGCTCATCAGGTGAGTTGCGATGAAGCGATGTTGCCGGTGTTGCAGTGATGCGGCTGTCAGCTGGAATCAGAATTCGCCGCGGAACCAGGTTTTGACTTTGTTGAAGAGACTGCCGGCACGACCGGTCGGCAGCGATGGGCGACGCGGATGTTCAATCTGGCTGCCCATCAGCAGCAGCCCCACGCCCGTGGCATGAACCGGGTTACCGACCACTTCACCCAGTCCGGTGACGTGCTGCGGAATACCGACGCGAACCGGCATCTGCAGCATTTCCTCGGCCAGCTCGACCACGCCTTCCATCTTCGAGGCACCGCCGGTGAGCACCATGCCTGCACGCACCAGTTCCTCGAAGCCGGAGCGACGCAGCTCGGCCTGGACCATTTCAAAAATTTCCTCGTAGCGCCCCTGCACCGCCTGCGCCAGCGAATGGCGCGGCATGCGGCGCGGCGGACGGTCGCCGACGCTGGGCACCTGGATGCTTTCCTCGGCGGTGGCCAGCTGGGCCAGGGCGCAGGCGTAGCGCACCTTGATCTGCTCGGCTTCCGGGGTCGGCGTGCGCAGCATGTGCGCGATGTCGTTGGTGACGTGGTCACCGGCGATCGGCAGCGACGCCGTGTGGCAGATCGCGCCCTGCACGAACACCGCCAGGTCGGTGGTGCCCGCGCCCATGTCGACCAGCACCACGCCCAGCTCGCGCTCGTCGGCGGTCAGCACAGCCACGCTGGAGGCCAGCGAGGACAGCACCAGGTCGTCCACCTGCAGGCCGCAGCGCTGCACGCACTTGCTGATGTTGGCCGCGGCCGACTGCGCGCACACCACCAGGTGGGCGTGCACTTCCAGGCGCACGCCGGTCATGCCGACCGGGTTGCGGATGCCTTCCTGCGAGTCATCCAGCACATATTCGCGCGGGATGGCATGCAGGATTTTCTGGTCTGCCGGGATGGCCACGGCCTTGGCTGCGTCCAGTACGCGATCGAGGTCGCCCCAGGTCACTTCGCCGTCGCGGATCGGCACGATCCCCGGCGAGTTCTTGCACTGCACGTGGTTGCCGGAGATGGATGCGTACACCGAGCGGATCTCGCAGCCGGCCATCAGCTCGGCCTCTTCGACCGCGCGCTGGATCGACTGCACGGTCGATTCGATGTCCACCACCACACCGCGCTTGAGTCCGCGCGACTCGTGCGAGCCGATGCCGATCACCTCGATGGGATTGCCGGGCGAATACTCGCCCACCAGCGCCACCACCTTGGAGGTGCCGATATCGAGCCCGACGATCAGCGATTTGTCACCCTTGCGATTCATGTCCTGTCCTGCGTGTTCTGCGCCGCATTGGCCGGCGCGGCCGGAACCGGGGTACCCCAGCTCAGCGTGAAACCATTGGTATAGCGAAGGTCGGCGCGCTCGATCGGCGCGCTCTGGTTGGCCAGCTGCGGCAGCACGCGCACGAAGCGCTGCAGGCGCGAGCGGGCGTCGTCGCGGCCGACCACCACTTCAGTGCCGTTGCTCAGCTGCAGCGACCAGCTGCCACGTGCGTCCATGCTGACCCGGGTGACATCCAGCCCGGTCGGCGCAAACAGCGCACGCGACTCGTTGTACAGCGCCACCACTTCCTGGGTCTGGGTATCCGGACCGTCAAGGTTGGGCAGCTTCAGGTCCTGCAGCTGCTTGGGCGTGGCAAACAGCTTGCCCTGCTCGGACAGCAGCCGGTCCTTGCCCCAGCGGGCAAACGGCTTGTGCTCGACCAGGGTGATTTCCAGCACATCAGGCCACTGCTTGCGCACCTGCGCGCTTTCCACCCACGGCAGCTGCTCGATCGCGTCCTGCGCGTCCTGCAGCTTGACCGCGAAGAACCCGGCCTGCGCATACGGCAGCACCACCTGTTGCAGCTTTTCGGCTGGCACCCGCTTGAACTCACCGTGCACGCGCAGCTTGGCCAGCGGCCAACGCTCGGCCGCGACCCAGCCGTTGAGCACCGCCACCACGGGCAGCGCCACCAGCGAAAGGGCCAGCAACCAGACGAAGATGCGCAGCACCGCGTTCATGCGTGGCGGCTCTCCTGGTTGTGCTGCGGCAGGGTCTGTTCCAGCACGCGCCAGACCAGTTCCTCGAAACCGATGCCGACCTGCCCCGCCGCCTTGGGCACCAGCGAATGGCTGGTCATGCCCGGCGCGGTGTTCACTTCCAGCAGGTACAGGCGGCCGCTTGCGCGGTCGCGCATCACGTCCACGCGGCCCCAGCCACGGCAACCGGCGGCCTGGAATGCGGCCAGCGCGAGCCGGCGGATCTCGGCTTCGTCCTCGCCTTCCAGGCCCGGGCACAGGTACTGGGTGTCGTCGGCCACATACTTGGCGTTGTAGTCGTACCACTGGCCCTTGGGCACGATGCGGATCGACGGCAGCGCGACGTCACCGAGGATGCCCACGGTGAGTTCGTCGCCGACCACCATCTGCTCCATCAGCAGCTGGCCGTCGTAGCGCGAGGCCAGCGCCACGGCTTCGTCCAGACCGGCCTCGTCCATGACCCGGCTGATGCCGACGCTGGAGCCTTCGTTGGCGGGCTTCACCACCACCGGCAGACCGAGCTCGCGCGCCTGCGCATGCACGGTTTCAGCAGTGACCTTCCGGTACTGCGGGGTGGGTAAACCGACCGACAGCCATACCTGCTTGGTGCGGATCTTGTCCATGCCCAGCGCCGAGCCGAGCACGTCCGAGCCGGTGTACGGCACGCCGAAGGCTTCCATCAGGCCCTGCACGATGCCGTCCTCACCACCACCGTTGTGGCCGTGCAGGATGTTGAAGACGCGGTCGAAGCGCTTTTCCACCAGCGCCCGGGCCAGCGCCGGAATGCCGTCCACGGCGGTGGCGTCGACGCCCCGCGCGCGCAGCGCTTCGATCACATTGCGGCCGGAGTCCAGCGACACCTCGCGTTCGCTGGAGGTGCCACCGAGCAGCACGGCCACGCGACCGAAGTCGGCCGGGTTGCGGGTGCGCAGCGCGGGGAAGTCGAAGATGCTCATGCCTGGCCCTCGCTCTTGAAGCCTTCCACCGCCAGATGGGTGGCCATCGCGCCGATGTCGCCCGCGCCCATCATCAGCAGCAGGTCGCCGTCCTGCAGCACGTCGGGCAGCACGCTGGCCAGCTCGGCGGGCTTGCCCACCACCACCGGTTCGCTGCGGCCACGCGCGCGGATCGCACGTGCCAGCGCATGCGAGTCGGCCCCGGCAATCGGGTCCTCGCCGGCCGGGTAGACCTGGCACAGCACCAGCGCGTCGACGCTGGACAGCACTGCGGCGAACTTGTCGAACTGGTCGCGGGTGCGGCTGTAACGGTGCGGCTGGAACGCCACCACCAGGCGCTGGTCCGGCCAGCCGCCACGGGCCGCGGCGAACACCGCTTCCAGTTCGCTGGGGTGGTGGCCGTAGTCGTCGATGATGCGGACCTTGGCACCGGCGTCAGTGGTGACTTCGCCGAGATCATTGAAGCGGCGGCCGACACCGGCGAAGCCGGCCAGCGCGCGCGCGATCGCATCCGGGGCCACGCCCAGCTGCCAGCCCACCGCAGCGGCGGCCAGCGCATTGAGCACGTTGTGCTTGCCCGGCAGCGCCAGCACCACTTCCTGGCTGGTGCCCTGCGGCAGGCGCAGGGTGAAGCGCATGCGCGAACCTTCCTGCACCACGTTTTCAGCGCGCACGTCCGCCTGCGGGCTCATGCCGTAGCTCATCACGTGGCGCGGGGTCTGCGCGGCCAGCGCGGCCACTTCCGGGTCGTCGATGCACAGCACCGCCAAGCCGTAGAACGGCAGGCGCTGCAGGAATTCCGCAAACGCCGCCTGCACTCGCGCGAAGTCGTTGCCGTAGTTTTCCAGGTGATCGGCATCGATGTTGGTGATCACCGAGACCAGCGGGTTCAGGCGCAGGAAGCTGCCGTCGCTTTCATCGGCTTCGGCCACCAGCCACTGGCCACCGCCGAGCTTGGCGTTGGCACCGGCAGCCAGCAACTGGCCACCGATCACGAAGGTCGGGTCCAACCCACCTTCGCTCAGCACCGCTGCGGTCAGGCTGGTGGTGGTGGTCTTGCCATGGGTGCCGGCCACGGCGATGCCGCGGCGGAAGCGCATCAGCTCGGCAAGCATGGCCGCGCGCGGCATGATCGGAATGCGCTGGCTGCGCGCTTCCATCAGCTCGGGGTTGTCTTCACGGATCGCGCTTGAGACCACCACGCAGTCGGTGCCGAGGACGTTGGCGGCCGAATGGCCGCGCATGACGCGCGCGCCCAGCCCGGCCAGACGGCGGGTGGCCGCGTTGTCGGCGTTGTCGGAGCCGGACACTTCATAGCCCAGGGTCAGCATCACCTCGGCGATACCGCTCATGCCGGTGCCGCCGATGCCGACGAAGTGCACGCGCGGGAACGCGCGGACCAGGTCATTGGTGTCGTGCAGGCGACGGATCATGCGCGGCCTCGCGGGCACATGCGGGTAACGGTGTTCATTTGGCTTCCTCAAGAATGATGTCGGCGATGCGCTCAGCGGCATCGACCTTGGCCAGCGCACGCGCGGCTTGCGCCATCTGCATGCGGCGGCCGGAATCGGCTGACAGGTCACGCAGGACGTCCGGCAGGCGCGCGGCCAGGGTGTCGTCCTGCTTCAGCAGCACGGCGGCGTCGCGCTCGACCAGGTATTCGGCGTTACGGGTCTGGTGGTCATCGACGGCGGCGGCGAACGGCACCAGCACGCTGCCCACGCCCACCGCACACAGCTCGGCCAGGGTGGAGGCACCGGAACGGCACACCACCAGGTCGGCCCAGCTGAAGGCGTCGGCCATGTCGGCGATGAACGGCTGCACGTCGGCGCTGACCCCGTTGTCGGCGTAGGCCTGCAGGGCTTCGGCGTGCAGCCTCTCGCCACTCTGGTGGCGGACCTGCACGGCGACCTCGCTGCCGAGCGCGGCCAGCGCCTTGGGCACGGCGTTGTTCAATGCGCGCGCACCCTGGCTGCCGCCCAGCACCAGCAGGCGCAGCGGACCACTGCGACCGGCCAGACGTTCCTGCGGCGGCGCGATGGCGGCGATTTCGGCACGCACCGGGTTGCCGACCGGCTCTTCGCGGGTGGCGAAGCTGCCCGGGAAGCCGGTCAGCACGCGCCGCGCGAAGCGCGACAGAATGCGGTTGGTCAGCCCCGGCGCACGGTTCTGTTCGTGCACCAGCAGCGGCAGGCCATGCAGGCGCGCGGCCAGACCGCCCGGGCCGGAGGCAAAGCCGCCGAAGGCGATCACCGCGCGCGGCTGGCGGTCGCGGATCAGGAAGCCGGCGCGTCGGATGGCGCGCAGCAGGCGGCCCGGCGCGGACAACAGCGCCAGCTTGCCCTTGCCACGCAGGCCACTGATTGCCAGCGTGTCGATGTGGATGTCGTGCTGCGGCACCAGACGGGTTTCCATGCCCCCGTCGCTGCCCAGCCAAGTCACCGGAATGCCACGCGCGCGCAGCACCCGGGCCACGGCCAGGCCGGGGAAGATATGACCGCCGGTGCCACCGGCCATGATCAGGACCGGACGTTCAGAGGCGCTCATCCCATCCTCCCGAAGGTCGGTTCAATGCGCTGCTGCATGCGGCTGGTGCCGCGTGCGCTGCTGTTGCGCGCACTGCTGTCCGGCGCGGTGTCGGTGTAGGCATTGGCCGGGCGGCTGCCCTGCACGGCTGCCGCCACTTCGCTGGCGCTCGGTCCGGTGTGCACGGGCTCGTCACCTTCGGCCGCGCCCATGCGCACCGCCTGGCGGCGCTCGGCGCGCTCCAGTTCGTACGACACCCGCAGCAGCAGGCCCATCGCCACGCAGGTCATCAACACGCTGGAGCCGCCCGACGAGATCAGCGGCAGGGTCAGTCCCTTGGTCGGCAGGATGCCCAGGTTCACGCCGATCGAGACAAAGCTCTGCATGCTGATCCACAGCGCGATGCCGAAGGCGATGTAGCCGGAGAAGTGGCGCTTCATTTCCACGCAGCGCATGCCAATCCAGAACGCACGGCCGACCAGCACGGCATACAGCGCGATGATGACGCAGGTGCCGAGGAAGCCGAACTCCTCGGCGGTCACCGAGAAGATGAAGTCGGTATGCGCTTCGGGCAGGTAGTACAGCTTCTGCACCGAATTGCCCAGGCCGACACCGGTCCACTCGCCCCGGCCCACCGCCATCAGCGCGTTGGTCAGCTGGTAGCCGTCGCCCTGCTGGTCCGCCCACGGGTCCATGAACGAGGTGATGCGGCGCAGGCGGTACGGTTCGAAGATGGCCAGCGCGCTCATCGCGGCCAGGCCGATCACCGCCGGCATCGACATGCGCAGCATGTTCACCCCGCCCAGCACCAGCATGCCGGCGGTGATGCCAAGCAGCAGGGTGGACGAGCCGAAGTCCGGCTGCAGCAGCAACAGCACCACCAGCGCACCAGCCACGCCCTGCGGCTTCAACATCGCCGGCCAGGTCGCGTTGACCTCATCGCGGAAGCGGACCAGGTAGCTGGACAGCCAGACGATGTAGAGCACCTTGACCGCTTCCACGGTCTGGAACTTGGAAATGCCCAGGTTGATCCAGCGCCGCGCGCCGTTGACGCTGCTGCCCAGGCCCGGAATGAACACCACCACCAGCAGCGCGAAGCAGCCCAGCAGCAGCATTTGGTTGTACTGCTCGATGCTCTTCAGCTCGGTGCGCATGGCCAGCAGGGCCAGAGCGACGCCCACCGCCAGGAAGATCAGATGGCGGTTGAGGTAGTAGAACGGGCTGCTCATCAGCGCGATCGAGCTCGACGCGACCATCACCACGCCCACACCCGTCAGCGCGATGATCGCGCCCAGCAGCCACGGATCGAAGCGGCCTCCGATGGCTTCAAGACGGGTTGCCTGGCGCGACAGGTCATTCATCAGCGGACCTTCAACGTCGCCAGACCGATGAGCACCAGCACCACCGAGATGATCCAGAAGCGCACGATCACGCGCGGCTCCGGCCAGCCCTTCAGTTCGAAGTGGTGGTGGATCGGGGCCATCTTGAACACGCGCTTGCCGGTCAGCTTGAACGAGGCGACCTGGATCATCACCGACAGCGTTTCAATCACGAACACGCCGCCCATGATCACCAGCACCAGTTCCTGGCGGGTGATCACCGCGATGGTGCCCAGCACCGCGCCCAGCGCCAGCGCGCCGATGTCGCCCATGAACACCATGGCCGGATAGGTGTTGAACCACAGGAAGCCGAGGCCGGCACCGGCAATGGCGGCACAGATGATGATCAGCTCGCCTGCACCGGGAATCTGCGGAATCTGCAGGTAGTTGGCGAACACCACGTTGCCCGAGGCATAGGCGAACACACCCAGGCCACAGGCCACCAGCACGGTGGGCATGATCGCCAGGCCGTCCAGGCCGTCGGTGAGGTTCACCGCGTTGGAGAAGCCGACAATCCAGAAATAGGCGATGGCCACGAAGCTGATCCCGGCCAGCGGCAGGGCCACCGACTTGAACATCGGGATATAGAAGGTCAGCTGCGCCGGCACGTCCGCGGTGTAGTACAGGAACAGGCCCGCGGCCAGGCCGAAGATCGACTGCAGCAGGTACTTCCAGCGCGAGGCCAGCCCGTTCGGGTCGCGGCGCACGATCTTGATCCAGTCGTCGTACCAGCCGATGACGCCGAAGCTGAGCATCACCGCCAGCACCAGCCACACATAGTGGTTGCGCAGGTCGCCCCACAGCAGGGTCGACAGGGTGACGGTGAGCAGGATCAGCGAACCGCCCATGGTCGGCGTGCCGGCCTTGGAGAAGTGGGTCTGCGGGCCGTCCTTGCGGATCGGCTGGCCGCCCTTGAACTGGGCCAGCTTGCGGATCACCGCCGGGCCCAGCCACAGCGACAGGAACAGCGAGGTGAGCGCGGCGAGGATGCCACGGAACGTCAGGTAGCCGAACAGCCCGAACAGGCTCTCCAACTGCTGCAACCATCGGGCCAGTTCAAGCAACATGGGGGCTTTCCTCTCCTCGCGCCAGCAGCGCTTTTACGATCTTGTCCATCGCGCTGCCGCGCGAACCTTTCACCAGGCAGCGCACGCCGGCGTGCAGTTCCCCGGCCAGTGCAGCAGCCAGGGCGTCATGGGTGGAAAAATGCCGACCGCCTTCGCCGAAGGCGGTGGATGCTGCTTCACTGAGCGGGCCCAGCGTGTACAGACGCTTGAGCCCGGCGGCGCGGGCACGCTGGCCGGCCTGCGCGTGCAGTGCCGGACCGTCCGGCCCCAGCTCGCGCATGTCGCCCAGCACCAGCCAGCCTTCGTCCTTGCCGGCGGCCAGCGCATCAATCGCGGCGGCCAGCGAGCCCGGGTTGGCGTTGTAACTGTCGTCGATCAGCACCGCGCCACCCGGCAGCGTGTGCGCGATCTGCCGGCCCGGCACCGGCTCGGCATTGCCCAGCCCGGTCGCCACCTGGGCCAGCGGAATGTCCGCCGCCAAAGCCAGGCTCGCGGCGGCCAGTGCGTTGCTGATGTTGTGCCGGCCCGGCAGCGCCAACGTGATCGCGGCGGTGCCAACCGGGGTGTGGAGGGTGACCTGGCTGCCGGTGGCGGTCATCCGGATGTCGCGCGCGGTGATATCCGCGCTGTGGTCCAGGCCGTAGCGCAGCACACGGCTGCGCGGCGGATGACCGACCACGTGCTGCTCGAACCACGCGCCGTAGGCATCGTCGGCATTGATGACGGCCACCCCGTCGGCCGGCAGCGCCGCGTAGATCGCACCCTTGGTGGTGGCCACGCCAAGCAGGCTGCCCATGCGTTCCAGGTGCGCCGGCGCGATGTTGTTGACCAGCGCGTACTGCGGCCGGGCAATGTCGGTCAGGTAGGCGATGTCGCCCGGCTTGCCCGCGCCCATCTCATAGATGGCGAAGTCGGCGTCTTCCGGCGCATCCAGCACAGCCAGCGGCAGGCCGATTTCATTGTTGCGGTTGCCCGGATTGGCGTAGACCACCTTGCGGTCCTCGCGCGCCACCTGCTGCAGAATCGCCAGCAGCAGCGTCTTGACGCTGGTCTTGCCGTTGCTGCCGGTGATGGCGAACACCTGGGTGGCGCGGTCGCGCTGCATGCCGGCGGCAATGCGCGCCAGCGCCAGTTCGGTGTTGGCCACCAGCACCTGCGGCACGGCCACGTCGAGCAGGCGCTCGACCAGCATGGCACTGGCCCCACGGGCCAAGGCATCTGCGGCGAAATCGTGGCCGTCGAAGCGTTCGCCGCGCAGCGCCACATACAGGCTGCCCGGGGCCAGGGTACGGGTGTCGTTGCTCACCGCATCAATCACGGTGTCATCGCCGTAGATCTCGCCGCCGGCCCAGTGTGCGATCAAGGAGAGAGGCGTGCGCTTCATTCGGCCTGCTCCGCGTTCTGCTTCAACAGGCCTTCCTTCGCGCTCAGGGCAGCTGCGGCAACCAGCGTGTCGTCGAAGTCATGCTTCACACCACGCACTTCCTGATAGGGCTCATGGCCCTTTCCTGCAATCAGCACGATGTCGCCGGCACCGGCCAGCTTCACCGCCAGACCGATGGCGCGTGCGCGGTTGCGCTGCACGGTCACGGTGTCGGGTGCGGTGAATCCGGTGAGGATGTCAGCCACGATCACATCGCCGTCTTCGCCACGCGGGTTGTCGTCGGTGACGATCACCTGCTGGGCCAGACGCTCGGCAATGGCGGCCATCTGCGGGCGCTTGCCGGTGTCGCGCTCGCCACCGCAGCCGAACACGCAGAACAGCCGTCCCTGCAGGTGTCCGTGCAGGCTCTGCAGCGCCTGTCCCAGCGCATCCGGGGTGTGCGCGTAGTCGACCACCACGGTGGGCAGGCCGTGTTCGCCGCCGAGACGGTTCATGCGCCCGGCGATGGGCTGCAGCTGCGACAGCAGCGCGGCAATGTCGGCCGGGGCATGCCCCAGCGCGTACAGCGCGCCGGCCACGCCGAGCAGATTGTCCACATTGAAGCGGCCCAGCAGCGGCGACTGCACCGGGTGGCGCGCGCCGTCGACGACCAGGTCAAACGCGATGCCGCGGCCATCCAGGGTGATCGAGTCCGCGCGCAGCGTGGCCTGCTGCGCGCCGCGCGAGCTCAGCCCGATCTGGGCAATGCCCGGATCCACCGTGCGCAGCAGTTCGCTGCCGAAGCTGTCGTCCAGATTGACCACCGCCGCCTTGAGGCCGGCGCGGTGGAACAGCTTGGCCTTGGCCGCGCCGTACTGGGCCATGTCGCCGTGGTAATCCAGATGGTCGCGGGTGAGGTTGGTGAACACCGCCACGTCGTAGTGCACCGCGTCCACACGGCCCTGGTCCAGCGCGTGCGAGCTTACTTCCATGGCGATGGCCTGCGCGCCTTCGTCGCGCAGCTGGGCCAGCACTTCGTGCATCTGCAGCACCAGCGGGGTAGTGAAGCCGGTCGGCACCACATTCCCGTACAGGCCGACGCCGAGCGTGCCGATGCTGCCGCTGCGGGTGCCGAGCAGATGCCAGGCCTGGGCCAGCAGCTGCACGGTGGAGGTTTTGCCATTGGTGCCGGTCACCCCGACCATGGTCATCGCCCGCGACGGGTGACCGTGGAACTGGTCGGCCATCGCGCCCATGCGGCCACGCAGGCCGGGCACGGCAATGGCATCGGCCGGAGCCGGCAGTTCGGCCGGGGCCGGCGGATCAAACAGAATGGCAGCCGCGCCAGCGGCCTTGGCCTGTTCGACAAAACCCAGCCCATGCGCGCCAAAGCCGGCAATGGCCACGAAGGCATTGCCCGGGCGCACGGCGCGGCTGTCCAGCACCAGGCCGGTAATGGCGGGGTCGTGGCGCAGCGCCACGTCGGGAATCAACTGCGAAAGCAACATCGTCTGGCTCATTGCGTGCCTCCCTGCGCGGGCGGCAACGTGGCATGCGCGCTGGGCAGCGCGGCATCGATTTCAGCGGCGGCGTCGAGCGCGTTGACGGCCTCAGCCGGCGGGGTCGGCAGCGACGACGCTGCATGCCCCAGCTTTCCGGACTGTTGGGCAGCCAGCCATGCATCGATATCGTCCGGCTGCACATCCATCAGGCGCAGTGCGCCCTGCATGACGTTGTGGAATACCGGTGCCGACACCAGGCCGCCGTAGTACTTGCCGGCCTGCGGGTCGTTGATCACGATCACCGTGGCAAAGCGCGGATTGCTGGCCGGCACCACGCCTGCGAACAGGGAGTTGTAGTGGCCCGGCTCGTAGCCGCCCGGGCCGGCCTTGCGCGCGGTGCCAGTCTTGCCGGCCACGTGGTAGCCGAGCACGGCAGCGCCCTTGGCACCGCCCTGGGTGACCACGGTTTCCATCATCGCCACGACTTCCTTGGCGACCTTCTCATCAATGATCTGCTTGCCTTCGTTGTGCTGGCCCTTGACGAAGGTCGGCGCGATCAGCTTGCCGCCGTTGCCCAGCGCCGAGTACGCGGTGGCGATCTGCAGCGGAGTCACGTTCAGACCATACCCATAGGACATGGTGGTCTTGGACGGACCGCTCCAGCGCGCCGGGCGCGGAAACACGCCAGCGGATTCCCCGGGGAACCCGCTGTTGGGCGACGAGCCATAGCCGAAGCTGTGCACCGAGTCGTAGAACGCCTGGTCGGGCATCTTCGCGGCGATCTTGGCCGCGCCGATGTTCGAGCTGCGGGTGATCACGCCGGTCACGTTGAGCACGCCGTTGTTACGCGGCACGTCCTTGATGGTGTAGCGACCCAGGGCCATGTAGCCCGGGTTGGTGTCGATGATGGTGTCCTTGGTGACCGCACCGGTCTGCAACGCCGAGGCGATGGTGATCGGCTTCATGGTCGAGCCGGGCTCGACCAGGTCGGTGACCGCGCGATTGCGGCGCGTATCCGGTGCGGTGCCTCCGACCGAGTTCGGGTTGTAGGTCGGCAGGTTGACCATGGCCAGAATCTCGCCGGTGGCCACATCCATGATCACCATCGAGCCGCCGGCGGCCTTGTTTTCGATCAGCGCGTTACGCAGCTCCTTGAACGCCAGGAACTGGATGCGGCGGTCGATGCTGAGGGTGAGGTCCTTGCCCGGCTCGGCAGCGCGCAGCAGGTCGCTTTCCACCGTTTCGCCCTTGCGGTTGCGGATCACCCGCTTGGCACCAGGCTTGCCGCGCAGCCACTCGTCGAAGGCCAGCTCCAGCCCTTCCTGGCCGCGGTCATCGATGTTGGTGAAGCCGAGCACGTGCGCCATCGCCTCACCCTGCGGGTAGAAGCGACGGAACTCGCGCTGCGAGGCCACGCCCGGAATTTTCAGGGCGACCACTTTTTCCGCATCGTCGGGGTTGATCCGGCGGCGCAGGAACATGAATTCCTTGTCCGACTTCTGCGACAGCTTCGAGCTCAGCTCGTCCAGCGGCATGCCCAGCGCGGTGGCCAGTTCCGGAATGCGGTCGGGGGCGCGCAGCAGTTCCTGCGGGTTGACCCAGATCGAGGCCACCGGCGTCGACACCGCCACCGGCTCGCCGTTGCGGTCGGTGATCATGCCGCGCGAGGTGTTGATCGGCAGCTCGCGCAGGTAACGGGCTTCGCCCTGGCGCTGGTAGAAATCGCTGTTGATGATCTGCACGTAGGCGGCGCGGCCGACCAGCGACACCGAGCACAGCCCCAGCGCCAGGCCCACCCACTGCAGGCGGCGGCGCAGGTTGAAGCTGTTGCGTGCGCGGTTGCGACCGGAGCCGTTCATGGGCGCACCACCACGACATCATTGGCTTCCGGGAACTTCATGCCCAGGCGCTCACGTGCCACCCGGTCGACGCGGGTGGCTTCGGCCAGGGTGGCCTGTTCCAGCTGCAGGCGGCCGAATTCGATGTTCAGTTCGTCGCGGGCGCGCTCGGCGCGCGAAAGCTCGACGAAGGTCTGCCGGTGACGGTGGCGCATGAACACGACACCGATCGCCGAGGCGATGGTGGCGGCCAGCAAAATCACCAGCAGAAGGCGGCTCATGCAGCCTCCCCGCGCTTTTCGGCCACGCGCAGCACGGCGCTGCGCGAACGCGGGTTGACCGCCAGTTCGTCGTCTTCAGCCTTGATGGCCCCGCCGATCAGGTCCAGCGTGGGCACGAACGTCTGCTGCTCGGGCAGCCGGCGGTTGGCCGGCGGTGCCTTGGCATGGCGGTTCATGAACTGCTTGACGATACGGTCTTCCAGCGAGTGGAAGCTGATCACCGCCAGCCGACCACCGGGCTTGAGCCGGGCCATCGCCGCGTCCAGGCCGGCTTCGAGGTCGGCCAGTTCGCGGTTGATATGGATACGGATCGCCTGGAAGCTGCGCGTGGCCGGGTGGATCTTGTCCTTGCCGCGCGGCATCACCGACGCGATCAGTTCGGCCAGCTGGGCGGTGCGGGTGAGCGGCTGGCTGGCGCGCTTGGCCACGATGGCGCGGGCGATGCGCCGGCTCTGGCGTTCTTCGCCGTAGGTCCACAGCACATCGGCGATCTCGCGCTCTTCGGCGCTGCCCAGCCATTCGGCGGCGCTCTGGCCACTGTCCGGATCCATGCGCATGTCCAGCGGGCCGTCCTTGCCGAAGCTGAAGCCACGCTCGGCCACGTCCAGCTGCGGCGACGACACGCCCAGGTCGAACAACACCCCGTCCAGTCCCTCGGCGGTGGCCGGCCAGTGCAGCAGGTCAGCGAAGCTGCCACGGAAGATCGAGACGCGCGGGTCCGGCGCGAAGTCGCGCTCGGCTACCGCAATTGCCTCCGGATCCTTGTCCATGACCAGCAGCGCGCCTCCCGGACCGAGCTGCTCGAGCACGCCGCGGGCGTGACCGCCACGACCAAACGTGCCATCGAGATACCGTCCGTTTTCGATCACCCTCAGGCCATCCAGGACCTGGGTGTACAGAACCGGCAGGTGTCCTGCCGGCGACTGCGACACCGGGTGACCGGCCTGCGCGCCGCCGCGCATCCGGGCACCCCGGCTCACAACTTCAGGTCGAGCAGCCCATCGCCCAGATCCTCGTCAGACAACGTCTGCTGGATCAACGCGCGATGAGCCTGCTCGCTCCACAATTCGAACTTGTCGCCCATGCCGAGCAACACCGCCTTCTTTTCAATGCCAACGGCACCACGGTGGCTGGCCGGAATACTGATGCGGCCGTTGCCATCCAGCTCCAGATGCGCGGCCGAACCGACCAGCTTCTGTTGCAGAAGGCGCACGACGCGCTGCGTGTTGGGCTTGGCCATGACGTCGTCGCGCACCCGTTCCCACTCTTCCTCGGCATACAGCCACAGGCAGCCGGACTCGAACGGGTTGTAGGTGAGGACCAGCCGGTTGTTGCTCACGCGCGCGACCAGGTCGCGATGCGCGGTCGGAACCGCCATGCGCCCTTTGTCGTCAACTGTGATGGCCGTCTCGCCCTGAAACACGACGCCTGCACCTTTCCTTCGCCCGGTGAAACATTGAACCACGAAAAACCACAAAAAACCCGGTTTTCCCTCTGTTGCCCACCTTAGCAGTGCCGTTCGGGTTGTCAACATCTTTGCGAGCGGCAAATCGCCTTGGACATCAAGGGCTTGCAGCAATGTTTAGAGACTTGTTCAAGGCTTATCCACAAGTTGCTGTTTCGTCTCAAATTTTGAGATTGAACAGAAGTTCAGTCCTGTGCAGGCCTTGTGAAACCTGCGCTCGTATTCATGCCGCAGGCAGACGCAACCCGCGCGCGGTTGCGCAAAACCGGCCACAATTCCGGTCATGTGTCTGCTCACCCTGGCCTGGAAGGTCCACCCCCGCTGGCAGCTGTTGATGGCCGGCAACCGCGACGAGTTCCACGCCCGCCCCACCGCCCCGTTGGCGATGTGGCCGGCGGCCGAAGGCGCATTGCGCGCCGGTCGCGACCTGCGCTCCGGCGGCACCTGGGCCGGCATCACCGGCACCGGCCGCATGGCGGTGGTCACCAACGTGCGCGATCCGCTGGCGGCCCAGACCGGGCCTTCGCGCGGCGCGCTGGTGGCCCACTACCTGCGCGATGCCGCACCGGCAGGGCGCTATGCCGACTGGTTGGCGTCGGAAGCGGCGGCCTACGCGCCGTTCAACCTGCTGCTAGCCGACACCGCAAGCTGCGAGTTCCTGGGCAATCACCCCGCGCACCGTCAGACCCTGACCCCCGGCATTCACGGGCTGTCCAACGGACCGCTCGACGCCCCCTGGCCCAAGACCCTGCGCCTCAATGCGGCCATGCAGGCCTGGCTGGACAGTGGCAGCGAGTCGCTGGAGCCGTTGTGGCAGGCGCTGGCGGACACCACACGGGCCGACGACGCGCAGTTGCCGGACACCGGCATCGGCCTGGAACGGGAGCGCTGGCTGTCGTCGGCATTCATCCGCAGTGCCGATTACGGCACACGGGCCAGCACGATCATTGCGTTGGATGCGCAGGGGCGCGGCTTCATCCGCGAGCGCCGTTTCGACCCGGCCGGCACCTGTGTGGGCGAGAGCGCGCTGCAGATTGATGGGCCCTGACAGACTGTCGGCAATGGCACTGAACGAGGTGCATCATTGTAGATGGGGCACCTGCGACAGCCCCAGGTACACATACTGGCGCGCCCTGCCCGGTGAGATCGCATGCGTTCCGTTACCCAGCGTGTCGTACTGACCCATTCCCTGGCCCTGGGCCTCGGGTTGGGAGCCGGATTGCTGCTGTGTGCCGGTCAGGGTGTGGCCGGCGCGGCCCCCGGTGCCCAGGTGGAGGGCGCATTGACCGACGCGCCCTACCAGGTGCATTTCCGTCGCGACCACCCCGGCAGCAGCCGTCTGTACTGGGCGGACGGGCGGGTGGGCGTCAGCCATGGCCGGATTGCCTTTGATGGCCGCATGTCGGTGCCGGCATCTGCCCGCCGCAGCAGCACCGTCTATCTGACCAGCGACCGCATCGCCAATCGCGACGACTTCCTGCGCAGCCAGCCGCGCGCGCGCCGGGTCGGCCAGATCACCCCGCAATCGCGGTTCCTGCTGGATGTCCCTCACGACATCGACGTGGACGAATTCACCACCGTGGTGCTGTGGTCGCACACCGACCAGCATCTGATCTCCAGCACGCAGTACCGCACCGCCTGGGATGACGAACCGATGGAAGATTGATTGACGCGCATGGCGCGTCACTACAGGCGGCGTAGTGACGCGCCATGCGCGTCAACCACGTAGAGGAAAAAGGCGGAGCCGGCCGATAAGCCGGGTTCTGTCGTGGACAGTCATTCCTCTAGGCGACACGTCTCCGTGGCGCTCAAGCAACCTACCCGGTCCCGACGCGGGCCACGTCATAGGACCCTATTTGGTCTTGCTCCAGGTGGGGTTTGCCGTGCCGGTCTGTTACCAGACTCGCGGTGCGCTCTTACCGCACCATTTCACCCTTGCCGGCTCTCCGAGGAGAACGTAGGCGGTATCTTTCTGTTGCACTTTCCGTCGGCTTGCGCCGCCCAGGCGTTACCTGGCACCTTGCCCTGTGGAGCCCGGACTTTCCTCGGCATTCCCGAAGGAATGACGCGACTGTCTAGCCGACTCCGCCGCGTGCATTTTCACACACCCGGGCACGAACCGACAGCCCCGGCTGTCGCATGTGGCACGGCGCGTTCATCTGGAATGCGCGTTTCTCAAAAGTCGGCACCCTGCTGACAGGCTAGCGTCGGCTGGACTGCCGAACCGAGGTTCCCGCATGCCCAGGCCCGTTTCCACGCACCCGCCCGTCAACGACGCGCCCACCCAGCCAGTGCGCGCCGCCCCTGCAACTGCCCCGACGCCGTCGCCCCTGGCGCTGCGCAATCTGGTCAATCTGCCCGTTGAAAACATTGCCACCGCCGCACCGGAGTCACCTCGGGCCTTGATGGTCCGGATCAAGACGGACGACCTGACCCTGTGCCAGATGATGGCGCACGGACGAGATGCGCAGACCCCGGCCAGGACCGCAGACGCGCAGACGCTCATCGACGGGCTGTCGGGACGACGGGTGCTGCTGGCGCGGACAACCGCCGAGGACCTGCGGCGCTGGTCGGACAGTGTCGATGCACCGCCGTTCGGCCAGCACCTGCAGGACCGCATCGAGTGCGCCGGACTCGACCAGATCCTGATCGAACTTCAGCGCACCCTGTTGCTACCCGCGCAACGCCTGCGCATCGGCGAATCCCTGCGCGATGCCGGGGCACGCACCGCGTCGGTGCGTGACGGTCTATGCCTGACCCATCCCGAACTCGAACTGGTTCGCGCCGAAGCGCTGCTGGACCGCCTGATCCCCGCGGAACGGGCGGCTGCATTGCAACTGGATGCGTTTAGACCCAACCCGATGACCGCATCGCGTGAAGTCACCGATCCGCAGAGGCGGGCCCTTCGCACCGAACGCGCGCTCGCCTACCAGCGCGCCGCGATGATCAACCGGCGCTTCGGCTACACCGTTGCGCACCCGGCTTGGAACTACATGCACCTGACCCGGGAGAACAAGGTCCGGGCCGGGCAGCTGGAACTTCTCAGCAAGACGCCGGAAGCGAAGCGCCGTGGCATCACCCTGCTGCTGCCCTGACCGAGGCCCCGCATGTACGCCATCACTCACGCCGCCCCTGCCGTGCCGCGCGCGCCCTCCCCGGTACTGCAGCCAGAGCGCGCCGGGACACGCCCTGTTCCGGTGGACCTGTTCAATGCACCCTCACCACGTGAAGCCGATGACGGTTCTCGCGGGCTCATGGAGGCCATTGAAGAAGGCGATGCCGCATTGCGCCGGCACATGGCGTTTCCGCTTGGCACCGTGCTGCCCTGCCCCGGCTCGGAACTGCCCGCCACGCCGGTACAGGAGCTCGTGCACGCCCTGGACTGCAATGTGCCCGAACGCACCGGCAACGCGCGCGCACTGATTACCGTACTGGAACCGCTGCGCGAGCAACTGGGCAGGCGCGTCGCCGAGGACCTGCAGACGTGGCTGAAGGAGACGACCACACCCTTCACCCTCAACCCCGAACTGCTGAAATATCAGGTGCTGTATGCGGGGCTAGCGCACGTGCTGCGCCGGCTGCCGCTCAGTGAGATGCCCCATGCGCAGCGCCTGCGTATCGGCGAAGTGCTGCATGAAGCGGGCGGGAACCCCGCTGCCCTGCAGGGCTGGCTGGGCTTGAACGAGGACGACCTGCAAGGCGACTACAGCACTGCATTGCTCAACCTGATGCTGCCGCGCGAGGAGCAGGGTTCACTGGGATTCGAACGCCCGTGCAGCGTCGCCATGCGCGAGCAACGGGCACATGTCTGGCAGTGGGTTGCCATGGTGAACCGACGCTTCGGCCATCGTGACAATCAGCTCGCGGCACTCGATCCGTCGGTACCGCGCCGCAACCGCCGCGTGCGACAGCTCCAGAATCTGGCCAACGCTCCGGAAGCCCAGCGCGAGGGGATCAAGGTTCAGCTGCCGTAGAGCGCCTTGCGCGGGGCACCGGTCAGCTCAGCGGCCAGCTTGGCCGCGGTGGACGGCGGCAGGTGCTCGCTGAGCTTGGCGTACACGCGCCGCCCGTGCTGCAGCTGGGCTTCGGCGTCATCCGCCGCGCCCTGCACCATCACCACGAACTCGCCCTTGCGCTGGTTCTCGTCCGCTTCGACCTGGGCGCGCAGGCTGGCGAGGTCGCCATCCAGCACGGTCTCGAACAGCTTGGTCAGCTCGCGGGCCAGCACCGCCGGGCGCTGCGGGCCGAACGCGTCGGCCATGTCGGCCAGCGATTCCGCAATGCGGTGTGAGGATTCGTAGAACACCAGGGTCCGGGTTTCCCCCGCCAGCGCCTGCAGCCGTTCCCGGCGACCCGAGGCCTTGGCCGGCAGGAAGCCTTCAAAGGTGAAGCGGTCGCTGGGCAGGCCGGCCACGCTCAGAGCGGCAATCGCCGCGCAGGCTCCGGGAACCGGGCTGACCCGGACGCCGGCTTCGCGCGCGGCGCGGACCAGCCGGTAACCCGGGTCGCTGACCAGCGGGGTGCCGGCGTCGCTGACCAGGGCCAGCGATTCGCCGGCCAGCAGGCGGCCGACGATGCGCTGGGCCAGCGCGTCCTCGTTGTGGTCGTGCAGCGCCACCAGCGGTTGCTGGATGCCGAAATGGGCCAGCAGCTGGCCGCTGCGGCGGGTGTCCTCGGCGCAGATCGCGGCCACCGAGCGCAGCACCTCCTGCGCCCGCGGCGTCAGGTCGGCGAGGTTTCCGATCGGGGTGGCAACGACATACAGCGTAGGGACAGCACTCATCGCAACGGCACTCACAGGTCAAGGGTAGAATCGTACAGGTACCCGCCTACGGCTGCCCCATCGAATGGACCTGATCATGAACACGCCCGCCGCCCGGATCTCTGCCCTGTCGCTTGCTTTGCTGCTGATGGCCGGCTGCGCCACCACCAGCGTGACCAGCGCCCCGGAATCGCCGGCGCAGAGCCAGGCCCTGGCCTTGATCGAACAGGGCAAGCCGCGCGATGCCGCGGTGCAGCTGGAGGCCCTGGCCAACACCCTGCGCGGCAACGCCCGCAGCGCGGCGCTGGCCGACGCCGCTTTCGCCTGGCATGAGGCTGGCGACAACGCCCGCGCCCGCAGCCTGCTGGCCCAGGTCACCCCGCGTGGCCTGAGCGGTGCCAGCCTGCAGCGCTACCACCTGACCACCGCCGAGCTGGCCCTGCTCGACAACCAGCCGGTGCAGGCACTGGCCGCCCTGAAGGAGTCGTCGGACACCGTGGCCCCGACGCTGCGCACGCGCTGGCAGCTGGCCCGCGCCAATGCCCTGCAGGCCAGCGGCGACGTGATCGGTGCGGCGACCGAACGCGCCCGCGCGCATGCATCCCTCAGCGGCGCAGCGCGCGCTGAAAACCAGCAGGCCATTGCCGGCCTGCTCGGCCAGCTGGACGACGCCACCCTGCGCGCCCGCGCTGCGGCGCTGCCGGCCAACGAGCCGCTGTACAACTTTGCCGGGCGTGCGCTGATTGCCCGTGGCCTGCCGCTGCCGCGCCCGTTCGACCGCGACGGCGTGGCCCAGTTCGACACCAGCAAGCGCCCGCCCGCACTCAGCGACGGCTACCGCCCGCCGGTGAAGATGGCGGTGCTGCTGCCACTCAGCGGCCGCCTCGCCACGGCCGCGCAGCCGGTCCGTGACGGCCTGCTCAGCGGCTACTACGGTGAAACCCGCCGCCGCCCCGACATCCAGTTCATCGACACCGCCGGCACCCCGGCCGGCGCGATCGCCGCCTATGACAAAGCCATCGTGGCCGGTGTCGACTTCGTGGTCGGGCCACTGGGCCGCGACGAAGTGGACGCGGTGTTCGGGCGCACCGAACTGCCGGTGCCGGTGCTGGCGCTGAACCGCGGCAAGAGCAGCCCGCCGGCCGGCAGCGCCGGCTTCTCGCTGGCCCCGGAAGACGACGGCATCATCGCCGCCGAGTACCTGCGCGGCCGCGAACGCAGCAAGGTGCTGGTGCTGCACAGCAATGACGACAACGGCCGGCGTACCGCTGCCGCCTTCCGCGAACGCTTCAGCCAACGCGGCGGGCAGGTCGTGGCGACCATCGGCATCAACGAAACCGTCGGGGACATCGGCGCGCAGATCCGTGCCGCCGGCGCGGTCGACGGCGTGCTGCTGGCAGTGAAGGCCCCGCAGGCCCGTCAGCTGGCTCCGCAGCTGGCCCTGGCGGGTGCCGGCGGTGCCAGCCGCGTCGGTACCTCGCAGCTGACCCTGGGTACCGGCAAGCCGGAAGAAGACATGGCGCTGGACGGCATCGTCTATCCGAACGAAGCCTGGAACGTGCGTGGCGTGCCCGGGCTGCCCTCGGCCAGCACCGCCGGTCAGATCCTGCCCACCGCGCGTGGCGCGGCCGGCCGTCTGTTCGCGTTCGGCTTCGACGCCTGGAAGATCAGCGCGTATCTGGACAATGTCGCCAACGAAGGCGGTCTGGCCGGTGCCACCGGCACGCTGTTCCTGGACAGCAACGGCAACGTGCTGCGCGTGCCGGCATGGTCCACCTTCAGCGGTGGTCGCCCGATGCCGGTCGCCAACTGAGCCGCGCGTGACCAGCGCACGGGCGCAGCGCGGCGCGGCGGTGGAAGCGGCCGCGCTGGTGCACCTGCGTGAGGCGGGGCTGACGCTGCTGGCGCGCAACGTGCGCTTCAAAGGCGGCGAGCTGGATCTGGTGATGCGCGACGGCGACACCACGGTGTTCGTGGAAGTGCGCTATCGCGCCGATGCGCGGTTTGGTGGCGGCGCGGCTTCGGTGGATCTGCGCAAGCGACGCAAAGTGGTGCTGGCGGCACAGTTGTATCTGCAGCGGCATCCGGCGCTGGCGAAACAACCGTGCCGGTTTGATGTGGTCGATGCAAGTGGGATGCCGGTGCAGCTGACCTGGCTGCGCGGAGCGTTCCGATTGGAAGATTGTGGATTTGCCTGATGAACGCTTCTTTGCCTGCTGCTTTTTCTGTTGAACTGGGTGCGCTGCTGGGCGCGGACGGCTGGCGTACCGATGCGGCGGCGCTGGAAGCGAACGCGCAGGACAACTCGTGGCGGCATGCCTTGCCGGCGGGCGTGGCGCTGCCCACCGACCGCGAACAGGTGGTGGCCATCGTGCGCGCCTGCCGTGCGCATGGTGTACCGATCGTGGCACGCGGTGCCGGCACCGGCACGACCGGCGCTGCCGTGCCGGTGAACGGCAGCATCGTGCTGTCGCTGGCACGCATGAACCGCATTCTGGACATCCAGCCGGGCAACCGCTGCGCGGTGGTCGAGCCGGGCGTGCTGAACGGCGACCTGCAGCATGCACTGGCCCCGCACGGCCTGTTCTGGGCCCCGGATCCGTCCAGTGCCGACATCTGCAGCATCGGCGGCAACCTGGCCTGCAATGCCGGCGGCCCGCGCGCAGTGAAGTACGGCACCAGCCGCGACAACGTGCTCGGTCTGGTCGCGGTGACCGGGGCCGGCGAGCTGATTCAATGCGGCGGGGCCTACACCAAGGACGCCACCGGCTACGACCTCACCCATCTGCTGGTAGGCAGCGAAGGCACGCTGGCGGTGATCGTGGAAGCCACCCTGAAGCTCACGCCGCGGCCAGTGACCCAGGCCGGCCTGCGCGTGTTGTACCGCGATGCCGATGCCGCCGCGGCCGCGGTTTCGCGACTGATGGCGCAACCGGTGGTGCCCGCCCGGCTGGAATTCATGGATGCGCGCAGCCTGGAACTGCTGCGCCGTAACGGGGCCGAGGTGCCCGAGGCCGGTGCGATGCTGCTGGTCGAGGCCGATGGCGACCACGACACCCTGCCCTATCTGCTGCAGGCGCTGGCCGATGCCGCCGAGGGCGACGGCATGCTGGCGCTGGACGTGGCGATGGAAGGCAGTGCACGTGAAGCGCTGTGGGCGGCACGCAAGGCGCTGTCACCGGCGCTGAAGAGCATCGCCCCCGGCAAGGTCAACGAGGACGTGGTGGTGCCGGTGTCGCGCATTCCCGACCTGGTGGCCGGCGTGCAGGCATTGGCGCGCGAGTACCACCTGGTCATCGTCACCTTCGGCCACGCCGGCAACGGCAACCTGCACGTCAACATCCTGTATCACCCGGATGACGCCGACGAAAACGCACGCGCGCATGCCGCGCTGCCGAAGATCTTCGAACTCACCCTGGCGCTGGGTGGCACCTTGTCCGGCGAGCACGGCATCGGCCTGGCCAAGCGCGACTTCATGGCGCAGGCGTTCACTCCGGCTACGTTGGCCACGATGCGGGCGATCAAGCAGGCGCTGGACCCGGACGGCATCCTGAACCCGGGCAAGGTGCTGCCGCCGGGCTGAGCGCCTCGGAATCGTTGCAATTTGTTGCATGGTGCCCGGCGTGTCAGTCGGGGATGGTGGCGGCCGTTTCCGACGTCCGCAAAGAACCCACCATGCTTATCTCTTCCGGTGCCCCACACCGCCCTGCCCTGCGGCCGCTGGCCTGCGGAGTTCTGTTCGCCCTCGTCGCAGCGCCCCTCGGCGCGTTACACGCACGCGAACTGGACAACCAACACGTCAGTATCGATGAGGGACACGCCGTTGAAGCTTGGCGGCTGATCAATGGCGCGAGCCTGCAGGTCCGCGGTGCCACCACGCATACGATCAGCGTCAACGACACCAGCGCGCTGATGCTGTCCGGTGCCACGGTCATCCGCAATGACGGCCCCCCGACAACGCAGGCGTATGCATTACAGGTGCTGGGAAACGGCACCGCCATCGCGACCAACAGCCGATTTGTGGATGGCGGCGTCTGGGTGGCGGGGCGCTCGAGCGCCACCCTGACCGACAGCCACATCGAGGTGCGCGGCAGCGCCCCGGGGTTTGACACCAACGCCCGCCCTGCTTGGGGCCTGAGTATCAATGACGGCGGCACAGGCGCAATTGCAAACCCGAGCGTAGTGCTGGACAACTCGCGGATCACAGTGGCCGACCGCGCCGACCAGAACCATTACAGCTCCGGTGTCGGTGCCTATATCACGGCCGGTACGCTGACCTTGCGCAATGACTCCGTGATGGATGCTGCCAATGTGGGTGTTGTCGTGGTCGGGGCGGGGCGGGATCACCCCATCAACCTGGAGCTGGATGGTTCACACATCCAGGCGGGACGCGCTTCCGGGATCGAGTTCGCCGGATCGGGGAACGCCAACGCGATCTTCAACGTGATCGCCGCCAATGGTTCCACCATCAAGGCCGCCGACGGCAACCTGCTGCTTGTCCGCCACTACAAAGACAGTGTCGCCTATGGCGACAACCAGGTGAACTTCACCGTGTCGAACAGTTCGCTGCAAGGCAACGTGGTCTTCGACGACAGCCAGATGAACGGTCGTGTCAACGTTGTTCTTGAAAAAGGGACACGATTGAGGGGTGTGTTCGACAACGTCACTTCAGCGCGCATTGGCTCCAACAGCATCTGGACGCTCACGGGCGACAGCACGGTGGGCGACCTGACACTGGATGGCTCCGCAGTGGTGAGGTTGTCGGACCGCGTTGACGCCGCACAGTTGACCACGCTGACGCTGGAGAATTTCCACGGAGCAGGCGGCACCTTCATGTTCAGGACCGTGCTGGACGATGACAGCTCAGCCACGGACAAGTTGCACATCACCGGCGATGCTGAAGGTCACGCCGGCGTGGTTGTACTCAATGCCGGCGGACAGGGCGCACAAACAGCGAACGGCATCGAGCTGATCACCATCGATGGTGCGTCCAACGCGCAGTTCGACCTGCTGGGCCGCGCCGTCGGCGGGCAATACGAGTACTTCCTGATCAAGGGCGATGACGGCAACTGGTATCTGCGGTCGCAGCTGGACGAGCAGCCCGACGTCCCGCATGAGTGCCTGCAGAATCCGGAACTTCCGCACTGCGAGATCACCCTGCCGGTGGAACCGATCGATCCGGAATATCCCGATACCGGGGAACCGCCGGTGCCGCAGCCGGTGCTGCGCCCGGAAACCGGGGCGTACCTGGCCAACCAAGCCGCCATGCACCAGCTGCTGCAGCACAGCGCGCAGCGCCGTATGGCGAACGATGCAACGGATGACGGCCTGCGCACCTGGGCGTCGACCGAAGTCGCCGAAAGCCGCCAGCAGCTGACCGGTCAACAGCGCTTTGAATCCACCCGCCAGCGCCTGCAGCTGGGTGCCGACATCGGCGTGTTCGACGGCGGCCAGGGCCGCGTTGGCGCGATGCTCAGCGCCGGCAAGGCCGACGCGACCGTTCGTTCGACGGTGACCGGCTACCGCGCCGAAGCCACCGTGGAAGGCGGTGCCGTGGGTGCCTATGCACACTGGTCCAATGACGCACAGTATCTGGACGCCTCGGTGCAGCACGGCCGCTTCCGCAACACCGTGCACGGCGAAGGCCTGGATGCCGAGCGCTATGACAGCCGCGCCTGGCAGAGTGCAGTGGAAGCAGGCTACCGCTTCGACCTGGGCGGCATCGGTGGCATGGCGTTGAACCTGCAGCCGCAGTTGCAGCTGATCTACACCGACGCCCGTACCGACGCACATGTGGAATCCAACGGCACCGTGGTCCGTAGCAGCGGCGCAAGTGGTCTGTCCACCCGCGTGGGCTTGCGCCTGGAAGGTGAGACTGTGATCGGCAGCAGCCGCTTCGCTCCGTACGTCGCCATCAACGGCTACCGCGACACCCGCCACGCCGGCATGGTCTTCGACGGCGAGACGGTCCTGGGCGGCGTGCCGCGCCAGCGCGCCGAACTCAACCTGGGCGGCCAGCTGCAGCTGAGCAATGGCCTCTCGGCGTGGAGCGAGGTCGGTGCCAGCCACGGCGAGACTCGCCACCGCGACACCGTCGCACGCATCGGTGCGGCGTACCGCTGGTGATCATGCGATGCGGTTTTGAAACTAGTTGCATAGGGATGGGGTAGGAAAAATCTGAAACTGCGCGCCCTCGCAGCGTCAGCTCGTCTTTCGCCTGTCTGCCCGGTCCCGGCCCTGCGCCGGGACCGGCGAGCGTGTGTGCGCGCCAGTGCGCTGCGGGATTCCTCTCCCCCAAGGAACACTGCAATGACCCACTACGACGGTACCCACCGCCGCACTCCGGCCCTGCGCCCACTTGCCTGCGGCGTGTTATTGGCCCTGTCTTCGCTGCCCATGAGCAGCGCACTGGCCGCCGACCTGGTTGACGAAACCCGCACCATCACCGATGCCGACCAGGTTGAAGCCTGGACCCTGCGAGAAAACGCAGAGTTGATCGTCAACGGCGGCAGCACCAAGACCATCATGGCCATGGACAGCCGTGTCGAACTGAACAACGCCCTGGTGACCCGCGACGAGGCGGTTGGCCTCGCGCACGCGCTAGAACTGCGCAATTCGCAGGGCCAGATCAACGGCACCCGACTGGTGGGCGGTGGCCTGCTGGTGACCGGCGGCGGCCATGGCACGCTGACCAACAGCTCGATCGTGTTGGATGCCACCAGCCCCGGCATGGGCGACAACCGCGTCAGCGCTTTCGGTATCAGCATCCAGGCTCCGGGTGCTACCGGCAACCCGAGCGTGCTGCTGGACAACTCCACCGTCAGTGTCGCCGACCGCGCCGATCTGGCCCATTACGCTTCCGGCATTGGTGCCTACCTGCGTGCGGGTGGCATCGAGATGAAGAATAATTCCGGAATCAGTGCCGCCAACGTCGGCATCATCGTGCACAGCCAGCAGGAGCTGGCGCACGACTTCCGTGTGCACCTGGACGGCTCGCACATCAACTCAGGCCGCGGTGCCGCCATCGAAGTGGCCGCGCAGGGCGACGGCGACAACACCGTCGACATCCAGGTCAACAACGGCTCCACCCTCACCGGCGGCGACGGCAACCTGCTGCTGGTGCGCGCTTTCAACGGCCTGCAGGCCACCAGCACCAGCCAGGTGAACTTCTCCGTCTCCAACAGCACGCTGGAAGGCAACATCACCTTCGACGACAGCAAGATGAACGGTCGCGTGGATGTGTCGCTGCAGGCCAACGCGCACCTGAAGGGCATCTTCAACAACGTGACCGCTGCCAGCATCGGCACCGGCAGCAGCTGGACGCTGACCGGTGACAGCACGCTTGGCGACCTGACGCTCGGCGCGGCGGGTTCCGTGGTGCTGGGTGATGGAACCGGCGGTCAGTTCAACACACTGACCTTGGACACCTTCACCGGCAACGGCGGTGACATCGTGTTCAACACCGTGCTGAACGGCGATGAATCCGCCACCGACAAGCTGATCATCACCGGCGATGCCAATGGCCAGGCCGACGTGATCGTCCGAAATGCCGGCGGCCAGGGCGCGCAGACCGTCAACGGCATCGAACTGATCAACATCGGCGGTGCGTCCAACGCCGAGTTCGACCTGCTCGGCCGCGCCGTCGGCGGTCAGTACGAGTACTTCCTGCACAAGGGCGAGGACGGCAACTGGTACCTGCGCTCGCAGCTGGAGGAGCAGCCGGAAACCCCGCACGAGTGCCTGCAGGATCCGACCCTGCCGCAGTGCGAGATCACCCTGCCGGTGGAACCCATTGATCCGGACGGTCCGGATATTGAGGACCCGGATATTGAGGACCCGGATATTGAGGACCCCGATATCGAGGATCCCGACATCGAAGATCCCGATACGGGCAACCCCGATGTTCCGCAGCCGGTGCTGCGTCCGGAAACCGGGGCTTACCTGGCCAACCAGTACGCGATGGGCCGATTGCTGCAGCACCGCGCCCGCGAACGGATGATCGCCGCAGACGCGGTGGAAGGTGCGCGAACCTGGGCCACCACCGGGCACAGCGAGCAACGCATGCAGGCGACCGGGCAGCAGACGCTGCGCACACAGCAGCAGCGGTTGCAGGTGGGAGCCGATATCCCCGGCTTCGATCACGGCCAGGGCCGGGTGGGCGCGATGCTGGCCGCCGGCCGCGCCGACAGCACCGCGCGTTCCACCGTCACCGGCTACGCTGCACAGAGTCGAGTTGAAGGCGGGGCATTGGGTGTGTATGCGCACTGGGCCGGCGAGGCGCTGTATCTGGATGCGTCGGTGCAGCACGGTCGCTTCAGCAACCGTGTGCAGGGCGAAGGCATTGCCGCGGAGCAGTATGACGCGCAGCTGTGGCAAGGCACGCTGGAGGCCGGCTACCGTTTCCGTGCCGGTCAAATCGGCACCTCTACATGGCACCTGCAACCGCAGGTGCAGGTCACCCACACCCGGGCAGCGATGGACGCGCATGTGGAAGACAACGGCACCGTGGTCGAGCAGATCGCTGACAGCGGTCTCTCCACGCGACTGGGGCTGCGCCTGGAAGGCGACGTGGCCGCTGCCCGCGCGCATCTGAAGCCGTATGTGGAGTTCAATGCGCATCATCGCGATGAAGCCGGCGGACTTCGCTTCGACGGTGAAGCACTGGATGCAGTCGGTCCGCGGACGTGGACGACACTGGCCGTGGGTGGGCAGGCGCAGTTTGGCGGAGGCCTGGCGGCGTGGGGCGAGTTTGACCTGGGCCGCGGTGGCGAGGGCTATCGCGAACTGGGGGCCAGCGTGGGCGTCAGTTACCGCTGGTGAGTTCAGGGTGACGCCGGCCAGCGGCCGGCGCTACCGGCTTACAGGAAGTGCTCGTAGCCGGTGGTGCCGCTCTCGCTGCCATCGGCCACAACGCCCTGCCCCCGCACAACCTCACCGATACGGGTGAGGTGCAGCACAAGCCGCTCACCCAACCCTGCAATCGCTGCGCGCTTTGCAGGCGGTGCGGTGAAACACAGCTCGTAATCATCGCCCCCGCGCAGAGCGGCATCGCGTGCGTGGGTGTCCCCCACCCGCGCGCGTGCTGCAGCCGACAGCGGCAGACAGGCAGGGTCGATCCGGGCACCGACACCGCTGCGCGCACAGATGTGCCCCAGGTCGGCGAGCAGGCCATCAGACACATCCACGGCGGCATGGGCCAGCCCCACCAGCGCGCGGCCGAGTGCCACGCGTGGGGTCGGGCGCGCCAACCGTAGACGCAGGTGCTCCACCTGCGCATCTTCGGCCGGACCACGCACGTCCAGCGTGCCGCCCTGCCAGGCGCGCAGTGCAATGGCCGCATCGCCCAGCGTGCCACTGACCCAGATGTCATCACCGATCTGCGCGGCGTCGCGACGCAGGGCCGTGCCTGGAGTGACCTGCCCCATCGCGGTCACCGACAGCGACAGCGGCCCGCGCGTGGTGTCACCGCCGATCAGCACGATGCCGTGGGCATCGGCCAGTGCGAAGAAGCCATCCGCAAAGCCATCGACCCAGTCTTCCTGCGCGTCCGGCAATGAAAGCGCCAGCGTGCACCACGCCGGTTGCGCGCCCATCGCGGCCAGATCGGAAAGATTGACCGCCAGGGTTTTCCAGCCGATATCCGCCGCCGGTGTTTCCGGCGGGAAGTGCACGCCACTGTTGAGCGTATCGGCGGTCACCACCAGCTGCAGTCCGGCCTGCGGCTGCAGCAGTGCGGCGTCATCGCCAATGCCGAGTGCAATGTCCGCGCGTGCGGCGGTGCGCGCGCGGATACGGTCGATCAGCGAGAACTCGGCCAGCGCCATGAGGCGGTCAGCCGCCGTTTTCGACCTTGCGCCATTCCACGGCGGCACGGTCCAGCACGCCGTTGACGTAGGTGTGGCCGTGTTCGGAGCCGAAACGCTTCACCGATTCGATGGCTTCGTTGATCACCACGCGGTACGGCACGTCCATGCGGTAGCGCAGTTCATACGCGGCCACGCGCAGCGCGGCGCGCTCGATCGCGTCCACTTCTTCGATGCCACGGTCCAGGTACGGAGTCAGTGCCTCGTCGAGGTCCTTGCGGTTGTCGAGCACGCCGTGGATCAAGGCCTCGAAATAGGCCAGATCTGCGATTTCACGGGCCTGCTCGTGGGCGAACTGGGCGATCTGGGTTTGTGCGGTGCCGCCGGAGATCTGCCAGGCGTAGATGGCCTGCAGGGCACGACGGCGCGCGCGCGAGCGCAGCACCGGGTCGATGCCATCGCGGCGGACCGGCTTGCCGGACGGCTTGCCCGGGGATTTATTGTTCACGGCAACTGCTCCAGAAGATTGACCATTTCCAACGCCGCCAGTGCGGCTTCTTCGCCCTTGTTGCCATGGCTGCCGCCGGCGCGGGCTTCGGCATCTTCCGCACGTTCCACTGCCAGCACGCCGTTCAGCACCGGCACGCCGAAGTCCAGCTGCACGCGCATCAGGCCTTCGGCGCAGCGGTCGGCCACGTGTTCGTAATGGCGGGTGTCGCCCCGGATCACGCAGCCCAGGGTGATGATGGCGGCATGTTCGTGCGCGGCAGCGAGGCGGGCCGCCACCAGCGGCAGCTCCCACGCACCCGGCACGCGGATCACGTCGATGTCGGCTTCAGCAATGCCGTTGCCGGCCAGGCTCTGCCGCGCACCGGCCACCAGTACGTCGGTGATGCGGGCGTTCCAGCGGCTGGCGAGGATGGCGAAGCGGGCCGTTTCCGGCGTGCGGAGGTCGCCTTCGTAGTGGCTCATGGTTAAAAGGGGTCCGATAGATGGGGGGTATTCTAGCGTAGAGCCGGGCCATGCCCGGCTGGCGGTTGGCCGAACAACCGGGCAAGCCCGGCTCTACGGGATTACGGGGTGACCGTCTCGACGACTTCCAGGCCGTAGCCGGACAGGCCGATCTGGCGGCGGGGGGTGCCCAGCACGCGCAGCTTGCCCAGGCCGAGGTCGGAGAGGATCTGGGCACCTGCGCCGTTGCGCCGCCACTGGCTCACGTCCTTGTCCTTGCCCGGAGCCACCGGCTGCGGCTGCTGGCGCAGGCGGGCCAGCAGGGCCTGGCCGTCGCGCGGGGCCGACAGCACCACCATCACCCCGCGCTCGGCCGCCGCAATGGCGCGCAGGGCGTCGGTGGCGGCCACGCCGAAGTCGTCCCGCCGCCAGTGCAGCAGGTCGGCCAGCGGGTTCTCCACCTGTACCCGGACCAGGGTCGGCTCGGCATCCACGGTGCCGCGCACCATCGCAAAGTGCACGTCGTGGGCGATGCGGTCGCGGTAGGTGACCAGGGTGAACGGCCCGAATTCGGTCTCGATCTCGCGTTCGTCGACGCGCTCGACGGTCTTCTCGGTGGCCAGGCGGTAGGCGATCAGGTCGGCAATGGAGCCGATCTTCAGCCCGTGCTCGCGGGCGAACACCTCCAGTTCCGGGCGGCGCGCCATGCTGCCGTCGGGGTTGAGGATCTCCACCAGCACGCCGGCCGGTTCCAGCCCGGCCAGCATGGCCAGGTCGACGCCGGCTTCGGTATGCCCGGCGCGGGTCAGCACCCCGCCCGGCTGGGCGATGAGCGGGAAGATGTGGCCCGGCTGGTGCAGGTCGCTGGGCTTGGCATCCGGCTTCACCGCGGTGCGGATGGTGTGGGCGCGGTCGTAGGCCGAAATGCCGGTGGTGACGCCCTCGGCGGCTTCAATGCTGACCGTGAAATTGGTCTGGAACTGCGCGGTATTGGCCTGCACCATCGGGGCCAGGCCGAGGTCGGCGGCACGCTCGCGGGTCAGCGGCAGGCAGACCAGACCGCGCCCGTGGGTGACCATGAAGTTGATGTCCGACGGCTTGACCAGCTCGGCGGCCATGATCAGGTCGCCTTCGTTCTCGCGGTCCTCGTCATCGACGATGACCACCATGCGGCCCTGGCGGATGTCTTCCAGAATCTCGGGAATGGGGGCGAAATTCATGCGTGTGCCTCCGGCGGTAGCTGCCGACCGTTGGTCGGCAGGCCGACAAGTCGCTCCACATAACGGGCGATCAGGTCGATTTCCAGGTTGACCGCGCTGCCCACGCGGCGGGTGGCAAAGGCGGTATGGGCGACGGTATGAGGAATCAGCGCGACCTCGAAGCCGGCATCATCCACGTCGTTGACGGTCAGGCTGACCCCGTCGACACAGATCGAGCCTTTCTTCGCGATGTAGCGCAGCAGATCCGCCGGCGCAGCAAAGCGCCAGCGCTGTGCGCGGGCATCGTCATGGATGGACACCACTTCGCCCAGGCCATCGACATGGCCGCTGACCAGATGACCACCCAGGCGGTCGGTGGGGCGCATGGCCCGCTCCAGATTGATGATCGCGCCGTCGGCCAACTGGCCCAGCGTGGTCAACCCCAGGGTCTCGGTCGAGGCATCGGCCTGGAAGGACACCGCGTCAAAGGCGATCACGGTCAGGCACACGCCATTGATGGCGATGCTTTCGCCCAGCTGGACGTGGTCGAACGGCAGGCTGCCGACGTGGAAGGTAAAGCGGACATCGCCGCCAAGAGATTCGCGTGCGGCCACATGGCCGACGCCTTCGATGATTCCGGTAAACAAAGGAACGTTCTCCGCGAAAAGTGAGCGAAAAACGCCGCAAGGCAAACAGGCGGGCACAGAGCCATCGCAGGCCCTGGAGCACCGTCTTCTTTCATCCGGACTATACCGTCGGCTCCGGCATTGGACCGGATCTGCTGACCTTCCGGCAACACCGGAAGCGCTCGCGGGCTCGTGCTTGCGCACCTACCGCCGGTGGGGAATCGCACCCCGCCCTGAAGACGTTTGATTATGTCGGCGAGCCGACCCGGGCATTGTAACAGCCCAGGCTGAGCGCTCGCTTTCTGTAAAGTATTTGTTAAACTCCGCGCCGCGGTGATGATCACCGCCCTGCCGTCCCATGAGGGGCCGGCTGAAATGGACCTCATTCCCCAAGGAACCGCCATGCGCAAGATTCTCGTTCTGGCCGCCGCTCTGCTGGCTGCCGCTCCGCTCGCCGCTTCGGCCGATGCGCTCAGCTACACCTACGTTGAAGGCGGCTGGACCCAGCTGCAGGTCAGCCAGCCGGGCAGCAACCCGAAGCTGGACGGCGGCTACATCCGCGGCTCGTTCGCGATTGCCGAGCAGGTATATGTGTTCGGTGGCTACAGCACGGTGTCGAAGAAGTACCACTACGAAGACATCTACGGCCCGTACAGCATCGAAAATACCATCGAGCAGCCGGAGCTGGGCATCGGCTACCACATGCCGATCAGCGAGCGTCTGGACTTCACTGCCGACCTCGCCTGGATGCGCATCAACAACGAACTCAAGTACAAGGACGACCAGTTCTCCGAGCGTGAAGAGTTCCACACCAACGCCGGCCGTGCCGCCTTCGGCGTGCGTGGCAAGCCCTCCAAGCGCACCGAAGCCTGGCTGAAGGCCGGCTACATCGACGGCAGCGACATGGACGGCGAGTGGATCGGCACCCTGGGTGGCCAGGTCAACTTCACCAAGAACTGGGGCCTGGTCGGCGAAGCGCAGTACTTCGACGACATCACCCAGTACTCGGTGGGCGTGCGCGCAAGTTTCTGATCGGGCGGCGGGGTTACCCCTGCGCTGTGATCGAACGGGCCCCGCAAGGGGCCCGTTTTTTGTGGGCAACGTCGCGTAGAGACGCGCCATGCGCGTCTGCTCTTCGTTCCGGCACCACGGGCATCTGAAACGCGCTTCGTTCACCACCACACCCGGAAGGTGGATGGACATCGGTATTGCCGTTGGCATCGGATGCTTGTGCCGCGCTGCGCGCGGTTGACACGCATGGCGTGTCACTACGAATTGTTACGTGCGCAGGACGATGGCGTTGGTTACCCCAGTGGCGTTTACGCGGGCCGTAGAAGCAGGCGCAGATCGTCGCCGACCTGTCGTTGTTCGACCACGCGCAGACGTCGCTGCTGATCCATCGCGGCAATGCCCAGCCCATCCAGCAGCGGGCGGCCTTGTTCGCCCAACAGCGTGGGGGCCTGATACAGCAGCAGTTCGTCCACCAGGCCCGCGCGCACCAGTGCGCCGGAAAGCGTGGCCCCTGCCTCCGTGTGCACCTCATTGATCTCGCGTTCGGCCAGCAGCGCCATCACCGCCGGCAGATCGAAGCGCCCGTCCTGCAGCGGCAGCGCCTGGAACTGCGCGTCAGTATCGGCGGGCGCGCGCTCACCCTCGCCATGCAGATACAGGGTGGCCGCATCGCCCTCGCGCACGCGACGCTGCGACAGCGTGCGCAACTGCGCATCCAGCACCACCCGCAGCGGCGGCAGCGCCTCCACGCCCGACAAGCGCACGGTCAGCTGCGGATCGTCAGCCAGCACGGTGCCGGCACCGGTCAGGATCGCCCCGGCACGGGCGCGCCAGTGCTGTACGTCTTCACGCGCGGCGGGGCCGGTGATCCACTTGGACGACCCGTCGGCCATCGCCGTGCGGCCGTCCAGGCTGGCCGCCAGTTTGACCCGCAGCCAAGGCCGGCCGCGCTCGATCCGCGACAGGAAGCCGTGATTCAGCTCACGCGCCTGCGTCGCCATCAGCCCTTCGGCGACCTCGATGCCGGCGTCGCGCAGCAGGGTGAAGCCGCCGCCGTCGACCTTGGGGAACGGATCGCGCATCGCGGCCACGACCCGCCCTACCCTGGCTTCAATCAGCGCCAGCGCGCACGGCGGCGTGCGGCCGTAGTGCGCGCAGGGTTCCAGGGTGACGTAGGCAGTCGCTCCGCGTGCCGCCTCGCCGGCCGCGCGCAAGGCATGGATTTCCGCATGCGGGCCGCCGGCGCGCTGGTGCCAGCCCTCGCCCACCACCTGTTCGCCGTGGGCGATGACACAGCCCACCATCGGGTTGGGTCGCGTGGTGTAGGCCGCACGCTCAGCCAGGCGCAGCGCGCGGGCCATGTGCAGGTGATCGGTTGCGGAGAACGTCATGGCGACGATGGTAATGCAGCGGGGCAAGCCCCGCTCTACGCGCCCTTCTTTTTCTTGGTCAGGGCGATCACATCGCCCAGCAGCTGCAACTGCTCGGTGCTGGCCGGCAGATCGCGTTCGAGCTTCTCGATTTCCTCGCGGAAATCGGCCACGTCCTCGAAACTGCGATACACCGAGGCAAAGCGCACATAGGCCACGTGATCGAGCTTGCGCAGCTCGTTCATCACGAACTCGCCGACCTTGATCGACGGAATTTCGCGCTCACCGCACATGCGCAGCTGGTGCATCACCGCGCGCACGGCCAGCTCGATCTTTTCTTCCGGCACCGCGCGCTTCTGCAGCGCGCGGTCAAAGCCGACCCGCAGCTTGCGGGCGTCGAAGGCCTCACGGCTGCCGTCGCTCTTGACGATGGCCGGCAGCTTCAACTCGATGGTTTCCAGCGTGCTGAAGCGCTCGTTGCAGGCCTCGCACTCACGCCGACGGCGGATCGTCGCGCCGTCTTCAGAGACGCGCGAGTCAATCACCCGGGTATCGGCATGCTGGCAGAACGGACAGTGCATGAAGCGCCTTGCATCGAAAAATCGTCATGCTGCGGTCACCGCAGCGTCGCAAAGGTACCTGAGAAGCCCGGTTCACAGCAAATCACGGCCGGTTTCCGCCACGCCGCGAAGGCCGCCGGGTGAACCCGGCGGCCCTTGGCATTACCCGTAGACCGGGTACTTGCGGCACTGCGCGCTGACCGCGTCACGCACGCGGGCGATGACGGCTTCATCGGCCGGCGCGTCCAGCACGTCGGCGATCAGGTTGGCCAGTTCCACGCAGTCCTGCTCGGTGTAGCCACGGGTGGTCACTGCCGGGGTACCCAGGCGCAGGCCCGAGGTCACGAACGGCGAGCGCGGGTCGTTCGGCACCGAGTTCTTGTTGACGGTGATGTGGGCCTTGCCCAGCGCCGCTTCCGCGTCCTTGCCTGACACATCCTTGCCGATCATGTCGACCAGCATCAGGTGGTTCTGGGTGCCACCGGAGACGATCTTGTAGCCACGCGCAATCAGCGTGGTGGCCATCGCCTGGGCGTTCTTCACGACCTGCGCCTGGTAGGTCTTGAAGCCCGGTTCCAGCGCTTCCTTGAAGGCCACCGCCTTGGCGGCGATGACGTGCATCAGCGGACCGCCCTGGATGCCCGGGAACACCACCGACTGCAGCTTCTTCTCGATCTCCTCACCCGCACCCTTGGCCACGATGATGCCGCCGCGCGGGCCGCGCAGGGTCTTGTGGGTGGTCGAGGTGACCACGTGGGCGTGCGGCAGCGGGCTCGGGTAGACGCCGGCGGCAATCAGGCCGGCGACGTGGGCCATGTCCACGAACAGGTAGGCCCCGACCTTGTCAGCGATGGCGCGGAAGCGCGCCCAGTCGATGACCTGCGAATAGGCCGAGAAGCCGGCCACGACCATCTTCGGCTTGTGCTCCAGGGCCAGACGCTCGACTTCGTCATAGTCAATCAGGCCCTGCTCGTTCACCCCGTACTGCACGGCGTTGAAGATCTTGCCCGAGGCGTTGACCTTGGCCCCGTGGGTCAGGTGGCCGCCGTGGGCCAGGCTCATGCCGAGGATGGTGTCGCCCGGCTGCAGCAAGGCGAAGTACACCGCCTGGTTGGCCTGCGAGCCGCTGTGCGGCTGCACGTTGGCGTAATCGGCATCGAAGAGCTGCTTGAGGCGGTCGATGGCCAGCTGTTCGGCCACGTCCACGTACTCGCAGCCACCGTAGTAGCGCTTGCCCGGGTAGCCTTCGGCGTACTTGTTGGTCAGCTGGCTGCCCTGGGCTTCCATCACCGCCGGGCTGGTGTAATTCTCGCTGGCGATCAGCTCCACATGGTCTTCCTGGCGCTGGACTTCAGCAGCCATGGCCTTGGCCAGTTCGGGATCGTAGGTTTCGATGCGGACGTCACGCGGGAACATCGCTTACTCCAGGCAGGGTGAGGGGAACGGCAGCCTTCCATTGTAAGGCCGGCGGGCCGGGCTGGCCCGTGCCGGAGGGCGTGCTCACCCGCCTGTGCAAATCCGGCCAAATAGCTGAATTGGGACACCGTTCCTTGAATTGTTCAGATTAATCGATCTCGAACCCTAAAGTCGTTCAGCCAGCGGCCGTTATCGCCAACTCAGGGAATCGTTTCGTTCAAACAGGGGTTGGCTTGTGAATCATGTGTATCGCGTGGTCTTCAATCACGCGCTGAAGTGCGTGCAGGTTGTTTCCGAATTCACCCGTGGCGGCCATGCCACCACCACAGGCCACCGTCGCACACCGCGCCTGGCCCCGCTGTTCACCGGCATTGCGCTGGCCTGCATGGCACCAGCGGCGCTGGCCATCAATACGATCTGGGTGGGGCCCCCGGGCAGCGAGTGGAACGTCGGCAGCAGCTGGAGCGCTGGCGTACCGACCGACCGCGGTATCGACACCCCCAACGACACCGCTTACGTCAACAGCGGCGGCGTGCGGATCACCGGCATCCTCGTACCCGATGCCGACGAAGTGCACATCGGCAACAGCGGTGCCGGGCGACTGGATATCTTCGCGGGCGGCAGGTTGGACACCAATACGCTTTACATGGGTACCCAGGTAGGCTCGCTGGGCGTAGCGACGATCAATGGCGTTGGCTCGCAGTGGAACGCCCGCTACAGCATCGGCGTGGGCCACTTCGGCACCGGCGAGCTGTCCATCCTCGGCGGTGGGAGCATGACCATCGACCGCGAGAGCTACATCGCGTCAATGAACGGCAGCACCGGCATCGTGCGGGTCCAGGGTGCCGGCAGCACGTGGAACACCGGCGACACCCTGTTCGCCGGCCAGGCCGGCACCGGCACCCTGGAAGTCACGGGTGGTGGCCAGCTCAACGGTCGCGACGCCCTTGTTGGCAACCTCGGCGGCAGCGTGGGCCGGATCACGGTGAGCGGCACCGGCAGCGCCGCCAATCACACCGGCGCACTGACGGTGGGCAACGGGGGCCGAGGCACCTATGAAATCCTTGACGGTGCCAGCGCAACGCTTGGCCACGCAACGATGGGGCAGTTCGTTGGCGGCCGCGGGGACATCCTCGTCTCCGGCGCGAGCTCGAACTGGGTCAGCAGCTCGCTGAGCGTAGGCGTATCCGGTCAGGGCAGCTTCACCGTAACCGATGGTGCCACGGCCGAGATCGGCGGCGGCATCATCCTGGCCAGCAACGCCGGTGCCAGCGGCACGATCACGGTGGGTCCAAACGCGCTGATGATCGTGGGCACCCAGTCCACCAATCCGGTGGTGTCCGCTGGCGCGGGCACCGCCCGCTTTGAAATGGCAGGGGGCACCCTGCGCACGGGCAGCGAGATGAACCTGGACTCGGCAGTGCTGCTCAGCGCCGACTCGACCTTCGACGTGGACGGCAGCCTGACGGCGAGCCGCGCGTTCTCGGGCACAGGCACCCTGCTGAAGACCGGCACGGGTGAACTGACGCTGCGTGGCGACAGCACCGGCTGGTCGGGCGCATTGCAGGTGGACACGGGCACCTTGAACCTGGCCCACAGCGCGGCATTGGGCGGCGGCTGGCTGGGCATGGCCGATGGCACCACGCTGGGCCTTTCTGATGGCATGAACTTCAACAACTCGGTGCAGATGCTGGGTGAGGTCGCCGTAGTGGTGGCCAATGGCGAAAGCGCCACCCTGGCCGGCAACGTCAGCGGCGGCAGCAGCACCACGCTGGTCAAGCGCGATGCGGGCACCCTGACCCTGGGCGGCGGCACCGTAGGCACGACCCGCGTGGAAGGCGGCACCCTGCGCGTGACCGGCAACGCGCTCAACGGCGGCAATATCGAGATCGGCAGTGGTGCCTCCTTCGAGACCGACACCACCCGCGTGCTGAACTACGCCGGCCAGATCAGCGGCAGCGGCTTCCTGCGCCAGGGCCGCCATTCGCTGACCCTGAGCGGCGACAGCAGCGCCTTCACAGGTACCACGGTGATCAATGGTGGCCAGCTCAACGTGACCGGCTCGCTCGGTGGCGATGTGCAGGTCACCCGTGGCGGCTGGCTGACCGGCAACGGTAGTCTCGGCAACGTGTTCGTCAGCGGCTTCAGCACGCTGTCGCCGGGCAACAACATTGGCGCGGCGATCAGCCGCATGGATATCGCCGGCGTGCTGAACTTCGACGACACCTCGACCTTCCAGGTGGACCTGGCGGCCAACGGAGCCAGTGACTTCGTGTCGGTCGGCGGCAGTACCCTGCTGGGCCAGGCCAACACCGTGGCCGTGGCCACCGACGGCGACTGGGCACCGTCCACCCGCTACCGCATCCTGACCGCTGCGGGCGGTGTGAACGGCACCTTCTCGGGCGTAACCAGCAACCTGGCCTTCCTCGACCCGACCCTGGAGTACGACGCCAACAACGTGTACCTGACCATGGCGCGCAACGACGTGTCGATGCCGGACATCGAACTGGCGTTCCCGGACGTGGTGGTCAACACCAACCAGAAGGCCGTGGCCGGTGCGGTGGAAGCACTGGGCGAAGGCAATGCGGTCTACGACGCCGTGGTGCGCCTGGAAGTGCCGCAGGTGGCGCCGGCGTTCGACAGCCTGAGCGGTGAAGTGCACGCGGCCCATCGCGGCACGTTGCTGCAGAACCGCTTCCTGCACGATGGCATTGATCGTCACCTGGACGGCCGCGCGATCAGCGGCGAAGTCTCGCCGGGCCTGCGCGTGTGGCTGGCCGGCAGCGGTGGCCAGCAGCGCACCGACGCCACCGCCAACAACACCGCCACCCGCGTGTCGCAGGACGGCCTGATGGCCGGTGCCGGCTGGCAGGTCGGTGAGGCGCTGGAACTGGGCGTGGCTGCGGGTCAGCAGCGTCTGGAAACGCGCCTGCGCAGTGGCAACGGCCAGGCCGAAACCGACAGCACGGAGTACGGCGTGTACGCGGCGTACCAGTGGCAGGGCCTGCGTCTGCGTGGTGGTGTGACCCGGGCGGACTACCGCACCGACAGCACCCGTACCGCACAAGTGGGCAGCACGCTGAGCGAAACGCTGGTGGCACGTGAGGACGCGACAGGCACCACGGCGTTCGTGCGTGCAGGCTGGACCTTTGGTGGCGCGCGCCTGCAGCTGACGCCGGAAATCGAGCTGGCGCAGGTGAACCTGGACAGCGATGGCAGCCAGGAGCGTGGCGGCGACAGCGCGCTGGTGATCGGTTCCGCAGACAGCGACTACCGCACCGGCGTGGCAGCGCTGAAGGCCGACTGGGACATCAGCGGCGGCCAGCGTGACCGTGCGGTGCTGACCGCGCGCGTCGGTTGGCAGTACGCCGACGGCGACCGCCTGCCGTTGGCCGATGCCCGCTTCGCGTCAGGCACCCGCGATTTCAGCATCGCTGGCACGCCGCTGGCACGCAGCACCGCACTGGCGCAGCTGGGCGTGGCGATCAGCCCGTCCGCGAACAGCCGGGTCTCGTTGCAGGTGCAGGGCCGTCGCGGCGGCGACCAGCGTGAGCTGGGCGCGCAGCTGGACTGGTCGGTCGGGTTCTAAAGCTCGAACTGCGATTGCGATTGCAGGGACTACGTAGGGGTGCGGGGCTTGGCCCGGCACCCCTTCTGCATTCTGGCGAACAGCCGGTGGGCATCGGTTCCCGTGTTTGGCGGGTCGGGATGGGCGTTCCGGGGGACGCTGCAAGTACGTCCATGTAAGCTCGATCGCCGCATCCATGCGGCTCACGCCCCCTCCAGCCCACCCCAACCCGCCATCGACAATGCGTCGGCGGCCATGGGAAATGCCGGATCAACAGCGATGTTGATTTGGGGTCATGCGTTACCGGATGTTGATCATTTCACGGCCATCGTCTGTCGATCGACGCTACCGTCCGTGTTGCGCGATGCATGAGGGGGAGGCCGTCAGGTAGCCCCCGGAGGGACACTCCACGGCATGGATGCCGTGGAGTAGCCTACATGGACGTACTTGCGGCGTGTCCCGGAGCGGGGCTGCCTGACGGCCTCCCCAGCACGGATGAATTGAGACGCCGCCGTTCGCGTAAAGCCATTACCGCCCGTTGATCACGAAGTCCGCGATGATGCCGGTGGCGATGGCGACCAGCAGCAGGTTGCCGCGGTCGTCGCGGATCCAGTGGTGGCCGTACGGCGGACGACGCACCGAGTAGCGGCTGTAGTCGTTCACCACGTACACCGGGCCACCGTAGTAGTCGCGGTAGCGGTGACCGCGCTGCCAGCCGTAGCCGTACACCGGGCGCGGAGCCGGGCGGTAGACCACGCGCGGCGGCGGGGCCGGACGGTAGTAGCCGTGATTGTGGTAACGGCGGTCGTGGCGGGCCTCGCGACGGTCATCGCGCCACTCACGGCGATCATCCCGCCACTCGCGGCGGTCGTCGCGGTGTTCGCGGCGGTCATCACGCCATTCGCGACGGTCGTGGCCGCGGCCACGGTGATCGTCGGCAAACGCCGGGGCGACGGTTCCCACTGCCAGCAGCGCGGCAACGGTACCGACCACAATTCGATTCATGCGCATGGCGTTTCTCGCTGGGTGGGAAGTGACGGTTTCCATCATGCGGACGGCGACTGAACGGTTTCCGGCTGGAAACGGTTTCCATTCAACGGGGTTTGACGGCCCATTCAGGCAGCGGCAAGCCCCATGGGCCGGGCTGTCCGGCGGTTGTCACCGCTTCCGGCTATAATTGGCGACATCCCAATTCCCACTGCGACTGTTCCTGACGGAACGGGCGCAGGATTGCGCCCTCGGAGAGCCCATGTCCTCGCAATACATCTACACCATGAACCGCGTCAGCAAGGTGGTCCCGCCCAAGCGGCAGATCATCAAGGACATCTCGCTGTCGTTCTTCCCGGGGGCCAAGATCGGCCTGCTGGGCCTGAACGGCGCGGGCAAGTCGACCGTGCTGAAGATCATGGCCGGCGTGGACACCGATTTCGAGGGCGAAGCCCGTCCCCAGGCCGGCATCAAGGTCGGCTACCTGGCCCAGGAACCGGAGCTGGACCCGACCAAGACCGTGCGTGAAGCCGTCGAGGAAGGCGTGGGCGAAGTGCTGCAGGCCCAGGCCGCGCTGGACGCGGTGTACCTGGCCTACGCCGAAGAAGGCGCTGATTTCGACGCGCTGGCCAAGGAACAGGAGCGTCTGGAGGCCATTCTGGCCGCTGGCGACGCGCACACCCTGGAAAACCAGCTGGACGTGGCCGCCGATGCGCTGCGTCTGCCGCCGTGGGACGCCGTGATCGGCAAGCTGTCCGGTGGTGAAAAGCGCCGCGTGGCGCTGTGCCGCCTGCTGCTGCAGAAGCCGGACATGCTGCTGCTCGACGAACCGACCAACCACCTCGACGCCGAGTCGGTGGAATGGCTGGAACAGTTCCTGGCGCGCTACACCGGCACCGTGGTGGCGGTGACCCATGATCGCTACTTCCTGGACAACGCCGCCGAGTGGATCCTGGAACTGGACCGCGGCCGCGGCATTCCGTGGAAGGGCAACTACACCGAATGGCTGATGCAGAAGGACGAGCGCCTGAAGCAGGAAGACAACCAGGAAAAGGCTCGCCAGAAGGCGATCCAGAAGGAACTGGAATGGTCGCGCCAGAATGCCAAGGGCGGCCGTACCAAGGGCAAGGCCCGTCTGGCCCGCCTGGAAGAACTGCAGTCGGTGGACTACCAGAAGCGCAACGAAACCAATGAAATCTTCATCCCGCCGGGCGAGCGCCTGGGCAATTCGGTGATGGAATTCAAGAACGTGTCGAAGAAGTTCGGCGACCGCCTGCTGTTCGACGACCTGAGCTTCCTGGTGCCGGCCGGCGCGATCGTGGGCATCATCGGCCCGAACGGTGCCGGTAAGTCGACCCTGTTCAAGATGATCACCGGCCAGGAAAAGCCGGATTCGGGCGAAATCGTGGTGGGTCCGACGGTGAAGCTGTCGTACGTCGACCAGAGCCGCGACGCGCTGGAAGGCAACCACAACGTGTTCCAGGAAATCGCAGGTGGCCTGGACATCCTGAACATCAACGGCATCGAGATCCAGTCGCGCGCCTACATCGGCCGCTTCAACTTCAAGGGCCAGGACCAGCAGAAGATGGTCGGCTCGCTGTCCGGTGGTGAGCGTGGCCGCCTGCACATGGCCAAGACCCTGCTGCAGGGTGGCAACGTGCTGCTGCTCGACGAACCGTCCAACGACCTGGACATCGAAACCCTGCGTGCGCTGGAAGATGCGCTGCTGGAGTTCCCCGGCAACACCTTCGTCATTTCGCATGACCGCTGGTTCCTGGATCGCATCGCGACCCACATCCTGGCGTTCGAAGGCGACTCGCACGTGGAGTTCTTCCAGGGCAACTACCGCGAGTACGAAGAAGACAAGCGCCGCCGCATGGGCGACGACGCCGCCCCGAAGCGCCTGCGCTTCAAGGCACTGAAGTAAGTAGAACGAAACGGCCGCCCTCGCGCGGCCGTTTCACATTTGGCGTAGAGCAGCGTTTCAGTTGTTACGTGCTGGGGAGGCCGACAGGCAGCCCCGCTCCGGGACACGCCGTAAATACATCCATGTAGGCTTGTCAAAAACATCCATGTTTTTGACAGTCCCTCCGGGGGCTACCTGCCGGCCTCCCCCGATGGATTACGTAGCGCGGCTGGCAGATGCAAAAGCACAGACCCATCCGGCGTTGGCTGTTGATTGCCCTTGGCAGCCGACCCACCTGAAGAGGGCCGTCGGGTGTGGGGGTACGGGACCGTAGAAAACATGGATGTTTTCTACGAGCCCCCATGGATGGGTTCACGGCGTGTCCCGTACCCCCGCACCCGTCGGCCCTCAGCACGTATCGCATCCGACGACGGCTTTTGACGTTGCCGTTGACGTTGGCGCGGAAATAAATTCGAGAAAGAACCATGAATCTGCTTGAACGCACCTTCCAACTGCAGCAGCACGGCACCAGCGTGCGCACCGAACTGCTGGCTGGGCTGACCACGTTTCTGACGATGTCGTACATCGTGTTTGTCAATCCGGACATCCTGGCCACCACCGGCATGGATCCGGGCGCGGTGTTCGTGGCGACCTGTCTGGCCGCAGCGCTGGGCTCGATGGTGATGGCCTTTGCCGCCAACTTCCCGGTAGGCATGGCTCCGGGCATGGGCTTGAATGCGTTCTTCGCCTTCACCGTGGTCGGGGCCGCCGGGCTGCCGTGGCAGCAGGCGCTGGGCGCGGTGTTCATCAGTGGGCTGGTCTTCCTGGCGTTGTCACTGACTGGCGTGCGGGCCTGGCTGGTGGCGGGCATTCCTGCTTCGCTGCGGGCTGCCATCGTCGCGGGTATTGGCTTGTTCCTGGCCATCATTGCGCTGCAGAAGTCCGGCGTCATCGTTGCCAACGCCGATACCCTCGTGACGCTGGGGCCGCTCAGTACTGCTCCGCCGCTATTGGCGCTGGCCGGTTTCCTGCTGATTGCCATTCTGGAAGCGCGCAAGGTGCGCGGTGCCATCCTGATCGGCATTCTGGCGGTCACCGCTGCGGCCTGGGCGCTGGGGGATGTGCAGTACCACGGGCTGGTGTCGCTGCCGCCCAGCCTTGCTCCCACCTTCCTGCAGCTCGATCTTCCCGGCCTGCTCCACCACGATGGCGGCGCGCCACTGGCCGTGCTGCTGCAGGTGGTGCTGGTGTTCGTGCTGGTGGAAGTGTTCGATGCCACCGGCACGCTGTATGGCGTGGTCGGTCGCGCCGGCCTGCTCAAGCTGCCCGGTGCACAGAAGCGCTTTGGGCGGGCCCTGCTCGCGGACAGCACCGCGATTGTGGCCGGCTCGATGCTGGGGACCAGCAGCACGACCGCCTTTGCGGAAAGCGCCTCCGGGGTACAGGCCGGTGGCCGTACCGGGCTGACCGCGCTGGTGGTGGCGGCGCTGTTCCTGGCGGCTTTGTTGTTCTCGCCGCTGGCCGCCATGGTGCCCGGTTATGCCACCGCCCCTGCCCTGCTGTTCGTGGCCGGGCTGATGCTGCGCGAGCTGGTGGATGTAGACTGGAGCGATTTGACCGAGTCTGTGCCTGCTGCGCTGTGCGCGCTGGCGATGCCGTTTACGTACTCGATTGCCAATGGGTTGGCGTTCGGGTTCATCGCCTATGCGGTGTTGAAGGCGGGTACCGGGCGCTGGCGGGATGTGCATCCGGCGGTGTGGCTGGTGGCCGGGTTGTTTGTGGTCCGGTATGCGTTGGAATGACGCGCTCCGGTCACGACCAACGGTCGTGACCTACCGGGCGGGTTCGGTAATGGGCACGGTGCGGGTTTCGCAATTGCATCGGAAAGCGGTAGGTCACGACCGTTGGTCGTGACCCGCGCGGTCCGTCATCCCGCTGGTAACTCGAATACCTGGCGCAGATAGGCCAGATACCCCGGGTCATCGCACATGCTCTTGCCGGGCGAATCACTCAGCTTTGCCACCGGCTGCCCGTTGCAGCGGACCATCTTGATCACGATGTTCAGCGGCGTCGGCCCGAGGTCATTGGTCAGGTGCGTGCCGACCCCGAACGCCACCTGGCAGCGGCCGCGGAAGTAGTCGAACAGGCGCATCACCTTCTCGATGTTCAGCCCGTCGCTGAACACCAGCACCTTGCTGCGTGGGTCCACGCGGCGCTGCTGGAAGTGTTCCAGCATGCGGTCGCCCCAGACGAACGGGTCGCCCGAATCGTGGCGTACACCGTCGAACAGCTTGCAGAAGTACATGTCGAAGTCGCGCAGGAACGCGTCCAGGCCGACCACATCGGACAGCGCGATGCCCAGGTCGCCACGATACTCGCGTGCCCACGACTCCAGCGCCGCCACCTGCGAGTCGCGCAGTCGCGGGCCCAGTGCCTGGAACGCCTGCAGGTACTCGTGTGCCATGGTGCCGTGCGGGGTCATGCCGTACAGGCGCGCGAAGTGCACGTTGCTGGTGCCGACGAACTGCGCGCCCAGCGCGTCACGCAGCTGCGGCAGCATGCGCGCATGCCAGTCGCGCGAGTAGCGGCGGCGGCTGCCGTAGTCGGCAATCCGGCACAGCTCGAACCCCGGCGTGTCACGCAGCAGCGCGGTCTTGGCCTGCAGGCGGCGCTCACCTTCGGCGTAGTCCGGTGTGCTGGTGTTGCGGAACCAGACCTCGTTGATGATCGCCAGCAGCGGCACTTCAAACAGAATGGTGTGCAGCCACGGACCGGTGATGTCCAGTTCGATCTCGCCCGGCACCGTGGTCGACGGACGCAGGTCGATGTACTTGCGGTCGAGGTGGAACAGCCCGAGGAAGTCGGCGAAGTCCGGCTTCACGAAGCGCAGGCCGCGCATGTAATCCAGCTCTTCGTCGGTGAAGCGCAGCGTGCACAGATGGTCGATTTCAGCGTTGATCTGGTCGATGTACGCGGCCAGGTCGATACCCGGCGTGCGGCACTTGAACCGATACTGCACCTGCGCGCCGGGGTACTGATGCAGCACCGCCTGCATCATGGTGAATTTGTACAGGTCGGTGTCGAGCAGGGATTGAATGATCATGGGGCGATTATGCGCCCGACCGCATCAGGATGCGGGGAACCTGTACCAGAGCATGGGCCCAGATCGCGCCCCACACCGCCAGCTGCACCGGCAGGCTGCGCTGCGGTGCCTCGAACTTGCGGAAGTAGCGCCACAGGCCACGGTGCTTGTGCCATTCCACGAAGAACGGGCGCGAGCGGCTGGACACCCCGCGTACGTGGGTCACGCGCAGGTCGTTGGCAATGGCCACCACCGCCCCGGCCTCGCGCGCGCGCCGGCACAGGTCCAGGTCTTCGGCGTGCAGCCGGTAGCCGGCGTCCCAGCCGCCAATGCGGTCGAACAGCGCCCGCGGCATCAGCAGCAGCGCCCCGGACAGCGCCGGCACCCGCTGCAGCGTCTGCGTCCGGTCCACCGGCAGCGCCAGCTTCGCGCCCTGCCCCGGGTTGCGCAGCATGGCCGCGAAATCCGGGTCACGCCGACGCACGGCCGCGTCCGGCACACCGGCTTCGTCCACCTGCTCCACCCCCAGCAGGCAGTCGCCTAGGGCCTCACCGCGCTGGCACAGCTGGGCCAGCGTGTCCGCATCGACCATCAGGTCCGGGTTGATGAAGGCCAGCCACGGTGCGCGGCTGTCGGCCACGCCCTGGTTGTTGGCGGCTGCAAAACCGGGGTTGTCCGGGTTGGCGATGAAATGCAGGCGCGGGTCGGCGCTGGCGTGGCGCTGCACGATCTCCAGCGTGCCATCGTCGGAATTGTTGTCCACCACCCGGATCTCGGCGATGTCCTGGGCGGCGCGCAGCCGGGTCAGGCAGGCATCCAGGGTGCTGGCGCTCTGGTAGCTGACGATGATGGCGGCAATGCGGGCATTCAAACGGGTCACTCCAGATCAGGCGTGGCGGGCGCGGCAAACAGGTCGCCCTGCGAACGCGGCATTATCGCCTGTTGGTGCAGCTGCTGCAGCGCTTCGCGGGTGGCACGCAACGGATCGGCCATGAGGAAGCCGGCCAATCGTGGCTGCCACGCCGGCCAACGCGTGCCCAGTGCTTCCATGTCACCGTCCTGGGCCGTTGATTCGGTATCGCGCGCAACGAAGGCGTTTTCGCACAGCGCATTGCGCCAGCCCAGACCGGCCATGCGCAGGCTCAGGTCAATCAGCGCGGCACTCCACGAGGCGTAGCTGTGCATGTCCAGCCCGCCGGCCTTGCGCCGGGCGTTGGCCCGCAGCAGTACCGCATGGGTCACCGCCGAGGGCAGTTCCGGATGCAGGCTGGGCAGCGCCGCACACGCCTGGGCGATGGCATCGAGGTGCTCCGGCACCGGGCTGATCTCGCCCAACCGCGGCCACGCGGCGGTTTCGCCAGCGTTGCACCACGGCGTGGCCGAGCCGATCGAGGCATCGCGGGCGAAACAGGCATCCAACTGTTGCAGCCAACCAGGGGCCGGCACCGCGTCCGGAGCCAGCACCACCACGTCGGTGCCGTCGCAGGCACGCAGCATTTCATCAAGGTGCGCCACTTCACCGATGGCGCGGGCACGGCGGGTGTACTCGGCCTGCAACGGGGTATGCGCCAGCCAGTGTTCGATCACCGCCTGTGCGCGCGGCCCGGCCTGGCCGTCGTCGGCCAGCCAGATCGCCGTGCCGGCCGGGGTGCCGGCGTCCAGTGCGCCCAGGCACCGGTCCAGCGCGGTGTCATCCACGCCCATCGGCAGCAACACGACTGTCCCCATCCGTCCCCCAACGCGCGGCATCTGACCGCAGGGTAACAGCCCGGCTGCGAAGACGGCAGCCGGCTGGGTCGCTTAGTTGGTGGCCTTGCGGGTCGGGAACGGCTCCATCGCGCGGAAGCGGTTGCTGTACTCGTCGGTCAGATTGCGCGACTCCTGTGCGTTACGCACGATGGTCGGGGTGAGCAGCACGATCACTTCCGAACGCCCGCTGTTCTGGGTCTTCTTGCCGAACAGCGCGCCCAGCACCGGAATCCTGCTCAGCCCCGGCACACCGTTGGCACCGTCTTCATCGGAGTTGGTGATCAGGCCGGCCAGCATGATGGTGTCGCCGCTCTGCACCGCCGCCTCGGTGGAAATCTTGCGGGTGTTGATCGGCGGATTGCAGGTGCTGCGGGTCGGGTCGCAGCCCGCCGGCACCGCACCGGCGGAGCTGACTTCCTGCACGATGTCCAGGAACACCACGCCGTCGCGGGTGATGCGCGGACGCACTTTGAGGATCACACCGGTGTCCAGGTACTGCACCTGGCTGTAGGTGTTGTCGCTGCCCACGCCGGTGTTCACCGACACCGAGTTGATCGGAATCTGGGTGCCCACGTTCAAGGTGGCCTCGGCGTTGTTGCGCACGAAGATCGACGGGGTCTGCAGCAGCCGCAGGTTGGTGACCTTGTCCAACGCGGTCACCACGGCAGCGGCGTTCTTGCCGAGGAACGTCCAGCCCAGGCCATTCTCACCGACAGCACCGGAGATGCTGCCCCAGATCGAACGCCCCAACGCACTGGGCAGGTCGATGCCGCTTTCGGTCTTCCCGGTGGTCACCGCCTGTTCGAAGAACCAGTTCACGCCGTAGCTGAGGTCACCGGTCAGCGCGACTTCGGCGACCTGCGCTTCGATATGCACCTGCATCGGCATCACGTCGAGCTTTTCGATCACCTCGCGGATCGAGCGCCACGCCTGCGGGGTGGAACGCACCAGCAGCGTGTTGGTTTCCTCCACCGCGGATACACCGACGCTGTCGCCCTGCACTTCCAGGTTGAAGCTGGCATTGCCGGACTGACGCTGCGGCAGGTTCATGGTGCCATCGCCGAGGCCGCCGGTGCGGCTGGTCCCGCTGCTGCCCAGCTGGGTGTTGTTGAGGCTGTTGCCACTGGTTCCGTCACGGCTGTTCAGTTCCTGCGCGATCGCGCCGGGAGCCAGCGAACCGCCGCCACTGCGACCACCGCGGCCGTTCTCGCTGGCGAAGGCTTCGGCGAGACGTTCCGCCAGGTCCTTGGCCTTGATGTAACGCAGCTCGTAGGAGAACAGGCGGGCGCTGCCACCGGCGGTGTCGATGCGCTCCAGCCACTGCTGGATCTGGTCCAGGTAGCGCGCCTGCGGGGTGATCACCAGCACCGCATTGGCATTCTCCAGCGGCAGGAAGCGGAACATGCCGGCGCTTGGGGTTTTACTTTCTTCGCCGAACACTTTCTCCAGGTCGGCGGCGACCTGCTCAGCCTTGCCGGTCTGGATCGGGAACACGCCCACCGACATGCCTGACAGCCAGTCCACGTCGAAGATCTCAACGGTGCGCAGATAGTTTTCCAGTTCCGCGCGGGTGCCGCCGAGGGTGATCACATTGCGACCACTGTCGACATTGACGATGGCATTGGGCCGCGCGTACGGCTCCAGCACCTTTTTCATTTCCGTCGCCGAGATGTACTGCAGCGGCACCACGCGTACCTCGAAGCCGCGCGCATTGGCCGGCGGTGCGGTACTGGGTGCCACGGTGCCGGCCAGGGCCTGGTCGGCAGCGACGATGTTGTAGCGGCCGCCGCTGTAGACCATGCGGGCGTTGTTCCAGCCCAGCACCATTTCCAGCAGGTTCAACGCCTGGGCGGAGGACACCGGCTTGGGCGTGGCCAGGGTGACGGTGCCCTGCACGCCCGGTGCGATGACGTAGTTCTGGCCCAGCATGTCGCCCAGGATCGCCTTGACCACGGCGTGCACGGATTCGCCTTCGAAGTTGAAGGTGGCCGTCCCCGTGCTGGCCTGCGACAGCGCCGGCGACGGTGCCGATGCCGCACTGCGGTTGATCATGGTGCCGGTGCCGCGACGGATCACCGCCTGCGGGCTGCCTTCGCTGCCCAGCGCCTGGGTCTCCACGCCGTCATGCGAGCCATCGCCGGCCACCACCTGGTGAGTGCCGTCGAGCACGGCATCGCGGCGCACTTCCGGGGCAGGCACAGTGGCGCAGCCGACCAGCAGGGCGACCGCGAACGAAAGGGGAAATAGGCGCAAGGTCATGCGTTCACTCTAAGGGTTTTGACCGGAGCCGCCCGCAGGCGGTCGCTGTGACTGTTGCTGTTGCTGCTGCAGTTGCTGGCGGCGGGCCTGGATGCGCGCGCGGATGGCCTGCATCTGCGCTTCGCTCGGGCCCTGCGCGGCCGGGTTGCCGGCATTCTGGGCTGGCGCGGGTGCCGGTGCAGGCACCGGTGCGCTGGGCCGTACCGGCGGTGAAGGATGCGACGGCGGCGGCACGATCGTGCCCTGCGCGACCGGCCCCTGCCCCGACGACGGTGTAGCCGCGGTGCTGCCCAACACGGTGGGCGGCTCACCGCCCTGCCCGCTGAAGGTCACCAGCTCCAGCGTCTGCGTGCCGCTGGGGCCGGTGACGGTGGCACTGCGCGGCTCCAACGCCACCAGCTGCCAGCCGTTGACGGCCTCGCCGTTCAGACGCAGGCGCAGTGACTGCTTCTGGTCGGTGGTCAGGATGGCCATGCCGAACTCCGAGGTCAGCAACACCCCGGTCAGGGTGACCGCACTGGTTGTGGCCCCCGGCTCGCTGCCGCCCAGCAGGTACGGACGCGGCTTGCGGTCTTCGGCGAACAGCGGGCGCTCGCTGATGCCGGCATACGCCTGCGGCGAGGTGATGCGGTCAGCCGCGGCCGGTGCCAGCATCGGCAGGCGCGGTGCAGACTGCGCATCCGCGTCGGGCGGCGCGATGCGTCCGCCCAGGCCGAACAGCGTGGCAACCCAGATCGCGCCAGCCCACAGTGCCACACCGCCCAGCCACCAGCTGCGCAGGGATGCCCACTCAATTTTCATGCGGGGCCTCCTGTACCGGTTCGCTTGCCGCGGCATCCGCAGCGGCAGGGTCGGCAGGCGCGCCCATCGCGGCACCGGGACCATCGGCGGTGGGCTGCAGGCCCGCGGGTTCCAGGCCGCTTGGTTCGGGTGCAGGCACCGACGGCGGCACCGCGGCGGCCGCCGCGACGTCCGGGGTCAGGCCCGGCTGCAGATAGCCGACCAGCTCGAAGGAGACATCCAGCCCCAAGCCGCTTTCATTGGGCGACTGCTGGAAACGCTGCGCCAGCAGATTGAGATTGCCCACGAACAGGCGTGGGCTGCCGGTTTCCAGGGTGTGCAGCACGGCGGCCATTTCCGGCACGCCGCAGCGCAGCCGCACCTGCAGGGCGACCCGTGGGAACGCGGCATCGGGACTGTTGTCGGTCAACGGCGAGCGGTTGCTGATGGTGCAGCTGCGGTTGCCAGGGCTGGCCGAGGCCACTGCGTCCTGCAGGCGCGAGGACAGCGCGGCAGCGGCCGATTCGGCGGTGGCTTCGCGCAGGAAACCGGGGCGGCCGGCCAGCGCGGCCTGCACCTGCTGCAGTCGCTTGTTCACTGCATCGCGCTGCTGCAACTGCGCATCGACGCGAAGCTGCCGGTCCTGCACTTCGGTGATGCCTTGATTGATGTCGAGCAGCGGGCGGGTGAACCACGGGTGCACCAGCAGCAGGTAAGCCAGTACGAGGGCTACCAGCAGCAGGCCCAGCGCCAGCCAGCGGTCACGGCGTGTCGGCGGCATTGCCATTGGCAACCTCCGAGGCAGGGGCAGCCGCTGGCGCAGCAGGGGCAGCACCAGGCAGCGGCTGCAGTTCAGCGGTCAGGGTGAAGCGGTCGCGACCGCCCGCGCCGCCATCGGCCTGCAGCACCCCGGTCAGGTTGACCTTGGTCCACAGTGGCGACGCCTGCAGCAGCGGAACCAGCTGCGACGCTTCGCGGCTGAGGCCGATCAGCTGCAGGGTGCGGCCTTCCACCGACAGCTTCTCCAGATAGGTGCCGTCGGGCAGCAGGCGGGTCAGTTCGTTCCACACTTCCAGCGTGCTGGCCTGGGCCGTGCGCTTTTCTTCCAGGAACGCCGCGCCATCCACCAGTCGCTGCAGGTGTTCGCGCTCGGCGGCGACTGCGCGCGCATCGCGTGCGGCCGCATTGACCTGTTCGTGCAGCTGGTCGGCAGCGCGCTCGCGGTTGAGCAGCAGCTGGTTGCCTGCCAGTGCCAGCAGCACCACGGCCGCCGCACCCAGCAGCAGGTTCCAGCGCCGCATCGGGTCACGCGCCACGAAGCGCTGGCCGACCGGCAGCAGGTTCACGCCGAGCGGCTGGCCGCTGCCATCGTCGGCATCCACGCCGGCGAGCTGGCCGGCCCAGCTGCCCGACTGCTGCAGCCACTGCTCCAGCGCCGGACGCGGAATCACCACCAGTTCGACCTGCAGCTGCCCGTCCGGCAGGGTGTCGCCTTCGCGCACGTCGTAGTGCACCTGGCCCGGCTCGAACGGGGTCTGCCGGTCGATCTCAAACCCGACCACGTCGCGCAGTCGCGGCGCAGCAGCGGCAGGCAGCCGCAATGAGCGCCGCAGCACGGCCGGGGCCGGCAGCACCCAGTAGCGCGGCAGGCCGCGCACGCGCGCATCCAGCACCGGCTCCAGATCGGCGGGCGACTGCGGCCAGGGAAGCTGCAGCACCGGTTGCAGTTCGCCGGCGGTGTCGCGCTGCACGATCAGCTGCTCACCGTCGCGGGCAAGCAGCAGGCGCGAACGCGACCAGCCCAGCGCCCACTGCCAGCGCACCGGCAACCAGGCCAGCAGGGAACGCCGCCACCAGCGCAGACCATTGCCCACGCCCGGCGCGAACCGCCCCCGTGCCTGCACCAGACTGTCCCGCCATGAAGTCATCGTGCTGCCATTCCCTGTTCCCAGCGAAGTACCGTGTATGCCGTGCCCGGCGTGCCTGCTGCGCCCCTGCGCACCACCGCGCGCAGGACTGAAACCCGGCCGCGCGGGTCCATGGCGCGGCTCTCGATACTATAAGTGCCACTGCCGCCCACCGGTGCCGCTGCGGTCACGTTTCCGTCGCCGTCACTGCCCTGCAGGCGTTCGCGGTCGGCCAGCAGGCGATCGGCATCCAGCCCCAGCGCCTGCAACACCGGCCCGGCGGCAAAGCGCGGATCCGGGCGCGACTGCCGACTGTACAGGGTCAGCAGCGGTTCCAACCGTTCATACAACGCTGCATCCATGCCGAGCACGCGCTGCAGCTCGCCCAGCGTTTCAAAGCGCGCATTGCGCGCCCCATAAGGCAGGCGAGCGGCGACGTAATCGGCCGTTTCGGCCCCGCCACCGGGCTGTTTCAGACTGTCCGGGTCGCGCCAGTCGATGATCGCCCCGGCCAGTTGCTTCGCGCGCGCGGGTTCGACCTCCACCGCTTCCATCAAGCCGCTCAGCAGGGTGGCATCGGCCAGATTGAGATTGACCTTGCCGTTCTCGTCGATGATGCGCAGGTCGATGGTGCGATCGTCGAATGTCCACCGGTAGCGACGCCCGTCCGGCGTCCAAGGCGGCTGCAGTGCATTGGGCTGCAGCCGGTACAGCGCGTACTCCACCCCGGCGCGCGCATGTTCCTGCCCGACCGCATCGTCGCCGCTGACGCGCTGCTGCATGTGCTCGATGCGCGCGCTGAGTGCAAACGCACCCACCACGGCGGTGAGCAGGGCGATCAGCCACAGCACCAGCACCAGGGCGGCACCCCGCGCAGCATGCCGCATCATGTGCCGGCTCCGGCAGATCGCGCACCGCGTGACTGCGACAACGCCACCACCAGCGGCGGCCACGCTGGCCCCTGCTGTGGGGTGATGCGGATCTCCACCAGATTCGGCAGGCGGCGGGTGTCATCCCACTGCGTCTGCCAGTCCCCCAGCTGCCCGGTCCGCACATCCACGCCGCGATAGCGGAACTGCACCTCGCGCAGCGCGTCAGCCAGCATTTCCGGTGGGCGCGGCGGTGTCTCGTCCACGCGTTCACCGTTCTGGACCAGGGTCAGGCCTAGCTCCAGGCGCTGCGCATCGCCGCCTCCGCGTACCTGCAGTTCATGCACGTACGGCCCGCCCCGCCCCAGGTAGCCGGGCAGTTCGGACACGAACAGCATGCGCTGTGCTTCGCCCTGGAAGTACAGCGGCTCACGGGTGGGATCCGGGGGTTCAGCGGCGGTCGGCAGCGCCATGCTCAGGCGACGACGCAGAAAGCCTTCCACCGCGCGCATGCGCTCGTTCTGCGCCGCCACGCGTTCGCCGCGCTGTGCGATCTGCATGGCAGAGCGCACGGTCGCGAACGCAATCGCCAGCCCGCCGACCAGCAGCACCGTGGCCAGCAGGATTTCGATCAGGGTGAAGCCGCGCTGGCGCGCGCCCAGGGTCATCGTGCTGCCCCCTGCGCGGGCGGCAGCAGACGCAGGGTGCGCCATTGCAGCTGCTCGCCTTCGCTTTCACCCCAGCGCACCTGCAGGCTCAGTTCGGCCAGTTGCGGGCCGGTCGCGCTGCTGTCGGCCGTTGCCGGCACGCTGCTGCTGCGTGGCTCCACGAACGGAGCCACCTGCAGTTCCCAGCGGTAGCGACCGTCTTCCCATTGCCCTTGCTGGCGACCTTCCTGCAGGGGCGCATCGACACCGCTCAGTGCGAGCAGGGATTGCGCGTGCAGCACCGCGCGGGTGCGCAGGTCGGCGTTGTGCACCTGACGGGATGCGCCGGACAGGCTGCCCAGCAGCAGGGTCAGGGCCAGTGCCAGCAGGGCGAAGGCGACGATGACTTCCAGGAGGGAATAGCCGCGTTGGTGTTTCATGGCGGCGTTCCCCCGACAACACCGCGATCGGTGTCCCGTACCGGGCCGGAGCGGACTTCGCCGGTGATCCAGGCCACGTCGATGCGCCAGAGGGCACCACGCAGGTCCAGTTCGATGGTGCCGCCGCTGGAGCCGCCGTCTGGATGGAAGGCGATGCCGCCCTGGCCGGTGCCGGCGGCGGCCTGCGCAGCACCGTGGAAGCGCACCTCGAGCGCGTCCGGCAATTCCCCGTGGCGGCCGTTGGCGGCTTCCCAGCGCCGTGTGCGCGGATCGATCAGGAAGCGCTGCATCTCGCCGCTGGCAATGGCCTGGGTGCGCGTGTAGCGCAGCTGGCTGGCCACTTCCTTGCCGGCATTGCGCAGGCGCAGGCCGTCGATGCCGCCGTTCATCGCGGTGGCAGTGATCACGCCAATGATGGCGATCAGCGCCACCACCAGCAGCATCTCCAGCAGCGAAACGCCACGCATGCCCGGTCGCGCGGTACGCGCTGCGCATCGCGGCAGGAAGGGCGGCAGGGCATTCACGACCAAGCGCGCTTACTCGTAGCGGATGTCCGCATCGTAGCTGCTGCCGCCGGCCTTGCCGTCCTTGCCCAGGCTGATCAGATCAAACGGCTGGCCTTCGCCCGGCGCGCGGTATTCCAGCGCGTGGCCCCACGGGTCGTTGAGCTCGGCCTCCTTGGCATACGGGCCCAGCCAGCCGCTGCTGCCGCCGGGCTGGGTGACCAGGTCTTCCAGCTTGGTCGGCAGCTTGCCGGTATCCAGCTGGTAGTTTTCGATCTTGCCGGCAATGGTCTGCACCTGTGACTTGGCGATGTTGGCCTTGCCTCGGTCGGCACCGCCCAGCACCCGGCTGCCGACCAGGGTCAGCACCGCGCCGATCAGCACGATGACAATGATGATTTCCAGCAGGCTCATACCGGCCTGGTGGCGACGGGACACAAAGCGGACCGGTTTGCGACGATGGATCATGAAAGCTCCTTGCAGCGGGTCGTAAAGGAAGATGCCATCGGCGTCAGCCAATCGCATTGGTCAGGTCATACAACGGCACCAGTACCGCGACGATCACCAGCCCGACCACCGAGGCCAGTACCAGGGTGATCACCGGCACCAGCGCCGACAGCAGGCGGTCGATGGCGCGCGCGCTTTCCTGCTCGAAGGTATCGGCGGTTTTCAGCAGCATGGCATCCAGCGCACCGGATTCCTCGCCCACCTGGATCATCTGCAGGGCCAGACGCGGGAAACGCTTGCCGCGCGACAGCGCAGCAGACAGGCCGTTACCGTTCTTCACCTCGTCGCTGGCGGTGTCGACATCGGCCGCCAGCGCGCGGTTGCCCAGTACGTTGCGGGCGATGCCCAGCCCGGCCAGCAATGGCACGCCGTTGCGTAGCAGCGTGCCCAGGGTGCGTGCCAGGCGTGCGGTTTCCAGCTTGGCCACCAGCGCGCCGACGCCCTTGCGCTCCAGCAACCAGCCATCCACGGCCAGGCGGAACGCGGGCTGGCGCAGTTTGCGCTCCAGCAGCAACAGCAGCACGCACGGCACCACCACCAGTACCAGCCAGTAGTCTCGTACCAGCAGGCCGACGTTGAGCACCCACTGGGTGAACCACGGCAGCGCCACATCCAGGCTTTCATACATCAGCGCGAACTGAGGCACCACGTAGCCCAGCAGGAACAGCAGCGCGCCACCCACCACCGCCAGCAGAATGGCCGGATAGATCAGCGCGTTGATCACCCGACCTTTCAGTTCGCGGCTGCGCTCCAGGTAATCGGCCAACCGCTGCAGCGTGTCGTGCAGGCTGCCGCCGGCTTCACCGGCGCGCACCATGTTGATGTACAGGCGCGAGAACAGGCCGTGCTGGCGTTCCAGTGCGGTGGACAGCGCCGCGCCGCCGCGCACGATATCGCGGATGTCGGCGATCACCCGTCGGCTGCGCTCGTCCTCGGGCAGTTCCAGCAGGATGCTCAAGGCACGATCCAGCGGCTGGCCCGCACCCAGCAGGGTGGCCAGCTGCTGGGTGAACTGCACCAGCGCGGCCCCGTCGAACGGCTTTCGGCTGAGCAGCGCGGCCCAGGAGAACGACCCGCCACTGCCGTCGCCGGCCACCCGCGCTTCCATCGGCAGGTGGCCCTGGTCCTGCAGGCGTGCGACCACCTCGGCTTCGCTGGCCGCTTCCATCTGGCCGTCGAACAGCTCGCCGTGCGCATTCAGTGCCTTGTAGCGGTACTGCGGCATGCTCAGCTTTCCTCGGTCACGCGCAGCACCTCTTCAATGGTGGTCTGGCCGGCCAGTGCCTTGGCCAGGCCGTCTTCGTACATGGTGCGCATGCCGGCCGCGCGCGCGATCTGTTCGATCTCGCCCATGCCGGCGCGGCGCATCACCGCGCGTCGCAGCTCGTCGTTCATCACCAGGAATTCCATGATGGTGGTCCGGCCCAGATAACCGGTGGGGGCCAGCGCGGACGGCTGCGCGCGATACAGGAAGATGTCGCCTTCCGGCTGCAGGCGACGCAGCCCGAACTTCTCGATCTCTTCGGGCGACGCCGGGTAGCGCTGCGCGTGCTGCGGCTCCAGCCGGCGCACCAGGCGCTGGGCCAGGATGCCATTGATGGTGGAGGTCAACAGGTAGTCCTCCACTCCCATGTCGAGCAGACGGGTGATGCCGCCGGCGGCGTTGTTGGTGTGGAGCGTGGACAGAACCAGGTGACCTGTGAGCGCCGACTGGATCGCGATGCGCGCGGTTTCCAGATCGCGCATTTCGCCGATCATGATGATGTCCGGGTCCTGGCGCACGATGCTGCGCAGCGCGTTGGCGAAGTCCAGCCCGATCTGCGGCTTGGCCTGGATCTGGTTGATGCCTTCGATCTGGTATTCGACTGGATCTTCGACGGTGATGATCTTCACGTCAGGCGTATTGAGCTGGCTCAACGCGGTGTACAGCGTGGTGGTCTTGCCCGAGCCGGTGGGGCCGGTGACCAGCAGGATGCCGTGCGGCTGGTCGAGCACCTTGCGGAACTGCGGCAGGAACGCATCGGTGAAACCCAGGCGGTGGAAATCGAACACCACCGTGTCGCGATCGAGCAGACGCATGACCACGCTTTCACCGTGCGCGGTCGGCACCGTGCTCACACGCAGGTCCAGCTCCTTGCCCTGCACGCGCAGCATGATGCGGCCGTCCTGCGGCAGCCGGCGCTCGGCGATGTTCAGCCGCGCCATGATCTTGATGCGGCTGATCACCGCCGCGGTGAGGTTGACCGGCGGGCTTTCGCCTTCAATCAGCACCCCGTCGACGCGGTAACGCACCTTCAGGCGGTTCTCGAAGGGTTCGATGTGGATGTCGGAGGCGCGCAGTTCGACCGCACGCTGGATGACCAGGTTCACCAGCCGGATCACCGGCGCTTCGGACGCCAGATCGCGCAGGTGCTCGATGTCATCGACCACCGCACCTTCGCCATCGGCGGTCTCGATGATCGCGCCCATCGCGCTGCGGCCCTGGCCGAACCAGCGCTCGATGACGTCATCGATCTCCGAGCGCAACCCGATGTGCAGACGCACCGGCACGCCGATGGCCAGACGCACCGCCTCGGCCGCATACGGCTCCTGCGGGTCGCTCAGCCACAGGTCGAGCATGCCCTCATGCAGGGCCAGCGGGCAGACATGAAACTGTTTGAGAAAGCGCAGCGACAGCGGCAGGGCATCCAGCAACGATTCCGGTGCGGCCTCGGCGACGCTTTTGGCCTCGAGCAGCGGCAGCGACAGCACCTCGGCGCACGCTTGGGCGTGATCGCGTTCAGATACCAGGCCCAGACGGACCAGCAAGGGCAGCAGACTGCCACCGGATTCGCGCTGCAGCGGGCGCGCGCGGGCAAGGTCGGCTTCCTTCAGGCGCCCGTTGCGCAACAGCAACGCGACAATGCGGGACTCGGCGTCCTCGTGGGATGCAGCTGCAAGATCGTGGGCTACCGCGTTCACGAAAGCTCTCCTGGCGACCCGGAGACTTTAGCAGTTCGCCGCGGTACGGATGACGTTGACGCAGACAGAAAGCGGGAGCCCGTCACATGACGGACTCCCGCTGCACACCCCAGGGTGTGTTACTGCACGGCCTGGATGCTCACGCCGCTGAACGCGGTCTCACCCACCAGCTTGATGTAGTACGTGCCGGCCACCGGAGCGGTGAAACGTACGGTTTCGCTGTTGCCCGGACGCGTCGACTTGGCATCGAAGTCGGTGCTGGTCGGTTCTTCACCAGCGCTGACGTACAGCGAGACGTTGCCGCTGCCACCGTAGGTGAGGAAGCTGACCGTCTTGCCCGCGCCGGCTTCGAAGCTGTACAGGGTTTCGCTGCCACCGGCGCCGCTCAGACCGCTCACGGCGGTGCGGTTGGTCAGCGGGGTGGCGTCCGGTGCGCAATCGACTTCGCACGGTTCTTCCAGGGCCTTGTCGAGCGCGGCCTTGGCGTCGACGATGCCGGTGCCGATCGGCGTGCTGGCCGGCGGGGCCACCGGGAAGCTGCGCGCGGTCTGCTTGAGCAGGGTTTCCAGCTGCGCCGGGGTCAGCGGGTCCTTGCCGGCCGAGGCCAGCGCGCCCTGCACCAGCGCGGCAACGCCGGCGACGTGCGGCGAGGCCATCGAGGTGCCGCCCATGCCCATGTAGCTGTAGGCACCGGAGGTCGGCGTGGTCAGGCCGTTGTAGCCGGCCTGCCAGACGTAACCGCCCGGGTTGCCGTCAACGCTGCCGCCGCCGCCCGGACCGGACAGATCCACCACCGCACCGTAGTTGGAGTAGTAGGTAATGCCACCGGTGATGCGCGTCGCACCCACGGCGATGACGTTGGCGCAGCTGGCCGGACGATAGTTGGCGGCGTTCGAGCCGGCATTGCCGGCCGCGACCACCACGGTGGTACCACGCGACACTGCACCGTTGATCGCATCCTGGTAGGCCGGGTCGCAGGCGCCGCCGCCGCCCAGGCTCATGTTGATCACTTCAGCCGGGTTCGGGTTGGCCGGAATGCCGGCAACCGTGCCACCAGAGGCCCAGGTGATCGCATCGGCGATGTCAGCGAGATAGCCACCGCACTTGCCGAGCACGCGCACCGGCAGCACCTTGGCCTTGTAGGCCAGACCGGCCATGCCGAGCGCATTGTTGGTCGCTTCGGCGACGGTGCCGGAGACGTGGGTGCCGTGCCAGGAGCTGTCCTCGGCCACCGAGCCGGTGCCACATTCGCCGTCGTTTTCGACCCAGTCACCGTAGTCGAGTGCGCCCGGCACCCGCTCATCGGTCGGACGACGCGAGGTTTCCGCGTCACTGATGAAGTCGTAGCCTTCCAGCAGCGTGCCGGCAGCAAAGTCCGGGTGCTGCGGCAGGATGCCGGTGTCCAGCACCGCCACCACCACGCCTTCGCCCTGCGCCACGTCCCACGCAGCCGGTGCGTTCACGCCGCCGGTGGGGCTGCTCAGGTGCCACTGGTACTGCGCGTAGTACGGATCATTCGGCACCAGCTGCGGGGTTTCCTTGGCCCGCAGGTCGGCGCGCTGCAGCTTGACGTCGGCCACCGCGTACTGAACCTGCGGGTCGGCCTGGATTTCCTTCAGCACCTTCTGCAGGTCAGCCTGGCTGAGCTTGCCCTGCAGACGGATCACGTCGGCACCGGTGCCGAGGCGACGCAGGTGCTGCGGCGCGGCCGCCGCCGAACGCGCAGTCGTGCTGCCGAGGCTGGCGCGCGTGACCGCCGAGGTGACCGTGGCCAGCTTGGCCGACGTGGTGGTGGCCGCACCGGTGCGGTACTTGACGATGATGCGTTCGGAACCCTGTTGGGCGGCGGCGGCCTGGCGCGCGGGTTCCTTGACCGGTAAACCGGCGGCATAGGCGCTGGTGGCACCGACCGACAGCGACAGCACGGCGGCGGCCAGCACGTTGATGCGAAGGTTCTGCTTCTTGGTCACGTTGAAATCCTCTTCAAGGTCATGGATCAAACGACGGTTCAGGCCAAACACTCCCTGCGAAAACCCCGGCCGGCCCTGGCCAGGGTTCCGGTGACCCGCCCCCTCAGGCCCTGCATTGCATGCAGCGGGGCACGCAGCCCCGCTGCGATCTTTCCGTGGCGTTACCAGCCGAAGCCGGCACCCACGCCCACCGAGCTGTCATCGCTGCTGAACGCACCGCCGAAGGTGACGGTGGCGCGTTCACTGATGGCGCGCTGATACCCCAGCGACAGCGCCGATTCGCCGCTCTGGAAGCCGACACCGACACCCACGCGGTTCTGCGTGCGTACGCCGGCGGCGCTGGTGGCCATGTTCAACATGGCCGCGTTCATCGCACCCTGGCGGTCGATGCGGCGGTCCTGGTGACGCAGGCGCTCATCGATTTCACCCTTGTAGATGTCGAAGTTGTCGGCCATGGCGCTGAAGCGCTGGTCGGTGTAGCTGTTGGCGGTGGCCAGGCCACTGTCCAGCTGTCCCTTGTTGACCGCGTCGGTGGCCGCATAACCGGCGGCCACGTTGGTCACCTGGCGTTCGTTGCCAGCGCTGCCCACCGACACCGCATTGGCGCGGTCGGCCACGGAGCCCTGGCCCAGTGCCACCGAGTTGGCCGCCGTTGCCGATGCGCCCTGCCCGATCGCGGTGGCCGAGGCACCGCTGGCCACGGCACCTTCGCCCATCGCCACCGCGTTCACTGCGGTCGGAGCCGCCACCACAGCCGGCTGTGCGGAACCCACACTGGCCACCGTCGGCGTGCCCTGCACCACCGCCGGAGCGGCCACGTCAGCGGCAGCCGGCGCGGCGGCCACAGCGGCCTCCGGTGCGGCGGCGACGCTGGCGGTGGACACCGACGCAGTGCGGGCGCGTGCGTTGCTGCTCGTGCCTGCGGTGCGCTGGTCGATTTCGGTGACCTTGGCATCCAGCGCCCCCAGTGCATCACCCACATTGCTGTAGCTGCTGCCCTGGATCACGTAGTTGGGGGCCACGAACACACCCTGCATGCCGACGCTGGCACCGCCGCCGAGGAAGCTGGCGGTATCCGACAGCGCCTGGAACAGCTGGCCGCCATTGATCGCCTGACGGCTGCCGCTGGCCACCGAACCGGCCGCCACGTTGTCGAGGGTGGTGCCCTGCAGGCCCGACAGCGTGACCGTGTCACGGCTGCTGTCGTCATAGCTCAGTGCGTTGGCGGTGCTGGTCTCCACCGACCCGATGCGATCGTCAATGTCACCCACACGGGTTTCCACCGAGGTCACGCGCTGGTTGGTGGTGTTGAGCTGGCCACCGGTGACCGCATCGGTGCTGCCGGCGGCGATGCGACCGGCGGCCACATTGACGATGCGGCGCGTGGCCGGGCCGTCGGTGCCGTTGCCGCCACCGACCGAGACCACGTTGGCTTCGACCGCGCGTGAGCCGGAGCCCAGTGCCACCGAGTTCGCCGCGGACACACCCGAGGATGCACCGATGGCCACTGCACCGTTGGCCGAGGCCAGCGAGGCGGTACCCAAGGCCGTGCTGCGATTGCCGCTGGCGGTGGCCGTTGCGCCGGAGGCGAGCGCGTCAGTGCCGCTGGCGACAGCCGCACCCGTGCCGCTGGCCTTGAAGTACTGGCCGACGGCATCGGCGGTGGCCGCCACGCTGTCCAGCTGCGCCTTGTTCACTGCGTCCGTCGCGTTGGTGCCGGCACCGACGTTGGTGATGCGGCGCGTGGCCGGACCGGTGGTGCCATTGCCGCCACCGACCGAGACCACGTTGGCTTCAGTCGCACGCGAACCCGCACCCAGGGCGACGCTGCCGGTGCCATTGGCCCAGGCACTCTTGCCCAGCGCGGTGGCGTTGATGCCGCTGTAGGCGTAGCTGTCCTGGCCGATCGCGGTGGAGCCGGCCGAGGTCGCCCAGGCCAGCTGACCAACTGCGGTGGTCTGCGCCGCCGTGGCCCAGGCGCTGGCACCGCCAGCGAAGCTGTTGGCTCCGCTGGCCTGTGCGCTGTGGCCGACGGCGACGCCGTAAGCCCCCGACGCGGTGCTGCCCCAGCCGAACGCCTGGGCGTAATCGCCGCTGGCTTCGGCACCGTAGCCCAATGCGGTGGTGCGCACGCCAGTGGCGGCGCTGAAGGCACCCACCGCGGTGCTGTAGTCGCTGCCGGCTTCTGCGCTGTAGCCGACGGCCGAGGACTGCAGACCCGCCGAGGTCGCATTGGCACCGCTGGCGGTGCTGAACACCCCATCCGCCTGTGCACCGGCACCCAGCGCGGTCGCGCCGGTGCCGCTGGCGCTGGTGGCACGATCCAGCAGCACGTTGCCGTTGGCATCTTCGTAGTACAGCGCGCCGCCCACGGCGGTAGCCGAATCAGCAGTCGCCGAGGCGTTGTAGCCCGACGCCGACGCGTTGCGGCCGCTGGCCAGCGAACCGCTGCCATAGGCCGACGCACCAGTGCCGAAGGCGTTGGACGCCTCGCCGGCCGCGGTGGCGTAGGCACCGTCGACATAGCTGCCGACATCATTGCCGTCGCCGCTGCCACTGGCCTGGAAGAACCGGCTGGTGTTCTCGGCGACGTCGGCGACTTCGTTGAGCTGATCCAGGTTCACCGCATCCGTGCCTTCGGTACCGGCGGCGACGTTGGTGATCTGGCGCTGCGAGGTGGCGGTGCCCACCGAGACACTGTTGTCACGGTCCGCACGCGAACCGGCACCCAATGCGACGCTGTTGAGCCCATTGGCGGTGGCGCTTTCGCCGACTGCCGTGGCCCCCACGGCATCAGCCCAGGAGTTCCAGCCCAGTGCGGTGGTGTAGTCATCGGTTGCCCAGGCACCGGCACCGAAGGCCGAGGCACCCGTGCCCGAGGCGCGTGCCGGGATGAAGCCGAAGAAGGTGCTGCCGCCGATGGCGACGCTTTCATCGCCGGTAGCTTCACTGAACTCGCCTACCGCAACCGAACTTGCACCAGTCGCGGTCGCCGCAGCGCCAACAGCAGTGCTGTAGACGTTGGAGGCAACGGAGCCGTAGCCCAGTGCGGTGGACAGTTCGCCGGTGGCTTCGCTGTAGCTGCCGAAGGCCGAGGCACCCGCTTCCGAAGCGGTGCTGCGGAAGCCGCTGGCAATCGCCTGCTGGCCTGATGCAACCGACTCGCTGCCGTTGGCGGTGCTGTAGGCACCGCTGGCGGCGGCACCGGCACCGGTGGCGCTGGCTCCGATTTCTGAAGCCGAAGCGCCATTGCCGACGGCGACGCTGTCTTCGCCGGTGGCCTGCGCGTTGGTGCCCAATGCGGCAGCGTTGACGCCCGACGCAAGTGCATCGGTACCGACTGCGGTGGCATTGGTGGCCAGCGCATTCGCGCCGCTACCCAGTGCAGTGGCACCATCGCCAATCGCGCTGGCGGCTTCGCCTGCCGCCACGGCATTGTCGCCATCGACGTAGGCACCGGCGTCGCTCGCATCGCTGCCGCTGGCCTGGAAGTACTTGCTGGTGTTTTCAGCGACGTCTGCGACCGCGTTGAGCTGGTCCAGATTCACCGCGTCGGTGCCCTCGGTGCCGGCGGCGACGTTGGTGATCTGGCGCTGGGAGGTAGCCGTGCCGACCGAGACGCTGTTGTCACGGTCCGCACGCGAACCGGCACCCAGCGCGACGCTGTTCACGCCGTTGGCGGTGGCGCTTTCGCCGACGGCGGTCGCACCCACGGCGTCGGCCCAGGAGTTCCAGCCGAGCGCCGTGGTGTAGTCGTCCGTCGCCCAGGCACCGGCACCAAACGCCGACGCACCGGTGCCCGATGCGCGCGCCGGAATGAAGCCGAAGAATGTTGTGCCGCCAATGGCGACACTTTCGTCGCCGGTGGCTTCGCTGTATTCACCCACCGCTACTGCGCTCGCGCCCGTTGCCGTGGCCGCCGCACCTACGGCGGTGGCGTAGGCATTGGATGCGACCGAACCGTAACCCAGTGCAGTGGACAGGGTGCCAGTGGCTTCGCTGTAGCTGCCGAACGCGGAGGCACCGTCATCCGAGGCGGTGCTGCGGAAGCCGCTGGCAATGGCCTGCTGGCCGGATGCAACCGACTCGCTGCCGTTGGCGGTGCTGTAGGCCCCGCTGGCGGCGGCACCGGCACCGGTGGCGCTGGCTCCGATCTCCGAAGCAACCGCGCCGCTGCCCACTGCAACGCTGTCTTCGCCGGTGGCCTGGGCATTGGTGCCCAGTGCCGAAGCATCCTCGCCTGCGGCGAGTGCATCCGTGCCTACGGCAGTGGCATTGGTCGCCAGTGCATTGGCCCCGCTGCCGAGGGCCGTGGTGCCATTGCCGATCGCGCTGGCCGCTTCGCCAGCGGCCAGGGCGTTGTCGCCATCCACATAAGCACCGGCGTCGCTGGCATCGCTGCCGCTGGCCTGGAAGTACTTGCTGGTGGCGGCCGCGGCATCGGCCACTTCATTGAGCTGGTTGAGGTTCACCGCATCGGTGCCTTCGGTACCGGCGGCGACATTGGCGATCTGGCGTTCGCTGCCAGCGCTTCCGACCGACACCGTGTCGTCGCGGTCAGCAATCGAATCGGCACCGAGCGCCACGCTGTTCACGCCTTCGGACGTAGCGGCATTGCCCAGCGCGGTGCTGTTCAGACCCGGCGACCACGCACCTCCACCGACGGCGGTGGAGTAGTTGCCCGACGCTTCGGTGGGCAGCAGGCCGAACAGCGCACCACCCACGGCTACGCTGTTGGTGCCGCTGGCCAGCGCGTTCTGGCCAGTAGCGGTGCTGTAGGCCCCCGATGCCACGGCGTCGCCACCGAGGGCGACGCTGTTGGAACCGCTGGCTTCGGCAAAGTTACCCAGTGCCGTGGAATTGAACGCCGATGCGATCGCGTAACCGCCAATGGCGGTGCTGTAATTGCCGGCGGCCTGTGCGTTGAAACCGTAGCTGGCCGAGAGCGTGCCCGAGGCCACGCTTTCGCTGCCGACCGCAGTGGCACCGCGGCCACTGGCTTCGGTGTAGTAGCCGAGCGCTACCGCCTCTTCGCCAGAGGCTTGCGAGAGCGTGCCGCCGGCCAGGCTGCCTGCGCCGGATGCCACGCTGGCCGCGCCGACGGCGGTGCTCTGCTCACCCGACGCCAGGCTTTCCGCACCGTTGGCGGTGGCGTACTCGGCGGTGGCCTGCGCGTTGGCACCGACCGCCGACGCATTCGCGGCGCTGGCCAGTGCATTCAGGCCGACCGCGGTGGCACCGGCATCCAGTGCGAACGCACCACTGCCCACCGCCGATGCACCGGTACCGCTGGCGAAGCTGCTTGAACCCACGGCGGTGGCGTAGTCGCCGTCAGTGGCCGCATTCGAGCCGGCCGCCACGCTTTCTTCGCCGCCGGCCACGGCCACGCCTTCGCCAGTCGCCTGGAACTTGTCGGTGGCGGCGGTCAGCTGATCCACGTTGACCGCGTCGGTGCCTTCGGTACCGGCAGCGACCTGGGTGATCTGGCGCTGCTGGTCATCGTTGCCGACCGAGACGGTATACGCGCGATCCGCGGTGGAACCCGCGCCCAGCGCCACGGCATTGGACGCGCTGGCATTGCTGCCGGCACCGATGCCAATCGCACTTTCGCCGCCGGCCACCACGTTGGTGCCGATGGCGATGCTGTTGATGCTGTTGCCCAGCGCCTGGTAGCCCAGTGCCACGCTGTTGTTGGCGTACGCGAAGGCACCGCGGCCCACCGCAGTGGAACTGGTGCCTCGCGCCCAGCTGTTGTAGCCGACCGAGGTCGCACCGGCACCGTCCGCCCATGCTGCATAACCCAGGGCGGTAGCGTTGGCTTCGGTCGCCCACGCGCTGGCACCGAAGGCCGTGGCGCTTTCGGCGGTGGCCCAGGCATAGGCACCGGTGGCGGTGCTTTCCACCCCACTGGCCCAGGCGTTGTCACCCTGCGCGATGCTGTAGTCACCGGTAGCGCGTGCCTTGTAGCCCTGCGCCAGGCTGTTGTCGCCGGTCGCCTGTGCACCGCTGCCGAAGGCGTTGCTGAGTGCACCGGTGGCCTGCGCGCCGGCACCCACCGCGACCGCATCCTGCGCGGCCGTCGTGCCGATCAGCACCGCGTTGCCGTCGCCGTCGACGATCGGCTGGTTGTATTGGTCATAGGCCTGGCCCTGGCCACCGATGGCCACGCTGCCATTGCCATTGGCGGTGGCGTTCTGGCCCACCGCCACGGTGCTGTCGCCTGCTGCGGTCGCGCCGTTGCCGACCGCCGCAGCCCCTGCGCCGAGCGCATTGCTTGCTTCACCGGCAGCCAGTGCGCCGTCACCATCGGCGAACGCGCCGACGTCGCTGTCGACCGACGCATTGGCCTTGAAACGCAGTGCGGTGGTATCGGCGGTATCGGCCACCGCATCCAGCTGCGCCTTGTTCACCGCGTCGGTCGCTTCGGTGCCCGCTGCCACGTTGGTGATCTGACGCTCGCTACCGGCGTCGCCCACCGACACGGTGTTGTCGCGTACGGCGGTGGAGTTCGCCCCCAGGGCCACACTGTTGGCCCCACGTGCCGTGCTGTAGAAGCCCACCGCCGTGCTCAGCTCGCCGCTGGCCCAGCTTTCCGCGCCCAGCGCGGACGCGCCGTCACCCGGTGCATAGGCGAAGTAGCCCAGCGCGGTGGCTTCAACGCCCGAGGCTTCGCTCAAGGTGCCGTTGGCCACGGCGTAATCGCCGCTGGCAATCGCGCCGGCACCGACGGCCGTTGCCGCTTCGCCGCTGGCCTGGGTCTGCACGAAGAAGCCCAGCCCCGGAATCAGATCCACCGGGCCGCCAACGGCGGTGCTGCTGGTGCCGGTGGCCGCGGTCTGTGTGCCCACAGCGGTGGAGTAATCGCCGGTCGCATTGGCGACCGCACCGAATGCCGAGGCCTGCGCGCCAGCGGCATACGCACCGACGCCATACGACGATGCCGCAAAGCCGGAGGCTTCCGCACTGGCACCGACGGCGGTGCCGCCCACGCCCGCGCTGGTGGCACCGGTATCGACCGGCACGCCGCCGTTGGTGATCAGCGGGTCGCCGTTTTCATCCACTGCGGCTCCGCCCACGGCCACGCTGCCCGGACCGGCTGCCTGCGCGTTGTGGCCGAAGGCTGCACTGTTCTGGCCGCTGGCCAGGGCGTTGTTGCCGACCGCGGTGGCATTCTGCGCCACCGCAACCGCGCCACTTCCCAGTGCGGTGGTGCCATTACCGAGTGCGGTACTGGCTTCACCGATGGCGGTGGCGTTGTCGCCGTCAGCCAGCGCGCCGGCGTCGCTGTCCGCGCTGCCGGTGGCCTGGAAATACTTCGCGGTGGTGTCGGCGACTGCGCCAACCGCATCCAGCTGCGACTTGTTGACGGCGTCGTTGGCTTCGGTGCCGTCGGCCACGTGCGTGATCTGGCGTTGCAGGCCGTTGTTGTTGCCGACCGATACGGTATCGACGCGATCGGCGAAGGAGCCTGCACCCAGCGCAACGCTGCCGACCGCAACCGCAGCGGAGTTGGAGCCCAGCGCGGCGCTGAAATCGGCCACCGCCGTGCTGAAGGCACCGACCGCAATCGAGGCTTCGCCGCCGCTGCCCGCACCGCGACCCAGCGAGGTGCTGCCGGCACCGATGGCGAGCGCGCCGCCGCCAACCGCAGTTGCGCCGTCTGCGCTGGCTTCGGCAAGGCCGCCAATCGCGGTGGCCGCGCCGTTTTCGCTGGCGGCGAACGAGGATGCACCCAGTGCAACATCGCCCAGACCAATCGCTGCCGCACTCTGCCCGACCGCGGTACTGGCATCACCCAGTGCAAGGCTGTTCTGACCGAAAGCGCTACCGCCGAGGCCGGCGGCGATGGCATCGGTACCCACGGCGGTTGTGGCGTTCTGCAGCGCCTGGCTGCGGTTGCCGATGGCGGTCGCACCGTTGCCATCGGCGGTGGCGCTGGCACCTGCCGCCAGCGCGCCCTCGCCGTCGATGCTGGCCGCATCGCTGTTGTTGTTCTCGCCATCGGCCTTGAAGTAGCGCGTGGCGCTTTCCGCCGTTGCGGCGACCTTGTCCAGCTGCGACTTGTTCACCGCATCGGTGGCCGCGGTGCCGGCGGCGACGTTGGTCACCTGCCGCTCCTTGCCTGCATCACCGACCGACACGGAGTTGGCGCGGGTCGCCTTCGAGCCGGCACCGAGCGCCACGCTGTTGGCACCCGAGGCGGTGCTGTTGCTGCCGATGGAAACCGAGTTCGCGCCGGACGCAGTGGCGTTGCCGTCAACCAGGCAGCTGTCGATCACGTTGCTGTTGAGCACGACGCAGTTGGCGTTGCCGCCAATCTCCACGGATTGCGCGCGGACGTCCTGCGCTGCACCGGCCAATCCCACTCCAAGCGTCAACGCAATGGCAGCGCTGAGCAACGAACTGCTGCGCGCGCCGTCGGATCGTCGCTGGTCAATGACCACGCCAGGTGACTGGCTGCTGGCCAACTCAGAGGCAACGACCATCTGCCCCAGTGCTTTGTTCCAGACCTTGCGATAAATCCGATTCATCGATGCGACTCCTGGTTGGCTGGTTTTAGGCAAAGCGACGCCAACGCCAGGCCGCGTGGCCCAACGTCCCCTGAGGGCGTTTTCCGCTTGATTTACTGCGTTGTGCTGGATGGCGCGCGCTCGGCGCGATCGACGAACAGAGAACTCGCCATCCTTGCGGTTACTTCCGAACTGAACACATGCAAACTGAGAACTCAGTGTTAACGCAGGGTTTTCAGAACGTCAAGACTTTGACAGCAGAAATTGTTCTAACGCGAGAAGCGTCACACATTTGACTATTCATGCAGCGGATTTGTTAGCTGCATGTGAGCAATCATCATCACGCGTTCGTGCGTGTGAAACGCGATGTAACTCATTGTCGGACATTGAATCGCGTTGCGACGTCGCGTTGAAACTTCACAAGGTCTTCACTGAAATCGGATGTCGGCAGCGTTCAATCCATACGCTGGCGTCGCTAACACTGCGCATGACCCGTGTTGCGCGAAGCGGCAAGGTGGAAGGAGGTAAATGCGCGGATTCGGTCGTGTGGACGGTGGCGATCTGGGTCCATGCGTTAAAGAACGGTGAGCGCTTCACTGCCGTCGTCTGTCGACCGACGCTACCGCGCCGAGGGTTCACGTCACAGGATGGTGTCCGCGCGCACCGACCGCTCACGCTGGCTGCATACCTGGGGAATCAGCGTGGCAGCGTCGGTCGACAGACAACGACACGTACCGGCTCAACGTCCGGTAACGCATGGAAATCGGCAACGAAGGAATGTCCGCGACGGAAATCGCCAGCTGGTGCGGCATTCGACAAGGGAGCAACGCCTACCAGACGCTGGAGTTCAGGGTCGAAGCGCGTAGTCGTGAGAGCTGATGCCGGACATTGTTGATGGAGGTCCATGCGTTGGAAGAGTGCTTCAGCTTTCACTGCCATCGTCTGTCGACCGACGCTACCGGGAAGATCGCTTCGGTTCTGGCACGCCGCCTTGGTGAACGGATGAAAATCCGAAAGCCCATGCCACTAATTCCCTGCATGATCGCGCGCCCCTGAGTCTCCATGACGAGTAGTTGCCATGCCCGCATTTCCCTCTCTCTCCGCATTAAGCCTTGAGAGCCAGAATCCTTATCTGAATCTTGCCGCTCCTGCTCCAACCCTTCAGTTGCACGTCACGGGTGGGGATGCACCTCGAAACCTTGAACCCAGGTGTATCTCCAACAGAGAAGCCAATCTGGGCAGCAGGGCCATTCGCGTCGGAGCCGCCGCGATCACTTCAGATGCCACACTGGAGTTGCATCTGGCCGCTGTGCGCGATGGCACCGATTTCGCACTGATCTCGCTGGAGAACGACTTCCCACCGGGCAGCTACGAGTTTGAGACTCTTGGCGCTGCAGCACGGCGAGCAGCGGCAGACGCTGTGAGACTCGACGCTTTGAGTTGCCCACAAGCTGCTCTGAAGTTCCACATCCCCCCCGCGACCGATGACTACAACATGCTTATGCTCATCGCAGCCAAGGAGGTCGGCCGGAAGCAGGTCATCGACGGCAAGAATGTGCTGACCGTCAAAAGGGAACTTGGAATCGATAGCGACAGCGAAGCTCACAATGTCCTCCGGAGAGCCAAAGGCGAACGGCCGCGCTGAGGCTGGGATTATCGATGAGAGACCGGTCACACGACACAGCAATGGCGGAAATCTTCCGCGAAGATCCCGGCTATGCCATCGAACTGCTCAACAGCATTCTTGAGGATGGAGATCAGGCTGAACTGCTGATCGCGCTTCGTCAGATGGTCGAAGCACTTGGTGGTGTTGGGCAAGTGGCGCAACAGTGACACCGGATCAAGCGCAGACGCGCATGGCGCGTCACTACAAAAGAACCGCCGGGTGACCGGCGGTTCTTTCTATTTCAACTGCAGGTGGTTCAACCCACCCAGACCCGCGCGTTGCGGAACATGCGCAGCCATGGCGAATCGCCCTGCCATTCGGCCGGACGCCAGCTCAGGTTGAGCGCACGCGGAGTGCGTTCCGGGTGCGGCATCATGATGGTGACGCGACCGTCGGTGCTGGTCAGGCCGGTGATGCCGTCCGGCGAACCGTTCGGATTCAGCGGGTACTGGCTGGCCACGTTGCCGTCACCGTCGATGTAACGCAGCGACACGCGCGCCGCGGCCTGGTCGACCGGGCTGGCGAACACGGCACGGCCTTCGCCATGCGCCACCGCCACCGGGATGCGCGAACCGGCCATGCCACGCAGCAGGATCGACGGCGATTCCACCACTTCCAGCAGCGCGGTACGGGCTTCGAACTGCTCGCTGGCGTTGCGACGGAACTGCGGCCAGTGCTCGGCACCGGGAATGATGTCCTTGAGCTGGCTCAGCATCTGGCAGCCGTTGCACACGCCCAGCGCGAAGCTGTCTTCGCGGGCGAAGAAGGCGGCAAAGGCATCACGCAGCGCACTGCGCTCCAGCACCGAGGTGGCCCAGCCGCGGCCCGCACCCAGTACGTCGCCGTAGCTGAAGCCGCCGCAGGCGGCCAGACCGGTGAAGTTGGCCAGGTTCACACGGCCTTCGATCAGGTCGCTCATGTGCACGTCGTAGGCGGTGAAGCCCGCGCGCTCGAAGATGTTGGCCATTTCGATCTGGCCGTTGACGCCCTGCTCGCGCAGCACGGCCACGCGCGGGCGCGCGCCGGTGCTGATGAAGGGGGCCGCCACGTCTTCGTTGATATCGAAGCTGAGCTTGGTCTTCAGCCCCGGCGCATTGAAGCTGCGTGCCACAGCACGCTCTTCATCCGCCGCTTCCGGGTTGTCACGCAGCTTCTGCATGGCGTGGGTGACCGACCACCATGCGTCGAACAGCGCCTCCCAGCGCCATTCCGCGAGGTTCTCGCCCTGCAGCGAGACGCGCACCACCGGAGCGGTGGTCGGCTTGGCAATGCGCTGCGCGCATTCGGTGAGCGCGTGACGCTCGACCAGGTCGGCGAATGCGGCGCGGTCTTCGCGCGCGATCTGCACCACGGCACCCAGTTCTTCGTTGAACAGGCTGCGGAACGGATCGTCGCCCCACGCATCCAGCGCGATATCAAGGCCCTGGCGCGAGGCGAAGGCCATTTCGCACAGCGCGGCAAACGCGCCGCCGTCGCTGCGGTCGTGGTAGGCCAGCAGCAGGCCGGCCTGACGCGCGTCGCGGATCAGCTCGAAGAACGCACGCAGGCGCTGCGGGTCGTCCAGGTCCGGCACCGCTCCGGCAAAGGCCGGCAGCGCGCTGTGGTCAGCATGCACCTGGGCCAGGATGGAACCGCCCAGGCGCTGCTTGCCGGCACCGAGGCCGATCAGCCACAGCTCGCTGTCGGTCTCCCGGTCCAGCAGCGGGGTCAGCTGGGTGCTGGCATCGGCCACCGGCGCAAAGGCCGAGATCACCAGCGACACCGGCGACACCGACTTGTGCGCTTCGCCTTGGTCGTGCCACTGCGCCTGCATCGACAAGGAGTCCTTGCCGACCGGAATGCTCAGGTCGAGCTGCGGGCACAGTTCCATGCCGACCGCGCGCACCGCGTCATACAGCAGCGCATCTTCGCCAGCGTGGCCTGCGGCCGCCATCCAGTTGGCCGACAGCTTCACCGTTTCCAGTTCGTCCACCGGGGCGGCGCACAGGTTGGTGATCGCTTCGCCCACCGCCATGCGCGCCGACGCGGCGGCATCCAGCAGGGCCAGCGGGGTGCGCTCACCAATCGCCATGGCTTCACCGGCAACGGTGTCGAAGCCGGCCAGGGTGATGGCCACATCGGCCATTGGCAGCTGCCACGGGCCGATCATCTGTTCGCGCGCGGTCAGGCCGCCGACGCTGCGGTCACCGATGGTGACCAGGAAGTTCTTCGAGGCCACCGACGGGTGCGCCAGCACGCGCAGACCAGCTTCATGCAGGTCCAGGCCACCGGTCTTCAGTGCCGGCCACTTCGGGGCCGCCGGGTGTGCAGTGTCGCGGTGCATCTTCGGCGGCTTGCCGAACAGCACGTCCATCGGCAGGTCAATCGGGGAATCGGCCGGAATGTTGCCCACGGTCGCACCGTAGGCCACCACCAGACGCTCTTCAGCGGTGGCCACGCCGACCGCCGCGAACGGGCAGCGCTCGCGCGCGCACAGCGCGGCGAACTCGGCCAGACGGTCCTGCGGCACGCCCAGCACATAGCGTTCCTGCGATTCGTTGCACCACAACTGCATCGGTGACAGCGAGGGGTCATCGGTGGGCACCTTGCCCAGATCGATCACACCGCCCACGCCGGAGTCGTGCAGCAGTTCGGGAATGGCATTGGACAGGCCGCCCGCGCCGACGTCGTGGAACCAGCGGATCGGGTTGTCCAGGCCCAGCGCGACGCAGCGGTCGATCACTTCCTGGCAGCGACGCTCCATTTCCGGGTTGTCGCGCTGCACGCTGGCGAAGTCCAGGTCTTCCGCGCTTTCGCCGGAGGCCACCGAACTGGCGGCACCGCCGCCCAGGCCGATCAGCATGGCCGGACCGCCCAGCACGATCACCGCATCGCCGGGCTGCAGACGCAGCTTCTCGACCTGCACGCGATCAATCGCGCCCAGGCCGCCGGCCAGCATGATCGGCTTGTCATAGGCGCGGGTCAGGCCCTCGCCTTCGGGCAGCTCGAAGCTGCGGAAGTAGCCGAGCAGGTTCGGGCGGCCGAACTCATTGTTGAACGCGGCACCGCCCAGCGGGCCGTCCAGCATGATGTCCAGCGCCGGGGCCATACGCGGGTTCAGCGCGCGCGGCGCTTCCCACGGCTGCGGCAGGGTCGGAATGCGCAGGTGCGAGACCGAGAAACCGGTCAGGCCGGCCTTGGGCTTGCCGCCACGACCGGTGGCACCTTCGTCGCGGATTTCGCCACCGGCACCGGTCGACGCGCCCGGGAACGGGGCGATCGCGGTCGGGTGGTTATGGGTTTCAACCTTGATGCAGAACGCCGAATCCACCACCGCTTCGCTGCGGTACGCGCCGGTGGCCGGGTCCGGGCGGTAACGCGCGGCCGGGTGACCGGCGACCACGGCGGCATTGTCGCTGTAGGCGCTGAGCGTGTGCTGCGGGGTCTGCTGGTGGGTGTTCTTGATCATCCGGAACAGCGAATGCGGCTGTTCGGACCCGTCGATGGTCCAGCTGGCGTTGAAGATCTTGTGCCGGCAGTGCTCGGAGTTCGCCTGCGCGAACATCATCAGTTCCACGTCCGACGGCTTGCGGCCCAGTTCGCCGAAGCGCTGGCGCAGGTAGTCGATTTCGTCCTGGGCCATGGCCAGGCCGAGGCGGCGGTTGGCCCCTTCCAGGTCGTCCAGCGCCACGCGCTCCAGTTCGCCCCGGGCCGGCGCGGTGAACAGCGCCTGGGCCTGATCGGTGGTGTCCAGTACCGACTGGGTCATCGGGTCGTGCAGCACCCGGATCACCGCGTCACGCTGGGCGGCGTCGGCCGGCCAGCCGGCCAGGTCGATGCGCAGACCGCGTTCGACGCGGCGGATCGGCTGCCCGGCTCCGCGGACCAGTTCGGTGGCCTTGCTCGACCAGGGCGACAGGGTGCCCAGGCGCGGCACCACGAAGTGCGAGACCGCCCCCGCTTCCAGCGCGGCCAGTTCCGGCTGCGCTTCCAGGATCCGGCTCAGGATCACCGGGTCCGGGGCCGCATCGCCCTCGGTCTGGATGAAGTAGACATGCCAGGCACCGGTGATGCGCAGATCGGCGACCAGGGACTGCAGGCGGGATTCAAGACGTTCGCGGCGGAACGGCGAAAGGGCGGATGCGCCCTCGAGGACCATCATGTCCGGAGAACCGTGGTTGGGAACGGGGCCCACTATTCTAACCTCACGGGCCTTCTGCCCGTGAGGTCCGTCGAGGTCCGTCTCCGACGACCGGCCGCCGGAAGTTTGCGCTGGCTCACGGAATGCCGACGGATTCCATGACAACGTTGCCACGACCCGCCCCGGTGTGCATGCCAGGCGGGCCACTGTCCGCCCCCTCAAGCTGTTGCCGGCCCCTCTCACCGGCCCCGGACCTGCTGCAACGCGGGGCGGCAGCCCGCCGCCCCGCGCCCCTGACCTGATCGGAGAATGACCATGACGGACCCGATTCTGCGCAGTACGGTGACATCGATATCCTCACGCCCCGCCGCCCGCCATCGACGCTGGCTGCTGGCCCTTGCCCTGGCTTCGGCCACCCTGACCCCGGCGCTGGCCCAGGCCGCGAACTGTACCGGGGCCCCGGAGTGGAACGCCTCGGTGATCTATCTGGCCGGCACCACCCTGCAGAAGGGCGGCGTGCTGTACCGGGCCAACATCGACATCTGGAACGCCCCGCCGGACCACCCGGCCGGCGCGCCCTACTACACCAACCTGGGAGCCTGTGACGGTTCCGGCAGCAACCAGCCGCCCAGCGTCAGCCTGACCTCGCCGTCCAACGGGGCCAGCTTCAGCGCCGGCAGCACCATCACGGTCAGCGCCAATGCCAGCGACAGCGACGGCTCGGTCAGCAAGGTCGAGTTCTTCCGCGGCGGCACCTCGCTCGGGGTGGACACCAGCGCGCCGTACAGCGTGACCTGGACCAACGCGAGCGCCGGCAGCCACACCTTCAAGGCAGTGGCCACCGACAACAACAATGCGGTGACCTCCTCGGCCACCGTAACCGTTACCGTCAACGCGGCCAGCAACGACACCACCGCGCCCAGCGTACCCGGCGGCCTGAACTCCCCGTCCAAGACCGCCAGCACCGTCAGCCTGGCCTGGAATGCGGCCACCGACAACACTGGCGGCAGCGGCGTGGCCGGCTATGACGTGTACCGCAACGGCAGCCTGGTCGGCTCGCCCAGCGCTACCAGCTACACCGACGGTGGCCTGGCTGCCAGTACCGCCTACACCTACACCGTGCGTGCGCGCGACAACGCCGGCAATGCCTCGGCGCAGAGCGCGTCGATCAGCGTCACCACCTCGACCGGTGGCGGCAACGGCGGCAACAAGCGGGTGATCGGCTACTTCACCCAGTGGGGCATCTACGGACGCAACTACCGGGTCAAGAACATCGATACCAGTGGTTCGGCCGCCAAGATGACCCACATCAACTACGCGTTCGGCAACGTGCGCAACAACCGTTGCGAAGTGGGCGTCACCGTGCCGAGCAATGAGAGCACCGGTGCCGGGGGCGACGCGTTCGCCGACTACACCAAGGCCTTCCAGGCCGGTGAAAGCGTCAGCGGGGCCGCCGATACCTGGGACCAGCCGCTGCGTGGCAACTGGAACCAGCTGAAGCAGCTCAAGGCGAAGAATCCCAACCTGAAGGTGCTGATCTCGCTGGGCGGCTGGACCTGGTCGCGTGGTTTCTCCAGCGCGGCGCAGCCGGCCAACCGCCAGGCCTTCGTGGCCTCGTGCATCGACGCCTACATCAAGGGGAACCTGCCGGTGACCGATGGGGCCGGTGGCGTGGGCGCAGCCGCCGGCGTGTTTGACGGCATCGACATCGACTGGGAATACCCGGTGGCCTGTGGCCTGGCCTGCGGCACACCGGCTGACAATGCAAACTTCACCGCGCTGCTGGCCGAGTTCCGCCGCCAGCTGGATGCGGTACGCCCCGGTCTGCTGCTGACCGTGGCGGTGGGTGCGGGTATCGACAAGATCCGCGTCACCGACCCGGCCACGTACCACCAGTACCTCGATTACATCAATGTGATGACGTACGACTTCCACGGAGCCTTCGACCCGATCACCGGCCATCATTCGGCGCTGTTCGATTCGCCGAACGACCCGTCCACCGGTGACGTGAAGCTGTACAACAGCAACGATGCAATGGAAGCCTTCCTGGCCCGCGGCGTGCCGGCCAGCAAGCTCAACCTGGGCATTGGTTTCTACGGGCGCGGCTGGACCAACGTGCCGAACGTCAACAACGGCCTGTACCAGAGCGGCAGCGCCGCACCGGGCACCTACGAGGCCGGCATTGAAGACTGGAAGGTGCTGAAGAACCTCAACCACCCGATCTACACCGATGCCAACGCACGGGCGACCTGGAGCTACAACGGCACCACGTTCTGGAGCTTCGACACCCCGGCACTGATCACCGAGAAGATGGGCTACGTGAAGGCGCAGGGCTTCGGCGGTGCGTTCTTCTGGGAGTTCAGCGGTGACGATGCGCAGGGCACGCTGGTCAATACCGTCAGCAATGGCCTGAAGTAAGCACGACGCACCCGGAGTCTGAAACGGCTCCGGGTGTTGTGGTTGCTGGGTTTGCAGGCACGAACCGCGTGCGCCATCTGTGATGGTGTAAGCAATTGTGAATTTCTGCACAAATTTTCAAAGCGTATTCGGCGGTCAATGCACACAGTGATGACTCCTTGTCACCACGGAGTGTTTACATTGACCACATTCGCCGGTTGGGTGCAGAACACCTATGCCATGATCAAACACCCGCTGCGCGGTCAGAAGTATGACCTCAAGCATGCGAAGGAGCCTGTTGTCCACGGCTTCCGAGAGCCTTCGTCGCAGCGATCAAAATCGCCCTCGTCGGAGATTCGTCTTTATACGCTGGGCAATCGAACCGCCCCCGAGTACTGCAAGGAACGCGCTGCGGGTACTGCACCTGCTGTTCCGCGCACATCGGACCGCGTGACGACAGGACCCAGCGTGGTCTCGAATCCGACACGAACTGACGGCAACCGCAGCTGGCTGCACGACTCCTGGAAGCCCGGGCAGGTAAAGGCGGGTATCGATTTTTTTGAGCGGGTGGCGGCGGCATCGGTGCAGGGAGCTCCTGCGCGACCACCCAGTCCCACCGCGTCCATCAAGGTAAAGCGGCCCGCTCCAGAAGCTCCGTCTCAGCCGAAGCCAACGACGGTGCGCAGTCATGGCAAAAAAAAGCGTGCGCCGCCGCCACCGGTGCCCGCACCCGAGCAGGCGAAGGCTTCGACCGCGCCACGTGGACCCGATAGCAGCAAGCCGACGCCCCAGTCTGCGGTTCAAACACCGACGCGGCCGCAGGTAATGAAGGACATCACGGCGTCTGCGAAGACCTTTACTCCGCCACCCGCGCCTCCCATGGACGGACTCAAGACGTTGCAGCGCGCTGATTCAGCCCCACCACCGTCCCGGCCGGATATGTCAGCGGTGTTCGCACAGCTGCGCGATCACAAGCTGGTGCGCAGCGATTCGGCACCGGCCACGATGGGGACGGCGTGCGAATCAGATTCCGCGGGCGGCGGGCAGCAGATCTCGATGGAAGCCAAGGCTCCAGGCGAGACGCCTCAGCGCGACGCCTTCCAGCTGGAGCTGATGAAAAAGATGATCCCGGCCAAGAAGGCAAAGGCCATCAAGGTCAAGCCAGAGGTCAAGGCACAGGCTGACGCCTTGCGTGCGCGCCTGGAGGCGGAGCGAAACGCGGCCCAGTCGGTTTCCCCGCGTCGGAGCGTTGACTCCAACCTGCCGAAAACCGAGGCACAACGCACCTATCTCCCCAACGGTCGCTTCGTGCCAAACACGGAGCAGAGGAGCTTGGTTGATGAGCTGAAAGTGAAGCAGGAGGCGCGCATGTTGAAGGCGACAGTCGCCCAAGGCGGCTGATAGCGTCACCACTGGCGGAGCTCTGGCATCGGAGCTCCGCCGGTACTGCGTTCGGCAGCGTTAATGCGTGGAAACTGAAAGCGCCGGCGGTCGGTCCGATTGAGAGTTCGTCGACTTCAAAAGCAAGACCGCCTGCGCCATGCCACTTCCCGCACTGCCCCCCACTGTCAATCCTTCGCTGAAATCGGTAAGCGACCTCAAGCAGGCGGAGGAAGGGTTCCGCATTCCGCGACCCACGCTCGTCCCGCAAACCATTCGCAATACATCGGAGTTCACCGGCAGCGACGATGAGGGCTGGGGATCGGATTTTGATGATGTCAACTGGAATAGCGAATGGCAGGCGTACTTCGATCACCGCTTTGACTGGGAAGGTCGGCAGATCGCGGGGGTCGTAGGTGAGAAGCCCCCGGTACCACCCAGGGCAGGGTCGAAAGCGTCCAAGTCTGAGGCAAAATGATCGGGATTTGAAAGCGAGCTGAAGACCCTGCACGCATGCTGACAGATTCACTTAGTGATCTGTCAGCGGGATACATCAGCCATGCTCATCGCGAACCAGCCCAGACCTACCGTCGCCTCCCAGCCGCTGCCAGGTCCGGCAACGACGTCGGGTTCGTTGACACACGCCGCGCCGCGGTTCCAGGTCGGCAGGGTTGCGGCCTTCGTCCAGCACATCAACAACGGCACGTTTGGGAGCGCGGACACCCGTGCTTTCAGGTCCTCCGCGATGCCTGCCGCTTTCACCGGTAGCCCGGTGAAGGCGATTGCGACGGTCGTGCGTGCCACGTCGTCCACCGAACGTACTCCTTCATTGCCGCCACTCAAGTCTCCTGCGCTGGTGCTGGCGCTTACCGGCGTCGTGAATCGGGGCGGTGAGGGCAATACTCCTTCAGTGCCAGTGGCCCCGCCTTTGCCGGTGCCAACGCAGGCAGTGAAGGAAATACGGGACATACGCAAGCCTGCCTTGGCGCGCCCGCACTCAACCTTCGCCGCGACTACCCGACTGCAGCGAATAGGAACCCGCGCGTCTGAAGGTTCCCGGAAGCCTGCCCCACCCGAGCGGTACCAAGGGATGTTGCGGGCCGAACGCAGCGAGATCCATCTGCACGCGGTGGTGGCGCGAGCGGAGTCAGTGCTGTCTCCGTCACCTGACGCGGGAACCCACGTCGGCATGGGCGGCGGCGACGGCAATTGGGACATGATGGCGGCGTTTGAACCGTTCAAGGAACGTATCGAGCGTCTTGAAGTTGCCATGCATCCGTCCATCGTCGAGGAATCAGAGACATCGCTGCCATCATGCATCGAGATCGATGGACATGAGCCCGATGGCATGGATGGAGGGGGCAGCCCCGCCGAGATTGCCGGTTCTTCCGTTCAAGCGTGGGGCCCAGACGTTGGTGTGGCGAGCGATTGGGGCGATGACTTCGATGGCGACTTTGACAGCGACTTCGAAGACGACATTGATGCAGACCCTGCGATTCAGTCCGATGCAGGCGCGTCTGACCAGAGGAACATCCCGGAGACTCCCGAGCAGCGCTTTCGGCGTGAGGGCGAAGAGATCATTGCTGCCGGTCTGACATGGGCGCACCGTGCTGCGCAACAGGGGGTGGCGGCAACTGACACGTCCCAGACAGTTGTGCAGGAAGGCGGTGTCCAGCAGCTCAAGCTTGACGTTCTACGTTACAGGCCGGAACTTGAAGCATATGACCAGCTTCCGCTCGCTACGCGGATGGCGAGTGTGGAGTCGGCGAGGCGGAACAGTGGGGTATCGGATGCCGAGGAACAACAGGCGTCATTTCTGGATGCCTTGAAAAAGTTCGACAGGGATACGCTTCGCACTGTAGGTATTGCTCAGGCTGGTGAGCCTGAGAGGATTGCGAGTTTGGTCGAACAGATGTTCAGCCGCAGCTTCGTCCACATGCAGAACGAGAACAAGAGCCTGATCAACGAATCGGATGATGACTCAGGTGTGGATGATGCTGCCAGTGTTCATGACGATGCCGATGCGGATTGGGAATCCGACGCGTGAGGTCTGACGGTGGGCTGGCTGTTGGCCGGCTTTCGCTTTCGGCCGGGGTCATGCGTTACCGGGCGTTGTGGGCTTCAGGGCCGTCGTCTGTCGACCGACGCTACCGGCGTGTCCTGACGAATCGGCGAGGAGCGAGTCCATCCAAGTGTCGGGGAGGACACCAGTGACAGTCGGTCAGGCGCGAGCATTCTTCGCGTGGGACGCGCATGGCGCGTCGCTACAGGGCCGTAGGGACGGGCCATGCCCGTCCGCTGTGCGCACCCGGCCTTACTGGCCGAGCTTTTCCAGCGCGGCCTTCATCTGCGCCGGGGCGATGTAGCCGCCCAGCTGGGTGCCATCGGCGGCGAAGATGGCGGGGGTGCCGCTGACGCCGACCTGCTGGCCCAGGGTGTACTGCATGGCCACCGGGTTGGTGCAGTTCTTCGGGGCGACCGGCTGGCCTTCCTTCGCCTCGGTCAGCGCCTTGCGGCGGTCCACCGCGCACCAGACCGAGATCATGTCGGTGTAGTCCTTGCTGCCCAGGCCCATGCGCGGGAAGGCCACGTACTCCACGCTGATGCCCATGCGGTTCAGCTCGGGCACGTCCTGGTGCAGCTTGCGGCAGTAGCCGCATTCGATATCGGTGAACACCGTGATGGTGTGCTTGGGATTGGCGGCGGCGAAGATGATGCGGTCGCCGCGCTGGATGCCGTCCAGCTTTTCCTTGCGGTACTGCAGCAGTGCGGTGCTGCTGGCCGGGCGGCGTGCCTGGATGTCGTAGGGCTGGTCCTGGATCAGGAAGCGGCCGTCATCGGACACGTACAGCACCTGCCCGCTGACCAGCACTTCGCGGAAGCCCGGGAAGGGAGCGGCGCCGATGAAATCCGGCTTGAAATTGGGGTTCAGGCCCTGCAGCGCGGTGCGGACGGTCTTTTCAGCCTGCTCCGGAGACACCGCGCCGGCGGCGGCAGCGGCGGCTGGCGCAGCAGCGGTGGAACGGGCGGCCGGGGCCGACGGCTGGGCGCAGGCAGTGAGGCTGAGCGCGCCCAGCAGGGCGACGACGGTAACTCGGAGCATCAGGGGGTCCAGACAACAGGGGTTGGGGCGATTCTCGCACAGGGTTCATGAAGGCGCGGCGGCATGGGGCCCAGAAAGGGATTGAAACCTGGAAGTTGCCGGATCGATTGGCGGAGAGGCTGGGGAATTCCTCTTCATATGCCCCTTGGCCTGTCGTATCCGGCTACGGGCCCCACAGCCCTGGAAGCCACCATGCGCATTCTTCCCCATACGTTGACGCTGTACCTCAAGGCGGACCTCCTCCGCAGTCTTCCAGCACAGGTGGAGCTTGCACGCAGGACCCGAGGCGCACGCGTTCCAGAGGCACTGCAGCGCATAGAGAATCGCAAGGCATCGCTCTGCATGACCTACTCAAAGGGGCGGATCGCGCAGGACACCCTGGTGGCGAAAGTTGATCGACTCATGTCGCTGTACGATGTGCTGCTTGACCGTGTGCCGCACACGGTTACACATCTCAACGAGGAGATGGCGTCTCTGACACGCGCCCACAGCCTGGGCACTCTGATGAACATCTCTTCGCTGCCACGCCCGGTGCAACCTGGGGCGGTGAACCTGATCCACGCCCGCTTCAATGAATTCGATTCCTGAACCCTCTACCCGCGCGGATGATGCCGCGCGTGCAGCTTCTGTAGATGTTCGCGCGCCACCAGGGTGTAGATCTGGGTGGTACTGAGCGAGCTGTGGCCGAGCAGCATCTGCAACGCGCGCAGGTCCGCGCCGCGGTTCAGCAGGTGGGTGGCAAAGCTGTGGCGCAGGCCGTGCGGGCTGATCCGGGCGGGGTCAATTCCGGCCAGCACCGCGTACTTCTTCACCAGTGACCAGAACTGCTGCCGGCTCAGCGGGTGCAGCGAGGGCTCCAGGAACAGCGGCACCGCGCCGTCGCGGCTGGCCGGTACCGCGCGCTTGCCGGCCAGCTGCGGCCGGGCCTCGGCGAGGTAGCGCTCCAGCCAGTGCTGGGATTCCTCACCCAACGGCACCAGCCGCTCCTTGCTGCCCTTGCCGGTGACCCGCAGTACGCCCTGGCGCAGGTTCACCGCGTTGGCGGGCAGCTCCACCAGTTCGCTGACGCGCAGGCCGGCGGCGTACATCAGTTCCAGCATGGCGCGGTCGCGCAGGCCCAGCGGCTGGTCCACGTCTGGTGCGGCCAGCAGCGCGTCAATCTGGCTTTCGGCCAGTGCTTTGGGCAGCAGTCGGGGCAGATGCGGCGGGTCGATCAGCGCGCTGGGGTCTTCGCTGCGCTGGCCGCGGCGCACCGCATCGGCGAAGAACGCGCGCAGCGCGGACAGCAGGCGCGCGTTGCTGCGTGCCGACCAGCCGTGCCGGGCGCGCCATTCGAGGTAGTCGAACAAGCCCTTGCGGTCGATCCCGGACAACCCCTGTGCTGCCCCGTCGCGCCAGCGTGCCAGGCCCTCCAGGTCGCGGCGGTAGCTGTCCAGGCTGGCCCGGGCCAGGCCCTGTTCGGCCCAGATGGTGTCGAGAAAGCGCTGGATCAACGCATTGTCGTCGTCGCGCAGGTCGGGCAGCTGCTGGACCAGCTGGCGGCGCTGCGCCGGGGTGGATGTGTCAGGCATGGGCACAGCATACGAGGGCGGGCCCGGGTATGCTCGGCGCATGGTTACTTCGCCCGCTGATGTCACCGCTGCCGACCGCCCCGCTTCACTGCTGCTGTGGCGGCTGCTGGCCCTGCTGTACGACTTCTTCCCGGCGCTGGCGCTGTGGATGCTGCTGGGGGCACTGTTTACCGCCGGCTATGCGGTGGGCCACGCCGCGCGCGAGAACATCGCGCCGTTCAGCGCGCTGCAGTGGGTGCTGTGGGTGTGCTGCTGGGCGGTGACCGGGCTGTACGCCACGCTCAGCTGGCGGCGTGGCGGGCAGACCCTGGGCATGCGGCCGTGGCGGCTGCGGGTGGTGAATGCCGAGGGTGGTGCGCCGCAGCTTGGGCAGCTTTGGCTGCGCTATGGGGTGGGCACGCTGTCGGTGCTGCTGGGTGGGCTGGGGCTGTGGTGGGCGCTGGTCGACCGGCAGCGGCTGACATGGCATGACCGCGCCAGTGGCACACGGGTGATCCGGTTGCCGAAACGCTGATGGGGCCGTAGAGCCACGCTCCGTGCGCAGGATCATGGCTTTGACACGCATGGCGTGTCACTACGATCCATGGTCGCGCGGGTTGGGAGTCGCCCGGATTGAGGATCGCGGGTCTGTAGGGACGCGCCATGCGCGTCCGCTGTCACCGCCCGGTTACCCGGATTTGCGTCGGAACAGCAACGCTGAAACGCCCAGCATCACGATCGGCGGCAGCGCATACGCAATGCGGTAATCGAACTTCAGCGCGCCGGCCATGCGGCCAAAGAACAGCTGCAGCAGCCAGAAGCCCAGCGCGAACAGGATGCCCAGGAACAAGCGCTTGCCCATGCCGCCGCTGCGCAGCGAGCCGAAGGCGAACGGCACGGCGGCCAGACACAGGGCCAGCACGTTCAGCGGGTAGAACCAGCGGCTCCAGTAGATGTCCTCGTAGTCGCGCGCATCCAGCCCGTTACGCTTGCGGTACTCGATGCTGGTGCGCAGGTCAGCTGCGCTCAGGTTGCGTGGCTTGGACAAACCACTCGCCAATGCGGCTGCATCCAGCTGCGAGTTCCAGGGCTCGGACGCAATGGTCTCGCGCGTGGCCGAGCGCTCGCCAAAGGTGTCGCGACGCACGTCCTTGAGCACCCAGCCGTTGGCATCGTGCTCGGCCGACCCGGCCCGGGTGAACGAGGCAATGTTGCCGTCCTCGCCAATCTTGTACATGCGCACATCGCGCAGAATCAGCCGGGTGCCGGTGCCCGGCAGCAGCTGCTCATCACCGCTGATGGCATTGAGGAAGGTATCCCCCTCGCGCGCCCAGACACCGGAGTAGCGCGACTGCGACACGCTGTTGCCGCCCTTGGCACTGGCCCGCACTTCATCGGCGCGGCTCTGACCCCACGGTCCCAGGGTCTCACCGCTGAGCACCATCACCGCGGTCAGCAGCGACAGCGCGATCGCCACCGAGACACTCAGGCGGCGACGCGACAGGCCCAGCGCGCGCAGCGCGGTCAGCTCGGACGTCGCGGCCAACTGGCCCAGCCCCATCAGCGAACCGATCACCGCTGCCGTCGGGAAGAAGGTGTAGGCGCGGCGGGGCACGGTATACAGCACCCATGCGGCAGCGTGGCCGATGGTGTAGTTGCCCTTGCCGACGTCCTTGAACTCGCCGGAGAAGGCCATCACCACATCCAGGCCGACCAGCACGGCCCAGGTCAGCAACACCGTGCCGAACACGGCACGGCCCAGGTACAGATCAAACCGCATCGGGCGGAACTTCATGCGGTCCTCCGCGGGCGCGACAGCTTGCCGTCGCGGAAATACATCCAAAGGGCCAACCCAAGCAGGGGCAGGCTCAACCACCACAGGCCCAGGCTGCCCGGCACCTTGCCATCCGCAATCCAGCCCGTGCCGATGAACATGAGGTTCATGCCCACCAGGTAAGCCAGGAACGCCAGCATCATGCGGCCGTAGCGCTGCTGGCGCGGCGAACTGCGCGCCAGCGGCAGGGTCATCAGGGCAAAGGCCAGCGCGATCAACGGCGGCGTGATGCGCGAATGCAGCTGGGCCTGGGCCTCCGGACGGGCGTCGCCGAACAGCTGGCCGGTCGGCAGCAGCTCAGGATCGTTCTGGTCGCGGGTCACCGCGCCGTCCGGCAGGGCCACGTCGTTGCGGGCGAAGGTCATCAGCTTGTAGTCCAGCCCGGCCTCCAGCGGCCCCTCGATCTGGTGGCCGTCTTCCAGCTCCAGGTAGCGCTGGCGGTCGCCCTCGAAGAACATGCGGCCACGCTCGGCCGACATCACCTCGATCCGGCCCTCGCCTTCACGCTCGCGCTGCAGGAATATGCGGCCCAGACGGGTGCCGTCCGGGGACACCGAGCTCAGGTACACCACCCCGCCATTGGGCAGGGAGGTGAATTTGCCCGCCTCCAGCCCGGCCATCACCAGACTGCGGTTGGCGTCCTCGATCATCTTTTCGCCGGTGCGGTCGGCCCAGGGGCCCAGCCACAGCGAGCACAGGCCGATCAGGCCCACCACCGGCAGCACGATCATCAGTACCGGCCGCAGCAGGCGCCTGGGCCCCACCCCGATGGCGGTCAGCACCGCCATTTCCGAGTCGCGGTACAGCCGCGCGGTGGCCAGCAGCAGGCCCAGCATCAGCGCCAGCGGCAGGATCAGCGGCATGTAGACGATGAACTGCAGGCCCAGCTGGGAGAACAGCAGCCGGGCCGGCAGACGGCCATCGGCGATGTTGCCCAGGATGTCCACCAGCACGCCCCCCACGCTGACCACCAGCAGGACGATCAGGGTGGCCAGGAAACTCTGGACGAAATCACGCAACAGGTAGCGATCGAGCTTCGACATGGGGCGGTGGTTTAAACTCTCGGATTCGTTCGCGGTGCTGCCCAGTCTACCGACCCGGCGTAAACAGCTCGCGATTGTACGGATTTGCCAACGGAATCTGATCAATGGCCCTGGAATTCACCCTGAACCACGCTGCCCCGGCTGCCGCCGAGGTCGACTGCGTCATCGTCGGCGTCTATGCCGACAAGACCCTGAGCCCCGCCGCTCAAGCCCTGGACGCCGCCAGCGGCGGCCGCCTGACCACCCTGGTCAACCGCGGCGATGTTGCCGGCAAGACCGGCGCAACCACCCTGCTGCATGACGTGGCTGGCGTGAAAGCCCCGCGCGTGCTGGTCATCGGCCTGGGCGACCCGGCCAAATTCGGCGTGCCGCAGTACCTGAAGGCAGTCGGCGACGCCAGCCGCGCCCTGAAGAGCGGCGTCAACGGCCACGCGCTGTTCACCCTGTCGGAAATCGCGATCAAGGGTCGCGATGCGGCCTGGAACATCCGCCAGGCGGTGGTCACTGCCGACCACGCGGCCTACCGCTACACCGCCACGCTGGGCACCAAGAAGCCCGAAGCCCCGGGCCTGGCCACCCTGGCCATTGCCGGCACCGACGCCCAGGCCCTGGCCCAGGGCCAGGCCATTGCCGCCGGCGTCCAGTACGCCCGCGAGCTGGGCAACCTGCCGCCGAACCTGTGCACCCCGGCCTACCTGGCCGAGTCCTCGGTGGCCTTTGCCCAGCAGCACGCCGGGGCCGAAGCCGAGATCCTCGACGAAGCCGGCATGGAAGCGCTGGGCATGGGCTCGCTGCTGGCCGTGGCCCGCGGTTCGGCCAACCGCCCGCGCCTGGTGGTGCTGAAGTGGAGCAACGGCGGCGACGCCAAGCCCTACGTGCTGGTCGGCAAGGGCATCACTTTCGACACCGGCGGCGTCAACCTGAAGACCCAGGGCGGCATCGAGGAAATGAAGTACGACATGTGTGGCGCAGCCAACGTGATCGGCACCTTCGTCGCCGCGGTCACCGCCCAGCTGCCGCTGAACCTGGTGGTGGTGGTGCCGGCGGTGGAAAACGCCATTGACGGCAACGCCTACCGTCCGTCCGACGTGATCACCTCGATGTCGGGCAAGACCATCGAAGTCGGCAATACCGACGCCGAAGGCCGCCTGATCCTGTGTGACGCGCTGACCTACGCGCAGCGCTTCGAGCCGCAGGCGCTGGTCGACGTGGCCACCCTGACCGGGGCCTGCATGGTCGCGCTGGGCCACCAGACCGCTGGCCTGATGTCCAAGCACGACGACCTGGCCAATGAACTGCTGGCCGCCGGTGAACACGTGTTCGACCGCGCCTGGCGCCTGCCGCTGTGGGACGAGTACCAGCCGATGCTGGATTCCAGCTTCGCCGACGTCTACAACATCGGCGGCCGCTGGGCCGGTGCGATCACCGCCGGCTGCTTCCTGTCGCGCTTCACCGAAGGCCAGCGCTGGGCCCACCTGGACATCGCCGGCGTGGCCAGCGACGAAGGCAAGCGCGGCATGGCCACCGGCCGTCCGGTCGGCCTGCTGAGCCAGTGGCTGCTGGACCAGGCCGCGCGTTGACATGTCGCGGGCTGACTTCTACCTGATCGCCAAGCCGCGGTTCCTCACCGAACCGCTGCGCCTGGTCTGCGAGCTGGCCCGCAAGGCCAATGACGCCCAGCTGCCCACGCTGGTGCTGGCCCGTGACCAGGCCCAGGCCGAGGCGCTGGACGAACTGCTGTGGTCGTTCGACGACGACGCCTACATTCCCCACCAGATCGCCGGTGAGGACATGGACGAGGAAGAAGCCCTGGTGCTGATCGCCGTGCCCGGGGGTGAAGCCCCGGCCCGGCCGCTGGTGATCAACCTGCGAGACGACCCCTGGCTGGGGGCCTGCGACCGCGTGCTGGAAGTGGTGCCGGCCGACCCCGAAGCGCGCGAACCGCTGCGCGAGCGCTGGCGCCAGTACAAGGCGCTGGGCTTTGATCTGAACAAGTACGACATGTAACTGACGGCAGCGCCCCTTGATGGGGCGCTGCGCTGCCCTGATTCTTATCCGATTGCCTTTCCCGGTTGCCCCGCATGACCCAACTCGCCTCCAGCTACGATCCCAAAACCTTCGAAACGGCGTTGTACGACGCCTGGGAGAAGGCCGGCCATTTCAAGCCGTCCGGCCAGGGCGAGCCGTACACCATCCTGCTGCCGCCGCCGAACGTGACCGGAACGCTGCACATGGGCCATGCCTTCCAGCAGACCCTGATGGACGCGCTGGTGCGTTACCACCGCATGCGCGGCTACGACACGCTGTGGCAGGTGGGTACTGACCATGCCGGCATCGCCACCGAAATGGTGGTCAGCCGCAACCTGGCGCTGGAAGGCAAGGGCGAAACCCGTGATTCGCTGGGCCGCGACGGCTTCATCAGCAAGGTGTGGGAGTGGAAGGCGCAGTCAGGCGACATCATCGAGCGCCAGATGCGCCGCCTGGGCACCTCGGCCGACTGGTCGCGCAGCACCTTCACCATGGACCCGCAGCCGTCCGAAGCGGTGGTCGAAGCCTTCGTGCGCTGGCATGAGCAGGGCCTGATCTACCGTGGCCAGCGTCTGGTCAACTGGGATCCGGTGCTGAAGACCGCCATTTCCGACCTGGAAGTGGAAGCCACCGAGGAAGACGGCTTCCTGTGGTCGATCGCCTACACCCTGGACGAAGGCCTGAGCTACGAGCACGTCGAGCGTGATGCCGACGGCGTGGAAACGCTGCGCGAAACCCGCGATTACCTGGTGGTCGCCACCACCCGTCCGGAAACCCTGCTGGGCGACACCGCGGTGATGGTGCACCCGGAAGACGAACGCTACCAGCACCTGATCGGCAAGCAGGTGGTGTTGCCGCTGACTGGCCGCCGCGTGCCGGTGATCGCCGATGACTACGTCGACCGTGCCTTCGGTACCGGTGTGGTCAAGGTCACCCCTGCGCACGATTTCAACGACTACCAGGTCGGCGTGCGCCACAACCTGCCGATGATCAACCTGTTCACCCCGACCGCATCGGTGAACGAGAACGCGCCGGAGCGCTTCCAGGGTCTGGACCGTTACGACGCGCGCAAGGCCGTGCTGGGCGAGCTGGAAGACCTGGGCATTCTGGTCGAGACCAAGGCCCACAAGCTGCAGGTGCCGCGTGGCGACCGTACCGGCCAGGTGATCGAGCCGTACCTGACCGACCAGTGGTTCGTGAAGATGGACGAACTGGGCCGTCGTGGTCTGGAGCTCGTGGAGAGCGGTGCGATCGGCTTCGTGCCGCCGAACTGGATCAACACCTACCGCCACTGGATGACCAACATCCAGGATTGGTGCATCAGCCGCCAGCTGTGGTGGGGCCACCGCATTCCGGCGTGGTTCGATGCTGCCACCGGCAGCTGCTACGTCGGCCGCAGTGAAGCCGAAGTGCGGGAAAAGAACGGACTGGGCAGCGACGTGGTGCTGACCCAGGAAAGCGACGTGCTGGAGACCTGGTTCTCGTCGCAGCTGTGGCCGTTCTCGACCCTGGGCTGGCCGAACGCGCAGGCGATGGCCGAGCGCGGTTTCGACCGCTATCTGCCGTCGTCGGTGCTGATCACCGGCTTCGACATCATCTTCTTCTGGGTGGCGCGCATGATCATGGCCACCGACAACCTGACCGGGAAAATCCCGTTCAAGGACGTGTACTTCACCGGCCTGATCCGCGACGGCGAAGGCCAGAAGATGTCCAAGTCCAAGGGCAACGTACTGGACCCGCTGGACATCATCGACGGCATCAGCATCGACGACCTGGTCGCCAAGCGCACCGGCGGGCTGATGCAGCCGAAGATGGTGGAAAAGATCGAGCGCAAGACCCGCAAGGAATTCCCGGACGGCATCGCTGCGCACGGGGCGGATGCACTGCGCTTCACCATTGCCGCGCTGGCCACCCACGGCCGCGACATCAAGTTCGACATGAACCGTGCGGAAGGCTACAAGAACTTCTGCAACAAGCTGTGGAACGCCAGCCGTTTCGCGCTGATGAACACTGAAGGTGCCCAGTTCACCGGCGTGCCCACCCCCCGCACCGATGCCGAGCGCTGGATCCTGGCGCGTCTGGCAGCGACCACCGCTGAAGCACAGGGGCATTTCGCCGCATACCGCTTCGACCTGCTGGCGCAGTGCCTGTACGAGTTCGTGTGGAATGCGTTCTGCGACTGGTTCCTGGAGCTGAGCAAGCCGGCCTTGAACGGCAGCGATGCCGCCGATGCCGAAAGCACCCGCCACACCCTGTTGTACGTGCTGGAAGCGCTGCTGCGCCTGCTGCACCCGCTGACCCCGTTCATCACCGAACAGCTGTGGCAGCAGCTCGCCCCGCGCCTGGGCCTGGGTGAGGCCACGCTGTCGCTGCGCCCCTACCCCACTGCGGCCGAGTTCGCCGGCGATTTCGCCCAGGCGGAATCCGACGTGGAATGGCTGAAGGCGGTGATCAGTGCGGTGCGTCGCGTGCGCAGCGAGTTGAACGTGGCCCCGTCCAAGCTGGTGCCGCTGCGCCTGCAGGCCGGCGTGGCGCAGGACCGTGCGCGCATCGAGCGTTTCAGTGCCTCGATGGCCTTCCTGTTGAAGCTGGACAGCATCGAGTGGCTGGGCGACGGTGAAACCACGCCGCCGGCCGCGGCCGCGATTGTCGGCGAATTGAAGCTGCTGGTGCCACTGGAGGGCCTCGTGGATCTGGACGCCGAACGTGCGCGCCTGGACAAGGAGATCGCGCGCGTGCAGGGCGAGTACGAGAAGAGCGAGACCAAGCTGGCCAAGTTCACCGACAAGGTGCCGGCGGCGGTGGTCGAGCAGGAACGTGTGCGCCTGGCCGATTGGACCACCCAGCTGGCCGGTCTGCGCGAACAGCGCGCGAAGTTGTAAGCGCAGCGGCTACAACGGCGGCATCGTCTCGATGTCGTCGCTTACCAGCTCCATCGCCATTACCAGGGCATCCTCGCGCCCGCCGTGCGCGGGGTAATAGCGCGGCCGGCGACCGATCTCGTTGAAGCCTTCGCTTTCATACAGCTTCAACGCTGACGCATTCGACGGCCGTACTTCCAGAAACACGCGGTGCGCGGCATGGTCGCGCGCCAGCTGCACCAGCGCGCGGAACAGGAACCGCCCCAGTCCGTGTGACTGCATCCGCGGGTCCACGCACACGTTGAGAATATGGCCTTCATCGGCAGCCACACTGAGCACGCCATAGCCGACCAGATCGCCGTCATCTTCCAGCGCCAGCGAGGGATACCCTGCGCGCAGGCAATCGACGAAGATGCCGCGCGTCCACGGGAACGGGTATCCGCGTTCCTCGATGTCCATCACCGCGTCCAGGTCGTCCTCACGCAACGCGCGCAGCGACGGGGGACGCGGTGAACTGACCGCGCTCACGCCCGGCTCCGCTTGCGCAGGGCGCGCAGCTGCGGCCACAGCGCGCGCTTGGCGGACGCGCTACGGCGTAGTTCATCCAGGTTCCAGCTGGCCATCAGCGCCTGCGTTTCAGGGTCGTTCGGGTTGCAGCCGGAGGCGCGCAGCAGCGCGATCTGCAGGCGGTCGGGCAGGCGCACCGCCGGGCGGCGGGTGCCGGGGCGCGGCGCGGTCTCGGGCGCGGACGGTGGCGTAGAGCCGGGTCTTGCCCGGCTGGCCGTTTGGTCGGACGGTGACGCAAGCCGGGCAAGACCCGGCTCTACGTGATCGCGCGTCCCAGGGTCACGTGGTGCCCGGGCATCCGCCGGCACGGCTGTCAATTCAATCGCCGGCTCCGGCGTGGCTGGTTCCACGCTGCCGTCCACGAACACCGTGTAGCCCATCGCCTGCAGCCAGGACTGCTGGGCGGAAGTCCACAGCGGCGGCGTGGCCGGCAGGCTCATGCGCTCGGCTCGGCCGTCTTGCGGGTGCGCTGCCACAGCCACATCGCCGGCCCGGACAGCGCGTACACGATGCCCACCGCGAACAGCACGCGCGGGAGGTCGATCACCATGATCGCGATCACGATCGGCAGCAGCGCCAGCGCCATGAACGGCACCCGGTCAGCGCGCGGGCCCTTTTCACCGCTGCCCTTGAAGCTCCAGAAGCGGATCCGGCTGACCATCAGCAGCGCCGCCACCAGGGTGACGCCCAGCGCGACATAACGCAGTTCGTTGCCGTCCCAGCCCAGGTTGCCGTCGGCGAAGGCCCAGACGAAGGACATCATCAGGCCGGCGGCGGCCGGGCTGGCCAGGCCGATGAACCAGCGCTTGTCGACCACCGTCACCTGGGTGTTGAAGCGGGCCAGCCGCAGCGCCGCGCAGGCCGCGTACAGGAACGCCACCGCCCAGCCCACCCGGCCCAGCACCGGGTCATCGAACTTCAGCCACGACAGTGACCAGTGATACATCACCAGCGCCGGGGCCATGCCGAAGCTGACCAGGTCGGCCAGGGAGTCGTACTGCACCCCGAATTCGCTGCTGGTGCCGGTCAGGCGCGCCACGCGGCCATCCAGGCCGTCCATGATGGCGGCCACGAACACCGCGATGGCGGCATTGACGAAATCGCCATTGGCCGCGGCGATGATCGCGTAGAACCCGGCAAACAGGCCGGCGGTGGTGAACAGGTTGGGCAGCAGGTAGATGCTGCGCGAGCGCGGCGGGGGTTTCATCTGATCCATGCCGGCCAGTTTAGTGGCTGCCGCCGGGTTTGGGGCGGTTGCCGGACGACCGCTGCCGCCCCTGCCCGCTCCGCCTGTCGCCACCGCGCTTGCCAGCACCGGACCAGGGTGCTGCAATCGCGGCCCTGACCCTGAGTAACTGGAGTTGCCATGCGTGTCCTGCCCCTGCTGTGCTGCCTGCTGCTTGCCAGCGCCTCGGCCAGCGCCCAGAACGTGTACAAGTGGAAGGACGCCAACGGCGTGACCCAGTTCTCGGAAAAGCCGCCGGCCAACCAGAAGGCCGAACAGCGCCGGATCACAAACCAGGACCCGGTCAGCACCGGCGCGGCCAAGCCCGCCCCGGCCGAATCGGCCGACTGCACCCAGACCCGCAAGAACCTGGCCCTGCTCAACGGCCAGGGGGATGTCATGTACGACACCAACGGCGACGGCACGCCGGACGCGCCGCTCAGCACGGAGCAGCGCCAAGCCCAGAAGACCATGGCCGAGGCCGGAATCAAGGCGTATTGCGCGCCGGGGGCGTAATCCGGTCCGCTGAACCTGTATCGACCAACGGTCGATACCTACCGGGACCTCGCGGCATGCCGGGTAGGTATCGACCGTTGGTCGATACCCCGCCAGACTGGCAGAATATCGGTTTCCGCCGTTCAGCGAAGCCGACGATGCGCCTCTCCCAGTTCCACCTGCACACCACCAAGGAAACCCCCAGCGACGCGGAGCTGACCAGCCACCGCCTGATGCTGCGCGCGGGCATGATCCGCAAGCTGGCCTCGGGGCTGTACACCTGGTCGCCGCTGGGCCTGCGCGTGCTGCGCAAGGTCGAGCGCATCGTGCGCGAGGAAATGGAGCGCGCCGGCGCGGTGGAATTCCAGGTGCCGACCATCCAGCCCAAGGAACTGTGGGAAGCCACCGGGCGCTGGGAAAAATTCGGCCCGCAGCTGCTGAAGATCAAAGACCGCAAGGAGCAGGTGTTCTGCTACAGCCCCACCGCTGAAGAGGCCGCCGCCGACTTCGCGCGCCAGGAGCTGTCCAGCTACAAGCAGTTGCCGGTCAACTTCTTCCAGATCCAGACCAAGTTCCGCGACGAGATCCGCCCGCGCTTCGGTGTGATGCGTGCGCGCGAATTCCTGATGAAGGACGCCTACTCGTTCCACCTGGACGATGAAAGCCTGGTGGCCGAATACGAGAACATGAAGCGCGCCTATGCGCGTGTGTTCACCCGCCTGGGCCTGGACTTCCGCATGGTGCAGGCCGATTCCGGTGCCATCGGCGGCGATGCCTCGCAGGAATTCCACGTCATTGCCGATTCCGGCGAAGACGCACTGGTGTTCTCCACCGGCTCGGATTACGCCGCCAACATGGAAGCGGCGGTTTCCGCTGAGCCGGCCCCGCGCGGCACCGCCAACGAAGCCCTGCGCAAGGTCGAAACCCCGACCCAGAAAACCTGCGAAGCCGTGGCCGAACTGCTGGGCCTGGAACTGGCGCGCACCGTGAAATCGGTGGCGATCATGAGCGAAGCCGGCTTCGTGCTCGCGCTGGTCCGTGGCGACCACGAGGTCAATGAAATCAAGCTGGCCAAGGTCGAGGGCCTGCAGGGCTACCGCATGGCCGGCGAAGCCGAAATCCAGGATCACCTGGGCAGCGAGCCCGGCTTCCTGGGGCCGCTCAATCCGGCCAAGGCGGTGCGCATCATTGCCGACCGCGAAGTGGCCGCGCTGGCCGATTTCGTGGTGGGTGCCAATGAAGCCGGCTTCCACATTGCCGGCGTCAACTGGGGCCGCGACCTGCCGGAACCGGAAGTGGTGGACATCCGCAACGTCAAGGAGGGCGACCGCGCCGCTGATGGCGGCGAACTGAAGATCGCACGCGGCATCGAAGTGGGTCACGTGTTCCAGCTCGGCCGTCAGTATGCGCAGGCATTGAATGCCACCGTGCTGGACGAAAACGGCAAGGCCGCGGTGATGGCCATGGGCTGCTATGGCATCGGCATTTCACGCATCGTGGCCGCCGCCATCGAACAGAACCACGACGACGCCGGCATTCTCTGGTCCGACGCGATGGCTCCGTGGCAGGTGGTGGTGTGTGTCATCAATCCGAAACAGGACGAAAGCGTCAGTGCCGCCGCAGCTGAACTACTGGCTGAACTGCAGGGCGCCGGCCTGGATGCCGCCCTGGATGACCGCGGCCTGCGCCCGGGCGCGATGTTTGCCGACATGGAACTGATCGGCATTCCGCATCGCGTGGTGGTGTCCGAACGCGGCTTGGCCGCCGGCACGTTCGAGTACCGGGCCCGCTCGGCCAGCGAGGCCGAAAGCCTCGACCGGGGCGCGCTGCTGGCAAAACTGTCGAAGTGATCACAAAGCCGGGGCACCACCCCGGCTTTTTTCATTATCCCGCCAGAATGGGTAATGCCCCTTACTGTGCACGATTCAAATGAAAATGTATCCTCAGGACTCGCCACGGACCGGCGGCCCCCGTCCTTCGTTTGAATTCCGGAGTAGTAGTTGATGAGTATTGACCTGAGTGGGTTGTCCGCGAAAGAGCTGGGCACCCTGATCAAGAATGCAAAGAAACGCCAGACTGTTGTTGCCAAGCGTCCCGCCATCACCAAGGTACGCGCGCAGTTGAACAAACTGCTCAAGAGCAGCGGCTACACCGTTGAAGAAGTGTTCGGCAGTGAAGCACCGGCCCGTACCCGTGTCGCCAAGGCCGCCAAAGCCCCCGTAAAAAAGGCCGTTCGCAAGCTCGGCAAGGTGGCTCCGAAGTACCGTAATCCGGCTAATCCGAAGGAAACCTGGACCGGTCGTGGCAAGCAGCCGCGTTGGCTGGCTGCCCACACCACCAAGGGCAAGAAGCTGGAAGATTTCCTGATCAAGAAGTAAGCATGATCAAGGAAACACCTGTGTAAGAACGCCGGCTGCGAAGCCGGCGTTTTTGTTTATGTGTAGTGACGCGCCATGCGCGTCTACGTGGCGGCGCCATCCGCGTCAATCGACATTCTCACAGAAAATTACAGATTCTTGCGCGCAGGTATCAGCAGATTCCCGAACAACAACCCCGCCACCAGCGCCATCACCACATTCAACACGGTCATCAATACCAGCTGCCCCGCGCTGACATCCTGCTGCTGCACCAGTGTGAGAACACCGCGCAATGTGGTGCTGCCGGGTACCAGCATGATGATGCCGGGCAGGCGGATGATCGCCCCAGGCCGCTGCACCAGCCGGCCAAACAGGTTGCCTGCGCCTGTCATCACCATCGCTGACAGGAAAATGCCCGCCGGCAATCCCCACGCCTGGCCGGCGAATTTGGAAATGGCATAGCCGGCAATCGAGGCGGCAATCACCCACGGATAATCGCGCTTGTTTGCCTTGAACAGCATGGCAAACGCAAAGGCCGCCAGCAGCAGCGCACTCCATTCCACCCAGTCCGCCTGCGGCCGCGACGCGCGCACCTGCGGGTCCAGGCCGATGATTCCCGACAGGGTCACCGCGATCACCGCGCCCACGGTCAGTTTCAGAATGGTGGTGACGGCACCGGCAAAACGTGCCGTGCCCGAGACCCAATGTTGGCTGGCCAGTTCATTGACCGCGTTGGTCAGCGACATACCCGGCAGCATCACCACCAGCGAGGCGATGATCACCGTATTGAGATTCAACGGGGCCACGAACGAAGCCACCAGCGCTGCCACCGTGCCCGCCAGCAGCGCGGCCAGTGCTTCGCTGGCCTCACGCGTGGCCGGTCGGCGGTCGGTGATCAGCGACATCAGCCCGATCAGCAGACCGATGACACCGGCGGTGGCAATGTCCAGCCACGGCAGTTTCCACAGCCCTGCCACGCCGGCCGCGCCCAGGCTGTAGGACAGCATCATGCGGATCTTGCCGGCGCGTCCGGGGTCTTTATCCAGCTGCCGCAGCGCGGTGTGGCCCTGGGCAATGCTCATCGTGCCATTGGCGACCGCATCGGCAATGCGGTCGGCAATGCTCAGCTTGTGCAGATCGTTTTCGCCCGGTGCCAGACGGATCACGCGGGTGATGTCCGACGAACCGATCGCCTTGGTCGGGTCGCTGAAGCTGAGAATCAGCCCGGTCGGGTTCGACCATGGCTCGCAATCCAGGTCCAGCTGTTGCGACAGCGCCACCACCGCCGCCTCCAGGCGCTGTGCGGTAGTGCCATAGCTGTGCAGGCGCCCGGCAATTTCGGAAACGAAAGCCACCCGCTGTGCGTAGGTGGCCGGTGGGGTGGCGATGGCGGGTGCGTCGGCAGACATGCGCCGTAGTATTACCCGCATCACGAGAGCCGGCCAGCGGCCGGCACTACAGGGCCTACACGCAGACAGGTTATGCTGGACGCAGGACGCCCCATGACGCCAAACCAACCTCCCCGACTCGAACAGGATCCACAGGACCCCGGCCTTATCCGGCTGTCCGGTCAGTGGACATTGCGCACCGCGCTGGACGCGGCCGAAGCGCTGCGCGGCGTGCCCGAACAGGTCACCGGCATTGACGCCAACGGCATCACCCAGCTCGACTCGGCCGGCGTGCTGCAGGTGCTGCGCGTGGCCCACCGCGCCAACCTGGGCGAAGACGCGCTGCAGTTCCGCGCCGAACACCAGGCGCTGGTCTGCACCATCGAGGAAGTGGCTGACGACCGCCCCAAGCCGAAACGCGACTTCGGTGTACTGGCCGCGCTGGAGCGCCTGGGCCGCAGCATGCACGGGGTCGGTCAGAACATCGTGGCGCTGGCCAGCTTCCTCGGCGAGAACCTGGTCAAGGCCGGCCGACTGCTGCGCCAGCCGCGCCGCCTGCGCCTCACCGCCACCGTGCACCACATGGAACAGGTCGGGCTGGATGCGGTGCCGCTGGTGGCGCTGCTGTCCTACCTGGTGGGCGCGGTGATCGCCTTCCTCGGCTCGACCATCCTGCGCGACTTCGGCGCGGAAATTTACGTGGTGGAGCTGGTCAGCATCGCCTTCCTGCGCGAATTTGCCGTGCTGCTGACCGCCATCGTGCTGGCCGGCCGCACCGCCAGCGCGTTCACCGCGCAGATCGGTTCGATGAAGGCGCGCGAGGAAATCGACGCGATCAAGACGCTGGGGCTGGATCCGGTCGACCTGCTGGTACTGCCGCGGCTGATCGCGCTGATGGTCACCCTGCCGCTGCTGACCTTCGTCGCGATGGTCGCCGGCCTGGCCGGCGGCGTCACCGTCGGCGCGTTCGACCTGGATATTCCCCCGCAGATGTACCTGGCCCGCCTGCACGACACCATCGAGGTGCGGCACATGCTGGTGGGCCTGGCCAAGGCCCCGGTGTTTGCCGCGGTGATCGGTCTGATCGGCTGTCTGGAAGGCCTGAAGGTGGAAGGCACCGCGCAATCAGTGGGCGAACGCACCACCTCCAGCGTGGTGCAGACCATCTCGCTGGTGATCATCATCGACGCGTTCGCCGCGTTGTGGTTCATGCACATGGATTGGTGATGAGTACTGAAGACGCCCTGATCGAAGCCGACCGCATCGAGCGCCTGGAAGACGGTGACGGCCTGGCCATCCGCGTGCGCGGGCTGACCAACCGCTTCGGCAGCCAGACCGTGCATGACAACCTGGACCTGGACGTGCGCCGCGGTGAAATCCTCGGCGTGGTCGGTGGTTCCGGTACCGGCAAGTCGGTGCTGATGCGCAGCATCCTCGGCCTGCGCCATCCCGATGCCGGGCAGATTGAAGTGCTGGGCGTGGATGCCCGTTCGGAAAAGCCGGCCGATCGCCTGCACATCGAGCGCAATACCGGGGTGCTGTTCCAGGACGGCGCGCTGTTCTCGTCGCTGAGCGTGGGCGAGAACGTGCAGGTGCCGCTGAAGGAACACCACCGCGAACTGCCCGAGCGCTGGCATTACGAACTTGCCCTGCTGAAGGTGAAGCTGGCCGGCCTGCCGGCCGATGCGATCAACAAGCTGCCCTCGCAGTTGTCCGGCGGCATGCGCAAGCGCGCTGGCCTGGCCCGCGCCCTGGCGCTGGACCCGCCGCTGCTGTTCCTGGACGAACCGACCGCCGGGCTCGACCCGATCGGTGCGGCCGCCTTCGACCGCCTGATCAAGACCCTGCAGGAAGCGCTGGGGCTGACCGTGATGCTGATCACCCATGACCTGGACACCCTGTATGCGATCTGTGACCGGGTGGCGGTGCTGGCCGACAAGCAGGTGATTGCCAATGCCCCGCTGCATGAAATTGAACAACTGGAGCACCCGTGGATCCAGGAGTACTTCCACGGCCCCCGTGCACGCGCTGCCCGCGCGGCCAAAGAGTGAGTGACCCATGGAAACCAAAGCCAATTACGTACTGATCGGCGCGTTCACCCTGATAGTCGGGCTGGCCCTGCTGGCCTTCGGCTTGTGGGCCGCCAAGTATTCCTCTGACCGCACCTGGACCGAGTACCGCGTGGTGTTCCGCGAGGCGGTCACCGGCCTTTCGGTGGGCAGCCCGGTGCAGTACAACGGCATCGCGGTGGGGTCGATCACCGAGCTCAATCTGGTGCCGGATGATCCGCGCCAGGTGGTGGCCCGCATCCGCCTCAACTCCAACACCCCGATCAAAACCGACACCCGCGCCAAGCTGGCGATCACCAGCCTGACCGGCCCGTCGATCATCCAGCTCACCGGCGGCACCCCGCAGGCGCAGGCGCTGACCGCGGTGAACAAGGACCCGGCCCCGATCATTCCGACCACGCCTTCTGCGCTGCAGAACATCACCGACGTGGCCAACCGGATCGTGGAGCGCATGGACCAGATATTGAGCGACCGCAACGTGGCCGCGATCAACTCCACCCTGGCCAACCTGGAAACCATCAGCGGCGGGCTGGCCGACCGCGACCAGGGCACCCAGGCGTTGCTGCTGAGCGCGCGTGATGCCGCACGCAGCCTGGACCAGACCCTGAAGACCACCAACGGCACCATCCAGCGCCTGGATACCAATCTGGTGCAGCAGTTGCCGCCGATCCTCAACAAGCTGGAAACCACGCTGACCAAGCTGGATTCGGCCGCCGGCAATGCCGATTCGATCCTGGGCGAGAACCGCGCCGCCATCAACAGTTTCGCCAACGATGGCCTGGGCCAGCTCGGCCCGACCCTGACCGAACTGCGCGGGCTGATCCGCGACCTGCGCCGGGTCAGCGACCGCTTGGACAACAACCCTGCCCGCTACCTGCTGGGCCGCGACGCGCCGAAGGAGTTTGAACCCAAATGAGCCACCTCCCTCTTCTTCCCGTCCGTCCCCTGCGCCTGCTGGGCCCTGTCGCGCTGATCGTCGCGCTGAGTGCGTGTTCGCTGCTCGGCGGCGGCGAACGCAGCCAGGTCACCATCTATTCGCCGGTGGTGCGGATTGAACCCGATGCCGCCTGGCCGACGGTCGACTGGCAGCTGATCCTGGTCAAGCCGACCGCCGCACGCGTGGTCGACAGCCCGCGCATCAACGTACGCCCGGAACCCTCCGAGCTGCAGGTGTACAAGGGCGTGAGCTGGGCGCAGCCGGCCACCGACATGGTGGACGATGCGCTGGTGCGCGGCTTCGAGGATTCCGGGCGGATTTCCGGCGTGGCGCGTGCCACCACCGGCATCCGTGCGGATTACAAGCTCGCGCTGGATGTGCGCCGGTTTGAGGCCGACTACAACGGGCAGGCTACGCCGAATGCGCTGATCGAGCTCAACGCCAAGCTGATCCATGTGGTCGACCAGCGCGTGGTGGCGGATCGCACCTTCCGCCAGGAGCAGCCGGTGGGCAGCACGAATACCGCGCAGGTGGCGCAGGCGATGGAGCAGGCATTGAAGGCGGTGAGCCGCGACGTGGTGGGTTGGACGCTGGTGACCGGGCAGGCGGATTACCAGAAGCCCCTGGTGGCCCCGCCGTTGCGGCGCTGATCGCAGCCCCGTAGAGCCGGGCTTGCCCGGCTGCCGTTCGCGCCACACCCAACGATCACGTACCCGGCGTGATCCACCGGAACGTCAGATTGATCCGTTCCCCCATCACCCGCGCGCTCTTTGGCAACGCATGCTGATACAACCGCTGCGTCGCCCCCGCCATCACCAACAGATCTCCATGCCCCAGGGTCACCTCCGCCTTGCGGTTGTGATCCTCACGCCGACGCAACGTAAACCGCCTTCCCGCGCCAAGGCTCAATGACGCAATCACCGGTTCCGGCCCCAGCTCCGATTCGTTGTCGCTGTGCCAGCCCATGCCGTCGTCGCCATCCCGATAGCGGTTGAGCAGCACGCTGTTGAAACGCGCACCGCAGAACGTCGCGAGCTGTGCGCACAGCGGCAACAAGGCCGGATGCCACGCATGCGGCACGAAGTCCGTGCCCGAATAGCGATACCGCGCCGCCGGATCGCCCATCCAGCAGCTCAGTCTTGGCGAGTCCACCTGGCGGCCGAACATGCGGATCTTGTGAACCTCCCATGGCACGTCTTCGCGCAGGGTGCGTTGCAGGGCATCGGCGGCTGGGGATGCCAGCCAGTGGCGGTGCCAGTGCACGCGGGCGTCGGGAAGGTGGAGGTCCATGGGGAGAACATTACCGCGTAGGGACGGGCCATGCCCGTCCGCTCTTCGTTCCGGAGTCATGAACGCCGGATGGGTGGCTTCGTTTTTGTCTAAACGTCGGTGCCGCTTGGGTATCGATGGGAATCCGGCTTCGGGCGCTTGTGCCGCGCGTTGCGCGGTTGACGCGCATGGCGCGTCACTACGAATTGCTACGTGCACAGGACGATTGCGCCGTTCGCCGGGCGCGCGCCCGGCGGGGCTTCGGATACGCCGCGTAGGGACGGGCCATGCCCGTCCGCTCTTCGTTCCGGGGTCATGAACGCCTGATGGGTGGCTTCGTTTTTGTCTAAACGTCGGTGCGGTATGGGGGTCGATGGGAATCCGGCTTCGGGCGCTTGTGCCGCGCGTTGCGCGGTTGACGCGCATGGCGCGTCACTACGAATTGCTACGTGCGCAGGACGATTGCGCCGTTCGCCATCCGTGTCCACGCAATCCATGCCAAACGCGACGCGGCGGCGGCATTTTGTCTGGCCGAAAAATGGTGCGCCCGCACATGCAATGCGATGCCGGTCACGCCAGGCGGAACGGCCGTCATTGCTGGCGTTCCACCGTCTCTGAATTCATTCGCGACATCGCGGCGATCGCAATCGGTCCAACTACGTCACGCCCCGGACGAAACCCGATTCCGCTATCGTTCGCCCGTCCTGCATGGTGGACACGAGGAGTCTGAAAACTCCACGAGTACCTGAAGTTGCACGGCACGCGTCGGGAGGGTGACGAAATACAACACCCCCCGTGGAAATACGTCGCACCGGTTGGTACTCGTACGGTTTTCAGCCTCCCGACATCCCTCGCCAGCCCGGCGAGGGAGTTTTCCGGAGACCTTAACCATGCACGTCAATCATCTAGACCCCTACAACCGCGCCCTCGCCACCAGCACGCTGCACTGGAACATCCCCCGCAGCCTGGTGGTGGGCGGTCTGCATTACGTCCAGGATGGCATCACCGGCCTGATGGTTCCGTGGCTGGATATGCGCGGCATGTGGATGCAGCGGGCCGAGTTCGACGAAGGCCGCCGCGTTTACCTGGGCGTGAACCCCGGCAACATCCTGCTCAGCACCGACAAGGACGCGGTACGCACGATGGCGCGGCTGCGCCGGTGGCGGTGAGCCGATGAACTTACGAAAGCGGTAGCGCCCGCAGGGTGCGGGCGTTACTGCGTAACCGGCGCTGCCTTCGGTGCGGACCGCCAGCGGTCCACCACCACCAGCAGCGCGTACATCAGCAGCAGGAACACCGGCAGCACCACGCGCTTCACGCTGGTGGCCAGATGCCACTCCAGATCGTGCGGGGTGCCCAGGTAGACCGCGTACAGAACACCCGCATACACCAGCCCCGCCACGGCACCCGCCAGCACCACCGGGTTTGACCACGTGCGACGCCACAGCACCGCCAACACCAGCAACGGCACCAGCGCCCACTCGCGGAACAGCTTCTTCAGAATCAGCGTGCTGTTGGCCAGTTCCGGCAGGCGCGACAGCAGTTGCCCCTTCATGTCGGTCGAAGCCAAATCGTTGGTCAGGTGCGCACCGGCCACGGCCAGCTTCCACGCCAGCAATGGCAGCATGGCGACCACGAATGCAATCAACAGCGTCCACGGCACGCGACGCTCGCGCAGCACCACCACCGCAGCCATGGCGGCCGCGATCACTGTCGCCAATACCATGCCTTCGTTCTTGATCAGCGACAGCACGGCCGTGCTGAGCACGAACGGTAGCAGCTCGTCCCAGGCAATGCGCTGGGTGCGCTCGGTGCAGCGCGCGGCACTGGCCAGCGCTGCAACCGCATACACCGCCAGCAGCGCATCCATGTAGCCATCGGCCAGATAGCGGCCACCCACCTGCAGCGTGACCACCGCAAAGAGCCCGGCCACCCACCACGAACGCAGGCTCCGTGCGATCAACAGCAGCGCCGGTAGCAACAGCAAAGTGCCGGCGGCCTTGGGGAACAGCTCGTTCCAGTCCCCGACCAGCTGGGCTGAGCTGGCCGACAGCAGCGGCACCAGCGCCGGATAGTCGTTATGGCTGAAGCCTGCGTAGCCATCCAGCATGGCGTACAGCGAGCCATCTTCGAAAATGCGCCGGGCGTGGAACAGCCAGATCGAGCGCGGGTCCCACTCGTCGGTGGGGCTGCCCAGTGCAATCACCAGCAGCGCCAGAACAGTGACCACCATCCACGCCGCGCGCGGGTCGCGCACGCTTGCCAGCGCCCACACCGCAGCAACGAGTAGCGCCGCGAACGCCAGCATCGTCGGCAGGCCGAAGCCCCCCAACGCCGCTAACACGTATCCAGCCATCACACAGCACAACATGGCCACGGCAGGACGCCGCATGCGGTCAGGGGCAGTCAACGAGGACAACACGGTCGCTCCTTCCAAGTTCAGTGCAGTCGGTGCGGTCCGGACCCGGAGCTTTCCACAGCATGCGGCCGCTCTGGGCCTCGTGCAGACGCACGGGGTACAGCGCTTCCCAGTGGCGCTGCTGCAGCAGGGGGTCATCGATCAATCCAGCGCCCAGCGCCAGCGGTGCTTCAGACGGATGCGCCCGAAGCAGCGCACGCGATTCCACCACTTCCAGGGGCACCGATGCAGCGAAACCGGCATCGGCGGTGAACGCCTGCGCCAACAGTGGCCGCTCGAAATGAACATCCTTGGCGATGCCGCGCAGCGACACCGCAATACCAAGCGCGATCAACACCGCCACGCCTGTCGTCCCGACTCTGTTCACAGCAGCGTCCCGCCAACCCGAAGCGCGGCAGCTTAGCAGCCGCGCCGGGGCCGGTCACCCCGCGAAGGCGACGCCGGTCTTTTCCTTCAGCTCGGCCGCATCCACGCCGGGGGCTGCTTCCACCAGTACCAGGCCCTTGTCGGTGACGTCGAACACCGCAAGATCGGTGATGATGCGATCGACCACGCCGACGCCCGTCAGCGGCAGCGTGCACTCAGGCAGGATCTTGTGCTCGCCGTTCTTGGCGGTGTGCTCCATCAGCACCACCACGCGCTGCACGCCGGCCACCAGGTCCATTGCACCGCCCATGCCCTTGACCATCTTGCCGGGCACCATCCAGTTGGCCAGGTCGCCCTCGTCGGTGACCTGCATGGCCCCAAGGATGGCCAGATTGACGTGGCCGCCGCGGATCATCGCGAAGCTGTCGTGGCTGCCGAAATAGCTGGCCCCGGCACGCGCGGTGACGGTCTGCTTGCCGGCATTGATCAGGTCGGCGTCCACCTCCGCCTCGGTCGGGAACGGGCCGATGCCAAGCAGGCCATTCTCCGACTGCAGCCACACGTCCACGCCCTCGGGAATGTGGTTGGCCACCAGCGTCGGAAGGCCGATGCCGAGGTTCACATACGCGCCATCGGTGAGTTCACGGGCGGCGCGCTGCGCCATTTCATCGCGGGTCCATGCCATCTCAGTTGCCCTCCGCACGCACGGTGCGCTGTTCGATCCGCTTTTCCGGGGTGGGGTTGTGCACGATGCGGTGCACGTAGATGCCGGGCAGGTGCACCTGGTCCGGGTCGATGCTGCCCACCGGCACCACCTCTTCCACTTCCACGATGCACAGCTTGCCGGCCATGGCGCAGGCCGGGTTGAAGTTGCGCGCGGTCTTGCGGAACACCAGGTTGCCGGCCTCATCGGCCTTCCACGCCTTCACCAGCGCTACATCCGCGCGCAGCGCGGTTTCCATCACGTAGTGCTTGCCGTCGAACTCGCGGGTTTCCTTGCCCTCGGCGACCACGGTGCCGTAGCCGGTGGCGGTGAAGAACGCCGGGATGCCGGCTCCGCCAGCGCGCAGGCGCTCGGCCAGGGTGCCCTGCGGGTTGAACTCCAGCTCCAGCTCACCGGCCAGGAACTGGCGTTCAAATTCCTTGTTCTCGCCTACATAGGACGAAATCATCTTTTTGATCTGCCGGGTTTCCAGCAGCTGCCCGAGGCCGAAGCCGTCCACGCCGGCATTGTTGGAAATCACGGTGAGATCCTTCGCCCCGGTGTCGCGCAAGGCCGCAATCAGCGCTTCAGGAATGCCGCACAGGCCGAAACCGCCAACCGCCAGGGTCTGGCCATCGGCCACGGCACCTTGCAGCGCCTGTGCCGCGCTGGCGTAGCGCTTGCTTTTGGACGTAGGTCGTTCCATTCCAGATTACCTTGCTCGGTGATAATGACCCATTCTAGCGATACCGGAAGACGCGGCTGAGTGCGGCGCAACAAAGCAGGAGACCCCTCATGACAGCCACCTACACCCAGGAAGACATCCGCCGCTGGTTCGACCCGCGGACGATGGAGAAAAGCGCCAACTATCTGTTCGCGGTGCGCCAGCTGCGCCATCAGAACGACCAGATCACCGCGCTGGTGCAGGGCAGCGCACGTCGCCCGTACCACGTGTGGGTCGACCTGAAAGCCAGCACCCGCACCGCCCGCAGCCCGCTGGTGGCCGAATGCAGCTGCCCGGTGGGCCAGGGCTGCAAGCACCTGGCGGCGGTCATGGCACAGGGGCTGGACCTGGTGCAGGTGAGCCCTCCGGTGGAACTGCCGGCCGCGCCCCTGACCCTGCTGCAGCCACCGCGCACGGAACTGCTGCAGGCGCTGTCGCGCTGGCATGCGCGCCACAGCAGCGCGAGCCGCCCGGCCACGCCGGCCGGGCCGACACGCGGGATCTGCTACGACCTGTCCGCGTTCCAGCATCGCCTCGCCGTGCATGTGCAGCGCACCAAGCGGGCCGCGGATGGCACCGTCAAACGCGAGAAGCTGCTCAGCCTGGGACCGGACCTGTTCCTGGCTCCGGCTGGCTACCTCACCCAAGACGACATCGCCGTGCTGTCACAGCTGTGGCTGCTGCACCACCACCACGACAACCGTGACCGGATCGACATCGTGGCCCTGCTGCAGCAGATCATCGCCACCGGCCGCGCCTTCATTGCCGACGCCATCGCGCCGGTCCCGGCGCGCTGGGCACAACCGCGTGCGGGCACGCTGCACTGGAAGGCCAGCGAGCACAACGGCCGCCTGCGTGCGATGCCTTCGCTGCAGGTGGAAGGCGGTGGGCGCGGCAGCGTGCACGGCCGCTCAGGCTGCTACCTGGACGTCGACACGGGTGAGGTGGGGGCGCTGCAACTGGCGATGGCCGCCGAAGATGCCGGTGCCTTTCTCGAACTGCCCGGGGTGTTCCCCGAAGAGACCGCGCTGGTCAGCCAGACCCTGCAACAGATCGACCCGGCCCTGCCCCACCCGGCCACCGGCGATGCGCTGCCGGTGCTGGATGCGGTGCCGGTGGTCCCGGTTCTGCGCCTGTACAGCGTGGAGCACCGCCCCATGTGGCTGCCCCAGCGCGCCCCTCCCGAATGGCGCGATTTCGCCACCGCCACCTTCGAGTACGGGGCCAACAGCCGGCATCTGGATGACCCATCGGTGTTCGTGCAGGACGATCGGGGCCAGCTGAGCCTGCTGGCCCGGGATGCGGCCGAGGAGCACCTGCGCGAACGCGAACTGCAGGCAGCAGGCCTGTACCGCGACCCGCGACCTTTGGATATCCAGCCCGCCACGGGACCGCAGTTCCTGCCACGCAGTGGCGACTGGGCCCAGTTCCTGCAGAACGAGATGCCACAGCTGGAGGCGCTGGGCTGGCGGGTGGAACCCGATGCCGCATTCCGCCACCGGGTGACCGAGGTCGACGCGATCACCCTGGACGTGCAGGCCGACCGCGACGTGCCCGGCTGGTTCGAGATCGGCCTGGACATCGAGGTGGACGGCCAGACCCTGGCGCTGGCTCCGTTGCTGCAGCAGGTGTTGAACACCGACCCGCGCTGGTCGCGCGGCGCGGCATCGGTGATTGCCGATGATGAGCTGGTGCTGCTGCCCTCCACCGGCCCACGCCGGCTGGGACTGCGCGCGGGCCGGCTCAAGCCGCTGGTGGCGCTGCTGGGCGACCTGTTCGGCCCGCGCCGCTCGCGCCTGCGCGTTCCACTGCACGACCATGCCCGTCTGCGCACGCTGCACGAGACCGCCGGGCTGCGGCTCAAGGACGACACGATGGCGCGCAGCGTGGCCCAGCGCCTGCTGGATGGCCCGGAGATGACGCCCGCGCAGCCACCTGCGGGCCTGCAGGCCACCTTGCGCCCTTACCAGCTGGATGGCCTGAGCTGGCTGCAGCACCTGCGCCAACACAATCTGGGCGGCGTGCTGGCCGACGACATGGGCCTGGGCAAAACCCTGCAGACCCTGGCCCACATCCAGCTGGAGAAGGAAGCGCAGCGTCTGCGCCAGCCGGTGCTGGTGGTGGTGCCGACCTCGCTGCTGCACAACTGGCAGGCCGAGGCCGAGCGGTTCACCCCTGATCTGCGCGTGCTGGTGCTGCACGGCCCCTCACGCGCGGAGAACTTCCCGCAGATTGAGCGCCACGACGTAGTGCTGACCACGTACGCACTGCTGTGGCGCGATGAGGAGGTACTGCGCGACCAGGCTTGGCACCTGCTGGTGCTGGACGAGGCACAGCAGGCCAAGAACCCGCGCTCGCGCGCGGCCATGGCGCTACGTTCGTTGAAGGCCAATCACCGGCTGTGCCTGACCGGCACGCCCATGGAAAACCATCTGGGCGAGCTGTGGACCCAGTTTGATTTCCTGCTGCCGGGCCTGCTGGGCAGCGAAAAAGTGTTCAACCAGCAGTGGCGCCACCCCATCGAGCGCAATGCCGATACCCAGCGCGCGCAATGGCTGGCCCGGCGCATGCGTCCGTTCCTGCTGCGCCGGCGCAAGGATGAGGTGGCGGCGGAGCTGCCGGAGAAAACGCTGATCACCCGCAGCGTGGTGCTGGAAGGCGCGCAGCGCGACATGTACGAGACCGTGCGCGCCACCATGGAAGAGAAGGTACGCCACGCAGTTGCGCAGCAGGGTCTGGCCCGAAGCCACATTGTGGTGCTGGACGCCCTGCTGAAGCTGCGCCAGGTGTGCTGCGACCCCCGCCTGCTGCCCGGCACGCGTGCCGGTGCCACGGCATCGGCCAAGCTGGAACTGCTGCGCGAAATGCTGCCGGAAATGGTGGAAGAAGGCCGGCGCATTCTGCTGTTCTCGCAGTTCACCAGCATGCTGGACCTGTTGGCGGAGCTGCTGGATGAGCTCAAGCTGGGGTATGTGATGTTGACGGGACAGACCCGTGACCGGCAAACCCCGGTGCAGCGCTTCATGCAGGGCGAGGTGCCGATCTTCCTGATCAGCCTGAAAGCCGGCGGCGTTGGCCTGAATCTGACCCGGGCCGACACCGTCATCCATTTCGACCCGTGGTGGAACCCGGCGGCGGAGAATCAGGCCACCGACCGCGCGCACCGCATTGGGCAGGAGCAGCCGGTGTTCGTCTACAAGTTGATTGCCGCCGGCAGCATCGAGGAACGGATCGCGGAAATGCAGGAGCGCAAGGCGGCACTGGCCGACACCATCCTGGATGACGGCGGCAACGCCGGCCCGCGCTTCAGCGACGAGGATCTGCAGGCGTTGCTGGCTCCGCTGCCTGGGGGGACGGCGGGGCGGCGGAAGCAGGGGTAGCGCAGCCCTCCTGCCCCAGCACCGGGACCGGCGAGACCGGTCAGTCCCGGCTGCAGCGATAATCGACTGGCATGTGGCTGTCGCGGAAGGGGTCGGTGAGCGCGTCGGTGTACTCGCCCATTAACAGACGGTGCGTCGGCAGCAGGTTCTGCCGATAGAAGCGGCTGAACGACGCCAACCGCTCGCCGCGCGCAGTGAGCGTGACGCAGCCATTGTGGATCTCCACCGTGCCGGACTGCAGCTGCTCGGTCAGGCGCACCTCCACCAGGTGATGCTCGCGTACGTATTCCTCGGTGAACACCTGGCGGAAAGCGTCCTCCCGAATGCCACCACCACGCTGCTGCAGCTTCTCCAGAATGTAGAACGACAGCGAGCGGTCAATGACGGTGGGAAGGGAAATGGCGAATACGTAGCCGCCCAGCATCCAGATCACCACCAGCTGAATCAGCTCCAGTCGGCTGAAGTCGCGGAACCACTTCAGCAGGTACAGCACGCCAAATACTCCGACCGTGGCGATCACCGCATCGAGGATGCTGGCATACAGCACCACGTTCACCCGGAAGTGGCGCATGTGCACGTAGTACACCAGCAGCAGCGCGACGATGAAGAGCACCGTCGCCAGCCCAGCACGCAGGAACTTGTTCATTTGAACACCACGAATTTGTTGATGAGGAAGCTGCAGACCATCTGCAGTCCGGTGATGAGCAGGAAGCCGATTCGGTAATCGAGCCCCAGCCAATCGGCCCAGGCAAACATCAGCAGCGCGTGCAGCAGGGCAATGCCGGCATACACCAGGACGAACAAAGACCCTTGCTTGAACGCGCTACCCGGGCGACCCGGGAAAACGAAGTAACGATTGCCCAGGAACGAGGCGGTAATGCCAAACACCGCAGCAATGCCATTGGCTACAGCGGCCAGCGGCACGTGCAGCAGTTCAATGCACACGTGCAGCACGCTGAAATGCACGGCGGTGGCCACCAGCCCGTTGATCAGGAAGCGGACCAGCTGGCCGCTCAACCCCTTACGCGCTGCGGCGGCCGGCATGCTGCACGTCTTCAACGAATTCGCGGTAGCTGCCCACACCCAGCACGCCACCACTGCGGATCATGCCCGAGAGCATCAGGGTGATCAGGGTCAGCGCCGCCGTCTGCAGGAACACCAGCAGCAGGATGCCTGCGGCAAGCGAGAACCAGCCCGGCGTGGCAAAGCCCAGCATCTTCAGCACGGTGGCGATGATGCCGCCGGTGATGGAGAACGCCGCCACCACCGTACAGGCAATGCCGACCCGCACCAGTACGTCTTCGGCAAACACCATCAGCGCGCGGAAGCCGTGCAGCGCCAGGCCAACGAAGTTCATCTTGCTGCGCCCGGCGTAGCGCGGGCCACGATCGAGCAGGCAGTTGCCAACCCGCAGCTTGGAGCCCAGCACGCAGGCGGCAACGTGGATCCACAGCTCCTGCATGGAGGCCAGACGACGCACCGCCGGCATCTTGGCCGCCATGAAGTTGCCGAAGCTGATGCGTCGGCCGCTGAGCAGCGAGAACAGCAGCTTGTAGACGATGTAGAACGCCTTGAACTTCACCGACTCCACCCGGCTGCGGCGGCTGGCCACCACCACATCGACGTCGTCGCTGGCGAGGCCTTTGACCAAATCGGTGATGCTTTCTGGCGTGTCTTCGCCATCGGAATCCATGGTCACGACAACCACGTCATCACCGAACTGTTCGGCCACGTAGCTCAGGCCGATGGCAATGGCACGCTGGTGGCCGACGTTGCGGCGCAGCTTGATGACCACGCCTTCCAGCCCGGATGCTTCGATGGCCGACACCGGCAGCGGCTGGCGCACGGAGCCATCGTCCACCGCAACGATGAACGTGTCAGTGCCCTGGGTCCGTGCCAGCTCCAGAAACAGCTTGGACGAAGCTTCCAGGTCCTCGTAGACCGGCATCACCACGACTTTCCGCATGCGCCCTCTCCTTACGCCTGCAGACGGTGACGGAAGTAGGCGATGGTCTCTTTCAGTCCATCTTCCAGTGCCACCTTCGGTTCCCAGTCGAACGTGGCCTTGGCCAGGCTGATGTCCGGCTGGCGCTGGCGCGGGTCGTCCGAGGGCAGTGGCCGGAATTCAATCTTCGATGTGCCGCCGACCAGACGGACTACGGTTTCGGCCAGCTGCAGCATGGTGAATTCGGTGGGATTGCCGATATTGACCGGACCGGTGAACTCGGCCGGCGTTTCCATCAGGCGCAGCATGCCTTCAATGAGATCATCCACGTAGCAGAAGCTCCGGGTCTGCTGGCCGTCGCCGTAGATGGTGATCGGCTCGCCGCGCAGCGCCTGCACAATGAAATTGCTGACCACGCGGCCGTCATTGGGGTGCATGCGCGGGCCGTAGGTGTTGAAGATGCGCATGACCTTGACCTCCAGCTGGTGCTGGCGCCAGTAGTCGAAGAACAGGGTTTCGGCGCAGCGCTTGCCTTCGTCGTAGCAGCTGCGGATGCCGATCGGATTGACCCGGCCCCAGTAACCTTCCACCTGCGGGTGGATTTCCGGATCACCATAGACTTCGCTGGTGCTGGCCTGCAGGATGCGCGCGCGGGTGCGCTTTGCCAGGCCGAGCATGTTGATCGCGCCGTGCACGCTGGTCTTGGTGGTCTGCACCGGGTCGTGCTGGTAGTGGATCGGCGAGGCCGGGCACGCCAGGTTGAAGATGCGGTCCACTTCCACGTACAGCGGGAAGGTGACGTCGTGGCGCATCAGCTCGAAGCGGGAATGCCCCAGCAGCGCTTCCACATTGGCCTTGCTGCCGGTGTAGAAGTTATCCACGCAGAGCACGTCGTGCCCGGCCGCGATCAGGCGGTCGCACAGGTGGGAGCCGAGGAAACCGGCACCGCCGGTCACAAGCACGCGATTCTGATCGGGGGTGAACTTCAAGGCATTCCTCGGCGTTTCGGCATGGCGCTGGACGGGCCGCCCCCTGTTACCGGGTGCTGGCTCGGATTCAGCCAATTGTATGCGAAACGTCCTGGGCCAGTTCCCCGATCACGCGCTGCAGCCCCTGCTGCCAGGGCGGCAGGATCAGCCCCATCTCGCGCTGAAGGCGGCGGTTATCCAGCACCGACCATGCCGGGCGCCGCGCCGGCGTAGGGTACTCAGCGGTAGAAATGGGCACGACCTGCGGCACCTTACGCAGCACGCCCTGTCTGTGCGCCTCGGCAAAGATGGCCTCGGCAAAGCCGGCCCAGCTGGTCTGGCCTGAAGCGGTGAGGTGCCAGGTGCCGCAGTGCTTTACCGGATGGATCAGCGCCAGCGCGGTGATGTCGGCAATCAGCTGGGCGCTGGTCGGCGCGCCGATCTGGTCGGACACCACTCGCACGCTGTCATGATCAGCCGCCAACCGCAGCATGGTGCGCAGGAAGTTCCGGCCATAGGCGGCGTACACCCAGGCGGTTCTGAAGATCAGATGACGTCCACCGGCGTCGCGCACCGCCAGTTCTCCGTCGCGCTTGGTGACGCCGTAGACGTTTAGCGGCGCGGTCGGATCCTGCTCGGTGTAGGGCACGCTGCCCTTGCCGTCGAACACGTAATCCGTGGAGTAGTGCACGAACGGCACGGCATGGTCCGCGCACCAACGCGCGATCAACCCCGGCGCATCGCGATTGACCCGGCGCGCGCACGCTGCATCCTGCTCGGCGGCATCAACGGCGGTGTAGGCCGCGGCATTGATCACTGCGGCGGGGCGCACCCGGTCCAGCAGGGCCGGCAGGTCGTCTGGCTGATCGAGGTTGGCAACCTCGCAGGGTCGCCCATCGATCAGGTGTCCGCTACGGGTCGCGCCCACCACGGCTCCATGGCGAGCCAGGCTACGCAGCAACACCTGCCCCACCTGCCCCCCCGCACCGAGTACAAGAAATGTCATGGCTGGTAGACCGGCAACCGGTCCTCGGGCACATCCTTGAGGAACGGTGCCTGCTCGTCCTTGGCCGACAGCAGCGGTTGGCTGATCGGCCAGTCCACCGCGATGTCGGCATCATTCCAGCGGATGCCCGCGTCGGCTTCCTTCACGTAGACGTCGGTGCACAGATAATGGAACAGCGCGGTGTCGGACAACACGGCAAAGCCGTGGGCGAAGCCAGGCGGAATCCACAATTGACGGCGATTCTCTCCGCTGAGGATGAACGCCTCCCATTGACCGAAGGTAGGAGATCCACGGCGGATATCCACTGCCACGTCATAGACCTCCCCCGCCAGCACGGTAACCAGCTTGCCCTGCGGCCGCGGCCACTGATAGTGAAGACCGCGCAGCACGCCCTTGCTGGACGAGGACACGTTGCTCTGCACGAACGTCGAAGGCAGACCGTGCGCGGCAAATCGATCGGCGTTCCAGGATTCGAAGAAGAAGCCACGATCGTCGCCGAATACCGCCGGCTCGAGCAGGGTCAGCCCCTGCAGCGCGGTAGGAACGACTTTCACGGCACCACGCCTCGCTGCAACAGCTTCTGCAGATACTGGCCATAGCCATTCTTGATCAAAGGTGCAGCCAGCGTTTCCAGCTGTTCGGCACTGATCCAACCCTTGCCGAAGGCGATTTCTTCCGGGCAGCAGACCTGCAGGCCCTGGCGGGTCTGGATAGTCTCGATGAAGTTGGAGGCTTCCAGCAACGACTGATGCGTGCCGGTATCCAGCCAGGCATAGCCGCGCCCCAGCGCTTCCAAGTGCAGGTTGCCGTCGCGCAGGTAACGCTGATTGAGATCGGTAATCTCCAGCTCACCCCGCGGCGACGGCTTCAACTCGGCGGCGTAGTCGCTGGCGTTGCCGTCATAGAAGTAGAGGCCGGTGACCGCGTAGTTGGAGCGCGGCTTGGCCGGCTTCTCAACCAGGTCGATCACTTTTCCGTCGGCGTCGAACTCGGCGACGCCATAGCGCTCTGGATCGTTCACCCAGTAGCCGAAAACGGTGGCACCGTTCTGGCGCTCATCGGCGCTGCGCAGCAGCGACGTCAAGCCATGACCATGGAAGATGTTATCGCCCAGCACCAGGCAGCTCGGCTTGCCGCCGACAAAGTCGCGGCCGATCAGGTAGGCCTGCGCCAGCCCGTCCGGGCTGGGCTGCACGGCGTACTCGATGTTCATGCCCCACTGCGAGCCGTCACCCAGCAATTGATGGAACAACGCCTGCTCGTGCGGGGTATTGATGATCAGCACATCACGGATGCCCGCCAGCATCAGCACGCTGAGTGGGTAGTAGATCATCGGCTTGTCGTACACCGGCAGCAGCTGTTTGCTGACGCCCTTGGTGATCGGATATAGCCGGGTGCCGGAACCGCCGGCCAGGATGATGCCCTTGCGTTGCGTCATGTCGTGTCCTCAGGCACTGGTGCCGATGCGCTGCAGGCGATAGCTGCCGTCCAGCACGCCGTTGACCCATTCCTGGTTGTCCAGGTACCAGCCAACAGTGAAAGCAATGCCCTGTTCGAAGGTGTATTTCGGTTCCCAGCCCAACTGGTCTTTCAGCTTGCTGGCGTCAATCGCGTAGCGGCGGTCATGCCCCGGGCGGTCGGCCACGTAGGTGATCTGGCTGCTACGCGGCTGGCCATCATCGCGCGGGCGGCGCGCATCAAGCAGCGCGCAGATCGCCTGCACCACTTCAATATTCTGCTTTTCCGAGTTGCCGCCGACGTTGTAGGTTTCGCCGACCCGGCCCTTGGCCAGCACGGTGCGGATCGCCTCGCAGTGGTCGCTGACGAACAGCCAGTCACGCACCTGCTTGCCGTCGCCGTAGACCGGCAGCGGTTCGCCAGCCAGCGCCTTGGCGATCACCAGCGGAATGAGCTTCTCCGGGAAGTGGTACGGGCCGTAATTGTTCGAGCAGTTGGTGGTCAGTACCGGCAGCCCGTAGGTGTGGTGGAACGCGCGCACCAGGTGGTCCGAGGCCGCCTTGGACGCCGAATACGGCGAATTGGGGGCGTACTGGGTCGTTTCACTGAACTTGCCGGTCTCGCCCAGGGTGCCGTACACCTCGTCGGTGGACACATGCAGGAAGCGGAATGCCTCGCCCTTGTCGGCCGGCAGGGCCTTCCAGTAGTCGCGCACGGCTTCGAGCAGCGCCAGGGTACCGACCACGTTGGTCTGAATGAAGGCACCCGGGCCGTCGATGGAGCGGTCCACGTGGCTCTCGGCGGCGAAGTTCAGCACGGCATCGGGCTGGAATTCGGTCAGCAGACGGGTCACCAGCGAGTGGTCGCCAATGTCGCCATGCACGAATATGTGGTTGGAATCCCCCTCCAGCGAAGTCAGGGTTTTCAGATTGCCCGCATAAGTCAGGGCGTCCAGATTGATGACGCGCACACCCTTGGCGACGGCTTCCAGTACGAAGTTACCGCCAATAAATCCGGCACCGCCGGTGACAAGCCATGTGGGCACTTACTTGTTCTCCTGATCTGGGTTTGTCCGGGCCGTCTCTGGGCCGCGTGACACAGCGCAACAGCATACATGCGGTCGGCCTTCACGACTGCCAGCCGAGCGTGAATGCCAGCGCTCCTGCGCAGCGCCATGCCGCACCGCAACATAACCATACGCATTCGCATGGTAACGCGAGGACAGTTAGAATCCAGATCCCACCCCCGCCCCGGCGGCCGATTCCGGCTCCGGACGTTCCCCAGTTAGTGAAGGATCGAGCACCAGATGAAAATCCTCGTCGCGTACAAGCGCGTGGTGGACTACAACGTCCGCATTCAGGTCAAGCCGGACGGCTCCGGCGTGGTCACCGACGGCGTCAAGCTGTCCCCCAACCCCTTTGACGAAATCGCCCTGGAAGAAGCGCTGCGTCTGCGCGACAAGGGCATCGCCACCGAAGTCGTGGTCGCCACCATTGCCCCCGCCGACGCCCAGGCGCACCTGCGCAACGGCCTGGCCATGGGCGCGAACCGCGCCATCCACGTGGTCACCGACCAGGCCATCCAGCCGCTGACCGCGGCCCGCACCCTGCTCAAGCTGATCGAAAAGGAGCAGCCGGACCTGGTGATCCTCGGCAAGCAGGCCATTGACGACGACGCCAACCAGACCGGCCAGATGCTGGCCACGCTGTGGGGCCGCCCGCAGGCCACTTTCGCCAGCAAGCTGGAAATCGCCGATGGCAAGGCCACGGTGACCCGTGAGGTCGACGCCGGCCTGGAAACGCTGGAAGTGGACCTGCCGGCCGTGGTCACCACCGACCTGCGCCTGAATGAGCCGCGCTTCATCAAGCTGCCGGACATCATGAAGGCCAAGGCCAAGCCGCTGGAAAGCCTGCCGCTGGCCGACCTGGGCGTGGAAGCCGCCGACACCTTCAACACCACCCACTACGCCGCCCCGGGCAAGCGCAGCAAGGGCGTGATGGTCAAGGACGCCGCCGAACTGGTGGCCGCACTCAAGCAGAAGGGGTTGCTGTAATGACCAAGATTCTTGTTGTTGCCGAACACCACGACGGCAAGCTCAACCCGGCCACCGCCAAGACGGTCAGTGCTGCCGCCGCAATCAGCGGTGCCAGCATCGACGTGGTCGTGCTGGCCGCCGACCCCGCCGCCGTGGCCGCCCAGGCCGCACAGCTGGCCGGCGTGGCCAAGGTGCTGACCGTGGCCAACGCGGCCAACGCACAGGCGCTGGCCCAGGTGCTCGCCCCGCAGATCGCCCAGCTGGCCAAGGGCTACACCCATGTGTTCGGCCCGTCGACCACCTTCGGCAAGGACCTGATGCCTTGCGTGGCTGCGCTGCTCGGCGTGAACCAGGTCTCCGACCTGATGACCGTGGAAGGCGCACACAGCTTCAAGCGCCCGATCTACGCGGGTAACGCGATCATCACCGTGGACGTACCGGCCGACCAGATCGTGGTTGCCACCGTGCGTGCCGCCTCCTGGCCCGAAGCCGCCCAGGGCGGCAGCGCCGCCGTGGAAGCGGCCAGCGTGGATGCGGCCCTGCCGACCCACACCCGCTTCATCGGCCTGGCCGCCGGTGCCAGCGACCGCCCGGACCTGCAGAGCGCCAAGCGCGTGGTCTCCGGTGGCCGTGGCGTCGGTTCGGAAGAGAACTTCAAGATCATCTTCCAGCTGGCCGACAAGCTCGGGGCTGCCGTCGGTGCCTCGCGCGCCGCCGTGGACGCTGGCTACGTGCCCAGCGACCTGCAGGTCGGCCAGACCGGCAAGATCATCGCGCCGGAGCTTTACGTGGCGGTGGGCATCAGCGGTGCCATCCAGCACCTGACCGGGATCAAGGACGCCGGCACCATCGTGGCGATCAACAAGGACCCGGACTCGCCGATCTTCGAGATTGCGGATATCGGCCTGGTTGGCGACCTGTTCACCTTGCTGCCGGAGCTGGAAGCGGCGCTTTAAGGCCCTTCCTGTGTCAATGAAGCCGTGTCACCACTGGTGGCGCGGCTTTTTTGTGCCCCTGCCGAGTTAATGGCACCCGGGGCGACACCGCGTTCAGAACTGGCCGCTATAATCGCTGGTCACCCCCGAATGGACTGGATTGATGACGCTTCCCTGCTTCAAGGCCTATGACATCCGTGGCCGGGTTCCCGATGAGCTCAACCCGCCGCTGGCCAAGCGCATTGGCGTGGGTACCGCCGGCCTGCTGGGCCCGGGCCCGGTCGTGCTGGGGTATGACATCCGCCTGAGCAGCCCGGAGCTCCACCAGGCGCTGGCCGCCGGTTTCCGTGCGGCCGGCCGTGACGTGATCGACATTGGTCTGTGCGGTACCGAAGAGGTCTATTTCCAGACGTTCCACCGCCAGGCCGCTGGCGGCGTGATGGTGACCGCCAGCCACAACCCCATGGACTACAACGGCATGAAGCTGGTCCGCGAGCAATCGCGTCCGATCAGTGGCGACACCGGCCTGTTCGACGTTCGCGACTTCGCCGCCGGCGATTCAGCACTGCCTTCGGGGGAAGGCACGCTGCGCCAGGACACCGACAAGTCCGCCTATATCGAGCACCTGCTGGGCTATGTGGACCGCAGCGCGCTGAAGCCGCTGAAGATCGTGGTCAACGCCGGCAATGGTGGTGCCGGCCTGGTGATCGACCAGCTCGCCCCGCACCTGCCGTTTGAGTTCATCCGCATCCAGCATGAGCCGGACGGCAACTTCCCGAACGGCATTCCCAACCCGCTGCTGCCGGAAAACCGCGACGCCACCGCCAATGCGGTGCGCGAGCACAAGGCGGATTTCGGCATTGCCTGGGACGGCGACTTCGACCGCTGCTTCTTCTTCGACGCCGAGGGCGGGTTCATTGAAGGCTATTACCTGGTCGGGCTGCTGGCCACCGCGCTGCTGAAGCGCCAGCCGGGCGGCAAGATCATCCACGACCCGCGCCTGACCTGGAACACCATTGAAATGGTGGAACAGGCCGGCGGCGTGCCGATCATGAGCAAAACCGGCCACGCGTTCATCAAGGAACGCATGCGTGCGGAAGACGCCATCTATGGTGGCGAGATGAGCGCCCACCATTATTTCCGCGACTTCGCCTATTGCGATTCCGGCATGATTCCGTGGCTGCTGATTGCCGAACTGGTTTCGCGCAGCGGCACCTCGCTGGGCGACCTGGTGGCAGACCGAATGGCCGCCTTCCCCTGCAGCGGCGAGATCAATTTCCGCGTGGACGACGCCAAGGCAACCGTGGCGCGGGTGATGGCGCACTATGCCGACCAGAACCCCACGCTGGACCACACCGACGGTGTCAGCGCCGAGTTCCCGCAGTGGCGTTTCAATCTGCGCAGCTCCAATACCGAGCCGCTGCTGCGGCTTAATGTGGAAACCCGAGGCGACGCGGCCCTGCTGCGCGCCAAAACCGATGAGCTGACCGCCCTGATTGGCGGCAGCGCGGCCCAACACTGATTCAGGACGTAACCATGTTGCCGATCATTCCCGTCATTCTTTCCGGTGGTTCCGGCACCCGCCTGTGGCCGGTGTCGCGCGAGGCTTACCCGAAGCAGTTCCTGCCGCTGGTCGGCAAGGACACCATGCTGCAGGCAACCTGGAAGCGCGTGGCCTCCATCGCTGGCGCAGCCCCCATCGTGGTGGCCAACCAGGAACACCGCTTCATGGCGGCCGAACAGCTGCGCGAGTGCAAGGTCACCCCGCAGGCGCTGATTCTGGAGCCGATCGGCCGCAATACTGCGCCGGCCATCGCCATTGCCGCGCTGCAGGCGCTGGCCGCAGGCGATGACGGCCTGCTGCTGGTGCTGCCTTCGGACCACGTGGTGCGCAACGAGAAGGCCTTCCACCAGGCCGTGGCACAGGCGGCAGCCGCCGCTGAAGCCGGCAAGCTGGTCACCTTCGGCATCGTGCCGACCGCCCCGGAAACCGGCTACGGCTACATCAAGGCCGCCAAGGGCGACGGCGTGCGCGCTGTGGACCGCTTCGTCGAAAAGCCCGACCTGGCGACTGCCGAGCAGTATGTGGCGTCCGGCGAGTACTTCTGGAACAGTGGCATGTTCCTGTTCAAGGCCTCCCGCTACCTGCAGGAACTGGAAAAGCTGCAGCCGGCGATCCTGGCCGCCAGCCGCAAGGCACTGGAACTGGCCGCCCGCGACAACGACTTCATCCGCCTGGATGAAGAAGCCTTCGCCGCCAGCCCGAATGACTCCATCGACTACGCGGTGATGGAAAAGACTGCCGATGCAGCCGTCGTACCGCTGGACGCCGAATGGAACGATGTCGGTTCCTGGTCGGCGCTGTGGGAAGTGTCGGACAAGGACGAGAACGGCAATGCCTGCCACGGTGACGTGATTGCCGTGGATACCCGCAACAGCTATGCCTACGGCAGCCGCCTGATTGCCATGGTCGGCCTGGACGACGTGGTGGTGGTGGAAACCGATGACGCCGTGTTCGTGGGCCACAAGGACCGCGTGCAGGACGTGAAGTCGGTGGTGGCGCAGATCAAGCGTGACGGCCGCAGCGAAGCGGCGGCACACCGCAAGGTCTACCGTCCGTGGGGTGCCTATGACTCCATCGATAACGGCAGCCGCTTCCAGGTCAAGCGCATCACCGTCAAGCCGGGCGCGACCCTGAGCCTGCAGATGCATCACCACCGCGCCGAGCATTGGATCGTGGTCAGCGGCACCGCCGAGGTGACCCGCGGTGATGAGGTGATTCTGCTGACGGAAAACCAGAGCACCTACATTCCGCTGGGCGTGACCCACCGCCTGAAGAATCCGGGCAAGCTGCCGCTGGAGCTGATTGAGGTGCAGTCGGGCAGTTATCTGGGCGAAGACGACATCGTGCGGTTTGAGGACCAGTATGGTCGTGTGGCTGGTTAACGTGGTCCAAAGCCCGTTTCCTGCTGCCCTTCCGGGTTATCGCCCAATCGGGAACTTTTCCACGTGATACACGGCTCCGGGTTGCTCGCAACGGCCTTCCGCGACCAGTGCCCTGACATCGGGCACTGGACCGTCTTCGCGCGTGGCGTATCCAACTCGTCTGAGACGCTGTCCGCCGCTTTTGCACGGGAACAGGACATGCTAGACGAGGTTCTGCGCACGGCTGCGCCGGTGGTCTACTTCAGCAGTTGTGCGCTGCTGAATCCCGTGGAGGGCGATAGTGCCTACCTTGCGCACAAGCGGAAGATGGAAGCCAGGGTGCTCTCCGCCAATGCGGAGAATGTAGTCTTCCGGTTGCCGCAGGTCGTAGGCCGCACGGGCAATCCCAACACGCTTACGAACTTTCTAAGAGACCGAATACTGACCGGCACAAGCTTCTCCATTTGGCGCAAGGCTGAACGCAATCTGATTGACGTAGACGACGTGGTCGTCATCGCCGCAGAGCTGATGCGCGAGCGAACAGAGCAGCGTGTGGTCAACATCGCAGCGGAGCGATCGATGGCCATGCCCGAGATTGTCGCCCTGTTCGAGCGTGTTCTTGGCACCTCCGCGAACTTCTCCCTGCAGGATCGGGGAGACCCGTTACGTGTCGACAGCACATTGGCCGTCAGCGTTGCCGCTCGCCTTGGCATCGACCTGGGGGCGGGGAACGCCGAGCGCGTCGTGAGGAAGTACTATGCACATTGATGTCTCTGTCGTCGTCCCAGTTTACTCGGCGACGCGCACACTTGAAGCACTACTGGGCCGACTTGCGTTGTCGATGGAAGCTGCGGCGCTGGCCTTTGAGTTGATTCTAGTCGACGATCGTGGCAATCCTGATTCGTGGGGCGCGATCCGGTCGATGGCGCAGAAGGACCCACGCGTCGTCGGCCTTCGCTTGGGCCGGAACTTTGGGCAACATGCCGCCACGATGTGCGGCATCGGCGCTGCACGCGGAGCCTATGTTGTGACCATGGACGAGGATCTTGAACACCCCCCCGAGGCAATTCCCTCACTGCTACGCGAGTGCAGCCCGGACCAACCTCTCGTGTACGGGGTATTTCCAACCCGTACTCATGCACGCTTCCGCAACGCGACTTCCGAACTGATGCGGTGGTCACTTAAGAAGTCGTTCCCCGACATGAACCAGGCATACACGTCTTTCCGTGCACTGCATCACTCACTCGCGAAGCGCCTAGGTGATTTCCAGCTGAATCGACCCTACATCGATGGAATGCTTTCCTGGCTTACTGCAAGCGTTGGCACGGTTACGGTAGCCCATGGGCAACGCGACGACGGCCGCAGCGCCTACACGTTGCGCAAGCTGATCTCGCACGCCACGAATATCTTTGTCACGTTCTCAAACCTGCCACTGCGCCTAGCCAGTTACATGGGTGCCGCACTGGCCGCCTCCAGCTTCATTTACCTGCTGGTGGTCATTTTCGAGCGTCTGACCGGCAGGATCACCGATCCCGGATACGCATCCCTCATGTGCGTGATTCTTTTTGCCTGCGGCATCCAGCTCGTCATTCTCGGGGTACTCGGGGAGTACGTCGGCAGACTCATGAGCTCTGCGAACCGTCGCCCCATGTATTCCGTCCAGGAGACCACTTTGCAGGACCTTGCTTCTTGAATTCACTTAGTTCTTTCTGGAATGGACAGTCTGCCAACGTGCAAGAGTTCGCAAAATTCATCCTCGTTCGAGGCATTTGCGCGGTTTTCACTTATGGCGCATATTTGCTTGCGCTGCAGTGGTGGACTTACGAAGTTGCTTACGTGGCATCCTACGTACTGGGGATTGCCTTGGCTTACTATTCCAGCGCCACCTTCGTGTTCGGCGAGCCATTGAAGCGCCGCGCGGCGCTATTGTTTCCGCTTGTTTATGTAGTTCAGTTCGTAGCAGGATATTTTCTGATCAAAGTTGCGGTAGAAGTCATCCACGTACCGGAGTGGCTGGCTCTTGCGGTGAGCATTGCAGTAACGATTCCGCTTACATTTGTAATGACGCGATGGGTCGTACGCTCCGCGTGAGTCGGCTGCCACTTCGGAATCTACTATCCAGGAGTTCCGGCATGGCACAGATTACAAGCGGCATCCGATCCATCTTGTCTCATCCGATTGCATATGATGGCCTGCAGGGCGCGCTTGGGGTCACCAACGCCCGCCGCACCGTGTGCGAGGAGTACATCAAGGCTTCGGAGGGACAGGTTGTCGTCGATGTCGGGTGCGGTACGGCAGAGATCCTTAAGTTCCTGCCCGGATCAATCCAGTACTTCGGATTTGACCTCTCCCAGTCCTACATTGACTCAGCTCAGCGGCGTTTCGGAGATCGAGGAACCTTCCGCTGCGCTGACGTCACCGCGCTGTCTGCAAATGAAATTCCGCCGTGCCAGGTAGCGGTCTCTTTCGGCGTTCTTCATCACCTCGACGACGATGGCGCACGCCATCTCATCGAAGGTCTCTATGATCGACTCGCCCCCGGCGGACGGCTTATCACCGTGGATCCTGCATTCGTGCCTGGTCAGGCACGTATAGCACGCGAGCTCATCAAGCGGGACCGCGGCCAGAATGTCAGGAACTGCGAAGGCTATCTTGACCTGGTGTCCCCGCGATTTCAGCAGCGTGGCATCGAGCCTCGCCACGACCTGCTCCGTGTTCCTTACACCTATGCCGTGATGACCTGCGTGCGCTGACTCCTCAGCGCACGCATCTTTCCCTACTGTTTTGCGCTGGTCGCCGGCTGGCCCGGCACGGGCTCCGAAGTGGGAGCCGGAGCGGGCAAAGTCGCAGGGGATGACTGCTTACCTGCGGGCGTCAAGGAAATGAAGCGCAACACCATCGGCACCTTGCCATTGGTAAACACGCGGATCTCGACGAGCTCTTCATCCTTGGCAGCATTGAATGCAAGTGACACTTTCTTGGTCGGACCGATAATCGGCGCAGATGCGAGGATGGCGCGACCGCCCCCGGATGCCACCTCCACGTATCCCGCCTGGACAGTGTCAGGAACATCTACCAGGATTTCCAGTTCGTAGTTGCCTGCTGCCACTTCCAGATAGGGGCCGAAGTGAAGGAAGCCCGACGGACCAGCAGGCGCACGCAGTATGCCGCTACCCGACCCCGTGCCCTCGAACTCACCGACCTGGTGACGGGAAAGCACGGTCAGCGGTGCCGCCAGCGAGCCATCTCGAGTCCGCGCAACATTCCATCCGGGAAGTCGCTCGGCAATGTTCATTGGGTACACGAGCACTTCAAAATCGCGGATCGTGAACGTATCAATCGGTTCTCCAACCAGTTGCGCCAGCAGCGATCGGTCAAGTGACGCTCGCTCCTCGTTGTTCAGCATGAGGAACGTACGCCCGGACCAAGCCGACGGTCGGAACCACTCATTTGATGCCAGATGACGATGGGGCAGTGGCACACCGTTCTGCAGAAGGATCGGGCGAACCTTTACTTGGCCTTCGCTCAGCACACTGACAACATTGGCGTTCCAGAATGTCGCGTATCCATAGGACAAGCCACGTCTGGACAATTCACGCGCCTGTACTTGATGGATGGACTCCGGCTGTCCTCGATAGATCCTTGAGAATGAGTTATTGGGATGAAGGAAGCTTGCTGCGAGGACCAGCAGGACCCCCCAACCCAGCGCACCACTCAGTCTGCGCACGCCCATCTGTTCGGCATATCCAGCGACCAGGAACACGCACAAAACCAACGAAGGCACCATATAGCGGGCCGAAACAATGGGCCCATTCATGTCGGGAGTTGTGGTGGTGACCTGCAGGAAGACGAACAAAAGCATCCCCGACACTGCGACACCGGCAAACATACGAGCGGCTGGCCGTGCGCCGTTCAAGAACCTCATTGCCGCCAGGGGAATGAGGACCAGCAGAATCAGTATCGCCACCAGCCGTGTGGCTTCATACACGCCGTGCAGCGACATTACATTGGTGCCTTCGGACGGAATGGCCCCAAAGGTTCCGAGGATCCCGAGCAGGGTGAACTTGAGGTTGGCGAGGAATCCGTCGAAGGACAACCAGCGCGCAGAACCTGCGCCAGACGCGTTATTCACCTGTGAGATGGCGTAGGCATGAAGCGCAGTCCCGATCGCCGCGGCGGCAAGCATGATCGCGACTACAAGCAGGGCACGGCGAAGCTCCGCTGACATTGCCCAGCGCCTGCCTCCTGCGCGCCATTGAAGGAGATCACTACGCCCCCACGACCAGGCCGCGATGCCTGCGAGCATCGGAAGAAGATCATATGCCGCTGCGCGCTGTGGGTTGCCCCAGAACGTCAGCACGGTGATTGCTGCGAAAGCCCCGCCCCACAGCAGGAAGCGACGTCGGCCAGCGGACTCCAGAAGCCGCCAGCCGCTATACAACGTCAACGTGCAGAGGAACAGCACGTTGCCGTAGGAAACCTGACCAAACAGGTGCTCCGCCATCAGTGTGTAGATCCCACCACCGATGATGGTGACCACGAACAAGCGCATCCAACGTGAACCGATCACCATTCCTGACGTCCACCAGAGCGACAGCAGGAGAATGAAGGAAGAGATCAGCCCAGATACACCATGCAGCGCAAATCCGTTGGGGAAGAAGGGAAGGAACGGGATGATGAACGTCTGACCGAACAGAACCCAGAGATCCCCATTTACGTAGTTCCAGTCATGAGGGAAATACGTCCCCTCGCGGATCACCTCTTCAGCCAGCAGGTTCTTTACTGCAGAATCCGAGTGAAACTCGGCCACGTACCCCTTGAACAGGTAATAGATGAGGGCCGTCACACTGTAGAGCACCAGCAACGGGAGCAACGCCTTGCCCAGGCGGGTCGCCATGCCGATCAGATGGTCGACGTAGTCTCCGCTTGGAGCGGCCTGAGATGGGGTCCGGTCCAACCCAGCCGGCTCACGCTGTGCATCGTTAGTCATGCAGGTACATCCATTTAAGTGTTTCAAGCAGCCCATGATTCGGTACATCACCGACCAGCGAGCGAAGAAGCCCGGGATCACCCACAAGGGTTTTGACTTCATTGCTGCGTACAAATGCGGGATTAACCACGACTTCTGGATGGTGGCCCGAAATGTTCTGCATCATGGTCAAGACCCCCATGAGGCTGTGGGCCTGCCCGGAGCAGAGATTCACCACTTTGCCCCGCCCTACCAGACCCGCCAGACGAACGTAGCTTGCGGCCACGTCACGGACGTCATTGAAGTCCCTTGAAACATCGAGATTGCCGAGCTCAAGCCGCGCGTCGCGCCGCTTGAAGCTACAGACAATCTTCGGAATCAAGAACCTTTCGGACTGCCCCACGCCGGTGTAGTTGAAGGGACGAACGATCGTCATTGGGAGATCGCTCGCGAACTGACGCGCCATGAGCTCCATGGCGTACTTGCTCACAGCGTAATCATTCACAGGAGCAGGCGGAGATTGTTCGTCCAGACAGCCCTCGGTGTTGCCATACACGTTGGCACTACTGGCTATCAGCACATGCGACGGCCTTCGCTCCAAGCTGGCCAAGGACTCAAGCAGGTTCCTGGTGCCGACGATGTTTGTCCGATAGATCTCTTCGGCATCCCCGTGCGCCACAAAAGCAATGGCCGCCAGATGCACCACGATATCTGGCTTCGACGACGCGATGGCGCGGGCGACCGCGTGACGATCCACCAGGTCCACATTGCCGCCCGTCTCGCTCACGAACGGGATGATCTCGCACTTCTGCTCGGCGAATGCAGCGGTAACGTAGCGACCAGTGAACCCGGTCGCCCCCGTTACCAGGACCCGCTGGCCAGCAAGGTCAGAAGGAGAAGCCACGCTCGTTCCTCTTGAGGTCGGCTTCAACCATCATCTGGCACAGCTGTTCAAGGGTGGTCTGCGGCTTCCAGCCCAGAATGCGCTCGGCCTTCTCGGGGTTGCCGATCAGCAGGTCCACTTCGGCCGGACGGTGGAACTTCTGGTTGATGCGCATCACGGTCTTGCCGGTTGCCGTATCGATGGCAATCTCTTCCACATCCTTGCCCTTGAACTCGACGTCGATGCCGGCACCCTTGAACGCCATCCGGACGAAATCGCGCACGGTTTCAGTGCGGTTGGTCGCCAGTACGAAGGTGTCCGGCTCATCGGCCTGCAGCATGCGCCACATGCCTTCGACGTACTCCTTGGCGAAGCCCCAGTCGCGCTTGGCATCAAGGTTGCCGAGCTCCAGGCAGTCCAGCTGACCCAGCTTGATCTTGGCCACCGAGTCGGTGATCTTGCGGGTCACGAACTCGCGGCCACGCAACGGGCTTTCGTGGTTGAACAGGATGCCACTGGAACCGAAGATGCCGTAGCTTTCACGGTAGTTGACCGTGATCCAGTGTGCATACAGCTTGGCAACGCCGTAAGGGCTGCGCGGGTAGAACGGGGTATCTTCCACCTGCGGAACCGCCTGCACCTTGCCGAACATCTCCGAAGTCGACGCCTGGTAGAAGCGGATCTTCGGATTGACCAGGCGGATGGCCTCCAACAGGTTCAGCGCACCGACGCCAGTGATCTGCGCGGTGGTGGTGGGCTGCTCGAAGCTGACGCCCACGAAGCTCTGCGCCGCCAGATTGTAGATCTCGTCCGGCTGGATCTTCTGCACCATGGCGAGCGTGGTGCCCAGGTCGGTCAGGTCATACTCGACCAGTTCCAGGTTGGGGTGGTTGCTGACGCCCACTTCATCCAAGCGCCAGAAGTTGACCGAACTGGTACGGCGGTAGGTGCCGTACACCTTGTACCCCTTGTTCAGCAGCAACTCGGTCAGGTATGCGCCATCCTGACCCGTGATACCCGTGATGATTGCCTTCTTCATGGTGTGCGTTCTTCTTGAATGTTGGAAGCGGAATAGGAGGGCGACGCCTGCTGCAGATCCTGCAGCAGCTGGCGCGCCATGTTTTCAAGTCGCCGTGACAGCGCAGGGTAGCTGTGCTCGGCCCGCCAGCGTGCGGCACGCTGTTGGGTTTCTGCGACGAGCGGGTCATTGGCACGCACGGCCGAAACCAGTGCTGACAAGCCCGCAGCCAGGTCGGCAGGTGCCGTACCGGGCAGACGATGAACAATTTCACCCACGTCGTCAAATATCGCCAGCGGGGTGACCGCAACCGGGCGCCCGGACGCCAGGCCGTAGCGGACGGCCGCGCTGGACGATTCGCCCGTGCCTTGATAGGGGAAGACCACGACATCGGCCTTGACCAGCTCGGCCAGACTATCCTCTTCCCGCAGGAAATCGTTGACCATACGGACACGGCTGGCAAGGCCGAGCGCCTCGATCTTGCTTCGGGCCTGCGCAATCTGGTCCCTTGAGACGTCGACCGGGTACTCCGCGTTGATCATCGACAGGTGCACGTCGACACCCTGCCCGACCAACAGCGCCACGGCATCGATGAGCTCCAGCAGGCCCTTGTGCGGCAGGAAGAAGCCGTAAGACGCCACATGCACCGCCGTGCTGCGGGCAGCGGTTTCTGCACTGCGCGTTGCCATGATGCCGTGGGGGAACAGCGCCGTGTTCCCATCCACGCCCACGGCCTTCAGCCGGTTGAGGTCATGCACGGTGTGCACCAGGATGCGATCACAACGTGACAGGGCCGGCGCAAGGTGACGCAGCTTCTTGCGCGGATTCTCGGCCGCATCCACGGTTGCATGCATCATCACGATGACGACGCGACCGGCTTGCTTCTGCGCTTCCAGGAATGCCGCAAAAGCCGGGAAATCGAAGAAGGCGTACTGGAACTGGATGATCAAAACATCCAGATTCATCCGCTCGACGGCCTGGCTGAGCTCTTCCAGCATGTCACCTTCGCCCTGCTGCCAGCAGCGAAGCACCGTGTCATCGTCTTCGAACGTACGGTCCTGGGCGTGACCGGCCAGGATAATGCCGGGCTCGGCCAGACAGGCCACCAGATTCGCGGTGTAGCTGGCGACGCCGCAGCGCGTGTTCCAGGTAGTGACCCAGCCCACCTTGCCCTTTGGCAGGGCTGGTGCGCTGGCGAAATGGCGTACGTCCTGTTCCAGCTTGGCGGCCACGTCAGACCACTTGAATCGCGCCATCAGCAGATCGCGCGCGGCTTCAGTGCGCGCTTTGACCTGTGCCGGAGTGGCGTCATGCACCTCGCGCAGCGCGGTCGCCAGGGACCCCGCATCGGGCTCGGCCCACACCGAGTTGTAAAGATTGAAATGCGTGTCGGCGGCGACGTAGGTGTAGTCGACGAGCCACGCGGTCTCAGGTGTGCAGAAATCCATCTGCCCACCCCATGCGGTGGTGATCACCGGCAAGCCCATCAGCATGGCCTCCGCCATTGGCAGGCCGAAGCCTTCCGCGCGGCTGGGAGCCACCAAGGCGTGGCAGCCTGCATACAGCTGCTTCAGCTGGGCATCGCTGATGTCGCCCTCGATGATGATCACTTCGGGATACGCCGGATGATCGCGCTTGGCCTCTTCCAGCCAGCGATGCACCTCGTTATGCGGGTTGGCGAACGTCTTGATGATCAGACTGACGTCATCACGGGCGGTGAACGCCTGCCCATAGGCCTTCAGCAGGACATCGACGCCCTTGCGCGGGAAGCAGGACGAAACATGCAGGAATCGACGGCTCTTGCCAGGCACGGCGTAGTCCGAAGCGGCTTGTACCTGCTCCCAGTGATCCACGCCGTTCCAACAGACCGTCAGCGGGATGCCGGCACCGTTGTCGACCATGATCTTGCGTACATGTTCCGACACGCAGGATAGACCCTGCAGATGTGCATTGAAGTCCTCCATCCAGGGCTGCGGAAAACCGCTTTCCTCCCACGGGTAAAGGTGCAGTGCATTGACCCGCGACTGCATGTCTGCCACTCGTGGTGGGTACAGCAGGCGGCTGCTGACGTCCGCCTGCGCCGCGGGAAGCTGAGGTTCCTTCTCGTGCAGCCGGGCCACTGCCGGGTTGGCCTGCAGGAAGGCCGGTGAAGCCGCAAAATCACCCGGCCCTTCGGTGGAATGCAGAACGACCTGATGGCCACGCGCCGAGAGCGCTTCGGCCAGGCAGCGGTTCACCAGAGCCAGACTGTAAGTACTGTCGAAAGGCCCTTCGATGCGCCACTTCAGCACATCAGGCAATGTGCCGGCTCGCGCGACCTGTTCATTGGCCTGCACGCCACCGGCGATGGCAACGGCGGCATCGCGAAGATCTTCTTCGGACGGCTCTGCTGCCGCCGTCAAGCGACCCAGCGCGTTGATCAGCGCGTCGTAGCCGGTGTGAACTGCCTCGCCACTGGCGGGCCAGCTGCGCACCTGCGCGGGGCGACCGGCCACAACGGCCTCCATGGCCTTCAGCGCGGTGACTGCCGTGGCGTCCCACGAGAAGCGTGTTGCCTGCACTGCAGCATGCTCGCGCAGGGAGGCAGCGAAGTCCGCGTCCTCCAGCACTCGCCGCAGCGAGCGCGCGATGTCGTCGGTGTCGGCAGGGTCAAACAATGCATCAGCCCGCCCAATCACCTCCGGGACGCTGGTGGTGGCCGAGCCGATGGTCGGAGCACCACACGCCATGGCTTCCAATGCCGGCAGGCCGAAGCCCTCATGCAACGACGGGAAGACGTAGGCGGAGGTACCGCTGTACAGCAGGATCAGCTCCTCATCGGTGATGAAGCCGGTCAGCACGACGCGGTCGGCAATACCCAGCCGGGTCACCAGTGCATCGAAGCGCGCGCGATCGTGCGGCGCGATCTTTCCTGCGATGACCATCTGGGTCTTTGCCAGATGGGCGGGACCCAGCGAGGCGAAGGCCTCGAGCAGACGCTCGGCATTCTTGCGCGGCTCCATGGCCCCGCTGTACATGACGTAATCACCGATGATGCCGAAGCGCGACTGGAGCAACGTCCGCTCTGCCTCACCGATCGCCTTCGGAACGAAGTGCGGCGAAATCGCCGACGACATGTTGACGATGCGCGATGGCTCGAACTCCATGGCCGCGAGCGCTTCGCTGCGCGCATGTTCAGAGATCGAGAGCAGCAGCGACGCGCGCTTCAGCGATTCCACCTTGTCCATGTACCAGGAACGCACCCACTCCGACCCCAGGTAAGTGTCCGGATTCAGGAGCGGAATCAGGTCGTACAACGTGACTGCCGTCGGGATCGAAGCCGAACCCAGCTTGCCAATCGACGTGACAGCGCCGCCCTGGGATCCCTCGAACAGGCTGGATACGTGGATGATGTCCGGCTGCAAACCCTGCAGGAACGTCTCCCACATGCGTTCAGATGCTTCACGTCGCCAAGCGTCCTCGCGATGTGGCCAGCCCACTTCGCGCAACGTATGGAAGGCACGAATGCGCTCCTGGGGCACAAGCCCGTCCAGGCCGGCGCGGATTTCCTCGATTCCCTCCGGGAAGCTGGCGTTCACCGCCACCCAGATCTCGTGGTCACCGGCATTGCGTGCCATGGCCTGCGCCAATGACAGTGAATAGCGGCCGATGCCACGGAATCGACTTTCCGTCTGGCAGCCCTGCAGGTCAATCAATACTCTCATGCCACTCCCCCTTCCTTGCGGGCACGCTTGAGGTCAGCGAAAACCTCACGCGCGCGTTTGTCCATGTGCAGCGTCGTCCGGTCGTGTTCCCGGCCTTGGAGGGCGGCACGATTGCTCTGGGCCTTGTCGAACAGGGCTTCGTGCGCCGCCAGCGCGTGCAGTCGCTTGTACAGGAAAGGAACCCGTGAGATCAGCGGCTTGAGGACCCGCTTCAGCCCTGGCGTGGCCAAGACCGTGCGCAACACGCGTACCGCTAACGGGCGCAAGGCGCGTTTCGTACGCGCCAGAGCCGCGGATGGCAGGCGTCGGCGCAGTGCGCGCAACGGACGGGTGATCTGCCAGGAACGACTGCTCTGGATCTGTTGGAGGTCGCGAAGCAGCGCCTCGTGGGCAAGCCACCATCGGTGAGCCGCCTGCCGGCCTGCCTCGGCCTCTTCAGTCTTTGTGGAAAGCTCGGCGCGTAGCGAGAGTGCCTCGACAGACACGACATGCTGAAAATCGCTGATGGCTTGCCGATGGGCCTGCACCATCCCCTTGATCACACCGGCGTGCTCCGCCTCGATCCGCTTTGCTTCCTCCTCGGCCAGTTTGAACCGAGCCTCAAGCTGCTCGCGCTCGGCGTGGGCGGCCAGCACTTGTGATTCCAGCCCTTCACGGAGAATACCTTCCTGGGCTCGAACTTCCGCAACTTCGCGCTGGCCATGCTGTTCCAGCTGTTGATAGGCGACATTCACCTGCGCGCAGAACATGGAGCTGGAGCTCAGGCTGAATTCGTCGAAAACGTTGGGCGGGATCGCGAGAGCGCTCAGCAGTTCCGGATGCGCATTGCTGACGTAGAAGCGGTTGAGTCCGTCGAAGTAGGCGAACGTGTAGCCCTTTGCCAGAACAGCAGGCTCCCACTGATGGTGGGTCTGTTCGGCGGTCAAGGGCCGCGTACTTTCAATGACCAATACCCACGGCCGCGTTTCACTGTGGACCCAGCCGTCCACGACTTGCTTTTCAGCACCTTCGACATCGATCTTGAGCCAGTGAACCGGCCCGGGGCCGACCTGCTCCAATACGGTGTCGAGCGTAACCAAGGGCACGCGCAGTTCATTCACCTTGAAGCCGGAGGTGCGATGCTCCTCAGCAATGGATTCGTCGCCCGTGCTCAGCCCGGTGCCTACGATTTCGAAAAAGCGCAGGATGCCGGTGGTCTCCCCGACCGCCATCTGTAGCACCAGCTCTTCTGGCCGGCGTTGGCGAAGCAGATCGGCATACTGCGGCGTCGGTTCAACGTGCGTGCCCCGCCAGCCGTGTTCGTAGAACAGGCGGCTCACCGAATCGACGTCGGGGCTTTGCGCGCCGATGTCCAAGTAGCGCCCGCCCTCGACACGCGAAAGCGCGCGCCAGAGGATGATGTCTTCGAAATTCTGCGCGTAGGAAATCAACGTGCTCATGCTGCTGTTACTGCTCCGGTTGTACGGGGACGGTCAGCGGTGCGCCGATGTTGCGCTCCACCGAGAATTCGGCATCCAGCCAGTTCGAACCGATGAACACCGGAACGCCCGTATTGAGAACTTCGAAGACAATCAGGTTATCGACCCACTCGAAATTGTCGACAAGATGGGTTTCTGTACTGACCAGCGCCGGTGATACCGAGTAGGAACCCGGGCCCAAGCTGCAGGTGAAGTCCAGAGTGAAAACGACCTGTTCGCCTGCGGTGAGATTCTTCTGCACCTGGCCGCTGTGCCAGGTATTGCTGCCCCAGACAACGTGGCCCTGTTTGTCGCGCAGCATGAAGCCCAGCACCAGGCTGGGGATGGCCGCCAGCACATCTGCCTTGAGAATGAGGCGGAGCGGCTGGCCCACAGACGCGATGGCAACACTCGTCCCCGTGGCCTGATCCACCAGCTGCAGCTCAGCCACCTTGGCCTGCCCAGTGCCGCTGCGCGTGGTCACCCAGCCCGACTTGCTGCGCTGCTGCTGCACGGCAAGCTGTTCGTTTTCCTTCTTGGCGATGAGCGCGTTGTAGTAGTCGATGACCTCGTCGGGTGCACCGTCCTTCAGCACGCGCCCCTTGTCCAACAGGATCACGCGGTCACAGAGCGCCTTGACGTCGCCGGGGCTGTGCGACACCAGCATGATCGAGGTGCCCTCCTCGCGGAACCGGCGCATGCGATCGAAGCTTTTGTGCTGGAAGTAGCTGTCGCCCACCGAAAGCGCCTCGTCGACGATCAGCAGGTCCGGCGTAAATGCGGTGGCGACGGCGAATGCCACGCGCACCTGCATACCGCTGGAGTAGGTCCGCACGGGTTGGTCGAAGTAGTCACCCACTTCGGCAAAAGCCTCGATTTCAGGCATCGCCGACTCGATCTGCTCCTGGGTGTAGCCCATCAGACCGGCCGAGTGGAAGGCGTTCTGGCGACCGGTCAGGTCGGGGTTGAAGCCCATGCCCAGTTCCAGGATCGCGGCTACCCGGCCGGTACGCGTAACGCGCCCCTCCGTGGGCTGCGCGGTTCCGGTAATCAGCTTGAGCAGGGTGCTCTTGCCCGCACCATTCTGACCAATGACACCCACCGCTTCGCCCGGCGCAATGCTGAACGAGACGTCCCGCAGCACCCAGTGCTCCTCTTTCGGACGGGTTGGCACACCGAACCAGCTCAAGGCGCGCATCCACTCGCTACCCCAGACGCGGTAAGCCTTGCCTACCGATTCGACCCGCATTTCGCCGCTCATAGTGCGTCCACCATTTCCGGGCTGGCACGACGGAACATGACCAGCGAAGCCAACGCCAACACCACCGCCGCAACGGTCAGCCACACGAGCTCACCCCACACCGGAGGCCGGTTGTAGAGCAGCACGTTCTGGTAGCTGGTGACCAGCGGGTACAAGGGATTCAACTTGAAGATGTTCTGCACGTTCTCGGGCAGGATGCTGATGTTGTAGACAATCGGCGTCAGCCAGAACAGCGCCTGCAGCACGACCGGCACAACCTGCCCGATGTCACGCATGAAGACATTCAGCACGCCCAGCAGCAGCCCGATCGACATTGCGAAGAACAGGGTGAGCAGCATCAACACGGGAAGCCACAGCGCCTGAGCTTCGGGGTAGTGCCCCAGCACGGCGAATACAGCGAAGATCGCAACCAGCAGCAGCAGGTTGTTCACCAGCATCGTCCCCCCGGCGATCAACGGCAGGCAGATGCGGGGAAACGCCATCTTCTTCATCAGATTGCCGCTGTCCACGAACAGCGACACGCACTTGCCCACCGTCTCGGCGAACATGCTCCAGCACAGGGTACCGGCCATCAGGTACAGCGCGTAGGCGTACTTGTTGTCGATGCCCGGCAGCTTGGCCGAAAGCACCTCGGACAGGATGGTGGCGAAAATGAGCACCTGCATCAGCGGGTGGATGATCATCCACAGCGCGCCCAGCTTGCTGCGGATGAACCTCACCCTCAGCTCGTTTTTGATCGACGAGAGGATGAAGTATCGGTAGGCCCAGACGGACCGGATCATGTCATTCATTGCAAGCCTCGTACTTCAATGTCCTGCTGATGTTCTTTGACGCGCACCGGAGTGGCACGCAGTTCGTTCAGACGTTCGATGATGTGGCTTGCCGCCGCCTGGGCAGACAACACTGCCTGCACATGCTGGCGGCCTGCCTCACCCAGTGCGGCTGCGGCGGCGCGATCGTCGGCAAGGCGGCGCATCCACGCCGCAGCCTGGGCCACGTCGGCGTCGGCCCAGCGTTGCCCTTCCCCACCGGGATACTCGCCCTCGCCCACCGGCACCAGGGTGTAATCCACCAGCGCAGCGGACGCACGGTCCATGAATTCCATGTTGCCCGACCAGGCGGTGGCAATGACCGGCTTGCCTATGGCCATGCATTCGGCCAGGCCCATGCCGAAGCCCTCGGCACGGTGCAGCGAGACGTAGGCGTCGCAGCAGCGTTGCAGGGCGTTGAGGTGCGGGCGGTCGATCACGTCGTCACGGAGGATGATGCGGTCATCGCCGTGTGCCAGGTCGAAGATCTGCTTGATCCAGTGCGGGAAGCGATAGCCGTTGCTGCTCTTGACCAGCAGGCGGACGTCGCGACGCTCCGGCGGAAACGCTGCGCGGAACGCCTGGATGGCCGCTGCCGGGTTCTTTCGCTCCATGCGCGAGCTGAAATCGAAGGTGACCAGAAAGACGAACGCATCTTCCGGCAGCCCGAAGTCAGCACGCTGCAGGCCACTGTCCTCGATAGTCCCCAGCGGCATCGGTACGCGAAGCACCGGCTTGTCGGTCACCCGCATTACCGCCTGCTCGACGAAGGCCGTCGCGACCAGCACCTCGTCGACGTGTGCCAGTGCCGGCATCCATGCCGCGGGCAGCGTTTCCAGTTCCCAGAACCAGCAGGCGATCAGGTAGCGCCCCTCGAGCCGGGCGCGGCCGATGTCCTGCAGCGCGCGCTCCTGGAAGTCCGGGTTCACGAAGAGGATGCTGACCGGGTGCGGGACGGTGTTGTCGATGTAGGCATCCAGCGCATGGTCATCCCAGGCGTGCGGCAGGTCGAGGTCGATGTCGCGCAGCGCCACCGGTACGCCATGGTCGAGCAGCGCGCGCGCATAGCCGCGCGCGGCCTCAGCGAGTCCGAACTGTCCGTGGATGTAGCCCAGAATGTTGACCCCGGGCAGATTGGCATCTGCAGGCTGTGCGCGGACAACCGGCGTACGGGCACGCGGCTGCCACGCCTGCCAGGCAGCGGTGCGCGGGAAACGCGTCCGCGCCCGCAGGCGGCGGGTCAGCAGTTCCAGCGCACCTTCGCGCACTCGGCGAGGAAGCGCGCGGTATGCACTGCGCAGCCAATCCTGGCCGCGCAGCCACGCCAAAAGGCGCACCTGGGCCGAGGGCCGGGTGGAGTCAGAAGGGTTCATGGCAGCGGCCGTGGTGTTCAGCCCGCCAACGCCCGTTCCAGATCCACCTGCAGATCCCCCAGGTCCTCCACGCCCACGCTCAGACGCACCAGCGCATCGCTGATGCCCAGCTGTGCACGGCGCTCAACCGGAATGGAGGCATGGGTCATCACCGCCGGATGGTTGACCAGGCTTTCCACCCCGCCGAGCGACTCGGCCAGAGTGAACAGTTCGGTCTTCTCGCAGAACGACTTGGCCGCTTCAAAACCGCCCTTCAGCACGATCGACACAATGCCGCCGTAGCCGTTCATCTGGCGCGTGGCCAGCTCGTGCTGCGGGTGCGAGGTCAGGCCGGGGTAGATCACCTTTTCAACGGCCGGGTGCTTTTCCAGCCATTGGGCCAGGGCCAGGGCATTGGCGCAGTGCGCCTTCATGCGCAGCGGCAGGGTCTTCAGGCCGCGCAGGGCCAGGAAACTGTCGAACGGGCCCTGCACGCCACCCACCGAGTTCTGCAGGAAGGCCATCTGCTCGGCCAGCTCGGCGTTGTCGCCGACCACCACCATGCCGCCGACCATGTCCGAATGGCCGTTGAGGTACTTGGTGGCCGAATGCAGCACCAGGTCCGCGCCCAGCTCCAGCGGGCGCTGCAGCATCGGCGAGGCGAAGGTGTTGTCCACCACCACGATAAGGCCATGGCGCTTGGCGATGGCGGTGACCGCGGCAATGTCCACGATCTTCAGCATCGGGTTGGTCGGGGTTTCAATCCAGACCATCTTCGTCTGCGGCGTGATCGCCGCTTCCAGCGCCGCCAGGTCGGTGAGGTCGACGAAGCTGAACTGCAGGCCGGCGGTGCGCTTGCGAACCCGCTCGAACAGACGGAAGGTGCCGCCGTAGATGTCATCCATCGCCACCACGTGGCTGCCGGCGTCCAGCAGTTCCATCACCGTGGAGGTGGCGGCCATGCCCGAGGCAAAGGCGTAGCCGCGGCTGCCGCCTTCCAGGCTGGCCACGCAACGCTCATAGGCGAAGCGGGTCGGATTGTGGGTGCGCGAGTACTCAAAGCCCTGGTGCTCGCCCGGGCTGGACTGGGCATAGGTCGAGGTGGCGTAGATCGGCGGCATCACCGCGCCGGTGCTCGGGTCCGGCGACTGGCCGCCGTGAATGGCCAGGGTGGCCAGCGCCAGTGCGCGGTCGGAGTGCCCGGAAGAAGCGGAGTTGGACATGTGGTTTCCCAACGGTTGGGAACCTCCATACAAAGGTTCCCATAATCAAATGGAGCGAAAGTCTATCAGCGGGAGCTTAACCAGCTTTTGACGCCGATAAACACGTATTCATGGCCCAAATGTGGCCAACGTGCGCTTATTGCACGCGGCGACGCAGGTAGTTCAGCAGGTCGATCCGGGTGATCAGGCCCAGGAAGGTGCCGCCGTCCATGATGATCGCGACCTGGCCGCGGTCGAACACCGGCAGCAGGGCCTCGATCGGCGATTTCACGTCCAGCCGGTCCAGCTTGCTGACCATCGCGGTGGCAACCTTGTCGCGGAAGCGGGTCTCGTCGCCGTACACATGCAGCAGGACGTCGCTTTCGTCGACGATGCCGACCAGCTGGTCGCCGTCCATCACCGGCAGCTGCGACACGTCGTACAGCTTCATGCGCTGGTAGGCAGTGGTGAGCAGGTCGTTCGGGCCGATCACGACAGTGTCGCGCTGGCCGTACGGGCGCAGGATCAGGTCGCGCAGGTCGCCGTACTGCGGGCGCTCCAGGAAGCCGTTGTCCAGCATCCAGTAGTCGTTGTACATCTTCGACAGGTACTTGTTGCCGGTGTCGGGCACCAGCACCAGCACCTTCTTCGGGGTGGTCTGCTCGCGGCAGTACTTCAGGGCGGCGGCCAGCAGGGTGCCGGTGGACGAACCGCCCAGCACACCTTCCTTGCCCAGCAGCTCACGCGCGGTGTGGAAGCTTTCCGCGTCGGTGATCGGGTAGGCCTTGGTGACCCGGCTGAAGTCCGAGATCGACGGCAGGAAGTCCTCGCCGATGCCCTCGACCAGCCAGCTGCCCGACTTGTCGTTCAGGTTGCCGTCGTTGATGTACTCGGCCAGGATCGAACCGACCGGGTCGGCCAGCACCAGCTCGGTCTTCGGCGACAGCTTGGCGAAGGCGCGCGACAGGCCGGTCATGGTGCCGGAGCTGCCGCAACCGAACACGATGGCGTCCAGCTCACCGCCCATCTGCTCGAGGATTTCCGGGCCGGTGCCGAATTCGTGCGCGGCCGGGTTGTCCGGGTTGCCGAACTGGTTGATGAAGTAGGCCCCGGGGGTTTCTTCGGCCACGCGCTGGGCCATGTCCTGGTAGTACTCCGGGTGACCCTTGGCCACGTCCGAACGGGTCAGGCGGACTTCGGCGCCCATGGCCTTCAGGTTGAAGATTTTCTCGCGGCTCATTTTGTCCGGCACCACCAGAATGAGCTTATAGCCCTTCTGCTGGGCGACCAGTGCCAGGCCGAGTCCGGTGTTGCCGGCGGTGCCTTCGACCAGGGTCGCGCCCGGCTTGAGGTCGCCACGCTTTTCCGCCGCCTCGATCATCGACAGCCCGATGCGGTCCTTGATCGACCCCCCGGGATTGGCGCTTTCGAGCTTCAGAAACAGCTCGCACACCCCGGTATCGAGGCGCTGGGCCTTGACGATGGGGGTATTGCCAATGAGTTCGAGGACGGAGGAATGGATGGTCATCGGGTCAGATCAATTCGCGCCGCAATGCGGCCGGACCCCCGATTATCCGACATTCTGCCCCTGAAAAGACGACGCGGACGGTGCCCGTCGACGAGGTGACGGACACCGCCCGCGGCGGTAGGCGTGGACGTGGGTGTTAATGGAGCGGGGAGGCGTACATGCGTTCGAGCTTCTGCTTGGCCAGCAGTTTCTCGCGCTTCATCTGGCCCAGGGTTTGATCACCTACGGGGAGCACGCCCAGCTCGGCGTCCATGCACTGTTTGTTCAACTTCTTGTGCGTGTCGTAGAGCCTTCTGAATTCCGGGTCACGCTCGCGGCGTGCATCGATCTCGCTCTGGGGCTGACCTTCAAACATGATGAACCTCCTATCGCTTGTATCGCATAAACAAAGACGCCCCGGCCTGGCGGCACGGGGCGTGGCTTTGGGAGGAGCAGCCGGCATCAACCGAAACCGCAGGTGCACCCTGACGCAGCGCCCGGGGGATCCGGACTTCGAACTGCCGTGGTGCGTGCGCCTGGTACATCGGCCCGGCCCTCCAGTTGCCCGGGAAGCAGAATCGCTGCCCGGACAACCGACCCTACGCCTGCTGTCGGGCAGGTTCAAGGGTTTCATCTGAAATGGGCCGAACGCGCCAGACGAGGTTCAGCCTGAACGCGCAGTTGAACGAAAAGGTAACAAAAACAAATGTTTAAGGGTAGGTCATGACCGTTGGTCATGACCCGGGATCCATCACGGGGCGACGATCACCTCGGCCGAGCGGGCCTTGGTGGCGGCGGCCTTCTTGCCGCTGACCTGGAACCGGCTGGCGCTGACGCCTGCCGCGACCAGGGCATCGCGGAGCGCCTCGGCACGCTTCTGGCCGACGCCGGCGGCGGCGTCATAGGCCTCGATCCGCACCCGGCCCTTCTTGCCGATGTTCAGGTACTCGGCCAGGGCCTTGGTCTGGCTCTTGGCCCCGCCCGACAACCCGGCCTGGCCGGTGGCAAAGGCGTCACCGGCGAAGGTGAACACCTCGCCGCGGCTATCGAACTTCGACCCCGGCAGCTTGGCCCCGGAGACCAGCTCGGCTTCCTCACGGGCCAGCTTGGCGGCATTGGCCTGGGCGGCGTTCAACCGCGCGCTCTGCTTGCCGGCCACGCTGGTCAGCGCGGTTTCGGCGTCCTGGCGGGCCAGGGTCTCGCTTTCCGCGGCCAGGCGCAGGCGCTCGGCTTCCTCGGCCTGGATCTGGGCCTGCACGCGCAGGCGCTCGTTCTCCTGGCGGATGCGCTGCGATTCGCGGCGGGTGGCCTCGATCAGCAGGTCGCTGCGGGTGCGTTCGAGCTCACGGGACTGGCGCTGGGCCAGGGCGGTGCGCACGCTGGTTTCGGCGATTTCGACCCGGCGCTCGGCCAGATAGCGGGCCTGGTCGACGTCGCGGCGCTTGGCCTTGGCCAGATCGGCCACGGCCTGCTGGGCCTGCAGGCGCTCATACGGAGCCAGTTCGGCGGTGTTGGCATTGGCCTGGATGGCCAGCAGGCGCTGGTTGAGCTGGGCCACGGCCGGGTCTTCGGCGGCGGTGGCCAGCAGCGGCAGGGCCAGGCCGGCGGCCAGCAACAGGGCGGCGGGGGTGCGCAGGGCGGTCTTCATCAACGGCCCTCCGGGGTGGCCAGCTGGCGTTCCAGCTGGGTCACTTCATTGCGGTGCAGTTGCAGCTGGGCCATGGCAGTGGCCTCCTCGCTGCGGGCGCGGGCCAGGTCGGCATCGACGGTCGCGCGGGCGGCAAGCACGGGCACGTTCTTGCGCTCGCGGCGGTCGCCGGCGGCGGCCTGGGCCTGCTCCAGGCCTTGCCGCGCAACGGCAATCAGGTCCGGGGCGTACTGGTCGGCGTCGGCCTGGGTGGCCTTGTCCACCGCCTGGCGGGCCTGGGCCAGCTCCAGCGCGCCGTCCTGGGCCAGGACCGGTCCGGACAGCGCGAATGCGCACGCCATCACGCATCCAGAGATGAAAACTGCCGGGGTACGTCGTATTTGTGCGAAGCTACGATTCATTGGGGGGGCCGTTGCCAGGTTGTCTGTGCACGGCCATTGTCGGAAGCCTGCGCCGTGCTTGCAATGGCACGAAGCCGTTTGTTGGGGAAAGATTTCGCATGGATATCGGCTATTTCCTGAAGCTGATGACCGAAAAGAACGCCTCGGACATGTTCTTGACCACCGGAGCCCCGGTGTACATCAAGATCGAGGGCAAGCTCTACCCGCTCGGCAACACCGGGTTGCCGCCGGGCATGGTCAAGAAAATCGCTTATTCGTTGATGGACGAGGGCCAGGTGCCGCAATTCGAGCGCGACCTGGAGCTCAACATGGCCATCGCCCTGCCCGACGCCGGGCGCTTCCGCGTCAACGTGTTCAAGCAGCGCGGCGAAGTGGGCATGGTCATCCGCGCCATCCGCAGCAAGATTCCCAGCATTGAAGAGCTGAATCTGCCGCAGGTGCTGAAGGACGTCATCATGACCCCGCGCGGGCTGGTGCTGGTGGTGGGCTCGACCGGTTCGGGCAAGTCCACGTCGCTGGCGTCGATGATCGACCACCGCAACAGCACCACCACCGGTCACATCCTCACCATCGAGGACCCGATCGAGTACCTGCACAAGCACAAGATGTCGATCGTGAACCAGCGCGAGGTCGGCCTGGACACCCATGCCTTCCACAACGCGCTGAAGAACGCGATGCGTGAGGCACCGGACGTGATCCTGATCGGCGAAATCCTGGACGCGGAAACCATGGAGGCGGCCATTGCGTTCGCCGAAACCGGTCACCTGTGCCTGGCCACGCTGCACTCGAACAATGCCGACCAGACCATCGAGCGCATCCTGAACTTCTTCCCGGAAAGCGCGCACCGCAACGTGCTGATGAACCTCTCGCTGAACCTGCGCGCGGTCATCTCGCAGCGTCTGGTGAAGGGTCAGGACGGCCGCCGCCTGCCGGCGACCGAAGTGCTGATCAACACCCCGATGATCCGCGACCTGCTGCGCCGCGGCCAGGTGCACGAGATCAAGGCGGCGATGGAAAGCTCGCTGGAAGAAGGCATGGAAAGCTTCGACCAGTGCCTGTTCCGCATGGCCAAGAGCGGCATCATCGAGCAGGAAGAGGCGCTGCGCGCGGCCGATTCGCGCGATGGTCTGGCGTTGAAGTTCCGCCTGTCCGAAGGTGGCAGCGGCGAGCATGATCCGTATGCGGATTATTCGGCGGCTACCCCGGCGAGCATCACGCACGGGTTCTGATTTACGGGGGTATCGACCAACGGTCGATACCTACCGGACGGTCCAGGACGTTCGACAAATGGTAGGTATCGACCGTTGGTCGATACCCTCACACCGCGTCGGGCTGGTTTTCCGGCTTTGCAGCTTCAAACGCCGGTAACGCCATACAGGCCGCTTCAATCCGCACCAGGGTCGGATACGGCCCCAGGTCCACATTGAAGCGTCGCGCGTTGTACAGCTGCGGCACCAGGCAGCAGTCGGCCAGCGTGGGCGTGTCACCGTGGCAGAAACGCCCGGTCTCCACCGATTCCACCAGCATCCGCTCCATCGCCTCGAAGCCGAGCTGGATCCAGTGCCGGGTCCAGTCTTCGCGCTCGACCTGCGGCACATTCCAGGTATCACTGAAGAACTGCATCACCCGCAGGTTGTTCAGCGGATGGATGTCGCACGCCACGAGCTGGGCCAGCGCACGCACCCGCGCCCGCCCGGCCGCGTCGTCCGGCAGCAGCGAGGGGCCGCCGAACACTTCGTCCAGATACTCCAGGATCGCCATCGACTGGTGCAGCACCTGCTCGCCATGGCGCAGGGTGGGCACCAGTTCCTGGGGGTTCAGCGCCGCGTATCCCTCACTGTGCTGCTGGCCACCATCGCGAACCAGGTGCACCGGAGTGATGTCGTACGGCAGGTCCTTCAGGTTCAGGCCGATACGTACGCGGTAGGCCGCGCTGGAACGCCAGTAACTGAACAGCTCGAGTGATTCAGCGCTCATGCTCAGGGCCGGGCCGCCTGCTCGATGCGCTGCTCGATCGCCCCGAAGATGCTGTCGCCGGCGGCGTCGAACATTTCAATGCGGACCACGTCGCCGAACGACATGAACGGCGTGCTCGGCTTGCCGTCGCGCAGGGTTTCCACCGTGCGCTGCTCGGCAAAGCAGGAAGCACCTTTGCTGGTGTCCTCGTTGGCGATGGTGCCGGAACCGACGATGGTGGCCGCACCCAGCGGGCGGGTCTTGGCGGCGTGGGCGACCAGCTGGGCGAAGTTGAACTGCATGTCCACGCCCGCTTCCGGCGCGCCGAACCATTCGCCATTGATATGGGTGACCAGCGGCAGGTGCACCTTGCTGTCCTGCCAGGCCTCGCCCAGCTCGTCCGGGGTGACGAACACCGGCGACAGCGCCGAGCGCGGCTTGGACTGCAGGAAGCCGAAGCCCTTGGCCAGTTCACCCGGAATCAGGTTGCGCAGCGACACGTCGTTGACCAGGCCGACCAGCTGGATATGGCCGGCGGCCTGATCCGGGGTGACCGCCATCGGCACGTCGTCAGTGATGACCACCAGCTCGGCTTCCAGGTCGATGCCGTATTCCTCGCTGACCACCTTGACTGCGTCGCGCGGGCCGTAGAAGCCGGCGCTGGTGGCCTGGTACATCAGCGGGTCGGTGTAGAAGCTCTCCGGCACCTCCGCCCCACGGGCGCGGCGCACGCGCTCCACGTGCGGCAGGTAGGCGCTGCCGTCGACGAATTCATAGGCACGCGGCAACGGCGCTGCCAGCGCCTGCAGGTCGATGTCGAACACGCCGTCGGCGCTGCCGTCATTGAGCGACTCGTACAGGGCGTTCAGGCGCGGGGCCAGGTGGGTCCAGTCTTCCAGCGCGGCCTGCAGGGTGGCCGCGATGCCGGTGGCGCGCACGCCCTGGCGCAGGTCGCGTGAGACCACGATCAGAGTGCCGTCGCGACCGCCTTCCTTCAAAGAACCAAGCTTCATGGGTGGATATCCGTCGAACGCAGAAAAATAGGTTTCGAGTGTAACCAAATGCGCACAGGAGCCAAGGCGCAATGCGTCATAAGGACCATAAACGATCCCGGGCGGTGAACCTGAATGGGAAAATTGATGTGCTGCACAATTTGTCCTATCATCCGCCGGTCTGCAGCGGCCGTCCGTTTCCCTTCGGGATCGCCGGCGAACCGGGTTTCGACCCCTCGCCCGCCCCCACTCCGACGCCATTCGTCTTGCAGTCCAGCCTGCGCACCGCGTTGGCTGCACCCTACTCCTCGCAGCGCGGTTCACGGGAACGCTCCGAGTCAGCCGATCACACGATCTGCCGCGCGTCTGGCCAACCGGCCCGGCGTTACTTTGCTTTTGGAGCTTTCCACCGATGTCTTTCGAAGACCTGGGCCTTGCCCCGTTCCTGCTGCGCGCGTTGTCCGAGCAGGGCTATGAAAACCCGACCCCGATCCAGGAACAGGCCATTCCGCTGGCCCTGGCCGGGCGCGACCTGCTGGCCGGTGCACAGACCGGTACCGGCAAGACCGCTGCTTTTGGTTTACCGCTGCTGCAGCACCTGGGCACCAACCCGCAGGCCGTGGACGGCCCGCGCAAGCCGCGTGCGCTGGTGCTGGCCCCGACCCGCGAACTGGCCACCCAGGTGCATGACAGCCTGCGCGGATACAGCAAGTACCTGCGCATTCCCAGCGCCTGCATCTACGGCGGCGTGGGCATGGGCAACCAGTTCGACGTGCTGCGCCGTGGCGTGGACCTGCTGGTGGCCTGCCCGGGCCGCCTGATCGACCACCTGGAGCGTCGCAGCGTCGACCTGTCCGGCATTGAAGTGCTGGTGCTGGACGAAGCCGACCGCATGCTGGACATGGGCTTCCTGCCGTCGATCAAGCGCATCCTGGCCAAGCTGCCGCGCCAGAACCGCCAGACCCTGCTGTTCTCTGCGACGTTTGAAGACAACATCCGCCAGCTGGCGCTGGAGTTCATGCGCAACCCGGAGCAGATCCAGGTGACGCCGAAGAACACCGTGGCCGAAACCATCACCCACAAGGTGCATCCGGTAGACGGCGCCCGCAAGCGCGATCTGCTGCTGCACCTGCTGGCGCAGGACAGCCGCGAGCAGACCCTGGTGTTTGCCCGCACCAAGCACGGCAGTGACAAGCTGGCCACGTTCCTGGAAAAGTCGGGCATCAAGACCGCAGCGATCCACGGCAACAAGAGCCAGGGCCAGCGTCTGCGTGCACTGGGCGACTTCAAGGCCGGCCGGGTGACCGTGCTGGTGGCGACCGATATCGCGGCGCGCGGCATCGACATCAACGAACTGCCGAAGGTCATCAACTATGACCTGCCGATGGTGGCCGAAGACTACGTGCACCGTATCGGCCGTACCGGCCGTAACGGTTCGACCGGCCAGGCGATTTCGCTGGTGGCGCAGGACGAAGCCAAGCTGCTGCGCCAGATCGTGCGCCTGCTGAACCGCGACATGGACATCCGCGACGTGCCGGGCTTCGAGCCGCAGACGCCGATCCGCTGGGGCAACAGCGCGCCGGGCAAGGCGGAGATTCCGGGTGGCGAGCGCGCACCGCGCAAGAACCACGCCCGCCGTCCGCACAGCGAGGCTCCGCGCCACGCGCATGCGGGCCCGAAGAAGAGCAGCGGCGGCCAGCGTGACGGTGCCGGTCGTGGTGCCCCGCGCGGCGGCCAGCCGCAGGGCCAGCGCCGTGGCGGTGCCGGCGGCGGCGGTGGTCGCGGCCAGGGCGGCCGCGGTCAGGGCGGTGGTGGTCACCGCGCGGGTTGATCCGAGCGGAATGAATGAAAAGGGCGACGCATTGCGTCGCCCTTTTTGTTTGGTCATCGAGCAATTACAGGAAGTCGTAGCTCACCGTAAAGCGCACATTACGCCCCGGCTGCGACCAGCGGCCGATGCCTTCCGGACTGGTCGCCCCCTGGAACACGGCGGTGCCTGCACCGGCAGTACGCACGCGGTTCCACAGGTAGTATTCCTTGTCGAACACGTTGTACACACCGGCGGTCAGCTGCAGCCGCGACGTGATCGCGTAGCTGCCGAACACGTCCAGCAGGGTGTATTCGCGCGCCTTGTAGGCATACACCGGCACCACTTCCTCGCCGTAGCTGCCATTGGTCACGCTGCGGCCGTAGTCGGAGGGATCCTTGCGCTGCTGATGGGTGACGTTGGCGGTGACACTCCACTTCCGCGACGGTGCGTTGTAGGTCAGGCCACCGACGGCCTTGGCCGGGATGATGCTGGCCAGCGGCTCATCGTCGTTGTCGGTGCCCTCGTTATAGGAATACGCCAGGCGCGCCAGCCAGTCATCGGCCAGCAGCCATATGCCTTCGGCCTCCACGCCCTTTACTTCCACTTCGCCGCGGTTGATCGGCATGGTGTAGACGTAGCCGTTGGTGACGGTGGTAACGCCACGGACGGTGGTGCTGTACTGGGTATTCGGGTCACCGACGAACTGCGCGGTGTCAATGAAGTTGCTGTACTTGTCGCGGAACACCGAGAGTCCCGCGCGCAGGCGGTCACCCTGGAAGCGCCAGCCCAGTTCCAGGTTGAGGCTGCGTTCGGCCTCCAGGTTCGGGTTGCTTCGGCCATCGGGCACGGTCACGGTGGCACCGTCGGAGACGCGGGTCACCTCGGTGGTGGACGAGGTGCCGTACATGTCGTTCACGCCGGGGGCACGGAAACCACGACCGCCCTGCACCCACAGCGACTGGGTGTCGGTGAACTTGAACTCGGCACCGAGGTTCCAGGTGGGCGAAGAGAACTTCGACACACCGACGCTGTCGCCGCCGTCTTCATAACCGGACTGGCCGTTGCCGCCAACCGAGGTTTCCGGCGTGTACTTGTAGCGGTCATAGCGCAGGCCGCCGGTGAGGCTGAGGCGATCGTCCAGCAGGCGGACGCGGTCACGCACGTAGGCGGTCAGGTTGGTTTCGCGGGTGTCCGGCCACAGCGACGGATCAGTGTCGCGGGTGAACAGGCTGCCATCATTGCCCCAGCGCGAATCCACGGAGTTCCAGTGAATCTTCGCCTGCTGCCAGGCTGCACCGTAGACGATGTCGTGGCGGACGCTGCCGGTTTCGACGCTCTTGTCGAAATCCAGGGCGACGCGCTGGCGCTTCTGGGTATCCCAGCGGTCTTCCTGCCGCGAGCACGGCGCATTGACCGAGCAGCGGGTGCCATAGGTCGCGGCGGTGCCGTTGGCCACCTGCACGTTGGTCTGGCCCTGGATGTAGTTCTTCTGGTAATCGGCGGTGGCGTCCAGGCTGTCGAACAGCACGTTGCCGGCACGCAGGGTGTATTTCAGGCCGTAGCGGTCGCGGTCGCTGCGGTCTTCGGCGCTGCGGAAGTAGTACGAACCCACGCCGTCGCTGCGGGTCCAGTTGTCGACGTCATTGGTGGCGCGGGCGCGTTCGTAGATCACGCCCAGGGTCTGGTTGCCGGTGGCCAGGAAGTTGAGCTTGAGCAGCACGTTGTCGCTGTCGCGATCAACCGGATCCGGCGTGCGGCGGCCCGGGCCGAGCAGGACGTCGGTGCTGTCGTACCAGGACTCGGTCTCGTGGCCCTTGCGCTTGGTGTAGACCAGCAGCGATTCGAAGCGGCCGGCCCGGTTGGCCAGGGTGAGCGAGCCCATGTTCTCGTCGCTGGAGCCGGTGTAGCCGTACTTCACCGAGCCGAAGCTGTCATTGCCGCTCGCCTTCAGGAAGTCCGCCGGGTCCTTGGTGGTGAACATCACCGCGCCGCTGAGTGCGCCGCTGCCGGCGGTGATCGCATCGGCCCCCTTGATGATCTCCACGGTCTTCACCGCTTCCAGATCGACGCTGCCGCGACCGGAGCGGAAGAACTCGTACGGCTGGTAGGTGCCCGGATCCATGCTCTGCGGGAAGCTCAGGCCATCCAGGGTGATGGAGACGCGGTCGCCTTCCAGGCCACGGATGTTGAAGCCGTTGAAGCCGGCGCGGCCCAGATCCACCATCTCCACGCCGGGCACGTAGCGGATGGCGTCTTCCATGCTCTGCGCGCCCTGCTGACGCAGGTCGCTGGCCGAGAGCGTGGTGACATTCTGGTTGTTGGATTGCTTGCGCGTCTCGGTCACCTGGATGGTGTCCAGGGTGCTGTCGACGGCCGCAGCATCAGCGTAGGCGGGTGAGGCCAGGCTGGCGGCGATCGCCAGCGTGAGCAGGGTAAGGGGGGATTTCATCGGGAAACTCCGCAGGGAAAAGTGGAAGGCAGTGGAGGCCGTTCCTGGCTGCGGCGATCGAGTTGATCGAGCGGGGCTGGGGGGCGTGCGTGTTCGGGTATGCGGGCGTCACGACCAACGGTCGTGACCTACCGGGGGTCCGAACCACGGTGGGTGGGTCCGGCGGGCGGAACCATGATGGGTAGGTCACGACCGTTGGTCGTGACCTCGCGGTGTCGGGTGTGCGCGCGTCACCACCAACGGTGGTGACCTACCGGTTTATCGGTTTCCGTTGGCCGAATGCGACCCAGCAGCCGGCTCAGGGTCGCGTGCATCGACCACACCGTCGCCATTGCTGTCGGCGCGGGTAAACAGACGCTTGCCCGACACCTGGTACTCGGCAAAGGTCATGCGACCGTCCTTGTCGGTATCCAGCGCACCAAAGCGCACCTTGGACTGACGGTCAGCATCGGCGCGCACCTTCAACCGCTGCGCATCCAGGCGCTGTTCGAATTCGGCGGTGTACTCGGCCAGGTTCAGGGCACCGTCGCGGTCGGTATCGGTGGCGGTGAACTGCGCCGCACGCACCGCATCGAACTCGGCACGATCCACCACACCGTCCTTGTTCTGGTCATACAGTTCCAACATGCCGTTGGCGGTATGCGAGGTCGGCATTTTCAACGGGTCGCGGTTGGTCGCGGCCGCATCTTCGCGGGTGGCGTTCTGTGCTTTCTCGTACCCGTCCCAGGTGCGCTCGCCGGCGGCATCGAACTCGGCGCGGCTGATGCGGCCGTCCTTTTCGCGGTCGAGTGCCTTGAAACGCGTGTCGGTCTGCTTCAGGTGCCCGGCACGCGCTTTTGCCAGACGCGCATCGAAGCGCTGCAGGTACTCAGCTGCGTACTCCTGCGCATCCACGGTGCCGTCGTTGTTGGTATCGGTGGCGGTGTAGCGCTGCTGGCGGAACGCCTCGAACTGCGCCCATGTCAGGCTCTGCGCATCGTCTTCGCCGAACTGGGCAAGGAACGCGGCGGCGGTGGGCGACAACGCGGGCGCTTCTTCAGCAGCCGCAGGCTGCGCGTGGGCGGCATGGGCCAGCACCCCTGCCAGCACGGCAGCGGTGAGTCGGACGGTCTTCATGGTGGTCTCCCCAGTGAGTGTGGCGGTTACGGTTCGAGAACGCGGAAGCTCAGCGTGTAGTTGTTGCCGTACATCGGCGCGGCCGCACCGGCGGGTGCGGGTCCGCGATAGCGGATCAGCGCCAGGTAGCGGCCAGCTTCAGTCAATGCGAAGCGCGCCTTGCCGGCGGCATCGGTGGTGACAACCACCGGCGCGGGCTGCGTGTGCCCATCACCCAGCGCGCGGTGGATTTCCACCTTCTGGTCGGACAGCGGCTTGCCGTCGTACTGCACGCTGAAGTCGAACTGCTCGCCCTGGTAGAGATCATTCGGGTGCGTGACCGGGACCAGTTCAAGGCCCTTGCCGTACGGCTTGAGCGCGGTGGTGGTCGGGCCGCCGGCGGTCAGGTAGACCTCCGAGCGCGACAGGCTCTGGTAGTGGCTGGTCAGCTTCGCGCCGGCCGGCAGCAGCTTGGCCGGGTCGCGGCTGGAGTCGGTTTTGCCGTTGAGCTCCCAGGTGCGGAACACCGCGCCCAGGCGGTTGCCGGTGCTGAAGCGGTAGGTGCCCTTCTGGCCCGGCGGGGTGTGCTCGACCACGGCCCGGGTCTTGAGCAGGTGCACGGTGTCCGGTGCGGTGGTGCTGCCATCGGGCAGGGTCACCGCGAAGGTGCTGTTGTCGAACACTACTTCGGGCACGAAGAAGGTTTCGGCGAAGCTGGCGTCCAGGGTCACCACGCTGTCCGGGCGGACCTCGAAGGTGGCCGGGGCCAGATACGGCGTGTGTGCGGCAGCAGGCAGGGCCAGCGCAGCCAACAGCAGCGCGGCAAACGGGCGGACAAACATGGCAGGCACTCGCGGATGGCATCGGGCAATCCCGGCGGCCGACATCCTATGCCTGTTGCGAATGATTCGCAATACGTTTTGTTCACGCCCGGTGTGTTGGGGTGGCCCGCGCGCAACGCCGGGCAAAGCCCGGCGCTGCGCGTGTCGCTTTCACCCGCGCGGTTTGGTCGGATTCAACAGGTTGCCGAAAAACACAGCGTTCAACAGCAGACGTTCGGTGCCATGCCAGTACTTGCGGTGCGCCGGATCATCGGCAAACAACACCACATTGCCCTGCCCCTGCGGTGAGACCAGCAACCAGGCGGTGCCGGCCACGCGGCTGCGGTTGGTTTCCGACAGATAGCCATTCACCCGCGGGCTGTCGTCAATCCGCACCACGGTGGAGAACGGATTGCGGCTCGGCTTGAAGCTGATGCCGTTTTCCTTGTTCACCGCCAGCTGCGTGCGCGGCAGGCCGAAACCCAGCGGATGGCTGGTATCTACTTCGGCACTGAGAATGTTGCCGCTGACCCGCTCGATGGCAGCGATGTCTCGCTGATCGCCGAACGCGCGACGGCCGCTGTCCGCCGCCTGCTCCTCCTGGCCCAGCACTTCATCCGCCAGCTTCTGCTCGATTGCCCAGCGCGAGGCGGTGCCGTAGGTCACCAACGAACCACCGGCGTTGATCCAGCGCTTCAGCGCGGCCACGGCCGCAGCATCCACGCCGGTGTAGGTACCACCGGCGAGCACGATGCTGGTGTAGCGGTCCAGGTTGATCTTGCCCAGCTGCGCCGGATCGATCTTGCTGGCAGGCAACTGCAGCTGCTGGTCGAGCAGGAACCAGGCCGAGCCGATCTCGGTGGCACTGACGCCCTCGCCCATTACCAGCGCGACCGCCGGCTTGCGCAGCGACTTGACGCTGTCGCTGCCGAGGTCGATGCCGCTGCGGCTTTGGCCGCTGGCCAGCGCCTGGATCTGCACGCCACTGCTGCGGCCAGCTTCGTCCACTGCTGCCCGCAGGGCGGCTCCGCTGAGCGGCTGGCCGGCGACCGGAATCACCACACTACCCCGTGCAAAGTTCTGCTCACCGCTGCCGGTGCTGCCGGTGAACGGCTGGAACGCGGCGCGCGCCAGCAGCCCCTTTGCCTGCAGTGCATACAGCGCACGGCTGGCGTTGTAGTCGCGCCAGTCGAACACATAGGCGTAGCCGGCTTCGCCGCCACTCACCCCGCCCTGCACGGCGGGCAGTGCGGTAACGCGCTCGCCGCCCGCAACGCGGCTGCGGCTGCCGGCGAACGCCACGCCATAGGCCGGTGCAATCGCATACGAGGTGCTGCCGTAGAACACATCGCCCTTGATCGGCGGGGTCTCGGCAAAGATCGAATGCACCAACCGGAACTGCGGCTGCGCGGTGGGCACCACGTACGCACTGCCCGGCTCAAAGCGCTGGCCGTCCACGGTCACCGCGCTGGTCAGCGGCTGCACGGTGATCTGGTGCTGCAGCAGCAGGTCGAGCAGGCGGCGGGTCAGGCCCGGATCGTGCGCATCGCCAAACACGAACGACTTCACCGGTTGCTGCCCAGCCTGCTTCAGCGCGGACTGGAAGAACTCTTTCTGCAGCTTCAGCAGTCCATCACGCTCGGTGACGGCACCGCGCACCGTGCCCAGGCCGGTGGCGACCTGGTTGCGGATGGTGAACGGGAAGGTCAGCAGGCCATTCACCGACTCCTGCACGCGTCCGCGGGAACTGGCCTGTTCCACGGTCACGCCCACCGCACCATGGAAGTCCGGATAGGTGGAGCCGTACACCGGCGAGAAGTTGTCGAAGTTCTCACCGGTGTAGTACAGCGAGCCCAGCGCATCCAGCGACTGCGCGTGGTACTTGGCCAGGGTCTTGTTGAACTCGTACGACGCGGCCGGAATCAGCGGGCTGTGCATGCTCGCCGGGGAAGGTTCGAAGTAGTACGTGCTGTCCTTGCCCATCTCGTGGAAGTCGATCTGGACGTTCGGGTACCACTGGTGGAAGAACGCGATCTTCGGCCGCGTGTCCTGCTGGGTCAGCGCCAGCCAGTCGCGGTTGAGGTCGGTGAAGTAGTGGTTGGTGCGTCCCTGCGGGAACGGCTCCACATGCTCTTTGTCGGCCGGATCAGCCGATGCGGGGAACGAGGCATAGGCGTTGTGCCAGCTGGCCGCGCGGTCGCGGCCGTCCGGGTTCTGCGCCGGGTCCACCAGCACCACCGCCTGCTGCAGCCACTGCGCGGTTTCCGGGCTGCGGTTGGCCACCAGGTAGTACGCGGTGAGCAGCGCGGCTTCGCCGCTGGAGGTTTCATTGCCGTGCACGCTGTAGCCCAGCCACACCACCACCGGGCTGCTGCCGGCCGCCGAAAGCGGCTGCGCCGGGTCGGCCAGGGTGACATGCTGGCGGCGCAGCGACTCGAGCTGCTGCTGGTTCTGTGCCGAGGTGATGGTGGCGATCAGCAGCGGTCGACCTTCATAGCTGGTGCCGATGCGCTGCACCTTGATCTTGTCCGAGTGTTTGGCCAACTCGTCGAAGTAGGCCACCAGCTGGTCGTGCCGGGTGTAGCGGCTGCCGATCTCGTAGCCCAGGAACTGCTGCGGGGTGGGAATGGACGGATCGAACTCACCCGCCTTCGGGAAGAAATAGTCGCTCTGGGCGAATGCCGGTGCGGCCAACAGCCACACCGATGCCAGCAACCAACGCGCACGACGCGAAACACCTCGGTACAAGGACACAACAATCCCCCAATCAGAAGCGGTAATCAAAACCCACGGTGAAGTAGCGGCCACGCAGGTCGTACTGGCTGAAGTCGTACGGCGCACGGATGCCCGGGAACGAGGCGTCGTACGGCGGCTCCTCGTCGGCCAGGTTCTGCACCTTCGCGTACAGGGTCAGCTTGTCCACGCCGGTGTAGGCCAGGTACAGGTCGAACTGGCTGTAGGAATCCACACGATCCTGTACCGCCGTCGCCGCAGCGCTGGCCTTCTGGTCATAGCCGCTGGTGTAGTACCAGGTCAGCGCGGTGCGGAAATCACCCAGGGCCCAGTCCAGCGTGGTGGTGGCCTTGTTCTTGGGCAGGGTGGCACCGAGGTTGCTGCCGGCGTAGTCGACCAGCGGTCCGCCGACCACGGTCGGGCGGCTGTAGTTGCGCACGTGGGTGAAGGCACTGCTCAGGGTGAAGTCACCCGCGCTGGTGGTGGGGAAACGCTGGCGCAGTTCCACATCGAAACCGGAGGTCTTCAGCTCGCTCAGGTTCTGGTAGCGGTTGTACACCGCCTGCAGCTTGCCGCGCTCATCGCGCAGCACCGCACCCGGCACGTCGTTGGTCACCAGGGTCTGGGTGTTGTTGGTGCCGACCAGGTTCTCCAGTTCGATGCGGTAGTAGTCCACGCTCAGGCTGGTGTTGCTCCACGGCGACAGCACCACGCCCAGGTTGTAGCTGCGGGTGCGCTCCGGCTTCAGGTCGCTGTTGCCGACAGTGAAGAAGGTCGGGTTCTGGCGCGAGCCCGGCACGTCCGGGTCACGCGGGTCGATCACGCTGCCGTACGCAATGCTGGTGCTGTTGGAATTTTCCGACAGCGACGGTGCGCGGAAGCCCTTCGATGCAGCCGCGCGCACCAGCAGGAAGTCCAGCGGCTGCCAACGCAGGCTCAGCTTGGGCGAGAACGCATCGCCGAAGTCGCTGTAGTGGTCGGCGCGCGCGGCGGCCTGCACTTCCAGCTTCTCGGCCAGCGGAACATTCACTTCCGCGTAGGCGGCGGTCACCTTGCGCTCGCCGTGCACTTCGGCAATCGCCGGGCGCACCTGCAGGCCGGCATCGATCTGCCACGGATTCTCCGAGTCCAGCTTCTCGCGGCGCCATTCCACGCCGGCGGCGAAGCCGACTTCACCGGCCCAGGTGCTGCCCAGCGCGCCGGAGATCTTGGCGTCCACGCCCTGCAGCACGGACTCGGCCGGGCGCAGCGTGCTCAGGTTGATCGCATCCAGCACGGCCTGCGGGGTGGCCGAGGGATTGAGCAGGTTGTAGCTTCCGGTGGCCAGCGCGTCGGCCAGTGCCCAGCGGTTGGCGAAGCCGCCGGAGACGGTTTCACGTTCACTGCTGCGTGCGCCGAACGCGCCCACTTCCCAGTCCCAGTTCTGCAGGCTGCCACGCAGCCCGACCACGCCGCGATACGCCTGCGAGCGGTTGGTCTTGATCGACGGCCCCAGGTTGAAGAAGGTGTATTCGATCGGAATAGCACGGCCGTACGGGTTGTACGGGCTGCTGGCCGGCAGGTTCGAGGACACCGGCTCGGCCAGCCCGGTGTCGGCGTTCAGCGCGAAGCGGCCGCTTTCCAGAGTGAAGAACGGGCTGCTGCCGAACCACGCCTCGCCCTTGATGTTGCTGTAGATCACCTCACCGAACGCTTCAACGTTGTCGTTCACCCGGAAGGTGCCGTTGACGTAGGCCTGGTAACGCTTGGTGGACGGAATCAGCGTGGTGTAAGGAGCCAGGTTGAAGCCGCAGGTGTCGCCGGCCAGGCCATCGATCGGCGCGCTGGCTACCCGCGTGGTGTTTTCCGGGCAATTGCCGTTGGCATCCAGCATCGGCACCGAGACGCCGTTGACCAGATAGCGCGCGCCCTTGGCCGACCAGCCATTCCAGCGGCCGCCGGGCTTGTCGGTATAGATGCCGCTCTTGGTCAGGTCGCGGTCGTCCTGGTCCAGGCGCTCGCGGTTGTAGCCTTCCAGGCTGACCAGGATGTTGTAGCCGTCGGTGTCGAGATCGCCGATGCCACCGATGAACTTCAGCTTCTGCTCGTCCAACCCGCCCTGGTCGGCGGTGCCGACGCTGCCGCCGAGCTCGGCGCCTTCAAAGCCCTGGCGGGTGATGATGTTGACCACGCCGGCCACGGCATCGGAGCCGTACACCGCCGAAGCGCCGTCCTTCAGCACTTCAATGCGTTCCACCGCGACCATCGGCAGTGCATTGAGGTTGACGAAGGTGTCCGACAGCCCGCCGGCCGGGAAGCCGTAGTTGGCCAGGCGACGGCCGTTGAGCAGCACCAGCGTGTTCTTCTGCGACAGACCGCGCAGGCCGATGCCGGCCGAACCCGAAGCCCAGCCATTGTTGGTGGTCTCGTTGTTGGCGTTGCCGGTATTGGCCGAGATCGAGCGCAGCAGGTCGGCGACGGTGGCTTTGCCGGTCGCTTCAATCTCCTGGCGACCGATCACCTGCACCGGATTGGCCGACTCGGTGTCGGTGCGCTTGATGTTGGAACCGGTCACGCGGACCGCGTCGAGGGTCTTGCTGGCACCGCTGGCAGCGGCATCCGGGCTGGCGTCGGCAAATGCGGACAAAGGCGTAGCCAGAGCGGCCGACAATGCGGCCACGAGAAGGGTGTGCTTGGGCATGTACGTCAGTGGGGTGGTGAACGACAGTTCCGCAGTAATCCATGCCGGGCCGTTAACGGGCCAATAACATCGCTTCATGCGGATATAACGAAATGTATCATCGCTTCATCCGGATGGATATGTTCTTGTGAAACCATTGCCGCACGACAGGACCCGCTGCGGTCATGCGGCCCCGCTACAATGCGCGCATGGAAATCTTCAAAGTCTTTACCCTCGAGGCCGCCCATCGCCTCCCCAACGTGCCGCCGGGCCACAAGTGCGCGCGCCTGCATGGCCATTCGTTCCGGGTGGAACTCAAGGTGGAAGGCGAGCCGGGCGAGCACACCGGCTGGATCATGGACTTCGGCGACGTGAAGGCGGCTTTCAAGCCGATCTACGACCGCCTGGACCACCACTACCTCAATGACATCCCCGGCCTGGAGAACCCGACCAGCGAAGTGCTGGCGCGGTGGATCTGGAATGAGCTCAAGCCGAGCCTGCCGGAATTGAGCGAAGTGACCGTGCATGAGACCTGCACGTCCGGGTGCCGGTATCGCGGGTAGATGCCGACCGTTGGTCGGCATTCATATTATTGATTTAAATGAACTTTCCACGAATCCGTACCGGTTCGGGAAAAATATGTTGCATCGCGTCAAAATCGGCGTATGCTGCAATGCATCAAGTTCACGAGCCGTCCTCCCATGGCGTCCGCGTTCACCGATTCCTTCAGCGACTACACCCGCCAGCTGGCCGCCACGGCCACGCGTGCCAACCGGCTCGCACTGGAAAACGCCGAGAGCATGTTCGGCGTGCAGTTGAAGACGCTGGAGAAGAACATCACCGCCACCAGCGGGTTCTTCGGTGAAATCGTGCAGTCATCCGAGCCCGGCACGCTGGCACCGAAAGGCGCACAGTTGGTCAAGGACAATCTGGAGCGCTGGACCACCGCGCACCAGGAAGTCGTTGGCCTGGGATTGAAAGCGACTGAAGCGCTGAGCGAACTGGCGCGGCAACCCTTCGCCGCCAAACGCTGAGCCGACAACCGAACGGATTTCGCGTGGGTCCCTCCCCCCACGTGATCCCAGACCCGACAGATCCCTCCCTCTGTCGGGTCTTTTTTTTGTTTACGGCTCCGCCAACGGCCGCACCACCTGCACCAGCGTCATCAATGTCTTGCCCGGTTCCTCCCACGGCACCATGTGCGCCGAATGCTCGAACCACACCGCCTGCTTGAACGGCGCATCCACTGCCTTCAACCAACGATCCGTCGGCGCAGTCGGGGTGGTGTAATCGTGCCGGCCCATGAACATCACCACCGGAATCGGGAACTGCTTCACCGGATTGAAATCCACCGTCAACATCTGCGGCAGCAGCGGATCCAGTGACAGCACGCTGCCCTTGTCCACATTGCAGCGGTCCGAATCGCTGTACTCCGGAGACAGCTTCGCCGCACCGAAGTAGTACTTCGAATCGTCCCGATACGCCGTCAATCCACCGTAGAACTGCGGCCAGGTGCGCGCCACGATGATTCGCTCGCGGGTGATCGGCGTGTTGCCCGGGTACGGCGCTATCGCCTCCAGCGCGGCCACGGCTTTGGCGTTGCCATGCGCCTTCGCCTGCGCCAGCCCGTAGTCGAAGCTGATTTTCTCGTTCTCCACCTGGTTGATGATCTGGCCGATGCCCACGTAGGCATGGAACAGGTCCGGGCGCTTCAGCGCGGCCTTGAACGCGACGATGGTGCCCCAGCTGTGCCCCATCAGAATTACCTTCGGCTGGCCCAGATGGGTGCGCAGGTGTTCGGCCACTTCGATGGCGTCATCGACGTAGCGGTCGATGGTCAGGGTCGGTTTGATCTGTTCCGGCGTGGCTTCCGCATAGGTCTTCCCTGCCCCGCGCTGGTCCCAGTCGACCACCGTGAAGTATTCCTCCCACGGCCGCTGGAACTGCCACAGGCTGGGCGTGGATGGGCTGGCGGGACCGCCGTGCACGAACAGGATCACCGGGTTGGTGCGGTCGTGGCCGCGGATGGTCAGCCACTGGTTGAGGCCGCCAATCGGCGTGGCGTAATGCTCCTGGATGCCGTTGGGGGTGGTGATGCGCTGCAGGTCGCGGACCACGGCGCGCGCGGGTTCGAGGGCCGCGGTGTCGGGGCAGGTGTCGGCCGCGAAGGTGGGAGTCGTGGTGCAAAGCAGCGAGACGAGGCAGAACCAGAAGCGCATGCAGGTACCCGACGTGTGACGGATTGGGACGACATCATGCCATCGCGCCAGTGGTTTCCATGCGTTACCGGGCCAAACCCCGCGTAGTGACGCGCCATGCGCGTCAACGTACAACCTGGAACATGCGCAATGTGCCGTCAGTGATGCCGGCCCCTCAGCCCAAGCGCCTCCCATAGCCAGGTGAAGTCGTACGTCGAGATGGGACCACCCGATTTTGTTGCCCCCTCTTCCAGTGAGCGCAGCCAGGCCTCGACCTTCACCCGTCCCGCCTCGGATGTTGCAGCCGTTCGAGGAGTTACGCCACCCAATGCCGGCAATCTCATGTCCAAGGTGGCGCGGTAGTGTTCGGTCAACGCGGCGTGGACCACCCGCTCGGCCTCATCGACGCTGATCGCGGAAAGGTCATCGGTCCCATCCTCCGATGCGTCGTCATCCAGCCAGGGTTCGAGCGCATCCACCGAAACATCGGGCTCTCCGATCCGGTCGCCCAGCAGCTCATGCAGCCTGTCAATGATCTCGAGCGCACGGTCGGTGCTGTTCACTTGCGCGATCAGTCGGCGCTGCGAAAGCGTCACATCGCCCAATATGCGCACCCCGCCGGTCTCGCCTTGGGCCTTGGCCGCGTCCTCTGGAACCCAAAGCCACGCTCCATCGTCTGCCAGCATCAACCATCCCGCAGCGGAGAGCAGGCGGGACACCTCGGCGACCCGAGTCCCCTTGGCCAGCGGAAAATCGATGTGATGAAACAGCATTTCCTCCCCATCCGCATTCAGCAATTGCGGGGGTTCGGCTCGGCCGGAGGACACCAGCCCGTTGACCAACCAACGGGTACATATCAAGGGGGCCAATTCGCGGAGTTGTGCATCCTCCGGCAGCGCATCACCCGGATCCCGACGCTGATGCCATTCGCGTAGGATTTCAAGCACGCAGTCGTCCCGACCGATCGCGCGGAAGGGAAGCATCCCGCCGGAAAGCAGATGCACTCCCTCCACTTCCATGACTCGTGCGGCGATGACGTCTCCCTGCACCAGCAATTGCGTGGCCGAGTGCTCGATCACTTCCACGGGGTCACCGCCGCGAAGGATATCCTCCAGCTGCATGGAGCGGCCCGGAACGACCTCGCTTACAAGGTAGAGAGAGAGTACTGAGTGACGAAGCGCGTTCAGATACACCACATTGCTTCGGGATTCGCTCCATCCGCGACGTTTCAGATAGTCGTCGACCAGATTCCGGCCATCCGGTTCGATCTCAAGCGTCAGCGCATGCTCGAAAGCGCATCCGAACACCGGGCCTTGCCAGTCCTCTCCGAGTTCCTCGTTTATTTCTTCAACGGATAATCCGGTCTCCGCGCTGGCCGGTTCCAGATGTGCCTCCATGGAAGCGCCCAGCACGGCCTCCCAGGGTTCCCGGCGCGCGTACTTCATCAACGCGGCGATGCTGTAGTTCGGGGAGGATCTGGACACGATGGCAAGCTCTGCTCGGACGTGTGCATGATGATGCCACGCTGGTCGTTTTCATGCGTTTCCGGGCGTGGAAGGAGTGCAGCGCCCGACATCACACCGGCAGCGCGAACTCGAACACCGCCCCCGCCTCGCTCTCCAGCAGCCGGATCTGCCCACCATGCAGCTGCACGATACGGTGCACGATCAGCAATCCCAGCCCACCACTGTCCGGTCGCTGGCTGCCCAGCGCCGGCGGGGTGTGGAACAACTGCGCACGCCGTTCCGGCGCGATGCCCGGGCCGGTGTCGGCCACCCGCACCCACACCTTCGCCTCGTCCGCACGCAGAGTGACGGTGATCCGTCCGCCTTCCGGCGTATGCCGGATCGCGTTGTCGAGCAGATTGGTCAGCACCCGCTCGATCAACCCAAGGTCGGCGCGAACCGCCGGCAACCGCGGCGGAATCTCGGCAGACAACGTCTGTCGGCGTGCTTCGGCCGCCAGCTCGAACTTCTGGAACACGTCCTGCAGCAGGTCCGGCAGCGAGAACGCCTGCACATCCAGCACCACCCCACCGTGTTCCAGCCGCGCCAGTTCGAACAGCGCCTGCGCCAGTCGACCGACCTTCTGGCTCTGTGCCAGCGCGATGCCCAGGTAGCGCTGGCGCTCCTCGGCGCTGAGCGTGGCGTCCTTGAGCGACAGCGTTTCCAGGTACCCGTGCAGCGACGACAGCGGCGTGCGCAGATCATGCGAAATGTTCGCCACCAGTTCGCGCCGCTGCAGGTCCTGCTCGCGCAGCTGCTGCCACTGCTCGCCCAGGCGCCGGCTCATGTGGCCGAAGCTGTGCTCGAGGATGGCCAGCTCATCGCGTTCCCCCGGGCGCAGCTCGGCGGGCGGCGGCAGCGCAGCCGGCGCGGCGGTGTCCACGTCGAAGGCCTGGATGCGTGCAGTCAGCCGGCGCAGCGGGCGGGTCACCCAGCCGAACGCGAAGGCACCGGCCAGCAGGCCGAGCCCGACCACGATGGCCAATGACCACAGCGTGGTCCGCAGTGCCGCATTGCCGGCCACGTTGGCCGCCAGTGCCTCGCGCTGCTCGCCCACCAGCACCACGTAGATGTAGCCCACCTGTCGCCCCTGCACCCAAAGGGGCGCAGCATTGAATACCTTGTGGCCGGTGGCGCTGCGCGGGTCATCGCCAAGGATGGGCAGCGGCTCATCGCGCAGCAGTGCCTGCACCGGACCCAGGTTCACGCGGTCGCGCTTGAGGTGCCCTTCCGGCGCGTCGTGGCCGAGGATGCGGCCCTGCTCGTCCAGCAGGTACACCTCCACGCTGGGGTTGACCGCCATCAGCTTGCCGAACAGCGCGCGCACATCACCGCCACGCATACCGCGCGCATCCATCAGTTCACCACTGCGCGCGATGTGCTCGGCCAGGCCGCGCGAGAGGCGCTGCACGGTTTCCTGCTCGTGCATGGCGGTGCTGCGCATCTGGATCCACATCAGCGCCGCACCACACGCCAGCAGCAGGGCGAGGAACACCGCGGTGAGCCGCTGCGAGAGCGTGAGCCGGATCATGCCGCGCCCTCGCCCGATTCACTGACCAGCTTGTAACCGCGTCCCCAGACGGTCTGGATGCGCTGTGGGGCGGCCGGGTCGTGCTCGATCTTGTTGCGCAGGCGATTGATGTGGGTGTTCACGGTGTGCTCGTAACCGTCGTGCTGGTAACCCCACACCTGGTTGAGCAGGTCCATGCGCGAATACACCTGATCCGGGTGGCGGGCGAAGAAGGCCAGTAGGTCGAACTCACGCGGGGTGAGTTCCAGCGCGCGGCCATCGACCTGCGCGCTGCGCGCGATGGGGTCGATGCGCAGCCCGGCCACCTCGATCAACCCGGCGTCCAGCCGTGCGTTCTGGGCCAGTGCCTCCACCCGGCGCAGCAGCGCCTTCACCCGCGCCACCAGTTCCAGCATCGAAAACGGCTTGGCCAGGTAGTCGTCCGCACCGAGCTCCAGCCCGAGGATGCGATGCACCTCGCTGGCGCGGGCACTGGTGATGATGATCGGGGTGTAGCGCGCCATCGCGCGTGCGCGTTTGCAGATCTCCAGGCCATCCACGCCCGGCAGCATCAGGTCCAGCACCAGCGCGCTCCACGGCTGTTCTTCGACCAGGCGCAGCCCTTCGTCACCGGTGGCGGCGTGGGTGACCTCGTAGCCCTCGTCGCGCAGGTGCATGCGCAGCAGGTTGGCGATGTGGACGTCGTCTTCGACGATCAGGACACGTTTGGCGCTGTTCATGGGTGCATTGTCGACCCTCACGCACCTGAATGTGTCACGGAAAATTTAACCCTGCGTGAGGATTCGTTGACTGCCCCGGGCGCAGCATGGCCGCATCGTTCCTGGCTGGAGACCTGCCATGCGCCTGACCCGTCGCAAACTGCTCGGCGTAAGTGCCCTGGGGGTGGCCGGCGGCCTGCTTGGCCTGACCGCCTGCAGCCGCGCCGCCCCGGTGGCCGCCGCCGAACCGGCGCGCAAATTCGAGGTGATGCGTACCGAGGCGCAGTGGCAGCAGCAGCTGACCCCGGCGCAGTACTCGGTGCTGCGCCGCAAGGGCACCGAGCGCCCGTACAGCAGCCCGCTCAACAAGGAGCACCGCAAGGGCACGTTCACCTGTGCCGGCTGTGCGCTGCCGCTGTTCTCCTCGTCGACCAAGTTCGACAGCGGCACTGGCTGGCCGAGCTTCTGGGCCCCGCTGCATGACGCCGTGGGCGAGGACCGCGACACCAGCTACGGCATGGTGCGGGTGGAAGCGCACTGCCGGCGCTGTGGTGGGCATCTGGGCCATGTGTTCGATGACGGGCCGCGCCCGACCGGGTTGCGGTACTGCATGAATGGTGTGGCGATGAATTTCATTGAGGGCACTTCATGATTCTGCTTGTTCTGGCCTACTTGGGCGGCGTACTCACCCTGCTCAGCCCGTGCATTCTGCCGGTGCTGCCGTTCGTGTTCGCGCGCGCCGACCGGCCGTTCCTGCGCAGCGGGTTGCCGCTGCTGATCGGCATGGCGCTGATGTTCGCCGTGGTCGCCAGCCTCGCTGCCGTGGGCAGCCAGTGGGTGGCGCAGGCCAACCAGATCGGGCGCTGGATCGCGCTGGTGGTGATGGCGCTGTTCGCTTTGGCGCTGCTGCTGCCAAGGGTGGCGGACCACCTGCTGTCACCGTTCCAGCGTGCCGGCGCGCGGCTGAGTGCACGCGCCGATGCGGCCGACGCGCAGGGCCGAGGCGGCGTGGGCACCTCGCTGCTGATCGGCGTGGCCACCGGCCTGCTGTGGGCTCCGTGTGCGGGCCCGATTCTGGGCCTGATCCTCACCGGGGCCGCCCTGCAGGGAGCCAGCGTCGGCACCAGCGGCCTGCTGCTCGCGTATGCATTGGGCGCGGCCACCTCGCTGGCCCTGGCGCTGTGGGTGGGCGGGCGCGTGTTCAACGCACTCAAGCAGCGCCTGGGCACCACCGAATGGATCCGGCGCGGGCTGGGCGTGGCCGCGCTGCTGGCGGTGGTCGCCATCGCCATGGGCTGGGACACCGGTGTGTTGACCCGTCTCTCGACCGTCAGCACGGCCAAGCTTGAGCAGGGCCTGCTGGACGTGCTGCCGGCAAAGGAAGACGCCGCCGGCCCGGCGATGATGATGTCGGCCGCCCACAGCGGCGACGGTACTTTGCCGGTGGAGGGCGAGCTGCCTTCGCTGGCCGGAGCTACCGACTGGCTCAACAGCCCGCCGCTGGACGCCGCGGGGCTGCGCGGCAAGGTGGTGCTGGTCGACTTCTGGACCTACTCCTGCATCAACTGCCTGCGCGCCCTGCCCCACGTGCGCGAATGGGCCGAGCGTTACCGCGACCACGGCCTGGTGGTGATCGGGGTGCATGCGCCGGAGTTCGCCTTCGAGCGCAACCTCGGCAACGTGCAGCGCGCGGTGAAGGACCTGAAGGTCACCTACCCGGTGGCCGTGGACAACGACTTCGCCATCTGGCGCGGCTTCAACAACCGCTACTGGCCGGCGCACTACTTCATCGATGCGCAGGGGCGTATCCGCGCGCATCACTTCGGCGAGGGCAACTACGCGCAGTCCGAGCAGATCATCCGCCAGCTGCTGCGTGAGGCCGGGCATGCGCTGCCGGACGACGCACCGTCGATGGCGCGCAGCATGGCCGCCAGCCGCGAAGGCGTGGAGCGCCAGGCCGACATGGGCAACCTGAAGTCACCGGAAACCTATCTGGGCCATGCGCGGGCGGAGAACTTCGCCTCGCCCGGTGGGCAACGACCGGACCGAGCCGCCGATTACACCGTGCCCGGCACCCTGGCGTTGAACCAGTGGGCATTGGGTGGGCGCTGGACCGTAGCCGATGAGGATGCCCGTTCGCAAGCCGCCGGCGACCGCATTGCGTTCCGCTTCCATGCCCGCGACCTGCACCTGGTGCTGTCGCCGGGAGCGGATGGCAAACCGGTTCGTTACCGCGTGCGCATTGATGGCCAACCGCCGGGTGCCAGCGCCGGGGGCGACAGCGCCGCCGACGGCAGCGGCCAGGTGGATGGCAACCGGCTGTATCAGCTGATCCGCCAGAACGGCGAGGTGCGCGAGCGCACCTTCGAGATCGAGTTCCTCGACCCCGGCGTGCATGCCTACGCCTTCACCTTCGGTTGAACGCAGGAGACGACCATGAAGATCGCAATGGAAAAGATGGTGGCGGGCGGCGTTGCTGCCGCGATTGCCGCACTGACGATCACCGCGGTGCTCAGCCTGGATCGCCCGGTGATGGCGGCACCCGCCGGTCACGTGGCGCTGCCGGCTCCGCAGGGTCCGGCGGTGCTGGCACAGCCCAATGTGCAGCGCGCGCAGGTGGTGTTTGCCGGCGGCTGCTTCTGGGGTGTTCAGGGCGTGTTCCAGCACATGAAAGGGGTTGAGAATGCAGTGTCGGGTTACATCGGCGGCAGCGCCGGCGACGCCCGCTACGAACGCGTGGGCACTGGGCAGACCGGTCATGCCGAAGCCGTGCAGGTGACCTACGATCCGGCCCAGGTGAGCTACGCACAGCTGATGCAGGTGTTCTTCTCGGTCGCACACGACCCGACCCAGCTCAACCGGCAGGGCCCCGACCACGGCACCCAGTATCGCTCAGCCGTGTATGCCGACAGCCCAGCGCAGCGCGCGGCCACCGTGGCCTATATCGCCCAGCTGCAACAGGCACGCGTGTACCCGGCCAAGGTGATGACGCAGGTGGACGGCGGCAAGCCGTTCTTCCGTGCCGAGGGCTACCACCAGAACTACCTCACCCTTCACCCGGACAACCTGTACATCCGCATCAACGACCTGCCCAAGGTGGAGGCACTGAAACAACAGTACCCCACCCTGTACCGGGAGAAACCGCGGCTGGTGGCCACGGTTTCGGTGCGGTAATGGGTTACATCACAGGCTCGATCTGAAGCGCAAGATGTCTCAGAACGTTACAGTCGAACGTCATTTCGAAGACTTCGCGCCGACCATCTTTCAGCTTGACAGCGACCAGTGCCTGATCATTCTTGGCCGGGTCACGGCCAAGGAACGTGTAGGTGTGGTTGGGATCCAGCTTCGCAGGAATACCCACTACACGATGAAACGTAACGTCCATGCCATCGCCCAGTAGACACTGCAACTTTGCAGGAAGGATGTCCAGTGAGTTCCACGGCAGCGGCTCGGTCTCCCTGCTGTAGGTTACGCCGCCCATCTGTCGCTGTTCGAACGCAACCATGGTCGGGTTGCCTTCTGGTTTGGCAGCAAAAATGCCCGGGCCATTTTGTACGTTGACCGGCTGTGCACCACGATGGGTGGTGGCAATTTCAGGAGAGGCAGCAGCAACCTTCGCTGTCGAAAATGCGAGAGGTTGCGGGGTGTAGACGCCAGTGATGTTGTGGGGCATTTCGCAATGGACCATTCATATGGGGATGCCATGGTAGGTAGCCCGTCCCGCCTGCACCTTCAGAATTGTTGCATTGGCACCTGCAGATGCCTGGCCATCTCGACTGGATCCGCCCCCGGCGAATACGGCAACCGGCCCCAGTACGGCATCGGCAGGCGCGCGCGCAGCATCGCCACGTTGTCGTCGATGCGCGCCATCTGAGGGTCGACCTCGTTGGCGATCCAGCCGATGCAGGTCGCACCGGCCGCGGCGATGGCCTGCGCACTGAGCCGGGCGTGATTTAGGCAGCCCAGCCGCAGGCCGACTACCAGCACCACCGGCAGCTGCAGGGCGTGGACCAGATGTGACTGGTCCAGGTCGGCACTGAGCGGGGCCAGCCAGCCACCCACGCCTTCCACCACCACGGTGTCGGCCTGGGCCCGCAGGCGCTCGAACGCGGCCCGGATGGGCGGCAGCGACAGGGTCACGCCGGCGTCGGCGGCGGCCAGTTCCGGGGCCAGCGGTTCTGGCAGGGCGAACGGGTTGAGGTCGGCGTAGGCCGGCATTGGGTGGCTGGCGGCGCGCAGGGCGACGGCGTCTTCATTGCGCAGGCCTTCCGGGGTCATCTCACAACCGCTGGCGACCGGCTTCATGCCCACCGCGCGCAGGCCCTGCAGGCGCAGGGCGTGCAGCAGGGCGCAGCTGCTGAAGGTCTTGCCGATGCCGGTATCGGTGCCGGTGACGTAGACAGCGGGCGGGAACGGGACGCCTTGGGACATGGGGATCGTCGGTGATGAACGGTGGGGCATTATCGCGGACACGCGTGGCGTGTCCCTACGCTAGACTGCGGCCATGTTTACCTCTTCCTCGCTTACCGGCAGCAAGCCGGAACAGTACGGCCAGCTGCTGGCCCAGGCCCGCGCCCTGGTGCACGGTGAATCGGACCGCATCGCCAATGCCGCCAACCTGTCGGCGCTGGTGTACCACGCCCTGCCCGAGCTGAACTGGGCCGGCTTCTACTTCTTCGACGGCACCGAGCTGGTGGTTGGCCCGTTCCAGGGCCTGCCGGCCTGCGTGCGCATTCCGCTGAGCAAGGGCGTCTGCGGGGCGGCCGCGTCCACCCGCACCACCCAGCGCATTGAAGACGTGGACGCTTTCCCAGGCCATATCGCCTGCGATTCGGCCTCGCGCTCGGAACTGGTCGTGCCGCTGTTCAAGGGCGACACCCTGATCGGCGTGTTCGACCTGGACAGCCCGGTGCTGGCCCGCTTCGATGCCGACGACCAGGCTGGGCTGGAAGCCATTGCCGCGGTGTTCGTCGAGGCCCTGGGATGAGCGCCAAGCTGCGCAACATCGGCCCCAAGAGTGCTGCCTGGCTGCGCCAGGTCGGGTTGCGCACGCCGGAGGATCTGGCCGCCATCGGGGCGGTCGGGGCCTTCGTGAAGGTCAAGCGGGCCGGTTTCAAGCCCAGCTTGAACCTGTTGTATTCGTTGGAAGGCGCGCTGCAGGACTGCCATTGGCAGGAACTGCCGGAAGCGCGCCGCACCACCCTGGTGGCGGAGTACGAGGCGATCATTGCCGAGCAGCCGCTGAAGAAGGCTCCGCCGGCGTCTGGGCCGGTGTATGAGCGGGTGGTGGATGAGGAAGAAGAAGACGGGCACGAAGACCCGTAGTGACACGCCATGCGTGTCAACGCGCGGTGCCGGACAGGGTCGCGGACACGCATGGCGTGTCCCTACAGGATAGAATCCGCGTGCTTTTGGGTGACCGCAGCTTTTGGGCTGCGGTTTAAACGGGAAGCCGGTGAACAGGCCGGCGCTGCCCCCGCAACGGTAAGCGTGGAAGCCAGGCGAGATACCACTGTGCTGCGGCATGGGAAGGTGCCTGGCGCGAGCAGACAGCGTCCGCTCGACCCGCCAGCCCGGAGACCGGCCCTGAAGCTGACTGGTTGCGATGCGGCGGGCATGGCGGCGGCAAGCAGTGCCGTGCGCGCCTGCCCACCGTCGTCGTCCGTTGCAGCGTGATCCTCCTTTTCCCTGCCGCGCGGGCGTGCGCGGTACCCGGAGTGATTGATGAAGCTGCAAACCCTTACCCTGGCCGTGCTGAGCGCACTGCCGCTGCTGGCCGCCGCACAGGACGATGCCACCGCGCTGGACCAGGTGCTGGTCACCGCCACGCGTACCCCGATTGCCCTGCAGGACAGCATCGCACCGGCACAGGTGATCGACCGCGCCGAGATCGAGCGCAGCCAGTCGGCGTCGCTGCAGGACCTGCTGCGTGGCCGCGCCGGCATCAATCTCAACAACAGCGGTGGGCTGGGCAAGCAGAGCTCACTGTTCCTGCGTGGCACCAATTCCGCCCACACCCTGGTGCTGGTGGACGGCGTGCGCATCAACACCGGCGACCTGGGCCTGGCGATGATCCAGGACCTGCCGCTGGAGCAGATTGAACGCGTGGAAATCGTGCGCGGCCCGCAGTCCAGCCTGTACGGTGCCGATGCGATTGGGGGCGTGATCCAGATCTTCACCCGCCGCAACACCGGCACCTTTGCCCCGCACTTCCAGCTCGGTGGCGGCAGCAACGGCCTGCGCGAGGCCAGCGGCGGCATTGGCGGCAGCGGCGAGCGCGGCTGGTTCGGCACCGATATCGCCTATCAGCACACCGATGGCATCAACAGCTGCCGTGGCGATGCAGCCACCTTTGCCGGCTGTGGCGCGGACGAACCCGACCGCGACGGCTACCGCAACCTGTCGATGAGCCTGCGCGGCGGCTATGCGCTGACCGACTCGCTCAGCGTCGAAGGCACCGCGCTACGCGCCGAAGGCGAGAACCACTACGACGGCTACTACAACTACTCGGAAACCCTGCAGCAGGTGCTGGGCGGCAAGGTGCGCTATGCGCCGAGCGAGCGCTTCACCCTGACCGCCAACGTCGGTCGCGCCGACAATGAGTCGGACAACTACAACGACAGCACCTGGCTGGGTGCGGCGCAGACCCACCGCGACAGCGCCTCGGTGCAGGCCGACATCGGCGTGGCCGAGGGCCAGCTGCTCAGTGCGGGGGTGGACTGGAGCCAGGACAACCTGGACGGCAGCAGCGCCGGCTATCTGGTCGACAGCCGTGACAACACCGGCGTATTCGTGCAGTACCAGGCCCGCTTCGGTGCACACCACCTTCAGGCCAGCGCGCGCAACGACGACAACGAGCAGTTCGGCAACCACACCACCGGCAGCCTGGGCTGGGGCATGGACCTGGGCGGCGGCTTCCGTTTGAATGCCAGCTACGGCACCGCGTTCAAGGCTCCTACCTTCAGCGACCTGTATGACCCGTGGAGCGGCGTGCCGACGCTGGACCCGGAAGAATCCAAAAGTGCCAATCTCGGCATCGCGCAGCAGGGCGACGGCTGGCGCTGGGGTCTGGATGTGTATGAAACCCGCATCGATGATCTGATCACCTACGACGCCACCACTTTCATGATGTCGCAGGTGGAGAAGGCACGCATCCGCGGTGCCGAACTGACCGGTTCGCTCAGCGTGGCAGGCTTTGACTTCAATGCGCAGCTCAGCCACACCGATCCGCGCAACCGTACCGACGGCAGTGCCCAGTTCGACAACTTGCTGGCGCGTCGTGCGCAGAACACCGCGCGTCTGGATGTGGATCGCAGTTTCGGTGGGTTCCGTGCTGGCGTCACTGCGTTCGGGGCTGGAAAGCGTTACGACAATGCGGCCAACACGGTGCGCTTGGCGGGGTATGGCACGGTCGACCTGCGTCTGGAATATGCGATCAGCCGCGACTGGTCGGTGCTGGGGCGGGTGAGCAATGTGTTTGATCGTGAGTACGAAACCGTGGCCTGGTACAACCAGCCGGGGCGTGAGTACCGGTTGAGCATTCGTTACCAGCCGAAATGATGCGGGCGGCGCACGACCAACGGTCGTGCGCTACCGTCCATATCGGGCACGCATCAACCGTCCGGGCCCGGTAGGTGCCGACCGTTGGTCGGCACATGTCAATCCGCGATCAATTCGCGCAGATCATCCATCACCGCCACCGCCTGCACGGCCTCCAGGTCCAGCCCGCGCGGATAGCCGTAACGCACCAGCGCAATGGGCATGCCGGCATCTACCGCCGCGCGATAGTCGGTGATCGAATCGCCGACCATCAACGCATCCGAAGGTGCGACATCGAAGGCGGCTGCGATATGTCGCAATGGCGCGCCGCTGGGCTTGCGCTCCGGCAGCGAGTCGCCTCCCAGTACCAACGCGAAGTAGCCCTGCACGCCCAGATGCGCGAGCAGCGGGCCCACCATCGCGTGCGGTTTGTTGGTGCAGATGGCCAACGTGACGCCTTGCTCTCGCAGTGCTTCCAGTGCGGGCACCACGCCGTCATACAAGCGCGGGCTGCGCAGCAGGCATTCCTCGTAGTGGCGCATGAAACCGGGCATGACGGCGTTCGGATCAGCATCGTGATTGGCTGCGGTGAAGGCCTGTTCGACCAGACGACGCACGCCGTCGCCGATCCAGGTGTGGACGGTGGCTTCGGGGACGCGCGGCAGGTGCACATCGTCCAAGGTGCGGTTGAGGGCTTCGGCGATGTCGGCGGCGCTGTCGACCAGGGTGCCGTCGAGGTCGAAGATCACCAGCGGGTAGGGGTAAGGCAAAGCGGGATCACCGGGAAACGGGGGAGCCACGATTGTATTCCGGCACATCACGGACACGCATGGCGTGTCCCTACAGGTCAGGTACCCCCAACAACGTTCGACCCCAACATCGCCCGACCAAGGATCGTAGTGACACGCCATGCGTGTCAAAGCCATGATCCTGTGCACGTAAACCCGCCATGCGTGTCCTACATGCGTAACCGGAATTCCTCGCTGGCGAAGCGTTCCACCAGGAAATCGAGGAAGCTGCGCATCACCGCCGGCAACTGTCGGCGCGAGGCGTACACCGCATGCAGCCCCATCTCGTCCAGTTCGTAGTCCGGTAACACCTGCACCAGCTCACCGGATTCCAGAAGCGGCCCGATCTGGTAGATCGGCAACATCGCGATGCCCGCACCGGCACGTACCGCCTCCACCAGCAACGAGGCTTCATTCGCACTGATGTTGCCACCCACCGCCACACTCACGGTGCGCCCGTCGCGCTGCAGCTGCCACACGCTCTTGCCCACGTAATGGTGGGTCAGGCAGTTGTGCGCGGCCAGGGCATCGGCGGTGGCCGGTGCGCCGTGCGCGGCCAGATACGCCGGCGATGCGCACAGCACCGAATGACACCGCGCCAGCGGCCGTGCAATCAGGTTCGGGTCGATCGCCCGCGAGATGCGCACCGCCACGTCCACCCGCTCTTCCACCAGATTCACCATCCGGTCCACCAGCAGCAGCTCGACCCGGGTCAGCGGGTAGCGCTGGACGAATCCAGCCACCGCCGCGGCCAGGTGCGACTGCCCGAACGACACGCTGGCGGTCACCCGCAGCACGCCGTGGGGTTCGGGGTTGTCAGTGGCCAGCTCGCCGTGCAGTTCCTCGCCGATGGCCAACATCTGCCGGAACCGCAGCAGCGCGGCCTCTCCCGGGCCAGTCAGACTGATCCGGCGTGTGGTCCGGTGCAGCAGGCGCGCCCCCAGCCAGCGCTCCACCTCGGCCAGATAGCGGGTGACCATGGCCCGCGACATGTCCAGCGCCTCGGCCGCCGCAGTCAGGCTGCCGCGCTCGACCACCTCCACGAACACCGTCATCGCGGTCATCCGGTCCATCTGATCGATCCATGCAACAAATTAGGCCGTTATACGCGGTTTTTCGTTCGATTTCAGGCGCATAACCTGAGCATCCTCTCTCAGCGGAAACGCAGCTCATGAAGATTGCCCTTGTTGGTGCCACAGGCAATATCGGTCGCGAAATCACCCGCCAGGCCCTGGAACGGGGCCACCAGGTCACCGCCATCGTCCGCCGCGACACCGGCCTGCCGGCCGAACTGGACCGAGCCCAGCTGGCGATTGCCGCGCTGGACGACACCGACGCGATGGCGGCCGTGATTGCCGGCCACGACGTGCTGGCCAGTGCGTTCGGCCCGCGTCCGGGCGACGACCCGTCCACCGTCACCACGGTGACCGGCCAGCTGGTGCAGGCCGCGCGCCAGGCCGGCGTGCCGCGCTTCCTGATGGTCGGCGGGGCCGGCACCCTGGAAGTGGCACCGGGCGTGCAACTGGTGGACACCGAGGGCTTCCCGGACGCGTACAAGCCGGTGGCGCTGGCCGCGCGCCAGGCGTTCAACCTGCTGCAGAAGGTGGATGACCTGGACTGGACCTTCTACTCGCCGGCCGCCGAGATTGGTCCGGGGCCGCAGAAGGGTGGGTTCCGGACGCAGGCGAAGCAGTTTCTGGTCGGGGCCGATGGGCATAGCCGGATCAGTTATGCCGATTACGCCGATGCATTTGTGAGTGAGATCGAGACGCCGCAGTACAGGAAGCAGATTGCGACTGTGGCGTATTGAGGTGTGATGGGGCGCGTGCGGATTCGGGGATTTTCATGCGTCAAACAACCCCGGCTGTACAACCTCGTCCGGCTCGCGGAACCCACCCAACCCCACCCCCACCAACCGGTACCGCGTTTCCACCGGCAGGTCCACCCGCGCCCGCAGTGCCAGCGCGATATCGCGCAGTTCCTCCAGCGACGCCGGTGGTGCTTCCGGAGTAAAGCTGCGGGTGATGATCCGGAACTGCGACGTCTTCAACTTCAGCACCACGGTGTGCCCCACCCGCTCGGTCTTGCGGGTGGCCTGCCAGGTGCGCGCGGCCAGCTCGACAATCGCCGGCTCCAGCGCCTCCAGCGGCAGGTCCTCGGCAAAGGTGTCCTCAGCGGAAATCGACTGCACCGGCTGATCCGGCTCCACCGGCCGGTTGTCGATGCCGCGCGCGCGCCGGTACAGGCTTTCACCGAAGCTGCCGAAACGCGCCTGCAGCGCCTCCAGCGGCAGCGCACGCAGATCGCCGACGGTGACGATGCCCAGTTCGCTGAGCTTGCCTTCCATCACCTTGCCCACGCCCGGCACGCGCTTGACCGGCAGCGGGGTCAGGAACTGCTCAATCCGATGCGGGGGCACCACGAACTGCCCGTCCGGCTTGCGCCAGTCCGAGGCGATCTTGGCCAGGAATTTGTTCGGCGCAATGCCGGCCGAGGCGGTCAGCTGGGTTTCCTCGCGGATCTGCGCGCGGATCAGCTGCGCGATCTCGGTAGCCACGGTCATGCCGCCCTTGTGCGCGGTGACGTCCAGATAAGCCTCGTCCAGCGACAACGGCTCGACCAGATCGGTGTGGCGCAGGAAGATCTCGCGCACCTGCCGTGACACCGCCTTGTAACGGGTGAAATCCGGCGGTACGAACACCGCATCCGGGCACAACCGTTCCGCACGCAACGCCGGCATCGCCGAGCGCACCCCGAACACGCGCGCTTCATACGAGGCCGCGCACACCACCGAGCGCGCGCCCTTCCACGCCACGACCACCGGCTTGCCGCGCAGCGACGGATTGTCGCGCTGCTCCACCGACGCGTAGAAGGCGTCCATGTCGACATGAATGATCTTGCGAAGGGCGGACACGTTGGCAGGCTTGGGATTCAGATGAACAAGATTACAGCCACACGCTTGAGTATGGTCTTTTCATAACAACAACATGCGTTTTTCAAGCTGAAAACACTACGCCGGCGTACGGTTAAAACGTTTGATTGAATCACTTTTTGTCTGCACTCTCAGCGCCTGTTTCCGCTGCAACTTCTTCAGGATTGCGCTTTCCATGACTCGTCTCAACGCGTTCTCGCGCGAACAGCTGCTGGCCAGTGCCCGCGGTGAACTGTTCGGCCCGGGCAGTGGTCGCCTGCCCAACGACCCGATGCTGATGTTCGACCGCATCACTGACATCCGCGAAGACGGCGGCCCGCACGGCAAGGGCATGGTACGCGCCGAACTGGATATCCGCCCGGACCTGTGGTTCTTCGGCTGCCACTTCATTGGCGACCCGGTGATGCCCGGCTGCCTGGGCCTGGATGCAATGTGGCAGCTGACCGGTTTCTACCTGACCTGGCTGGGCGCACCTGGCCGTGGCCGTGCGCTGGGCTGTGGCGAGGTGAAGTTCACCGGCCAGGTGCTGCCGGAAGCGAAGCTGGTCAGCTATGAAATCGACATCACCCGTGTGATCAACCGCAAGCTGGTGATGGCCCAGGCCGATGCCCGCATGCTCGTGGACGGCCGCGAGATCTACACCGCCAAAGACCTGCGTGTAGGTCTGTTCACTTCGACCGAGAACTTCTGATGCGTCGCGTAGTCATCACCGGAATGGGCATCACCTCGTGCCTGGGCAATGATCTGGACACCGTTTCGACCGCACTGCGTGAAGGCAAGGCGGGCATCCGCCCGCTGCCCGACCACGCGGAAGCGGGCCTGCGCAGCCATGTGGGCGGCAACGTGCTGCTGGACCTGGACGCACAGATCGACCGCAAGCTGAAGCGCTTCATGAGCGACGCCTCGGCGTACGCCTACATCGCGATGCGCGATGCGATCGCCGATGCCGGCCTGGATGAAAGCCAGGTCGCCAATCCGCGTACCGGCCTGATTGCCGGTTCCGGCGGCGGTTCCAGCCAGTGGCAGGTGGAATCGGCTGACATCCTGCGCGCGCGTGGCGTGCGCAAGGTCGGCCCGTACATGGTGCCGCGCACGATGTGCTCCACGGTGTCGGCCTGCCTGGCCACGGCGTTCCAGATCAAGGGCCTGAGCTATTCGCTGTCGGCCGCGTGCGCCACCTCGGCACACTGCATCGGTGCGGCAGCGGACCTGATCCGCCACGGCGCACAAGACGTCATGTTCGCCGGCGGCGGTGAAGACCTGCACTGGTCGATGAGCGTGATGTTCGACGCCATGGGCGCATTGTCCACGCGCTTCAACGAGACCCCGGAAACGGCATCGCGTCCGTACGACAAGGACCGCGACGGCTTCGTCATCGCGGGCGGTGGCGGCATGCTGGTGCTGGAAGACTACGACCACGCGGTGGCCCGTGGCGCACGCATCTACGCGGAGCTGGTTGGCTACGGCGTGACCTCGGACGGTGCGGACATGGTGGCTCCGTCGGGCGAAGGCGCGGTGCGCTGCATGAACATGGCAATGGCCAACGTCAGCGGCCCGATCGACTACCTCAACACCCACGGCACCTCCACGCCGCTGGGCGACGTGACCGAGCTGAAGGCGGTGCGCGAAGTGTTCGGCGAAGCGGTGCCGCCGCTGTCCTCGACCAAGGCGCTGTCGGGTCACTCGTTGGGTGCGGCGAGCGTGCACGAGGCGATCTACTGCCTGCTGATGATGCGCGACGGCTTCATTGCCGGTTCGGCCAACATCGGCGAACTGGACCCGGCGGTGGAAGGCTTCCCGATCGTGCGCGAAACGCAGAATGCGCAGTTGAACACCGTCATGTCGAACAGCTTCGGCTTCGGCGGGACGAACGCAGCACTGGTGTTCGGGCGCGTTTAATTCCCGTAGAGCCGGGCTTGCCCGGCTGCTGCTGGTTTCTGGCGAACAACCGATGGTTCATCGGTTCCCGTGTTTGGGCGCACCGGGATGGGTTTGCGGGACACGCCGTGAATCCATCCGTGGAGGCTCGTCAAAAACATCCATGTTTTTGACGGTCCCGCAAACCCACCCCGGCACGCCCCAGACAGTTGGCCGGTGGCCATGGAAGATCAAAAGCACGTGGCTCCCCGGTGGAATCGGAAATGCCCCGGTGGGATCGGTCGACAGACGATCGCCGTGAAATTTCCAGCATCCGGTAACGCATGACAATGGATCGGGACCGCCGTTGACTTTGATCTTCGATGGCCACCGACCCGGTGTCGTGGCGGTTCGGGGTGGGCTGGAGGGGGCGTGAGCCGCATGGATGCGGCGATCGAGGCTACAGGGACGTACTTGCGCCGTCCCCCGGAACGCCCATCCCGATCCGCCAAGCCAGAGATACCGTGAACCACCGGCTGTTCGCCAAAAGCCAACAGCAGCCGGGCAAGCCCGGCTCTACGTAAAGCATGCAATTGCAGGCATTTGTGGTACGAGCAATCAGCGCGCGAAGTGCGGCAGCAGCAGCGCGTGTACGTCGGTGAGGGAGCTGGCGATGCGGTGGCCCAGCGCGCGTTGGGCGGCGTCGGGGGCGACCAGGTCGGGGACCTGGATGACCGTCATGCCGGCGGCCAGAGCGGCGCGGGTGCCTGCGGGGGAATCTTCCAGCGCCAGACAACGAGCTGGGGCCTTGCCCAGTTTGGCCGCGGCCAGCAGGTAGATGTCCGGGGCGGGCTTGGGGTGGCTGACGTCGCTGCTGGTCACCACGGCGGCGAAATACGGCAGCAGGCCGCACGCCGCCAGCTTGCGTGAGGCGCGCGGTTCACGCGTGGATGTCGCCACCGCGCGCGGAATGTCGTGCTGCTTCAGCAGCTCCAGCAGTTCCAAGATGCCCGGCCGCAGCGGCAAGCCCTGCTGCGTGCGGGCTTCGTACAGATCGTGGCAGCGCGTATACAACGCCTGCATCTGCGCTGCGTCGATATGTTCGCGCAGCAGCAATTCGCAGTCGCGGTCGCCCAGGCCCACCAATTGCAGCCAGAACGTGTCTTCGATCGGCAGTGCCAGTTCGCCCGCCGCCTGCGACCAGCAGGCGATCGACACGCGCTCGCTGTCGATCATCAGGCCATCCATGTCGAAGATGACCGCCTCGGGCAGGAACGGTAACGCGGCCAGTGGAGTCATGCGGCGTTGAACAGCGTATCCAGATCGGATGCGTCCAGGATGCGCCACTCACCTTCCGGCAGCGCCCCCAGGGTCAGCCCGCCGATCCGGCTGCGGTGCAGCGCGTCCACGTGGTTGCCCACCGCCGCGAACATCCGCCGCACCTGGTGGTAGCGGCCTTCGTGCAGTACCAGCTGCGCCTGGCGCGGCCCCTGCACGTCCAGTTCCGCCGGCAGCAGCGGCTTGTCGTCCGACTCCAGCATCAGCGTGCCACTGGCAAAACGTGCGCCTTCGTCGCCGCGCAGGTCGTCGGCCAGGGTGACCTCATAGGCCTTGTCCAGCTTCGCCTTCGGCGACACGATCCGGTGCAGCAGCGCGCCATCGTCAGTCATCAGCAGCAGGCCGCTGGTGTCGCGGTCCAGCCGCCCCACTGACGACAGCTGCGGCGAGCGTTCGCGGAAACGCGGCGGCAGCAGGTCGTAGATCAGCCGGCCGGTGTCCTTGGTCGAACAGGTGTAGCCGCGCGGCTTGTGCAGCATCAGGGTCAGCCCCGGCGGCGGATCCAGCGGTTCGCCGTCGACGCGGATCGCCTCGTGCGCCACGGCATCGTCCGCGTACAGCACCTCGCCGTCGGCGTCGGTGATGCGGCCCTCGCGGAACATCAGCTGCACCTGCTTGCGGCTGCCGTAGCCCAGGTTGGCGATGTGCTTGACCAGCTTCATGCGCGACCGCCGCTACGCCCACGGGTGGCTTCGATCAGCTTGAAACCATCGCGCTCGGCGGCCACGCGCACCTCGCCGAAGCTTTCATTGAGAATCTGCTCGTACGGCAGGTGACGGTTGGCCACCAGCCACAACCGCCCACCCGGGCGCAGCGCCTGCGCAGCCACCGCGATGAAGCGCTGGCCGATGTCCGGTCGGTCCGCGCGGGCCGGGGTGTGGAACGGCGGATTGGTCACGATGAAGTCGTAACGGCCCTCGATGCCGGCAGTGACGTCCTGCCACAGGTAACGCAGGGTCGCCTTGCTGCCCAGCGCCTGCAGATTCACCTGCGCCAGCGCCAGCGCGCGGCCTTCGGCCTCGTACAGGTCCAGCCCGGTCACGTTGGGGCAGCGGCTCAGCACTTCGCTGGATAGATACCCGAAGCCCGCGCCCAGGTCGGCCCCGTGCCCGGCCAGGTCGGCCGGCAGCTGCTCCACCAGCAGCGCCGAGGCCGGGTCGATGCGGTCCCAGGCGAAGATGCCGGGGCGGCTCTGGAAGCGGCCGCCGAGGATCCCGCGCGGGGCATCCAGCGCGGCCCAGCGCGCGGCCAGCGCCGCGTCGTGCTGGCCGTTCAGCGGCGCGGTCCAGTACACCCGGCAGTGGTTCTTGGTCAGCTTGCCGCCCAGCCCGGCCAGCTGCTGCAGGTCGCTCTCGCCGGAGCGCGCGCCCTCGTTGTTGTGCTGGCAGGCCACCAGGATGCCGCCCGGGGCGGCCAGGGCCAGCGCGCGGGCGAACAGCGCACGTGCCTCTTCGCGCTGGCGCGGCGGCAGCACCAGCACCACCGGGTAGCGGGTGCTGTCGGCGGCCAGCTGGGCCTCGTCACGCACCGTCCAGCCGCTGGCCTCCAGGGCCGCGGCGAAGGGCCGGAAGCTCTGTTCACAGACCAGCTGGCCCGGCTGGGCACGCTCGCGCAGCGGCCAGCCGTCGCGGGCGCGCAGGAACAGCACCGGGCCGGAAGGCCAGTCCAGGGCACCGCCGAAGGGCAGGAACAGGGTTTCCAGGGGGGCGTCGTGCTGGGGGGCCATGCGGGGTACGTCTTGAAATGAGACGGCCATTCTACCTTTTCAGGTTCGGGCCCTCGCCCGGCCCCGATTAGCATTTGTTCAACGGGGTCTTGATGCCCTCGCAACATCGTGTCGGTCAGGGTAAAGGCTCTTTCGTAGCGGAGCTGGCTCATGCGTGCATTGTTCGTCGGTGGCGTGGTCGACAACAGCGAAATGGACCTGGAGGGCGCGCAGCCGCCGGTTCACTACCCTGAAGATACCGGCGGCGGACATGCGCGCTATCGCCTGCACCAGGTGGGCCGCCAGTCAGACGGCCAGGTGGCCTATGCGGTCTACGGTGCCCCGGACCTGGCCGACGATGAGGTGGCCCGGGTGGCCGACGAGCGCGCCTACGCACGCCGCTTCGACGCCGAACCGGAAGTCTTCCAGCACTAAGCGTGCATGCCGCCGGTCACTCGATCGGCGGCAGCTCACGGATCGATGCGATCTGGTCCAGCCAGACATGGTGCTGCTGCACCGGCACATCCAGATCATCCAGCCGCAACTCGCCGTTGCTGCCTTCATTCTCTTCCGCATCGCGATACTGCTGCACGGTCGGGCGCACCGCCACCGTGCCCAGCACGCGGCTGCCGTCCTTCAACGTCACTTCCACCCGGGCCTCGTCGGGCAGCTGCGGCAGCAGTGCCTTGAGGCGCGCGATGTCGTCGGCGTGCGTGTAAACAACAGGTGCGGTGCGTGACATGATCTTCCTCGCGTTTTGGCACGCCATGCGTGTCAACAAATTTCAGCCGGCCTCGGCCCTTGCCTGCGCCAGCACGTTGCGCACCGCCGTCACCAGCTGCGCCACCGAATAGGGCTTGGCGACGTGCTCCTGGAACCCTGACGCCAGCGCGCGCTTGCGGTCATCGGCCCGGGCCAGCGCGGTCACCGCCACGGCGGGCAGCGCTTTCGCATCCACCCCCATGTCCTCGCGCAGGGTGCGTACCAGTCCATAGCCATCCATGCCCGGCATGCCGATGTCGGTGAGCAATGCATCCACCTGTTCGTGGCGGCCGGCATCGAGCAGCGCCAGCGCTTCGCCCGCAGATGCCGCCACCGTCACCTGCGCGCCCTGCTCTTCCAGCATGCGGCGCAGATACTCCAGCACTTCGGGTTGATCCTCCACCGCCAGCAGGCGCAGCCCGCGCAGCGGGTAAGGCTCGATGACCTGCTCGCTGATCGGGCCATTGAAGACTTCGCGCAGCGGACGGCCATCGGACTGCGGCTGATAACACGGCAGGCTCACCGTGAACTGGGCACCCAGGCCCTGCCCCTCGCTGGCCGCGCTGACGGTGCCGCCGTGCAGTTCCACCAGCTGCTGCACGATCGCCAGGCCCAGCCCCAGGCCACCATGGCGACGGGTGGTGGTGCCGTCGGCCTGGCGGAAGCGGCTGAACAGGTGGCGCAGGAACTCCGCCGCGATGCCGTCGCCGGTGTCGCGTACGGTGCTCACCCAGTGCCCACCTTCGCGGGCCAGGGTCACGGTAACCGAACCTTCGGCCGGGGTGAACTTGATCGCGTTGGACAACAGGTTCCACCACACCTGCTGCAGGCGGGTGGCATCGCCCAGTACCAGCGCGCCCTCTTCCGGCAGGTGCAGCTGCATGTCCAGCGCCTTGCCTTCGGCCACCAGCTCCTGCGCGCCCAGCGCTTCGGTCAGCTGCGCACGCAGGTCCACCACTTCCACTTCCAGCTGCACCTTGCCCAGCAGCATGCTGCTCAGGTCCAGCATGTCCGAGATCAGCCGCTTCTGCGCCATCGCGCTGTTGGCGATCACGCCCAGGCCCTTGAACAGCGGGCTGGTGTTGTCCACCCGCTGCAGCAGCAGTTCGCTCCACCCCAGGATGGTGGTCAGCGGCGTGCGCAGTTCATGCGACAGGGTGGCCAGGAACTCGTCCTTCAACCGCGCCATGTTTTCCGCGGCGCTACGCGCGGCACGCTCGGACTGCAGCAGCTCCTCGCGCGCCATTTCGATTTCGCGGCGCTCGGTGACGTCCGGGCTGCTGCCGGCCAGGCCGATGAAGCGGCCCATTCGCGAGAAGCGCGGGCGGGCGTTCATTTCCAGCCAGCGCCACTGGCCATCCGAACGCAGTCCACGCACCAGCGCCTGCATCGAACGCTGCGCTTTCAGGGCTTCCTGCAGCTCGTAGTCGAACACCGAAGCGTCGTCGGGATGCACCAGGCCGCGCCATACGTCTTCCGGCACGCGTTGTTCGTCACCGCCGAAGAACTCGGTGAACGCACTGTTGACGAAGCGGGCATGGCCGCGGTCATCCAGCACCCATACGGGCATCGGCAGGCCGTCGGCCAGCGCGGAGAAGCGCGCTTCGCTTTCGGCCAGATCCACTTCCACCTGCTTGCGGCTGGTGATGTCGAAGAACAGGATCGCCACCTGGCGCTGCTCCGGCTCGCCGACCCGCATGGCTTCCACCGAGTACCAGCGCCCCAGTGCGCGCGCCTCCATGTCGAAGTGGTGCGGCCGCCCGGTCAGGGCCACCTGCCCATAGATGCGGTACCAGTCCTGCTCGTGCGCCGGCTGCAGCTCGCTCATCAGACGGCCGGCCGCATTGACCAGCCCGGTGCTGCGCTCGAACGCCTCGTTCACCTGCACGAAGCGATAGTCGACCCCGACGCCGTCTTCGATCAGGCATTCCACCACGCAGAAGCCGGCGTTGAGCCCCTCCAGCACGTGGCGGTGCAGGGCGGGATCAAGCGCAGGAGCCACCGGGGTGGCGCGTTCGAGGGTCGGTACGGTCGGGCTGGACAAGGAGTTCAAAGGGCGTGGCAGGCAGAGCGCTGGGAGATAGCATCATCCAGACCGCGTATTCGTAGCGTCAAGCATGGGATTCATGTGTACCCCGGGTGAATTCATGCCGAATACGACGAATCTGTCGCAGTTTTGCCAATTGTCCCGGGCTGTGATCGGGATCACACTGCTTTGGGCCATTCTGACCACTTACGGGAGTTCGCAGTGAACCTCAAAACCCTGATGACGGCCGCACTGGGCGGCCTGCTGGCTTTAGCCACGCTGTCCGCGGCGGCGGCACCGCGTACCGTCAGCGACCCGAAAGCGCCGCGTGCCTTGGATGTGGAGGGTCCGGTACAGGTGAAGTGGACCGACCCGGCCAAGTTCACCGAACTGCGCAACAGCTCCAACCGCTGGGAAGCCGAACGCGGCAACTGGGTCTACGACCTGGCCAAGTACATCCGCACCACCGCGGCCAAGCGGCTGGCTCCGGGCCAGACCCTGGACGTGACCATTACCGACATCAAGCGCGCCGGTGATTACGAGCCGCAGCACGGGCCGCGTGCCCAGGACATCCGCATCATGAAAGACATCTATCCGCCGCGCATGACGCTGGACTTTGTGCTGAAGGATGCACAGGGCAATGTGGTGAAGCAGGGCACCGGCGAAAAGCTGATCGACATGGGCTATCTCAGCACCGGTGTGGGCCTGCTGTCGGACAGCGACCCGCTGCGCTATGAAAAGCGGATGCTGAATGACTGGCTGCGGAAAGTGTTACCCGCCGCCTGACGCATCCCCATTGCGTCAGGCATTCCGGTAGTGCCGGCCGCTGGCCGGCAACCTCATGAACGCACGAACATCGCCTGGTTGCCGGCCAGCGGCCGGCACTACCGGGCATCCCAAACATCCCGGGCATCGTGAAATGCGCCGCATGCGGCGCGAAGCGCGTCAGCGGATTTCGCGTGCCACGCGCTTCACTGCGCACGGCAACTGATACGCGCTCACATTGCACAGCGGGGCCAGCACGTCCAGGCGCGGGCTCTCGCCCCACAGCTCCACCGTGCTGCCCACGCCCGCCTGCGGCAGGTCGGTCAGGTCCACGGTGAGCATGTCCATCGACACCCGCCCGATCAGATGGCCGGGCTGGCCGTCGATCTGGACCGGGGTGCCGTTAGGCGCGAACTGCGGGTAGCCATCGGCATAGCCCATTGCCACCACGCCAACGCGGGTGGGTCGCTCGGCAACAAAGCGCGCGCCATAGCCGACCGGTTCGCCGGCGGCGATCTCGCGCACCGCGAAGATCTTCGACTGCATGGTCATCACCGGACGCAGGCGCGCGGTCTGCGCGCTGCTGCCAGGCAGCGGGTTCGCCCCGTACAGCATCAGGCCAGGGCGCACCCAGTCACTGCGCACTTCCGGCCAGCCGAGCAACGCCGGCGAATTGCACAGGCTGGTTTCCCCGGCCAAGCCCTCGATCGCGGCGGCAAACGTCGCGGCCTGCTCGCGGGTGCGCGGGTTGTCCAGTTCGTCGGCACGTGCCAGATGGCTCATCAGCACCATTGGCCCCACCTGCGGCAGGGCGGACAAACGGGCATGCGCGCTGCGGAAATCGGCCGGCGACAGCCCCAGCCGGTGCATGCCGCTGTCCAGCTTCAGCCAGATGGTCAAGCGCGCATCGGTCTGGAACGCTTCCACCGCGTCCACCTGCCACGGCGCGGCGACCGCAAACCACAGCTGGTGCTGCACGATCAGCGGCAGCTCGTCCGCATCGAAAAATCCTTCCAGCAGCAGGATCGGCGTGGTGATGCCGGCCGCGCGCAGTTCCAGCGCCTCTTCAATGCAGGCCACACCGAACGCGTCGGCCTCGCCTTCCAGCGCGCGCGCGCACACCACGGCACCGTGGCCATAGGCGTCGGCCTTCACCGCGGCCAGGGTCTTGCGACCGCCGCCCAGTTCACGGGCCAGGCGGAAGTTGGAGCGCAACGCGTCCAGGTCGATCAACGCGCGGGCAGGACGCATGTTTCAGTTTCACTCTGTTGAAAAGCGGCGGCATGCGGATTGGCACGCCCGCCATAGCGGAAGATGTCCAGGCCTTCGGTGCTGATCTGCGGCTGGCGCGCGCTCATCAGGTCGGCCAGGTAACGACCCGACCCGCAGGCCATGGTCCAGCCCAGCGTGCCGTGGCCGGTGTTGAGGAACAGGTTGCGGTACGGCGTAGCCCCGATCACCGGGGTGCCGTCCGGGGTGGCCGGGCGCAGCCCGGTCCAGAACTCGGCGCGGCTGAGGTCGCCGCCGTGCGGGTACAGGTCGCGCACCACCTTTTCCAGGGTGGCGCGGCGGCGCGGCGACAGCGACAGGTCGAACCCGCCTACTTCGGCCATGCCCCCCACGCGGATGCGGTCGTCGAAGCGGGTCACCGCCACCTTGTAGCTTTCGTCCAGGATGGTCGAGGTGGGAGCCATCGCCGGGTCGGTGATCGGCAGGGTCAGCGAATAGCCCTTCAGCGGGTACACCGGCAGGTGCATGCCGAGCGGAGCCACCAGCGACGGCGAGTAGCTGCCCAGCGCGACCACGTAGTGGTCGGCGGTTTCCAGCTTGCCGTCGATGCGCACGCCAGTGATGCGGTTGCCGCTGGTTTCCAGCCCGGCGATGTCCTGGTCGAAGCGGAATTCCACGCCGGCGGCAGCAGCCATCTGCGCCAGGCGGCGGGTGAACAGCTGGCAGTCGCCGGTCTGGTCACGCGGCAGGCGCAGCGCACCCACCAGGGTGTCGGCCACGGCGGCCAGCGCCGGCTCGGCGGCGATGATGCCGGCGCGATCCAGCACCTCGTACGGCACGCCGTACTGCGCCAGCACTTCGATGTCCTGCGCCGAGGCATCCAGCTGCTGCTGGGTGCGGAACAGCTGGGTCGTGCCGAGGTCGCGGCCTTCGAACTCGATGCCGGTTTCAGCACGCAGTTCGTTCAGGCAGTCACGGCTGTACTCGGACATGCGCACCATGCGCGCCTTGTTGATCGCGTAGCGTTCCTGGGTGCAGTTGCGCAGCATCTGCGCCAGCCAGCGATACTGGTTGAGGTCCAGGCCCGGGCGGATCGCCAGCGGCGCATGCTCCTCGAACAGCCACTTCACCGCTTTGAGCGGCACGCCCGGCGCGGCCCACGGCGAGGTGTAGCCGAACGACAGCTGGCCCGCGTTGGCGAAGCTGGTTTCCAGCGCCGGTCCGGGCTGGCGGTCGACCACGGTGACATCAAAGCCGGCCTGCCGCAGGTACCAGGCACTGGTCGTGCCGATCACCCCGCTGCCAAGAACAAGTACGCGCATGAGACCTCTCCAACCGGATCATTCCCTGCACTCAGCGGTGCCGGGACCATAATTGCGGAAGTATAGGCCGCTGATGCCGGGCATTTTTCCTGTATTTGCAGCACACGGCAGTGTATTGTCCCGCCATTCACCCTGCCGAGTTGACGCCCATGGCCACCCGGGTCCGCGAACTGGACAAGATCGACCGCAAGATCCTGCGCATCCTGCAGGCCGAGGGACGCATTTCCTTCACCGAGCTGGGCGAACGGGTCGGGCTGTCCACCACGCCCTGCACCGAGCGGGTGCGCCGGCTGGAGCGCGACGGGGCGATCACCGGCTACTACGCCAAGCTCGACCCGCACTACCTCAAGGCCAGCCTGCTGGTGTTCGTCGAGATCAGCCTGGCCTACAAATCCGGTGACATCTTCGAGGAGTTCCGGCGCGCGGCGTTGAAGCTGCCGAATGTGCTGGAGTGCCATTTGGTTTCGGGCGATTTCGATTACCTGTTGAAGGCGCGGATCAGTGAAATGGCGTCGTACCGCAAGCTGCTCGGCAGCACGTTGCTGACCCTGCCGCATGTGCGCGAGAGCAAGAGCTACATCGTGATGGAAGAGGTCAAAGAAACGCTGACGCTGCCGATTCCGGATTGAAGCAGACGCAAAAAAGGCGGCGCGCGAATGCGCACCGCCTCTTTCCGGTTTCACCCCCGAACAAAGGGTGTTACGCCGAACCGCGCATCAGCGCTGCTGTTTCTGGTCCGAACGCTGCTGCTGATCGGGCTGCTTGTTGCCCTTCTGGTTCTGCTGATCCCACTGCTGCTGGCTCTGCTGACCCTTCTGGTTCTGCTGATCCTGCGGCTTGTTGGGATTGTTCTGCTGCTGGTTAGCCATGGTTGCACTCTTCTCGTCATCTTTGGGGATGCGCGATCTTGCGGCGCGGATGCAGAGTCGAGGAAATGCGGTTAATTGAGGGCGAAAAAGCGGTGAGGTTTTGTGTTGACGCGCATGACTGGGGGTTTAGGTTGTGAAGCGTTCAGATGGCCGTAGAGACACGCCATGCGTGTCTGCTCTTCGTTCAGTGGTCATGAATGCCTGACGAACGGCTTCGATCATGTTTCAACGTCGGCCCCATGTGACCACGTTCATTGGGTCGGATTCGGACGCTTGCGCCGCGCTGCGCGCGGTTGACGCGCATGGCGCGTCACTACGAATTGTTACGTGCGCAGGACGATGGCGCTGATGCCCCTCACGGTTTGATCTGCTGCCCCTGCGTTGCCGGTGCGCTGTCGTAATAACGCCCCGTGCGCGAATCGAAGACGCGGTTCGGCCCCACCGGTTTGACGCCGGGAATGATGCGGCCGTTGCGGTCGTACACCTTCGGCGGTGCGGTGGTTGCAGGTGCCGGTACCACCTGGGCCGGGCCCTGGCTCTGGATCGGTTGCGTGCCCAGTTGCTGGCGGATCTGTGAATCGGAGGTCACCGGCGCAACTTTACCCGACTGGCTCTCCATCGGAGCCGGGCGCACCGGGGTAGGCAGCGGCTTGGGGGCCGGGGCCGGCGTCACCACCGGTCGGGTGTCGGTGGGTTTGCCGGGTGCGGCAATCTGCGCACTGGCATCGAAGCCCAGCGCGGCCGCCAGTACGGCAGGCAAGAGCAGCATTCGGGTGTTCATCACAGCAGCCTCCCACACGGATCTACAGCTTCATCCTGCACCCCGCCCCCGTGCGGCAGCATGAACGCCTGCCTTGCGACCTTCACGCGCTGCCCCCATTTCAACGCGATCCCCACGAGGAGTGCCCATGACCGCCTTCGACCTCTCTCCCCCCAGCGACGCCCAGCGCCAGGCGCTGGAGGCCGGCCTGAGCGCCGACGAGCGCCGCGTGCTGCTGCAGCACGGCACCGAGGCCCCGTTCTGCGGGGTGTTCCTGGATAACAAGCAGGATGGCGTCTACGGCTGCCGCCTGTGCGGCCTGCCGCTGTTCCGTTCCAGCACCAAGTTCGACTCCGGCACCGGCTGGCCGAGCTTCTTTGCCCCGTTTGACCCGGCCCATGTCCACGAAATCCGTGACACCAGTCACGGCATGGTCCGGACCGAGATCGTCTGCGCCCGCTGCGGCAGCCACCTCGGCCATGTGTTCCCGGACGGCCCGCCGCCCACCTACGAGCGCCACTGCCTCAACTCGGTCTCGCTGGATTTCACGCCCAATGGCAGCCCCTACCCGGATCCGCTGCAGCGTGGCGGGGCTGAGGCCGGCCCGGCAGGCTGATCTGCAAAAGTGTGACGTTCATCCAACGTCACCCTTCAGAACCCCGGCATGGGGCCGACATGGAGGTATCCCCTCCTCCGCGTCTGCCCCATGCTCATCATTGTTGGTTTTCTGATCGTCATTCTCAGCGTGCTCGGGGGCTACGTCGGCGCGCACGGCAAGCTGGCGGCCCTGTGGCAGCCCTACGAGCTGGTCATCATTGGCGGTGCGGCGCTGGGCGCGTTCCTGGTCGGCACCCCGGTCAAGACGGTCAAGCAGACCCTGGCCGCCAGCGTCGGCGTGTTCAAAGGCCCGCGCTACAAGCAGCAGGACTACCTGGACGTGTTGAGCCTGCTGTACGAACTGCTCAACAAGGCGCGCCGCGAAGGCTTCATGTCGCTGGAAGACCACGTCGAACGCCCCGCCGACAGCGCGATCTTCGCCAACTACCCCAAGGTGCAGGCCGACCACCACCTGGTCGACTTCATGACCGACTGCCTGCGCCTGATGATCGGCAGCAACATCGAACCGCACGAGCTGGAACCGCTGCTGGAAATGGAGCTGGAAAAGCACCACGCCGAAGCCATGCAGCCGGCGGCCGTGCTGAACAAGGTGTCCGACGGCCTGCCCGGCTTCGGCATCGTCGCCGCCGTGCTCGGCATCGTGATCACCATGGGCTCGATCGGCGGTGAAATCACCGAAGTGGGCGCACACGTGGCCGGCGCGCTGGTCGGTACCTTCCTCGGCATTCTGCTGGCCTATGGCTTTGTCAGCCCGCTGGCCGCCGCCGTGGAAGCGCGCGCCGAGCAGGACAGCCGCATCTATGAGTCGGTCAAGACCGCCCTGCTGGCCTGCCTGCGCGGCTACAACCCGAAGATCGCACTGGAATTCGCCCGCAAGACCCTGCCGTCGAATGTGCGCCCGGGCTTCAGCGAGTTCGAAGCCCACCTGAAGACGATCAAGTAAGGCAGCGTCATGGCCGAGAACAAACCCACCGTCATTGTCCGCAAGGTCAAGAAGGCCGGTCACGGAGCGCATCATGGCGGTGCATGGAAGGTGGCGTATGCCGACTTCGTGACCGCGATGATGGCGTTCTTCCTGGTGCTGTGGCTGATGGCGGCCACCAGCAAGCCCGAGCGCGCGGCCATTTCCGAGTACTTCCGCAACCCCAGCCCGCTGACCGGGCAGAGCCCGACGCCTGCGCCCGGCATGGCCGGCCCGGGCGGGGCCAGCACCTCGATGATCAAGCTGGGCGGGGCCACCGATGTCTCGCGCGGCACCAGCAACGACCCGTTCCAAAACGCCCAGGCCGAACGCCCGGTGCCGCAGGAAGACGAGCGCGAGCGTGAAAAGAAGCAGCTGGAAGTGCTGAAGCAGGAGCTGGAAGAGGCGATCAGCAAGAGCCAGGCACTGGAGCCGTTCAAGGACCAGCTGCTGCTGGACCTCACCCCGGAAGGCCTGCGCATCCAGATCGTGGACAAGCAGAACCGGCCGATGTTCGACGTCGGCAGCGCCGCGCTGAAGCCCTATACCCGCGAGATCCTCAAGGAGCTGTCGGAGTTCATCAATCACGTGCCGAACCGGATCAGCATCACCGGCCATACCGACATCACCGCCTATACCGCCGCCCACGGCTACAGCAACTGGGAGCTCAGCGCCGACCGTGCCAATGCGGCGCGCCGGGCCCTGCTGGAAGGCGGCATGGCGGAGGAAAAGGTGACCCGCGTGGTCGGGCTGTCGTCCTCGGTGCTGTTCGACAAGGTCAAGCCGGACAACCCGATCAACCGGCGCATCAGCATCGTGGTGATGACCAAGGCGGCTGAGGCGGCGGCGCTGTCCGGCTCCGGGCAGCAGGTCGGGTTATCGGGCACCACGGTGGATCCGGATGTGCAGGCCGATCTCGCGCCGCCGGCCGGGCCGGCGGTGCCGGTGTTGGGGCCGGCGGATGGGGCACCGTGACGTGACGAGCCGGTCACGACCAACGGTCGTGACCTACCGCGATACCGGGCAACCCCGGTAGGCGACGACCGTTGGTCGTCGCGGGCAGCTTACAATGGGCCTTTCCGATCCCAGAAAGACGCCTCAAACCATGTCCAAGCAGTCCAAGGCCAAGCGCGACAAGCGCAAGAAGTCGCAGCCCAAGCGCCCGATCCAGCGCCTGAACAGCCAGCAGCCGGTGCAGAACCACGCCGTGCTGCAGAACGCAGAAGGCCAGGTCGTGGCCGCCATCGGCCTGCAGGGCACCGAGTGGCTGCTGGCCATCGGCGGCCAGACCATGGGCAATGCCGACAACCCGGTGCCGATGCTGGCCATGCTCAAGCACCTGGCCAACGTGCAGGAGAAGGAAGGCCGTCCGGTCACCCTGGAAACCTCGCCGCAGCTGCAGCAGATGATTGACGACCTGGCCGCCGACGAAGGCAAGACCGCCGAGGAATACCTGGCCCAGCTGGTGTCCGAGTTCGAAGGCGTGGAAGACGCGGCCGACGACGCCGAAGGCGAAGCCGCTGAAGCCAGCACCGACGCCGAAGCCACCCCGGCCGACGCCGACGCCCCGTCCGACAGCAGCGAGCAGCCCAAGGGCTGATCGCCACCGGTGACGGTCTATATCGACGATGCGGTACACCCCTGGCGCGACGAGCGCTGGGCGCATCTGATGGCCGACACCCTGCCCGAGCTGCACGCCATGGCGGCGCAGCTCGGGATTCCACGGCGGGCGTTCCAGAACCGCCGCAGCGGCGCGCACTACGACGTGCCCGCGCCGATGCGTGAGCGCGCCATCGCGCTGGGCGCACGCGCCATTTCCCGGCATACCGACCGGGAATTGTTGAAAGCGGTCATCGCCAACGCGCGGGCGCAATACGACGCAACCGCGTGACGCATCAAAACGGATCCGCCCCCGGGCGCACTTCCACCCCAAGCAACGAACACAGCGCCAGCATCGCGTCATCATCGCGGCTCAGCGCCATCCAGCCAGCCAGGCCACCGTTGCCAGTATCCACGCTCCACAGGCTGTAGTTGTGCTCGCGCAGGCGGTCATACGCGGTGGCCATCAGCATCGGCGCATCCACGTCCTCGGCGAAGTCCTCATCGTCCAGGTCGCCGCCCCAGTCCACCTGCACGTTGAATCGCGCAGACAGCTCGTTCACCGCCGACACCAGCGAATCGGCATCATCGCGCTCCACCTCGTAGGTCGACTGCCACGCAGTGGCGACCATCAGCGGCGGCAGCCAGTCGGCTTCCTCGTCAATGGACTCTCCCGCCTCCAGCAGCTGCTCGCGCCAGCGGTTGAACTGCTGCAGCGCCAGTTCCTCGTCGCCCGGGTTGATCAGCACGAACAGGTTCCAGATCCGGGCCTCGAAATCGTCTTCGTCGAAATCGCGCTCGTCTTCTTCGAAGTCGAAATAGTCGCTGTTGTCGGGCATGGGCGGGAACTCCTGGAAACAGCCCGCATTCTGACCTGCCACGGCGTGCGCAGGAAGCGAAATCGGCTCGAACCGGGGGGCTCGGGTATCCTGTGCGCCTGAAGGCGGCCGCGGTGGCCGTCAGTGTGAACCCGAATCATGAGCGATACCCCTCCGGATCATCTGGCGATCAACCCGGCCAGCCCTTTCCACGATGCCGCAGCGCTGGAGCGCGGCGTGGGCATCCGTTTCAACGATGTCGAGCGTGACAACGTTGAGGAATACTCGGTCAGCGAAGGCTGGATCCGCGTGCAGGCCGGCAAGTCGCGCGACCGTCGTGGCAACCCGATGACGGTGAAGGTCAAGGGCACCGTGGTGGCGTATTACCTGGATCAGAAGCCGGAAGCGTGATCGCGCGCGGGGAATTCCCCGCGCAGCCAGGCACCGCGCGGACGCGCATGGCGCGTCCCTACAGGTCGAGCGACCAAGGTTCGTAGTGACACGCCATGCGTGTCATCGGGGTGCCCGACCCGTTCATTCCCGTTGCCGGGTTTCCAGCAGATCCAGATTGCGGATCAGCTTGCGCGAAATCTCATCGGAAATACTGCCGCGCCGGGTCAGCCGGAACAGCTCCTCGCGCTCGGCGGTGAGCCCGGCGTTGCGCAGCTGCCGGTAACCCTGCTCCATCCGCTTCACCTTTTCCGGGTCCGCATCGGGCCCGTGTTCCTTTTCCAGGTTGCGCTGGTACAGCAGGCTCACCCGCGCGGCCGCGTCGTTGTACAGCTGCACGTTCTCGGTGTTCTGGTTCTGCACCAGCTGCTGGCGCATGCGCTCCACGCCGGCCAAGGCGGCCTTGGACGCCAAGCGGCGAGCCAGGTCTTCTTCCTTGCGTTCACCGGAATCGGCCGGCAGTTGCAGGCCCTTCAACAGCCTCGGCAAGGCCACGCTGGCCCCGATCAACGAGAACAGAATCACCGCCGCGGCCAGGAAGATCACCAGGTCGCGCGCCGGGAACGCCGAGCCATCCGGCAGAAACAACGGCAGCGTGAGCACGCCGGCCAGGGTGATCGCACCGCGCACACCGGCCACCGACGTCGTCACCACCACCCGCCACTGGGTGACCGGGCGCTCTTCGCCACGGTGCCGTGCACGCAGCAGGCTCCAGCGCAGCGACAGCCACACCCACAGCAGGCGCAGCGCGACCAGCGCCACGTTGATCACCACCACGTACACCAGCAGCCACCACGCGCTGTGGTGCCCGCTCTCATTCACCGTGGCAATGGCGCGTTCGACAATGCCCGGCAACTGCTCGCCGAGCAGCACGAACATGATGCCGTTGAAGCTGAACTGCAGCATGTTCCACACCGCCGTGCGCTGCACGCGCATGCTGCCGGAGACACGACCGGTCAGTTCGACGTAGCTCATGGTGATGCCGGCGGCGACCGCGGCCAGGATGCCGGAGGCCTTGGCCTCTTCGGCCAGCAGATAGGCCGCAAACGGAATCAGCAGGTTGACCAGCAGCGCCGCGCCGGGCTCTTCACCGAAGCGCCGCCACAGCCAGCGCTGGAAGGTAGACACGCCCAGGGTCACCGCCACGCCGATCGCCAGCCCCGCCACCGCCACCCACAGGAAGGTCAGCGAGGCCGTGGCCAGCGAGAACGAACCGGTCATCACTGCGGCCACCGCGAAGCGGAAGCAGACCAGGCCGGAGGCATCGTTCAACAGCGACTCGCCTTCCAGGATGTGCATCAGCCGCTTCGGAATCGGCATGCGCGAGGCGATCGAGCTGACCGCCACCGGGTCGGTCGGCGAGATGATCGCCGCCAGCGCGAACGCCACGCCCAGCGGCATCACCGGAATCATCCAGTGGATCAGCAGGCCGGCACCGACCACAGTGAAGATCACCAGCCCGAAGGCCAGTTCCAGAATCACGCCTTTATCGCGGAACAGCCCCTGTTTGGGAATACGCCAGCCGTCCAGGAACAGCAGCGGCGGCAGGAACAGCAGGAAGAACATTTCCGGCTGCAGCGCGTGGCCGCGGTTGAATACCCCCGCAATCACCGCGCCCAGGCCGATCTGCACCAGCGGTAACGGCAATGACAGCGGCAACACGCGCACCAGGTAGCCACTGGCCACCACGGCGACCAGCATCGCCAGTACCACTTCAATCGTATGCATGCCCAAAAAATTACCACAGCGGCACCGTTACCTGAACACGGTGCCGACCTGCGGCTCAGTGAGCGGACAGGCGTCAGCTGGCCGCGCCGTCGAAGCGGTAGATGTCCATGGCCAGCATGCCGGCATCGATACCGGCATCGATGCGCCGCGCGCCCAGCTGTTCACTGCCAGCCGCGCCCATTGCAAAGTGCAGCGGCTGGAAGTGTTCGTCGGTGGGATGCGCGCGCTCGGCGTATGGGGCCTGGCGGCGGTAATCCAGCAGCGCTTCGGTGTCATTGGCCTGCAGGCGCTGCTCCACCCACTCGACGAAGGGGCGCACATAGGGCGCTTCGCCACCGCTGTGATAGGCGCGGAAGTCATGCAGGTTGTGGGTGATGCTGCCGGACCCGATCAGCAGCACGCCGTCATCACGCAGCGGGGCCAGCGCGCGGCCCAGCGCGAGCTGATGGGCCGGCCCCAGCATCGGCTGCAGGGCCAGCGGCACCACCGGAATGTCGGCGTCCGGGTAGAGCAGGCGCAATGGCACCCATGCACCATGGTCCAGCCCGCGCTGCGGGTCCTGCGCGGTCGGCAGGCCGGCGGCGGCGAGGCGCTGGGCCACGTCGGCGGCCAGCGCCGGGTCGCCCGGGGCCGGGTACTGCAGCGCGAACAGGGCCGGCGGAAAACCGCCGAAGTCGTGGATGGTCGGCGGCTGCGGGTGCGCACCCACGGCCGGCTGGTAGGTCAGCCAGTGCGCCGAGGCCATCACGATCGCGCGCGGGCGCGGCAACTGCGCGGCCAGCTCGGCCAGGCGCACGCCAACCTGGCCCGGGTTCAGGGCAGTCATCGGTGAACCGTGGGAGATGTACAGCGACGGCAGGCGGGACATGGGGGGCTCCGGGGGATCCAGGGCCTCAGGTTATTACCATCACTGATGGCAATAAATAACCAATATCACGCAGATTCGTTCCGAAGGTGGAACGTAGAGCCGGGCTTGCCCGGCTGGGCCACCGGTAAAGCCCCAGCGGGGCAAGCCCCGCTCTACGTTTCTCCCGCCACTGTCCGGCTTCCCAGCCACGACCCCGTTCAGCGCCGCGAACCCGGTCCCCAATCAGGTCGCTTCCGCCTCGGTCTCCAACCGTCCGATCACATCGGCCAGCGGGGCCGGACGGCCCAGCAGGAAGCCCTGCACCTGGTCGCAGCCGTGTGCGGCCAGCCACTGCTGCTGGCCGGGCGTTTCCACACCCTCGGCGATGATGGTCAGGCCCATGCTGTGGCCCAGCGACAACAGCGCGCGGCAGATCGAGGCGTTGCGTGGATTGATTTCCACATCAGCCACGAAGCTGCGGTCGATCTTCAGGATGTCCAGCGGCAGGTGCTGCAGGTAGGACATGTTCGAATAGCCGGTGCCGAAGTCGTCCAGCGAAATGCAGATGCCCTGCTCGTGCAGGCGCTGCATGGTCTGCTTGGCCTGCGCCGGTTTGCGCATCAGGCTGCTTTCAGTCAGCTCCACGTGCAGCGCGCCGCGCGCAAGGTTGAACTCCTGGCAGGCGCGGTTGAACTCGGCCACCAGGTCGCTGTTGAAGAACTGCACCGCCGATACGTTCACCGCAATCGGCAGGTCCCAGCCGGCATCCACCAGCTGACGCTGCGCACGCGCCGCCTCGCGGATCACCCAGCGGCCCAGCGCCAGAATCAACCCGGTGTCCTCGCACAGCTGGATGAACTCACCTGGCGGAATGAAGCTGCCATCGGCCTGCGGCCAGCGCAGCAACGCTTCCAGCGACGCGGGCGTGCCATCGGCGGCATGGCAGATCGGCTGGAAATACAGCTGGAACTCGCTGTCGATGGCGGTGTGGATGCGCCCGGCCAACCGCAGCCGCTCAGCCAGCCGCGAGCTCACCGTGCTGTCGTACCACGCAATCACGCTGCCTTCGTCACGCGCGGCGTGCGCGGCCTGCGCGGCCATGCCGATGACCTGCTCGGCGCTGATCACATCGCCCTCGAACTTGACCGCCACGCCAATGCGCGGCTCGAACTGGTGCAGCCAGTCCTGCCCGCGCACCGGCTCGGACACGGTCTGCACCAGCGTGTCCAGCGCGCTCTGGCGCTCGTGGTCATCGCGGATGGCGAAGATGAAATCTTCTGCCGGCTGGAACGCCAGCAGGCCGTATCGCGTGCCCAGCCCGCCCAGGCGCTTGGCCATCGCCTGCAGCACCACATCGCCGACTTCGCGCCCCAGCGTATCCGCTACCAGCTGCAGACCGCGGAACTGCACATAGGCAATCGTGTAGCTGCCGCCCTCCTCATCCAGCTGCGCCGCCAGCGCACGCGTGTTGAGCAGGCCGGTCGCCACGTTATGGGTGGCGTGGTATGCCAGATCGCGTTCGTAGGCCACGCGCTCGCTGACGTCTTCAGCCAGCACCAGGCACGCCTGCCGCCCATCGAAGTCCAGCCGCGCCAGATGCGCGCGTACCTCGAACACGGTGCCGTCCTTGCGCCGGTGCAGGCGCACCTGTGCATCGTGAGTCTCGCCCGGGCCGGCGTTGGCAATGGCTTGGCGGATTTCGTCCCAGCCTTCGCGCGGGCGGATGTCGAGGATGCTCATCGACAGGAAATCTTCGCGGCTGTAGCCGTACTGCTGCACTGCCGCTTCGTTGACTTCCAGGAAGCGCAGCGTGTCCGGGTCGAACACCCAGAACGGGGCCGGGTTGCGGTCGAACAGCAGGCGGAACTGGCGCTCGGCCTGCTGCGCGCGGGCCAGGATCTCAATGCGGTCGCTGACATCGGTGAGCGCACCGATCATGCGCCGTTCGCCCTCGGCCACACCCACCTGCTGTCCGCGCGCGGACAGCCAGCGCACCTTTCCGCCGGGCAGCACCAGCCGGAACATCTCATCCAGCACGCCATTGTTGGCGAACGCGACGTGGAACGCATCCTGCAGCCGCTGCACATCCTCGCGGTGCACGCGGTTGAAGAAGTCCGCCACCGGCAGGCTGTCGATGGGAATGTTGAAGATCTGCCGCGCCATCGGTGACCAGTGCAGCAGCGAGGCGTCCTCGTCCACGGTCCAGGTGCAGATCTGCGCGATCTGGTGCGCCATGTGCAGCTCGGCGTGGCCGGTGCGCAGTTCCTCGCTCATCGCATGCTGGCGGCGGGTAGCGCGGCCCAGGCTCACATACACCAGCGCGAATGCTCCCACGTACAACAGCACCAGTCCCAGCGAGGCATACACATACGGCCACCACGCGGCCAGCACGTCGCGGCGGCCCAGGCCGGCGTACACGCCCAGCGGGTAATCGCCCAGCGTGGTCAGCGTGGCAATGCGCTCCACGTGATCCACCGGGCTGTACTCGACCCCCAGCGGCACCACCGCATCGCGGCCCAGCCGGTCGCGATGCTTCAGACCGAAGCGTTTGCCCACGGCGGCGGCACGATCCGGGCTGCGCGCCAGCATGTAGCCGCCGCCGTCGGTGATGGAAATCACACCGTCGCGGCCCACATCCAGGCCGTTGATGATGGCCTGCAGTTCGGCGGTGTGCAGACGGCTCAGCAGCCAGCGGTTGTCGCCCATGCGCAGCGCCAGCGGCAGCACCCAGCGCTGGTCCGGCATCTGCTGTGGCGGCCCCAGGTACAACTGGCTGTGCTGGCCGCGGTTGCTGTCCACCGCCCACAGCGGCAGATACAGGTCACCGCTGCCACTGGTCAGCGCACGCCCGAACTCGTCCACCACCACAATGCTGTCCAGTTCCTGGTGGCGCTGCAGCACGCCGCGCACGGACTCATCCAGCAGGTCAGGGGCCTGGTTCGGCACCCGCTCGAACAACTGCGCGCCGTCGGCGGCAATACCGCGCATGGCGCGCTCGAGGTTGCGCAGTTCCAGCCGCAGCAGGCGCTGGGTACCGGCGGAGATGGCCGTGCTCTGGCGCTGCGCGGCTTCGTGGCGGCGCTGGTAGTCGTTGACCAGCATGATCGCCAGGCCCACGGCCAGCAGCACGCCCAGGCCGACGCCCAGCCATACCAAGGTCCGCAAGGGACGCGCCAAGGCGCGGTTCATCGCGGGCATTGCCTGACACTCCCCCACGCAGCTGACGACATGAAAACACTTCCTGAGTCCTGCAGACGAGAGCGGCCAATGTCTCAATTTCTTGATGCGGCTGCGGCCGATTCCCCGTCGGCCAGGCCTTGGCACGCCTGTACCGGCCCAGCATGCACCAGCCCGGGGCGCGCGGGAAGGTCTGTGACCGTATTCACATAACTGGCGTCAACACAAACGGCCGCAGCTCCCGCCAGACAAGGGCAGTTGCGGGCGCAACCACAGGTTTAGACTTGGTGGTTTCCCGTTGCCTGAGAAGTTGCATGTCCAAGCTGCGCCGCCCCACCCTGATGCTTGCCATTGCCGCCAGCCTGTCGCTGGGCCTGGCCGCCTGCGACCGCGAGGCCGCTCCCTCCGCTGCGGCACCGGCCGACACCGCGCCGGCCACCCCGGCCGCGCCCAAGGCCCAGCTGGGCAGCTTCGGCTTCGATGCCGCCGGCATGGACCGCAACATCGCCGCCGGTGATGACTTCTTCGGCTTCGCCAACGGCACCTGGGTGAAGAACACCGAGATTCCGGCCGACCGTTCCAGCTTCGGCAGCTTCAATGTCATTTCCGAGAAGACTCTGGCCGACACCCGCGCCATTCTTGAAGGCGCTGCCGGTGACGCCAAGGCCAGCGGCGAAACCAAGCTGATCGGCGACTACTACGCCGCCTTCATGGACGAAGCCGGGATCGAATCGCGTGGCATGGCCCCGGTGAAGCCGGAGCTCGACGCGATTGCCGGCATCGCCGACAAAGCCGCACTGGCGTCCACCCTTGGCGGCACGCTGCGCGCCGACGTCGACCTGCTCAACGCCACCAACTTCTACACCGACCGTCTGTTCGGCACCTGGGTGTCGGTGGACCTGCTGCAGCCGGACCGCAACGCGCCGTACCTGGTGCAGGGCGGCCTGGGCCTGCCCGACCGCGACTTCTACCTGCAGGGCGGCCGCATGGCCGAGCTGCGCAAGCAGTACCAGGCCTACATCGCGCAGGTGCTGCAACTGGCCGGCGTGGCCGACCCGGCCGGCAAGGCGCAGCGCATCCTCGCGCTGGAAACCCGCATTGCGCAGGCGCACGCCACCCAGGAAGAAACCAACGACGTGGCCAAGGGGGCCAACGCCTGGACCCAGGCCGACCTGAGCGGCAAGGCTCCGGGCATGGACTGGGCCGCCTTCCTCAAGGCCGCCGGCCTGGACCAGCAGCAGGACTTCATCGTGTGGCAGCCGAAGGCCGTCGCCGGCATTTCGCGCCTGGTCGCCACCGAGCCGCTGGACGTGTGGAAGGACTATCTGACCTTCCACGCGCTGGACCGCGCCGCCCCCTACCTGCCCAAGGCGCTGGCCGACGCCCGCTTTGCCTTCCACGGCACCACCCTCAACGGCACCCCGCAGCAGAGCGAGCGCTGGAAGCGTGCGGTGGATGACAGCAACGCGGCGGTCGGCGAAGCGATCGGCAAGATTTACGTTGAGAAGCACTTCGACCCGGCCACCAAGGCGCGTGCGGACGAGATGGCGAAGAACATCATCGCCGCCTTCGCCAAGCGCATCGACGCACTGGAATGGATGTCGCCGCAGACCAAGGCGCACGCCAAGGCCAAGGTCGCCGGCCTCACCGTAGGCATGGGCTACCCGGACAAGTGGCGCGACTACACCGGCCTGGAAGTGAAGCGCGATGACGCGCTGGGCAATGCCGAACGCGCCAGCCTGTTCGAGTACCAGCGCAACATCGCCAAGCTCGGCCAGCCGGTCGATCACAGCGAATGGGCGATGCTGCCGCAGACCATCAACGCGATGAACGTGCCGCTGGAAAACCGCCTGGTGTTCCCGGCCGCGATTCTGCAGCCGCCGTTCTTCGATGGCGCTGCGGATGACGCGGTGAACTACGGTGCGATTGGTGCGGTGATCGGGCACGAGATCAGCCACGGCTTCGACAACGCCGGCGCGCTGTTCGATGAAACCGGCAAGTTGAACAACTGGTGGACGGCCAATGACCTGAAGCAGTTCACCGCTGCCGGTGATGCGCTGGCCGCGCAGTTCAGCAGCTACGAGCCGTTCCCGGGCGTGCACGTCAATGGTCGCCTGACCCTGGGCGAGAACATTGCCGACGTGGCTGGGCTGGCCACTGCATACGACGCGTATCATCTGTCGCTGCAGGGCAAGCCGGGGCAGACGATTGAAGGCTTCACGCCGGACCAGCGCTTCTTCCTAGGCTTCGCACAGGCGTGGCGCAGCAAGGCGCGCGAGCAGGCGCTGCGTAATTCCCTGCTGACCAATGTGCATGCACCGGGTCAGTTCCGTGCGCTGACCGTGCGCAACCTGGACGCGTGGTATCCGGCGTTCGAGGTGAAGGAAGGTCAGAAGCTGTACCTGGCCCCGGAGAAGCGGGTCAAGGTGTGGTGAGGTGAGGTTTGGAACGGGCGCTTCGGCGCCCGTTTTTTTTGGGGGGGTTATCGGTGACGTGATGCATCCTTCGTGACACCCATGCGCGCATATGCGCGTGGGGCGGTGCCGTCGGTCAAGGCGCGACGGAACAACGGGGCCATGCTGGCCAGCATCCTTGCTGACGCGGCCGCCTGCATGCGCTGCAGCGGCGTCCGCTCCAACATCGCGTCAGCCCAGTCCGGCAGCAGCGCCGCGCCTGCGCCCAGGAACAGGTCGCGCGACAGCCCCGCCATCGGCACTGGCAGTCGGATACCCGACAACACACCCAGCACCTCGCGCGAACGCGCATCAAATCGCAGTTGAGGCTGCTGCGCGGCGAAATACGCGGTCACCGCCGCCTCACTGGCCGGCACATCCCTCGCACCCAGCGCTTCCGCCACGCGCCGGTATTCGTTGTAGTACTGGTCCGCAAAAGCCGGCGATGCATCGCGGCAATAGCGCCGGTAGCCCTGCAGGAAGCCATACGCCTCGGTCACATGCACCCAGGTGAGTAACGCGGGATCATCCGCGGCATACGCCTGCCCGTCCGGGGTGTGGCCGCGCACCTGCACGTGGATGCGCTTCACCTTGGCGACCAGCGCCTCCACCTCGCCGCTGGGCGCGTAACTGGTACCCGCCACGAACGCGGTGGTGCGGCGCAGCCGCCCGACCAGGTCGTCGCGGAAGTTGGAATGGTCATACACCCCGGCCAGCGCCAGCGGATGCAGGGTCTGCAGCATCAATGCGCACAGCCCGCCCGCCAGCATGCCCGGGAGTTCGGCATGCACCTGCCAGGTGGCGCTGTCCGGACCGAACCAGCCCGGATCGCCCAGCGGGTGGTCGTAGTTGATGCCGCTTTCGCCGCGTGGGAACGCCCCGATCACCCAACGCCGGATCGACGCGGTGGCGGGGGTGGAAAGGCGGTGCAGCAGTGAGGGCATGGCGGGTCCGAATGGGTGCGGCAACAGCGCGAATCTGCGCGGTTGTGTCAATTCTGCGTGATCTGCGACAGGGGGGCCACGGCGAATGGCGGGCCAGGCTGAAAAATTTGCGTATGCAGCACGAATGCCGTGGGTTTTGCTAAATGGTGCGGGGGATTTGCATGCCGCAGTGCGGAATATTTTCGTCGCACCGCGCATTCATAAATGACCCCTGCGGCGATTTGTCGCACTGCCCATTGCCAAGCGAAATGAAAGTGCTACTACTGAATACACCGAATGTAGAGCCGGGCTTGCCCGGCTGCATGCGGAGCCGGGCAAGCCCGGCTCTACGTTACATCGATGTCCCGTTCGTCCAATGCGCTACCGCTCGTTCCCCAAGGAGCTCGTGATGATCGCTTTGTTCAAAGGTTTGGGATTGCTGCTCCAGGACAACGAGCTGTACCGCAGCCCGTTCGAGAAGCAGGTCGCGCATTGGCGCAACAAGAGTGAACAGGAAATTCGCGAAGAAGTAAGCACCCTGGCCAAGGCCAAGGGGCAGTGGCTGATGGCGTCCATCGTGGGCTGGCAGGCGGCCTCGCTGCTGATCCTCGGTCTTATCGCCAACTACCTGTGGAAAGACGACTTCCATATCACCTTCACCCGCGTGGTGATCGTGTTCGGCTCATGGGTCTCGATCCTGTTCGTGATCTGGTTCATGGCCAACATGTTCGACCACACCGCCGGTTTCGAGCGCTGGATGAAGGCCTTCAACAGCCGTGCGCGCATCACCAGCGACGCCGACACCGTGGAATGCGTGGCCGAGGCGCTGGACATGGCCCAGCATTACCCGGAAGTGCTGGATTACAAGCAGGCGGTGACCGCCAAGCGTGAGCTGCGGCATGAAGACATCCGGATCATGCGTGAGATCGGGCGCATGAAGCAGCATTCGGAACTGGTCGGCCAGCTCAATCACGTGGGTGAGCAGGACGGGCGGCATAACCTGCATCTGCAGCCGGCGTTTTAAAGCACCCCACATGTAGTGCCGGGCCATGCCCGGCAATGGCCGCCGACCATCCGTGCAGCGGGGGGTAGTGCCGGCCGCTGGCCGGCAAGCGGGGCAAGCCCCGCTCTACATCCCCCGGAACAGGCTCATGAACGGCTGGCTGACGTTCAACACTTCCGGCCGCTGCTTCAGCCGCAGCTGACCGCGCCCGGTATCGTCGCGGCTCACCGCCGCCACCGCCTTCATGTTGACGATGGTCGAGCGGTGTATCTGGCGGAACTTCTGCGGGTCCAGCACTTCCAGCAATTCCCGCAGCGGCGTGCGCAGCAGGCTTTCACCGGCTTCGGTCACCACGGTGGTGTACTTGCTGTCAGCGCGGAAGTACATCACGTCTTCCAGCATGATCAGCTGCGTGTCACGCCCATTGCTGGCGGTGATCCAGGCCAGCGGCGGCGCATTGCTGTGCGCGCCCGGGGCCTGACCCAGGCGCTGCAGCAGCTGCTCCAGCATCGCGTTGTCCGGCCGGCCCAGCTGCATGCGGCTGAGAATGCGTTCGCGCGTCGCCAGCAGGCGCTCGTCGCTGACCGGCTTGAGCAGGTAATCCATCGCGCCCTGCTCGAATGCATCGATCGCGTACTGGTCATACGCGGTGACGAACACCACCTGGGTGCGCGGGCTGATCTCCGGCAGCGCGCGCGCCACCTCGATGCCGCTGATGCCCGGCATGCGGATGTCGAGGAAGGCCAGGTCCGGTTTCAGTTCCGCCAGGCGCTCCAGCGCGCTCGCGCCGTCCTCGCATTCGGCCACCAGCCGCAGTTCCGGCCACAGCCTGCCCAGCTGGGCCACCAGCGACTGCCGCAGCAGGTCTTCGTCTTCGGCAATGAGTGCATCAAGCTGCATGGATGGCCTCGCGCGCGTCACGCGGCAGGGTAATGGTGGCGGCGACGCCACTGGGGAAGTTGCTGACAATGGCCACGCCGGCGCGTTCGCCGCAGGTCAGGCGCAGGCGTTCGCGCAGGTTCTTCAGGCCGATGCCGGTGCCACTGGTGCTCTGGCCGAAACCGAGGCCATCGTCGGCCACGGTCAGGGTCACATGGTCATCGAAGCTGCGCGCGATGATCCACACCGTGCCACCACCGGGCTTGGGCTCCAGCCCGTGCTTGATCGCGTTTTCCACCAGGGTCTGCAGCGCCATCGACGGCAGCGGCAGACTGTGCAGTGCCGGCGGCACGTCGACCTGCAGCGCCAGGCGTGCGCCCATGCGGATCTTCAGAATCTCAAGGTAAGCCTGGGTGCGTTCCAGTTCCACGCCCAGGGTGGACATCGATTCGTCCACGCTCGGCAGTGAGCTGCGCAGGTATTGAATCAGGTGCCCCAGCATCTGATCGGCGCGCGGCGGATCGGTGCGGGTCAGCACCTGCGCGTTGGCCAGGGTGTTGTAGAGGAAGTGCGGTTCCACCTGTGCGTGCAGCAGGTTCAATCGGGCGACCGACAGTTCCTTTTCGGTGGCGGTCTGTTCGGCGGCGGCCTGTTCGTCGCGGCGCTGCTCGGCCACGCGGCGGGTGATGGCGCGGCTGACCGCTTCGGCGTTCTCGTAGTTGCTGCCTTCGTCCACCGCCAGCAGATCGGCCCATACCCCGGCATCGGGCTCGAACAGCAGGGTCACGCTGCAGGTGCCCTGCCCCGGGGTCACCGTGGCCAGCACGCTGTTGCGCTTGATTGCCAGCCGCGCCGGCAGGTTCCAGCGTGACGGCGGGCGACCGTTGTAAGGGTCCACGCGGCGCACGTAGGCGCGCACCTGCAGGCTGCCGGCGGCGCTTTCGATATCTTCCACGCGCGGCAGTTCGGCGATTGCTTTTTCCACCACGTCGAAGGCTGCGCCAGCGTCCATCGGCACTTCAATCTGGCGGCGCTGGCGGCTGGACAGCGTGGTGGCGTCCAGCTTGCCTGCCACCAGCCAGACCCGGCGCAGGTGGGTGATGCTGCTGCCCAGCGCGGAAATCATCAGGAACAGGGCCAGCAGGGCGAATACCCAGCCCGGGCCTTCATCCATGCCGTGGAAGATGCCGCTCCAGACAAAGCCCGCCACCACGATGGCGAGGGCCCAGGCAGCCAGAATGCGGAAGATCAGGGCGAGGCTGGCGAACACGGCGGCGGGCTCTGGCAAGGGTGTGAGGCGAGCATAGCCCTGTGACCGAGAGGGGCAAGGGGCGTGCGACGAAAGCCGGGATTCGGGGGGTGAATCCGCACCTGGGCTCCGTTCGGGCACCGCGTGGACACGCATGGCGTGTCGCTACAGGTGAAGCGCCCGTAGTGACGCGCCATGCGCGTCACCACGTAGCCCCCGATTACTTGCGCTCGGCGGCGCTGGCTTCACGCGGGGCGCGGAACTGGGAATCCTCGCTCCAGTTCGGCCAGGCCCGGGAATTGGCCAGCTGGTTACCCAGCGTGTACACCACTTCCAGGTCGCGTGCGGCACCGGCAAAGGTCCAGTCCGGCTGCCACTCGTCGCCCTGCTGGTGGTAACGCTTGGCGGTGTAGTCGTCGGAGGCCTTCTTGCCGGCTTCCACGCCACCGTCCACCCAGTCCTGGCCCGCCGAGTACGACACCGCCGGCACGCCGCGCTTGGCGAACGGGAAGTGATCGGAACGGAAGAACAGGCCGGCTTCCGGCTTCGGGTCCGGGGTGTAGCGGATGTCCCAGCCCTTGGCCACGTCCTTCAGCTGGTCCAGCAGTTCCAGCTTGGCCGAACCGTAGATGCCGAAATCACGCGACGGCCCGAACGGGGCCATGCCGTCCATGTTGATCACCGCCACGGTCTTGCTTAGCGGGTACAGCGGGTGACTAGCGTAGTACTCCGAACCCAGCAGGCCCTTTTCCTCGGCGGTCACTGCCAGGAACAGCACCGAACGCTCGGGACGCTTGGCCTTGGCGAAGCCACGGGCCAGTTCCACCAGCGAGGCGGTGCCGCTGGCGTTGTCCAGTGCACCGTTGAAGATGGTGTCACCGTTCGCGTCCGGCTTGCCCACGCCGATGTGATCCCAGTGCGCGCTGTAGATCACCGTTTCATCGGGATGCTTGCTGCCTTCCAGGCGTGCAGCCACGTTGTGCGAGGTGATCACTTCGGTCTTCACCGCGTACTTGGCGGTCAGCGTTTCACCCTTCAGCTCGACCGGCTTGAAGTCCGGCTTCTGCGCCTGCTTCTTCAGCGCTTCGAAGTCCTGCCCGGCGCGCTTGAACAGTTCCACCGCCAGGTCGCGCTGAATCCAGCCTTCCAGCAGCGGGTGAGCTTCGGCCGGGTTGTCGCGGACCACGTCGAACATGGTGTTGGTGTTGCTGCCAGCCACCGTGGCCCAGCCGTACGAGGCCGGTGCGGTTTCGTGCACGATCAGCACGCCGAGTGCGCCCTGGCGGGCACCCTCTTCGTACTTGTAGGTCCAGCGACCGTAGTAGGTCATGCCCTTGCCGTCGAAGCTGCCTTCGCCGGTTTCGAAGTCCGGGTCATTGATCAGCACCACGGCGATCTTGCCCTTCAGGTCCACGCCCTTGAAGTCGTCCCAGTGCTTCTCCGGCGCGTTCACGCCGTAGCCCAGGAACACCAGCGGGGCGTTCTGGATATCGACCTCGCTGGCCCCGTTCATGGCGGCGCGTACGGCGATTTCCTGGCCCTGGGTCAGCGCCTGCGGCTTGCCCTTGCTGGTCAACGACAGGCTGGGGGTGCCGACGATGTCGCCCTTGCGCAGCGGCACGGCCTGGGTCCACAGGCGCTTGCCGTCCTTGAGGTCGCCGCCCGGCTGCAGGCCGGCGTCAGCAAACTGCTTGCTGAGGAAGGCGATGGTTTTTTCTTCACCGGCGGTGGCCGGGGAGCGGCCCTCGTAGGCGTCCGAAGCCAGTTCCTTGACGTCGGCGGAGATCCGCGCGCCGTCGAATTTCGGCGTCGCCGCCATCAGCGCGCTGGACACCGACAGGGCCAGCACGCTCAGTACCACTCGTTTCATTGCTCTCTCCGCAGTTGGGACATGCCCCATCTACGGATAGTACCGGGTTTGAGCGCGCCCCTTTGGGGCGTCACACGACCCACGGTCGTGTGCTACCGGCCGGGCATTTCGCATACGCCCCTTGGGGGCGTCACACGACCAATGGTCGTGTGCAACCGGGGCAACGGTGCTCCATAGGTAGCGCACGACCGTTGGTCGTGCGCCGCCTTCAATCCATCACCAATTCGGATCTTCCGCCGGTGCCGCCGGCTTCGGAGCTGCGGCACGCGCGGGCTTCGGCTTGGCCGTGCCCTCACCTGCCGGGGCGGCCGCTGCGGCCTGCTTCACCGCACCTGCCTGCTGGCGCAGCTCGATCGAGCCCGGCTTGAACGCCGCACCGCCCAGGTCCGCGCCCCCTTCAATCGTGCCGTAGGACGTCTGCGATGCCACGCGGTCGATCCGGATCGTGCAGCACGGCATTTCCGAACGGCCCAGCGAACGGCCGGTCTGCGGGTCCGTCAGCTCTTCGCCCAGGCTCACCGCCTGCCAGCGCTGGCCGACCTTCAGCGAATCGCCGCCCTGGCTCAGCACCACCTGGTCGCCACTCACCGACACCACGGACACCGGGAAGATCTCGGTGATGATCGCGGTGCCGATCTGGCCGGACAGCGAATCCATCATCGCCGCGGCCATGCCCTTGCCGTCCACCACACGCGGCAGCGTGCTCGGGCCGGTACCGGCCAGCTGGTGGTCGAAGCTGTCCGACATCACCACCTCGCCGGTGGTGGCGTTGATCAGGCGCAGGGTGATGCGCCCGCCACCGGAATACGACGTCACCTGGCGGTCGGACATGCGCAGGTTGCGCACGCTGCGCGGGTATTCGAAGCGCTCGATGGTCGGGATCAGAATCAGATCGGTGGCCAGCTGCTGGCCCAGCCGCGCGGTGTCCTGCAGGCGCACGTTGCCGCTGTTGATATGGTCGATCTCGGCCTGCATTTCATCGCCGAACTCGCGGTCCAGCACGATGAAGCGCTTGGTCTGGGTCAGCGTATCGTTCAGACGCGCGCGGATTGCGCGGGCCACTTCCTCGCTGTCCACGCGGCCGTCGCCGACCGCATAGGTGCCGGCGCGCACGCGCGGCTGGGCCACCACGATCTTCGGCCGGCCCTGTTCGTCCGGGGCGCGGTACTTGGCGATGTCGGCACGCACGCGAACCTTCCAGTAGCTGCGCATCGTGCGGCGGTTGTAGTCGCCTTCGAAGGAACGCGCGCCCTGCTTGGCCGAGACCTCGGCCTGTTCCTTGTAGCTCTCCTTGACGCTGGCCGACGCCGAGCCGCCGCCACCGGAGGCTTCGGCCTGCGCCTGTGCCGAACCGCTGGCCGAGGCCGACGCGGAGTAGCTGTAGCCTTCGTCACTGGCGCGCACGCGCGCAATGACTTCCTCATCCAGCTGGGTCACTTCTTCCTGCGACAGGATTTCATAGCCCAGCACCGCCCCTTGCGAGGCGGCAATCATCTGCTGGGCAAACGCGTCGGCACGGATGTCGCCGACGTGCTGCCCATCCACGTCCACATGCAGGCCAGCGCGGATGCTCTGCATCTGGCTGGCCACCCGCACGCCGTTGACCTGCGACACCGCCGACTGCAGCGCATTGAGCACGGCCAGCTCCGGCGTGCTGCCGATGCCCTCCGCTTCACGCGGCACTTTGGTGGTGCCACCGAAATCCGGCCCCCCGCGCAGCGGCGTTTCTTCCGCGGCAGGCTGTTCCAGTTTCGATTCGGGTTTCGGGGCTGCCGTGGTCTCTGCCGGTGCCTCCTGCTTGCCGCAAGCGGCAAGCAGGGCAGCGGTGAGGGCCAGGCTCAACAGTCGTACGGAGCTGTGCATGCGTAACCTTCAAATGACGTGGTAGGTATCGACCGTTGGTCGATACCTCAAACCGTGGGTCAATACATCAAAGCGAATCGAGCATCGACTCGGCGTTGCCCGGCACCTTGATCTTGGAGGCCTTGGCAAAGGTCAGCGCGGCCTTCGACGAGCTGTACAGCCCCTTCAGGTAGCCTGGCGATTCCTTGGCCACCCAGGCACCGCTGGCGAGCTTGCGGCCCACGGTGGCCAGCTGGGTCGCGCCCAGGTTCTTCATGCCGTTGGCGAAGTTGCTCGACTCGCCGCTCAGCTTCTGGCCTTCGGCCGCGGAAGCGACCAGCGACACCAGGCCTTCGGCGTAGTGCTGCTTCGATTCGGCGCTCAGTTCCGGCTTGGCGGCAACGCGCTCGTCAATGGCGGCCTGGGCGTTTTCGCTGACCGACACCGACTTCTTCATCTGGTCGACATTGACCGAACCGGACGACAGCGCCAGGCGCTCGGCTTCCAGCAGCTGCACCTGCTCAGCCAGGCCGAAGGCCTTGGCGAACGAGGTCTGGGCCTGCAGCGAGTGCGACTGCGAGGACACGAAACGACGCACCAGCGCTTCCTGCGCGGCTTCGTCCGGCACGTTGGCCGAGGACGACGAAGCGGTATTGCCGCCGCCTGCCAGGTCCTTCAGCTTGCCGAACTGGGCCTGGGCCGGAGCGGTGAAAGCGGTGGCGATGGCCAGAGCGATGAGGGTCTTGCGGATCATGGGAATTCCCCTGTTGTTCAATGTTGGATTGCAATGCGGTGGTCGTTGTGCACCCCGCATTGGTAGGTGCCGACCGTTGGTCGGCACGCTTTTAACGGACAGCCTTGACGTTCAGCTCGTTGATCATCTGCTGCGCGCCCTTTTCCGAGGCGATCTGCAGCGCATTGGTGCGGGCCACGCTTTCGTCCGGGCCGGTGCCGGAGAACTGCACCGGACCCACCGACGAGACGGTGCGCGGGAAGCGACCGCTGACGTCCAGCACCTTGCCGGTGACGGTGACGAACACGCGCACGTTGCCGCTGACCGGGTCGCGGTCACGCATGCCAACGTCCAGGGTGCCCACGGCCAGGTACGGAATGTTGGCGGCCTTGATGCCGTTGGCGGTGTCACGCAGGGTAGCGGCCGACAGGTCGTTGCCGGTGCTGAAGTCCTTGCGGATGCGCTCGATGCTGAGCAGGCCGCGGCTTTCGCCTTCGACGTACTCGGCTTCCACCACTTCATAGCCGGCGGCGCTGAACGCACCGGTCATGGCGGTGTTGATCTCGTTGGCGTTGGACACCTTCCAGGTGATGTTGTCGCTGCGACGGGTGGTGCTGCCACCCGAGGTCACCGACGCCGAGGCGTTCTGGTTGATGCTGCCGCTGGTGCTGACCGAGTTGCCACGGAAGCTGTCGCCTTCGCGGGTCTTTTCGTCATAGCTGACGCTGGCGTCGACGCGGCGGTATTCCTTGTCCTGGAACGACTGCGCGGTGTCCTGCGCGCGTGCCATGAACAGGAAGGTCAGCAGCGAACGTTCGTTGCTGCGCGCGCCGGCGGTGGCCGAACCGGCATCCAGCTTGGTCTGCAGCAGAGTGGTGTTGATCTCGGCGCGGACAGTGACGGTGTAGGTCTTGGCCTTCTTGTCTTCGGTGTCCGACAGCGGCACGGCGCTCAGCACGTAACGGTCGACATCGCCGATGAATTCGTCGCGACGGGCTTCGAACAGGCGCAGCTTGGCCGCACCGGATTCGGCGATGTAGGCCTCCAGTGCATTGACCTTGGCCTTGTTCAGGGCCTGGGCGCGGGTGTCGGCACTCAGGCGCAGGCCATAGCTGGCCGAACCGGTACCACGGGAACTGGCGGTCTGCGCCGCGACGGGCGCGGCCACCATCAGTGCGATGAGAATCAGCAGTACGGCACGAATCAACGGCATGACTTGATCAACTCCTGGAGGGCTTGGGTCTGTTGCTGCAGCGGCTTGCCGCCGGGCTTCTGTTCGTCGAGCCAGGCGCGCGAATCGGCGCGCTTGGCAGCGGCACCGGCGAAGGCGTCGAGCCCGGCCAGCACGGTTTCGTAGCTGGCCGACCACTGGTCCACCTGCCACTGCGTCACCGGCACCACCTTGGTGGCCCCCTTGCGCAGCGGCTGGTCGAAGAACACCTTGCCGGAGAACGGCTCCACCACCGACACGTTGAAGAACGCGCCGAACAGCATCGTCTTCACCGCCGGGGTTTCATTGATCACGCCGTGCTTCATGGCATCGAGCTTGAGCTTGATGACGTAGTCGGCTTCGGGAATCTTCAGCTGGTAGACCTTGCCATCGGCAAAGCGCGCGGCCATCGCCCCGCCGATCGCCTGGCCGGTCGCCGGCGGCAGCAGGCCGATGCCGGTGTTGGACGACACCGCCTTGGACAGCTCATGCGCCAGGGTGGCGCGCAGCACCGGCTCCAGCGCCGGGTCGGGCAGCTTGGCGCGGGCGGCATCGCTCAGCGTCACTTCGCCCACCTGCAGGCGGCGCACCGAGGCGTCCGGCAGCTTGGCCGGGTTGAGCGTGGCGGCCAGCACCTGCGGCAGGCTGGTGGCAGCATTGCCGTACAGCAGGTCGGCGATGATCGCGTCGACGTCGTCGCTGTCCGGGCGGTAGTCCTGCACGTCGATGCGCTGCAGGGTGATCGGGTAGGACGCCACCACCTGGCGTTCGCGGAAGTCGAAGAACAGCGCCTGCAGCGCTACTTCCACCAGCACCTTGTACTGGTTGCCGATCGGTTCGACCGAGATCAGCTCGCGGTCAAGCGCGGCCGCCAGCACGGTGGCGCTGGTGGTGCCGTCGAGCATGGCCAGCGGCTGGTCGATCAGCTCCAGCTGGGTCGGCTTCTGTACGCTCAGGCGTGCCCACAGGGCCTTGTTGAGCGTGGGCAGGCCGCGCGCTTCAAGCACGGCGGCGGTGCGCGGGGTGCTGGCCTTCACCGCGCTCTGGTCGGCGGTATAGGCAAAACCGGCCCAGTAGGCCTGTTGAGATTTATCGGCAGCCTGGGCGGCCCCGCTGGCGAACACCACCACCAGCCCGCACACCCACAGCCACGCGCTACGCGCGCGCGTACGCTTCGTCCCTGAAACCATTGTCCCGCTGTCCTTATCGGTTAGACCCGGAGTTTGACCGGGTCAGATTTGTGAATGGGCGACACGATACGCCGGTCGGATGACCGGAGCAAGACGGGGGGGTGTAGCGACGCGCCATGCGCGTCGGATCGCCGGCCACATTCGCGCACCGCGCGGACACGCATGGCGTGTCCCTACGGTTGCCTTGCTTTGGCCTCCAACAACGCCTTCTCGCGCACATTCGTGGTCAATTCCGCCGCCCGCGCAAACGCCTCCGCCGCCTCCTGCGACCGCCCCAGCTGCGACAACAGGTCGCCCTGCACCGCCGCCAGCGGCGCGTACTCGCGCAGCCGACCATCGGCCGCCAACGCCTCCACCAGCGGCCACGCCGCCGCGGCACCAGCCGCCCGCGACACCGCCACGGCCCGATTGAGCTCCACCACCGGCGACGGATTCACCTGCGCCAGCCGCGCATACAACGCGGCCATCTGCGCCCAGTCGGTGTCCTCCAGCCGCCGCGCACGGGCATGGCAATCGGCGATTGCCGCCTGCAGTACGTACGGATCGCTCGCGCCGCCCAGTTCCAGCGCGCGGCGCAGCGCCGCCTGCCCCCGGGCTACCTGCAGGTGGTCCCAGCGGCTGCGGTCCTGGTCGGGCAGCAGAATCGGGTTGCCCTCCGCATCCACCCGCGCCCGTGCACGCGAGGCCTGCAGTTCCATCAACGCCAGCAGGCCGTGCACCTGCGGCCACACCGGCAGGCGCTGCTGCAGGATGCGGCCCAGCCGCAACGCCTCTTCGCACAGCGCCGGGCGCATCCAATCGTCGCCGCTGCTGGCCGCATAGCCTTCGTTGAACACCAGGTAGACCACTTCCAGCACCGACGCCAACCGCTCCGGCAGCGCCGCCTGGCGCGGCACCTCAAACGGCACCTGCTTGCTGGCCAGGGTGCGTTTGGCCCGCACGATGCGCTGGGCGATGGTCGGCTCCGGCTGCAGGAAGGCGCGTGCGATCTCGTCGGTGGTCAGCCCGCCGAGCAGGCGCAGGGTCAGCGCGACGCGTGCGTCTGCACCCAGCACCGGGTGACAGGCCACGAAGATCAGCCGAAGCAGGTCATCGCCGATATCGTCGCCCAGCGCCTCAGTGTCGTCGGGCAGCGGCAACGGCTGTGGTTCCAGTTCGCTGCCCCATTGCGCGTGCTGCCCCGCCACCCGCTGGTGCTGGCGCAGCACGTCGATGGCGCGGTTGCGCGCGGTGGTCATCAGCCACGCTCCGGGATTGTCCGGCACGCCCTGCGCCGGCCAGCGCTCCAGCGCGGACAGCCAGGTGTCCTGGACCAGTTCTTCGGCCCGCCCCACGTCGCCGCCCAGCATGCGTGCCAGGCGTGCGATCAGAGCCGGCGCTTCCATGCGCCAGAGAGTATCCAGTCGTTGCGTCAGCGTGGCATCCATGCCGGGAATGAAACCACTCAGCCCGGCGCGGCGTCCATATCCATGTGCGCCACTTCCCACAGATGCCCGTCCGGATCCTGGAAGCTGCGCTGGTACATGAAGCCGTAGTCGCGAGGCGGCTGCGGTTCGGTGCCGCCCGCTTTCAGTGCCTTCTCCAGCTGTGCGTCCACCGCTTCGCGGCTGGTTGCCGACAGTGCGTTGATCACCGCTGCGGTGGCGTGGGTGTCGGCGATCGGCTTGCTGATGAAGGTCTCGAAGAACGGCTTGCGCAGCACCATGACGAAGATGTGCTCGCTGATCACGATGCAGGCACCGTCGTCGTTGGAGAAGGTGGGGTTGAGGGTATAGCCGAGCGCGGTGTAGAAGGACTTGCTGCGCTCGAGGTCTTCGACAGGCAGGTTGACGAAGATCATTTGTTCGTTGGTCAGTTTCATTCGGACATTCCAGGTGTCAGAGGGCGCAGGCGTTACGGGAACGGCTTCATGCAGTTGACCATCCACGGCTTGCCGTACTTGTCTTCCAGCATGCCCCAGCGGTGCGCCCAAAACGTTTCGCCGATCGGCATGGTGACCTTGCCGCCTTCGGACAGCTCCTTGAACACCCGTTCGGCTTCTTCAATGCTGTCCACGTCGATGTTGATGGTGGTGGTGCCGGCACCGTCGGACGGCGGACCGTCGGCGGCCATCAGCACAGCATCGCCCACTTCCAGCTGGCTGTGCGCCACCAGGTTCGGGTCCAGCGGACCGGGGGCGTCGCCGCAGCCATCCATGTTGTCGCTAGGCGGCATGTCGCCGTATTTCGTTTCCGAGGTGACGTTGCCGCGCAGCACCTTGGCGTAGAACGCCATGGCTTCGTGGGTCTGGCCATTGAAGCCCAGGAAGGGAATCAGTTTCATCGGGTTTCTCCGTCGTTGTGTTCAATCTGATCGCGCAGACGCTGTTCCTGCGCACGTAATTCCGGGGTGAAGGCTTCGCCAAAGTCGTCCATGTCAAACAGCGGGCGCAGTTCAACCACATCGTTGGGCGCGAACGGGGCGCGCTTGGCCCACTCCAGCGCCTCATCCATCGAGCGCACCTGCCACAGCCAGAAGCCGGCGATCAGCTCGCGGGTTTCGGCGAACGGGCCGTCGATGACCCGCGGGGCCGTCCCGCCGTACACCACCCGGTGGCCGCGGTGGCTCGGCTGCAGGCCCTCGCCGGCCAGCATGATCCCGGCGTTTACCAGCTGTTCGTTGAAGTTGCCCATGGCGGCCAGTTCCGCCTCGGTGGGCATCACCCCGGCTTCGGTGTCCGGGCTGGCTTTGACGATCACCATCACTTTCATTGCCGTGTCCTGTTCACGGGCCCGGTTCGGGGGCCCTTCATGACATACGACGCACCAGTGGAGCCCAGATCGACATCCCCGGCAAAAAATATTTCGATCCCGTCACGTGGTGACGGTTATGGCCTGAACAGGCGGCCACTGCCGCACTGCAACACAGGTGCCGCGCCGGCTGCGGCATCATGGGTGCTTCCCCCGCTGCCGGTGGTGCGCCCATGCAATTCCTGCTGCTGATCAACATCGACCCGGAACTGATCCAGGCGCTTCCGGCCGAGGAGTACGACGCCGAGATGCGGGGCTGTCTGGCCCATGCCGACGAACTGCAGGCCCAGGGCGTCCTGGTGATGTCGCAGCAGCTGCAGCCGGTGGAACAGGCGCGCACGTTGCGTGTGCGTCAGGCGCAGACGCGGATCACCGATGGCCCGTTTGCGGAGACGCGTGAGTTCCTGGCCGGGTTCAATCTGATCAACGCGCGCGATGCCGATGAAGCGATGCGGATTGCGCGCGAGTTCCCGTGGTCGCGGTACGGCAGTATCGAGGTGCGGCCGGTGGCGGATATGGAGGCAGAGCGGGTACGGGTGAGCGCAGCCGCGTAGAGCCGGGCGTTACGGCAGCACGGTCACCTTCAGATCACGTGGGCCTACGGCTTCGTTTCCGCTGTAATCGCGCGCACTGCCGCGGATGATGTAATCCCCTGCGGGTAATGCTTCAGGCAACCAACGCCCGGTTTCCACCAGCCCATCGCGCACGGTGTTGGTCACCAGATACCGGAACCGGGTCACCGCACTGCCGTGCACGGTGATGCCGCTGTCGGGCGCATACGCCACCAAGGTGGCACTGCGCTCGCGCGGCATGCGGTTGAACACGATGTTGAAGCGCGGCTGCTCGTAACCCAGCAGCGGCTGGCCTGCGGCATCCAGAATCTGGTAACCCACCTGGTACAAGCCAAGCCGACGACGCGGCAGGTTGTGGTCCACCTGGTCCCAGGCCTCGACCACGATCTGCACACCCGGCCCCAGCCTCGAGATCGGCACGCGTCCATCCGCGCCCGGCGTGATCGGCTGGTCGGCATCATCCAGCACTTCAACGCCGGTGATGCGCGGCGCGAAGGCGTCGGCGTAGCCGGTGAAGCCCAGCGCCACCGCGTTGCGTTCGAAGCCGCTGGCCCCGACGCTCAGGTGCACGTGCGCCATGCGGTTGATGCTGCCCAGCGGATCGCCGGCCTGGAAGCGGGTACCGCGACGCACGCGCACGCGTTCCAGCTTGCCGTCCAGGTCCAATAGTTGCGGCCAGCGTGCGTCGAAAGCGCGGCCCTGCGGATCGCGGCCGACTTTCATGTGGATGTAGCGGATGCGGTCCAGTGCCAGCCCCTCGGCCTGGTCGCCGACCGACCACGCGCCGAACGGGCTGCTCACCTTGCCGTCGGCCACCGCTCGCACGGTCTGCCCGACGTCACCGCGGATGTCGAAGCCGTCGTGCAGGTGGTGCCGGCTTTCGCCTTTGAAGCTGCCGCGGACTTCGCCGAGGGTGCCGACTACTTCGTGCCAGCCTTGTTGGGGGTCTAACGGCCAGCGGCCTTCGGTGGCCGGTAAGGGGGCGTCCGGGGCGGGGCCGATCAGGGCTGGCGGTGGGGTGGTCGGCGTTTCCTGCCGGGCAAGACCCGGCACTACCACCGGGTGCAGGTGGTGTACGCGGTAGGACGCGGCATCGGCAAGGTACAGCCCACCGTCGGCATCCAACGCCAGCGCGGACGGCCGTGAGAAACGCGGCTGCGGCGGCACGCCCACCAGTGCCACTGCATGGCCGTAGGCGGAAATCTGCACCAGCTTGCCGTTGATGTCGCTGACGTAGAGCACGTCATCATGGGTGACTGCCAACGCCATCGGCCCACTCACCAGCCCGCCTGCCGGCACCCGCGTATCCACCGTGCCGTTGGCGGCCAAACGGCGCACCGCGTTGTTGTACAGGTCGGCAATCAGCAGATTGCCGTGGCTGTCCCACGCCAGCGACACCGGCGTGTCGAAGCGTGCGCCGATGCCGGCTCCGTCCACGTTGCCGGGCGCGTCGCCACCGGCCAGCGTGCGCACCTGGCCGTCCGTTTCAATCACGCGGATGCGGTCGTTCCAGGTGTCGGCCACAAATACCCGCCCCTGGGCATCCACCGCCACGCCCATCGGCCCGTTGAAGCGCGCCTGCGCGGCCGCGCCATCGGCAAAGCCCGGCTGGCCGTCGCCGGCCAGCGTGCTGACGGTGCCGTCCACGCTGATACGGCGGATCACATGGTTGCCGGTGTCGGCCACGAACAGGTTGCCCGCCGCGTCCAGTGCGATCTGCGAGGGCGTGTTGAACTGCGCCTGCAGCGCCGGACCATCGCGCCAGCCTTCGCCCTGCCCGGCCAGGGTATCCACCCGGCCGTCCGGATGGATGCGCCGGATCCGGTTGTTGTCGCCGGCGTCGGCCACGTAGACCACGCCCTGGGCGTCCACCACCAGGCCGTAGGGGTCGGCAAAGCGCGCCTGCACGCCTGCGCCCTCCTGCAGCCCACCCACGCCGTCGCCCGCCAGCAGGTCGATCTGCGCGATCCAGCCCAGCGGCGTCGGCAGCGGTCCTGGCGGCGGTTCCGGTACCGGGTCGCTGCGCAGGAATGTCCATGCCAGTGCTGCCAGCGTGGCCGCTGCCACCACCGCGATCCCTGCCCATCGTGCGCGCGTCATCGGCGTCCCTGTCATGATTCCAGCCGTTGACCTTAGCCGCTGACATCCGTGCTGCCCAGCCCTGCGCTTGTGCTGCTGGCGTGTTCCGGTTTCAATCGGGCATCGCCCCCAAGGAAGGACGCCCTGCATGTCCCGCTGTCGCCGTAACGCACTGGCCGTGATGCTGTCGCTGTGTCTGTTGCCTGCCATCGCGGCGGCAGGCGTCGATCCGGCCTTCAACGAAGCGCTGCAGGCAGCCTCCAATCAGGTGGCCCAGGGCGACTCGCTCGGCGCTGCCATTGCCTACGAACGCCTGCTGGCCGACCCGCGTCTGGAGACGCTGGAACCGGAGTCCCGCAGTGAGGTGTGGGCACATGCCGCGATTGCCGCTGGCGTGCAGGGTGACGACACGCTGGCTGAGCAACGCGTGCAGAAGGCGCTGGACATCAAACCGGACTACGCCGAGGCCCGACTGTTGCTGGCGGGACACCAGATATCACGCGGCCAGCTGGACGCGGCCGCCGACAACATGATCCGCGCCATCCGCGACAGCAAGGACACGCCGGCACTGGCCGAAGACCAGGTGTGGTACATCAGCATGCATCTGCGCAAAGACCCCGCCCGACGGCTGGCACTGCTGCAGGGGCTGTTCGATCAGCACTGGAAGCCCGATGGCATCGAACCCATCTGGTACTGGGTCGACCTGGCAGAGCTGCAGGTGGAAAGCCCGCAGTCCGACCGCGTGGCCGCCACGCTGGAGCGCGTGGACGCGCCGCTGCCGCTGATACAGCTGCGCGCCGACAAGCGCTTTGACCGCTTCATCCAACGCGGCGACGCCCGCTTCGATCCGGTCGCCGCAGCGCAGCGCTACATCGACCAGATGCGGGTGGAAACCATGCTGTCACCCGGCTTGAACGAGGCCGCCGTCGCACTGGCCAATGCACTGCTGGTCACCGGTCAAGCCGAAGACGTTGTCGGCATGACCCAGTCGCTGGGCGATTTCGCCGCACAGGCGCGGTCCCTGCCTGAAGCGGAGGAAGCGCGTCCCGTCGGGATGATGCTTAACGCCCGCGCCCGCGCATTCTGGCAGCTGGGCCGAAACGACGAGGCCATCCAGACCCAGGAGCTGGCCACCCGCATGGCCTCGCCGGGCGACGACACCGAACAGAAGCTGCGCCTGGCCAGCAGCTACACCGGGCTGCATCGCCCGGCACTGGCCCGCCAGACCCTCAGGGACATGGGCGAGCTGTCCGTTCAAGGCGAGGGCATGACCCAGGTGATCCTGCTGCAGGCCGCCCAGCAGCTGGCCGATGCCGATGCACAGCAACAGGCGCACAACGCGCTGGCCGCCGTGCGCGCGCAGGCTCCCGCCTACACGATGCTGGGGCTGGTGACCGATCACCGCCTGGACGAAGCCGCTGCCGTGCTGGCCGAACGTCTTGCCGACCCGTATGAGCGGGGTTCGGCGCTGCTGGAGCTGCAGCAGCTGCGCGAGCGGCCGGAACTACCGGGCGACAAGGACTTCCATGCCAGCTGGAAGCAGTTCAAGGCGCGCGCGGATGTGATCGCCGCCGCGGAGAAAGTCGGGCGCATTGAAAGCTACGCGCTCTACTCCGAGTAAATGCCTGTAGCGCGAAATCAGCGCGCCGGCGTCTGCGGCGCGCCGCCCATCGCGTCGCGGTAGCGTACGTACAGTGCGCTGACCTTTTCCACGTAAGCCAGCGTTTCCGCATACGGTGGCACGCCCTTGTAGCGGGTCACCGCGCCGATGCCAGCGTTGTAGGCAGCAGCCGCCAGCGTGCGGTCGCCCTTGTAGCGCTTCAGCAGCGCCTGCAGGTAGCGCGCCCCGCCGCTGATCGACTGCTCGGCCGAGAACGGGTCGGTCACCCCCATCTCGGTGGCCGTATCGGGCATCAGCTGCATCACCCCCTGCGCGCCCTTGGGGGACACCGCAGCCGCGTCGAAGTTGCTTTCGGCATGGGCGATGGCCCGCAGCCAGGCGTCTTCCACGCCGGTGGCCCGGGCTGCGGCCTTGAACTGGCGCGCGTGGCGGTTCAACTGCGCCGGCCCCACCTTGCCCAGCCCCGGGTGCGCCGGTTCGCCCGGCGGGGTGGTCACGGTGAACTTCAGGAACACCCGCGAGCCCGGCAGGTTGCGGGTGGAGTACACCAGTACGCCGTCCTGCTCGCGTTCGTACAAGGTGCCGCTGAACACCCCCATGTTGCCCCACAGGTTGGGGGCCTGCACCGCGTTGTCGTCCACCTGCTCGGCGGTGCATTTCGAGCCCGGCTCCGGCGCGGTGGCCAGGCTGACGGTGTTGTTCTGCACGCAACGATAGACCGTGCGTGCCACTGCCGGCGCACCTGGCAGCAGCGACAACAGGGCCAAAGCGACAGGCAACGGACGCGTCATGGGGAAAGGCCCGCAGGGCGGGCGCGGCGAGCGGTGGCGGGATGATCCGGCCGTACCGATGATGGCCCGGTGACGGCTTCACCTCGTTCATGCGTCCTGATACCGACACTGGGCAAATCCCGACAGCGTTCTGAGTGAAGTTCTGTTCCCATAGCCGCCTGCGGGTGGTGTCATAACCGCACCCCCTACACCCGACTGCACCGAGGTTAGCTTGAAGCGCGCCAGGATCATCGCCGCCATCGTGCTTGCCGCCCTCATCGGCGCGGTCGTCCCCGTTCTCACGGTGGCGTACTTCACCTGGGCACGGCAGCAGGAGCACGAACAGCGCACCTTGGCCAGCACCGCAGAGCGCACCCTGCTGCGTGCGCACCGCGCTTACGAAGGCGGTCTGATGGCCCTGCGCAAGCTCAACCAGACCCCGTTGCCGCCCTGTTCGCCTGAGCATATGCAGTTGATGCGCAACCTGGCGGTCAGCACCCATTCGGCCGAGCAGGTCGGCTACTTCGAAGCCGGCCGGCTGCGCTGTACGTCGTGGGGACTGACTGAAGACGACATCCCCGAACCCCTGCCCGACCACGTCACCGCCGACGGGGCCGGCATCTCCCTGGGCGTGCGCCCACAGGCCGGCGACGGCAGCCCGATGGTGGCGGTGCAGCTGGGCCGGCACGACATCATCATGGATCCCAGCCGCTTCGTTGACGTCATTGCCGACCCCAACGTGCGGCTGGCTGTGGCCACGCCGGACGGCCGCCTGCTCGTGCAGCAGGCACTGCCCGACCAGAACCTGCTGCTGGACCTGCTGCGCAAGCCGTCCAGCGGGCGCACAGCGCGCAGCTGGTACGCCACCGCGCAGGACCAGGAGTGGCTGGCAATCGCGGTCTCTCCGCGCACCGACTTCCGCACCAGCTTGTATCGCCAGCTGATGCAGCTGCTGCCGCTGGGCGTGGCCGGCGCGGCGTTCGGCGTGTTCGGTGTCTGGTGGCTGTCACGGCGGCGCATGACCCTGCGCAGTGAACTGACCAGCGCAGTGCGCCGGGGTGAGTTCAGCATGCAGTACCAGCCCATCATCGAACTGGACACCGGCATCTGCGTGGGTGCCGAATCGCTGGTGCGCTGGTCCCGCCCCGACGGCACCTCGGTGCGGCCGGATCTGTTCATTCCGGTGGCCGAGGAAACCGGCCTGATCAACGCGTTGACCGATCACGTCATCGACCAGGTCATCCAGGACATGCGCGAGCTGCTGGTGCGCGACCGCAGCGCGCATATCGCCATCAACCTGTCCGCAGGCGACGTCGGCAGTGGGCGGGCGTTGAAGGTGCTGTCTGCCAAGCTGCAGGGCACCGGCATCCATCCGCAGCAGATCTGGCTGGAGGCCACCGAGCGTGGCTTCATCGACATCCAGGGCGCACGCACCTCGCTGGCGGCCGCCCGGCGTGCCGGCCATTGCGTGGCCATCGACGACTTCGGGGTCGGTTATTCCAGCCTGCAGTACCTGCAGACCCTGCCGCTGGATGCCTTGAAGATCGACAAGTCGTTCATTGAAGCCATCGGCACCCACAGCGCCACCAGCCCGGTCACCTCGCACATCATCGACATGGCCAAGACGCTGGGGCTGTTCACCGTGGCCGAGGGCGTGGAGACCTCTGCCCAGCTGGCCTATCTGCAGGCCCGGCAGGTGGAATTCGGCCAGGGCTGGCTGTTCTCGAAGCCGTTGCCGGCCGAGGAGTTCATCCGCTACCACGAGCAGCGGCTGAAGCAGTACGGCAAAGCCAAGGAAAACATGCAGAACCCCAACAGCGCGCACGAGTGATCGCACGTAGAGCCGGGCTTGCCCGGCTGGACGCGCCGACGTCATCCGCCGCGGGCGTTCATCCTCCATCGCTATAATGACCGCGCGGCAGCCAGCCGCCTTGTGTTGAGGTGTGCCCCGATGCGCCATTGATGCCGCCGTCGCAATGACGGCCTGACTCCCTTCCCGCCTGCCCTACCGGGCGGTACGTCGCGGGGTTTCCAAGGCATCCATGGAGGTCGCATGACCGCATTCGCACTCACGCTCGACCGCGTGACCTACACCCTGCCCGACGGGCGGGTCCTGTTTTCTGAACTTTCCACCAGCTTTGACACCACCCCGACCGGGCTGGTCGGTCGCAACGGCGTGGGCAAAAGCGTGCTCGGCCGTCTGCTGGCCGGGCAGCTGACACCCAGCGCCGGGCACATCCAGCGCCACGGCCGGGTACATCTGCTCGCCCAGCACAGCGGCGAAGTACCCGGACGCATTGCCGACCTCGCCGGGGTGGCACCGGTGCTGGATGCGCTGGCCCGAATCGAGGCCGGCAGCGTGGACCCGGATGACTTCACCGCCGTGGGGGAGCGTTGGACCCTGCGCGAGCAGCTGCAGGCCCAGTGGCAGCAACTCGGCCTGCCGCCGCTCGACCCGGACGCCCCCGCACGCCAGCTGAGCGGCGGCCAGGCCATGCAGGTGGCACTGGCCGGTGCGCTGCTTTCCGACGCCGACGCCCTGGTGCTGGATGAACCCAGCAATCACCTGGACAGCGCGCATCGCCACCGCCTGATCGAGGCTCTGCAACAGTGGCGCGGCGGGTTGGTGGTGATCAGCCACGACCGTGCCCTGCTGCAGCAGATGCAGCGCATCGTCGAGCTCACCCCGGGCGGCCTGCACAGCTACGGTGGCAACTTCGAGGTGTATGCGCAGCAGAAGCAACAGGCGCAGCGCGCGGCCGAAGCCGAGCTGGCCCTGCGCAAGCACGAGCGCCGACAACAGCAGCATGCCGAGCGGGAGCAGCGCGAACGCCAGGCGCATCGTCAGGCACGGGCCACGCGGGACGCGCGTACCGCGAACCAGGCTCCCATTCTGCTGGGGGGCATGAAGAACCGCAGCGAGCACAGTGCGGGGCGGCTGCAGGCACAGCTGGCGCAGCGGCGCGCCGAAGGTGATGCGCGGGTGCGCGAAGCCGCGGCGCAGGTGGAAGCCGATGTGCAGGTGGCGCTGCTCGGTCCCGCGTTGAGTGCGCCGGGACCGCAGGTGTGCGCCGAGCTGCGGCAGGTGCAGTTGCCGCATCTTCCGGCAACGCAGGGGCACATCGAGCTGCGCGTTACGCGCGGCATGCGGCTGGCGGTGTGTGGGGCCAACGGTAGCGGCAAGTCGACGTTGCTGCGGGTGCTGGCCGGTGTGCTGCCGCCCGCCTCAGGTGAGGTGCGGCGTGCGGCGACCACTGCGTATCTGGATCAGACCCTGTCGTCGTTGCCGGCGCAGCAGAGTGCGCTGGAACTGCTGCTGCAGGCGAACCCGACGGCGGGCGAAGGCGTGCTGCGCACGCGGCTTGCGCTGCTGGGGCTGGATGCCGAGCGCAGCCTGCGTCCGCTGAACACGCTGAGCGGGGGCGAGCGGATGAAGGCCGCGCTGGCGGCGGTGCTGTATGCGGAGCAGCCGCCGCAGCTGTTGCTGCTGGATGAGCCGGGCAATCACCTGGATCTTCCGTCGCTGGCGGCGTTGGAGGAGATGCTGCGTGGGTATGGCGGTGCGCTGGTGATCGTTTCGCACGATGAGGCGTTGTTGCAGGCGGTGGGGATTGAGCAGCGATTGCAGATGCCCCCGTCATGATCACGTCACCCCCGCGCCCACACCGGGAATGCATCCGGCAACACCTGCCACACCATCGGCCCGGCGCGCATTTCCTCGTCGTTCAACAGGCACGCATCCAGCTCCGCGCGCACGGCGCGCTCGTTCATGGCCACGCCGATAACCGCCAGTTCCTGGCGGCGATCGCCCCACACTGGATGCCACATTCGGCGCATCGCGGCGTACTCACCCGGGTCACCCACCTCATGCGCGGCCGGCAGCGCAGCCGTCCAGCATGACGCCTGCTGGCGCACCCAACCGGCATCGGTGTAAGGAATCTGCGGCGGCGGCAGCAGCGGCACGGTGTCTTCCAGCCCGGCATCCACGCGCTCACGTGCCGCATACCAGAACCCCGCCGCCTGGGTACGGGTGGACGCGCCCACGCTGGACAGTTCGCCCACCCAGTCCATGCGGTTGGTCAGCCAGAAGAAGCCCTTGCTGCGGATTACGCTGTTCAAGCCACTTTCCAGCGCGCGCGCAAAACGCTGCGGATGGAACGGGCGGCGGGCGCGGTAGACGAAGCTGCTGATGTTGTATTCCTCGGTCTCCGGCGTGTGCTCGCCACGCAGCGCCTGCATCCACCCCGGTGCCAGCTGTGCACGCACGAAGTCGAAGCGCTTCGTGTCCAGCAGTTCATGCGCAGGTACCTCCCCGTGGCGCGACAACACCAGCCGCGCGTCGCGGTTCATTGCGCGGAGCACGGCCAGGGTCTGCTGCAAGGACTCGTCGTCGATCACATCGCACTTGCTCACCACGATCACATTGGCGAACTCGATCTGGTCAGCGAGCAGGTCGACTACACCGCGCGCGTCGTCTTCGCCGGCCTGCTGGCCGCGATCTGCGAGGCGATCCGTGCCGCCGAAATCACGCAGGAAGTTCTGTCCGTCCACCACCGTCACCAGCGTATCCAGCCGCGCGATGTCGCCGAGGCTGAAGCCGTCGGCATCCCGCACCGAGAAGGTCGCCGCCACCGGCATCGGTTCGGCGATGCCGGTGGATTCAATCAGCAGGTAGTCATAGCGGCCCGATGACGCCAGCTGTTTCACCTCCTGCAGCAGGTCGTCACGCAGCGTGCAGCAGATGCAGCCATTGCTGAACTCCACCAGGGTTTCCTCGGTGCGGCTGAGCGCCGCGCCACCGTCGCGAACCAGTTGCGCGTCCACGTTGATCTCGCTCATGTCATTGACGATCACCGCCACCCGCAGCCCCTGGCGGTTGCGCAGCAACTGGTTGAGCAGGGTGGTCTTGCCCGCCCCCAGGAAACCGGACAGGACGGTGACAGGCAGGCGCGGATCGGCAGAGGGGGATGCAGTGTTCATGGCAGGGTCGGCTGGGAGAAGGAATGAATGTTACTGTATAACACTCGAAAGCCAAGGGCCCCCACCCATGAAACACCCCCACGCCTCCCTGCTGGACGCAGGAGCCATTGCCCTGTCTGCGTTATGCCTGCTGCATTGCCTGGCCCTGCCCTTGCTGGCTGCCGCTCTGCCCCTGCTGGGGGTGTGGGCCGAAGCCGAGTGGGTGCATGTGTTGTTCGTGGCGATTGCGGCCCCCACCACGGGGTTGGCGTTATGGCGCGCGCACCTGCGCTACCCGGTGCCGATGTGGGCGGGTGTGGTCGCCGTCGCCGGGTTGCTGTGCCTGCTGGCCGGTGCGGCGGAGTGGCCGAGCCATGCTTTGGAGACCCCGATGACGGTGGGCGGGAGCCTGCTGCTGGCCGGCACGCATGTGTGGAACGCGTGGCGGCAGCACCGGCATTGATAAGCCCCCTGTGGCAGGTGACTCCGATCAAGGACGCGGCGATGTAGAGCCGGGCTTGCCCGGCTGCGCCTTCCACGTAATCCGCCAAGAGCAGCCGGGCAAGCCCGGCTCTACGTCATCGGCGCGTCGGGTAACGGGCGCGTCGTGGCGCGTTCGTCATCGCGGCCCGTCGGGCTCAATGCGGCGTGGCCGGCATCTGCTTTGGTAGCGTCGGTCGACAGACGACGGCCGATAACGGTGATCTGCACGTAAACGCATGATCCAACCCGAAGCCGCCCCTCAGCGCCCGTAAGCCCGCAACAGCTTCACCAGCACCTGCGCTTCTTCCGCCCGCTCGGCCGGGTCGTCGGACGACACCACATGCGCCTGCAGGTGCTCATCCAACAGCGCCATCAATCCAGCACTTGACCTGATCTAGATTGAGCTCACGAGGCGCGATGCATCAGCGAACAGAGATGGTCCCAGTCGCGTGTCCGCATTGCCGAGGAACACAAGCCTCCATTCGCGTGGAGATGAAACGTGGGGTTTCGGAAATACAGTTCACCCAAACATGTCTATCGTCGGTGAATGCACCGCCGTAGTGCCACGTTTGGTGATATTGGCATCGACCGTTGTCGGCGGAAACCGTCGCAGACAGCGGACCTGCTACGCTGCTTCTGGCTTGAGCTCTTCCGTATGCAAGAAAGTTTCCGACGGGTACCGATCCGGAAGGCGCAGTGGTGAACACGTAGTCCGACGACTTGCCGACCACTCCATCGACTGCCATGGAACCCTCATCGATTCGCTCATTCTCGTTGCGCGGTAGATGGCACCCCCAACCACTCACGGCACCCGAGATGATGGACTCCCCGTCGAGAGATGGCTTCATTCCATGTTGAGCGCAAAACTCCTCGTGATATTTCTGTGTCGCCTCAGTTTGGATACTGGGATCGTAGACGTAGGTCGTTGAATCCACTTGATCCAGTCGCTGCTCCACGTACCTCGTACCTCCGCGCGCATCAGGCATTGCACTGCTTCGGACCACAATGCGGTTTCCTGCGGAATCCACGTCAAGCCGGTCTGAGTACGACTTCTCCTCAGTTGCACCTGCTGCAAAAGACGTTACCAGCAGGAGACAGGTCAAACTCTTCATTGGCTCGAAACTCCTCGATTGGGAGCGCCGAGTCTTGTTTCTCAAACGGGCCAAAAGTGTGCGCCAGTTCAAAAATTCAAGGCGTTCAGAATTGTTGATGACGCCCGCGTAGTTCAATCCATTGTGCATCAAGGGCATCGGCACTCTGCTTGAGCAAAGAGAGACTCACTTCATGGTGGTCGATTACGACATTCGATTCATGGGTTGTGTCGCGATCAACTCGTTGTGCGTGAGGCGCCGCCCCTCAGCGCCCGTAAGCCCGCAACAGCTTCACCAGCACCTGCGCTTCTTCCGCCCGCTCGGCCGGGTCGTCGGACGACACCACATGCGCCTGCAGGTGCTCATCCAACAGCGCCATCAACAACCCGTGCGCGGCACCGCGCACCGCGGAGGCCTGGACCAGCACCTCGCTGCAGTCGGCGTCCTCGTTCTGCAAAGCCGTTTCCAGAGCAGTTACCTGCCCGGCCATGCGGCGGACCCGGGCAAGGAGGGCTTTTCGGTGTTGGTTGACGTGTGCCATAGCGCCGGAGCATACACTGGACTCATACCCCTAGGGGGTATACATTGCACACCTTCGCCCTCCCCTGCCGTGCCCCGCCATGTCCCTGACCTCCGCTGCTGACGCCCGCAGCCACAGCCACCGCTTCGACGACGGCAACCCGCTGGCCGAACGCCGCACCCGCCGGGCCCTGTACCTGACCGCGGTGATGATGGTGGTGGAGATCGTGGGCGGCTGGTGGTTCAACTCGATGGCGGTGCTGGCCGATGGCTGGCACATGAGCTCGCATGCGCTGGCACTGGGCATGGCCGCCTTTGCCTATGCCTGCGCGCGCCGCTACGCGCATGACGGGCGCTTCGCCTTCGGTACCTGGAAGATCGAGATCCTGGGCGGCTATACCAGCGCCATCGCCCTGCTGGGCGTAGCCCTGCTGATGGCGGTGCAGTCGGTGGAGCGGCTGCTCGTGCCCAGCAGCATCCATTACGACCAGGCCATTACCATTGCCGTGGTCGGGCTGGTGGTGAACCTGGTCTGTGCCTGGTGGCTGCATGACAGCCCGGGGCATTCGCATGGGCACGGGCACGCTCATGGTCATGCCCACCACGGGCATGAGCATGGGCATCACGATCACCACCACCATGGTGACCACGGCCACGGCCATCATCAGGATCTCAACCTGCGTTCGGCCTACCTGCATGTGCTCGCCGACGCCGCCACCTCGGTACTGGCGATCGTGGCCTTGTTCGGCGGCAAGCTATGGGGCGCGGCGTGGCTGGACCCGGTGATGGGCATTGTCGGGGCGGTGCTGGTGACGGTCTGGGCGATTGGCCTGCTGCGCGACACCGGCCGCATTCTTCTGGATGCGCAGATGGATGCGCCGGTGGTGGCCGAGGTACGCGAGGTGATCGAGCAGGGTCCGTGGGCTGCGCAGCTGGCCGACCTGCATGTGTGGCAGGTGGGCCGTGGCAAGTTTGCGGTGGTGGCCAGTGTGGTCAGCACCGACGACGTTTCAGCCGATACGCTGCGTGACGCCTTGGCCGTGCACGAAGAGCTGGTGCATATAACGGTGGAAGTGCACCGCCTTGCGTAGAGCCGGGCTTGCCCGGCTGCGCCTTCCACGTAATCCGCCAAGAGCAGCCGGGCAAGCCCGGCTCTACGTAATGCGCGATCAACGAACGGTCATCTCTCCGTTGCGAGCATCGCAACGCTTGGGAATACAGGCTTCAGTCCTGGTCGAGATGACGCGAGGGAGATCGACTCGGCAGTTCACCCACACCTGCTGTGAAGCGGTGAATGGACCGGAGTACGTCCAGCTCTTCGACATCCGGCAGCGGCCGCCGTCTGCGGTGACGCTGGTGGCGAGCCTGCCCGCCTGACTGCTCTTACCGGATACATACCCGTAGGCGATGAAGTTTCCGACCGCGACGACACCGTTGGGGGCCTGGGACCTGACCCAATCAGGCGCGTCGTTGCGGACGCTGCGGCCCGCCCCGGTGCTGCCCACCCCACCATCGTTCGGCTCCAGTGGACCGCTGCATGCCCAGCCGCTGATCGCACCCGACAGGACGGTTTCACCGTCAAGCGACGGAACGCCGCCATGCTCGGCACAGAACGCTTCGTGGTACTGGTTCGTTGCTTCACTCTGGATACTGGGGTCGTAGATGAAGGTGGTTTCATCTACCGGATCCAGGCGCTGCTCAACGTGCTTCGTGGCCCCTGTTGCATCCACGAACGTTGTCGTCCGCACGATCACCCGGTTTCCGGCAGCGTCCACTTCGGGGCGGTCTGTGTAGTAACTGGAATCGCTCGCACTCGCCGCGAACGAGCTTGCCAGCAGCAGGTACATCAAACACTTCATGCGCATTGACCTTGTTGGTTGGGAGCGCGAAGTGTTCCTGCATGGCTTCGGTGGAAGTGTGCGCTACGTCAATAGTTCAACGGATCCGGAATGTGGGGGAATGTTCGCTGCGCTGAAGACCTTGTGCATCAAGAGCGTCTGCAACGCCGTTGGACAAAACTGGCGTCCTCCATGGCGGGTGATTGCGACATTCGATTCATCGATTGTGTCGCGATCAATCCATTGTGCGTGCGCCGCATGTCGTGGAGCCGGGCTTGCCCGGCTGAGCCTTCCACGTAACCCGCCAGGAGCAGCCGGGCAAGCCCGGCTCTACGTATCCCGCACGTCAGATATAGCGTGCATGCCATCCAGTGCGTCCCAATTCCGCGCGCGAACCGGAATCACCACGGCCCGCCGCTAATGGATGCTCATGCTGCTACTGTCATCCACACAGTGATTGGCGATGCAGGCATCCAGTGCGGTGGCAACCTCACCGCGATCGCGCACGGTGCAGGTGACCCAGGCCTTGTACTCGCCCTTGAACGCGGCCGGGTGGTACTGCAGGAAGTGGCTGCTGCAGGTATCCACCCGTACCGTCCCGCTGATCACGTCGGGCTCGGTGGTCTCGTAACGCAAGGTTCCTGCGGCACTGAACTCCTGGCCTTGGGGTCCGGAGCCCCGTGGGGCGCGGGCTTCGAGGAAGCCGGGGGGCTGGTCCGAGCGACCACCCTGGCGCACGCAGCTCCAGGCGGAGATGGCGGTGAACGTCGTCTCGCCGCCGCGCGCCGGTGCCATGCGGCTTTCGGCGCACAGCGCGCGGTAGTAGTCCTTCGTGGCTTGGCTCTGGTCTTCGTAGTCGAAGGAATAGGTGTTGCCATGTAGATGGCGAATGCGCTGCTCTACCTGGCGCATGACGCCGTTTGCATCGAGTTCTTCGGTGGTTCGCACCACGCGTTCTTTGCCTTCGGCGTCCAGCTCGATGCGATCGTGGTAGTAGCCGTCTGCGTGTTCGATCAGGGGCACGGGTGCGGACAGCAACAGTGCAAGGATGAAGCTCATGGGCGTACCTGCCTCGTGGGTGATGGAGGCGGGAGGTTGGCGGTGATGCGGGCCTGGAACTGTGCGGTGTGTTCCAGGATAGGCAGCATCAATGATGATTTCGTATTTGTTGCACGGTGATGGGTCCCGCTGACACGCATGGCGTGTCACTACGGAATCCCTCAACGCCTGTAGTGACACGCCATGCGTGTCACCGCGGTGCCAATCACAACTTGAGAATCATCCCCAACAGGAACAGTCCCAGCGGCAACGAACTGAACACCGCCCCCGCCGTCCCCAGCCACGGCCAGCGCTCGCCGCGCACCCGCGACCCCAGCCCCACGATCACGCCCAGGATGGACGCGCCCAGCACCCCGAGCGAGATGCCGGCATTGCTCAACAACCATTGCCCCACTTCCGGCGACGCCAGGCCCACGGCATAGGCCAACGCGAACATCGCCGGGGCGACCAGGAAGCTGCCCACGCCCAACAGCGGCGCTCGGGTACCGGGCACTCTGGACGTGGAAACGGAAGGCGGCATCGAAGGGGCAGGACGGGACATGGGCGGCACAGGTGAACGAGTCAGCTGCCACCGTACACCATTGCCGGTTCTGCACATCGCCCACGCGCGGGGTGCGGCACTATGACGCAACATCTGCCGTCAGGAGAACCGCCATGCGCGCCTTGCCCTGTCTGCTTCTATTCCCCCTGGCCCTGCTCGCCGGCTGCGACAAACGCAATGGCGGCGACACGGTTTTCTCTGCCGACCCGATGCTCGGCTGCTATGCCACCCATCCGCGCAAGGCGGCCGACTTCCGCATCGACCAGGAACAGGGCCGGTACTACGTGTCCTTCAACCGCGACGAACAGTGGCAACGCGAGGCCACCCCGCTGCAGGAAGCCAAGCGCGACGAAGTGGCCAGCTACTTCCCCAGCGATGCCGACCAGATCGACCGTGCCCTGGTGCGCAACAGTGGCGGGTTCGGACTCTTCCACCTGAAGTCCAATGCCACGCTGCGAGGCAAGGCCAAGGACAGCGACTACATGACCCTGGTGCTGATCGGTGCGGGGCCGGTGTTCCGCACCGGGTGCGACTAGCACGCAAGTAATGCCCAGATGGATGAAGCAATCACCCAGCGGCGACCCGACTTCCCAAGTCGGTCGCCCCAGTTCTCAAAAATGAAAGAGAGATTACCGCACAGAAACTGTCCCGGTCGCCCGACCACACTTGTTTGGAACGCAAGCTTCCATTCCCGAGTTCATGAATCGTGGCTCATGAGCGCGGCAGGCGACCTTCGCCCGATGGTCCCCCGTAAAAGGGAAGCCATAGTACTGGGAGAATTCGGTGTGACAGCGGTTGTCGACATGGGAAACACCCCTCATCGAGCCTGCCACGCTACTCTGATAGTGCGCGGAACCCTCCAACGCAAAGTTCGTATGGCTCTGCACAGACCCTGAAGGTGCAACGGCGTGAACGTAGTCGAGTGGGAACCGCTGAAGGTCGGCGAGCTCATCCGGGTAAAGCTCACGGACGTTGCTGCAGTGCCAGCCACTGGCGTCAGCGCCAAACAGGATCTCTCCCTCGATCACCGGTTTCATGCCGAGATGCTCGCAGTAAGAGCGGTGGTATTCCTTCGTTACTTCACTCTGCTCATTGAAGTCGTAGCGCAGTCGGCCGTCTGCCATTACCCGAAGACGCTGGTCGACCTGGTTGGTGCGCCCGACATTTTCCACTGCCCTGATGACCGTCCTCTGACCCGCTTTGTCAAAGACGGTCCGATCTGCGCCAGCCTCGGGAACGCCAGCGTGGACGGACGCGGAACTCATTGCAAATAGCAGCCCTACCAGATTTTTCATCGAGTACTCCCGAATTGATGGAAGGCTGTCAGCCTGCAGACCAACGGCCGGCGCTACCATGAAACTCTTCTCATATTTGTTCAGCACTTCCCTAAAAGAGTTCGCACCTCCACCCGAGGTGCACCGCAGCGGCGAGCCGCGGATATGCAGCTGACGCCGGCGCGGTGAGCGCGCCCAGCGGTGATGCCATCCCCTGTAAACAACCGTCATGCGCCATTCCGCCCACCCTGGCGGCGGTGGATGGAGCTGTACCGCCACTGCGAAGGTTCGCGCACATGCCCGTGCAACACCGGGCTGTGATGCACGCGGGCGATCTGCTGCTGCAGATCCTGCGCATCGACGATGCGCTGTTGCGGAAAATCCGCCTGCCACAACGGCCGCGCGCAGCGGTCGCGACGCAGCAGCGCGCGCGGTGGCTGGCCGGGCAGCTGCCGATCGAACACCGCCTGGACCTGCCGCCAGCGGCCTTCGCCATCGTCGTCGCCCGGTGGCAGGGTCCACACCCCGTGCAGTTCGCTGGGCAGCACCACGATGGCCTGCAGGATGAAAGGGCGGGTCTGCCGGGCAATGCGGAAGGCCCGCCGCAGCACCTCGGCGTGCTCCACCAGCAGGTGACTGCGTGGGTCGCGCAGGTAGGCACTGAAGTGCCACGTGTTCTCGAACGGGGCGTACGGGCGGGGCGTGTCCATGACCCCAGTGTGCGAACCCCGCCGGCCGGCCACGATCAGCCCAGGCCACGGCCGCGGGTCGGGCGGCGACGCGTCGGCCGGTAGGAATTCACCGGCTCGGGTACCCTACCCACCCCCGTGCCTGCCCGAACGCCCGTGCCACACTACACCGGTCCCCTGCTCACCCGCCCCCTGGCCGAAGCGCTGCTGCGCGCCCGCGACAGCGGAGCCGCCGAATGGACCGGCTCGCTCGACCTGGGCCGCAGCACCGGCACCGCCACCCTGGCCGCCGACCACTGGCAGTGGCAGGGTGTGACCTATGCCTACCCCGGCAAGACCAAGGACCGCACCCTGTATTACTGGGACGGCGAGGAGTTCCTGCCGGTCTCCCGCTTCGGCTCGGCCCTGATCAAGCTGGTGCCCACCGAGTGGGACGCGCCGACCTTCGAGATCGACGGCATCAAGATGCTGCCCAGCGCCCAGGTGTCCCCGTTCGAGGACGCGCGCCGCAAGGTGGCGCTGGTGGCCCCGGCCGGCAAGACCGTGCTGGATACCTGCGGCGGGCTGGGCTACTTCGCCGCCTGCTGCCTGGAAGCCGGGGTGACCCGGATCCAGTCGTTCGAGAAGAACCCCGACGTGCTCTGGCTGCGCACCCTCAACCCGTGGTCGCCCGACCCGGACGCGGCCAGCAGCGGCGGCCGGCTGTCGCTGACCCACGGCGACGTCTCACAGGCCATCGAAGGGCTGGAGAGCCGGTCGGTGGACGCCATCCTGCATGACCCACCCCGCTTCGGCATTGCCGGCGAACTGTACTCGCAGGTGTTCTACGACCAGCTGGCGCGGGTGATCCGCCCGGGCGGCCGGATGTTCCATTACACCGGGGCCCCGAACAAGCTGACCAGCGGCCGCGATGTGCCGCGCGAGGTGGCCAAGCGGCTTGAGAAGGCCGGCTTCAAGGCCGAGCTGGCACTGGACGGGGTGCTGGCGGTCAAGCGCTGAGCGATTTTTATTTTTCCTTGTAGATCAACCACCTGCCCCCTCCGGAAGGTTTCCGGCAAGCTTCGTCAGCCACGTATGAGCAGTCTCGGGCCTCGACATCCCGTCCGCTTCACGAGGTCTGCCGCCATGCACGCTCCCGCCGCCGATCACCGCCAACCAGGCTCCCGCCATGTGCGGCGCTGACCCCCGCGAGCCGCTGTTCCGGCGCGGCCTGCCCGGCGACGACAGCCGCCCGGGCTGGGAAACGGCTCCGGAACTGCCGCACCTGCCGGCGGTGAACAACCAGGTGTTCATGCGCTGCGCCAACGGCATCGGCAGCGACACCCCCGGCCAGCTGTTCGTGGCCATCGGCCACCCGCCGCTGCCCTGCTGGCCGGACCTGCTGCAGCCGCTGGCCCCGCACCCGCGCCTGCTGGTGCCGCCGGTGACCCTGCGCAGCGTGCAGGACCTGAAGACCTTCTTCGAACGCCACCCGGGGCACGCCCAGCGCAGCGTGGCCTACGGCATGGCCGACCGCTACACCTTCCAGGCCCGCTACGAGCAGCGCGACAGCACTGCCGCGATGCAGCTGGAGCTGCGTGCACACGCATGCCCGCCGGCCTGGACGTTCTCGGTGCTGGGCAGCGACGCCAACGGCCCGCTGCAGATCGCGCCGTTCGTGCTGGGCCGTGCCAATGGCTGGGTGAGCAGCCTGGCCACCGTGCCCGCCGGCTATGAAGACACCCTGACCCTGCACATCGACACTCACGGCCATATGCCCGGCGAGGACGCCCGGGTGGACCTGGTGCTCTCGGTGCAATTGCCTGTGCAGGGCCTTTCCGGGCGTGACCAACCCACGCTGTTCCGGCTGGGTTGCCACTCCTGGCGCGCGCAGCCGCCGGCCATGGATACGGCCTGGCCTGCGCGCGGGGTGGCCAGCGACCTGCTTTGAAGCACGATCGTCTTCACATTGCCTTACTATCGGCGCATCGGCCACCGGTCGTGTGCGCTGACAGCCAGAAAGGGCAGTGCGTTGAACGAACAAACCCCGCAGGGTCCGGCCGTCGCGCATTTCCGCGTCGGCGACTGGATCGTTTACCCGAAGGAAAACGCACTGGCCAGCGACGCCGGACGCGTGAGCGTTGAGCCGCGCGCGATGGAAACGCTGGAATTCCTGGCCTACAACGCCGGCACCGTGGTCAGCCCCGAGCGCCTGCTGGTGGAATGCGGAGCCGACGTCAGCCTGGGCGACAACCCGGTGCAGAAGGCGATCGCGCAACTGCGCAAGGCGCTGGGCGACAGCGCGGTGGCCCCCCGCTACATCGAAACCATCCGCAAGCGCGGCTACCGGCTGATTGCGCCGGTGACCCTGCCGGCCGGGTATCGCGGCCCAGTGGCACACGCCGCCGCGCCGGCCACGCCGGGCAGTCCGTTCCGGGGCCTGCAGGCCTTCGACAGCGACGACGCCGGCGTGTTCTTCGGCCGCAGCGCCGCTGTGGAAACCCTGGTGCAGGCACTGGAAGCGCAATGGCAGCAGCAGTGCGCCTTCGTACTGCTGGTCGGAGCCAGCGGCAGCGGCAAGAGCTCGCTGCTCAACGCCGGCCTGATTCCGCGGCTGGCACCGCCAGGCGTCGGCGCGTTGGACGTGGTGGCCATTGCCCGCATCCCCGGCCGCGGCCCGGGCACCCGCACGTTGGCCGCCGCCGTCGCCGATGCGCTAGTGACCACCTTGCAGCCGGCCCTGCTGGAAGGGCATGAGGTCAGTACGTGGCAGCAGTCGCTGCAGAACACCCCGGAGCGCGCCCTGCAGCAGCTGGGCGACCGCATCCACAGCGCCCAGGGCGCACGCCAGGGGGATCGCGCGCCGGCACTGGTGGTGGTGATCGACCAGCTGGATGACTTCTTCCCCGAAGACGGCGACCCGGCGCAGCTGGCCCGGGACGCCACCCTGCTGGGCCAGTTGGTGCGCAGCGGCCACGTGGCGGTGGTCGCGGCCTGCCGCAGCAGCGCTTACGCCACCCTGGCCAACGTGCCCGCGCTGCTGGCCCTGAAACAACCCAGCGGCCATGTCGACCTGGCTCCGCCGGGGCCGGCGGAAATTGCCGAGATCATCCGTCGTCCGGCGCAGTTGGCGGCGTTGTCGTTCGAGGAAGGCCCCGACGGCCGGCTGGACGACGTGCTGCGCGATTCCGCCGTGGCCCAGCGCCACGCGCTGCCGCTGCTGCAGTACACGCTTCAATTGTTGTACGAGCACCGCGAGGAAGGCGGACGGCTGGGCTTCGCCGCCTATTCGGCGATTGGCGGGCTGGACGGCGCGCTGCGCCAGCATGCCGAACAGGTGATGGAAGGGCTTTCCCCCGCCGCACGCGCCAGCCTGCCGAACGTGCTGGTGCATCTGGTGCGGTACTCGGCCAGCGGCGAGCAGATCAGCTGCGTGGCCGCGCCACTGCAGGTGTTCCAGCCGGGCCCCGAACGCGAACTGGTGGATGCGCTGCTGCGCAACCGTCTGCTGGCCGGCACCGCCGAGGACGACACCCCCGCCGTGCAGATCGCGCATGAAACCCTGCTCAGTGCCTGGCCGCGTGCTGCGCAGTGGGTGGCCGACAACCGCGACGACCTGCACCTGCGCGAGCGCCTGCTTCTGGCCGCGCAGCGCTGGCAGCAGGAAGACCAGCGTCGCGACCTGCTGCTGCCCGGCGGCCGCCTGCTGGACGAAGCGCGAGACCTGCTGCAGCGCCGCCCGCAGGTGCTGGACGCCACCTCGCGCTCGCTGGTCGCCGCCTCGGCCCAGCGCGAGCAACGCCAGCGCTGGGTGAAGCGCGGCGCGATCGGCACCGTGTGCACCCTGGCGGTGGTGGCCATGGCCGGTTTCGGCGTCGCCCACCATGCCCGGCTGCAGGCCGAGCAGGACCGCGAGCGCGCCGCCGGGCTGGTGGAATACATGCTGGGCGACCTGACCGATCGTTTGGAGCAGGTCGGCCGTCTGGACCTGCTGGACGAAGTGGGCACCCGCATCCAGCACGACCTGGCCGGTGCCGAGGCACGCAGCCAGGACACGCGCCTGGAACGCTCGCGCGTGCTGCGCCAGCTGGCGCGCATCCGCGTGGCGCGCGGTGCACTGGATGAGGCCGCACCGCTGGCCAGCGAATCGCTGGCACTGGCGAAACAAGTCGTGGCAGAGCAGCCGGAATCGGCAGAGGCACAGTTGGCCCTCGGCGAGTCGCACTACTGGAACGGCTACATCGGCTTCGTGCGCAATGAAACACCGGTCGCGCTGCAGCACTGGAACGGCTACCGCGAGGCCACCGTGCGCGCCACCGAGCTGCAGCCTGAAAACTCCAAGGCCTGGCTGGAAGCGTCCTACGCGCTCAACAACCTGGGCACGCTGGCGCGCGGTGCCGACCAGAATGCGCAGTCGCTGCAGCTGTTCCAGCAGTCGCTGCAGTACAAACGCCGCGCGCAGGCGCTCAATCCCGATGATGTGCGCCTGCGTGCTGACCTGGCCGATAGTCTTTCCTGGGTGGCCAGCGCGCACGACCGGCTGGGTCAGTGGCCACAGGCCCGCGCTGCCTATGACGAAGCACTGACGGTGATTGCGCAGGTACGCGAGCGCGCACCGCAGGATGCCGAATGGAAGCACCGCGAAGCAGTGCTGCATACCTTGCGCGGGCAGATTCTGTCCAGCCTGGGCGAGCGCGAACCCGCACACGCCGACCTGGTGGCCGCCACCCGGCTGCTGGACCAGATTGGCGAAGCACAGCCCGAGCGCAGCGACTGGGCGCGCGACCGCAGCGTCACCCATCGCACGGCCGGCGAGCTCGCCCTGGACGTGGGCAATCTGACTGACGCCACCGCGCACTTTGTGACCGCTGACCGCCTGCTCGGTGCGCTGCTGGACAGCGGTGCCGAGGTGCGTGAGCTGCCGCGTTTGAAGATCCGCGCGGCGCTCGGTGCGGCCCGTCTTGCCCATGCCGCCGGTGCAGCAGCAACGGCTGCGCAGCGCCTCGCCCAGGCGCAGGGGTATCTGGATGAGATGCCGGCGACCGAGAAGCCGTCGCGGCGCGAGCGCCTGCTGCGTGCGGAAACCAGCGTGCTGCGCGCTGAGCTCGATGCCGCTCATCTGGGCGCGCACGCCGAGCAGCTGCGTCAGGCCGCGCTGTGGCTGGGCAGCGAAGAACAACGTGCCACTGATCGCGAAGCACGCGACCTGTGGCAGCGATTGTCTCCGCTGCTGGCGGATCTGCAGCCTGCACCACCGTTGATTCGTTGATTTCGTGCCGGTTGGCACATTCACAGCAGGGGGAAAAACATGGAAGCCGTACTAGACGATACGTTCGATCTCACCGTGGTTCGCGTTGAAGAGGGTGGCAATACGGGCGGGGGCAAGTACTTTTACAGTTTCTCGCCCGCCATCATCATGGCCACCCAGCCGGGCTACCTTCATTTCCGACTGACCAAAGACTGCTCCAAGGGCATTCGCATCTTCGCCGTGGTCGACAACGGCACCAGCGGTCAGCTGGAGCCTGCGAAGGTTGCAAGAAGCGGCAAGACCGCCAGGATGTTCGACAACATGACGGCCAATGCGCTGATCGACGTGGCCGTGGTGGTTACCGACGATACCCTCAAAGAAAAGAAGTTCATCGTCTGCGACCCGCAGGTGATCAACGTTCCGGACTGATGCGGCGCGACCGTTCGCCAGCGCATGGTGAACACAGCTGAATCATCGGTTCACGCCCTCCACCTGGGCTTAACCCGGTGCGCACCACTCCTGACCTACGCTACGGCTTGAGCCATACGTAGGTCAGGAAACTGCATGTCCTTGAGCCCCACCCCCGCCCTCAACGAAGCCGAGCGCCAGCGCGCGCTTGATGCCCTGCACATCGTCGGCAGCCTGCCCGAACCGGCTTACGATGACATCGTGAAGGTGGCCGCCGCCGTTTGCGGCACGCCGATGGCGCTGGTCACCCTGATTGACCGCGACACCCAGTGGTTCAAGGCCCGCACCGGGCTGGACGGTCACCAGACCGAGCGCAACGTCGCGGTGTGCGACCACGCCATCCGCCAACCCGATCAGCTGATGGAAATTGGCGACCTGATGCAGGACAGCCGTTTCGCCGACAACCCGGTGCTCAATGAGATCGGCGCACGCTTCTACGCCGGCATGCCGCTGGTGACCGAAACCGGAGCAGCCGTGGGCAGCGTGTGCGTGGTGGACCTGAGCCCACGCGAGCTCAATCCGACCCAGCGTGACGCATTGCAGGCCCTAGCCCGCTTGACCATGAATCTGATGGAAGGGCACGGTCGCGAGCGCGAGCAGCAGGTGTCCACCATTCTCGAACAGGCGGTGGCGGTGGACGGCCCCACCGCGCCCACCACGGGCGGCAATTACAGCGTGGTGATTCTGGAGCTGCAGCAGCTGGATGACGTGGCCCGCCGTGTCGGCGAGCGCACCCTGGACCGCCAGCTCACCCTGCTCGACCAGGCGCTGGAGCAGTGCCTGCAGTTGGAGCGCGGCGACAGCATCAACCGGGTCACCGGCAGTGGCGAGTTCATTGCAGTGCTGGGCACCGACAAGCCCGAACACACGCTGGAGCGGTTCCAGCGGGCGGCCGAGTCCGTCACCAGCGTGCTGGGCACCCGTTTGTTGATCGGTGCCGGCACCACCAGCACCGGGGAATCCAACAACGTGCTGTTCCTGCGCGCCGACCGCGCACTAAGCGAGGCCAAGGACGCGGCGCGCTGACGCGCCGCTAGTCCCCGCGCGGCAGCTTCGCCGCCCACATGTTGTCGACCAGATTCGGATAGGCGCGCCCGTTTTCTTCGGCGCGCTGTTTTGCTGCGTCCTTCTGCGCGGCAGAGAGCGGCTGGCCCTTGCGCTTCTTAGGGTTGGGCTTCTTCCAAGGGGGCGTGGTGGTCTTAGGCATGGCGCATCATTGCGACTTACTTACCCAACGCGCGGGCCTTGCTGCTGCACCAACTGCTCATTCTGCTCCTGCTGCCGGCTCTGGCTTTGCGACGGCGCATCCACACCCTGCAACCGCTGCAACGATGCCTCCAGCGGCGCATTCAACGCCTGCTCGGTCGGCATATGCGCGCGGCGGTGCGCCGGGTTGGCCGGGTCACCCTGCACCACGAAGAACGTTTCGCCCTGGCGCTTGGATTCGGTGGCGTTGCTCAGGAACACATGGTCCACCCGCGACAATCCGCTGTCCTGTGCAAGGCAGGCTGCACTGGCCGCCATGCGTTCACTGTTCTGGTCGAACTGGCGGCCCAAGGTGGTTTCCAGCCGCTGCATGGCGTCGCGCGACTGGGCCAGGAGGGGGTTCTGCTGGGTGTTGGGGTCGTGGGACATGGGAAACCTCGAGCGAGCGGCATGTTGGGGGACGCCTCAATCGTAGCAGGATCCGTGTGAGTGCCAGCTGCCCCCTCAATCACGCAGATTGATCGCGCGTATCAATTGCCAGCAGCCTGCGTGGCGTTCGAACACATAGCTGTCACTCTCGTACTCCATTCCAAAGGTGACCCTATAGCTGCCTGAAGTTTGAGCCTCAACGGATACCGGTGCGTTGAACACCCCGCGCCTCATGCCGTCCAACGATACCGGGTTGGTGGCCACGTCCTCTGAGACATACAGTTCGAACTCTGGAAGGTATCTGTATTTGAATCGATTGAGCCGCGCCGCACCCTGCTCTTCAACGACGCCGGCGGGGGTTTCATACGCCAATGGCTCCCGGGTGTACTGCCTTCGCAGCGCAGCCGCCTGTGAGGAAGCGAAACCTTTCAGGAACTCGCCAAATTCGGCTGAAGGGCATTGTTGCAGGCCAGCCGAAGGAACCTCACCACACCTGCGGTAACTGCGCACCGCCTCACCATCCGTGATCGTCAGATGATCACCTTTCAGGACATAGATCTCGTCTACGCCAACGCCTAGCGCGAGGTTGGACTCGGTGGATACCGACCACGCGACAGGGGCATTTGATATCTGGGCTATCCGCCTGAGCGTGTCCGTGCTTTCGAAGCCGAGCAGGCGCTGGGGCTGGATCTCGATTGGTGTATCGGAATCGGGATTGACCGGGAGCTTGCATGCTTCTGGACCCAGGTCCCATGTACCGATTACCTCCTTTGGGAACCTCGCTGCTTCCGCTGCGCCGGCTTGCCACACCGATATCAAAGCCGGGAGGCCGATGCCGAGTGCAAGACGAATCGATTCTTCGGCGTTCATGACTGCATTTCCGTTGCCGCCCCGGCTGGGTCATGACGGGCATTCTGCCCTCGGCGGTGGCCGAAGGGTGTAGGAAAACTCCCAAAGTTGTGTCCCGGCGACGGCGTTATCTCGTGGGGAGACACCGTGGCAGAAGCGCATGCCCGGCCGGGGTCCATGCGTTAATGCGCCGATGGATGTCATCGGCGGACGTCTTTCGACCGTCCCTACCAGATCCCACCCCGGCGTAGAGCCACGTCGTGCGTGGCTTCGTGGTGCCGAATGAAGAGCAGCCACGCAGGGCGTGCCTCTTCGCGCTTTCCAGGTTCCCGTGCCGCGGTTACAGCGCGATGCGGGCCACTGATTCCTCGCTGCCCTTCTCGTCCTTTTCGCCATTCTTGACGGTCACGTACAGAACGTTGTTCTTCGCATCCAGCGCCAGGCTGTTCGGATGCGTGGGCACTGCGTACGTCGCAACCTGCTTGTAGCTGTCGCTGTCATACGCGGTGACCGTGCCGGCTTCGCGGTTCGTCACGTACAGGCGCTTGCGCGGTGCGTCCAGCAACAGGCCCAGCGGACCGGCGTCGGTGGGGATGCTGGCCAGTTCCTTGCCGGTCTTCGGGTCCAGCACCAGCACGCGCTTGCCCGGGTGTTTGGACACGAAGCCCGGAATGCTGGTGCCCTGGTACTTGCGGATCATCTCCAGGCCCTGGTCGGTGACGAACAGGCGCTTGCCGGTCGGATCCAGTGCCAGGTTCATCGGCTGCTCGGCGGTGACCTTGAAGCGCTGCTCCACCTTTGCGGATTCAGTGCCCACGGTGACCACCTCGCCCAGCAGATTCGAGGTCAGCACGCGCTTGTTGGCAGCGTCGAACACCAGGCCCGGAGCCTTTGCGTTGCCCAGGCCCGGGATGGTGTTGATCAGCTTCAGGCTCTGCGTATCCACCACGAACAGCACGCTGCCTTCGCCGGAATGACCGGTGACGTACAGGCGATTGTTGGCCGGGTCCACCACCAGCTCGCGCAGGTCGTGAGTGTAGGCGGCCTTGCCGTCCTTGCCGACCTTCTTTTCCATCAGCTGCACGATGCCGATGGCCTTGTTGTTCGCGGTGTCCACCACGGTGACCGAGGTGTCCACGGTGTTGCCCACGTACAGGCGGTTGTGCGCGTCATCCAGCACCACGCCGAAGGCCTTGCGTTCCAGCGGGATTGCCTTTTCCACGGCCAGCGTTTCCGGGTTCAGACGCAGCACCTGCGAAGGGCCGGCGTTGTCGCCGAAGCCGCCCGAGGAAGCGACGAACACGGCGTTCTGGGTGGGGCTGAAGGCCAGCTCGTACAGGCCCTGGGCAACCGGCTTGCGGACCACGTTTGCGGCGGCAGTAGCGGCGGTTTCAGCGGCAAAGGCCGACGGTGCGCCCACGGTGAGCGAGATGGCCAGTGCCAGCGCGGCAGAACGGAACAGGGTACGGGGGTGCATGCGAGCGTCCTTCGAAAGAGGCGGAGGAGGTTGGCTCGCGCGGCCGCGGGAGGGCGGCCGACCCACACAACGGGAACGGCGTGGGCAGGCTGGCTGAGGGCGATATGGTAGCAGAGGTCGGCCGCGCAGGCAGATTGCGACACGGTTCCGGCGGCGTTCCGGCAGCCTTGCCTATACTGGCCGCACTCAATGCAATGGACTGGCCCTATGCGTGTGATGTCATCCGGGCGCTGCGTGATGCTGGCAATTGCGGCTGCGGTCTGCGCCAGTGCCTGCGCCAAGGCACCACCTACGGAACCAGAAAGGAATTCGACCATGTCCGAGACTACCCAGGTCGGCCGCACCGTCAACGGGCACACCTATACCGACGCGCCTGTGGACGTGAAGCTGGGACCACATACGTTCCGGATTCCGGCCAATTACCTGGACAGCCAGATCGCGCCGTGGCCGGGCGAGGGGGTGAGCCTGGTGATCGAGTGGCCGGATATGGGGCCGAGTGCGCCGGGCGCGCGGGCGAATCCGCGTACGAATGATTTCCGGAAGGAGATCCGGATTCTTGTCAACTACGTCGACCGACTGCCGATAGAAACGTCGCTGGAACGGCATGCATCCAACGAGGCCATCACACCGCCGGACTCGCTCGAGCGGGATGATCCGCAAGAGCGACTGGACTTGCGAGTAGCGCAACCTGAGGACATGGGGTTGACCCCCTACACAGTTGACGAAGCGAAGATGGCACTGTTCGCCAAGGCCTACGAGGCGAAGTACGGAACACCGCCACCGCGTGGTCGATTGTCGGAACAAGATTGGTACGTGGCGCGCGCTCCCGACGGTCGACTTAGTACGTACATCAAGTGCGGAAGCAAGGCCCACGTCAGGGATGGCGTCAGGCTTGATGGTGCCGAGATCATCGACGTCCCGGGCGAGCTCCCTGCCGCAGGCTGCGTTCACTACATCACTGATATCAACGATCGCCTTTCGATCAGCATCAACTACAAGCGAGTCTTTCTCAAAGACTGGAAGCGAATGGAGGACGCCATCCGCGGCGTTCTAGCCCGTTCCAAGGTCAGTTGATCCGCCACTTATAAGGAGCATTAGATGAATGGACGGACGGATTCTGACCTACGCATCTTGGCCAGCCATGCCAACGCTGGGAATCGCGAGCTGTACTGGAACTACCTTTCTCAGCTTCCTGGAGCTGACGGATACGGCACTTTGGCGCTGGGCGTTGTTCGTAACGACAATCTGCCGGGTCAAGTTGCGAACAGTTATGCTCAGGACTACGCGAAGCACCAGCATGATCGCGGCTCTCGGTTTGAGAACAAGGAGCCGACTGAGCGCGACTGGGAAAAGTTTGGTCAGACCCTCCTACTTGAGGATCTGGAACGGCGCAGGTACTGGACTCGCGAAGGCCGCCCCGATTTGGCGCTTAATCTACCGGGCGAGGATGTGATGCTAGCCCATGACAAAGCCTTCGAACTACATGATCTGGACCCTAACTGCTGGACACCTCGCGTGCTGCTCCAGGCCGCACAAGAAGACTCTGGTCCGCAGAAGGTGGAAGATATCTGGCAGAACATGTTGGTAAATGACAACTGGGGCGTAAACCGCATGTGGGACACGATGGTCGACTCTTTCGCAGAGAAGGGAGCACGACACGGCGGGTCCTACTTGGTGAAGCTTGGGGTCATGGAGCTAGGTCAGCTGACGGATAGTCGGAACACCGTCGATCCAAACGTGATTGGCAGCCACAACAAGTACTCGCGTTACTTCGAGGAAACCGGAACGTGGGTGAACTACAGAACTGGGGGCCGCGATGTATTCCACGAGCAGGAGAAGGATCCCGCACGCATAGCAGAGCTGAACGACGCCCGCGCAGTACGCCTGGAGCGTCAGCAAAAGTCGACTCAGTTTCATGAGGAAGACACCTTCCGAACCATTACGCCAAGTCCGAAGACCGGTTCTGTTGATGATGTTCCAGACAAGAACCAGCCAATCACCCGCCTTGCCGACATCGGCCCGGGCCATCCCGAGTATCCGCTGATGCAGCAGGTTCGCGAGCAGGTAGCTGCATTGGACGCGAAGCATGGCCGCACGTTTGACGAGTTCAGCGAACGCATGACCGCCAGTGTGATGGCGCTGGCGCGCGAGAACAATCTAGATCGAGCTGATCATGTGGTGTTGAGTGCTGCCACTGCCGAACATGGCCCCGGTCGCAACGTCTTTGTTGTGCAGGGAGATTTGAATGATCCTGCGCACCGACGTGCGGCGATGTCCACACAGGACGCTGTGCAGACGCCCGTGGAGCAGTCGTTGCAGCGGTTGGAAGTGGCGAGTGCGGATCGCGCGCAGGCATTGGCGCAGAGCCAGCAGCAGGAGGTTGAGCGGCAGGGACGGGAGAATCCGGCGATCCGGATGGGGTGATGTCGTCGGGCGTGGATTCCGCCAAAGGCGTTTCGTTGGTGGGGTCAATGCGTTAATGCGCCGATTGGGGTTATCGGCAGTCGTCTTGCGACCGACTCTACCCGTGCAGCATCAATGGGCGTTCAGAGGGGTACCGGCGGCCGCAATGCGCGGCACGGTCGCGATGTTTGGCAATGGTAGGGTCGGTCGACAGACGACCGCCGATGGCAGCGCAACGCCCGGTAACGCATGACCAGAGAACGAAGAAGCCCCCCGTTATTTCCCGCCGCTCATCTCAATGCGCAGGCTCGGGTCGGTCTCATGGTTCTCCACCACGTCGTTGTACGCGTCCACAATCAGCTGAAAGTCCTCACGCCGCCCATCCACACTGAAGCGCCCAAACTGCAGCACATTGGTCGCCATGAACTGCTCGAACTCGATCACGTCCACGCGATCGTGAATACCAACATTCTCCAGCAGCCCTTCCGCAGTAAGCAGCCCACGACGCGTGGTCACAATCACCGGCCGCTTGCCCTTACCCAGATTCTCCCCGCACTTGCGGATCAGGCTCTCTGACGGCGCAGTGCTCACATGCACCGCCACATCGCCCAGGTCGAAGTCACCATGGCGGTCCGGCTTCTGGTCGCTCTGATTGGAGCCGTGGTGCACCACCAGCGCCTTCTCGGCTTCCGGCAGCACAACCTGAAGCGTAGCCCCCACCAGGTGCTGCATCATCGTGCCCAGGTACATGGTGCCGCCCGCTTCCTTCTGGCGCGCTTCAGCCTGCGCAGTGAGGTGACGCACGGCGGTGCGCAGGCTCCAGGCGGCATCCAGCTTCATGCTGAAGGGCTTCCCGGCGAAGAAGGCTTCCACGCGGCTGATCCAGAAGCGCTCGGCGGCGGCCAGATCCAGCGCACCACGCAAGGCACTCTGTTCGTTCAGGAACGCCACATAGCCGCGCATGAAGCCGATGCTGCCGCGACTGGTGCGGCCGCCCTCCTCCGCCAGCACGCGGGTGATGCCGTGCTGGGCCAGGATGGCCTGCACCGCGGCACGGCCCAGGCCCAGCACCTGCCCGCCCTGCTCGGTGAGCAGGTCATCGGCGTTCAAGGAGGTGCCGCTGGCAGCGGCGCGGCGGGCATGGTCGTTTACCACCAGCATCACGGCCAGTGCGCCTTTGCCCTTCACCTTGGCCTGCTGGCTGTAGGTGACCAGTGCCTGCAGAAAGTCCGTGTCTGCGGTCAGCGTCGCGGCATCCGCAGCCGGAGCCGGAGCCGCTGCGTCCGGAAACAGACTCACGCCGCCACCTCGGCACGCTGCGCATGCTGCAGCAGCGGTTCGAAGATGTGTTCGGCCAGATGGCGCACCACCGGCACGGCCACGCCGTCACCGGCGATGTGATACGCGTCGTTGTAGTTGGGTGGCAGGCGGTAGGTATCCGGAAGGCCCATCAGGCGCGCCGCCTCGCGCGGGGACAGCAGGCGCGAGCGGATCTTCCGGCCTTCCACCACCAGAATGCTCTGCCGGCTGGAACCACCGGACGGCGTACGCAGGCAGCCGGCAATGTCGTCGAAGCGGACTTCGGCGCGCTGCACCTTGTTGCCGTCCTCGTCCAGGCGGGTGCGCTTGTACACGCCACCCACCATGCGCCGGCCCGCCTTCTGCGCCTCGCGCACCTTCTTGCGGTTGGCCTCGCTCATCATGCCCAGCAGCTTCTGGGTGCGCTCGGCGGTGTCCCACTTCACCCCGGTCGGCGCGTCTTCAATCACGTCCACGAAGTGCAGCGCACGCGCCGGTGGCGTAGGCAGGTTCCACCACAACCACTGCTTGCGGGCAGCCTTGCTCAGCCCAGCCACGGCCTCCTGCATACGGGGCGGGTGCCAGGTGGGGTGCGCCTCACTGCCCAGCAGCGAGGCCGGAAGTTCCACATCGTCGCGCACGCCCACAATGAACACACGCGGGCGCGACTGCGGCACGAAGTGGCGTGCATCCACCATCAGCGCACCGAAGCGATAGCCCGCACTGGAGAACGCGCTGCCAATGGCGGCGAAGTCGCGGCCCTCGTTCGAGGTGAGCACGCCGTACACGTTTTCCAGCACGATGATGCGCGGCGCGCGGCCTTCCTTCTGCAGCGACTGCATCAGCCGCCAGAACACCCAGAACGTGCCCGAGCGGGTCTGCTGCTTGTCCTGCCAGTGGCCGATGCCCTTGTATGCACCCGCCAGCGAAAGGTCCTGGCAGGGGAACGACGCCCAGGCCAGGTCGGCCTCGTCGGCCAACTGCGCAGGGCTGACATTGTTGATGTCATCCACCAGCAGGTCGTGGCCGCCGTTCCAGTTCTCCCGGTAGGCGCGGCCCTTCATCGGCTCGAAGTCGTTGGCGAACAGGCACTGCCACTCCGGCCCCAGCCCGGCACGGGCCATGCCGCCGCCGGCGAAGAACTCATAGAAGCGATGCCCACCCGTGCCGGAAGCGACGCCGGGCGTTTCGGCCACGCCGGTATCGCGGGCGATCTTGTCCTCGATGGCCCGGGCGATCCAGCTGCTCATCGGCACCTTGCCGCCGTCTTGGTGGCACAGGCGCTCGATGGCTTCGTGCTGCTCGGCCGACAGGCGCAGGCTGGTGCGACGCTCAGGGGCGGGGGCTTTCATGTGGTGCGGAGCGTCCAGGACAGGTTGGCGCCAAATTTTGGCTCCCTGTGATGATACGGGATCGCGGTCTCAGGGCAAGAGATTGGGTGGGTGGTTTGGAGTTCGGTGGACTGAAGACCGGGTGGGTCGGGTTGTGCCTGTCATCGGGTTGGGGGACGATGGTTGGGCCGGCCAGGGATGAGGGGTACAACCGGCATCATGCCTATCCCCGGACTGATCACCTTAACTTAGGGACGAAGCGTTCTGATGGATCTGAACTCCGAAATCAAGACACCTTTTTACGAAGCGAATGGAATTTCCATAGGCGAGCCACGTGTGCAGGCTGATGCCGCTTCTGGAGACGCTAGAGAAGTGGAGTACCAGTACTCATTCCATCGGTCCGAAGAGAGACTCACCGGAATGGGCGTCGGAGGAGTTGAGTACTTCATTAAGCGCCCCGGCTATCACGAGCGTCTGTTTACCATTGACCTGAGCACCGATCCCGCCCTTGCCGCCGCACTGAGGGTCAAGCCGATCCTCGGAAGCCAGGATGACGATTTCACCTATCTCCGTGAGTTGGCCCAAGGCCTGCTTGATGGATTCAAGACGGAATCTGGCAGCTTGGTCAACAAGAGGTATCTCGTATTCTCTGGAATTGACGCGCTTTCCCGGCACTCCATACGTGTCCCTGCCGATGTCGTACCCCGCGCGGATGGAGTGATTGTGCTCGCGGAGGCGTTTGTTTCGTCAGATGCTGGTTAAGGAGAACCACGATGCCAAGCTTTACCTTCGATGATTTCGCGCGAACCACGCTGACGCCGGCAACCAACGTTGATGATAGCCCTATCACCCCACAGCAGATGGATCGGGTCATTCAGTACCTGAAGTCTCCTGGCTCAGGACCAGATAGTGCTACCAGCTATGCCGAGTTCGTCGAAGCCAAGATGAAGCAGTTTCCGCCGGAACTCGCAGCCGGCCGGGAGTACGTCGGGTTCTCCGGCAAGGACAGCCATAAAGCGTACAACTTCGATAACGCCGAAGCGTACGTAACGCAGACCAAGGATCGCGCCGGAATCATCGGCAATACACCGTGGGGCGAGTACATCAATGACATCCAGAAAAATCCATCCCAGCACCCTGACTTCCTGCGTGCCATGGAGAAGTTCAAGAGTCATTTGATTGCGGAGGGCTTGGTTCCGATGGGAACTCCTAGCGGAGCCCTCCAGGACATGATGTGGAACGCCGGAAGCCCGCGTTACTTCGAGAACGCCATTGCCACAGGCAAGCCTCTGGTCGCCTTTGTCGAAAACGCCCCAGCCAATCGCGGCTTCAGCAACTTCGAGCTGCCCACGGCACTTGAACACCCCAACACCCGCATCAACGGCTATCCCGTTAGCGCCTTCGGGCCAGACCCCCTCGCCTTCGTCAGCCAATCCGCTGCCGAGTACCAAGCGCTCGAGCGCACCCTCGCCCAGCACGCATCCGCCAATGGCACCAAGGCGGTCACCGTGGCCGAAATACGCCTGGAGATCATGCCGATCGAAGGCTATGACGCGCCAGCCAGAACCCTATACGCGCGCCCATTGGACGACTACAAGTCGCTCAGCCTCGCCGAGATGACCACCGCACGGCTCGATTGGGTCGCAGCGCGCGGAGTGCCGCTCGACGGCCCGCGCCTCACCGCTGAGGCTCCGGAACCGCCGCAGCGTGCTCCCGGCCAACCCGGCGCACCGCGCGGCCCACCGAGTGCCGCAACCGCCGCCGAAGTTGCCGTCGAAGCCGCGCCACATCGCGTGCCCGGCGGCATGGGCCCCGGCATGAAGGTCGCCGGCATTGCCGGCCTTGCGCTCATGGCGCACGACTTCGGCACCACGGGGCACAAGTGGGTGCAGTTGCACTCTCAAGGCAATGACGCCGCCGCCGACTCCACCGCAGCACATTTCGTGGGTCGCAATGTCGGCGGCGCGGTGGGCGGCTTCATCGCTGGCGCAGGCGTGGGCCTGACGACAGGTTCGTGGACCGGCCCCGGGGCCATCATCAGCGGCATCGGCGGCGGTGCCTTTGGTGCATATCTTGGCGACAACTGGGCAAAGCAGAAGGATATCGACCGCGTTTACATACAAGAGGATTCGCTCGGACGCACGTGGCGGCGCGATCCTGCTGATCCGGACGGGCGGTGGTATCGCGGGGCACACCAGCAACAGGTGCAAAGCACTGATCTGGGCACAGGCGTCGAAGTGCGCCCTGTGCAGGATGCGCTGGGCAACGACGTTACCTTCCGCTCCAGCTATGTGGCCACTGGGACGCTCGAGCGCCAGCTCAATCACAAAGCCGCAACGGCGTCCTACGAGCTGGGACTGGACAATCTGCCACCTGCGCGCGACCCGTACCACATCAACGCCAGTGCGGAAACCTATCCGCCGCGCGCACCTTTTGAGATCGGCCGCGACTACGTGCGTGACGCGCGCAGCGGCGAGTGGATGCTGGAGATCCAGACTCGGGTCGATGGCCGCGCGCCGAGCAACCATCGTGAGCCGGTGGATCCCGAACGCCTGCCGATACTGGATGAGCAATCGCGCACCATCATTGCGCAGAATGCGGCCAATACCCCGGCCGCCCTCGCCGCCCGCTACATGGTGGCCCACGAACAGCAGCGCTGGGATGACTTCGCCACGCGCGATAGCTCCGCTATTCCATCTGCCATCCAGAACGCCCGCGACAACCCTGACACCCTGAAGGCCAGCAACGGGCAGACCTACACGCGTCAATCCGACGGGCAGTGGCTTCACGACGGCGTGTTGTTCGACAGTACGGCCAATCTGAATCTGCGCGATGAGCTGGAACTCACTTGGCAAAGCCAGGAGGCCGGCGTGCAGGGCCTGAGCCAGATGGCCGATCAGATCTGGGAGAACCGGCAGCTTGAGCCTGAAGGCATACGCGGCCAGCTGGAAGATCTGTACGCCAAGCATGGCATCGAGCGTACGCCCGAGCAGCTGGACGCTACCACTGCCGCCGTGCAGCAGAAGCTGGCACAGTCTGGCAATGCGGAAGGCATAACGCTGGAGCTCATGCCGGACCCTCACACTCATGCACCAAGCGCGGATAGTGCCGTGGCAGTGTTCCGCGATGATGGGGGAAACCGCGTGGTGCTGCACAGCGCGACCACGGTGGAAGACGTCGCTCGGCACCAGGCCCAGCTGGCGGCTTCACCCGCGCCGACGCAGAGCAGCGCCCCTATGTTGGACGCTGTAACGGTGACCGCACCGCATCCAGGGGCACAAGCGCCTACTCCACCACTCCTGCCCAACCACCCGAATCACCCCGACCATCCGGCCTACGACAAGATTCATACGTGGGTGGAGAAGACCGGCAACTGGAACGAGGAGCAGAGCCATAACGTGGCGGCCTCGCTCTACCGGAAGCAGGCGGAGAACCCGGCCTTCCAGCGTGTGGACCGGGTGACGGGCGCGTTGGGGCCGAATGGGGAGCACAACGTGATTGCCACCTATGCTCCCCATGGCGACAAACCGCCCTTCTTCAATGCGGTGGTGGACGGACGCGAAGCCATGCTTCAGCCCGCCCAGCAGAACCTAGAGCAGGCGGAGGTGGTGAAGCAGGAGCAAGCACGCCAACAAGGACGCGAACAGGCACAGCCCGCAATGCACATGTAGAGCTACGTCCTGCGTGGCTTCGCGATGCCCGATAGAACCTGGGAAATCCAACGTGATCAAGGGGGTGATCATGAAAGACGCTCAGCAACAGGCAAAGGTCGCAGTCATGATTGACTGCGACAACGTCCCGCCGGATATCGTTGACTTCGTCATGCCGATTGCCACTCAGGCGGGACGGGTCACCATTCGGCGCGGCTACGGCAACCAGACGACCTTGAGTGGGACCTGGAACAAGGTACTCGCGGGTGAGGTCTTTGCTCCCTGCCTGCAGTTTCAGCACGCATCCGGGAAGAACACCAGCGACATCGCGCTTGCGCTCGAAGCGCTGGAAGCACTGCTTGATGGGCGTGCGGACACCTTCGTTCTGGTAACCAGCGATAGCGACTTTGTCTGTTTGTGCAGAAAGCTCAGGGAGCGGGGTGCCACGGTCTACGTTGTAGGCGATGCGAAGACTCCTCCCCCATTGAGGAAGATCTGCGACCGGTTTCTAGAGGCAACTTCAAGCAAGACGAAGCCGCCGGCAGTTACCCAGGCAAAGAAGCCTGCGCCGCCGGCACCCCAGCCTGCCGCGAAGAAGGCGGCCAAGAAGGCTACTGGCCCACAGTCTAAAAGCTGTCCTCAGTTTTTCTTTGACGAGGTAAGCGAGCTTGCGGCCACAAGCCCGAACGGCAAGGTGCCGCTCAATGCGCTGGGGCAACACTTGAGCAGGAGCCACCCTGGCTTCACCACCTCGAAGTACGGGCACGCGAAGCTTTCAACCATGGTCAACGGCTATGGCCAGCTGAAGCTTCACAAGGAAGGTGGCAGCTCGTCGGTGAGCCTGGTATCGGCAAGCAAGGGTCAGAAGCCCGTATGCACCGCGTAGCGACGCGCCATGCGCGTCGTCGCAACAATGATTCCCCGTAGATCCACGCCCTGCGTGGCTTCGCGGTGGTTGGGTTGGTCGAAGCCACGCAGGGCGTGGCTCTACGAGGGGCATCCTCAAATCTAGCCGAGGACGAGGTCGCCGTTGATAAGCGCCGCCTTGATGGTCAGCTGCAGATTCTCTATCGATTCCGCTGCAGAACGCAGGCTGCTTTCATCGCCTTGCATGGCTGCTTGACCCTGGGTGGAGTTCTCGATCTTCTGAAGCTGGCCCAGCATGCCTTCGCGATAGCTGGGGATCGGCTCGGCGCAGAACTGGGCGCAGCCGAGCTTCTCTGCAAGTACTCGTTCAACCGGAAGATTCAGCGCGTTCACCGGTGAGTCGACCTCAAACAGCCCCGCCACGCTCAGGCGCTGCAGCAGCGGGCTTCTATCGTGCAGATAGCCGTCGATGATGAGCTGGCGGTCGAAGAGTGCTTCCTGGGTGGCTTCGTTCATGCATGGTCCTTATGGATGAGTTCTACGGCGGGGCTCGCCGGTTGGCGGCCGCAAGTGGACCGTATCACACTGGGTTGAAGCCACGCAGGGCGTGGCTCTACGTTGCCTTCGCCAGGGCCAGCGCCGCCGCGATTACGTTCTTCGGCTCCAGTTCCAGCAGCTCTTGCGGGCACAGTCCATCCAGCAGCGGGTTGCCATCTGCAAACCACACCGCCATGCCCCAGCAGTCCCTGTGCGGGGCGAGGATCTTGGTGACCATGGTCATGGCCAGAAGGGGGCGGAAGCCGTCGTCCTGGTCCAGGCCGTAGCCGGGGTAATACTCCACGCCGTTGCGCAGGATGGAGAAGATGATGCCCTTCTTCCTCCACATATCCGGCTGCACGCGTTGTGGGTAGTCGCTCATTTCTGCCAACGCGATGATCTGCTCGGCGGTGAGCCAGTCGCCGGTCTCCCAGACCGACCTGCGCAGCTTTTCTTCTTCTCGGCTGCTGATGAGGTGATTCGTGGTGTTCACTGCACGCTGCTCCTTGCGCTGTCGGGTGATGCCCGAGGAGGATAGGCGTGCGTGAAGATGTGAAGTAGAGGCGTTTGCGACGTTGTGATGTCGCGTGTGGTCGCTTTTCGCGCGGCCTCAGCGCGGCTCCTCGTCTTCCGAGGGCGGTGTGACCGCCACGATGGTTTCCATGCTGGCGCGGCGATGGCCCGGGTTGTCCAGGTCGCCTTCGACCACGAACACGTTGTGGGCCGTGGGGTACTCGTCGGTGGGATTGCTGAGCACCACGTGGTCCACGCGGGTGAGGCAGTTGGCCTTGGCCAGGGCGAGCAGGCTGCTGGTGAGGCGTTCGCTCACGTCATCGAAGGTGCGGCCGTGGTCTTTGTCCAGCTTGGTGACGTGCTGGCGGATCTGCTTGTACATGGCGTGGTCCGGGTGCTGCGGCAGCGCCGGGCTCATGGGCTCGAGCGGCAGATCGTCTGGCGATGGCGGTGCGGACTTGGGGTGCTTGGACACTAGGCGGGTTCCTTCCTTGATGCCGGTTCGATGGTGCCCGGACATTGTGGTGTGAAACGCCGCGGAATGCGACTGGGGGGCGACGGACGCCACCCCAGGCCGGCACCGGACTCGTCAGTCCTTACCGAGCAGCTCGATGACCTCGTCCAGTTTGACGTATCTGGCACCGAGCGCGACCACGAGCGCCGTTGCCCCCGCAATGGCCAGGACGGGTAGCAGCGCCATGCCGCGCTGGCTATTGCTTCGGTCCTTGCGAAGCTCGTCGCGCATCTTTCGGACCGCTTCTAGCTCTTCCTCGCGCTGCTTGCGGATCCGGTCACGCTCTTCTTCAGATTCGGCTTTGTTGATCGAGGCCGTATAGAAGTCTGATGTGTGACGCTCCGTGGTCTGCTCGGTGGTCTCTTCGGCTACCCATGAAGGGCCGCTGCTCTTGGCCACCGCCTCCACCGAGTCCGCAATGGCTTTCGCCTGCTCCGGTGTGAGGTTGTCGAAGATCTTTCCCGCTGCACCGACCGCTGCGCCCCCCTTCCCGCGATTGATTGCCATCGCCTTTATTGCCTCGTCTAGAAATGACATTTCAAAACTCCCTCTTTGGCGCTGATCATGCTGGCTCCGCCACGCCCTGTCGGCATTCAGATGGCTTCCCGTAAGGGGAATCGGCACGGCCGGGAGAGAACTTTAATGAAGAAGCTCCTTCCGCTTGAAGGTCATGCGTTACCGGGCGATGTGGGCCTCACGGCAGTCGCCTGTCGGCCGACTCTACCGAAAGGGCTACACTCTGGATGCCTATCAATGACAAGGATGCAACATGGACGTCGTCGCTCTACGTACACGCCTGCTCGGCTTCACCGCGCTGGCCGCTTTGGCCGGCACCGCACAGGCCACAGTCACCCTGCCCCCGGTCAGCCCATTGCTGCAGCAGACCGAGCGCCTGCACGCGCTGACCGGTCTGGCTGATGCGGCTTCCCCCGAGAACGTGCCCGACCGGGAAACCCTGGTGACCGCGATGATGGTTGCGATGGATATTGCCGACCCCGTGCTGGTACCACGGGCCGATGCCGGCCCCGAAGTCCTGCCCGACCTGCGTACCGCGTGCGAGAACGGGCACAGCGCCACCGTGCAGCTGGTGCGTCTTGCGCAGGCCACGCCCGATCCCGGCGATATCCTTTCGCGCCTGTCCGTGGCGTTGGACCGCACCACCAACATGCAGATTCTGTGCGCCGCGCGTCAGTTGGACATTGAGAGTCGTGAGCTGCTCAAGCGCGGTGTCAGCCCTGGCGATGCGGCAACGCTGGATGACATGCGGCGGCTGCTCGATGACCTGAAGCCTAGAATCTCCATGCTGGTCATGGGGGCCACGCTGACCGACCTGAATCCCAACAGCCGCGCGCGGACTACCGCAGAAGCACTGCCGGTGCTGCTCGAGGTGGCCAGTGCGATGACGCCTGAGCTGCGGAAGGAAACCCTGGATGCCATCGACAAGACGCTGCAGAAGCACGACTCGGAGGGGCGCATTGATAATGAGGTGCGCGCCAGGCTGACGGAGGCTTTCCGCGGGGATGCCTGTAGTGCCAGCTGCAAGGTACTGGGTGGTGCTGGTGGAACCGGTAGCGTCGGTCGATAGACGACGACCGGTAGCGGCGATCGGCACGGTGACGAGGGACCGCCAACGTAGAAGCGCGTCTCCGTTCGAAGGTCATGCGTTCCAGCAGCGATTGGTGTTATCGGCCGTCGTCTGTCGACCGACGCTACCAGAGTCAGCGATTTCGGCGCGGCAATGATCCCCATCCGTCTGCGACGGTTTGGACGGGATACTCATTCTCCGGTGGCGTGGGTGTTGTGCCCAGTCGTGCCGCCAGACTGTAGGGATTGGATGGATTCTTCTATCGGGAAAGTCTGAGGGTGACCCACCTGCTGCCCCCCAGCCCTGTAACGCCGCGTCATGCGCTTCCGGCGTTGATGTGAGTCGCAAAAAGGCAGCCGGGCAGAGCCCGGCTCTACGGGGTATGCTGCGGGCATCAACCACGGAGGTTTAGATCATGGAAGAAAACAGCCCTTATCTGGCCGGCAAGGCTGAACTCAGCACCGCCGCCGACGGCTCTGCCACCGGGGTACCCGGCGAAATCACGCGACCGATCACATATCTTTGGATCCTGCTCGCTGTGCAGACCGGCATTGCCGTGGTGTGGGGTGGGTACCAGGTCCTCACCGCGCCATCGATGGCGCTTTTCCTGGCCGCGATCTTCGGCATGACGGCGGTCATCAACGCAGCCTGCGCATTTGGCGTGTACAACCGCGTTTACTGGGTTGCCGTTGTCGTGACGGTGCTGTACGGGCTTTCGCTGGTCATGGAGCTTTTCAGCCTGCTTAAAGGCACGCCCTCGATATTTGCTTTGATCGTGGGTGTTGTTACCACCATCATCGGTGTTCGCGGTACGCAGGCCATTCGTGACTACCATAGCTTCGTGGCAGCTTCGCGAAAGCGCCGATCGAGCCCCAGTTTGGCGGACGACCCCGCGTTCGCACAGAAGCAGGATGCGTAGAGCCGGGCTTGCCCGGCTGGGCTTTACACGTGTTGTTGCCCCGCGTGCGTCGGGCGTTGAATTGGGTCGCGGACAGCAGCCGGGCAAGCCCGGCTCTACGGAGTGTCAGAAAAATCCTATTCCCGGCACCCCACGCCAGCGCTAACCTTCGCCAGCCTTCAACTGGAGTCGCACGCCATGGATCAGGACCCGTACCACGCAACAAAGCCCCTTCCCGCCCGACCCGTCGAAAGCTGGGTCATTGAGGTTCCGGTCTCCATCACTCGCCCCATCAAGTACATGTGGTTGCTGCTCGCCGTCCTGAGCGCCATTTCTGCCGTTGCGGCATTGGTGCTGCTTCTCGGCAATCAGCCCTATGGCACCTTCCTCGCAGCTGGACTGGGGATTACGACCTGCATCTATGTGCCCCTTGCGGTTGGCATCTACAAGCGCATCCCGCTGGTGGCCGTGGGCACACTGGTGATCAGTGTGATCGGGTTGCTGGGGGCGTTCCTGAGGATCGCGCAGGGTGACGTTTCGGTGCCCGCACTTGTCGTGTCTGGCGTGATGACCTTTGTAAGTGTTCGCGGCACGATCGCCATCTATGCGTTCCATCGTCTTGTGGCCGATGCACGCCGGCGTCCGCCGGGCCCGCGTTTGAGCGACGATCCGGCCTTCAAGCAGGAAGCGTAATTTCTGAAGACCCACATCAATCGTTGGTTGGGTCGAGTGGTGCGCAAGGCGCTCATCAACGACTTCGTCCGACATGTGCGGGTGATGCCCGGCGGCGTCCCGTTGAGCAGGATCTGGCGTACTGAACGCTTTCGCCACCAACAATCGTTTCGTTTGTCCGTTGCCGGGATTCGGATAGCCACCATTCGCGAGATCGACGTGAGTCGCCGCCGGCGCAGGGCGATGCTTTCATCCATCAATGTGCACGCGTTTGCCCAAGGGCTGGGTATCGAACTGGCCCTTCTGCAAGGCTTCGGCAAGGCGGTGCGTGAGGGCTATGGCATCAACGCGATCGTCTTCTGCCAGAAAGGACCTGTAGGCTCCCTGGCTCCTGAAGCGCTTTTCCCGCGCCTTGGGGCGGTGCGGATTGGGGTTTCGTCGAAGAATGACGAGTGGATATGGAGGACGGATATGGATCCCCAAAGAAGCACGCGACTGAATTTCCAGAGGCGCATCAACCGTGGGGGTGCGTTCGATGAAGGCACCGGCGTGTCAATTCACAACTTCCGAACCGAGGCTGGCGGGCCATCCCCTCCCGACTACCTTTTCAACGTGAAACGCGAAGGCGTTGTGGTGGAAGGCACGGGATTCACGGGAGTTGCCGGGCATGAGTACAGACGGAACGAGAAAGGCGAGTGCTTCTATCCCCTGGATGCAACCCACCCCAACACCATTCGTATGCTGCTTGAACTCAGGGAAGTACTTCCCACCACGGAGGACGACTTCTCGTTTCTTCAGGGGGTCGCGATGGGCTTCATCATTGCAAGTTGTGGGGAACACCGAAGCCGGTATGAATGCCGTCGCCATCCGATGGTGACAACTGCCGCCGCGCTTGCCGAAGTCGGCGTTTCCTTGCCTGAGCACATTCCTGTTGCCGAGGATGGCACCGTGGTCCTTGCCGAGGTAGTCATACCGATGGAGGAGTAGCGACGCGCCATGCGCGTCGTGGTGGTCGCTAACGGCAGCCGGGCAAGCCCGGCTCTACGGGGATACTACCTCGAGGATCTGCTGGATCTTCTGCTCCAGCGCTGCGCGCTCGGCGTCTGTCTTGATCGTGGCGAACATCATTTCTTCGCTGGTCTCGCCCAGGCAGCGGCCTCCGAATAGACAGATGTTGGCCATATCCATGCTCTCCGGGCCGCAGTCGTAGCCCATGCGGCAGGCGGCCAGCACCCACGCTTCCCCTGCCAATGGACCAGTCACCAGCCCTTTATAGGGCTCGCCTATGTTGGCCGTGATGCTGCTTGTCAGGGTTGCGCCCAAGCTGCGCATCGCTGCGGGGTCTCTGGAGGCCACTACGTCATCCAGCAGCTGAGTGGCCGTTGCGGCGTCCAGCGGGGTGCGCTGCATGCCGTAGCCCCTGGCGCGGGCGGCAAGGTCGCCGTTTGCGGCGGCTTGTTCGTACCAACCACGAATCAGCTCCTGGGGAATGATAGCCCCGCCATCCACGGCGTCGCACAGTGCGATCCGCTTCTGCGCAATGCGGTCCAGTTCAGCGGCCTGCTCGGGCCGGTCCTGCCCGGCTCGCTCGTTCCACTGTAGAAAGCGGTCGCGGAACAGGTTCGGCACGAGGCAGGCATCGTAGGTCTCCGCCAGCAAGCGCTGGGCGACCGCGTCGCCAGATTTGGCGCGTTGCTTGAGGGATTGGAAGGCTTGGGCCTCGTCTACTCCGGCGTGTGCGGAAGATGAGAGGGTATCGGGGGCAGTGGTGCGGCGTTGCGCCGACATTGTGCTGGCGGACGGCTCGATGGTGGCAGCGGAGGCCTGTGCGGCCGGAGCTGGCCTGGTGAAATGCTTCCATGCAAAGGCGACCGCCAAGGCGAGCAGCGCTGTGATGATGATGAAGAGCTTGCCTAATGTGCGCATGGGGCCAAGTCCGTTTGGGGCGTTCACGTTTGGTGCCTTGGTAGGGTCGGACGACAGTCGACCGCCGATATCGGTGATCCGCACGGTAACGCATGACCATGGAACGAAGAAGCGCTTCTGCGTTTGATGGTCATGCGTTACCGGGCAATGGGAATTCCAGGGCGGTCGTCTATCGACCGACCCTACCGCTCCATCAGCATGGTCGCAAGCGGGGCACGTCGGGGTTGGTCGCGTGGAGCAGCCGGGCAAGCCCGGCTCTACGGGGTTTCCAGGATGGCCAGGACGGCTTCTATTTGTTGGTCCAGGGCTTCGCGGTCTGCCTCTGATTCGATCTCGCTCTTCATGGCCTGCTCGTAATCCCCTTTGCCGCACACGGCATGATGCAGGCAGTGATTGGTCGCCAGCGGACTCTCCGGCCCGCAGTCCATACCCATGCGGCAACCGGCCAGCATCCAGGCAAGGCTTGCCTTGCCGCTGACCAACGGACCATAGCCCTCGCCCAGGTTCTCGGTCACCGGCCCGCCCATCACGTTGCCGTAGGCGAACACGGCCACGGGATCTTTGGATGCAATCACATCGTCAAGAAAGCGCCGCGCCTCATCGGCACTGAAAGGTGGGTGGCGGAACATGTTGACGATGGCCCGCGCGGCCAGGTCGCCGTTCTCGGCCGCCTTCCTGTACCAGTGCTCACCGTCCTTCAGGGTGACGCGTGCCCCGCCCTCCACCTGGGTGCAGTCCTGCTGGAGCGCGCGGTGGGCGTCAATCGACATGGACTCGGGGCTGTCGGCGGGAATGTCGCTCAGCTCCAGTGGAGTGAACTTGAGCGGGTGGTCATAGATGTGGGCGCAGTCGATGAGCACCTGCGCCACCAGCCGCTGGGCTACGGCGTCCCCGGCTTCGGCGCGTTGCTTAAGGGTGCGGTATTGGTGGTACAGGCTGGGGGATTTGGTGGCGGAGGCTGTGTGGGCCGTGCCGGGCGATGCTGGCTGTGCGGTGATGGGGGTGTCCCCAGATGCCAGAGGGGGCCGCGGCGACGGTGGGGATATGTGCCTCCAGGCAAGCCAGCCTGCGAGTGCCAGCGGGGCGATGACGATGGCGAGCGTGCGCGAGGTAGACATGAGGCCAAACCCTTTTGGTTCTGTGTGGGGGTACTTCGATTTCGTTCGCAGACCCGCTTCGCTAGATTCGGCCGACAGACGACTGCCGATAACGTTAATCTGCACGGTAACGCATGAACATCGGCCGGAGAAGCGCGCGCCCGTTCAATGGTCATGCGTTACCGGGCATTGAAGATTTCACGGCAGTCGTCTATCGACCGACTCTACCGTCGCCGGCATACAGCGCCACCGGGCATATTCGAGCCAGATCGCCTGCTGCAGGCTGCCCCCCACTCCCGGAGTATCACAGTGGACGAAGTGGACGCAGAGCAGAGAACGTCGGCAGCCGTCCCACTGGGGCCGTCCTTGGTCTGAGTGAGGCGACCCGTATTCCTGGCGCTCTAGTCCGATGTGACTAACGAACCCGGAACTTTCTCGACAACAGCATCCCAACCGAATTCTTTTTCAAGCGCCCCCCTTACCAACCCACTTACTGCGAAACGGGAGGTATTCGAATGGACGTCAATTCCAGCAGGATTGAATTGACGCAGGAGGTCGAGCGTCTCTGCGCGCAACATCTTCTGCTTCTCGTCCGAGAGAATCGCTCGCCGGTGCTTCTTCATCAGCAGCCTGAAAGATTTGTTCGTCGTTATGCCGAAATCTTCAAGTTCTGACAGCAACTCGCTTGCATCCAGGCCAGCGTAATCGTGGCATTTCCTAAAGACAGACAGCACGATCTTTTGCAGACTCTGCCCTGTCAGTTTCTCGGCATCCACTCGAGCTCGCGCCTTTATCTTCCGCACTTGACGACCCCCTAACTGTCACAACCTGATCGCCCCTGAGATCATTGTCACGCCATCCTCAAGCACCTTGATAGCGCTCATCACGTCCTGCGATGCAAGGGCTTCAGGCTGGAGCCCCACAAAGCCCGCCACTTCACATCTGGAGAAGTAAGCGTCGTACGTTTCGGAAAGATCCGCATGAAACCGGTCCCTGCTTCCCGAAATTGTCCTGAAGAGATCAGTTAGCAGGTTCCAGATGTCGATCATCAGCTCGGGATCAACACTTGAGGTCGCCCGTAGTGACCTCAATGCTCCATCGAAATCAAAGAAGGACTCCTCCCCTACCTTCACATTTCCGGCCGACAAGTCCGCTTTTGACACGATGGACGGCAAGTCCTCTGCAGCCAAAATCCCTCCATCCTTACCCCAGAAGTAATCACCGGCATCCGATGACTCCCACAAGAGCCAAGCTTCTTCACCATTGGCGCGAAGCCTGACCGGGAACACGCCGCGTTGATCAGCTGAACTCGACATCAATAGATACCATTCATTCCGATCATTTTCCCTTCTCTTCGCACGACTTCGCGTACTTCGCCTCAAGAGCGGGAGCGATCCCTGGATCACGAAAGCCGTCTACCCGACTGAACTCTTCAATCCATGCTTTTGCTTCCGCGAGAGTCAGGCAGTCATCCGCTTCAGCCTTCGAGAAGCCTAAGCTGTACTGGGCAACACGGTGCCCACGGGCCGCAGCAACGACCGTCCAGTATCGAGCTTCGACAACATCCCCAATCGCTGCATAGTGACGGGAGAGGCGAAACGCTGCACTTGCATCTCCAGAACGCGCAAGCGCCATGAAATTCTGAAGCTTTTCGCCCTCAAGTTCCGAACCTCGGTCAATGGATCTCGGGTTGGGAACAATCACGCTGGGAGGAGGTGGCGGGGGTGGAACCGACCAAGCAGACGACACCCCAAGGGCCGTCCACACCCCAACCGCATACGCTGCGTGTTTACTTTTGAATTCCATCAAGGCGCAGCTCCTTCGTCGAAATACTCCCAGGTGCCTGGATTGCTTCTATCTATACCTCAATCAGCGTTCTTACCGAATGTCCCCTGATCATGCCATGCCGGGGCTAGATCAAGCCGCAGTCACGGCAGCCAGATTTTCATGCCAAATCTGCTGAAGAAGGCCCATCGCCAGGCCCTCTCCGAACTTCAGCGCCTCTACCAACTGGTTGCACTCCCATTCTGGTCGCACACTGATCAGTCTTCGAAGGGCGTCAGGAGGCTCCCGACCTCAGAAGCGCGAAGGAATCTGGAGAAGATTTCTGTACCGCTTGAGAGTGATTCAGACTCCACCTCCAGAATTCGTTCAACTTGGGAGAATACCCAGTTCACTTGGCCCCCTTCCTTCGCCTCGTAGGAGGTCTCGCCTGCGACACCTATCTGGTGCGCTTGGGCGGTCGCATCATCCTGAGACTCAGCATGCAGGATGATGATTCGCTCCTCCCAGAGTCCTCCCTCAGCGCTGGATTTGGAGTGCTTTGATTCGAAAAGTAGACTTGCCGCGAACCATCTCATTTAGCGGATCCCCTGCAACGGAGGCGTAAGTACTCACCCCTTCCGCAAACCCAATCGGATAACTCTGCGAGTGCTACCCACCGCCGGGCCATACTACCGCTGGTAGTTATCGTACAGCCCACTAGCTTTCGTCGCCTGCTGTCCCGGGAACCGCAGCGCCAGCTCAAACGCCACCCCATCCCCATCCGGATCACCATTCGGAGCCTGGTTCCCAAACACCTCGCTCTTGCTGCTCCAATCCCAGATGCTCAGGTTGCGCACCGGGTCGATCACCACACGCGGCGTACCCAGATGGTCGGGTTGGATGTACGCCACCTCCGGCACACCCGCTGCCGGTGCATTGATCAATGCCACCGGATAGTTACCCAGCCAGATCGCCTGCTGCAGCGCCTGCCCAGTGCTGCTGTAGTTGCCCAACCACTGGCAGGCCTCGTCATACACCGTGAGCTGGGCGGTGCCACCGGTCGGTTCGCGTTGGATGCGCTCGCCACGGTGGTTGTACAGGTAGCTTTCCAGCACCGCCCCACCCTGCATGGCATGACGTAGGCGGTTGGCATCGCTGTACAAGTACTCGCGGCTACCAATGCTGGTGGTATTGCCCGCCGCGTCGTGGTCGCGTAACTCTCCTTGCTGGTCATCCCCATGCGGTTGCCGGTCGGGTCGTAGTCGTACGCCTCGATGACCGTCCCGCTGGGGCCGTCCTTGGTCTGGGTGAGCTGGACTGGGCCCGACTACACAACTTTAAATCACTCTAATGTCCGGATCGTAGCCCGAGATGACATCAATAATCTCTTCACCCAGCATCAGGACGTAGTGAAAAAGTTCGACACCTTCCAGAGTATCCAGTGACTCAACTATGAACTGTCTCATCACCGGATCGCTTTCACTTCGGAGAATTGCTCCACGAACACCATTCAAATCCCGAAGAAGTCGGAGCTTGGAGCCCTCATCAGAGATTCCGACGAAATGCACGCCCGTAAACCTTACTTCGATGGCGATAGCACCGTCTTCTCTTCCGCCTTGTACAAGGAGCGCCCCGTCGTCAAAGCTGACCCTGCTGACGCACACATCGGGCAACTTTTCGAGTACCACTTCGAACCTATTTGACATATCGCACCTTGGTCTTGTTCCTTCCAGACTGTATCTCAATCGTAGGCGAACCGTCCGTTGAGTCCGGCCTGACAACGATTGTTCGACCATCGTCCAACGTTCCCACTCGAATTCCGCCACCCTTGTCTGAAACGCCGTTCGGCGAAAGCGCATCAAAGTCACCGTTTGCCGTATCAAACCCTCCCGGCTTGGTGTAGATGTCACTTGGCCCCCTTGTCTTTCGGCCAGGGGTAACCCCAGGAATCGGGCACGCAGCCGGCTGGGTCCCAGAACCATGCTTCTGATTGAGGTAGGCTTTGACCCCCGACGGAATTGCCAGAGTGATCGTGGTCAACACTCCGACCGCGGAGTCGGCGGGAAAGACTCCAGTCATAGGCGGAGCTGGATAGTGAGTAGCATAGCCTGTGTCCGCGACTGGATAGCCATCCGGATCAAGCCAAACTCCGCCCGTCGACGGCGGGGGGACAGGCCTGGGAACTGCCCGCTGAAGACCCCGAGGATCAATTGCACCATTGGGCAGGCCGCCTACGTAACCATAGGTGCTGATCCCTCCACTCAACCCAATCGGATCACTCTGCGAGTACCGACCCACCGCCGGGTCATACTCGCGCTGGTCGTTGTAGAACAACCCACTCGCATCCGTAGCTTGCTGCCCCGGGAACCGCAGCGCCAGCTCAAACGCCACCCCATCCCCATCCGGATCACCATTCGGAGCCTGGTTACCAAACACCTCGCTCTTGCTGCTCCACTCCCAGATGCTCAGGTTGCGCACCGGGTCGATCACCACACGCGGCGTGCCCAGATGGTCGGGCTGGATGTAAGCCACCACCGGCACACCCGCAGCCGGCGCATTGATCAGCGCCACCGGATAGTTATCCAGCCAGATCGCCTGCTGCAGGGCCTGCCCAGTGCTGCTGTAGTTACCCAGCCACTGACCCGCCTCGTCATACACCGTGATCTGCGCACCTCCGCCAGTGGGTTCGCGCTGAATGCGCTCACCCCGGTGGTTGTACAGGTAGCTTTCCAGCACTGCCCCGCCCTGCTTGGCCTGACGCAGGCGGTTGGCATCGCTGTACACGTACTCGCGGCTACCAATGCTGGTGGTGTTGCCCGCCGCATCGTGGTCCCGTACTTCGCCGTCCACGCTGGTCAGGCGGTGGCTACCCGGAGCGTAGGAATACACCTGGGTGCCGGCATTGCTGGTCATGCCCATGCGGTTGCCGGTGGGGTCGTAGTCGTACGCCTCGATGACCGTCCCGCTGGGGCCGTCCTTGGTCTGGGTGAGTCGGCCCATGCCGTCGTAGCCGAACTGCGCCAGCGAGGTAACCCCGTCAGCGGTCTTGAGCTCGGTGATGGCTCCCACCGGGTCATAGGTGAAGCCCAGTGACAGGCCATCCTGGCCCACATCCCAGATCCGCTCGGGACGGTAGTTGTAGTCCACAGGGCGAATCAGCTGACGCCCGTCGCCGTAGGTCCACCCGGTGGCCGGCCCGAACGGGGCGTACATCAGGTTGTTCACCACCACCTGCCGGGCCTGGCCCGGGCGGGTCAGGCCGATTTCACTGATCCGGCCGAGGCTGTCGCGCACGTAGTCGGCCACGCTGCCGTCCGGGTAGGTCAACTGCTGCAGTCGTCCGCCGATGGTGTAGGCATAGCGCACGGTGCTGGCCACGCCATTGACCGTCTGCACCTTGCGGGTCATCTGGCCGAAGCGGTCGTAGCAGTAGGTGGTGCTGCCGCCGGCATGCTGCACCTGGGCCACGCGGCCCGTGTGGAAGCGCTCGTTGGTGCTGCACACGGCCGGGGCGGTGTCGTAGGCGTAGCCGACGTTGAGATTCGGGTCGGGGTAGCTGATGCCGATCAGGCGGTTGAGGGCGTCGTAGTGGTGCTCCACCTGTACGCCGCGCGCGTCTGTCCGCACAACAAGATTGCCGGCCCCGTCGCGATCCATGAAGGTTTCGCCGCTGTCGGGGCTGCTCTGGACAATGAGGTCGCCGAAGCCGTTATAGGTGTAAGTGGTGTTCAGGCCCTTGGGGTCGGTGACCTGGGTGACCTGGTCCAGCGCGTTGTAGCTGCTCTGGATTTCGGCATTGATGCCACTGGCATCCTGCAGGGTGCGGGCCAGCCGGTTGAGCGGGTCATACTGCTGGGGCCCAGCGCGTTGTAGAAGCGGCTGAGGGTGAGGCGCAGGCTGCCGTTGGTGTCAGCGGTGTCCTCGCGCAGGCGGTTGCCGGCATTGTCGAGGTCATAGTGGATGGAGTTGCCGGCATTGTCTTCAATGTCGGTCAGGCGCTGCGCGGCATCGTAGATATAGGTGATGCTGCTCCCGTCCGGCTCGCGGATCTTCTGCAGCTGGACGGTGGGCCAGTAGTCGATCAGGGTGACCCGGGTTTCGGTGGGCGTGGCCGCCCCCCGCAATCACGTCGACGGCGGCAACTGCAGCCGACGCGCTTCGGTTCTGACTGCCGAACTATGGATGCGAACGCGCTCGCGCACCCGCTTCGGTAGAGTCGATCGACAGACGACTGCCGATAACGGTGATCGGCACGGTAACGTATGACCATGAATCGAAAACGCACGTCCCCGTTCAATGGTCATGCGTCACCGGTTGATGCGAATTCCACGGCGGTCGTCTATCGACCGACCCTACCGCTCCCGGAATAGCCGGCGCATGCGGCATTCTGGCCAAGCCCGGCTGGTTGGCGCGAGCGGCAAATGTCCGCCCGTTGACGGGCCCTCACGGGTACGCCAAGAATATACTAATCATGAATGGAGGCATGTGGATGGGGCGTTCTTCCAAGGTCATCGCCGGGGCAACGTTGTCGGCCGCAGTGTTGTACGCAACCTACTTCTTCGTCTCTTCAAATGCTCAGGAAGATGGTCAGCCAGCCGCTGAAGCCACACCTAGCTCGCCCGTAACTCCATCTCCGCAATCGACGACCTCACGCAAGCCGTTCACCAGATCAGAATCAGGTTATCGGTGGGATGCATCGAAACCTGGTATCGCAACCAGCGAAGCTGATGCCGCGTGGTTGGAGTCCAAGGGATTTCCCGGTCCGGATGTTGAAGACCATCTCCGCCGCCTTTCCTTGCAGGAACTGGAATCGCTCGCCGCGCGCGGCAATCAACCCGCGGCCGCGATCTACGCGTACAAGCTGGCCACCTCGGGTCGCCCACCCGCAGAGGTTCTCACGGCTCTGAGTAAATCGGCCAATGAGGGATCGGTCTACGCACTTAAGACTGCTGGCGACATATACATGACAGTGGACGGCTACCGCGATCCTGCGATCGCCAGTGCCTACTACGGCCTGCAAGCTCGGGCCGGCGACCAAGCTGGATTCGAACAGCGATACCTGCTTTCGCCTCAGCTCAACAATACGCAGCGCCTTCGATCAGATCTTATGCAAGAGATGTTGCTGCGGAGCATGGGCTCTACTCTGCAGTCACCCGCGGGACTGGACCCTCGTCCAGGTTTCAACGAGTTTGTTAAGCAAGGAATCACTTCGATTTCCACTCAGGAGGAGTAACGATGAAGATGCGCAGGAGCACGAAAGGTACGCGTGTTCGGTCCTGATAATCACGTCGTCGGCGGCATCTGCGCGCCAACCCGCTTCGGTAGAGTCGGTCGATAGACGACTGCCGATAACGGTGATCGGCACGGTGACGCATGACCATGAATCGAAAACGCGCGTCCCCGTTCAATGGTCATGCGTTACCGGGTGATGCGGATTCCACGGCAGTCGTCTATCGACCGACTCTACCGCGCCACACAGTACGGGCGCATTCGGCAGGTCCATCCCGCCCACCATCACCGCAAATCCCGGAAGTACCCCACAAACACCTCATCCCTTAACCACTGGTGCCTCAACCGCAACGTAAACATCACCTTCTCCATCTTCTGCGCCGCCGCAAACCGCTCCACATTGCCACTGCACCGCGCCGCATCCAGCTCCCGCCGTGCCTCCGCCAGAAACCGCCCCACGCGATCTTCCAGCACCCACAGCGCCATCTCTATCCGCGGCAGCCGCGTGCCGCGTGCCATCGCCACACCCTGCAACGCCAGCTGCAGCTGCTCCACATGCAGCGGGTAATCCTTCAGCTGCTCCGCCAACCGCGCAGGTAGCGGCGGCAGCACCAACCGCGCGCGTGCACCCGGCTGCGGATGCGGCCGCACGCGCCCGACCATCACCCGCCGAAAGCGCTTGATCACCATCACTGCCCCTCCCCGACATCGTTACCGGTCCACCACCCTATTTCCGGGTCGCTGGCGGAAGGGCAGATGCCCGCGGTGGGATGCGGCCGTTCGCGCTCGGCCATTTCCAGATCAAACCGGACCTGCAGGTTCATCCAGAACCACGGTGAGGTGTTGAAGTAGTGCCCCAGGCGCAGCGCGGTATCGGCGGTGATGGCCGCGTTGCCACGCATGATGCAGGCAATGCGGGTGTGGGACACGTTCAGCGCGCACGCCAACGCGCGGCCGGAAAGCCGCATCGGCACCATGAAGTCTTCGGACAGTATGGTGCCGGGGTGCAGCGGCGGCACTTCCTCACTGCGCAGCATGGTGGTGCCTCCTGCGGTTGCCATGGGTGGGGTTGTGCCAGCCGTACTGGCGCTGCACCAGCGCGTCCAGGTCCTCCGGCGTGCGCGCGCGAGGGGCCATCGGCTGCGGATGCGGCAGGAGCTTCAGCACGAAGGATGCGGTGATGCGCAGCGCGTCGTTCATCTGCAGATAGATAAGCGGCAGCCGCGGCATCCTGACGGTCTTGCGCAGATACCAACCCAGCACGCCGCGCACGGCACGCAGGCACCCAGCCCGCGCAGAACGCAGGGGAATAATGATGTTCATGAAATCCTCCACAACATTGGTGCCACGCCCGGCGTGGCACGCACGGATCAACCAACCAACCGTTTACTCGCGCCCAAACCGGGAACTGGCCCACCCTTCCCGCCGGGCCCGCTGCACCTCATCTTCATCGCCAAACTCCGGCTCTCGCGGCTCCACCGGCGGCATCTCCTTGCGCACCTTCAGCGCCGCGCGATCCACCGCATCACTGAAGCAGGTAAGGTCCACCGCATGCGGGTCGTATTCCAGCTCCACGAACCGCTCCATGAACAAGCGAATGGCCTCGGCCGGGTAGTAATGCGCACGCATGGCCGAGCCCTTGAAGCGGCAGCGCAGGTCGTCTTCCACCTTGAACCGCATGTACGACGGCTTGGTCATGGTCATGGCGTGAACCCCTTCGGCGCAGGGTGGTGGGCGTAGGCCTGCACCTGGCTGTAGTGGACCTCGCGTTCCAGCGTGGTGGGCATGTGCAGGGTGCGGAAGCCCGGCGGGTAGCGCGGGGTGATGATGAGCTGTTCGCCGGTCCACTCGAACCGGAGCGTGGTGCCCTTGCCCAGCCCGATGTGGCGCAGCCAGCGGCCGCGGGTGAGGAAGAACGGGACGTAGTCGTCGTGTTCGTCGTCGTTGGCGGGCGGGGGATTGGGGGGCTCGGAGCCGCCGGCGGAGGCGGCGGCCTGGGGTGGTGCGGTTGGGGTTTCGGAGTCCGGTTCTATAGCGACCGAATCGCGTTCGGGGTTGGGTGTTTCGGGCCAGATCTTTTGCATGATGGACAGCCTCATGGAGTAGGCCCCCCTCGCCGGAAGTGGCGAGGGGTGGTCGGGAGGTTGGAACCGTCAAGCACGAAACGGCGTGGCGTATTTCCCCCGGAGGAAGAGGGTGTTGTATTAACCACCCTCCCGACCTCGGGCCTACGTCCATCATTGTTCGTGCTTGGGAGGTTCCACGCTCCGTCCGAGTAGATTGGTCGATTCCGATTTGGAAAAGTACCCGTGCAAAATCATTGACTTAGAGTGATATTTCGGAAACGACAAATGGCTGTCGCAGGTGACCCGTTTCAGTCGCAGGATCTGGGACGCAGTGCACAGATCATGCCCCTCCGCGTAGGAGACGGACGAAAAATGCAGATTGACTCGGAGTGGCTGGCCGCGTTCGACGAGGCGCTTTTGGCCTTGTTTGCGATTGACCACGCGGATGCGGGGATGGATCGGGAGGAGTTGGGGTGGTATTGCGAGATGCCGGTGTTCGCGATCACCTTTGCTTGATGGCATGCACCCGGAAGAGCTCGCCGGCCCTGCTGTAGGTTCCGGCGAGCGTTCCTGACGAAATCAGCCTACCGTCACGGTACCGCTGCCTTCGCAGGGGCCATTTAGACAGATCGGAGGCGAAGGGTTGCCCCAACCCGATCCGGGAGTATCGATGCCACCGCCGCCACCAGCCGCACCGCTGCCGCCGCTACCGTCACCGCCACTCGCGCTTCCGCCAGGCGCAGCCTGCTGCGTACCTTCGATAGGCACGGTGCACATTGTTCCCAAACATGAGACAAGCCCCTTCTCCTTGGTGCCATCTGCATACGTAACATCGACAACGGTACCCAGCGGTGCAGAGGTGGAACCATGGACAGTCCTGTACATCCCTGTAAGGCCAGTGAGCGCAGCGATTCTGAGCACATCATCTTCAAAGACGCCAATGTTCTTCGCAGCATTGACTTCAGAGTAAGGCAGCTTTCCCGCATCGATGGATATGGTTCCAGCTATTGCAATCAGCGCGAGACTACCAATTAGTGCAACGAGGTATCTGATACGAAGCTTCGACTTCCTTGACATGCGCCCTCCTTAAGGGGCTTTGAGAAAACCTGAAATCCGTTCAATTTTCTTATCGAGAACCTGCGAATCGGAGGAGGTTATGACGCTCGATCGCACAAACTGCTCGAAATCCTCGCCCGCACATCGACCAGTGTTCAAGCACATGTTCTGCATCAGTCGGCTGTTCGGCGAGCAGTCATACCCATTTCTGCAGGCGATTACCATCCAGGCATATCCGGAGGTCACACCTGACAAGAGGTCCTCTGGCTGATCGTCCGAAGCAATCAAGCCCAAACCAGCCGCGAGCTCTCCTAAGGAGAAGGCTGCCGCAGGATCACCGGACTGCGTGACACCTTCCCACAAGTTATTTGACGTAGCCTTATCGGGCTTCTTTGCAGAGAGTGAGATTGATGTGGCCTTCGACGCCAAATCTCCGTTTTCGGACGCCTGTGCGTACCACCCCTTGATCAGTTCCAGAGGTATGGGCGCACCGCCGTCCACGTTCCTGCACTCTTCCGCCCGTGCTCGTGCAACTCGAAGCATCTCAGATGCTTCCGCGCTGTCGCCAACGTACTTTGCGCGGGTTTCGTAATCCGACAAGTAGTTCTCCGGCGACATGTTCACCATGAAGCATGCGTCGTAGGTCTGCGCAAGCTGTCGCTGAGCGACCGCATCGCCAGCCTTGGCCCGGGATTTCAGTTCTTCAAATGCCAGTACTGTAATAGGACCGGACGAGCGCACCTCTGCATTGGTCGCTTGAGATTCGCTAGCTGATGGGGAAGTGTCACGGGCACCGGAGTGTACGTTCTGAGGAACCGAGGTTGCAGGTTCTTCCAGCCGCGAATGGGCCCAAGTGAAGTAGCCAGCGGCTGCCACAGCGGCCAGCAGCGTTGCGGAAATGAGAATTCGTCTGGCCATCGCCCAAGTTCCTTCTTGTCGATCAAGTAGATACGGATAGCGCTTCCTCTGAAGATGAATAGCATACATGAACCGAGATGTCACACCTGCCAGGTCCGTTGGAGGACCATGCCGTCAGCAGTGACCTGGGTTCATGAGGTGGCCCTCGGAACCTTCTAGCGCGCAGTCCACAGATGATGCTCGCCGCCTCGCAGACACGGAGAAAAATGCAGATTGACTCGAATCAGCTGGCCACGTCCGACGAGGCGCTTCTTGCCTTTTTTTCGATTCACCACGCGGATGCGGGGATGGATCGCTAGCCGCCGCCTCCACCACCACCGCCTCCGCCACCCATGACCATGGCTCGGACGTGTTCCTCGTTGACCCGCTCCTGGTCCTGCTGGCGCTGCAGGTTGGCCTGCTGTTCCTGCTGCATGTCGCGTTCCAGCAATACATCCAGCCGCTCCAGCGATTCCTCGTGCGGCGTTGTCACGGCCTGCTCCGTCGGCATCACGGCACGTCGGTGTGCGGGGTTGTTCAGTTCGCCCTGCACCACGAACACGTTGAAGCCCGGGCGCTGGTCGCCGACCTGATTGCTGAGCACCACATGGTCCACACGCTGCAGGCCGTTCTCCTTCGCCAGTACCATCAGGCTGCTGGTGAGGCGCTCGCTGGTGTCGTCGTAGGTGCGGCCGAGGCTTTGGTCCAGTTTTTCGACCTGTTCGCGCACCTGGCGGTAGAGGGCGTTGGCCGGGTGTGCTGGGTCGCTGGGTTGCAGTTGGCTGAGAGCGGGTTCATCTGCTTGGGCGTGCTCCGCTTCCGGTAGCACGTGCTCGGGGACATCGGCGCTGCTCGCCATCTCTGGCGCTGGCAGTTCTTCTTCCGGGTGAGCTTCGTAGACGGGGAGCTGGGACGCCAGGAAAGTGTCGTGGTGCTCGTGGGCTTGAGAGACTTCGTGCTCGGGAGCTTCCTTCGTATCCTGGGTTACCGGTTTGAGGGGCTCATCCACTTTGTGCAGGGATGGGTCACTTGCCGGGTCGACGGGAGCGACGTGCTGGACCTCGATCCTGGAAGCTTGGGCGCTTTCGTGCAAGTGAGCGGCTGTTGCTTGCGTTTCCGCGGCTGTGTTGGAAGGGGGATGTGCGGGTTGAGCAGGAGCGGCACCGTCAGTGGGCTGCTGGCGGACCTGCGCCTCCGGTGTATGAGGTTCGGCTGCGGGAGTCGTTGCCTGTTCCTGGCGGGCGCGATCCTGCTCGGCGCGGGCGGCTTCCTGCTCGCGCTGTTGGGCTTGGTGGTGGAGTGCTTCGGCTTCGGGGCGGGTGGGTGTTGGGGTTTGGGGTGCGTCGTTGTTCAGCCGGGCAGAGCCCGGCTCTACGGGGATTGCGGCTTCGGTTGGTGGTGATGATGCGGCCATACGGGCCGCTTCGGCCACGCGGGTTGCCTCGGCTGCGGCCATCGCATCAGAATCTGTAGAGCCACGCCATGCGTGGCTAGTCGAAGCCGCCACATCCAAAGCATCCGAATACTCGCCAGATTCGCGAGAACCCAGCTGCCCTGCTGCCAGCATCGCCGCCTGCCCGGCCTGCTCCATGGACAGCCCCGCGCGATTGGCCTCGCGCAGCGCTTGCTGATGCGCCTCAAACTGCTGAGGAGTAAGCGCCGAAATCTTCAGCTCGGGGGCCTGCGGTACCACGGCTTCTGTTTGCGCACGCGTATTCGTCTCCCGCAGCGCAGCAAGAATCTCTTCGCTGCTGGTCACCGCCACCACGCGACGAACACCATCCGCACCGATCTGCAGATGCGCGATAGGGCTGGCGGCAGTGAACTTCCCCTCTTCATCCGGCTGCAACAGCATGGCCCCACCGTGAAGCCCATGCTCCTCCCGGGTTCGATGCACGGCAGCGTCAATCGCCTGCTGCCAGCCCGGAAACAGCTCCGTGCCGACCATGCGATAGCGATACTGCGTCTGCTCGCGGCCAATGTCCTCCGGGCTTGGAGGATTTGCCTTGATCTCGCTCACCAGGTCGGTGTGCCGCTGAAGCTCCGGCAGCAACAAACTGCGGGTGTTCTCCAGCTCAAGCAATGTGTTGCCTGTGGCGGGCACCCCATCGTGCACCCACTGCCCTTCACCCACCCGCTCATACTTCTGGCCGTTCCAGGTCGTCAGCTTGTCCGCGTTGCCCATCGCGTAGTCAGCCGCCCTGGAGCGTTCGAGGTTATCTGCAGCCCAACCGCTCCGGTGGTAAACCAGATCGTAGCGCGCCGCCACGGCCGCCGGGCTGTTCGCAATATTGCGGGCAATGACCGCCTCCGCCTGCGCATCCAGCTCTGCGGCACGCTCGGGACTGGCTGTCTCGGGCATATAACTACCCCGATTTCCCTCACCGGACACACCGACCTTCACCGTTCGATGCCATTGACCGTCCGCCGGATCACGTGTCCAGTCAGCGGGGCTGATGCTTCCTCGGTCACTATCGTTGGCAGGCAGCCGGTACGGATTCTGCGCGGGGGGCAGCGCCTTCAGCGCCAGATCGACGGAGGCATTGGTGGCCTTGCAGTTGAGCGCCCGGGCCACGTCGTAACCCGCCGCAATGGTGGTGGCAACCGGATTGTCCACCCCATCGGCGGTCGTATCGGCCATACCAGAACGCGTCCAGGCGCGGCCGGTGAACTCCCATTCGACGCCGCTGGCGTCCTTCTGTTGGTAGATCTTCTTGTCTTCCCACAGATCTACGGCCTTATCACCGACCTTTGCCCAGAAAGCAGCATCGGCGGCAATGAGCACCATGGGCCCTGCGCCCGCCGATGCACCCAGCGCATAGGCCGTCGCTACACCCCCCGCCCAGCCGCCGCCGTTGCGGGCGGCAAAGCCTACCGCCTCGGATTGCGCGCCGAGTGCGTTGTCCTGGTTGTATAGATCGGCAACGCGCTGTGCGGTGGTGACGGCGTCGGCCGCACTGGCAAACAAGCCCGCAGCGCGGAGGGCGCTGTTGGCGGTGGGGTTGCCGAAGAGCAGTTCGGGGCTGATGCCGCCGCGCTGAGATAGGGGGATGTAGGCCTTTGGGGGATGGGCGGCAAGGTCGTAGATACCGCCTTTGGTCTGGCCGATCTCCGGGAGCTCATCCACCAGCACCTGCTTGACGAGCTTGGAGGTTTCGTCCGACAGCGTAAGGCGGTTCGCCGCTTGGGCCTGGGCTATGGCCATCCGCATCTCCATGCGGCCGGCAACCTCCTTCGCTGGTGCCTCACCACGGGCGGAGACAAGGTGCCGGCCCTCCGCTTGCGCAGCTTCGACCACGAAGGCAACACGGCTCTCGTTGTGAGTTACCGCCGCCCATTCTGACTCGACTGGTCCCATTCGACGGAGATGGTCGATCTGGTCTGCGTGACGTACTGCATATCCGTTGAGATCGCCGATCGTTGCGCGGTTTGCCGCGTTTGCTCCATCTTTGCTCAGGCGATCAGGCGTGGTGGCGAATGCATCTCCATTGATGATGGCGACCTTCAAGGTATCCTGGATGGATTCCACTTTAGCCGCGACGCGGGCAAGCGCATCTGGATCATTGTCCAGTGCTGCCATTCCATCTGCACTCGCCGATATTTTTTCGAGGACTTCACGAATTGCGGTGTTGTATGAGCCACGGGTGCGTCCTCTATGAGGACTCGACTCGATCTCGTCGGCGAGCACGCCGTCGAATGGCAAATACAATCGATTTCGCGAGGAGTCCAAGTCGATAAGCTTGCTACTGACCAGTTTTTGCAGAATTTCGCTGCTCTTCAACTGAACCGTATCTATGACGTGGTGACTCTGTAGAACAACGCTGCTCGATGACATTCTCTCCACCTATCGACTAAGCATCCCGCTAGAAATCAATAATCTGCCGCGTCATCCAACGCCATACCGCTATCGCCGCCGTACACGCCGAATCCATGCTCGACAAGGGCGTCGCGCATGATTCGATCACACACAATCATCGCGCCATTAAATGGGGACCTGAAGATGTGCGCATCCTTCACAACATCCTTTCTGAAGGCGAGGCGCGCCCCGCCTGCAAGGTCATAGAACCTGCCATTTGGAAAGCCTTCCGTAAGGACTTTCACCTCGGAAGCATTCTCATCGACAGCATCCAGTATCCGGCAAACATCGCACAAGTAGTGCAACGGACCAGTGCTTCCATCAAAGCGTATCAGCTCACATTGCACGAACAGGAATCCACTGGGATCAACTGCCTCAAACACCCTCTTCAATCGCTCGGAGACAAGCCAGTAACCTTCAAAGGCGACCTGGAAATCATGGAGAGAACCCTCAGGCGCCAAATCTGTCATCACTGGCGTTTCGGAAAACTTAGGGAATCCACCCGTCCTGGGCCTGATGATCCCGCCTCCCGGGGGTCGAAGAGCCTCCTTGTTCGAAAACTCAACTTCATGCGGGGCGACGTCGAAGTCCGGGTTGATGATGTAGTACTCGCCAACTCTTGGTTGATTCACGATTGTGGTCTCGCTCATACGCTTCTATACAGATTATTGGTCCCGAAGGATCAGAGTCTCCAATGAAGGCTCACACCTCGTCCCCGGGAGATCGTATCGTAGTGACGAACTGTCCACGGCTTGCGACGTCACTCAGGCGAGCCTCTGAAGTGAAACTTGTAGAGGAAGAAGGCCTTCGCGCCGCAAGAAGGACAGATTCTTCCCCAGCGGGGTGGTCGCATAGTGCGGAGTTGAGCGGGGATGACGGGGGCTGGTCCATGCGGGTGGTGCTCCATTTAGGGTTAGGCCTGGGTGGCCGGCTGGTTGCGATAGGGTGTCAGGGTTGGTCGGGTTTTGGTATCGGAAAAGTCCGAGCCCTTGAAGCGGCAGCCCAGGTCGTCTTCCACCTTGAACCGCATGTACGACGGCTTGGTCATGGTCATGGCGTGAACCCCTTCAGCGCTGGGCGGTGGGCGAGGGCCTGCACCTGGCTGTAATGGACCTCGCGTTCCGGCCTGCTGGGCAGGTGCAGGGGGGCGGAAACCCAGGGGGGGGCGTGGTGCCCTTGCCCAGCCCGATGTGGCGCAGGCAGCAGCCGCGGGCGGGGGAGTCGGGAGCCGGCCCCGCCGGAACGCGTTCGTCGCAGGGGGGTTCGGGCCGAGCCTTTTGCAGCAGGGAAACCCAATTACCCACCCCAGCAAAATCATTGACTTAGGGCGACGCTACGGAATCGACCAATGGCTACCTGAAGCGCCCCGCTTCAGTCGCAGGATCTGGGACGCAGCGCGCAGATCATGCCCCTCCCTCGTAGGAGACGGACGGAAAAATGCAGATTGACTCGGAGTGGCTGGCCGCGTTCGACGAGGCGCTTTTGGCCTTGTTTGCGATTGACCACGCGGATGCGGGGATGGATCGGGAGGAGTTGGGGTGGTATTGCGAGATGCCGGCCGGGGAGGCAGCGGTGGCGTACGGGGAGGACTTTGATCTTTGTCGGAGGGATCGGGTTTGGCCGCTGCATGGGCTTCGGCTCGCCAGCTAAGGGTCCGATTGCGCCACCCAGTGGCGTCTACGGCATACTCTGACTACGAGAAGGATCTACAGCGCACAGGGAGGCGTCCGCATCAGACACAGCATCCATTGGCCAAGCCGCTAATCGGGGCTTCCGCCCCGGCTCAGCCGCAGCTCTGAACGACGCCTCTCCCCAGACCCGGTCCTGCGGGTGCGCAATTGCACTCTCAGATCCGGGACGCGTCGATTTCGGGGCAGCTCATCCTCGCCAGACCTCGACTCCCCAAACCCATGTCGCACACACTGACCGCCAAAGAACAGTCGCTCGCCCGCATCTTCAGCGCTGACTACGTTTTTCAGATTCCCGGGTATCAGCGCCCCTACTCATGGGGAACCGAACAGGCCAACGAGCTTATCAGCGACCTGACCACGGCCCTGGCGCTTGCACCCCCGAACCTTGGCGATTCAACGCCATACTTCCTGGGAAGCATCGTTCTCATCAAGCCGGAATCGTCGACCGAAGCCACCGTTGTGGACGGGCAACAACGTCTGACTACGTTGACCCTGTTGCTCTCCGCCATCCGGGCGACGGTGGGCGACGCAGCTGTCCAGAACGAGATCACCGGCTGCATTTACGAGAAAGGCAGCGTTGTAAAGGCAACGCAGGCCTCTTATCGCCTGTCTTTACGGGATAGAGACCGGGAGTTCTTCCGCACGTATGTGCAGCATGAGGATGGCTTGAGCCAGCTGGTTTCTCTGACCGCCAAGCTCCCCGATGCGCAGGACCGGCTGCGTTCCAACGCACAGGTGTTCATGGCGGAACTGTTGAAACTGTCGCAGCCCGATCTTGTTCGACTGGTCCAGTTCATCATCACGCGCTGCTATCTGGTCACTGTAGCCACCCCGGATTTGGACTCCGCGTATCGCATCTTCGGAGTTCTCAACAGCCGCGGACTCGACCTGAGCGCGACCGACATTCTGAAAGCAGACATCATCGGTAAGGTCGACGAATCCCTGCGCGACGATTATACGCAGAAGTGGGAGAGCAAGGAAGAGGATTTGGGCCGAAGCGAGTTCGGTGATCTCTTCAGCCACATCCGCATGGTCTACCGAAAATCCAAACCTCATGGAACTCTTCTCAAGGAGTTCAACGAGCACGTGATTCCGTCGCACCAGCCTCGCCAACTAGTCGATGAGGTCATAATCCCCATGGCTGAAGCATTCTCGGAACTGCGAGATGCGGTGTACACGAGCACCCAGCATGCCGAGAAGGTCAATGAACACCTGACGTGGCTGAATCGACTGGAGTTCAACGACTGGGTTCCGCCCGCTCTGCGGTTCTTCGTACTGCACCGTAACGACCCAAGCCTGGTGCTCGAATTCTTCCGCGACCTGGAGCGGCTCAGTTACTCGATGCTGATCCGGAGGATCGGTCCCAATGGCCGTATCGAACGGTTCTCCGCACTGACTTCGGCGATCGAATCGGAAATGGACCTCTTCGACAGCTCCTCTCCGCTGCAGCTGTCTGCCGAAGAGCAGCATCTTGCCTACATGGCGCTGGACGGCGCGATGTACGACACCCATTCCTCGCGCGCTCTGGCGTTGCTGCTGCTGCGACTCGACAGGATCATGTCGGATGCCTCCGCGACATATCAGCACGACGTTGTTTCGGTCGAGCATGTCATGCCACAGCAGCCTGCACCCAACAGCAGTTGGGCAGCGTGGATGCCCGACAAGGCTGACCACCAGCGCTGGGTTCACCGACTGGGCAACCTCGCACTGCTCAGCAGGAAGAAGAACAGCTCTGCCAGCAATCGAGATTTCGGGTGGAAGAAGTCAAGCTACTTCACCAAGGGTGGAACCTCAGCGTTCGCCCTTACGACCGAGGTACTTCAGCATGCCGACTGGACGCTCGACGTGCTGGAGAAACGTCAGGCCAGAATGGTCGGCCTGCTTGAATCCCACTGGCGCTTGCAGGACCGCCGTAGCAAGGAAGAGTTGAGCAAGGAACTGCTGCGCCTTCTGGAAGTCGACCCAAGCTCCATCGTGTTTGAGATTGCCAGCCGGCGTATTGGGATCACCGCTCAGGCAAAGCAACATCCGGACAGATTCACGATCTTGAAGGGTTCGCAGGCAAGACTGAATTGGACAGGTAAGAACCATGCTTACGAGCAGCTGCGGGTCGAGCTTCAGAGCACCGGGGCCCTGTCAGCGTCTGCCGACGGCACCCACCTCGTGTTCATGAAGGATGCCGACTTCTCCAGTCCGAGTGCTGCGTCCGCCGTGGTGGTGGGCCGGGCGGACAATGGACGGACGACTTGGCGGGTCCAAGGAAGCAGCATCACGTATGGCGCATGGAAGGACAACCAACCCGCCGGCCAACGGGCTGAAGAAGTCAGCTGAGAGCGTTGCTCGGGCAGAACATTGCCAGCCGGATATCTCAGTCAATGAGACGTACGGCTGGCACGCTGCGGTCATGTAGCCAATTGCCTGCCCTTGGTAGCTGACGTTTCCGACGCCTGATCAAGGGGGGTGCTGATTGCCCCCCTTCACCCACGGGACGAAATTGGACATACTGTCCAACGAATACCCGGAGCACCCATGAATACGTACGAGCTGATCGACCTTTCCCTCCAGCGCTTTTCCGCGAAGGAGGTCGCCCAAGCCCTTGGAGTTGATCCGAAAACCGTAAAGCGCTGGCAGGTCCGCGAGACGGAGCCCAAGCCCTACATCGCGGATGCCATCCGCCAGCGCCTGCTGCCCTTCGGCGAGCCGCCGACCGGGGAAGGCAAGTTCCGCTTCATTGACCTGTTTGCCGGCATCGGCGGCATCCGCACCGCTTTCGAAAAGCAGGGTGGCCGCTGCGTGTTCACCAGCGAATGGGACCCCTACGCCGTAAAGACGTATAAGGCCAACTTCCACGATGGCCCGGGGCACACCTTCGCCACCGATATCACCAAGGTTCACGAAGCAGACGTTCCGGACCACGACGTGCTGCTGGCCGGCTTCCCCTGCCAGCCGTTCTCCATTGCTGGCGTGTCGAAGAAGAACGCGCTGGGCCGGCCGCATGGGTTCTCCGACAAGACGCAAGGCACCCTCTTCTTCGACGTCGCGCGCATCATCGCCGAAAAGAAGCCGCGCGCGTTTCTGCTGGAGAACGTGAAGAACCTGATGAGCCACGACAAGGGCCGCACGTTCTCCACCATCATCGATGTGCTGCAGAACGAGCTCGGCTACCAGGTTAGGCACAAGGTCATCAACGGCAAGCACTTCGGACCGCAACACCGGGAGCGCATCATCATCGTGGGCTTCCGCGAGCCTAACGACTTTGACATCCATAAGGTCGAGCTGCCGAGCTTCGATGAGGCTCCGAAGATGGGCGCAGTCCTGCACAGCCAAGATGGCACCGAAGCTGCTGACTCTCCATACATCGAGGGCCCCAAGGGCAAGGTGCTGGACAAGTACACGCTTTCGGACAAGCTGTGGGAATACCTGCAGAACTACGCCGCAAAGCACCGCGACAAGGGCAACGGCTTCGGCTTCGGGCTGGTGAACAGCGAGAGTACTTGCCGTACACTTTCGGCGCGGTACTACAAGGATGGCTCGGAGATTCTCATCTCTCAAGGCCTTAAGAAAAATCCCCGCCGACTGACGCCGCGCGAATGCGCGCGCCTGATGGGGTTCGACGAGAACTTCCGCATCCCGGTGTCTGACACTCGCGCCTACAAGCAATTTGGCAACTCGGTGGTCGTTCCCGTCATCAGCGAGGTGGCGAGAATCATGATGCCCTACTTGATGAATGACGCTTCCAAAAGACCGCGAAAGACCGTCGTGAAGAAGGCAAAGACCTAACCTTGGTTGACAGTCTCACACCCGAGCAACGGTCCGCGCAGATGTCGCGGATCCGTGGCGCCAACACAAAGCTGGAGGTCCTGGTCCGGAAGGCTCTCCATTCGCGTGGATTTCGCTATAGGCTGGGTGGAGCTGGTTTGCCTGGGCGCCCGGACATCGTTCTTCCCAAGTACCGAACGGTCGTATTTGTTCATGGCTGCTTCTGGCATGGGCATAGCTGCCCGCTGTATCGTCTGCCCAAGACGCGTCCGGATTTCTGGGCTGACAAGATAAGCCGGAACCGGGAACGGGATGCTCGAGTGGAGCATGAACTGAGGGTTTCAGGATGGCGCGTACTCACTATCTGGGAGTGCTCACTTCGGAATGCAAGCGAAGCGATGAAAACCGCAGTTTTTGACGAACTCGCGGCGTCAATTGTCGACCGCACACCATGGACCAACAATGAAGACTGATATCGTCTCGGAAGGAAAGCAAACAGACTGGAAGATGGTCGAGGAGCTCGCCCTGAAGAGCCGAAAGATCTTTCTGAAGAAGCTTTCGCGCAACGACACGTCTTGGTCCATGCCGGGAGGATCCAACCAGAGCGGATTCTATGTTCCCCGGGACATTCGAGAGTCGAGATTCTTCCCCGCGCTAGAACCACGCAAAGATCTGCCGCACATTGAGGAAGCGAAGTGCCCCTCCTATTGGCCACAAGCAGATACCGTGAGGGATGATTCTCATATCAGGTATTTCACTAACAAGACATCCGAGTGCCATTTCACTCGGATCCCAAAGGAGCTCTTCCAGCTCCTGAACCCTGCATCGTGGCTGCTTGGCGGGACGTTGGTTGCACCAGAAGGTCTCGCACATCACTGGTTCATGGTGATTGATTCCCAATCCGCCGCCGCCGAGCTCCTCGAAACACGACTTGATGTAAGCTCCGACTTCCATTTCGGACTCTTTGACCCAGCAGCTCTCTCGTCTGCAAGCAAGGATCAGTCCGAAGAGGCGGCACAGCTAGAGGCAGAGATCCAAGCAGCACTTCTTGCTGGCACGATTGAGAGCCTTCTGCTGAAGTACTCCAGGCTACCAAGTCCTGAGCAGCTATCCAAACAAGCGCGCAACATGCATCTCAAGACAATGGGCTACGGAGACCTGAATCCTTGGGAGCTTGAACGCCCTGGAGATGCGGTGATGAGAATCAGCAGGGACATCGAGTACGCAGTCTACAGGCAGCATGAGCTAAGGCTGCGAGCGGTAGAGGTGGCCGCCATTCTTGCCAAACACAAGTCGGCCGCGTCCGCAGCTGTACAAGGATTTCGGGCGCTAGACGCGGCCTTCCTCTCTGCCAGCCAACAACGAAAGAGCAGAGGTGGCAGATCCTTCGAGAGCCACTTGGATTATCTGCTGCGTGCCGGTGGCGTCAGATCCCAACCCCAAGCGATCTTGGGACAGCGAAGGCCAGACTTTGTAATGCCGGATGCAAGGACTGTCAGAGACGCTGACCGCAAAGACTACTATGCTGCAGCGATCCTATCGGCCAAAACAACCCTGCGCGAACGCTGGAAGCAGATCACTCATGAGCGATTCAACTGCTCGATCTTCCTGGCAACTGTCGATGACCGCATCTCAGTGGAAACCTTGAACGAGCTTCGTGAAGCCGAGATTACACTGGTTGTCCCCGAATCCATGAAAGCGGTGAAGACCGAGTCGCTGTATCGCAACGATAGCAACGTCATTTCGTTCCGTTCATTCTTCGATGACGCCATCGCAGTCATGCGGCCCAACTTGCTGCTCGAATCAGGCATGATTCTCGCCCGACAGCGACGCCCCAGAACGCGAGTCAGGAAGTCCTTGAAGCAATAGTACGCTCACAGGTAAAGGCCTGGCTCACCACTCCCTCCCCCTACTTCCACTTGGAGTACTCAACGGGAAGTATCCCTACAACATCGCTGGCGCTCATGCTGCGAAGTAGGTAGGTGCGCTCAAACTGTCCGAAGCTGATAGCCAAGCGCCTGACGCCGCCCAAGCCAACCTCGTTTCCGCGAAGCTTTCGATGCACGGCCTTCCTGGCCGCAGCTGCTCCCGGCTTCTGTCGTCCAGATGCACTCAAGTACAACGCCTCCGCTACGGCCCAGAAGCTCGGGTGAGAATACATCTCCTGCCTTGCAGTCATCTGTTCGGCGACATCGCCCCATGGCGACCGCGTGGAGCTTAGCGCGACTCGGGCTTTGTCGCCATGAAGGAACACCAGTTCCCATGCGGCCCTGGTGATCAGACGGTATGCCAAGCGCGGGACGATCTCGACGTAGTGATGTTTTGCCAGCGGGAGCGCCTTTCTCTGACGTTCACGGCCCAGCAGATTTGGCATGAATGCCAACGACATCCATGCCCACATTCCCTTGTCCGCGCGTAATGCGAGCCTGTCAGCACCGGACCCGAAAATTTCGTTCAGGTAGCAACCAAGTTCATACGTACTGCCAAACTTCGCATCGACATCGACGTACCAGTCCTCACAAAGAACAGAGCCGTAGCTGTCGTCTTCCAAGATGCTCCGGGGTGGCGGACCGACGGGAGATTCTAGCCAATCCATGAACCGAGCGATGCCGCCTTCGTTGAGTGACCGCACCAGTGTACTCACTCTAGCTCTCCCGTCATCTCAGCAATGAGGTTGTCCAACTGGGCTCTCATATGCCCGACTGTACAGAATCTCTTGGTTACCGAATCTGCCCATTCAGCTGGGTCCCCCTCGTCCTCTTCCGGAGGATGTCCCGCACCGAGGTGCTCGATGAAACCCTTCCATCTTCCAACCCAAGAATCTTCACTCTCAAGTTCTGCGGGGTTCTGCGCAATGCAAAGCGCCACCTGCCTCATGACCTCCGGCATAACGAACGCTGTGAACGCGTGACTTCTCACAGCGGCACCCGCGGTTCTATAGACACGCTGCTCAACAAGAATGCACGGCTTGGAATCTGCATCAGCGCTGTTTGCAGGCAGCTCAAGCGTCCAGATCGGCCCACCCAGCTCGGCAGGAAGGATATCCACCAGACTTGATCCGAGATCCTCTGATTCGTCCGTAGGGCGAACTCCATCGGCGAACGCACATAGACGGTTCTGGCCAGGCTGGTTAAACACAAAACGAAACTTCAGCGGTTTATCTCGAGCCAACTCATTGATTGCCTGCTGCGTTCGCACGTAGCTCCCGGCATCACCAAGCGAGAAATACTGCTCGGTGGTGCCAGCACTGGCTATGCAGTGGATCTGAGTGTCAGTCGATACGCCAGCGGCCTTCTGGTCAAAGCTCTCCAACCAGAACACACGCCCCAGCTTTTCGTCATCCGCAACGCGCACACAGAAGTTCTTTCGATCGACCTCATGTAGCCCGGTGGGATTAGTACGACGTGATATCTGCTTCATCTGCCACCTCCGTGTACTTCAGACGAATCTCGAGCTGTCGCTCGTGGTCGAACCCGCGAACTGCCAATGCCGCCCCCTCTCGATCCATGTCGAACCGAAGCCTATTCCCTTCGCGACGAAGATTTGACACGCCCGTGAGTTCGATTGGAAATGCAGACGCGTCTTCCAACCAGAAGTCGGCAGAATCCCACTGACGGAACGGGTCACCTCGCACCGTTGCGTAGGCAAGCTCCACTGAGCATTCCAATCGCTGGAAGCCTCCATCTTGATTGGGGGAAACTGAAACAGTAAACCCATCGCGCTGCGGCGTAACCACCACTGGCTTTGGCTTCGCAACGGGAACTTCGTCCACTGGAGGCGGACCGGGCTTGCTGCCTTCCTTCTTACCCCTCGCACCCTTCTTCAGCTCCAAGAGATGCGCGGGATCCGCGAAGTACGCAGCCAAAGCGGTCTCATCGCGCTGACCAGCGGGGGCGAGTAGCTGGACAAGCTTTGCCGCCGCGTTTCTAACAGCTGAGAGCGCAGCGCCCGGGGCTTGGTATGCATTCTTCACCTTTGGTCGCTGTGCATTCCACGTTCTGTGTGTGGGTTCTTCGGCGCAGACCAGCAGGTCGGAAAGCCGGGGATCATCGATGAAGGTCAAGGCCATCACCGGATCCCCCGAACGAACGGATCTGAGTTTCTTCTCGCCGTCAATTGCCAGATCCTGGCGAACGAACAGCTCCTCACTTCTATCGAGGCTGTCTGCGAGCTGCAGATGTACCCTGAACTTGGTCGCGTAAGTGGCGCCACGCTTCGCTTTGATTGTCAACGGGAAGTCGACCGAAACTGGCTGTCCGAGCTCAAATCCGTGCGTCAAGTTAAACAGATCACCCTCGTCAAAGGAGGCGGAATCCATGCCCTTCACCCACGTGGCCTTTGCATTTGCCAAGGGCACAAGACCGCTCCGCTCTGCGGCAGCCTGAAGGAACTGGCGGTAGTCTTGGCTTACCCGACCGCCATCTGGAAGTCCATCAGCCTCCGAGACAATCGTTGACTTCTCAAGAAGCGCACCTCCAACCTCAACCTCCAGTCGCCCCCGACAGATTGCGAAGAAGAACTCATTGATGACAGCAGTCTTGATGTCCTGCTCTGTGAGATTGTCCAAGGGCAAGGGCACGATGAAGCTCGTCCCAGGCGCATCCCCTCTGCGCAGTCCCAGCTCACTTTTGATTGACTCTATGAATGAGGCATCGCTAATCGGCACGGCCAAGCTCTGTTGGTCCGACTCCCGCCCCCAACGCGCCTCCTTTGCCCAACGCGTCTTCTCGTCACCAAGCCTGTAGTTCCGCGGGAACCGGCTGCAACCGAATAGCAGCGCCCTGCCATCCGATAGACGGTTCGTCAGCGCGACCACTGTCCTCACTTTGCTTGCAAGGTAGAGAGTGATTTTGCCCTGCCCGGCACCTCCGTTGGCCCTGGCATGCTTGGCCCCCTCACCTTCCCGGAACCAGAATGCATTCCAGTTTTCGCTCTCGCCATCAACTGAGGAGTCCGTGTAGGCCCCCTCCAGCCCCGTGGTACCGAAGTCTTCAATGAGCAAGAAGCGAAGCACTGGCGCAAGCTTGTCCGTAAGAAGCTGACCGGCTCGAGCGTGGCTAAGCCAGCCTTCTGAGAACAGGGAGCGCACTGTCTGCCCAGCATCTGCGTCGATCTCAACAATGCGATAGCTGACCCGGACCGTGTCGTCGGAGCTCGCACGTGCGTCAAGCGGGTTTTGTAGCGTTTCTCGTACGAGAATCTCGACGTTTGTCCTCTCCTCAATTGAGAAGTTGTCGTCGGATATGCTGGAACCCGAGTTCTCGTTCGGGTTGAGCGCTCTGAACTGCCACTGTGCCATTCCGGTCTCCATTCCGTTCTCTTGCGCGGCCGCTTCCTTTTCGCTATTGATATCAGTATGCAATGAGGGTTGGCAATACCTTTTGTCGCAGCGGCCTTGTGTCAATTCTTTGACGTCAAGTGCTCCGATGTTTGCATGGACAGCTCCAGCCTAGAAGGGCTGAGCCAAATACTGGACCACAATCGGGAAGATTATGATTAGCGTATCCAAGACCCTGTCTGCAGTAGAGGCGAGCCCACTGGCATCCAACCAGCATGAGCTGAATGGGGTCTCTCAGTTCAAGAAGATCTTCGGAATCGAAGAGTTTCGTGGCACTGCCGAGTTCCGATATAGCAACGGCTCCATTGTGGCCCATGCGGGCATTACTTGGTACGACTCCCGGGAGGCCCACCCTACGCGTAGCGAGTACAGGCTTTACTTCCAGACCAATGCGGTTATGGATGCGGCCACGGAGGGCGACAAGGTCACGATAACGCGTACGTCGGCTGGGGCCATCATCGTGGACGTATTGCCGTAGCCTAGGATTAGAATTTTTCAGGGGCAAGACTGCAGCGGCCCCTCTAGTGCAGCAACCCACCGGCTTGTTTGCCGAGCCGCAGCAGCCTAGGATCGAGGTGTACGAAAAAGCGTAGCTGCCCATACGTGATGATGTGGATGGCTCATGTACTTCACCAACTTGGCTACTCCATAGCTTTACTTCTCCTGCCACGAAAAGAGTAAATCCAAACAAAAGGACATTGCGTGGAATACCTACCGCTCGACGAAAGGCTCGAACTTTCCCTGTCGTCAAACGACATGGACCTTCTGCAGACAGGAATCTTGAATCAGGCGATACACGATATATTGAATCACGTGGCTATCGCTCTGTTCGAAGAAGCCAACGCGGAAGCTGAGCGCCAAGGCACTACCAAGGTACTGGAGCAAATTCCTCAGAATCTCAACAGGGACGACGTACTAATCCGCGCCCGTATAGCCGGCGTTCGGCAGGGATCTATCGTCTACGAACTCGCACCTGTTATAGCCGCGGTCTTCTCCGCCCCGGGTGCGGCAGCGGTTTGCCAGAACTTGATCTCAAACGTTATATGGGCCGTTGCGACGTACAGCGCTAAAGTCGCGGGGATTAGCGTGCAGCATAATGGCCAAAGTCACGCCAGAGGTGTGCCAGCAACTAGTGGCCGCAAGAGAATTCGGCCCCGCGTCGAGAGACTTGTGAAGCACCTGAAGGAAGCTAGCAACGGTGGCCGCGTCACGATCAAAACACATGACGAAGAGATCACAATCGAATTCTATCCCTCGAACAGTGACTCATAGCCTCCATCGGCATTTTCAACTCTAGCCAACATTCCGACGGATTCTCTCCCGGCAGGAATCTCTGCCTAGCCGACGCCGTCTTCCAGCGCACTTTGGTTCATACTTTGAACATCAGGATATAGACGTGGCTGCCCCAGACTTTGCAAAGCAAACAATCGATACATTGGCCTTCCGATCCGGCCTGATCTGCAACAATCCTAGATGTCAGACAATCACGACAGGCCCTTCAGACGGGAAAGGGCCTTTGAAGCTGAAGATTGGTGAGGCGGCCCATATTTCCGCAAAGAAGGAGGGGGAAGCTCGCTATGACCATCTGATGTCAGATGAGGCCAGAGCAAGCGTAGAGAATGGAATTTGGCTTTGTGCAAGCTGCCACACCCTGGTTGACAAGAACAATGGTGCCGACTTTCCAGTTACTATGTTAACTGCATGGAAGAGGACCCACGAGGACTTGATCAGATCACTTCTTCACTCCCACCGCAGCCCGGTACCGCTGCTCAGAAGGTTTACTGAAGAAGGGCAAATTGCCCAGGATGTGGTTGACCTTTTGGAGATGCACGGGGCTCTCTTCGTTGATCATCATCTGGAAGTATCCCATCATGTCTCGCTCTCCATTGAGCGCCTCCGGAAGGATCTGTCGAAGCTTCGCCAGAAAATTCGATATGACACCAACCTCAAAGACGTGATCAAGGATCTCTACGATGTGTGCCGGGAGTACATGAATCACACTAGCCGGTACTCAAGCACGCAGCGGCAAGAACTTGATATCCTTCGAAGTCGAGTTGGGCACAAGGCGCTTTTGCTAAGAGAAGAGTACGGCTGCAATGTGCGCGGACAGCTCAATAGCATACTGCCCCGTTGAACACGTGTAATGACCCACTGAATTCCTGCTCAGGTCATGCGGTTAATGTAGCGGCATACGCCGCGTCCGGGGTCATCATCTTCAGCGCCTGATGAGGGCGCTGTTGGTTGTAGAAGGCAATCCAGTCAGCGATCACCCTTGTGGCGTGCACTTGGCTCTCAAAGCGGTGCCGGTGCACACATTGCTCCTTCAGCGTTCGAATGACGCGTTCCACCATCCCGTTCTGCTGCGGGCAGTGTGGCGTAATGAACTCCTGCTGCAGACCATAGCTGCGCACCAGGCGCGTATAGACGCGGCTGGTGAACACCAGGCCGTTGTCAGAACGCAGCAGGAAGGGCACCGGCACCCGCCCCAGCGTGCCGTAGCGGGTGATCAGGGCCTGCTCCAGCGCGGCGGAGGCGGTACTTGCCTTGCCAGTTCGAGGCAGGTGCCAGCCAAGCAACTGACGTGTGCCGCAGTCGATCACCAGCGCCAGGCTCAACCAGCCGTCCCTGCCGCCCCAGACCCTGCACAGGTCCGTAGCCCAACGCTGATCAGGCCCTTCAGCGCGGGAAACCTTGGCTTCGATTCGCGGGCGCTGACCGAGCGGACGCTTACGGACCTGCCAACCCTTGAGCTGAAAGATCCGCTGCACAGTGTTCTTGTTCATGCCCAGCAGCGCCGCCACGGTGCGATAGCCGAACGAGGGCTCGGCCTCGATCATTTCCTTGATGGGCTCTGCCAGCTCAGCATTGACCTTGGCCGGGCCCTTGGTCGGCTTGTAGTACGTCGTTCGACGCGCCACGCCGAACCACTGACACAGCTTGGTCATTGGCACCGTGACGCCTTCGTCCCTCAGGCCCTGCTGGACCGAGAGCATCAGCTCTCGTCCTTTCCCAGCAGGGATGCCAGCTTTTTTCGCGCGCGGATCTCCAGCATGGCCTCGCCGTAGGTTTCCTGGAGGTCCTTCAACTGGCGCTCGTACTGCTCGCGCACGTCCTCAGGCTTGGCTCTCAGGGCGTTCTCCATGCCGCGTTTGCCGTCTTCAACCCAGCTCTCGATTTCTGCAGGGGTCAGGTCGAACTGGCGACTCGCTGCCGCCACTGAGGTCTTGCCCTGGATGATCTCAAGGACCAGTGCGGACTTGCGACGGGCGTTCCAGCGCTTGATCTCTTCTTCCATCATTTCGCTCATCGGTGTCTCCTTTGGGAAAAGTAACACCTGAGCAGGAATTCAGTGGGTCATTACACATGTTCCAACTGGCTCATGGTATCCGGGCGACCGGGACGATGACCACGCCAACGCTCGATGCACTCGGGGTGCGGCTGTAGTCAAAACCAGACATGTTGCTCCCAAAGGGTTTCAAGCCAGTTCTGGAATCCGCTTTGGGACCTACCAGTTCATTCAAGACGAACCCGCCTAGCGGGTCGGCTTAGTACCAGAGCAAAGTGCGCACATGACCCTTTCAGAGATAGTAAAGAAATTTGAGCTAGATGCAGATCCGACAGACAGCAACGGTGTGCTCAAAGCGCTGAGGAAGCGCTTGGGAGAACTGCATCCTGATCGCAATGGAGGCGACTTCGCTTCGGAGGAGTCACAACTGAACTACCTCAGGATTCAGTCAGCTATCGAATCATTGGAACCATCTGGCACCTTGGTTCCTTTAAAGGAGGTCACCGCACTCGTGGAGACCTTCACAAAGGCATTTGCTCCCCTGGCCGGAGCCCAGGAAGAGAGCTTGCGAGCGCAGAGAAATAGTCTCATCAAGGAAAGCGTCAGAGCGCAACATCGAGGGATAAAGGTGACATCTGGCACGTTTCTTGCGATAAGCACAGGATTGCTGGCCTTTATGGGAGCTCTGAAGGAGAACCCAGTTCTTGGAAAAATTCTTGAAATTCAGCATGCCGACATGGTCATCCTCTCCGCCTGGCTGTACAGCGGCGCATTTTTTGCTATTGCGTGGTACAGAGAGAGAGAAAGGCCGAATCGCGCGCAGAATTTCTCTCATCAGAAGATGGACTTGCTTACCTATTCCATGAGTTGAGATACGTGAACACAAGATCCACCATAAATGGGCAGCTCGCCTTTACCCGAAGGCACATTGTAGACATCATGCACTCCCACCATCGCGGTAGATCCAGAGCTTCTCAATTTCTGCTATTCGGAATCAGTCGTTCCGCGGCCGAGGCAATCGCCTCGAGCCATATAGAGGAGCTCATGAGCAGAGGAATTGTCACTAGTGCGCCGATAAACGGCGTTCACGAATGGTTTCAAGTTGACAAGCATTTCATTGAGGGTGCTTAGATCCTGACCAAACGGTTCATTCAAGCTGACGCCGCCTCGCGGCGCAGCTTGACCCTAGCATTTACCGCCCACCACTCGGCAAAGGCGCGAGTAGTTGAACGTCGCCTTGGCGCACTGAAGATGGCGACCCCGGACGCAGCTTACGTCGCCATGTTAGCCGCATGACCTCATCAGAAAATGAGGGTCAGCAGGGTCAGCTACGTGCACTTGAACTGGCCGCACAACAATCTGCGCCCAGGCCAAGCCATAAGCCGACGCTTTTCCGGAGTGATAGAGACGTGATCATTCGGCTACCACTCCAAAGGAACCAGCTTCTTTCCCCGCCACTCCTCCACAAGGAAGATGCCTTCGAGCTCCCCCCAAACATCCTGATTCGCGTGATCGAGGATGATAATTTGCAGCGCCCCCTTTGCAGACACAACGCGATTTCCAATCTCTGCGAAGATGCTCCGAACTGCCTGAACATCTTCCTGCTCCACCAGCTTCCGGTCCTTTTCCCCGGTCTTTTTGTCAATCACGACTGCCGGGAAGTAGACTTGACTTGGTTGGTCATAAACGATTAGCCCCGGCACAGGACTCGGCGGATGGCTGAGGAAGTAAGTGTGTAGCGCCAAAGTCACCGCAACGTGGTACGCAAGCCAGTTGGCGCCACTTCCAATTTCCCAAAGATAGTCTTTACGCCCCTGACGAGACACCCTAACCGTTAACTCCTTCGGATCTAGCCTTACCGGGCTCTCACCCCATTCTGCATTGAGAGCCGGAATTATTGACCCAGTTATCTGCTGAATCTCATCCAGAGTACTGTCGAGCCTGCGCTGGATCGCAGCCTCGTTTATTCTTCTGTCAATCGTACTCAGCTTATCACGCAGCTCAGATAATTCCATCTCATGCTCTGATGACGCGTCTGATAGCTCGTACTGATCTAGAAGCTGCTGCAGCCCCCCTAAGAAACGGTCGATGGCTGAGGTATAGGAGATCTCCTGTCGAGCTGCTTCAGAGTAAGCTTCATGATAGCGAATCTCCTGCCTCACGATTGATATCTCAGCAAGCACCTCTTCAGTCCTGACCCGTTGACGATGGTATTCAGCGTCTAACGACGTCGTGGCTAGAGGATAAGCTTGAAGCTTTCCCTCCACCTCCTTGAGCGCGCTTGAGAGCTTATCAAGCGATGAAGCTGTTTCAGAAGAGAACAGCAGAGCTGCCTCGTTCCTCCTCTTGATCTCATCACTCATCCAAGAGGATAGTGATATGCGATCACGCTGTATGCGGAGCGCACCAGCATATTCATCGCTCCCCTCACGTAATCGTTTCAATTCCATGAGTCGCTGACGGTGTCCGGAAGCCATTGCTGCTAGCTCCTGCTCCCTAGATCGCAGCTCCGACAGAACGCTCAGTGTCGCCTCTATACCATCAACCGATGCAGACCTTCCAACATGATTGACAAGTGTTATCTGCTGAAGCTCCGCCAGTATCTCCGGCCAATCATTTAGCTGACCTCGCCGAGTAGATAGCCCCAGCTCCCTCCCTTGATTAACCCAACGACGCCCCTCCGACATCCGTCTTGCGGAGATGGAGTTCATCTCTCTTAGTTCAGATTCAAGCCTCTTGATCCTACGGCTCAGTCTGTCTGACTCGTGCCGCAACGCAATGACCTGGGCGGTGACCGCATTCAGAACGTAGGGAAGGACAGTCCTGAGCTTCTCCCGGTGCTCATTAGAATCCGCCTTGTAGAATAGGACATTAGGATTCGCAACAATGTTCTGCGGCTGGAAAACTAGCGACGTCAGATCTCTGAAGGACGGTCGTTGTTTGTATCCATATTCCGTCTCTGGTTCAAAATCCAGCTGAGTAAGCCCCGCAAGGCGATCCAACAGTCCACGTACGACGCCTGCGTTGGTATTCCCGCCATCGATTGCGCTGGGGAGAGCAATTTCCTCCGACTCAACAACGAACATCTCGTTTGTCTGGACTTGATCGCCTGGCTCCCTACGCGCGAACAACTTCTGACCCTCAACAGTTTCAACAACCACGCCAAACCAAGAGCATTTATCTCTTATTACACCCACCGGAACAGTGCAACTCCTGGACGCCAAACAATAGTCGATAATCGGGATGACAGCAGATTTTCCGGTTTTTGAAGAACCTGTGATGACGTTGACCATCCCTGGCTCGAATACGACCTCCCTGATCGCGCCACCATTCTTAGGCCAAAGAACCAGCTTTAAGATTTGAAAGTACATTAGAAGCTCACCCTAAGAGTCGACGCAACCTGCTCGATCGGAATTCGTGCGAACCAGACGCCCAGCTTTTCGCACCCCAATCCAAGCTTCTGCATATTTGGACTCAATTGCGGGGGCGCTGAACTCATTGACAGGATTGTTGCGCTCGTCGAATCGAGAATTAACATCTCAGACATAACACCGGCAGTCAGAGAGGCCAACGACAGACTTCGGAGAGCAAGTGTTCGATTGTGAATTGCAAGCAAACTTTCTTGTTCAACCCCGAGTTTAGCCGCGAACAGTGTTAGACCAGAAGGCAATTTCGTCCCAAAAAGCACTCTCCTAGACTGGTCATGGAGTGCAATCGGAAGTACGGTAAAGGCTAATGCCACAGGAAGTCCGCGCCCGCACTCCGAGAAGTAGCCCGACGCAGCGCGCCAAAACAGGAATGAGCCCAACGACGGATTGTAGATCAGGTCCAGCCCCGACAGCCGGCCGGGGTTCTGCTTGGTTCTGTCGGTCATGACCACGGTTTATTCCAATAGGTCTAGGTAGGCAGGATGCCAGCCTATTCTTTTTGATCCAGAGAGCTCGTTGAAACATCCGTGAGTGAAATGGCCGGGAACGCTCTTGCCCTGAAGTGAGAGCTCGACCTTTCTGCACTCAGCATAGACAGCCTTACCGCGACTCACTTCGCTAAGTCCTGCGTGAAGAATGTCCAGACTGTCGCAGATGGCGGAATGCCTTTGAAGCAGCTCATTCTCCCACTCATCCAATGACCCAGGAAGAAGTGTGCCCTCGTCCCCCCATCTCGTCTTACTTGCAACCGCCCTCAAGTAGTCGTTGATTGCCTGCAGCTGCTGCTGCCTACTCGCTTCAATCAGCTCCAACTGCTTTACAAATACGGGCCTTGACACGAACTCGTTATCCAGCTCAGCCTGAGGCACCGGCGCTGAATCAAAGTCAAAGTACGCCGGAAGATTTATCTCTTTGACGAATAGCCTGACCATACTTCGAAATTCGCCGGCATTTAGCGCACCAGGCTTTCCCAACTCCAGAAGACGATCAGATCTAATCTTCGCCTCGCCTAAGGCGAACGATATGACACGTTCAAGCAAAGGAGGAGGCACAGCGGCCTCATAGCGCGATCGAATGGAAGCAAGAACATCCGTCTCTTGGATAACTTCGAATCGAATCGCGAGAGACTTCTGCTCTTCAGCAGTGGCGTCGAGGAACCGCTTGATGTACTCGTATACTTTTGTCTTCTTCTTTGCGGTGGTTAGCTTTCCATTAATGTCAGCCACCAACAGATCTACATCCTGCGAGCTACGCGCCGCTAGAAGCGCCTTCGCAAAAGGGCCAGGCTCGTGCGCGGACGTGGTGTAGAGGCATAGCTTGGATATCCCATTGAATGGGGCATGATCTTCAAGCCAGTTGTGAATAGTCTTCCAAAGGTCTAGAGACCAATCTGATAGAGGATTGCCCTTCACTCGCTTCGTCTGCTCGAGGAGCCTGCTTCCGTTGCCGTACAGCACCGAGATATCATCGTCTTGCTCTACGAATACAGTCGAATCACCAAGCTCATTTAAAAGCCGGGCACACAATCGCACGGTCTGCAATCCGTATCCTAGGTATGGCCCGGGAGCACTGTGTTTTGTAGCCTTCGTCGACATGTCCGTTGTCCAGCCCCGCCTGCTGGACTACAGTGATATTTCACATTAGCTTAACCCGTCAAGCCTGGCCCACTTGTGTCGAAGGGTTGCGCACACCAGCCGACTCCTGTTCATACAATGGGCCGTACCGCCCTTAGGATCGGGCCCTAAACCACTGCGCTGGAGGCGGGTCTAGCAGTCTCAAGCAACGATGCGAATGAGTAGGTCCTGGGAACCTCCGGCGATGCGACATTGCAGGCCTGATGACCCGCCCTCCGCCCAGGCGGAGCGACGCCACTGGCGGTAAAGCAATATCTAAGCAGGCTTTAAGTGACTCGCCAAACGCAGGGTTAAGCGGCCAGAATTTGCTCTGATGCGGCCCGGCCTAGGTCGCGCGGCAACCCACATGCCGCAACGATATAATCGATCATTCCACATGAGAACTGCTTTGCACGAGGAGAATTAGAGGCATACCGTGCAACAGAAGCATCAAGCAGGGCATCGCGGTCCCCGCCAACACGGAAGGCAGCTTCCCGACAGAGGTGTGCGCATTTGAAGGTCTCTTGGGGTGCATCGATAACGAGCCCAAAATACGACACGAGCTGATCCCACGCGGGGAAATCCACAACCAAGCTTGTACTCAAATCCGAACCTGAACGATCCTTCGTCAAGAGCTGCCTCACCTTGTACGCCTCACGTCCGCCCCATAGATAAAGCCGAAGGATACGCTCAAACTCCGCCTTCTCCATTCCGGGGACATAAAATCGTCGCGCATCCCGTGAAAGCGACGCCCAGAGCACCATGAGTGACGATATTGCATCCAAGAAGATGCAAATGTGAGATGGCTTCCCGGGATCAAAGGATCCTCGAGCGGCCCTTAGTTCGGCTATGATCCTGCGAAAGACAGTTGATGATGACTTTGCAAGGGGGACAGCGTTCCGAACGAGCCCCCTGATATCCATTGACCAACCATTTGCGCTGTAGATTCCGTCGACGTGGTTCCACCTCTCGATTGAAGATTGGTAATACGAGCTGCCAGGGAAGCTCGCATCCAGAGTTTTACCCAGAGACACAAATGATTCTTCACTATGAAGGTCCACTCGAATACTGAGGGCGGACAAGCGATGATTGCTCACGGCCTTGGCCTTAAGCAATACAAAGCCATGGTCGCACGAGGTGTAGGCCATGACGCCTGATACCCAGAACGCTCGATTAATAGCACTGAGCCTGGAGCCGCTTTTACAGTCAAAAAGCGACTTGCGCAACTCTCCATCACTAAGAAACTCCAAGCCAAGGACGTCAAGGTCAGTCAGGACTTCCGGCGAATCACTTAGATCTGATGAGCTCGAAACCAGGACCTCAGGGAATGGAACCATGCCCCTGGCCAAGCAATAGCGAATCGCCAGCTCTTTCTGAAAACGATCTTTGTCCAGTGAACCCATTATCTCAACTCAACTTTAGCAGAAGTTGTTCGAACTCGAATGTTGCCTGGGGATCAGCAACTACACGCTGGCGCTTCTTAATCTCGGATGCTGATATCAATGATTGTATGTATTCCTCGCCCTTGCTAAGTGCGATCCTGGCATCATTGTTGATCTCCATCCCAGACAGCTCACCCGTCCTTAGCAGCGAAATAGCGAGTGTTAGCGCATCCTCATTCTCCGGGGTACGGTTCAAGCAAAGCTGCCACATGTTCCCGGAAGTCTGCTTTAGATATGCAACCTTCAGCACAACAAGATTTTGATACTGCGCGCGCGCCTCGGAGTTGGAGCCTAAGTAGCCCTTTTCTCGCAAGCTTTCCAGTATGCGCACAGGACTTCGTATGCGGTAGCTATCCGCTAGCAGTTGACCTTTTCGCACAGCAGATATGAGCGCCATTGCGCGCTCGTAGATTTCTCGATTAGAAGCGTTTAGCCTAGTCGCACCCGGCTTGGGCGTAAACAAGAACGATTCACTTTTATTTCCAAAGGAAATCGTCGGGGGCTTGATCATACCCTCCCCCGCCATTTTATCGACAAGAGATAGCTCGGTTTGCGAAAGGCTGACTCCACCAATCTCTCGGGTTTGCTTGACAACCGATAGCGGCCAACCTTGGTTTGCCCTCACCTTCTCCAGAGTTGACTTAATGGCACCTGCTCCCGCGGATGCCGCAGCGTCCGCCAATCCATCAAGGTTATCCGAAAAGTAGAATGGACTAATGAGTATGTCCCTGCCCCGAGCCTGGTGCTCACTAACGATCCCACTTGCTTTCCCAACCACCAGACACCGATCAAAAACCCTCTTCTCGGCCCCCATGCTATTGATGAGGGAGTTCTTGTTTATGGGAGACTGCTGCAAAACCCCAAGAATCTGAATGGTTGCTTGCTCATGCTCGTTTAGCGTGCACTCTGATGCTGCATATTTACCGATACCCGCATAGACATCATCAAACACTGGGATGTTCGGAATTACACTTGTGATGCGCCTTCCATTTTCGACAAGCCTCACAAAGCCCACATCGCCCAGTAACCGCAACACCCTCTCCAGTGCAAGTGAAGGAATATTCATTAAGTGATCGGAGACCTTCCTTAGCACTTCGTATTCAATCTCACCCAAGCCTTTGATGTGAATCGCTAAAGTACCGGCCATTCCGATCAACTGCAGGTCATCAAACTCTGGAATTTGATTAGATGCGAGCCCAGAGTGAAGGTCGTATGCGATCTCTGCTAGTGCTTTGCTCATGTTCGTTTCCTTGAACAGTCTTAGAGTCAAAAAATTTGAGAGTGCTTATTCCACATGTAATCGATCATCGCTGCCTTGGCGCAGTTTCGTCAAGGCTGCAAAAAAAAGGGGAGCGACTTTAGTCGCCCCCCCCTTTGCGCCTTCAATCAAACCCCAACAGGGTTAGCCTTCTCCGGATCAATCTTGTACTGCTTGATCGCTCTCGCCACATCCTTCCCGGTCATCTTCCCGTCCTTCGCCAGTGCCGCAATTGCCGCGTGGGCAATGTAGTACCGATCCACTTCAAAGAAGCGGCGCAGGTTGGCGCGGGTGTCCGAGCGGCCGAAGCCGTCGGTGCCCAGCACGGTGTAGGTGGCCGGCACGAAGGCGCGGATCTGGTCGGCGTAGGCGCGCACGTAGTCGGTGGCGGCAATCACCGGGCCCTGGCGGTCTTCCAGCAGCTCGGTCACATAGGCCTTGCGCTGGGTGTCTTCCGGGTGCAGGCGGTTCCAACGCTCTGCGTCGAAGCCATCGCGGCGCAGTTCGTTGAAGCTGGGGCAGCTCCAGATGTCGGCGGTGACGCCGAAGTCCTTCTCCAGCAGCGCGGCCGCTTCAATGGCTTCGCGCAGAATGGTGCCCGAACCCAGCAGCTGCACGCGCAGCTCGTTCTTCTTCGGCTTGCCGGCGTCGGTCAGCAGGTACATACCCTTCACGATGCCTTCGGCTGCACCTTCCGGCATTTCCGGGTGGGTGTAGTTTTCGTTCATCAGGGTCAGGTAGTAGTACTCGTCTACCTGGTCTTCCATCATCGCCTTGGTGCCGTGCTGCAGAATCACCGTCACTTCGAAGCCGAAGGTCGGGTCGTAGCTGCGCACGTTCGGAATGCCGCCGGCGGCCAGGTGGCTGTGGCCGTCTTCGTGCTGCAGGCCTTCACCGTTCAGGGTGGTGCGGCCGGCGGTGCCGCCGAGCAGGAAGCCGCGGGTACGCATGTCGGCGGCCTGCCAGGCAATGTCGCCCACGCGCTGGAAGCCGAACATGCTGTAGTAGATGTAGAACGGCAGCATCGGCACGTTGCTCACCGAATAGCTGGTACCGGCGGCCATCCACGAGGCAATGGCACCGGGTTCGCTGATGCCCTGCTGCAGCACCTGCCCGCTCTGGTCTTCGCGGTAGAACATCAGCTGGTCGGCGTCGACCGGCTTGTACTTCTGGCCGAACGGCGCGTAGATGCCGATCTGGCGGAACAGGCCTTCCATACCGAAGGTACGGGCTTCGTCGGCCACGATCGGCACGATGTGCGGGCCCAGTTCCTTGTCGCGCAGGGTGATGTTCAGGCTCTGCACGAAGGCCATGGTGGTGCTGTAGCTGCGCTCGCCGCTGCTCTTCAGCAGGCGCTCGTAGGCTTCCAGCTTCGGTGCGTTGAAGCTCTTGCTGGCCTTGCGGCGGCGCTGCGGCAGGTAACCGCCCAGGGCGGCACGGCGTTCCTGCAGGTACTTAACTTCCGGGCTGTCCGGGCCGGGGTGATAGAACGGCACCTGGCCGTCCTTCAGCTGCTCGTCGGTGACCGGAATGTTGAAGCGGTCGCGGAAGTGGCGAACGGCTTCGTCGTCCAGCTTCTTGGTCTGGTGGGTGGGGTTCAGCGCTTCACCGGCGCTGCCCATGCCGTAGCCCTTCACGGTCTTGGCCAGAATCACGGTGGGCATGCCCTTGGTGTTCACGGCTTCGTGGTAGGCGGCATACACCTTGTGCGGGTCGTGGCCGCCGCGGTTCAGGCGCCAGATGTCGTCGTCGGACAGACCGGCCACCATGGCGGCGGTTTCCGGGTACTTGCCGAAGAAATGCTCGCGCGTGTACGCGCCGCCGAAGGCCTTGCAGTTCTGGTATTCGCCGTCGACGGTTTCCATCATCAGCTTCTTCAGAACACCGTTGGTGTCCTTGGCCAGCAGGGCATCCCAGTAACCGCCCCACAGCAGCTTGATGACGTTCCAGCCGCCGCCACGGAACACGCCCTCCAGTTCCTGGATAATCTTGCCGTTGCCGCGCACCGGGCCGTCCAGGCGCTGCAGGTTGCAGTTCACCACGAAGATGAGGTTGTCCAGGCCTTCACGGCCGGCCAGGGCGATGGCACCGAGGGTTTCCGGCTCGTCGCTTTCGCCGTCGCCGATGAAGCACCACACCTTGCGGTCGCTCTTTTCGATCAGGCCACGGTTTTCCAGGTAACGCAGGAACTGCGCCTGGTAGATGGCGGCCAGCGGGCCCAGGCCCATCGACACGGTGGGGGTCTGCCAGTAGTCCGGCATCAGCCACGGGTGCGGGTAGCTGGAAAGGCCGCCGCCGTCGACTTCCATGCGGAACTTGTCGAGCTGCTGTTCGTCAATGCGGCCTTCCAGGAAGGAACGCGCATAGATGCCCGGGGCGCTGTGGCCCTGGATGAACAGCAGGTCGCCGGGGTGGTTGTCGCTGGGGGCGCGCCAGAAGTGGTTGAAGCCCACGTCGTACAGGGTGGCACCGGAGGCGAAGCTGGCGATGTGGCCGCCCAGGTCGCCCGGCTTGCGGTTCGCGCGCACGACGGTGGCCATGGCGTTCCAGCGGATGATGGAACGAATGCGCCATTCCAGTTCGGCGTTGCCGGGGCTCTTGGCCTCCAGGTTCGGCGAAATGGTGTTCACGTACTCGGTGGTGGGAGAGAACGGCAGGTAGGCACCCGAACGACGGGTGAGTTCCACCATGCCTTCCAACAGCTGATGCGCGCGCTCAGGGCCCTCGACATCAATAACGGCCTTCAGCGACTCGATCCACTCCTGGGTTTCCACCGGGTTCGGGTCGTTGCTCAGCACATCGTTCAACCAGTTCATTAGCGCTCCCATGACCGCACGCACGCGCGCGAGGTGTTTTAGATTTCTAGCCGCAAAGTGTAGCGCACCAATGGGTTTGCGATCTTCGCTACGGGGGCGTATGGAGGTGGAGCAGCCGGGGATCGCGGCGGTTTCAGCCGGGCAAGCCCGGCTCTACGGTGCGCGATGCTTGGTATTTGGGGGTTGTCTTTGGGACAGGGCGCGACAATCGGGCGCGGTGGGTGGGTTGTTCCATGCGGGGCACGGTGCGTTTGGTGAACGGATTCGGGGTTCGGGGTTTCCGTCCGGTGGTTTTCGATATATCGTTATCGCACTCGAATCGATATATCGAAATGACCTGTCCACGCGAACCTGATTCCCCTGCCCGCTCCAGCAGCGCGCGGCCGCTGAGCCGGGGTGACCTGCGCCTGCTGGTGCTGGCGCTGCTGGCGGAGCAGCCGCGGCATGGCTATGAGCTCATCCAGTGCATCGCAGAGATGTTCGTGCGGGTATACACGCCCAGTGCGGGCTCGATCTACCCGGTGCTGGCGCAGTTCGAGGCGTCTGGTTGGGTGGATGTGAGCAGTGATGGTGGCCGGCGGCGGTTTCAGCTCAATGCGCTGGGACAGGCGGAGCTGGAGGCGCAGCGCGATGAGGTGAATGCGGCGATGCGCCGCGTTCGCGACAGCGCGCGCACGATTGCGAAGGCGAATTTGCCGATGCCGGTGCGGGAGGCGCTGCGTGAGGTGAAGCAGGCGCTTGGGTTGCATCACGCGCGGTGGTCGGATGAGAACGCTGCTGTTGTGGCGCAGGCGTTGCGCGAGGCGGCTTTGAGGATTCGGGCCGGGCGGTGACGGTTCATCGGGTTGAATGAAACATCGCGAAACACCCCGGTAGGTCACGACCGTTGGTCGTGACCCGCCCAGGCAACACATTTCACATTTGCCGCTTCGGCGACCTTGATACAGGTATTCCCCCATGGCTTTGCACGAACATCAGTTGCTGCGTCATACCGTGAAGTTCCGCCCGCTGCAGGTGCTGCGCACCGAAGAGCTGACCCCCAGCATGCGCCGGGTGGTGGTGGGTGGGCCGGCGTTGGAGGGCTTTGATTCGCCCGCGCCGGACGACCACGTGAAGTTGTTCTTCCCCAATGCAGCGGGGGAATTTGTGGTGCCCACCATGACCGAACACGGCCCGCGCTACCCGGAAGGCCAGGAGCCCTCCCCTGCGCGTGATTACACGCCGCGCTGGTGGGACCTGGAGGCGGGGGAGCTGGCGATCGACTTCGTGCTGCATGGCGACGGCGTGGCGTCGCGCTGGGCGTCGAATGCGAAGCCGGGTGATGCGATTGCGGTGGGTGGGCCGCGTGGGTCGCATATCACCGCGGATGACTTTGATACGTATGTGCTGATTGGCGATGAGACCGCGCTGCCGGCGATTGCGCGGTGGTTGGAGCAGTTGCCGGAGGGTGCGCGGGCGCAGGTGTATGTGGAAGTGCCTTCGGCGGAGGACCGGCAGGAGCTGCCTGAGGATGAGCGGATTGCGGTTTCGTGGCTGGAGCGGAATTGGTTTGATGCGGCCACCAGCACGCTGCTGGAGGACGTGTTTACTGATTTCGAGGAGCCGGAGGGGGATACGTTCTACTGGATTGCCACCGAGTCACGCCGGGCGCGGATGATGCGGAAGTATCTGGAGGGGCATCTGGGGGTGCCGAAGGAGTGGATCCGGTCGAAGGGGTATTGGAAGGCGCACGGGGATGAGCATGAGGGGGATTGACCGCGCCTGATGGACCGGGATGACGCGCATGGCGCGTCACTACGCGACGTCGGACGTGGGAAACGTAGTGACGCGCCATGCGCGTCATGCGGGGTGCCCGAACATGGCCGATGACGCGCGTGCCGCGTCATCGCCGGGATTACAATTCCCTCTATGCCTGCCCTGACCTCTTCGGCCCTTGCCGACCTTGTTGCGCGCCTTCAAGAAGGCGACCCTTCCCTTGATGCTGCCCTGGCCGCCGCCGCCCCAAACGCCACCGTCCCGGTGCGCGAGGCCGCCTTGGCCCTCGCCCTTTCCCAACAAGCGCTCCTGAAAGCCCAGGCCGACATGGACCTGGTGGCCGATGAGCTGCGGAAGTATCAAAAGTTCGCCGCACCCGGGAAGCCGAACCTGCAGATCGTGCAGTTGCGCAAGCAGCAGGCGGCGGTGAAGCAGACGGCGTTGGTGGCGCGGCAGGCGTTTGCGCAGGCCACGCATGTATTTTTGCGGGAAACAGGGGTGGTGGTGCCGGCACGGCGGACCCCGACGGATTTCAGTGTGTTGTGGTTGGGGAAGTTGGTGGGGTGAGGTAGAACGAAAAAGGCCCGGCATTTCTGCCGGGCCTTTTGCGTTTCAATCCATCAACCGTTACGCAGCCGGCTTTTCGCCGGTCGCTTCGGTGGTGATGCGGATCTTCACTTCATCGCTCACGTTCGGAGCATATGCGCCGACGCCGAAATCGCTGCGCTTGATGGTGGTGGTGGCGTCGAAGCCAGCCGCCGGAACCTTGGCCATCGGGTGCTCGCCACCGCCGTTGATGGTGACGTCCAGCACGACCGGCTTGGTGATGTCCTTGATGGTCAGGTCACCGGTGACGGTCAGCTTGTTGGTGCCAGCAGCTTCCACCTTGGTGCTCTTGAAGGTGGCGGCCGGGAACTTGGCGGCGTCGAAGAAATCGGCGCTCTTCAGGTGTTCGTCGAACTTGGCGGTGAAGCTGTTCAGGCCGCTCAGCGGCAGCTTCACTTCGACGGTGCTCTTGGTCACGTCAGCGGAATCGAACACCAGGGTGCCTTCGGCGTTGCCGAAGTGGGCGCTGGGGTTGGAGAAGCCGAAGTGGCTCCACTGGGCCAGCACGTCGGTGTGGCTCGGGTCGAGCTTGTAGGTGCCCGAAGCGATCTGGATGGCTTCAGCAGCCGGCGCAGCGGCAGCGGCATCAGCAGCCGGGGTGGTGGTTTCAGCAGCGGCCGGGGTGGCAGCGGCGTCGGCGGCCGGGGCGGCGGCTTCATCGGCCGGCTTCGAGCAGGCGGTGATGGCCAGGGTGAGGGCCAGCGGCAGCAGCAGTTTGCGGGTAACGGTCATGTGAGTCTCTCTCGCTAAGGGAAGGGGAAGAAAGCAACTACATACAGCCCGTCCGCACAGACGGGCCGCGGTCTGGCGGTGACGCTTATTCGATGCGGGCGGCTTCGTCGAACGACAGGCGAGGCAGCCGGGGGAACAGGCCCGAAGGATCACCGTACCCCAAGTTGACCAGGAAATTCGACTTGATGGCGGTGCCCTTGAAGAAGGCCTCGTCCACCTTGGCGTTGTCGAAGCCGCTCATGGGGCCGGCATCCAAGCCTAGCGCGCGGGCGGCGAGGATGAGGTAGCCACCCTGCAGGCTGCCGTTGCGGAACGCGCCTTCGGTGCGGCCTTCACGCGGGCCGTCGAACCACGCCTTGGCGTCGGTGTGCGGGAACAGGAACGGCAGCTTCTCGTGGAAGTCTTCGTCGAAGCCGACGATCACGGTGACCGGGGCGGCGAGGGTCTTGTTGAGGTTGCCCTCGGACAGCGCCGGGGCCAGCTTGGCCTTGGCTTCCTTCGACTTCACGAACACGAAACGCGCCGGGCTGCCGTTGGCAGCGGTGGGGGCCCACTTCAGCAGGTCGTACAGGGCGCGCAGCTGGGCGTCTTCCACGGGCTTGTCCTGGAAGGCGTTCTGGGTGCGGGCGGTACGGAACAGCTGGTCTAGCGCGGTGTCGTTAAGCACGTTGGACATGAAGCCTCCGGGATCGGTGAAGGCTCGCAGTGTAGAGTGTCGCAACAGCTGCAACACCCAGCCTGACTGAAACGAATTAATGCCACACGTGAAACGATGGACCGCCCCCTGGACGATCACTGACGGCCGCGCGGGTAATGTGCGCCAGGCAGTGGCGCTGGCCAGCGCGCTGAAGCTGGGGGCCCATCGGCCGCTGGTGCTGCAGCCGCGCGCGCCTTGGAAGTGGGTGGCTCCGCGCTGGTTGCCGGGGATGGCTGACGGTTTTGGACCGGGGTTGTCTGCGTTGGCTGCGAGTCCGCCGGAGCTGGTGGTGGGGTGTGGGCGGCAGGCGGCGGGGGCGCTGCGGTTGTTGCGCGAGCGCGGTTCTACCGTGGTGCAGATTCTGGACCCGCGCATTTCGCTCCGGCATTGGGATCTGGTGGTGGTGCCGGAACACGACCGCCTGCGTGGCGAGAACGTGCTGACCCTGCTGGGCAGCTTGAACCCGGTGAATGACGATTGGCTGGCGCTGGGGCGTGCGGCGTTTGCGGAGTTCGGTTCGTTGCCGGGGCCGCGGACGGCGCTGCTGGTGGGCGGGCCGACCGGGCATGCGCCTTGGGATGAGGCGGCCATGGCGCGGGTGTTTGAAGAGGTTGCCGCGCAGGTGCGGGCCGAGGGCGGCAGTGTGTTGGCGACGACCTCGCGGCGGACCCCGCCGGCGTTGGTGGGGGCGCTGCGTAGTGCGTTTGCTGGGTTGCCGCAGGTGATCTGGGGCGATGGTGGCGATGGGGTGAATCCGTATGCAGGGCTGTTGGGCTGGGCGCATCGCGTGGTGGTGTCGCCGGATTCAGTGAATCTGTTGTCCGAGGCGTGTGCGACGCGGGTGCCGGTGTGTGTGGCGCTGGGCGAGCAGGCGCAGGGAAGGATGGTGGCGTTCCAGCAGGCGCTGCGCGAGCGCGGGCGGTTGCAGGAACGGTGGTTGGAGTGGGGGGTTGAAGGGGATGTGGTGCCGTTGCGGGAGACCGGGCGGGTGGCCACGTTGGTGTTGGAGCGGTTGGTCGGTTGACCGGGCACCGCGATGACGCGCATGGCGCGTCACTACACGCCGCCCGAAGCTCCGTAGTGACGCGCCATGCGCGTCATCGCAGGATTCCGGCCGCCCGTTATGGGTAAGATGCCCAAACGTAAGGGGGTGACATGGAACGTTGGTTGATCTGCTTGCTGCTTTTAATGCCAGGCACCGCCCTGGCGGCACCGGAATGCCTGCCCCGCTACCCCACCCCGGCCTCAATGGCCGCCATGTTCGACGTGGCCCAGGCCACGGCCGAATCCCTGGACGCGCAGGAGAACGTGGACGTGGCGCTGCTGGCACGCGGCGGCCAGGACCTGAGCAAATACGGCCTGCGCCACAGTCACCTTGCGCTCGCACTGCGCGAAGACGACGGCCAGTGGCGAGTGGTGCATCTGCTGAACCACTGCAAGTCTTCAACCTCGACGCTGTTCCGCGAAGGGCTGAGCAATTTCATTGGTGAAACCGGCACCCACACGGATATCCGCGTGGGCGTGCCCACGCCGGAACTGCGCACGGCGCTGAAGACGCTGCTTGCGGGTGACGGCGCAACCGCCAAAGCCCTGCACGAACCGCGCTACAGCGTGGTGGCCTTCCCGTTCTCGCTGGAATACCAGAACTCCAACCAGTGGGTGCTGGAAGTGCTGGTGGCGGCGATGCAGCAGGCCGACCAGGGCAACACGATCAGCACGCGCAGGCAGGCGCAGTCTTACCTGCGTGCGTACCGCTACAAGCCCAGCATTCTGCACATTGGCGTGGGCAAGCGGCTGGGCGCGCGCTTCTTCGCGGCCAATGCGGCCACCACCGACCACCCGGGCAGCGAACGTATTTCCGGCAACTACTCGGTAGTGACGGTGGAATCTGTGTTCGATTTCCTGCAGCAGCATGACCTGCTGGTGCAGGAGCTGAGCGTGGCGCACGTGCCGGTAGCCGGCATGGCGGCACCGCAACCTTGAAACACACGAACAGGGAGACGCACTGATGCGCAGTTCTTTGATTTCCGCGGCACTGGCAACGCTGTTGGTGGCCGCACCGGTCTACGCGGGCGACCCGCCCACCGGCTTCAGCGACAAGGTGGGCAGCTACGGAATGGCGGGTTCGTCGGTGGCTGTGGCGATTGTGACCTCGCCGGTGTGGTTGACGCTGGGCGCTTCGGTCGCGGGGTCGGAGAAGCTGAGCGAGTCCGGCAACGGGAAGGGCAAGGGTAAGGCCGCAAAGGCACAGCCGCTGCCGCCGTTGACGGTGGAGACGGTGGAAACCAAGGCCGATGGCGCTGTTGAAGTCGCGCTGCGGAACCCGGAATCGCCTGAGGTTGCGGTGATTCAGTGGCCGGCGCGCGAGAACAACCCGGGCAAGACGTTGAAGGTGGGCGATGTGTTGGACCTGACCCCGACCGAAGCCGGTGCCGGGTGGATGGTGGCCAATGCAAAGGGGGAAACCCTGGCGTTCATGCCGACGGCGGATGCGGCGAAGTCACAGATGAGTGAGGCGTATTGAGGGGAGCGGGACGCCTGCGACATTGATCTGCGCGGGCGGCTGCGCCTGAACGCTGCCGGGCGATTGGGATTTCCATCCATACAATCGGCGTCCTAAGGACGCCGATTGTATGGATGGACCTGCACGGTGCTTACCTCCTCAATGAAAACCCTTTGATTACAATGGGTTTTATCCTTCCCGTGCTGTCGCATGTGCCGCCTACAATCCCTGTCCTGAGGACAGGGATTGTGTCGGCCGTCCACCGGCTCGCGGTGCATGACCGGGGACCGGACGCGTTTGCCCGGTTGGGGTCCATGCGTTAAAGGGCCGATCGGGTGTTATCGGCAGGCGTCTTGCGACCGCCTCTACCAAAGCCACAACAGAGCCACAGCCAAAGCCACACTCCGCACCCAGTGCGACATCCGGCCCCGCCGCTCGGGATGGGGGATAATGCGCCCCCTTCCCCACCCTGCCCCTGTTCGCCATGTCCGCGCGCCCCGATGTTGTGTTTGCTCCGTTGACCACCCGCAGCCTGCTGCTGGCGGTGTTGGCGATGGGCGCGGTGGTGCTGCTGTCGAATGTGCTGGTGCAGTTTCCGATCAATGACTGGCTGACCTGGGGGGCGTTCAGCTACCCGGTGGCGTTTCTGGTCAGCAATCTGATCAACCGGCGCTTCGGGCCGTCGGCGGCGCGGCGGGTGGCGTGGGCGGGGTTTGCGCTGGCGGTTGTGCTTTCGGTGTGGATCGCCACGCCGCGTATTGCGGTGGCGTCGTGCGTGGCGTTCATTGCGGCCCAGTTGTTGGATATCACTGTGTTTGACCGGCTGCGCCGGGGGAACTGGTGGCGCGCGCCGATGGTGGCGACGACGTGCAGTGCGACGTTGGATACGTGCATTTTCTGGAGTATTGCGTTCGCTGGGTCCGGTTTGCCGTGGGTGAGTTGGGCGGCGGGGGATCTGGCGGTGAAGCTGGGGATCGGGGTGTTTTTGTTGGCCCCGTTCCGGGCGTTGTTGTGGAAGATGGCGCCGCGGGTGGGGTGAGGTTGGCGGTGAGGCCCGGGCGCGTGGCCACGCGTTCGTCGTAATGGAGATGAGACCTGCCCGGTAGGGTCGGACGACAGTCGACCGCCGGTAGGAGGACCACGTTCGGGGACGCATGACCGGGGAACGGAGGCGTTTGCCCGGATGGGCCCATGCGTTAAAGCACCGATCGGGCGTTATCGGCGGGCGTCTGTCGACCGCCCCCACCAGTGCAGCAAGACGCGTGGCCGCCGTTGAAAGCGTTTGCCCGGTGGGGTCCATGCGTTAAAGCGCCGATCGGGCGTTATCGGCGATCGTCTGTCGACCGATCCCACCAAAGCAGTCATGCAGCCGTGGAGCTGGTGAACGGGAGGTCCGCAGCATCACACGCTGCGGTGATCACGCGCTGCGCCTCCTCCAATGCCGGCGTCGGCACGGCCATGCGCGGCCTTCTGTCCAACGTGCACGCCAACCCCACATCCAGCAGCGCGGCATGCGCTTCATGCAATCCATCGCGCGTGCCACCCGGCAGCCACGCCATCTCCGCCAGCGCATCAATCAAGCTGGGCGTGTCACGCGGCCCCAGCACCTGCGGGTGTTCTGCGGCGCTGTCCAGCACGCCGGTTTGCAGCAGGAACTCGAGGTCCACTACCCCGCCTGGCCCCTGCTTCAGATCCAGACGACCCGCATCACTGCGGTCCAGCTCAGTACGCATGCGGGCGCGCATCTTCAGCACATCCGCAAACAACACCTCGCGATCGCGCACGCGGCCGAGGGTCTGCGCGCGCACGCGTTCGAAATCAGCCAGCAGGCTTTCATCGCCGGCAATGCCGCGTGCGCGCACGAGGGCCTGGTGTTCCCAGGTCCACGCGCGCTCGCGCTGGTATTCGGTGTAGCTGGCCAGCGAGGAGACGAGCGAGCCCTTGCCGCCATCCGGGCGCAGGCGCACGTCGATGTCGTACAGGCGGCCGGCGGCGGTGACGGCGCCGAGCAGGGCCATCACCTTCTGGGCGAGGCGCGCGTACCAGCGGCCGGGGTCAAGCGGGCGCTTGCCGTCGCTGCTGTCCTGGTCGCTGGGGTGGTCGTGCAGGAACACGAGGTCGAGGTCGGAACCGAAGCCGAGCTCAAGCCCACCCAGGCTGCCGTAGCCGATGATGGCGAAGCGGCCGCCGGGAATGATGCCGTGCGCCTGCTGCATGTCGGCCTCGGCCATCTGCAGCGCGGTGACGACCACGGCCTGCGCAAGCTGGGCGAGCTGACGGGTGCTGTCGACGGCGCGCTGGCGGCCATCCAGTGCGGCCAGAGCCATGCGGAAGCTGAGCGCGAGGCGGGTTTCGTTGAGCAGGCGCAGCGCGGCCTCAGGGTCGTCGACGTTGAGCGCGGCGTTGCACTCGGCCTGCATGGCGGCTTCGTCCGGCATCGGGCCGGACACGCGGATGTCGAGCAGTTCGTCCAGCAGCAGCGGATACGCGGCGAGACGTTCGGCCAGCAGTGCACTGCGGGCGAGCACGTCGACAAGGCGGGCGAGCGCGCTGGGCTGTTCGTCCAGCAGGGCGAGGTAGCTGGTGCGGCGCAGAACAGCCTGCAGCAGGCCGAGCACGCGCTTGAGCGCGGCGTCGGGCTGCGGTGAGCGGGTGGCGGCGTGCAGCAGCGCGGGCAGCACGCGGTCCAGGCGCGCCCGCGCGGCGTCAGAGAGCGACTTCACGCCGAGCGACTGGGCGAAATCACGCAGCGACTGGTCGGCCCCGTGCGCATCACTGAAGCCGGCCTCGGCCAGCACCTCGGCACTGCTGCCTTCGGGCAGGCCGCGCCAGTAGTTCGAAAGCGCGTCGGGGGCGGCCTGGCCGGCGCGTGGGGCGAGCAATGCGGCGAACTCGGTGCTGACGCGGTTGCGCTGCACGTCGAGTGCGGCAACCAGCGCATCCCAATCAGCGTAGCCGAGCGTGCAGGCCAGACGCAGGCGGTCGGTGGGATCGCTGGGCAGGGCGTGGGTCTGGGCGTCGCGCAGCATCTGCAGGCGGTTTTCCAGCCGGCGCAGGAAGTCGTAGGCGTGCAGCAGGTCGGCCCCGTCCTGCGGGTCCATCTGGCCACACGCGACCAGGGCGGGCAGCGCGTACAGCAGGCGGCGCTCGCGCAGGGTGGCCTCGCGGCCGCCGCGGATGAGCTGCAGGGCCTGGGTGAGGAATTCGATTTCGCGGATACCGCCGGGGCCACGCTTGATGTCGTCGAACATGTCCTTGCGCGCGACTTCGGCGGTGATGGCGGCTTTCATTTCACGCAGGCCGTCCAGCGCGGTGAAATCGAGGTAGCGGCGGTACACGAACGGGCGCAGGGTCTGCAGCCAGGCTTCGCCGGCGGGGATGTCACCGGCCACGGCGCGGGCCTTGAGCCAGGCGTAGCGCTCCCAGTCGCGGCCTTCGCGCTGGAAGTAGTTGTCCATGCCGGCGAACGACAGCGCCACGCGGCCGGCGTTGCCGAACGGGCGCAGGCGCAGGTCCACGCGGTGGCTGAAGCCGTCCACGGTGGTTTCGTCGAGCAGCTTGGCCAGGCGCTGGCCGAGGCGGGCGAAGTATTCCTCGGCGGCCAGCGGGCGCGGGCCGTCGGATTCGCCGCCCTGTGGGTAGGCGTAGACCAGGTCGACGTCGGAGCTGAAGTTGAGTTCGCCGCCGCCTAGCTTGCCCAGCCCGAACACGACCAGGCGCTGTTCGCTGCCGTCGGCGGTGGCACGCACGGTGCCGTGGCGGGTGGCGAATTCCTTCTCCAGCGCGGCCAGGGCGAGGCCGAGGCAGTCTTCGGCCAGGGCGGTGGCACCGCGCAGGGTGGCGGGGACGTCGTCCAGCCCGTTCAGGTCACGCCAGATGAGGCGGGTGGAGGCGGCGGTGCGGTAACGGCGCAGACGGACCGGCCAGTCGCTGGGGTGCTCGGGATCGAGTTCCGGAAGCGGGATCGGCGGGCAGTCGTTTTGGGTCAATTGCGACAGCAGTGCGGGCTGGCGGCACAGGGTGTCGATGGCGAAGTCGCTGGCGAGGGCGAGTTCGCGGAGTTGGTCGAGCACCGGCTCGGTGGGGGGCCAGTGGGGCGTGTCGGCCAGGCTGAGAGCCAGGCGCGCCAAGGCGCGGTCTACCAGGGGGACAAGGGCGGCGGGGACGGCGTTGGCGGGGATTGGCATGGGGGGATTATGACCGGGTCGCGCGATTCCCGAATTGCGCGCATAAAAAAGCCCGCTTGCAGCGAACTGCCAGCGGGCTCTGCTCCCTCCCCCACGTCGGGATGCAGGGCGATCATCTAGGCTCCGGAAACAAGTTGCACGCTGCACTGCAAAACAATACTGGTGGGTACAGAAGCTTTCTGGAAGCTGAATACGGCCGGTTATTTCCTGTGTTCGGCATAACACCTTGGTCGAACGACAGGGGGTGTCGGGTATGGCCGATAATGAAGGTCCCCTACACAGCTGCTGTTGCCATGTCTGTTGATCGCATTGCCAACGCGCGTCTGCGCGACCGGGTGGTTTCTGCCGAAGCTGCCGCTGCACTGATTCAGCCAGGTGAAACCGTCGCCATGAGTGGCTTTACCGGTTCGGGTTATCCGAAAGCGGTGCCGGTGGCGCTGGCCGAGCGCATTGAAGCCTTCCACGCGCAGAACCAGCCCTTCCAGATCAGCCTGATGACGGGCGCTTCGACCGCCCCGGAACTGGACGGCGCGCTGGCCAAGGCCGATGGCATCGCGATGCGCATGCCGTTCCAGAGCGACCCGGATGCGCGCAACCGCATCAACGAGGGCAAGCTGGATTACATCGACATCCACCTGAGCCACGTGGCCCAGCATGTGTGGTTCGGCTTCTACGGCGATATCGACACGGCGGTGGTGGAAGTGTCGGCCATCCGCGAAGACGGCTCGCTGGTGCCTTCCACGTCGGTGGGCAACAACAAGACCTGGCTGGACCTGGCCAAGAAGGTGATCGTCGAGGTCAACGAGTGGCAGCCGGCCGGTGTGGATGGCATGCACGACATCTACTACGGCACGGCGCTGCCGCCGTACCGCAAGCCGATTCCGCTGGTGCATGCGAACGACCGCATTGGCGACACGGCACTGCGCTGCGACCCGGACAAGATTGTGGCGGTGGTGCGTACCAACGGCCCAGACCGCAACAGCCCGTTCAGCCCGATTGATGCGACCAGCGAGCTGATTGCCGGGCACCTGATCGAGTTCCTGAAGCACGAAGTGGCGCGCGGCCGCCTGCCGGCCAACCTGCTGCCGCTGCAGAGCGGCGTGGGCAATATTCCGAACGCGGTGCTGGCGGGGCTGGGCAAGAGCGGCTTCCGCGACCTGAGCGCGTTCACCGAGGTGATCCAGGACGGCATGCTGGACCTGCTGCGCGACGGCGTGCTGAGCTACGCCTCGTGCACGGGGTTTGCGCTGAGCCCGCAGGCGAATGAGACGTTCAAGGAGAACATCGATTTCTACCGCGAGCGCATCATCATGCGTACGCAGGAGATCTCGAACCATCCGGAACTGGTGCGCCGTCTGGGCTGCATCGGCATGAATGGGATGATCGAGGCGGACATCTACGGCAACGTGAATTCCACCCACGTGATGGGCACGCGGATCATGAACGGCATTGGCGGTTCGGGTGATTTCGCGCGTAACGGGTTCCTTTCCGCGTTCCTGAGTCCGTCCACGGCGAAGAACGGGACCATCTCGGCGATTGTGCCGATGGTGAGCCATGTGGATCACACCGAGCACGATGTGTCGGTGATCGTGACCGAGCAGGGGTTGGCGGACCTGCGTGGGTTGACCCCGCGCAAGCGTGCGCGCGTGGTGATTGATAACTGCGTGCACCCGGAGTTCCGGGACCAGATCAATGATTACTTCGAGCGTGCCAGCCGTGAGAGTTACGGCAAGCACACGCCGCATCTGTTGCCGGAGGCGTTGTCGTGGCACCAGCGGTGGTTGGATACGGGGACGATGAAGGGGTGAGGTGGCCCCGGTACCGACCAACGGTCGGTACCTACCGGGGTTGGTTCAACCGCGCAACGCGGCCAACGATTCGTCCTGCAACCGCTGGTAAATCCCGAACTCATCCTCCACCTTCAACCCCAGCGCCTGTTCAAACGCCTCACGGTTGGCATGCGCGGCATACGCGCGCTGTTCTTCCCCGCCCAGGTTGGACTGGAAAATCCCCGCCGCACTCACCGGCAGGAAATCCTCATACACAATCGGGTCGGCCGTCGCCAGACCGGCGGCAATCAACGCTTCGGCCGGCAGATAACCCACCGCGGCCTTGTCCGCACGCCCGGCCTCGGTCAGTGCATACCGGTAATACCCCAAGCCCTCACGGCGCAGGGTGTCATGGTCATCCGGGAACGCCGCAAACGCATTCGCCAACCGCGTGGTGTAGTCACCGCCGGTGCTGCCCGCCCCACCTGCATCACGCGCCTGGTTCAACAGCTGGTCGTACAGCGCGCGACCCTTGGGGGTCAGCGCCAGACCGCGCTGCTCGATTTCGCCGAAACGCGCGGTGTGGGTGCCGACATCGCTGCGGCCGTCTTCGGGGAAGTTCACCTCTTCCTCCAGCGCCTTGAAGCTGGTCTGGCGCAGCAGGATCGGGCACTTGCGCGGCGGTGGGCCTTCGACCACGGCCTTGGCGTCGATACCGCGCGCGAGCATGCCGGCCTGGGCGGCGTCGATGTCCAGCGTGCGCGGGGTGAGGTGGTTGATGTGCGGGCCGCGGAAGCTGACCACGTCGGCGATGAGGCGATGGGCCTTGCTCAGTGCGTGGTAGGTGTCCAGCGACACGGTGGCGTCGCTGTGCCAGCGGAAGGTTTCCAGCGCGGCCAGCACGAAACGGCGCGCTTCGGTTTCTTCCAGGCCGCCATCACGCTCGGCCTGGGCGATGAGGTGCAGGCATTCGTCGGTGAAGATGTGGCGGCGCGCGAGGATCTGCGCGGCCTGCTCGCGTAAGGCGGGGTCCTCAATCAGTTCCAGCCGCAGCAGCGAGGTGAACACACGGAACGGGTTGTGCGCAAGCGCAGCGGCGGTGCGCGGGCGGAACGCGGTGGAGTGCACCGGCACGCCGGCCACGGACAGGTCGTAGTACCCCACCGGGTGCATGCCCATCACCGCGAACAGGCGGCCGAGGGTGGCCAGTTCAGCGGCGGTGCCGACGCGGATCGCACCGTGGCGTTCCTGGGCGAGGCGGGCGCGCTCGTCGTTGCGGTCGAGCTGGTCGGCCAGGGCCGGGTTGTCGGTAAGGACGGCGTCGTTGATTTCAGCGACCAGGTCCACCAGTGTGCCGTACAGCGGCACCTCGGTGCGGTACATGCTGGACATGGCCTGCGCGAACAGGGTGCGGATGTCGTCGGGCGAAACGAAGGCAGTGGTGCTCATTGCGTACTCGGAGACAGGGCGCGGGGGGATTTGCGCCATTGTCGCGCACCGCGTAGTGACGCGCCATGCGCGTCATCGGGATGTTTGGCGGGGCCATGAATGGGGCGTCGCGCGGGGCCGGCACCGCGATGACACGCATGGCGTGTCACTACAGGCCAACCATCCGTGTAGTGACGGGCCATGCCCGTCACAGGAGAATCAACGGTCGGCCCGCGCCCGCTTATCCCGCTGCGCACGATCGCCCAATTGCCGCTTCAACGTGGCATCCAGCTCCACCGGGCGATCCCAGTGATCATGGCTGGCCACAATGGCGTGGCGCAGCGCGCGCCAGTGCAGGTTGGTGGGCTCGGTGCCGAGGTCGTCGTTCACCACATCCGACCACTGCACGAACCCGCCCTCTTCCGGCACGTGGCGGCTGAAGGCGCGAACGCAGTCGCGGCAGGAATGCTCGGTGACCTTGCCCCAGAAGCACGCGAAATAGATGTCACCGGCGTGCCAGCCGTGGGTGTACATCAGCGCGGCGATGTAACCGCGCGACACGCCGGCATAGCGCGCAACTTCGTCGAGGAAGCTGTCGGGGAAACGCTCGGCGTAATGGTTGATGTCCTGCAGCTGCGCGTCCACCCAGGCATCGCCGGTGTGCACCTGGTAGGTGTCGGACTTCTCGGCCGTCTGCTGGGCCAGGGCGGCCCATGGCAGCCCCAGCCACAACACCAGCAGCAGGCACAGGCGCTTCACCGGCTCAGCCCTGTGCGGCCTTGGCTTCGATGGCGCGCAATGCCTGCGGCCAATCGAAGGCGGTGGGAGCTTCCACCATGCGCGGCTCGTCCACGGCCACACCGTGCTGGGTTTCATGCGCCCAGGTGACGGCATACGGGGTGTGGATGCCCCAGCCACCGAGGGTGACGACCGGCTCGATGTCCGATCGCAGCGAATTGCCGACCATGACGAAACGGTCCATGGGCAGGTCGAATTCTTCCAGCACGCGGGCGTAGGTTTCCGGATCCTTCTCGGACACGATCTCGATGCGCGGGAACAGGTCGCGCAGGTTGGCGACCTTGATCTTGGCTTCCTGGTGGAACAGGTCGCCCTTGGTGATCAGCACCACGGGGTAGTCGTTGGCGATGGCGGCAACCGATTCGCGCACGCCGTCGATGAGTTCGACCGGGTGGCGCAGGGTGTCGTGGCCGATGTCGAGGATCTGCTGAAGGTCACGCGCGGTGATCATCTGCTGGCTGATGTCGATGGCGGCTTCGAGCATGGACAGGGTCATGCCCTTTACGCCGTAGCCGAACACGGCGAGGTTGCGCTGCTGCACTTCCAGCAGGTGCCGGGCGGTGGCGGTGTCGTGCACGTCGATATAGCGCGACAGGATGTCGAGGTAGTCCTGTTCGGCTTTCTGGTAGTAGTCCTCGCTCTTCCAGAGCGTGTCGTCACCGTCGAAGCCGACCAGGCCGATGTGGCCGGTGGGCGTGGGTTGGGAGGTCATCATGGGGGAAGGATACCGCGACCGCGCAAAAGGAAGGGCGGCCGAAGCCGCCCTTCCCCCCTCACTGCCTTTCACCGTTGTCCAGCGGTGTTGGGCCCTTCTGCGCTTGGTGTTGCGTCAAAGTCATCCGACCAACGGTCGGATGTTACCGGCCCGGGGCGTTGCCGCCGTTGGCGGCACCGGTCTGCTGGGCGGCGACGTAGGCCTTGTATTCATCCGGGGTGAGCTCGCCGTCCTTGTTGGTGTCGGCCTGGTCGAAGACCTGGGCGAGGCCGGCGTTGACCTGGGCTTCGGACTTGCTGATGGTGCCGTTGCCGTCGGTGTCGACGCTGGCCCAGGTCTGACCGCCACCGCCACCGCCGGCCTGTGCCGATGCTGCGGCGGGTGCACCGCTGGCATTGTCAGCGGCCTGGCCGGCGGCACCGGCGGCCTGCTGCGCCTGGGCGGCCTGCTGCTGGGCCTGCGCGGCGCTCTGCTGCGCGGTCTGCGCCATTGCCGGAATGGCCATCACACTGCCGGCGGCGATCAACAGGGCGATCAGGGGCTTGCGGTTGCGATTCGTCATTGGGGTGGTCTCCGTCAAAGGGGTATTGCACGGGTCGTTGTTTCCGTACGGCACCTACCCTGCCACCGCGTTTGTGAATCGATCTTGGGCTGCAACCGGCGTGCGAACGCGGTCTTAACCACTTACGCAGATGCGTGCATTACCGGCTCGGTTACGCGCAGGTGACAGGTCGGTAATGTGCGCATTCAGCGCGCCTGCGTTTAACGCGCACCGAACGGAAAATCAGTTCGAGGTCTCAGTTTTTTCGGCTGACCGGGAACTGAATATCACCCAGCCGAGTGCCACACCGGCGAGTGCACCGGCCACTTCAATGACCACGCGCGAGCCCAGTTCGTTGGGATCGTGGATGGTGGCCAGGTACATGCGCGCGTAGAACGGCGACTCCAGCCGCACGATGCCCATGTAGAACAGTTTCCAGGCGTCGATGCCGGCGCTGATGATCACCGAGATGAAGCAGGCCCAGCCAATCGCATGGCCCATCGACCAGCCAGCCCAGCGGCACAGGCGCTGCCACAGGCTGTAGACCAGCAGTCCAACGAGCAGAGCGATAAGACCGGCTTCCAGGGTTCCCAGCAGTCCAAAGTGCAGCGGCAGATTCATTGCGTTCCGGGCGAATGGCGTCCGCCGCCATTGTACGGGGCAGCGATCAGCGCACGGGGACGTCGTAGGCGGTTTTCGGGTCGGGCTCGGGGTCCAGGGTGTAGTGCCACCATTCCAGCGGGTAGTTCTTGAAGCCCTGCGCCTGCATGGCGCGCACCAGCCGCTGGCGGTTGTTGTACTGGTCGGGGGTGATCTGCGCGGTGTCGGTGTGGGCTTCGGGGCCGAAGTAGTCGAAGTCGGTGCCCATATCCACATCGGTGCAGGTGCCGCTGCGGCAGTCCACCAGGCCCAGATCCACGGTGGCCCCGCGGCTGTGGCCGGAGGTTTCGGCGATGTAGCCGCCCAGCAGCTGCGGTTTGTCGATGCCGGGGTACTGGATGGTTTTGCGCGAGAGCTCGGTGGGGTCGTTGGCCCAGTCCACGAAGGCCTGCACGGATTGCGCCGGGCGGTAGCAGTCGAAGAGCTTCAGGCCGAGGCCTTCGCTGCGCAGGTCGGCTTCGACCTGGGCCAGTGCGCTGGCGGCTTGGGCTAGCAGCAGGCACTTGGGGGATTCGTAGCCGGGCACGCTGCGGCCGGTGAAGTTGTTGCTGCCGGCGTAGCGCATGTCGAGCTGGATGTTGGGGGACAGCGTGGTGATGTCGACCAGGCCGGCTTGTTCGGCGGTGCGGACCAGGGCGATCTGGACCGGTTGGGCGTGGGCGGTGGTGGTCAGGGCGGTGAGGGTCAGCGCGAGGGCCGTCACGACCAACGGTCGTGACCTACCGGGGGCAACTGCCTGTGCGGGTGAAATGCAGGTCCTGATAGTCATAGCTGAAGTCGATATCCGGGTCGATGGCACGCAGGCTCAGGGTCTGCGGGGTGCCCGGCGATACCTGCAGCCAGGGCTCGGCGTCCGCTTCGAGGGTATCCCACTGCACCAGCCAACGGGAATCGAGCTGCATCACGGTTCCGCGCAGGCGTGGGGATTTTTCGACGCTGAAGCGGAGTTTCCCGTTTTCGGGGCAGAGGTGGGCGGTGCCCAGCCAGGGGTCCTGGTAGATGCCCTGCCAGGGGACGGTGGTGGGGGCTGGGGTGCGGGCGGAGGTGTCGGGGCGGGGTTTGCGGGTGGTGTGTTCGGATTGGAGTTCGGTGATGTATGGGGCGATCGTGGGTTTGGTCGCGGTGTTTTGGCATGGCGATGACGCGCATGGCGCGTCACTACGCGGGGTTTGGTCGATCGATGTTGCGTGGATCAGGGTCTTCAATGCGGCCTGCATCAAGACGGTTCTGGCGTTTTCGCCTTCACCGTTGATGAGGATGACGACGCCTTTCCTGCTGTCTGGCAGCAACGCCAGCGAGGAATACGCACCACTCAAGGTGCCGGTGTGGGCCACCTTGAACTGGCCGTCCATGTCCGACAGCCGCCAGCCATAGCCGTAGGCGGAGAAATGCGCGTTGTCCCAGCGCCGTTGGCGTTCGCCGAGGGGCATGGGCATGTGGGCGGTCCACAGCTGCCGGCGCTGCTCGGCGTTGAGCCAATCGGGGACGAGCGACGGGTCCAGCAACACCTGCATCCAGCGGGTCATATCGCGCAGGCTGCAGCGGACGCCACCGGCGGCGAGCGAGGTCTGGGTGGGGTCGGTCTGGCAGCCGGTCATGCCCAGCGGGGTGAACAGCTCTTCCTGCAGCAGTACGTCGATCGGCTTGCCGGCGGCGGCAGCGGCCACTTCGCCAGCGACGACGTACATCAGGTTGTCGTAGGCGTAGCCGCTGCGGAAGCTGGTGACGGGCTTGAGGTGGGCCAGCCCGGCGATGATGTCGGCGCGGGTGTAGGCGTTGGGCTCGGGCCACAGCATCAGGTCGCCTGCGCCGAGGCCGAGACCGCTGTTGTGGATGAGCAGGTCGCGCACCTGCATGTGTTCGGTGACCCAGGGGTCGTGCATGCGGAACTGCGGCAGGTGTTGGATGACCGGGTCGTTCCAGTGCAACACGCCGCGCTGGACCAGGCGGGCCAGGACCGCGGCGGTCATGGCTTTGGTGTTGGAGGCGATTTTGAAGCGGGTGTGGTCGGTGATGCCTTCGCCGCGGGTGGCGGTGAAGGTGGTTTGGCCGTCTTCGATGACGGCCATGGCGATGCCTTCGACCGGGTAGTGCTGGATGGTTTGGTCCAGCAGTGGGGTGAAGGGGGAGGCAGATGCGACCGTGGGGATGAACAATGCCAACGCGATGTAGAGCCGGGTCTTGCCCGGCTCCACGGGGTACCGCGGAAAAGCAGCCGGGCAGAGCCCGGCTCTACGGGAGATCACCACCATCAATGCGGTCAGCCATTGATGGAAGATCGCCATCAGAAATTCCACGTCGCCTGCAGCTGCGTATACCGCGGGGCCTGCCAACGGGTGCCGGTGTTGAACGTGCTCTCGCGGTACTGGCCCGGCTGGGCTTCATAACGCTGGTGCACGTTGACCACGGTCTGGTTGTTGAACAGGTTGAACACCGACAGCCGCACGCTCAGGTCCACGCCTTCCACCGGCAGACGCCAGGTGACGTTGGCTCCCATGGTCCAGGTCCAGGGCAGGCGGCCATAGGCACCGCGCGGGCTGTACTCGAACTGGCGCTGGGCGTAGGTGCCGCTGCAGTTGGCCACGCACAGCCAGCCGGTGCCGCCGCCGCTGCTTTCGCTGCTGGTGCTGCCGCCGGCAGTGCTGTCGTTGGGCCACATCACGCCGAATGCGGTGACCGGGCCACCGGACTGCACCTGCAGGGTGGTGCCGAAGCTCCACTGCTCGCTCAGCGCATACGCAGCGCGGAACTTGAACTGGTGGCGGAAGTCGTTGAACAGCACGCCATAGCGTTCGTTGTTGGCGGGGTGGTCCCAGTGCTGGACCATGCCGGTATCACCGTAGCCGGTGTCCGAATTGACCGGGCCTTCAAAGTTGCCGTCGCTGCGTGACCACAGGTAGGACGCGTTGAACAGCCACTTCTCGTCCCAGGCGCGGTCGATCTGGAATTCCAGCGCCTTGTAGGTGCGCTTGGGCTTGGAGTAGCCGACCACTTCGCCACTGCCGCCCTTGCGGTAGCCGCTGTTGGCGGTGTCGATGGTGATCCAGCCTTCCTCGGCGCAGCCGATGCTGGAATCGCCCCAGATGGTCAGGCTTTCACCGGGGTTGGCGATCGGCCACAGGGTGGTGCCGGTCGGGCCGCACGGGGTGTAGTTCAGGCGCATGTCGTCCAGCGCGCGGGTCATGCGCCGGTAGGTGGCGTTGATGCCCCACGACCAGGCCTGGTTGAGCATGCTCTGGAAGCCGAGGATGTATTCGTCCTGGTACACGGCCTTGAGGTCGCGGTCCACGCTCTGGCGAAGGTCGGCCGCACCAGTGTTCATGCGGGTGTCGACCGGGCCGATCTGCTGGCCGATGATCGGCGCGGCATACGGCGCACCGGTGACCGGGTTGGCCTGGGTCTGCCAGCCGTTGAGCACGTAGTAGCTGTACTCGTCGGTGAGGCCGCCGGCGAAGTTGACGTTGATGTTGTTGGTGACCGGCAGGTAGTAGCGGCCGGCGTTACCGAACAGCTTGGTGGTGCCGTCACCCTTCATGTCCCAGCTGAAACCGAAGCGCGGGGCGATGAGGTCGTCCATCTTGATGAAGGCATCGCCATCCGCGGTGCGGTTCTCGAAGCGGTCCCAGCGCACGCCCAGGTTGAGCATGAGGTTGGGGGTGATGTTCCAGATGTCTTCGAGGTAGAAGGCATTGGCTTCGGTTTCAAAGGTGCCGCCGGACACGCGGTTGCGCGCGCGCAGCATCTCGGTCACGCCGGGCGGCACAAAAGCGTTGGCACCGTCCCACACTTCATCACCGGGGCGGGCCACATAGGCGGTGTAGCTGAGCTGGGTGGGGCCAGGGTAGCGGGTGCTCTGCTCGGTGGTCATCAGCTCGCGGTCGACACCGAAGCGCAGCAGGTGCGTGCCGAGCTGCCATTCGAAATCGAGGCGGGCGACATCGCGGGTGTCGTCACGCTCGGCCACGGCGGCACCAGTGGGATGGCAGCCGGGGCGCAGCCCATTGAGCTGACCCAGGCGCGAGGCGTAGCTGGCATCGGTGAACACCGGGCTGCACAGTTCGTCCAGCGAGGAACGAGTGAACGCACGCTGGTTGTTCTGGCCGACCATGGCGCGGGCGGTGAAGGTTTCGCCGAAATGGCCGGTGTAGGTGGCCGACCAGTTCTTGCCGCCGGCTTCGGTGACCGAATCACCGCCCCACGCACCGATGACGTTGTCGTCCCAGTCGTAGTTGTACGCGCCGGCGGTGGTTTCGGTTTCGTCGCTGAACGCCAGCAGCGCCAGGCTGTGGTTGTCGTTGATGTTCCAGTCGAGCTTGGTGCCCCAGAAGCCGTTGTCGGCCTCGTTCTTGAACCAGGTGAGGGCGTCGTTGGAGGTGTTGTGGCCGTTCTCGTCGCGCTTTTCATACATGGCGAACAGGAACAGCTTGTCTTTCACCACCGGGCCGCTGGCCCACACATTGGTCTTGAAGAAGCTGCTGTCATCGCGGCTGGCGTAGGAATGCGCGCTGCCGTCGCGGTGGAAATGGTCGCGTCCGCTGGAGCGCCATGCGGACGGTTCGGCGGTGACTTCGATGCCGCCTTCAAATTCATTGCTGCCCGAGCGGGTCACCGCATTGATGACGCCACCGGTGGAACGGCCGAACTCCACCGAGTAGCCGCCGGTCTTGACCTGGAATTCGTTGAAGAACGCAAACGGTGCGCTGGAGAAGCCGCGCCGGGTGTACATGTCGGTGACATTGAGACCGTTGATGAACACCGCGTTCTCGGCCACCGAGGAACCGGCGAACGACAGACCGCCGAAGGTGGAGTTGCCGCCCACCACACCCGGCGCAAGCAGCGCGACGGCGGAAAGGTCCTGCGCCACCGGCAGGCGCGAGACTTCCTGGCGGTTGACGTTGAACGAGCTTTCGGTGGAGAACACGTCCACGCGGTTCACCACGCGCGTGCCCACCACCTGCAGTGCATCCAGATTGACGACGTCACCGCTGCTGGCCAGGTTGACGTTGGTGGTGCCGCCGACGGCCACACTGACCGCCACGCTGTCGCCGAGGTTTTGGCCATTACGGCTGACCTGCAGGCGATAGTCACCCACCGGCAGCTGGCCCAGGCGATAGGTACCGTCGCTGCCGACGGTGACGCTGCGGCTGGCCCCGGTGCTGGTGCTGACCACGGTGACCTGGTCACCGGCGGTGGCGCGGCCGGCGACCGCACCGCTGACGGCCTGGGCCCAGGCAATGCCGGGAGCCACAACGCCAAGACAGGCCCCGAGTGCGACGCACAGCGCCGCCCGCTTCAAACTGTTCGCTTTCATCCCCTGCTCTCTCCTGCAGATTGTGAAATGGTGGTGGTGGGTTATTTCATGTGTGACTGGAAGTCGTAGGTCCACTGGTCGTAGTACAGGTTGCCGCCGGACCACTCCACTTCACCGCGCTGGTTGTCGACCGTGTCCGAGCGCGGGTAGTGCTTCGCCGGCACCAGCGGCCGGTCGTAATCGTCGTTGAAGGCGATGCGGTAGGCGTCCAGGCCGCCCATATAGAAGTCGCGCAGGGCGGGCGTGCTGCTGTGCAGGCGGCCAGTGGTGACGTCCATCGGGACCCAGCCGTACGGCGCGAGGTACACCGCGCCCCAGTCGTGCAGGTTGTTGTAACCCACCGCGTCGTCGGAATAGACCATGCCGGACTGCCAGCGCGCGGGAATGCCGTTCAGGCGCAGCAGGGTGATCAGCAGCAGGGTCTGCTGGCCGCAGTCGGCGTGGCCGGCGTGCAGGGCGTAGTCGCTGATGTTGGACAGGGTGGAATACTCGCGTGCGCCGGCCCAGGGGATGCGGTCTACGGCGTCGAAGAGTTTTTCGAAGATGCGATAAGGGTTGGTTTCGTCGCCGACGATGCGTTGGGAGAACGCGCGCAGGGCGGGAGTGAACACCACGTGCGGGGCGCGTTCGGTCAGGTACGGCTGCAGCGCCGGGTCGTTTGGCGTGGGCTGCACCTTGGCCGGGTCGATGTCGGTGTGGCGGGCGTACACGGTGAGTTCGTAGCGAACCTCGAACTGCGTGGGCTGGCCGGCGACGGCAGGGGCCTGCAGGTAGGCGGTGCGCTGCTGGGTGTCTTCCGGGGCGATCTGCGCGGGCGCGGTGCCGCCGCTGCTGCCGAGGAAACGAATGTTTTCCTGCTGGCCGGGGATGGCGCGGGGGTATGGAATCCAGGCGCGCACGGTTTCACCGGCGGGCACTGTGTCGGGTTTGACGGTGAGGGATTGAGTGACGGTGACGTGGCGTGGGGTGAGGGATAGCGGGCCCACGACCAACGGTCGTGGGCTACCGGCATTCCGGTCGTCGGTGGTGGATGCCGCGGGATGATGATCGCCGACGTCATCCCGGTAGGTATCGACCGTTGGTCGATACGAACGTGCCGCGTCAACCACCTCTTGATGGTGCGGCCCAAGCACTTCATACGGCCCGTCCTTCGGCACCGGCACGCCCGGCGCACGACGGGCACGGGCCTCGGCGCTCACCCGAAACAGGTTCGACGGTGCGCGCTTGAACCAGTGGCGCTGGCCGTCGATGTCCAGATGCTCCAGATGCCCCTGTGCGTCCCAGCGGGCGAACTCGGCGTCGGTCAGGTCAGGAATCTGCTTGCGCACCTGGGCCTGCGCGGCGGCGGCATCCAGGGTGAAGTCGAGGCGGATGCGGCGCATGCGCTCGCGCTGGAAGGTGTAGGCGTCGCGCTGGTCCTGGCTGAGGTTGGCATCGGCCAAGGCGCGGCTGATGTCGGCTTCGGCCTGGGCGAAGTGGCCGGCGTCTATCTGGGTGATGAGATCCGGCAGCGCAGGCATCGGCTGCGCGCACAGCGCCGGCGACACCAGCAGCAGGCAGGCTGCGGTGTGCCAGGCGAAGCGACGGAGCCGGTGCGGTTTGCGAACTGCGGATTCCACGGCGACACTTCCACAGGTGCGGGTGGTAATCGCTGTGTAACACGCGGCGGGTAGGCGGTCAATAATTTATTCTTGCTTTTGGCTGAAGAAGGAATAAATATTCCACAAGGTTTTCTGGAGGGTGACCGTTGATGGGCGTTGATGCTGGGTCGATGACACGCATGGCGTGTCACTACGGGAATCAGGCCGCGTCGCGAGTGCGGGCGGCGCGCGGGGGCCAGGCCGGTTTGCGGTTGCGCGCGATGGCGATGGCGATGGCGATGGCGCTGTTGCTGACGGTCGCGGGCGCGACTGGGGCACAGGACGCGGAGCGGCCGCTTTCGGGGTATGGCGATGTCATCGGGCTGACCGACTCGTTCCTGCACCCGGAGTTCTGGTCTGGTGAGCAGGACGGAGGCGCGGGCAGGCCAGCGATCCCCCCTACCGAAGCAGACCGGATTCTGCTCAGCCGGGACGACATCGACGCGCAGAACGCGCGCATGCGGGCGAACGATCCGTCCATTCACAACCTGGATGCGCTGCCGGCTTCGCTGACCCGGGCTAAAGTGAAAGCCGACCTTGATGCACTGTCGGGCTGGCCGGAAAAGCCGCTGTATGGCGAAGACGGCCAGCCGATCAGCGCCGATCAGCGCGCGTCCATCATCGCCAACGCCGGCGCTGACGCCATAGCCGCGAACCGCCCGCTGCAGTACGGGCTGGTGGTGCACCGCGCGGCGCTGCGGACCTTCCCGACGCTGCTGCGGGTGCTCAGCCGCCCGGGCGATACCGATATCGACCGCTTCCAGGAATCGGCGCTGTTCCCCGGCGACGCGGTGGCGGTGCTGCATGAAAGTGCGGATGGCCAGTGGCTGTTCGTTACCAGCGAGCGCTACACGGCGTGGATCGAAAAGCGCTTCGTCGGCGTGGGCGACAAAGCGACGGTGCTGGGCTACGGCGCAACGGAACACTACCGCGTGGTGACCGGAGCCACCGTATTCACCACGTTTACCCCGGAGGAGCCGCGGGTTTCGCGCCTGCAGCTGGACATGGGCGTGCGTCTTCCAGCGCTGGTCGACTGGCCGCTGCAGCAGCCGGTGAACGGCCAGCAGGCGCATGCCAGCTACGTGGTGCAGCTGCCGGTACGCAATGACGATGGCTCGCTTGCCCTGGTGCCGGCGCTGATCGCCCGCTCACAGGACACCAGCGAAACCTATCTGGAACTGACCCCGCGCGATCTGTACACGCAGGCGTTCAAGTTCCTGGGCGAACGCTACGGCTGGGGTCATTCGTATGACACCCGCGACTGCAGCGGCTTCGTTTCCGAGGTGTACCGCAGCTTCGGCATTCTGATGCCGCGCAATACCAGCGCGCAGGCAGTGAGTCCGGCGCTGGACCGCATTGCGTTCAGCGCGAAAGACGGCAAAGCCAAGCGCATGGAGGCAGTGAAAAATCTGCAGCCCGGCGACCTGGTCTACATTCCGGGCCACGTGATGCTGACCCTGGGTCACTTCGGCGGCAACACCTGGATGATTCACGACACCGCCGGTGGCAGCTGGTTCGCACCGGACGGCACCCGCGTGCAGGCGCACCTCAACGGCGTTTCGGTGACCCCGCTGGAGCCGATGATGGCCAGCGACACCGTGAGCTACATCGACCGCATCACCAACATCCAACGCATGCGCGCCAAGACCCCTTGATGAAAATCACCGATATCGAACTGGGCATGCTGCGCGTGCCCTTGAAAACCCCGTTCAAAACCGCGCTGCGCACGGTGGATACCGTGGAAGACGTGGTAGTGCTGATCCGCACCGACAGCGGCCACACCGGCTACGGCGAAGCGCCCGCGACGGCGGTGATCACCGGCGATACGCACGGGTCGATCATTGAGGCGATTGACCGCTTCATCAAGCCGCGCCTGATTGGCCAGGACGTGGCCAACCTCAACCGCAACTGCGCGCTGGTGCAATCATCGCTGGAGCGCAACACCAGCGCGAAGGCGGCGGTGGAGATCGCGCTGTACGACTTATGGGCACAGCTGCACAACGCGCCGCTGTACCAGATGCTGGGCGGTGGCGACCCGGTGATCACCACCGACATCACCATCAGCGTGGACTACATCGACAAGATGGTGGCGGACTCGCTGTCCGCGATTGATCGCGGCTTCGAGTCGCTGAAGATCAAGGTGGGCAAGGACATCGGCCTGGACGTGGAGCGGGTGAAGGCGATCCACGCTGCCGTGCAGGGCCGTGCCCTGCTGCGCCTGGATGCCAACCAGGGCTGGACGGCGAAGCAGGCGGTGCAGGCGATGCGCACGCTGGAAGAAGCCGGGGTGGTACTGGAACTGCTGGAGCAGCCGGTGAAGGCGGCCGACATCAGCGGGCTGAAGTACGTCACCGACCGGGTCAACACGCCGGTGATGGCCGATGAGAGCGTGTTCAATCCGGGCCAGGTGTTCGACCTGATCCAGCAGCGCGCGGCGGACATCATCAACATCAAGCTGATGAAGACCGGCGGGCTGTCGAACGCGATCCGCATTGCGGACATTGCCGCCATCTACGGGGTGCCGTGCATGATTGGCTGCATGATCGAGTCCAGCATCAGCGTGGCCGCGGCGGTGCACCTGGCGGTGGCCAAGAGCGATGTGATCACCAAGGTGGACCTGGACGGGCCGTCGCTGGGCCGCTTCAATCCGGTCACCGGGGGCGTGCATTTCAACGAGTCTGAGATCACCATCAGTGATACGCCGGGGTTGGGGATCACCGAGGTGCAGGGGTTGGAAATGATCACGCCGCCACGTTGGTAACCGATGCCGCCTTTGCTGAAAATCCGCTCTGAACGCGACCAGATGTCGGCGATTGAACGCCGCATTGCCGACTTCATCCTGGACAACGCGCACCTGCTGCGCGACTACTCGTCGCAGCAACTGGCCAGCGCGCTGGGGATCAGCCAGTCCAGCGTGGTGAAGTTCAGCCAGAAGCTGGGCTTCAAGGGCTACCCGGACCTGAAGTACTCGGTGGGCCAGGCGGTGGCGCGCGCGGGCAGCGACCCGCAGGCGGCCCCTCCAGCGGGCGAGCCAGGCAACGGCTACGCACAGCTGGGCGAGCGCCTGCGGCACAGCCGGCAGGCCGCCGATGACGAAACCCGGGTGGCCAATGCGCAGGCCGATGTGGAGCGGATTGTGGCGCTGGTGGACGGCGCACCGAAGGTGTTCGTGTACGGGCTGGGCGACGATGGCCTGTATGCACGCGAGTTCGCGATGCGGTTGTCGTTGCTGGGCATGCTGACCGTGCACCACGCTGACCCGATTCTGATGATGGCCAATCTTTCCGCAGTGCGGCCGGGTGACGTGCTGCTGGTGTTCTCGGAGTTCGGCAAGCTGCCGCAGCTGTATCAGCTGTCGCGTCAGTTCCAGGACATGGGCGGCAAGGTGGTGTCGATCACCCGCCACAGTGCCAACCCGCTGCGCGCGCACGCCGATGCGGCGCTGGTGGTGTGCGCGCACGACCCGGCCCCTTCGATGGCACAACTGTTGTACCGTTCAGCCTTGCAGTCGCTGCTGGACTTTCTGTTTGTTCTGCTCTGCCACGCCAACCCGGACCGGCACCGCCAGCTGGGGGTGAACCTGGAGCGGATTGAACACCTGATCGACACCTGATTTCTGGAGTTGACGATGCTGCCGTACCTGCGAACCGCTGTTGCCACCGTTGTGCTGGCCTGTGCCCTGCCCGCCTGGGCCGCCGATCCCCTGGACGGCACCACCCAGCTGGTGGTGGTGACCACGGCTGACTGGGATGCCACCTCCGGCACGCTGCAGGCGTATGCGCGCACCGAGACCGGCTGGCGACCGCAGGGTGAGGCATTCACGGTGGCGGTGGGTCGCAGCGGCAGCGCCTGGGGCACGGGCCTGCACCCGGCGCAGAAGGGCGGGCCGCAGAAGCAGGAAGGTGATGGCCGCAGCCCGGCCGGGATCTTCGCGATTGGCGAGGCGTTCGGCTATGCGGACAAGGTGACCACGTCCCTGCCCTACCAGCCGATGATGGAAAGCAGCTACTGCATGGATGTACCGGATTCGAAGTACTACAACCGCATCGTCGATGCGGACGTGGTGGGAGCCGAGGCGGTGGAGGGTTCCACCGAGCCGATGCGGCTGGACCTGCACAACAAGGGCGATGTGCGGTACCGCGAGGGCTTTGTGATCGAGCACAACCCGAAGGCGGTGCCGCGCGGCGGCAGCTGCATCTTCGCCCACCTGTGGCGCACCCCCGGTGAGGCCACGGCCGGGTGCACGGCGATGGAGCCGGCGCACATGACCACCCTGCTGGGCTGGCTGACGCCGGCGGCACAACCGCGCTTCGTGCTGCTGCCGAAGGCGCAGTACGCGCAGCTGCAGGCGCAGTGGCAGCTGCCGGCTCTGGGCGCGCCATGAGCACACCTTCCGAACCGCAACTGGAGCGTGCGGTCAGCCGCTGGCAGATTGTCGGGCTGTCGATCAACGACGTGATTGGCAGCGGGATCTACCTGCTGCCGGCGGCCACGGTATTGCTGCTGGGACCGTTCAGCCTGTGGGGCGTGGTGGCGGCGGGCATCGTGGTGGCGCTGCTGGTGCTGTGCTACGCGCAGGCCGCGAGCTACTTCGATGAGCCGGGTGGCAGTTATCTGTATGCGCGCGAGGCGTTCGGGCGCTTTGCCGGGTTTGAGATCGGCTGGATGATCTGGCTGACCCGGATCAGCTCGGCGGCGGCGTTGAGCAATGCGCTGGCCGATGCGGTGGCGCGGTTCTGGCCGTGGGCCGGGCACGATATGGGCCGGGTGCTGGTGATCGTGGTGTCGCTGGGGTTCCTGACCGCGGTGAACGTGATGGGCGTGCGCTCGGCGGCGCGCACCGGCATCGTGCTGGTGATCGGCAAGCTGCTGCCGCTGCTGCTGTTCGTGCTGATTGGCGCGTTCTATGTGGACATGGACCTGGCGTTCTCCGGCCAGCGCCCCGATCCGCATGACCTGCAGCGCATGGGCGAGGCGGCGCTGTTGCTGCTGTATGCGTATGCGGGTTTTGAGAACATTCCGGCGGCGGCGGGTGAATATCGCAACCCGAAGCGCGACATTCCGTTCGCGCTGATCACCATGATTGTGACGGTGACGGTGATTTACGGCGCGGTGCAGTTCATTGCGCAGGGCACGCTGCCGGCGCTGGCGGATTCGGCGACGCCGTTGGCGGATGCGGCGGCGGGGTTTGGGGGTGAGGCGCTGGCGCTGATTCTGACCGTGGGCGCGACGATTTCGATTCTGGGCACCAACAGCAACACGATGATGATGGGGCCGCGTTTCCTGTTTGCGCTGGCGCGCGATGGCTATGGACCGAAGCTGCTGGCGCAGGTGCATCCGCGCTTCCGCACGCCGGCGGCGGCGATTGTGACCCAGGGGTTGATTGCGCTGGTGCTGGCGCTGAGCGGGTCGTTCGTGCAGCTGGCGTTGTTGTCGATGACGACGCGGTTGTTTGCGTATATCGGCACGGCGGCGGCGGTGATTGTGCTGGCGCGGCGTTTCCGGGATCGGCCGGGGGCATTGAAGCTGCCAGGGGGGCCGTTGATTCCTATCCTGGCGCTGGTGCTGTGTCTGGCGTTGTTTGCCAGTGCCAGCTGGCAGAACATCGCGGCGGCGTTGATTGCGTTCGCGGTGGGTGGGGTGATTTATCTGTTGCCGCGGAAGGGCGATCACGACCAACGGTCGTGATCTACCGGAGCCGGATCGATGGCGAACGATCCGTCGGTGCATCCGTTGGCGGGCGATCGGTAGGCCACGACCGTTGGTCGTGGCGGGGCGTGCGGGCGGTTTGATCCACCATTCACCCGCCACGCCCACAACGTTAACCGCCTCAAGGCTACGGTAAACCCTCACCCCACCGGAGCCAGACATGAGCCCTGACTATCAGATTCCCGGCCGGGTGCCGGAAGACGGCGTGCCGCGCCAGGCAGTTGCCGATTACTGGCGCGAGCGCTTCAGCGCGGAGCCGTATTACGACGGCAACAGCGAGCTGATCTTTGATGATTACGAGCCGGCGTATTACCTCGGTTACAGCGCGCGTCATCAGCGTACGCGGGCCGATGAGGTGATTGAGGCGTATGAGCAGGTTGAAGCGGAGCTGCAGTCGCGCTGGGCAAGTGAACATGCGAAAAGCAAGCTGACCTGGGAGCAGGCGCGCTCGGCGGTGCAGCGTGGGTGGGATGAGTCCACCGCGTTGCGGCAGGCGCATCTGGATAAAGGTGTGCCGCGCGGGACGTGAGCTCTTATTCGCCGGGGAGCGGCGGCAGCTTGGCTGCGCGCTTCGGCTCATCAGCACCTGCGGCCATGAGGTCGCGGGTGTTCTTCTGTACGGCCACTGCGCCGAACAGACTGAGCGCGAAGGCCATGCCGTAGAAGCCCTTTTCGCTGAGCAGCAGGGTGGCGTTCCACAGGCCGACCAGCAACAGCAGCAGCGAGGCCAGCAGGGCGAACCAGCACAGCGCGTAGTACAGGCCGCTGACCGGAATGCCTTCCACACGGTCGCGTACGCTCTTCTGCAGCGACACGGCGGCGAACAGGCCGAACAGCAGCAGGGTCAGGTAGTAGCCCTTCTCGTTGAGGGCCATCTCAGCGTTGAAAAGGCCGATCAGGTAGGCCGCCGCGCCCAGCAGCAGCGCCGTCCAGGAGGCGGCGATGAAGGCGGGGGAAGGTTTCTGTACGCTGGCATTCATGCTGCAAACTCCGTTTTGAGGCGTCCGTGTTGCTGCGTACGTTAGCTGAATCCGGGCGGCGCGCCTATCCGGGGTGACCTATGGTCCACGCGGTGTTGATGGCCATGCTGTACAACCATGGCTTCACATTGCACCCCTGACGGAGACACCCTCATGCCCCGCCATCTGCTGCTCACCCTGGCCCTTGCGGCCACCCCTGCCCTGTTCACCACCGCCTGCGTGGCGGCCAGCCCCGATGCGGCACCGGTGCTGCAGAAGGCGCAATGGCCGTTCACCGCCACCGAGGTCGCCAAGTTCGACCAGCCGTGGGCGATGGCCTTCCTGCCCGATGGCAGCCTGCTGGTGACCGAGAAGGAAGGCACGCTGCAGCACTTCAATGTGCAGACCGGCAAGCGCGCCGAGATCACCGGCCTGCCGAAGGTGGCCTACGGCGGCCAGGGCGGCTTGGGCGATGTGCTGCCGCACCCGGACTTCGCCAAGAACGGCTTTGTGTACGTGAGCTACGCCGAAGAGGGTGAAAACGACACCCGCGGCGCGGCCGTGGCGCGCGCCAAGCTGGTGCTGGCCGCCGATGGCAGCGGCACGCTGCAGGACTTCAAGGTGATCTGGCGGCAGACCCCGAAGGTGAGCGGCAAGGGCCATTACGGCCATCGCCTGGCGTTCGGGCCGGACGGCAAGCTGTGGATCACCTCCAGCGAACGGCAGAAGTTCGACCCGGCGCAGGACATGAGCGGCAACCTGGGCAAGATCGTCCGTCTGAACGACGACGGCACGGTGCCGGGTGACAACCCGTTCGCCTCACAAGGTGGCGTGGCGGCGCAGGCGTGGTCGATCGGCCATCGCAATGCGCTGGGTATTGCCTTTGATGCGAAGGGCAAGCTGTGGGTGCATGAAATGGGCCCGGCCGGCGGCGATGAGTTGAATCTGATCGTGCGCGGCAAGAACTATGGCTACCCGATTGTCTCCAACGGCAACCATTACGACGGCCGCGAGATTCCGGACCACAGCACGCGTCCGGAGTTTGAAGCACCGAAGATCACCTGGACGCCGGTGATTTCGCCGGCCGGTTTCATCATCTACAACGGTTCGCAGTTCCCGCAGTGGAAGGGCAGCGGCTTCATTGGCGGGCTGTCGTCAACGTCGCTGGTGCGCGTCGCGTTTGATGGTGACAACGCGAAGGAAGCCGAGCGGTTTGCGATGGGTGAGCGGATTCGCGAGGTGGAGCAGGGTCCGGATGGGGCCATCTGGATTCTGGAAGATGGCAGCAACGGCCGGCTGTTGAAGTTGACGCCGAAGGGTTAATTGTTCCGGGTGCGAGAGACCCCGCGATGGACGCGCATGGCGCGTCCCTACCGGTCGAGCGACCATGGATCGTAGTGACGCGCCATGCGCGTCAACGCCATCCATGGTCGCCCGATGTCCCGCCATGCGCGTCCTTCGCGGTGCCGCACCGGGCGATCACGCGCCGATATTGTTGACCTTCACGTCGGACTTCGCACATGCCTTGTCCACGCACGTGCCGGTGATCCACACCTCGCCCTGCCCCAGCATCACGCCCTGCTGGTTGACGAACAACGTGTCGAAACGCTGCTCGGCAATCAGCGCCTTCAGCGCCGGCGTAACGATCTTCGCGTAATCCCGCTGGAATGCAGCCGCGTCGGCAAGCTTTACGGTCTTGCCGTCCACGCTCACCCGCACCGGGTAACGCAGCAGCGCGGCGACCGCAGCGGCATCATCGGCGGCAACGCCGCGCTGCAGCTCGGTGAACACCTTTTCGTACTGATCCACGTCACCGAGCAGGCGTTCGATACGCTGGCGCGCGTCGCCTTCCGCGGCGGCGGCGTGGTCGTCGCCAGAGGCGGCGGCTTCACCGGCGGCCACTTCGGTGGTGGCGGGTGCGGGCGTGGTGGCCGGGGCCGGTTCGCTGGTGGCCGGGACCGCGTCAGGGGAGTTGCCGGCGACCGGCGCATCTTCCGCTGGGGCGGTGGCGGCGGGCGCTTCGGTGGTGCCGGAGGATTCGGGCTTGCTGCAGGCGGTCAGCCACAGGGGGGTGGTGAGGGCGAGCAGGAGGGGCGTCAGGCGCATGCGCGTTCCATCCGAATGAGAATGGAATCAGGGTAGTGCGCAGGGTGTCACGTGCGGATGATCGGAGACATCGCGCGGTCACGACCAACGGTCGTGACCTACCGGTCAGTGCATCGTCGATATGTGCCGGTCAATGCACCGCCGATCCTTGCGGTAGGTCACGACCGTTGGTCGTGACCGTGGCAACCCGAATCAGGACGCCAGCAGCTCGAACTGCACGGCATCACCACTGATCGAACTCGCGCACACCCACACATCAAACAACCCGGGCTCGGCGCGATACACGCCATCACGCCCGGTGAAGCCCAGCGCATGGCGATCCAGCGTGAACACCACCTCGGCACTTTCGCCCGGCTGCAGCGCGATCTTGCGGAAATCCTTCAGCTCACGCACCGGCCGCACGCGGCTGGCGACGCGGTCGTGGATGTACAACTGCACCACTTCCTCGCCGGCCACATCACCGGTGTTGGTGACGGTGGTGGTGATGGTCAGGGTGTCATCCCAGCCGAGTTTGGCCTGGCTGAGCTGCGGCACGCCGTAACCGTAGGTGGTGTAGCCCATGCCGTGCCCGAACGGGTACAGCGGTGCGTTCGGAATCTCGCGCCAGCGTGCCTTGAACTCGGACATGGTCGGCAGTTCAGGACGCCCGGTGCGCGGGTGGTTGTAGAAGAACGGCTGCTGCCCGCTGACCTGCGGGAAGCTGACCGGAAGGCGGCCGGACGGGTTGTAGTCACCGAACAGCACGTCTGCCACGGCCGGGCCGGTCTGGGTGCCGAGGTACCAGGTGACTGCCACGGCGGCGGCATTGCGCACCGCGCCCTGCAGGGCCAGCGCGCGGCCATTGCGCAGCAGCACCACCATGGGCTTGCCGGTCATGGCGACGGCTTCGGCCAGCGCCTGCTGCGCCGGCGGCAGGGTGATTTCGACGCGCGACTGCGCTTCACCGCTGTACCGCTGCGGTTCGCCCAGCGCCAGCACCACCACGTCGGCACGCAGCGCGGCGGCCACGGCCTGTTCCACGCCGTCCTGCAGCGCGGCTTCCAGATCACAGCCGGGCACGATCTCGAGCAGGCTTTCGTCGCTGATCGCGGCGCGCACGCCGGCTTCCAGGGTGACGTAGCGCGACTTGTCGCCGAACAAAGTCCAGCAGCCTTCGATGTTCTCGCGGTCCTGCGCGAACGGGCCGAACAGGGCGATCTTCTGCCCGGCCTTGCGCAGCGGCAGCACATTGCCTTCGTTCTTCAGCAGCACGATGGAACGGCGTGCGGCGTCGCGCGACAGTTCGTCGTGCGCGGCGATGTGCGAGGTGTCGGCTTCGCGGGCCAGGTCCAGCGAACGGTACGGGTCGTCGAACAGACCGATCGCTTCCTTCAGGTTGAGGATGCGGCGCACGGATTCGTCCAGCGTGGCCATCGGCACTTCGCCGCGTTCCACCAGGCCCGGCAGGTGCTCGGCGTAGAAGCCGCTCTGCATGCTCAGGTCGAGGCCGGCGGTGAACGCCTTGGCGGTGGCGTCGCGGTCATCGGCGGCATAGCCGTGGGCGACGAGTTCCATGTCGGCGGTGTAATCGGAGATGACCACACCGGGGAAATTCCACTCGCCGCGCAGGATGTCGGTGAGCAGTTCGGCATTGGCGCTGGCGGGCACGCCGTTGATGTCGTTGAACGAGGACATCACGGTGATGGCACCGGCGTCGAAGGCGGCCTTGAACGGCGGCAGGTGCACGTCGCGGAGGGTCTGCGGCGAGATGTCCACCATGTTGTATTCCATGCCAGCCATCACCGCGCCGTAGGCGGCGAAGTGCTTGGGCGTGGACAGCAGCGCGTCGTGCGCGCGCAGGTCGGTGCCCTGGAAGCCGCGCACGCGGGCGGCGGCAAACGCACAGCCCAGCACCACGTCCTCGCCGGCACCTTCGGCACCACGGCCCCAGCGCTGGTCACGGGCGATGTCCACGGCCGGGGCGTAGGTCCAGTGCAGGCCGGCAGCGGTGGCTTCCACTGCGGTGGCGCGGGCGGTGCGCTCGGCCAGATCGGGCTCGAAGCTGGCCGCTTCGCCCAGCGGAATCGGGAACACGGTACGCATGCCGTGGATGACGTCGGCGGCCAGGATCACCGGGATCTTCAGGCGGCTTTCTTCCAGGGCCACCTGCTGGATGCGACGGCCGGCTTCCACGCCGACGCCGTTGAACAGCGAGCCGACCTTGCCCTCGCGGATCTGCTGCAACACCTGGTCGGCATTGCTGACGTTGGCTTCCGGATTCACATCCGGGGCGAACGGCCGAACCATGTCTGCGAACACACCCAGCTGGCCGACTTTTTCTTCGACGGTCATCTGGGCAATGAGGGTTTCGATGCGATCGGAGGCCACCGGCGGTCCTTATGAAAACGTTTACAAGGCCGGGATTCTAGCGTCCCCGGCCCCGTTGTGAGTGATTTCGGCATTCATTTTTTTCCCCGGAGGGGAAAAACCCGACGCAGCGCACGCTGCGCCGGGCGGCACGGAAGCTTACTCCGTCGGGGACCGTACGGTCTGCGCGGTCATCAGCATGGCGTCGCTGGAGGCCTGGAACACCCGCAGCCCGAACGCCGGCAGCGTCGCCAGCAGGTGATCGAACACGTCCGACTGCACGCCTTCATAGACGCCCCACTCGGTGCTGCGGGTGAAGCAGTAGATCTCCAGCGGCAGGCCTTCGGTGGTGGGCTGCAGCTGCCGTACCAGCAGGGTCATTTCCGTATGGATGCCGGGGTGGCTGCGCAGGTAGCGCTCCACGTAGGCGCGGAAGGTGCCCAGGTTGGTGACCCGGCGCGCGTTGACCGCGGCCAGGCCCTGGGCCTGCAGCTGGGCGTTGTGCTGGTCCAGCTCGTCCTGCTTTTCGCGCAGGTAGTCGCCCAGCACGCTGAACTGCTCCAGGCGGTCCACGGCGGCTTCGTCGAGGAAGCCGACGCTGTGCTGGTCCAGGTACAACGCGCGCTTGATCCGGCGGCCGCCGGCTTCCTGCATGCCGCGCCAGTTCTTGAACGACTCGGTGACCAGCTTCTTGGTCGGGATGGTGGTGATGGTCTTGTCGAAGTTCTGCACGGTGATGGTGTGCAGGGCGATGTCGATGACGTCGCCATCGGCGTTCTGGCTGGGCATTTCGATCCAGTCGCCCAGTCGCACGCGGCCGTCGCCGCTGATCTGCACGCTGGCGACCAGGGAGAGGATGGTGTCCTGGAAGATCAGCATCAGCACGGCGGTGGCGGCACCGAGGCCGGTGACCAGCGGGCCCAGCTTCACCCCGAGCAGGGTGGCGACGATGGACAGGCCGGCGATGACGAAGACCACGATCTTGACCACCTGCAGGTAGCCCTTGATCGGCTTGTTGCGGGCGTCGGGGCGGCGTTCGTAGAGTTCGTTGGCGGCGTCGAGCGCGTGCGAGACGGCCAGCGCGACGGTGAGCACGGCCCAGGCGCGGCAGGCGGCGATGACGAAGCCCACCAGTTCCGGCGGCAGGTCGGGGACGATGCGGATGCCGGCGGCCAGCACCATGCTGGGCACCACGTTCGACAGGCGCGAGATGACGCGCAGGTTGCTGCCTTGTTCGCGGCCGGAGGCGGTGCCGCCGGGGAGGCGGGCGATCAGTTTGCGCAGGCCACGCAGCAGGATCTTCTTGGTGACGAAGTTGGCCAGCCAGGCGGCGAGGATGAGGGCGGCCAGGACGACTGCGGTGTAGGCCCAGGGCCAGGGTTGCAGGGTTTGTTGCAGGTCTTCGAGGAGCTTTACGGCGATTACGGCGTCAACCATCGTTTGTGGGGTTCCTTGGGGAGAGCAGCCGGGCAAGCCCGGCTCTACGGGTTACGGGGTTGGGCGGGTTACGGGGCCGAGCGTTCGATGATGACGCCGACGGCCTTGGCACCGCGCACGGCACCGGGCTTGCTGAGCTTCAGGCGCAGCCACTGCACGTTGAATTCGCGCAGCACGATCTCGGCGATGCGCTCGGCCAGGGTTTCGACCAGGCCGAAGTCGGATTCGCGCACGAACTGTTCGATGCGCTTGCTGACGGCCTTGTAGTTCAGGGTGTCGGCAATGTCGTCGCTGGCCGCGGGCTTGCGGTTGTCGAAGCCCATTTCCAGGTCGAAGCGCAGGGTCTGGCGGATGCGCCGCTCCCAGTCGTAGATGCCGATCAGGGCGTCCACTTCCAGCCCTTCGATGAATACCTTGTCCATAGTCATGCCATATGAAATATGGGGGCCATGGTACCGACCGGCGCAACAACGTGCCGGGAACCGGTCGGTTACACCGCTGGCAACGTGGCCATGTCCCAGCGCGGGGTGACCTGCACCTGCGGGGGGTTGTGCTGGCCGGCTTCCAGGCGCAGGGCACCGGCGAAGGCGATCATTGCGCCGTTGTCGGTGCACAGCGCGGGACGCGGGAAGCAGACGCGGCCGCCGCGGCGGCGGGCCATTTCGTCGAGGCGGGCGCGCAGGCGGCGGTTGGCTCCGACGCCACCGGCGACCACCAGCACGTCGCAACCGGCGGCATCGAGGGCGCGGTCGCACTTGATCGCCAGGGTCTCGACCACCGCATCTTCAAAGCCACGGGCGATGTCGGCGCGGGTGGTGTCGCTCTGGTCGCTGTCGCGCCAGGCCATGAGGACCTGGGTCTTCAGACCGGAGAAGCTGAAATCCAGCCCGGGACGGTCGGTCATGGGCCGAGTGAACTTGTACACGCCCGGGGTGCCGCGTTCAGCCAGGGCGGCCAGCTGCGGGCCACCGGGGTACGGCAGGCCCATCAACTTGGCGGTCTTGTCAAAGGCCTCACCGGCGGCATCGTCCAGGGTCTCGCCGAGCAGCCGGTACTGGCCGATACGGTCAACCGCGACCAGCTGGGTGTGGCCGCCGGACACCAGCAGGGCCACGAACGGGGGTTCCGGCGGGTCGTCTTCCATCAGCGGGGCCAACAGGTGGCCTTCCATGTGGTGCACGCCCACGGCGGGCACTTCCAGCGCCCAGGCCAGCGAACGGGCCACGCCCGCGCCAACCAGCAGCGCGCCGACCAGGCCGGGGCCGGCGGTGTAGGCCACCCCGTCGATGTCGCTCACTCCCAGCCCGGCCTCGGCCAGGGTCTGGCGGATCAGCGGCAGCAGTTTGCGCACGTGGTCGCGGCTGGCCAGTTCAGGCACCACCCCGCCGTATTCGGCGTGCAGGGCAATCTGGCTGTACACCGCATGGGCGCGCAGGGCTTCCGGGCCGGTCAGGGCGGTGTCGTACACCGCTACGCCGGTCTCATCACAGGATGATTCGATACCAAGGACTCGCATGCCTGCTATTATGGACCTCTTGCGGCCCCGGCAGCGTCATTGCCCGGGTGCCCAGTTCCTCCGCGTGGCCGGTTATTCGCCAGGGAGGGTTGCAACTTCCTTGTTCGCCGCTATAATGTGCGGCTCTCACCGGGCGTGACCCGGTTCTACTGTGTCCGGAGATTCCATGCCCAGCGTCAAAGTCCGCGAGAACGAGCCCTTCGAGTTTGCGCTCCGTCGCTTCAAGCGCACCTGCGAAAAGGCCGGCGTTCTGGCCGAAACCCGCAAGCGCGAGTTCTATGAAAAGCCGACCCAGGAGCGCAAGCGTAAGGCTGCTGCTGCTGTGAAGCGTCAGCTGCGCCGCTCGTCGCGCGACGTCACCAAGCGTCAGCGCCTGTACTGATCGGACGCACTTCGATGCGGCAGGCTTGACCTGTCGCGACGAAGCCGAAGCCGGAACGCGCGAGCGTTACCGGCTTTTTGCGTTTCTACCCTATTCACCGAACCGAGGTGTTCCATGAGCATGAAGCAGCAGCTCACCGATGACATGAAGGCCGCCATGAAGGCGGGCGAAAAGCACAAGCTGGGCGTGATCCGCCTGATCAATGCCGCCATCAAGCAGAAGGAAGTGGACGAGCGCATCGAGCTGGATGACGCTGCGGTCATTGCCGTGCTGGACAAGATGGTCAAGCAGCGCAAGGACTCGATCACCCAGTACGACGCGGCCAACCGCGACGACCTGGCGCAGATCGAGCGCGACGAATTGGTGGTGATTGAAGCCTACCTGCCGGCCAAGATGGGTGAAGCCGAGATTGTGGCGGCGATCCAGGCGGCGATTGCGGAAACCGGCGCTGCGGGCCCGGCGGATATGGGCAAGCTGATGGGCGCGCTGAAGCCGAAGCTGGCCGGTCAGGCTGATATGGGCCTGGTGTCGAAGCTGGTGAAGCAGCAGTTGGGTTGATCGGGGGTAACGACCAACGGTCGTTACCTACCAGAGGCATCGCCCGATCAGGGCGGTGCCTTTTTTGTTTTCACCGGGTCTTCGATGGGCGGCTGATAAAACGGGGTCATGGTTGAAGACCCGCACGATCACCAGGGCGTTCCGTTGCGCCTGCGCAAATATGTGGACCGGCTGGAGCGCAGCTTTCCGGCGGCGGTCGGCAAGCGCTTCGTGGAGATCGACGTGCTGACCCAGGCCGCGTCGGTCTCGTTCTATGCCCTGCTCTCGATGGCCCCGCTGCTGGTGCTGCTGCTGTGGCTGACCGCTTCCCTGTATCCGCCCGCACAGCAGGCGCTGGTCGGGCAGATTGCCGATGTGGCCGGGTCGAGTGCGGCCAGCGTGGCCGACACGGTGCTGAAGAACGCCGACAACCAGCCGGATGTGGGCTCGCTGGCGGGGGTGTGGAGCACCCTGCTGCTGTTCATTGGTGCCACGGCGGTATTCGCACAGCTGCAGAACGCGCTGAATCTGATCTTCAACACCAGCGGCGAACGCCTGGAAGGCATCAAGGCCTGGCTGCGCAAGCGCGTGTTCTCCTTCGGCGTCGTGCTGGCGCTTGGCTTCCTGCTGATTCTGTCGATGACTGCCACCACCATGCTGCAGGTGGCGTTCGCCCAGCTGCCTTCGGTGCTGCCGGCCATTGGCTATGTGACCACCCTGCTGCTGTATGCGGTGGCGTTCGCCTTCCTGTACCACTATCTGCCCGACCGCCGGGTGCAGTGGCGGCAGGCGTTCATTGGCGGGGTGATCACCTCGGCCCTGTTCGCGCTGGGCCGCTATGCCATTGGCGTGTACATCGCCACGGTGGCCCCAGGCAGCGCCTATGGTTCGATGGGGGCGCTGGTGATCTCCCTGGTGTGGATCTACTACGCCACGGTGGTGTTCTTCGTCGGTGCGCTGATGACGGCGGTGATCGACGAACGGCTGCGGGCACGGGCGCAGCTGGCGCAGGCCGGCATTCCCTGCCCGAAGCCGGGCGAGACGGCCGGCAACGGGTAAACTAGACGGGCTCATGGCCCGTATTCCCGACGCTTTCATTGACGACCTGCTGGCCCGCTCCGACATTGTCGAAGTGGTGGGCAGCCGTGTGCCGCTGAAGCGCCAGGGCAAGGAATACTCAGCCCGGTGCCCGTTCCATGACGAGCGCTCGGCCTCGTTCACGGTGTCGCCGACCAAGCAGTTCTATCACTGCTTCGGCTGCGGCGCGCATGGCACCGCGATCAGCTTCCTGATGAACTACGACCGCCTCGAGTTTCTCGACGCGGTGGACGAGCTGGCCAAGCGCGTGGGCATGGAAGTGCCGCGCGACAGCCAGCCGCGCAGCGCGCAGCAGCAGGACGACAGCCGCGACCTGTACTCGGCGCTGGATGCGGCCACGCGCTTTTTCCAGAAGCAGATGGAAGGCAGCGACAAGGCACGCAGCTACCTGGACCAGCGTGGCGTGGACGAAGCCACCCGCACCCGCTTCTCGATCGGCTACGCGCCGGACGGCTACAGCGCGCTGAAGGATGCGCTGGGCAAGGACGAGCGGCGGATGAAGCTGCTCGACCGCGCTGGCCTGTTCTCGAAGAACGACCGCGGACATGTCTACGACAAGTTCCGCGACCGGGTGATGTTCCCGATCTTCGACCGCCGCGGCCGCGTGATCGCCTTCGGTGGCCGCGTGTTCGAGAAGGACGACGGCCCGAAGTACCTCAATTCCCCGGAAACCGCCCTCTTCCACAAGGGCCGCGAACTGTATGGCCTGTGGCAGGTGCGCCAGGCCAACCAGAAGATCGAGCGGCTGATCGTGGTGGAAGGCTACATGGACGTGGTGTCGCTGTTCCAGTTCGGGGTCACCCAGGCGGTGGCCACGCTGGGCACGGCGACCACGCCGGAACACGCCGAGCTGCTGTTCCGCAATGCGCCGGACGTGTTCTTCTGCTTCGACGGCGACGCCGCCGGTCGCCGCGCTGGCTGGCGCGCGCTGGAATCGGTGCTGCCGCGCATGAAGGACGGCCGCCAGGCCTTCTTCCTGTTCCTGCCGGATGGCGAAGACCCCGACACCATCGTGCGCAAGGAAGGCAGCGACGCCTTCGACGCGCGCCTGAAGCAGGCCACGCCGCTGTCGCAGTTCTTCTTCGACGAGCTCACCCGTGAAATCAACATGGGCACGCTGGACGGCAAGGCCCGCTTGGCCGAGCGCGCGCGACCGATGCTGGCGCAGATTCCGGATGGTGCGTTTGGCGACCTGATGAAGCAGCAGCTGGCCACGTTGACTGGGCTGGGCGCTGCCTCCTCCGCACCCGCCCAGGCCTCGCGTCCGCCGCCGCGTGCGGTGGCCCCGGCGCAGAAGCGCAGCCTGGTGCGCGCGGCGATTGCGATTCTGCTGCAGCAGCCCTCGCTGGCGATGACGCTGCAAGGGCACCAGATCAACGGCCTGCGCCTGCCGGGGGTGGAGCTGTTGCTGGAGCTGCTGGGGCTGGTGGAACAACGCCCGGATATCAGCACCGGTGCGCTGCTGGAGCATTTTGACGGCCGCGAGGAACAGGCGTCGCTGCACAAGCTGGCCGCGCAGACGCTGCCGGGCGATGATGCGATCTGGACCCAGGAGCTGCACGACGCGGTGGCGCAGCTGGAAAAGCAGCTGTTGCTGCAACGCCTGGAGGAGCTTCAGGCAAAGCAGCGCCAGCAGGGGTTGGACGATACTGACAAGTACGAGTTGCGCGAGCTGTTGAAGGCGCGCGCGACATTGCGATGACGCTGCAAGGAAACCACTGACGATGACGCATTGGTGGTCGCGCGTGCGACCGGACAACTTCACCCTGGCCCTGCTGTGCACCGTGCTGCTGGCCTCGTTCCTGCCAATGCAGGGCGCCGCGGCGATGGTGCTGGACGATGTCACCGATGTGGCGATTGCGGCGCTGTTCTTCCTGCATGGCGCGCGCCTGCCGCGTGAGTCGATCGTGGCGGGGCTGCTGCACTGGCGGCTGCACCTGACCATCCTCGCTTGCACCTTCGTGCTGTTCCCGTTGCTGGGGCTGGCCTTCAAGCCGCTGCAGGGCTGGCTGCTGACCCCGGAGCTGTATATCGGCGTGCTGTTCCTGTGCACGCTGCCGTCTACCGTGCAGTCATCGATTGCGTTCACCTCGATGGCCGGCGGCAACGTGCCGGCGGCGGTGGTGAGTGCCTCGCTGTCGAGCATTCTGGGCGTGTTCCTGACCCCGCTGCTGCTGGCCCTGCTGGCCGGCACTTCCGGCGGCATGCACAACCCCGGGCAGGCCATTGTCAGCATCATGCTGCAGCTGCTGGTACCGTTCGTGGCCGGCCATCTGCTGCGGCCGTGGATTGCTGGCTGGGTGCAGCGCCAGCGCGCGCTGCTGCGCTACACCGACCAGGCCACGATTCTGCTGGTGGTGTATTCGGCGTTCGGCGAAGCGGTGAATGAAGGCCTGTGGAGCAAGACGCCGCTGTTGTCGCTGCTGGGCGTGGCGCTGGTGGCGGCCGTGCTGCTGGGCGTGGCGATGCCGCTGATCACCCTGCTGGCGCGGCGGATGGGCTTCAACCGCGCCGACGAGATCACCATTGTGTTCTGTGGTTCGAAGAAAAGCCTGGCGACTGGCGTGCCGATTGCGAAGGTATTGTTCGCCGGCGGCAGCCTGGGCGCGATCGTGCTGCCGGTGATGATCTACCACCAGATCCAGTTGATTGTGTGTGCGGTGATCGCCAAGCGGTATGCGCGGACACAGGATCGGTAGAGGCGGTCGACAGACGCCTGCCGATAACGGTGATCGGCGCTTTGGCGCATGGACCCGACCGGGCACGTGCCTGCGCTCAACGGTCATGCCCTACCGGGCGTTGAACCGTTATCGGCGGTCGACTGTCGTGCGACCCTACCGGTGACCAAACCGGCGACCCGCGCCACCATGACCCCGACATGCCATATCGATGAACGCGTCGCCATGCGCCCGTGAAATGAATGGCCGGGGCATGGCGTGGTCGTTCCCCAACGCACGACGCGTCGTCAGTCGCCCGCATCCAACAACCGGGCCACGGTGAAGCGCGGCAGGAATACCCACAGGTCGTAATCACGATCTGGATCGTTGTAGGCCCTCGGAGATCCGACATCACGGGTGATCAGGTTGCGCGTACCGCACTTCCGGTATCCCATGCAGGCCCAGAACTCACCACGCTGCGCCTCGATGCGGACGTTGTAGAGCGGCAGGTCCGTCAGAAGCGCGGTGGCCGGCGGGTAGTCGATCAAGCCGTAGCTCTCGCGACTTCCGTGCATGTTGCCGGTGAGCACGATCATTCGGCCGTTCGCCGGCAGCGCCTGGAATCCCGCACGCAGGGTCTTGGCCATGTCGGCGTCGCGGGCCCCGGGGGCACGCTCTCCGGTGGGATTGGCATCGAAGCCGACCACCGAGACGTCCCTGCCCTGCGCACGCAGCGCGCGTGCGGCCTCGATCAGGTCGAGCATGTCCTGGCTGCGACGGCCGTCATGCAGGTGGTCTTTGACGTTCCAGTAAGGAGAGGTGCGTAGGGCCTGGTTGGCCGCGGCGTCGCCGGTTGACGCCATGTAGGTGGCGAGTGCGGCGTTTTCTGCCTCGGGAAGTTCCAGGGCCAGTTGCAACGGGATGCCTTGGTCGACGTAGCCGACGACCAGTGCCTGCACCAGCAGCGGCGTCTCCCGGGTGCCGTGCAGTTCGCCGAGCACCAGCAGACGATGGTCACCGGAGCGCGTGCGGATCTGCTCGGCGATGTCCTGGTACACATCCGGCGGGGTGGCGTGGGAAAGGGATGAAGCGAGTGCGAGGAGGAGTGCCGCGATCCAGCGTCTATGGGTCATGCCGTCATTCCTTGGTCGGTCAGAACAGCAATGGTGACGATCGGAAAGGATGCAAGGGGCAAGGATGCACAGATGCATGCGGCAATGGAGGTACTGGTAGAGGGGGACTGTCAGGAATTTTGTGTTCGGGCATAACATGTTGAAAAGGATCATGTATGCCACCCAAGAAAATGACCGCCAAGGCCGCTGCCCGTCAGCTGCCTACCCTGCCTGCCGAGCTCGTTGAGCAGCTTGCCAACGGAGCGACGACCGCGGGCGAGATCCTGGACATCACCACAGCCCTGAAAAAGGCCTTGATTGAGCGGGCACTGAAGGGCGAGCTGGGCCATCACCTGGGGTACCCACCCGGAAGCGAGCGACCGGAATCGACCGGCAATCAGCGAAATGGAACGTCCAGCAAAACCGTTCTGACTGAGGATGGCCCCCTGCGACTGGACGTTCCCCGGGACCGGGATGGCAGCTTCCAGCCCATCCTGATTCCCAAGCACGAGCGGCGTTTCACTGGTTTTGACGACAAGATCGTCGCGATGTACGCGCGCGGAATGAGCGTCCGCGACATCCGCGCGTTTCTGTCTGAACAGTATGGAACAGACGTGTCGGCGGACTTCATCAGCTCGGTGACCGACGAGGTTCTGGAAGAGATTTCGGCGTGGCAGACGCGTCCGCTGGAGCTGATGTATCCGGTGGTGTTCTTTGATGCCCTGCGCGTCAAGGTGCGTGACGAGGGCGTAGTGCGCAACAAAGCGATCTATCTGGCATTAGGCGTTCTACCTGATGGAAGTCGCGACATCCTGGGCATCTGGATCGAGAACACAGAAGGGGCCAAGTTCTGGATGAAGGTCTTCAACGACCTCAAGACGCGCGGCGTGGAGGACGTACTGATAGCGGTGACCGATGGCCTTAAAGGCATGCCCGAGGCGCTGGCGGCGGTCTACCCAGCGACCACTCTCCAGACCTGCATCGTGCATCTCATCCGCAACAGCTTGGACTACGCCGGCTGGAAGGATCGAAGGGCTCTCGCAGCCGAGCTGAAGCCCATCTACCAGGCCATCAATGCAGAGTCCGCCGAACAGGCCCTGGAAGCGCTGGAGGCCTCGCCGCTGGGCAAACGCTACCCCTCGGCGCCCCAGGCATGGCGACGGTCATGGGACCGCGTCATACCCTTCTTCGCGTTTCCACCTGAGATCCGTCGTGTCATCTACACCACCAACGCCATCGAGAGCGTTAATGCGCAGCTGCGGAAGGTCATCAAAACCCGAGGGCATTTTCCAACTGACGAGGCGGCGATCAAGCTGATCTGGCTGGGGCTGCGCAACATCACGGCCAACTGGGGAGGCACCAGCCACGGCTGGAAGAACGCGATGAACCAATTTGCCGTACTTTACGGGGACCGATTTATCCGGAGCCCGTACTAAGAAGCCGGGCTGTCACAGGGCAGCCCACGTCGCCCGAACACAAAAATACGGACACTCTCGGTAGAGGCGGTCGCAAGACGCCTGCCGATAACGCTGGTCGGTGCTTTGACGCATGGACCCCGCCGGGCTAACGCCTCCGTTCAACGGTCATGCTCTACCGGGCGATGTACCGCTATCGGCGGTCGACTGTCGTGCGACCCTACCGGCGACCCGCGCCGCCATAACACTGAAGCACCGCATTGATGAACGCGTCGCAACGCGCCCAGGCAATGAATTCCTGGTGCGCAACGAGCTGCCATGCGTACTACATCAATCCCTCACGGCGGCCGCAATCTGCTGCAACACCTCGGCTTTGCGCTGCACGTCGCCTTCGCCCGTTGCGATCAGGGTATAGAGCTTGCTCTCTCCTGCCCAGTTCAATGTCGCGCGGCTACGCCCCTGACTATCGGCAATCCTGTCCAACCGCCCCGGCACGCCATTGACGCGGAGGTTCTGCATTTCAGCAATCACCGTGATGGTGGAACCTGGCGCTCGGAAGTGGTTTTCATTGAATTCCACAATGCCGATGTCCTCCAGCCGATAGAACCGCGTCAGGCCCGTGTGCAGAACACCATCCAGTGCACCACTCGGCTCCATGCCGATCAGCTCGGCAGTTCCTAGAAGGGTGGCTTGAAGGTCGGTCGGCGGTGAGCGCAATCGGCTGCGCAGCGCTTCGCTTGCGAGCACGACCTTGGGCAGCGACGCGGTCATCTCGGCGACTGATGGAATTTCGCCAACGGAGGCGCGCTTCACCTTCACCTTGCTCTGCGCGATCTCGTCGCGGAAACCCTGTTTGACTTCCTCCGGCGCTTCCAGTTCGGCCAATGGAATCACGCGGTAAGTACCTTCGCGCTCGGCACTGGCCGGACCTGGGGCACTGTCTTCTCGCGCTGCCTGCATGGTGCGCTCGTTGAGCCATTTTCCTACGTCATCAACGTCATCCTGAGCGGCGTGAATCGAAGCACTGAGCAGGCAGCCGGCAATCAGAAGGGGGAGTTTCAGCGAATTCATGAGGAGTCCATTCGATAGCGCGAGAAGGATTTCGCGGATTCGATTCTAGGGTCTGGACGTCGACGGAAGTTGGAAATGCGTACAGCTGATGCGACGACTTTCGACTCTTGGGGTCGGTCGCGGATGTTTCCTACGCGTAGATGGGTTCAATGCGACAGAGGATGACGCCCGGTGCTCGTTGTGCGATCGGCCGTGCTGGCGCAGGATCTGGGATTCGTGTCGTAATCGCATTGCATATGCGCGGCCGCATCACCACGGCACAGCCGCGGCGTGGCACGGGCATGGATGCACGCCGCAATGATGGCACTGGTAGAGGCGGTCGATAGACGCCTGCCGATAACGGTGATCGGCACGCTGGCGCATGGACCCCATCGGGCAAATGCCTCCGTTCCGCGGTCATGCCCCACCGGGCGATGTGCCGTCATCGGCGGTCGACTGTCGTGCGACCCTACCAACGCCCACCACCGCACGCCCCGAAGATCCCGAACGTCGGGAGCACCATGCACGTCCCGAAGATCACGTGCACAGCGCGCATCGCGTACGCGCGTGCCCTTACAACCAGGGCAGCATCCAGTGGTCGACCATCAGGAAGGCGAACAGCGCCATCAGGTAGACGATGGAATAGCCGAACATCTTCATCGAGAACAGCTCGTCCGGCGGGTTGAGCATGCGCCAGGCGTACCAGACGAACACGGCGTTCAACACCACCGCGCCGCCGAGGTAGAACAGCCCGCTCATGCCGACGACGACCGGCAGGATGGCGACAATCGCCAACGCGATCGAATACACCAGGATCGACTTGCGGGTGTACGCCACGCCGTGAGTGACCGGCAGCATCGGGATCTTGGCCTTCGCATAGTCTTCGCGGCGGAAGATGGCCAATGCCCAGAAATGCGGCGGGGTCCAGATGAAGATGATCAGCACCAGCAGCGAGGCATACACCCAGTCCATCGGGCCCTGCATGCCGGTGATGGCCGCCCAGCCGAGCATCGGCGGGGTAGCCCCGGCGAGTCCGCCGATGACGATGTTCTGCGAGGTGGCACGCTTGAGGTACACGGTGTAGATCACCGCGTAGCCGATCAGCGAGGCGAAAGTCAGCACGGCGGTGATGACGTTCACCCACATCACCAGGATGGTCATCGACAGTACGATCAGCACGCTGGCGAACACCAGCACCTGCCACGGCTTGACCTTGCCCACCACCAGCGGGCGCCACGAGGTGCGCGCCATCTGCGCGTCGATCTGCGCGTCCAGCAGCTGGTTGATGGCCGCGGCGGCGGAAGCGGCCAGCCAGATGCCCAGGAAGCCCAGCGCGCCGGTCAGCGCCTGCTGCGCGGTCGGCAGACCGGGAATGGCGAGGAACATGCCCACCAGTGCGGTGAACACGATCAGGGCGACGACTTTGGGCTTGGTGAGATCCCAGTACTGCCTGATGCTCATGGCGAAGTACCCGCCGCAGTTTCGGTAGCGCCGACCGTTGGTCGGCCGCCTTCTGCGTCCGGCGCACGCATCCGCGCCAACAGGGTGACCAGCACGAACAGCAACGCCACCGCGCCACCGCTGTGCGCGACAGCCACTTCCAGCGGCAGCGCCAGCTTCACGTTCAGGATGCCCAGGGTGATCTGCAGGACGACCAGCACACCCAGGGCCGTCGCCCAGCCACGCATGCTCGGCAGGCGGAACAGGCGGAACGAGAGCCACAGTAAGTACACGGCGACGATCACCGCGAACATGCGATGCGCCATCTGGATGGCGATACGCGAGGCTCCGTCGAGGACGCCCCCTTCGTAATCCACACCGATGCCGCGCCACAGGGTGAAGCCTTCCTGGAAGTTGTGCGGCGGCCACCACTGGCTGACGCAGCGCGGGAAGTTGTCCAGCGAGGCGCTGCCGCCGCCGCAGGCGAGCGCGGCGTAGTTGGCGCTGACCCAGCCGCCCAGCGCAATCTGCACCACCAGCACGGCTACGCCGACGCGCAACAGGTTCTTCAATGTGGGCGCTTCAACCAGGGTGATCGGCATGTGCGTGGCACGCCATGCCATCCACACCAGCAGCCCGAACATCAGCATGCCGCCGAGCAGATGGCCCATGACCACGATCGGTTTGAGCAGCAGGGTGACCGTCCACATGCCCAGCAGGGCCTGGAAGATCACCACCGCCAGCGTGAGCAGGGCCGCGCGTGAGAGGTCGATGTTGTTCCAGCGCAGCGCGGCGATCAGCAGGATCACCTCGCCAAGCACGGCGATGATGCTGGCGGGCACGTGGTGACCCATCATGTACAGCGGAATGCCGGCCGCCACCAGCACGCAGGCGGTGACCACGGCGGTACTGCCCCAGCGACGGCGGCGGGTGGCGAGCAGCGCCAGGGTGAGGATCTCGATACCCAGCGCGCCGGCCAGGAAACGGTGCACCTGCTCGCGCCAGGCCTTGTGGGTTTCCAGCGGGCGGATCTGGGTGGCGGCGTGGTCGGCCACTTCAGCGGCATGCTGCGGCCAGGTGGCGCGGCCATAGCAGGTCGGCCAGTCCGGGCAGCTCAAGCCGGCATCAGACAGGCGCACGAAGGAGCCGAACATGATGGTGCTGGCCGTCATGATCAGGGCGAACCACGCCAGACGGTGGAAATTACGGTGCAGCGCCGGGCGCGCGGTGGGGTTCATCAAACGGAACTCACTTCAGTTTCAACAGCGTGGCCATGTCCTTGCGCAGACCGGCCAGTTCGAATCCCGGCGCATACCGCATGAGCACGAACCCGTTCGGGTCGACCACATACACAGGCGTGCCGGCGGCATCGTCCACACCCGGCAACACGGCGCGCAGCTCCGGCTGGGGCTGCAGCGCGCGCAGGGCGGGCAGGCCCTGGACCTCGGCCGGCGGCGTACCCAGCCACAGGATCTCGACATTATCGGCCCTATGCCCGAACAGCTGCCACACCTTGGCCAAGTCCTGCGACAAAGTGACGCACTCGGCGGCGCAGCCAAGTGACGGGGCGACGAGGATGCGCCAGACCTGGGAATCGGACTTCCACGGGTAGGGCTGGCCGCTGGCGAGGGTGGGCGGCAGCGCGCGTACGTCCAGGTGCGGTTCGATCATCTGCCCGGTGTTGCGGTGGGCGGTGGGCTGCCAGCCGGAGAAGCGCAGCAGCCCGGCCAGCGCCATGGCCCCGAAGAACAGGCCGAACAGGGCGACCAGGGTCCAGCGGCCGCGGTTGCGGGCTTTGAGCTGTTCCGGGGTGATGGCGTTCATGGGCGGGATTTTCGCATGTTGAGGGGGGATGGGAGGGGGGGGGCGGGGGTGGTCGCGAAGAGCCAGCCGGGCAAGCCCGGCTCTACGGGGGCTTGCGGCGACGCCACTCGAGCACAAGCGCGACCACCAGCACGGTCAACGCCAGCCCGAACCACTGCACGGCATACCCGAGGTGCCGACTTGGCGGCATGGTGTTGGGCAGCAGCTCCAGGTCACGGACATACCCACCCGGCAAGGCCGGGTCCAGCCGCAACACCGAATAAGGCAGCGCGCCCGGCAGCTTCAGCACCGCCGCCACCTCCTGCGGCGGCATCCGGCTGGCCAGCCAGACCCCCGGCTGCTTGGCAGCAGTCATCGCCGGACCCACCGCCAGCCCCGGCGCAGGCGGCGGAGCCAGCAGCCCAGCCAGCTGAGCCGGTCCCTCGCGCGGGGCAATCACCGGCAACGTACGGTCCGCCGGCATCGGCAACCAGCCCAGATCCACCAGCACCACCGCACCGCTGTCACTGCGGAACGGCTGATACACCTTCAGCCCGGCGCGGCCTTCCCGCATCTGGTTGTCCAGCAACACGGTTCCGGCCAGGAATTGCCCATGGTCCTCCACCCAGCGCAGCTGCGGCGGCGCGACCAAGGCGGGTCCCAACGCCAGCGTCTGTGCTCGGGCGGGGACTTCCTGATCCAGCAGCGCCTGCTTCTGCTCCATCCGCTGCAGCTGCCAGCGGCCGAGCAGGCAGAACACCGCCATCACCCCTACGGCAGCCACCCAGCCGATCAGGCGCGTGTGCTGGCGCATCATGACAATCGGGCGCAAACGCGGTGAACTACGTCAACCCGCCCTGCCCTCGAGCCGCGCATGAATGATTCGTTGAAGACCCTGCTGGTAATCGCGTTTCTGATCGTCATCGTCTGGAATCTGGGCGCAGGGCTGTACTACCTGCTGGTGGACCGGGGCCAGACCAAGCGCACCGTCAATGCACTCACCCGCCGCATTGCGCTGTCGGTGGCGCTGATCGCACTGGTGGCGATCGGCATCTACACCGGCTGGATCAAGCCGCACGGGATCGGCGGCTGATCCTTCCGCACCTGCGCTACAGCACGTAGACGAACAGGAACAGCATCAGCCAGACCACGTCGACGAAGTGCCAGTACCACGCGGCGGCTTCGAAGCCGAAATGATTGTCGCGGGTGAAATGGCCCTTGGCCGCGCGCAGCCACATCACCGCCAGCATGATGGTACCCAGCAGCACGTGCGCGCCGTGGAAGCCGGTGAGCATGAAGAAGGTCGACCCATAGATGCCCGAACCCAGGGTCAGGTTGAGCTCCTTGTAGGCGTGGATGTACTCCTCGGCCTGCAGGGTCAGGAAGAACAGACCCAAGGCGACGGTGATGCCCAGCCACACCAGCAGCTGGCGGCGATGGCCGGCCTTGAGCGCATGGTGGGCGATGGTGAGGGTCACACCGGAGGTGAGCAGGATCAGCGTGTTGATCAGCGGCAGACCCCAGGCCGGAATGGTCTGGAAGTGGCCGCCGATGCCGGCCGGGCCGTTGGTCGGCCACGCGGCCGAGTAACCGTCCCAGAGCAGTTCGTTGGTCATCACCCCGTCGCCCTCGCCGCCCAGCCAGGCCAGGCCGAGGGTGCGGGTGTAGAACAGCGCGCCGAAGAAGGCACCGAAGAACATCACTTCGGAGAAGATGAACCACACCATGCCCATGCGGAACGAGCCGTCCACCTGGCGGTTGTAGTGCCCGGCCTGGGATTCGCGCACGACGTCGCTGAACCACCAGAACAGGGTCAGTACCAGCATCGCCAGGCCGACGTAGAAGGTCCACTTGCCCCAGCCGGCGTCGTTGAGCCAGCTGGCCACGCCGACCATGGTCACCATCATCGCGATGGAGCCGATGAAGGGCCACTTGCTGTGCGTGGGTACGAAGTACACGTTGGCGTCGGGACTGTGCTGGGCCATGGTCGGTATCCGTAAGACGGTCAGGGCGCGGAACGGGCAGTGGCCGGCGGCGGGGCCGCGACCAGCTGCGCGCTCAGCGCATCGTTCTTGTAGAAGGTGTAGGACAGGGTGATGGTGGTCACGTTGGCCGGAAGATCCGGGTCGACGATGAAACGCACCGGCATGTCGCGCTTTTCACCCGCCTGCAGGGTCTGCGCGGTGAAGCAGAAGCATTCGGTCTTGCTGAAGTAGCCGGAGGCCTTGGCCGGTGCCACGGAAGGCACCGCACTGCCGACCAGCGCGTGGTCGCTGTCGTTGCGGGCGAAGTACAGCGCTTCGTTGAGCTCGCCGGGCACCACATCCATGCTCAGCTGTTCGGGATGGAAGGCCCACGGCAGGTGCGAGTTGACGCCGCCGTCGAACTCCACCCGCACGGTGCGCTGCTTGCCGACGGCGGTGCCGGCCATGTCGCTGCCGGGCCCACGCTCCAGACGCACGCCGAAGATCTTCTCGCAGGCAATGCGGTACAGCGGCACCAGCGAGAACGTCAGCACGAACACCGCCACTACCACCGCGATCAGGCGCGGCAGTCCGGCGGTGGGTGACGTCTTGGCGGGCTGCACCTCGCTCACCGGCCGATCACCCCGCTCAGAATGAAACCGAGGTACACGGCCACGGCCACGGCACCGACCACCATCGCGGTACGACGGGCGCGGCGGCGGCGCAGGGCCAGGTCATCGAATCCGGAAGGCGTGGTGTTCATCGGCAACCTCAGTGGGTGACGTCGTCGTGGGCCAGATCACCCGGACGGATGACCGGCGGCACGGTGAAGGTATGCGCCGGAGCCGGTGACGGCACCGTCCATTCCAGTCCGCGCGCACCTTCCCAGGAACGGTCCGCCGCCTTTTCCCCATTGCGCAACGAGGCGATCAGGATCGCGGCCATCATGAACGGGGTGACGAACATGCCGAACGCGCCGATCGAGCTGATCAGGTTCCAGTCCGCGAAGGCGACGCTGTAGTCGGGAATGCGGCGTGGCATGCCGGCCAGGCCGAGGAAGTGCTGCGGGAAGAACAGCAGGTTGACGAACACAATGGTCCACCAGAAGTGCACCTGGGCCCACTTCTCGCTGTACATGCGCCCGGTCCATTTCGGCCACCAGTAATACACCGCGGCAATCAGCGCGAACACCGCGCCGGTGACCAGCACGTAGTGGAAGTGCGCCACCACGAAATAGGTGTCGTGGTACTGGAAGTCGGCGACCACGATGGCCAGCATCAGCCCGGAGAAGCCGCCGATGGTGAACAGGATGACGAAGGCCACCGACCACAGCATCGGCGCTTCAAAGGTGAGTGAGCCGCGCCACATGGTGCTGACCCAGTTGAACACCTTCACCCCGGTGGGAATGGAGATGAGCATGGTGGCGAACATGAAGTAGATCTCGCCCCCCAGCGGCATGCCCACCGTGAACATGTGATGCGCCCACACGATGAACGACAGGAAGGCGATGGCGGCGATGGCGTAGACCATGGCCTGGTAGCCGAACAGCGGCTTGCGGCTGAAGGTGGGAATGATCTCGCTGACCACGCCGAAGGCGGGCAGGATCATGATGTACACCTCGGGGTGACCGAAGAACCAGAAGATGTGCTGGAACATCACCGGGTCACCGCCACCGGCGGCATTGAAGAAGCTGGTGCCGAAGAACTTGTCGGTAAGCAGCATGGTGACCGCACCGGCCAGCACCGGCATCACCGCGATCAGCAGGAAGGCGGTGATCAGCCAGGCCCAGCAGAAGATCGGCATCTTCAGCAGGTCGATGCCGGGCGCGCGCATGTTGAGCACGGTGGCGATGATGTTGATCGCGCCCATGATCGAACTGATGCCCGCCACATGGATGGCGAACACGGTGAAGGCGACGTTGTAGCCGCCCTGCAGCGACAGTGGCGGGTACAGGGTCCAACCACCGGCGGGTGCGCCGCCGGGCAGCAGGAAGGTCATCAGCAGCAGGCTGAAGGCCACCGGCAGCAACCAGAACGACCAGTTGTTCATGCGCGGCAGGGCCATGTCCGGCGCGCCGATCTGCAGCGGCACCATCCAGTTGGCGAGGCCGACGAAGGCCGGCATGACACCGCCGAAGATCATCACCAGTGCATGCACGGTGGTGAGCTGGTTGAAGGTTTCCGGCTTGACGAACTGCAGCCCAGGCTGCATCAGCTCGGCGCGGATGATGACGCTCATCGCCGCGCCGATGATGAACATGATGAAGCTGAAAATCAGATACAGGGTGCCGATGTCCTTGTGGTTGGTCGAGAACAACCAACGCTCGAAGAAGCCCTGTTGATGACCGTGATGCCCGTCGTGATCAACTGCGGTATGCGCCATTGCCACTACACCTCATTGGTTCCGCTGGTAGCGACGCGCGCCGTGCGGCGCGCGCGATGGGAAGTCAGACTTTTTCCGGGGCCGGTGCCGGGGCCGGCGCTTCTGCCGGCACGGGCGCTTCGGCCGGTGCTGCCGGTGCTGTCGCTGGCGCGGGTTCCGCCGCCTTGGGCCGCTTCTCCGCCAACCACTTCTGGAAGTCTTCTTTGGACACCGCCTCCACCACGATCGGCATGAACCCATGGTCCTTGCCGCACAACTCCGCGCATTGCCCGCGATACACGCCGACCTGCTCGATGTTGGTCCAGGCTTCGTTGATGAAGCCCGGAATGGCGTCCTGCTTCCAGCCCAGCGCGGGCACCCACCACGCGTGGATCACGTCGTCGGAGGTGATGACGAAGCGCACCTTGGTGTCGACCGGCAGCACCAGACGGTTGTCGACATCCAGCAGGTAATGCGGGTGGCTGTTGCGGTCCGGCACCTGCCCGCTCTGGCGGACGCGGTCGGATTCACGGTCCAGGCGGCTGGTGAAAGCGACGTCCTGGCCCAGGTATTCGTACTTCCACATCCACTGGTAACCGGTGACCTTGACGGTCATTTCCGAATCACGGGTGTCGTAGAACTTGATCAGGTTGGCCGTGGCCGGCCACGCCATCACCACCAGGATCAGCACGGGAATCACCGTCCAGATGATCTCGGCCTTGGTGTTGTGGCTGAAGGTGGCAGCGACCGCGCCCTTGGACTTGCGGAATTTGAAGATGGCGTAGCCCATCGCGCCGAAGACCAGCACGCCGATGATGGTGCATACCCACAGGGAAAACATGTTGGATTCCCAGGCCAGCCGCGAGCTCTGGGTGACCCCCTTGCCCATGTTCAGCTGCCACGGCTTGGGGTCGGCCGACTGGGCCAACGCCAATACCGGTGCGCTCAACGCGCCCCCGAACCCCACTGCCTTTGCAAACGTCGTACCCCACTTTCTGCGTTGCTTCATTGCCTAGACCCTTAGCGTCGTCGGTTGCAGCCATCGCTGGCCGCGAGCAAGCCTTCTGGACGTCGGGTGCAGGCAGGGCCTCCACACGCGCCGGTATCGAGCGCCCGTGGGGGACGCGTCTCGATGGTAGCCCTGCTCTCGCGCGAGCCGCAAGGGTCCATTCACATTTTCAGCAATGTTGCAACACAGCATGACCTCGGCAACCGTTTTGCCGAATTCAGCACAGTTCCTGACGGACTGTCGGAATCGGCCAAATCCCCCTCTATGAAAGGCTATGCGGCGGATGGGAAGGGGCCCGGGGGAGATGTTGCGGGGGCGAAAAAACGCATAAAATGGTCAAGTTCTCCACGAGCCTTCCGGCATGACCGCACCTTCCGCCCATCCCCCCGCAGCGGCCGCCGCTGCTGCTTCCCGCCCGGCCCTGCTCAGCCCCGAGCTGCCGCCCGTGCCCAACCCGTTCCGCCAGGCAATTACCGATGCCTGGATGAAGGATGAGGCCAGTCACGTCACCGAGCTGCTCGCCCAGGCGCGTCTGCCGGCCGACGAGCAGGCCCAGGTGCAGGCCACCGCCGCCGACCTGGTGGCCCGGGTGCGCGTGCGCGCCAAGGACCAGGGGGCGATCGAAGCCTTCATGCGCCAGTACGACCTGGGCAGCGAGGAAGGCGTGCTGCTGATGTGCGTGGCCGAAGCCCTGCTGCGCATTCCGGACCAGGACACCGCTGACAAGCTCATTCGCGACAAGCTGGGCGAGGCCGACTGGAAGAAGCATCTGGGCGGCAGCGATTCGGTGCTGGTCAATGCCTCCACCTGGGGCCTGATGCTCACCGGCCACATCGTCAACATCAACGACGCCACCCGCGCCGACGTGCCGGGCGCGTTCGCGCGCCTGATGGGCCGCGTGGGCGAGCCGGTGGTGCGTCTGGCCGTGCGTCAGGCGATGAAGATCATGGGCCATCAGTTCGTGATGGGCCGCACCATTGACGAAGCGCTGTCGCGCTCGCACAAGGGTGACAACGCCAGCTACCGCTATTCGTTCGACATGCTCGGCGAAGGCGCGCTGACCATGAAGGACGCCAAGCGTTACCTGGAAGACTACCGCCGCGCGATCCACTCCATCGGTGGCGACCACAAGGCCCGTGGCGGCCGTCCGGACGGCGACGTGAACTCGGCCCCGGGCATCTCGATCAAGCTGTCGGCGCTGTACCCGCGCTACGAGCACGCCAAGCGCGCGCGCGTGATGGCCGACCTGGTGCCGGGCGTGCTGGAACTGGCGCAGCTGGCCAAGTCGTACGGCATTGGTTGCACGGTGGACGCCGAGGAAACCGACCGCCTGGAACTGTCGCTGGACATCATTGAAGCGGTGGTGAGCGATGCTTCGCTGGTGGGCTGGGAAGGTTTCGGCGTGGTGGTGCAGGCGTACCAGAAGCGCACCCCGTACACGATCGACTACCTGGCCGACCTGGCCCGCCGCATCGGCCGCCGCCTGCAGGTGCGCCTGGTCAAGGGCGCGTACTGGGACGCGGAGATCAAGCGCGCGCAGATCGACGGTCTGCCGGCCTACCCGGTGTTCACCCGCAAGCAGAACACCGACGTGTCGTACCTGGCGTGCGCGAAGCGGCTGTTCACCCACGCCGATGCGATCTACCCGATGTTCGCCACCCACAACGCGCACACCATCGCGGCGGTGAAGGCGATTGCCAAGGGCGGCCAGTACGAGCACCAGAAGCTGCACGGCATGGGCGATGACCTGTATGCCGAAGTGGTGCCGGCCAACCGTCTGAACGTGCCGTGCCGCGTGTACGCGCCGGTGGGCTCGCATGAGGACCTGCTGCCGTACCTGGTGCGCCGCCTGCTGGAAAACGGCGCAAACTCGAGCTTCGTCAACCGCATCACCGACGAAGACGTGGCCATTGATGACCTGATCCGCGATCCGGTTGAAGCCGTGTCTTCGTTCGATTCCATTCCGCACCCGAAAATCCCGCTGCCGGTTGACCTGCTGCGCAGCCAGAACCACGACAGGAAGAACTCCATGGGCGTCAATCTCGCCAACGACAACGATCTGCGCGCTCTGGCCGAGCAGCTCAACGCGGCGGTGAAGCCGTGGCAGGCAGCGCCGCTGGTGCCGGGCGCACAGCCGACCGGTGCGCAGATCAACGTGATCAACCCGGCCGACAACCGCCAGGTGGTGGGCCAGTGGCAGGCCGCCGACAGCGCCACCGTTGAAAAGGCGCTGGTGAACGCAGTGGCGGCGCAGCCCCAGTGGAACCGCACGCCGGCCGCGAGCCGCGCGGCGATCCTGGAACACGCCGCAGATCAGCTGGAAGCACGCCTGCCGGAGTTCATGGCGCTGTGCGTGAAGGAAGCGGGCAAGAGCCTGCCGGACAGCATCGCGGAAGTGCGCGAGGCGGTGGACTTCCTGCGTTACTACGCCAAGCAGGCCCGCGAGCAGTTCGGCCATGCCGAAAAGCTGCCGAGCCCGACCGGCGAATCGAACGAACTGCAGCTGCATGGCCGCGGCGTGTTCGTGTGCATCAGCCCGTGGAACTTCCCGCTGGCGATCTTCCTGGGCCAGGTGGCTGCGGCGCTGGCTGCGGGTAACAGCGTGATTGCCAAGCCGGCGGAGCAGACCAACCTGATTGGCTACTACGCGGTAAAGCTGCTGCTGGACGCGGGCGTGCCGGAAGGCGTGGTGCAGTTCCTGCCGGGCGACGGCGCGACGGTGGGTGCGGCGCTGACCGCCGACCCGCGCGTGGCGGGCGTGGCGTTCACCGGTTCGACCGAGACAGCGCGTGCGATCAACCGTGCGATGGCGGCGCGTGATGCGGCGATTGGCGTGCTGATTGCGGAAACGGGCGGCCAGAATGCGTTCATTGCCGATTCGTCGGCACTGCCGGAACAGCTGGTGAAGGATGCGATCGGTTCAGCGTTCACTTCGGCGGGCCAGCGCTGCTCGGCGGCACGCGTGCTGTTCGTGCAGGACGACATTGCCGACAAGGTGATGACGATGCTGGCGGGCGCGATGGCGGAGCTGAAGATCGGCGATCCGGGCCTGCTGTCGACCGACGTGGGTCCGGTGATCGATGCGGACGCGCTGCAGATCCTGCGCGACCACACGGTGCGGATGGAGAAGGAAGCGCGCCTGATCGCGGCGGCGGAGCTGAGCGAAGCGGCGGCACACGGCACGTTCTTCGCGCCGCGCGCGTACGAGCTGAAGAGCCTGGACCAGCTGCACAAGGAGATCTTCGGACCGGTGCTGCACCTGATCCGCTGGAAGGGCGATCAGCTGGACGCGGTGATCGACCAGATCAACGCCACCGGCTACGGCCTGACCCTGGGCGTGCATTCGCGCATCGATGAAACGGTTGACCGCATCTCGTCGCGGGTGAACGTGGGCAACGTGTACGTGAACCGCAACCAGATCGGCGCGGTGGTGGGCGTGCAGCCGTTCGGCGGCCAGGGCCTGTCGGGCACGGGTCCGAAGGCCGGCGGCCCGCACTACCTGCTGCGTTTCGCTACCGAGAAGACGGTGACGGTGAACACGACGGCTGCCGGCGGTAATGCGTCGCTGCTGACGCTGGGCGATTGATCGCGATCACGTAGAGCCGGGCTTGCCCGGCTGCTGTTGGATTCGTGCGAACAGCCTTCGGTTCACGGCCTTCCTGGTTTGGCGGGCCGGGATGGGTTTGCGGGACACGCCGTAAACCCATCCATGGGGGCTCGTAGAAAACATCCATGTTTTCTACGGTCCCGCAAACCCACCCCGCCCCACCTTCGACAGGTGATCGGTGGCCACGGGAAAATCCACGGCAACGGCGTGGCTTGCGGATGGGCTATCGATGACACGCATGGCGTGTCACTACGGGGCGTGGCCAGGTAGGGTCGGTCGACAGACGACCGCCGTGAAATCCTCCACGCCCGGTAACGCATGACCCCGGATCAAAACCGCGACCGTTACCGAGCCACCATCAACTTCCGCCAATGCCGGTACGCCACCAACGCGTTGATCCAGAACCCGACATACAGAATCGACGTCAGATGCAGCCCACGGCTGTAGTACAGCGGCACGGCAATGCTGTTCACCAGCAGCCACACCCACCACGATTCCAGCTTGCGCCGCATCATCAGGAACTGCGCAATGACACTCAGCACGAGCACAGCCGAGTCCACAAACGGCGCATGGGCATCGGTCAACCGATGCAGCATCCAGCCATAACCAAACGTGCCCAGCACCGCCACCGGGACCAGCCACACCCAGGCGCGCGGACGCACCCGGGTGATGGGCAGCGGCGCGCCGTGGTCGCCGCGCAGCCACTGCCACCAGCCGAGCACGCTGATGGCAATGAAGAAGAACTGCAGCACCATGTCGGCGTACAGGTGGTTGTGCTCGAACACCAGGGCGAACAGCGCGCAGCCGACGATTCCCATCCACCAGGTGTGGACGTTGTTGCGCCCGGCCAGCAGGATCGAGCCTGCGACCATGACGTTGGCCGCGATTTCCAGCTGGAAGTTGGGGTCGGCGAGGTTCATGCGCGCAGGACAGTCCTTACTCGTTGACGATGCTGCTGATCTCGTCGCTCATCAGCAGGCTGTCGCCACTGTAGCGCTGGAACTTGATGCGGCCAAAGCCTGGGGCATACCAGACCTCGGCACGGCCATCTTCAAAGGTCGTGGTGAGGTGGCAGGTGTTGGCGAAGGTGCGCGGCTTGAAGTCGATCTCCACGTCCAGGTCTTCATAGCCGACGAACGTGTAGTCGGAGAACCCGTCGAACTCGAGATCGGTGACGGTGTCCTGCGCGTGGTTCGTACGCTCGCCCTTGCCGGTGACGGTGAAACGCTCTCCGGGCTTGGCGGTGGCCGGGAAGGTCGGTGCCGGGTCAAAGGTGTCGGTCATTACCGGCGCGGCGGCGTCGCCGCCCCAGGCGGCAATGCCGTAACGGATCTCGGCAAGCAGCTGGCGGCCGCTGCGGTCGTGCACGGTAGCGCTGCTGACGCCGCCACCGGAGGTGGTCACGGCCAGCGCGGACTCGCCGGCCACGGTGGCCTCGCTGATGGACAGGGTTTCACTGCCGTTGGACCAGGACACGCCCGGGGTCAGGGTGAAGCAGGCAGCGAAGTCGCCGGCGGCGAAGGCCGGGGCGGCGATGGCAGACAGGCCCAGGGCCAAAGTGGTGCGAAGCAGAACAGACGACATGCGGTTTCCTTGTCATGAAGCATCGAGCGGTCCGTGCGCCGCGCGCGGGTATGGCCGGGCGCACGGTGAGGGGCGATTGTACGCGGCTGTGGCATGATCGGCCCATGCGCCCGAATGTCCTGCCTCTGCTGCTGGTCATGTGCCTGACCGTCGTGCCTGCGGCCATCGCCGCGCCGACCGAACGCGTACTGGTTTTCACCCACACGGCGAAGTTCCGCCACGATTCCATTCCCACAGCGGTCAGTACGCTGCGCCTGCTGGCCGGGCGCGAGCGCATGGCGGTGGACCAGAGTGAGAACCCGGCGGACTTCAATGCGGCGAACCTGGCACGCTACAAGGTGGTGGTGTTCGCCAATACCACCGGCGATGTGCTGGATGCGGAGCAACAGGCGGCGATGGAGGGTTTCATCCGCGCCGGCGGGGGCTTCGTTGGCGTGCATTCGGCGGCGGATACCGAGTACGACTGGCCATGGTACGGGCGGCTGGTGGGCGCGTACTTCCGCAATCATCCGGAGGGGCTGCAGTTCAGCCGGGTGCAGCCGGAGCGCGATGGCAAGCCGGTGGGCACGTTCTGGCCGGTGCGGGATGAGCTGTACAACTTCCGGAGCAACCCGCGTGGAACGGTGCAGGTGATCGCCACGGTGGATGAGCGCATGTACCAGGGCGGGACGATGGGGGCTGATCACCCGATTGCGTGGTGCCACGCGTTTGATGGCGGGCGCAGCTGGTACACCGGGCTGGGGCATGACACGGCGGTGTACCGGAACCGCGATTTCCAGGCGCACCTGCGGCAGGGGTTGTTGTATGCGGCGGGGCGGAGTGGTGAATGTTGAACAAAAAAGGCCCCGCGTTTGCGGGGCCTCTTTTTTCAGCTTGTTGCGATTAGAACTTGTACTGGAACGAAGCGGCCAGCACGTCGCCACGGACCTTGTACTTGCCCTGCAGCGAGTTGCCCTGGTTGTTGGTGGTGCCGGCGATGTTCACGTTCGGGTCGCTGGTGAACAGGTGGGTGTAACCGAAGTTGTATTCGGTGTTCGCCGACGGGGTCCAGCCCAGACCGAACGACAGCCACTTGCGGCTGGTGTCCGGCACGCGGACGTCGCGGTGGGCGTCGGTGGTCGGGGTCTGGTCGTAAGCCACACCGGCGCGCAGGGTGACGGTGTCGTTCAGCTTGTAGTCGCCACCGATCGAAGCGAAGGTGGTGTCACGGTAGCTGAAGTCCAGCACCGAATCCGGCTGGGCCGAACCGTAGTCGATGGTGACGCTGTCAAACGCGGTCGACCACGCGGTGCGGGTGACGTCGGCCATCATGGTGAAGCGCGGGGTGAAGTTGTGGGTGACGCTGATCGTGGCCGAGGCCGGCAGGGTCACGGTGGCCTTGCCCGAGGTGGTCACGAAACGACCCGGCTGGGCCACGGCCAGCACCTGTGCGGCCGGCGGCGGCACGTCGAAGGTGGCGTCGCCGCCGGTGATCTTGTGCTCGACCTTGGAACGGTAGCTGATGCCGATATGGGTGTCGTCGTTCGGGCTGAACAGGCCGCCCACGGTCCAACCCACCGCGTTGTTATCGCCTTCCATGGTCAGCTTGCCGTCGGCGCTGCCCGGGGCGAAGCCCGGAACGCGGGACTGGGCCAGCGCGGTGCCGAAGTCGATGTTGTTGCTCAGTTCGATGGTCAGGTGCTCAACGAACACCGACGCGCCGAACGACACGTACGGGTTGACGTCGTACGAAGCCGCAAAGCCCAGGTCGATGGCCTTCAGGTCGGTCTTCAGGCCGCTGTAGCGACCCACCCAGCCGTTGTCGTAATCGGTCTTGAAGCCGAACGGTGCGGTCAGCGAGACGCCGAAGTGGGCCTTTTCGCCGATCGGCATGTGGAAGTACGCGGCCGGAACCGGGGCGATCATGCCGGCGTCGCCGCCGTCGCCGCCGGTCTGCGGCTGGCCGGTCGGCTTGCGGCCGGTGCCTTCGAATTCGGCCTTGAAGCTGATGGCGCTCAGGTCACCCTGGACCAGGGTGCCGTCCAGCTGGCGCATGCCGGCCGGGTTGACGGCGATGATCGAGGCGTCGCCGGCGGCGCTGCCGGAACCGGCAAAAGCGCGGCCGAGGCCCTTGGCGCTGTTTTCCTTCAGCTGGAAGGCGGCGGCGTGAACGTGGCCAACGGCCAGGGCACCGGCGATGCCGACGGCCAGGGCGGTGACGCGGGCAAGCGTGGAAGCGGTTTGCATCGTTTTTACTCTCCGGATTTGCGGTGATGTTTGGCAACGCGCGCCTGCACGCTTTCCCACCCGCAAAGGCCGGAAAACATGCGCCGGAGTCCCCTCCCGACATACGACGCCGTATGCGAGTATACCCAGACCGGTTAATGAAACAATAACGCGATAGGCGTATTCGGCCATTCAGCCTGAACGCCTCCTTACCCCGCTCAGACCTGCTCCGGGTTAGGCTGCACCACCCATGTTCGTCTCCCTGCCCTCACGCCGAAAAACCGCCCTGCGCTGGGCCACGCCGCTGCTGTTCACGGCCCTGTGGCTGGCGTTCCTGTGGTCGATTTCTCGGCCGGGCGACGCCCGCCGAAGCCTGTGGCTGGACTGGGGGGCGCTGTCCACCGGGCTGACCCATCCGCAGGACTGGTGGGCGACGCTGCAGGACGGCAGCGTGCTGCGCTTGTTCACCGCCTTGTTCCTGCATGCGGACTGGTCGCACCTGCTGGGCAACCTGGTGTTCCTGTTGATCTTCGGGCTGCCGGCCGAGCGCGTGCTGGGGCCGTGGCGGCTGATCCTGTTGTTCCTGGTGGGCGGGGCGATCTCGAACCTCACCGCGATCTACACGATGGGCAACCCGGACCAGATCATCATCGGGGCCAGCGGCGCGGTGTCGGCGCTGATTGGCGCGTACCTGGCGCTGTTCCCTGGGGCACGGCTGGGGGTGGTGATCCCGCTGGGGCTGTTCCTGGAATTCGTGCGTGCGCCGGCGTACCTGTTGATCGGGGTGTGGGCGGCACTGCAGGTGGTGTTCGCCTACATCGGCCCGAGCTTCGGCATGGTGGCGTGGTGGGCACACATTGCCGGGTTTGCGTTCGGGCTGGGGTATGGGGTCTATGTGCGGGCGGCGATCGCGCGGCGGTTGCGTAAACGCCACGGGTTTTGAGGGTGCGGGCGCACGACCAACGGTCGTGCGCTACCGGGGATCGGAGACCGGTAGGTACCGACCGTTGGTCGGTAACTGAGGCATACCTCAGGGTTTCGGAGCAGGCTTCGCTTCCGACGCCGGCTTTGCCTCCACCGCCGGCTTCTTCGCCGCCTCCGCCTTCTGCTTCGCCGCCACCGAACCCGGCTGCTTCAATTCCGCCAGCGCATCGTTGATCGGACCATCGCCCGGCAGCACATCGCCGGCGGTGTAGCCTTCGCCGCCTTCATCATCGCCGCGCAGGTGACCCGGCAACGTCGCTTCGCTGTAGTCGGTGAGGCTGGCGGGCAGGTCATCGTCGCCATCCTTTTTCTCCGGCAGCAGCACCACGTCCGGCACGATGCCGGTGGCCTGGATCGACTTGCCACTGGGGGTGTAATAGCGCGCCGTGGTGAGCTTGACGGAATCGCCGTTGTCCAACGGCAGTACGGTCTGCACCGAGCCCTTGCCGAAGGTGCGGCTGCCGATCACGCGGGCACGGCCGTTGTCACGCAGTGCGCCGGCCAGCACTTCCGACGCGCTGGCCGAACCGGCGTCGGTCAGCACCACCACCGGTGCGCCCTTGAGCAGGTCACCCGGGGTGGCGTCAAAGCGCGCATCGCTGATCGAGATGCGACCGCGTGTGCTGACGATGTTGCCCTTCTCCAGCAGGTCATCGGCCACCTGCACGGCGGCGGTGAGCAGGCCACCGGGGTTGCTGCGCAGGTCCAGCACCAGGCCCTTGAGCTGGCCGCCAGCCTGCTTCTGCAACTGCGCCACGTGCTTCTGGAAATCGGCACCGGTGTCGGCCTGGAAGGTGCTCAGGCGCACATAGCCATAACCCGGTTCGAGCATGCGGCTGCGCACGCTGGTGACGCGAATTGTCTGGCGGGTGATCGAGACATCGAACGGCTTGGCCTTGCCTTCGCGGACGATGGTCAGCACGACTTTGGACCCGGCCTTGCCGCGCAGCGGCTCGGTGGCTTCAATGGCGCTGATCGGCTTGCCGTCGATGGCAATGATGAGGTCGCCGGCAAGAATGCCGGCCTTCGATGCCGGGGTGTCGTCGATCGGCGCGATGACCTTCAAGCTGCTGTTGTCAGGCTGCTGCTGCAGTTCGACACCGATGCCTTCGTAGGCACCTTCTGCCTGTTCGTCGAAGGCTTCGGCATCTTCCTTGTCGAAGTAGGTACTGTGCGGATCCAGGTCCAGCAGCAGGCCGCGGATGGCCGACTGCATCAGCTTCTTGTCGTCCACCGGGTCCACGTAGGCGGCCCGCACCGCGTTGTACACCCCCACGTAGCGGCGGATCTCTTCCAGCGGCACGCGCGAGGTCACCGCCTCTTCGCTGTTGGCCGCGTCACTGTCGCTCTGGGCGGCCGGTGCGGTCTGCTGCGCCCAGGACAGCGCCGGCAGCAGGGCCAGCAGCAAGGTGGCGGAACGGGCTACGCGCATGAAGCACTCCAGGGTGTGCGGGGAAACATCGTCCCGATTATGCGCGAAGCAGGGGTAAATTCCCGTTGAATGTCAGCGTCGCTGCAGCCACGAGGTGGGATCGACCGGTTGGCCGTTGCGACGCAGTTCAAAGTACAGCGCCGTGACGCCCTGGCCGCCGGAGTTACCGACCTTGGCCACGGCATCACCCTTCTTCACCGCGGAACCGGCATCGCGCAGCAGGGTGTCGTTGTGCGCGTACAGGCTCATGTAGCCGTTGCCGTGGTCGACGATGAGGATCATGCCGTAGCCGGTCATCCAGTCGGAGAACACCACGGTGCCATCCGCTACGGCGGTGACCGTGCTGCCGGCGTTGGCCCCGATGAGCACGCCGCTGCTGGTGCGGCCATCGGGCAGCTTGCCGCCGTAACGGGCGAGCAGATTGCCGGACAACGGCCAGCCCAACCCGCCGACCTTCGGGGCCGGCGCGGAGGCGACCTGCGGCGGCACCTTGGTGGCGCGCGGCGGCGGCTTGGTGCCGCTGGCGGCGGCTTCGCGTTCGGCCTTCTCGGCGGCCGCCTTTTCGGCCGCGGCCCTGCGCGCGGCAGCGCGGCGCTCGGCTTCGGCGCGCGCGGCGGCGGCGCGCAGGTTGGCGAGCAGGGTTTCCAGTGCCTTGGCATCCTGGCCCAGCGCCTTTTCGCGCTCGCTGCGGTCCTTGAAGCGCTCGTCCAGGTTGGCCACGGTGGCGGCGCGGTCGCGGCGGTCCTTGGCCAGTTCGGCGGCCTGCTGCTTCTGCTGCTGGCGGGTGCCTTCCAGTGCCTGGCGACGCTCGGTGATCTGCGCTTCCAGCGTTTGCAGTTCGGTCAGGTCGGCGGTGAGTGTGCCGATGCGGCGGGCGCGCTCGCGCTGCAGGTAGCGGTGATACGCCAGGCTGCGGTTGGCGTCGGCCACGCGGTCCTGGGACAGCAGCAGCTTCAACGGTGCGTGGTTGCCGATGCGGTAGGCGGCCTGCAGCAGGGAGGCCAGCTCCTTGCGCTGCTGCTCCAGGCCCGTTTCCAGCTCGACGCGGCGCTGCTGCGCCTGTTCGAGTGCGCGGGTTTCAGCCTGCAGGGCGGTTTCGGTCTGGGCCAGCACGCGCCCGGTGCGCGCCACCTTTTCATCGGCCTCGCGCAACTGCCGCGAGGCCTGCCCACGCTGGCCTTCCAGGCTGCGCCGTTCCTGCGCCACGCCTTTCAGTTCGGTGCGCAGCTTCTGCAGCTTGCGTTCGGTTTCCTTGGACGTCTGCGCCGGCAACGGAGCCGGCAGCAGCAGGCTGGCCACCAGCAGCAGCGCGGTCGCCAGCAGCGGCCCACGCGCTTTCATGCCCTGCGCGGCGATGGATTTGTTATCCCGGCGTGAGGAAAAAGCGTTGGCGCGCAAGGGCTTTCCAGTGACTTCAGGCAGATGCGGATTGCAGCACTGCATGGTGACATTCCTGCACGCGGCCTGCCAGCCGCTCATACGACCGAAGAGGACCTCATGAGACAGTTTTCGCTCCCGCTGTTGTTTGCCCTGCTGCTGCCCGTCGGGCCGGCGTGGGCGCTGGAGGACGTGAGCAAGGTCAACGGCAGCATCAAGGTGGAGGCCGGGCAGGCGTTTGGCGATCTGGAGACCGTCAACGGCAGCATCCGGGTAGGTGCCGGGGCAACCACCCATAGCGTCGAGACCGTCAACGGCGGGATTGATATCGAAGAGGGCGCGCGCACCGGCGGCGTGTCCACGGTCAACGGCAAGATCTCTCTGGGCCCGCGGGTCACCGCGGGCGGCACTGTTGAAACGGTGAATGGCAGCATCTTCGTTGACCGCGGCGGCCAGATCGAGGGCGGCGTTGAGACCGTCAACGGTGGCATTGGCCTGGTCGAAACGCGGGTGCGCAACAGCATCAAGACGGTCAACGGTGACATCACCGTGGGCATCGGTTCGCAGGTCGAGGGCGGCATCCACATCGAAAAGCCCAACTTCAGCATCTCGCTCAACGCGCCGCGCAAGCCGCGTGTGATCATCGGGCCGAAGGCCTCGGTCGCGGGTGAGCTGAAGTTCGAGCGCGAAGTGGTGCTGTACGTGCATCGCACCGCCACCATCGGTCCGGTGAATGGTGCGGAGCCGATTCCGTACGACACCGATACCGCGCCGCAGGATTGATACCCTTTTCATCCGGTGCCCTGCCCGGGTACCGGCCCTTAGTCACCAGGAATTGATGATGCCCCGCAAACTTCTGCTGTGCCTGGCCGCCACTGCCGCGCTGACCGCGTGCAAGGGCGAGCCCGAAGCCCCCGCCGCCGCGCCTGCGCCGGCCACTGACGCCGCTCCCACGGCGAGCGCGCATGCGTTCTCGCCCGAGATCAATGAGGCCGACTTCGGCGAACTGGTCAAGACCCTGGCCTCGGACGAGTTCGAGGGCCGCGCCCCCGGCAGCGCCGGCGAAGAGCGCACGGTGAACTACATCCGCGACCAGATGCAGCGCATCGGCCTGCAGCCGGGCAACGGCGACAGCTGGTTCCAGGACGTGGCGATGACCGAAACCACGGCCGATGAGAGCACCGCTCTGAAGCTGGACCAGGCCGGCAAGGCGCGCGACCTGAAGTTCGGCACTGACATGGTGATCGGTACGCGCAGCGGCCAGCAGGAAGTGAAGATCGACGGCAGCGACCTGGTGTTCGTCGGCTACGGCGTGGATGCGCCGGAACAGAAGTGGAACGACTACGCCGGCCAGGACTGGAAGGGCAAGACGGTCGTCATGTTCGTCAACGACCCGGGCTTCCACGTCAACGAGGAGAAGCTGTTCGACGGCAAGCGCATGACCTACTACGGCCGTTGGACGTACAAGTTCGAAGAGGCCGCGCGCAAGGGTGCTGCCGCCGCGCTGATCGTGCACGACACCGCAGGCGCTTCCTACGGCTGGGATGTGGTGAAGAACTCCTGGGCCGGCCCGCAGTACGACTTGCCGGCCAAGGGTGATCCGGAACCGCGCCTGCCGGCGCAGGGCTGGCTGAGTGCGGATGCCGCGCGCCAGCTGTTTGCCGACGCCGGGCTGGACCTGGACCAGGCGTACAAGGATGCCAACAAGCGCGGCTTCAAGCCGGTGCCGCTGAAGGCGAAGATGTCGGTGGACCTGAAGAGCACCATCAGCGAGAAGACCTCGCGCAACGTGGTGGGCGTGCTGCCGGGCAGCAAGCAGGCCGACGAAGCGGTGCTGTACATGGCGCACTGGGACCACCTGGGCAAGCACGAGGGTGAGCAGGGCGACAACATCTACAACGGTGCGGTGGACAACGCGACTGGCGTGGCCGGCATTCTGGAAATCGCCGGTGCGATGGCGCAGCAGAAGCCGGCCCCGGAACGTTCGGTGGTGTTCCTGGCGGTGACGCTGGAAGAGTCGGGCCTGCTGGGCTCGAAGTACTACGTGACCCACCCGACCTTCCCGCTGGACAAGATTGCCGGCGTGATCAACATCGACGCGATGTCGGTGGCTGGGCGTGCCAAGGACATGACCGTGACCGGCTTTGGCAGCTCCGAACTGGAAGACATCCTGAAGCCGCTCGCGGCCAAGCAGGACCGTACGCTGCACGGTGAGACCTCGGTGCAGAGCGGGTTCTACTTCCGTTCGGATCACTTCAACTTCGCCAAGGCGGGTGTGCCGGCACTGTATGCCGACGGCGGCGAAGACCTGCGCGACGGTGGCGTGGAAGCCGGCCGCAAGGCGGCTGAGGCCTACGGGCGTGATCGTTACCACGGGCCGAAGGATGAGTACGACCAGGCCACCTGGAAGCTGGACGGCACGGTGGAAGACCTGCAGCTGCTGTACGGCGTGGGTCAGGAGCTGGCGACCGCTGGCAAGTGGCCGAACTGGTACGAGGGCAACCCGTTCAAGGCGGCCCGCGACGAGATGATGAAGGGCAAGGTTTCGGAGCCGGCTGCGAAGTAAGCGGCGGGGTTCGGTTCAATCAGGAACGGCATCCTTCGGGGTGCCGTTTTTGTTTGTGCTGTCTGGGGTTTGATGCAGCCAGCGGCAGTCGATCAGGTATCAGGGAAGCGCGGGTTTGTTTGTCGGGAATTGGTCGCCCGGGCGCGTGGCGACGCGTTCATCGATGCGGTGCGTCGGTGCTACTGTGGCGCGGGTCGCACGATAGTCGACCGCCGATGTCGTGTCCGCGTTCGATGGGGCATGACCAGAATCGGAGGGAACGCGTGATGTCACGCGTTCGATTGCACGGGTCCATGCGTTATAGCAATCACCCAGGTTATCGGCCGTCGTCTTGCGACCGACGCTACCAGTCCCGACCATCCCCAAACACCCCAATCCGGTTAGCCCGTGGTTCCGGTATTTCGCGCACAAAGAAAAACCCCGCTGCGTGAGCAGCGGGGTTTTGGGTGTAAACCCTGGCGATGACCTACTCTCGCATGGCTTGAGCCACACTACCATCGGCGCAGCTGCGTTTCACTTCCGAGTTCGGGATGGGATCGGGTGGTTCCACAGCGCTAATTTCACCAGGGAGACGGTTGGAGCAGCGCGTTGCGCCAGCTCGGCATGTTTCCCACGGGTCACACGACCAACGGTCGTGTGCTACCGGAAGAAAAACCCCGCTGCGTGAGCAGCGGGGTTTTGGGTGTAAACCCTGGCGATGACCTACTCTCGCATGGCTTGAGCCACACTACCATCGGCGCAGCTGCGTTTCACTTCCGAGTTCGGGATGGGATCGGGTGGTTCCACAGCGCTAATTTCACCAGGGAGACGGTTGGAGCAGCGCTATCAGCGCCTGTCTCGCATAGTTCTTGTGACGTAGCGTGCACTTGGATGCTCTTACGACGCTGTCGTAAAGCCAAGGCAACTTGAGGTTATATGGTCAAGCCACACGGATCATTAGTATCAGTTAGCTCAATGCATTGCTGCACTTACACACCTGACCTATCAACCACATAGTCTATATGGTTCCTTCAGGGGGCTTGTGCCCCGGGAGATCTCATCTTGAGGCGCGCTTCCCGCTTAGATGCTTTCAGCGGTTATCGCTTCCGAACATAGCTACCCGGCAATGCCACTGGCGTGACAACCGGAACACCAGAGGTTCGTCCACTCCGGTCCTCTCGTACTAGGAGCAGCCCCTCTCAAATCTCCAACGCCCATGGCAGATAGGGACCGAACTGTCTCACGACGTTCTGAACCCAGCTCGCGTACCACTTTAAATGGCGAACAGCCATACCCTTGGGACCGACTACAGCCCCAGGATGTGATGAGCCGACATCGAGGTGCCAAACACCGCCGTCGATATGAACTCTTGGGCGGTATCAGCCTGTTATCCCCGGAGTACCTTTTATCCGTTGAGCGATGGCCCTTCCATACAGAACCACCGGATCACTAAGTCCTAGTTTCCTACCTGCTTGATCCGTCGATCTTGCAGTCAAGCACGCTTATGCCTTTGCACACAGTGCGCGATGTCCGACCGCGCTGAGCGTACCTTCGAGCTCCTCCGTTACTCTTTAGGAGGAGACCGCCCCAGTCAAACTACCCACCATACACGGTCCCCGACCCAGATAATGGGCCCAGGTTAGAACGTCAAGCACGACAGGGTGGTATTTCAAGGATGGCTCCACTGCAGCTAGCGCCACAGTTTCATAGCCTCCCACCTATCCTACACAGACGAACTCAACGTTCAGTGTAAAGCTATAGTAAAGGTTCACGGGGTCTTTCCGTCTTGCCACGGGAACGCTGCATCTTCACAGCGATTTCAATTTCACTGAGTCTCGGGTGGAGACAGCGCCGCTGTCGTTACGCCATTCGTGCAGGTCGGAACTTACCCGACAAGGAATTTCGCTACCTTAGGACCGTTATAGTTACGGCCGCCGTTTACTGGGGCTTCGATCAAGAGCTTCGCCTTGCGGCTGACCCCATCAATTAACCTTCCAGCACCGGGCAGGCGTCACACCCTATACGTCCACTTTCGTGTTTGCAGAGTGCTGTGTTTTTGATAAAC